>CAWDGY010000006.1:0-77581 GCA_963801865.1 uncultured Gammaproteobacteria bacterium | reverse complement strand
CGCGCTTAAATGACACCTGATCTCACACCTCAGATCGCCGAAAATCACACAAAGGCGCGATTACCGACACCCCCTCGATTCGACGTGCCGTGGCAGGCGACGCGCAAGATACTGCGCGATCCGTCTCACCAGGCGGACGTGGCGAAGTAGGAGCGTCTCGCATGTGGTGCCACTGTAGGTTGCCAGCTCGCCACAGCCGACTTCGCGGCGGCGGGCTGTCTACAGTCACGCTAATCTCATGCAGGCGGACATGGATAGTCTTCTTCGTTAGGGCGGCCCGTTCGAGCTTTCTTGGCCAACACTAATGGGGCGTACTGCGGTGCGATGCATCCGGAGGCGGCCGTCGGCCGAGGGCTGTCTGACGACGACGCCAAGATGGCTGCTTCGAAGCGACCGCTCGCGGCTCGCGTACCGCTACCCCGGAATCTGGCTGGCTCGCCTACCCAGCGGGCTTGATACGACCCTCGTTCGCATTGATGCCCACTTGCAATCCTCCCGTCGAGATTGACGGCTTGTGCATATCCCTATGGTAATCAAGGCCGACGGCGCCTGATGGTTTCCGAAAAATGCATTGTCACGAGAGTGCCTTTTACGGATATGCTGAGCATGTCGTATGACAACATCCATCTTTGAGGGAGCGAAAATGATTAAATTGAACTTCGTTGGCGCGGGTCTCTGCACATTGGGTCTGGTTGTATTGAGCGGGTGCGCGATGCAGGAAAAGAAAGAAGCGGCGGCAGCTCAGGCGATGCCCATCAATTGCTCAACTGCCCCTGGCGACCTGCGCGCGCTGAACTCGGAGAAGGCTAGTACCGCATCAAAGATTGGTAATGGCATCTCGATGGTTGCGCCAATAGGCCTTGTCGAGGGGCTGGTCACAGGCACCGAGAAGACCAAGTACCAGGTGAGCACTGGGGAATACAACAAGGCTCTCGACGCCAAGATCGCCCAGATCAAGGCAGCTTGTCCGGGTGCTCACGCAGATTAGGGAGCCGATGATCGTACTGGGGTCGGTCGATTCAGACACCCACGGAGGGGGAATGCTCACATTCGAGAGCCGATTCGCGAGTGATGAGAAACTGGGATGCGTGCTTTGGGCCGACGGGCTATCCCAGCGCGTGCGATTCGCGATTGGGCATCAGATCCTGATTGAGATTTTGGGCGGCCAAAATCCCATCGCACATGATCGAAACGTCGCACTGTGGAACGCGAGCGAGCGCGGGTTGAAGCGGCTTGCCGATGGGCATTCAGCGAGCGACCAAGCGACCGTATAGAGTTGCAGGCGCGCGATTTTCGGTAATCCGGGCGGACAGGCCAATTGCACTTGAGGATGGGTTTCATGTCGCGGATGCTCGTCGTTGATTGAGGCCCAAGATATCGTCGACTTCGTCCCGAAATTACTTACCGGCTACCGTGACCAATTTCGGCCTTATGTCTTGCAATCAGGGAGAGCTATGGGGTCGCGGTCGCTGCTGGCCGTCCCGGCACTCTTGGTAGCTCACTTAGCGATTGCCGAGGCGAGGAAAGTGCTGGTCATCTATCCCAATAGTCGACTATTGCCGGCCAACATCGGCTTCGACTCCGGGCTGCACCAGGCGATCGACGCGAGTCCCGGGCAGCCCATCGAGGTCTTTTCCGAGTTTTTGGACGAGCCCCAGTTCGGCGGTGACCGATACGAGTTCACCGTCTCGACCTAGTATGCTGATCGCCCGCCGGACGCCATCCTTGTCGGGGGTGGTGATGGCCTGAGGTTCATCCTGCGCTACCGCGACCGGTTATTTCCCACGGTGCCCGTTGTACACGCAGCTGTGCCGCGATCGACATTGCAATCAATGCCTTCGCTTCCGCCCGATGTGGTCGGCGTGCCCATCGCGCATGACTATGCCGGCACTGTCAGGCAGGCACTTCACTCGCATCCTCGCGCAACGCATCTGATCGTAGTGGCCTTCGCGCCCGGTACGGTTCACTCTCGGAGGTGACGTGTACGTCCAGCAGGTGTTCGATATCCGCGAGCGGGCGCTGGGAGTCGCGGACGAATGTCACTTCCCTCCACCAAGGCCCGCACGAAATCGAGCGTCTCGGAATGACCAAGCGAAATGCCGACCGCGTGCTCCAGCGCAACAACTTGGGAGATGCTGGTCATGAGCACGGTCGCAACAATCGCCGGGACGCCCGGATTGATCTCGTTGAGCTCAAAATAGCGGATGACGGCCTGGGTCTGGACGCTGCGGAACCGTTCGGCGTAACCCTTCACTTCCTCCTGCACCGCTGGCCGCCGCTTTGCCAACATCATAACTTCCGCGGCCAGCGCTGCTGTGGTTGGACCGCTGTTCAGCTCCCATACAGCCCTCAGCGGATCATCGGACGCCAACGCCGACTCCAGGCGTGCGAGAGCCTCCTCGGCGTCGCGCCGGATAACGGCGACGAACAAGGCATCGACTGTGTGGAAGTAATAGTGCACGATCTGGCGCTTCAAGCCGAGCTTCTCAGCAACACGCCGGGTGCTTACAGCAGCGTATCCCTCGTCTCGAAGGAGATCCTTGGCGGCATCGATCAACTTCGCTCGGGTCGCAGAGCTTTCTGCCCCCCGCCGCCTATTTGACACGATTGGCCGCTTCTGAATGCGCGCCTTCACCTTTCGAATTGGCCGGTGAGAACTGGACAGGTGGGCCGAGGCACGCGGATCAGCTCGATTTCGCATTGCTACCATTGTTAGGTTGCGGCGAGGGACGTCGCCGAAGTGAATCGTCGAGAGGCCATGGCCGACTTGCATCATTGAGCCAGCTTTCCGGCCAAGATAGACCCTCGTTGATGTGAAATCAATCCGCAGATCGAAAGTGCCGCCGGCAGACCGAAGGTCGCCGACTATCTTTGATGAGGTGCGGTCGCGAGTGCATTGGCTGCGCAACTCGCCCGCACATCGACAAATCATCGAGCTGCCAAGCATGCTAGACACCTTGACAGCGCGGGTGGCGTGTGTACTATCAGGGTGTCTAGCACGATCGCGCAACGTTAGCTGTTTTCAGGCGGGATATTCCGGATGGCTCCAGTGAAAGTTGCGGTATTGCTCGTGGCTGAGCCGGATCGGGACCTAAAACAGGAGCGCAAGCTAGTGTCCGTCAATGCCGCAGTCGCCGAGAAGATTCCCGCCCATGTCCCCAAGGAATTAGTGTGGGACAGAAGCTTCGATGCCTTCACGGCCGAACTGGGCGATCCCTATCTGGCCATCAGCCGCCTGCATGATGGCCCTGGCATTATCTGGGCGACCGACGCGAGCTATGGTCGGCCGGGTTGGGTCGCGACGCGCAATGACATCATCTCCGAAGTGTTCATTGATCACGAGCACTTTTCCGCAGAGCGTCCGGGCATGATCGCCGACTTGCTGGGCGTCAACTTGCGGCTCAATCCGATCGAGATCGACCCGCCGGCGCACTACGGCTTTCGCCGTATCCTTAATCCATTTTTCACGCCCAAGGCCATCAGCAGCCTCGATGGGCCGGTCCGGCAGGCCTGCCAGCAGCTTATCGGCAAATTCGAGGGCAAGGGCGGCTGCGAATTCATCGAGGACTTCGCAGTGCCGTTCCCTTCCTACGTCTTCCTCGACCTGATGGGTATGCCGCACGAGAAGCTGCCCGACTTCATCGAATGGGAGAATGCGTTGATGCGCGGACGCGATATCGCCTCACGCGTTGCCGCGGCGCGTTCGATTTACCGCTACCTCGAGGAGTTCCTTGAAGAACAGCGCAAGAATCCCGGCAACGACTTCATAAAGGCCATCGTGACTGGCGAGGTCGACGGACGTCCACTCAATCACTTGGAAACGATGGGGATGCTCTATGTTCTCTATGTCGGCGGCCTGGATACGGTGTATAGCACGCTGGGCTGGGTGATGCGGCACCTTGCCACCGATTCCGACCTCCAGGAAAGGTTGCGCGATAATCCTGAACAGATTTCGGCTGCGGTCGAAGAGTTCGCGCGGGCCTTTTCAGTAGTGGTTACGCACCGTGTGGTCGCAAAGGATTTCACCTTTCATGGAGTGCCGATGCGCGAGGGCGACGAGATCAACCTGCCGATCTCACTCGCCAACCGTGATCCAAGCGTTCACGCCAAACCGCACGTCGTGGATATCGACCGTAAGCCGCGCCATATCAACTTCGGGACCGGTGTCCACTTCTGCCTCGGCATCCATCTCGCCAAGCGGGAGATCCGCATCGTGGTTGAGGAATTCCTCAGGCGGTTCCGCAACATCCGGATCAGGGAGGGCGAAAGCTACAGATATCACACGGGGCGCACCTTCGGCATAGATTGCCTACCCCTCGTATGGGATTAGAGTCGGATAATTCTTGATCGAATCAACGCTTATGTTGACGAGGTGTTGAGCTTGTCGAAGCTGCGCCTCGACGCGGTCCGGACGGGCACCATGATGCAGGCGAAGCTGCTCTGCGCAGCAGGGCGCGACCTCAGCCGCCCGTACTTGTCCCCGTTGTTCGGCGACTTCACCAAAGGTTTCCCCCCACTTTGCCGGCGACCGGCACCCGAGACCTTTTTCCCTCGGACACGTCCGCATGCATCGCGCGCTGTGCCGCGGGCGTCCTTGCTCAGTGGCAGGTCGTCGCAGCGCCGCATGGCGGATTCCCGGGTGCCCCGGCCAGGGATGATCTCGACCGAGAGGTCCGCCGCTTCGTGCATCGACGCGGAGCGAATGAGATGGCCTGGCATGAGCAAGCGCGGCCTGAGGCGCGCAGTCCATAAATCAAGGGCGGCTCGTCAGCGCAATTACCACAAGAGGGGAGAAGTATGAATACCAACATGACCAGATCCATGCTTGCGCTCGGCACGGCGCTCGGCCTCATGCAGGCTGCGCCCGCGTTCGCGGATGCCGCGGATCAGCCGGCCTCGGCCAGCGCGGCGCACGATCAGGAAGGGGGTTTGACCGACGTCATCGTAACGGCGCGGCGCGTCGAGGAGCGTCTGCAGGACGTGCCGATCTCGATCAGCGTCTTCAATCAGCAGCAGCTGAACAACCTCAACATCGTCAGTACTCAGGACCTCGCGACCTACACGCCGTCGGTCTCGGTCAACAACAATTTCGGCACTCTGAATACAGCCTTCGCGATCCGCGGCTTCGTGCAGGATATTGGCACCCAGCCTGCCGTCGGCGTCTATTTCGCGGATGTCATCGCGCCGCGGGGTGCCTCGAACAACATTCCCATCGGTGATGGCGCCGGGCCCGGCAACTTCTTCGATCTGCAGAACGTGCAAATTCTGAAAGGGCCTCAGAGCACGCTGTTCGGCCGCAACACCACGGGCGGCGCTATCCTGATGGTACCGCAGAAGCCCACCGGGAAGCAGGAGGGCTACATCGAGTACTCCTACGGCAATTATGCGATGAACCGCATCCAGGCGGTCGTGAACCTGCCGCTCAGCGATATCATGCGGTTTCGCATCGGCTTCGACCGCCAATCGCGCCAAGGCTATGAAAGCAGTGATACAGGCGTCGCGCCGGTGCGCTTCGGCGACGTCAACTACAGCGCCGTGCGCGCGAGCTTCGTGGTCGATATCACGCCCGACCTCGAGAACTATACGATTGGGTCTTTTATGGACTCCGACGTCAACGGCGAATTTCAGAAGCTGGTCGGCTGCAACCCCACCTTGAGTCCAGCCAACTTTCTGGGACTGACGGCTTGCGGTCAGATCGCTCAGGAGCAGGCGAAAGGCGCTGGGTTCTATACGATGCAGAATACTCTCCCAGACCCCTTTACCCGCCTGCAGCAGTGGCAGGGCATCAACACGACAACCTGGCACGCCACCGATACCCTGACGGTCAAGAACATCGTCAGCTACGCAGAGCTGCAGGAAAAGCTCAAGACACCGCTGTTCGGGACGAACTTCCACTTCATCTTCCCGCCTTTCATTCCGCCGCCCGGCATTCCTTTCGATTTCGCCAATAGCACCCCGCTTCCCGGGGGCTATACGGCCGACGAGAGCACGGCCACGGAGGAACTCCGGTTTCAGGGCACTGCCATGAACAACAAGCTCAACTGGCAAGCTGGCGGTTATGAGGAGAATGTCGAACCCCTGTCGGTGGTCGGCTCTCAGTCGCCCGTCCTGATCGATTGCATCAACTCGGATACCTTTAATTGCATCAATCCACTCGGTATCGGTTCAGTCGGTCATTCCGCTGGGAAGACATACTTCAACAACTTTGGCGTGTATGAGCAATCAACGTACAGCCTGACGGATACGCTGAAGGCGACAGAAGGCCTTCGCTTCACTTGGGATCAAACGCACAACAACAGCCAGCTCATTACTTATCCGGGTCTTCCATTCCCGACATCCGGTGTAGGAATGCCATACTGCACCAATCCAAACTCAACCCTTCCTGCCTGCGCGGTGCATTTTCAGGAGAATTCCAGCGCGCCGACCTGGCTGCTCGGCCTCGATTACCAGCCCAACGAGGACCTGCTGGTGTATGGCAAATATACCCGTGGTTATCGCGCTGGCGGCGTTTCAGCACAGGCGCCGAGTGAATTTGCCGTCTACCAGCCGGAAAAAGTGGACACCTATGAGCTAGGCCTGAAGACGACCTTCCACGCGGTGGTGAGCGGCACGTTCAACATCGCCGCTTTCTACAACAACTTCAGAGATCAGCAACTTCAGCTCAACTTCAACCCCAAGCCCGGTGTGGCGGTGACCCCGGCCAGCGGCATCCTCAATGCGGGCAAGTCTCGAATCTCCGGCGTGGAGGTGGAGACGTCGTTCAATCTGTTCGAGGGCTTTGTTCTTTCCACCAGCTACACCTATCTCGACACGAGGATCCAAGAGGTCACGACGCCTGCGACCCCCGCCACCAGCCCCTATGTGGTGGTGTCTCCGATCGCAGTGGGGGATCAGCTTCCACTTTCGCCCAAGAACAAAGTGAGCACGACGGGCACGTACACGCTGCCGGTCCGTGAGAGCGTCGGTAAAATCGCCTTGGGTGCAACGTTCACGCATACCGGTAGTGAGATCACGAACTACGTGGACGCGACCAGCCCATTGCCGGCAATTAATTCGTTGGGGACCCTGCCCTCGTTGAATCTCCTGAACCTCGATGCGAGCTGGAATTCGGTGGGCGGTACGCGTCTGGGCGTGGTGCTGTTCGCTTCCAATGTGACCAACAAGCAGTACTACACGTTCGTTCCGGGTCTCTATAACACGGTCAACTTCGAAACTGCGGAGCTTGGTCAGCCGCGCTTCTACGGTATCCGGGTGCGTTACACGTGGTAAGGCGAGTTTGTCCTTCGCCCTTCGGCGAATCTCAACTGTAGAGACGGATGCATTTCATGAGTCTTCTCAAGCGTGCGCGCAAGGCCCGCGATCCGGATGGAACCCGCGAGTCCATCCTGGAAGCCGCGCGTGAGGTGCTTGCGAAGGACGGCAAGGGAGGGTTGAGTGTTTCCCAGGTAGCGCGTCGTGCCGGGCTCAATCGTACTACGGCCTATCACCACTTCCAGACGCGCGAGCAACTCATTGAAGCGACCACCGAGCGGGTCAGCGACAAATTGCTTCATGCTGTGTATGGCGACCGGTCGGAAGTAGCGGATCAAGCGGCGGATAGCGTCGGCATCAAGCTGGTGACCGAGCAGCTCGCTGTTTTTGCGATGGAGAACTCGGAACTTGGCCGCGCATGGCTGTTTGAATTGTTGAGTTCGCGGCGGCCCGCCAGCGACCGGTTTTGGCGAGCATATGAATCGAGCTTCGAGGATCTCGCCAAGACCCCGTATGCGCAGCCCGGTATCGACACCGAGGTGGCCTCCGTGCTGACGCTCGCCGGTATGTTTCTGTGGCCCGTCTGGGTGCGCGCCCACACGCGCAATGCGAAGGATCGACAACAGATGGCCAAGCGCTTCTCGCGCGAGGTGTTGCGGATGTCTCTGCACGGCACACTCTGCCCCGAAAAATTTCCAGAGCTGGATATGTGGCTCGGTAGGAGATGGAAGTCGCGTACCAAGAGTCCACCGTAGGTTCGGAAGCTTACTCTGGTCTGGAGACGACCGCTTTTCGGCCGCCAATTTGACACACCGACTGCCTCTTTGACCGTCCGCTGACCGATTTGCTTTCTCCAAACCGGCCGTGCGCTTTGAATGCTGTACGCCCGATTGTCAGTATCGCTCAACGGAGGCGAATTTCTTAAATTTGTCACAGGTCGAAAATAAGTCTCAAATCGAGCCGACGATTTCAACCTACTTCCGTCCCTCCCCGGACTTCGGATTGATCCTCCAGAGACTCCCCACTCCAGTCATTACCGACGTCCGCTGCGTCGCGACCAGTCTATGGCATTGCACGGACACGGCGCAGAACGTATTACCTTGTCCCTACGTCGCGAAGGACGGTGCGGAGCTTAAGCGGGCGAAGTCGGCGCTGGACGACCTATTTCGCAAGTGATCGGGCTCGTTTGGGAGATTCGACCTGCTTCGTCGATTTGGCTTTCTTCCCCAATTTCGTCTTCTTCGCCGGTTTGACTCTCTTGGCCGATTCAGCGATCCGCCACAGATAAAGCGCGGCGACCGAACGGTGCGGGCGCCACTTCTCCGATTCTTTCAACAGCTGTTTGGGCGTCGGCAGCGCTCTCTTGCGGTACAAAATCTGAAATCCCTTGCGCACGCCATAGTCCGTCACCGGCATGATGTCCGGGCGGCACAGCGTAAACAACATCAGCATATCGACCGTCCAAGCGCCGACTCCGCGAATGTCCATCAGCTGCTCATAGATCTCGCCGTCCGACATCTGCGCTATGAGAGCCGCGCCGGGAATTTTGCCGGCGAGAACTCTCGTGCAGATGTCACGCATGGACGCGGCCTTCGCCCGCGAAAGGCCGGCAGTGCGCAGATGCGCCTCGCTCATTTCGACCAAGCGCGCCGGAGAGAGGACACCGCCTTCAAACAAGGCGAGCACTCGATTCCAAATGGCGCGCGCCGCAGCGCCGGCGAGCTGCTGATAGACGACGGCTTCGAGCAGGGCGAGGTGCGTTTCGCGCGCCTCCGACGCCGGCAGCTGAAGCACTCCGATGCGATCGATCCACTCTCTCAGCCGTTGGTCGGATCCCCTGAGGTGATTGATGGCTCGCAGTGGCACTGGTCGATTGTAGATCAAGTCCGCGGGCATAGCCGTTTAGGAGAATCCCTTATGTTTCCGCCTGACGCGGAAAACTAATATGAAGCTTTTCTCTTTGCCTTTCTTCCTGAGAGTCTATCAGGCGGCCTGCGGGACCAGTTGGACCTGGCAACCCAGGTCATTGATCCGTCGGACGAGGCGCAAGATGATCTTCTCACGGTCACGGCGAGTGAAGTGGGCGGCACCGAGGTCTTGGTACTCGACGCCGTTTTTGAGCATGTGGTAGGCGGCGGTGAGCATCGAAGAGGCGACTGCGAGGATCGCTTTTTTCGCTCCGCGCCGCGCGCGCAGGCGGTGGAACTGAGCCTGCAGGTAAGACTCTTTGACGCGCACCGCAGCCCAAGCAGCGCTGACGAGGGTGGTCTTGAGCCAAGAGGCGCCTTTGCGAACGCGGGTGGAGCGGCGTTTGCCGGCGCTTTCGTCGCTGCGCGGACAGAACCCCGCCCAGGAGCGCAGATGGGCATCGGAGGCAAAGCGCGTCATATCCACACCGATCTCGGCCACGATGACATGCGCGGTCACATCACTGATTCCGGGCATCGTGCTCAAGAGTCGGGCGCTCTCATGGACCGACGCCAAGGCTTTTCCCACGGTAGCATCTATATCGGCGATCGCCTGCTCAAGCGTGGCAACCAGCTTCAAATGCACCTTCAGGAGCCCGCGATGGTGAGGGCGGATGCGCCCGTGCAGGGCCTCGACCAGCTCGGCGCGCTTTTTGCGCGCCGTTCCCTGGGCGAGGTCGGCGAGCCGCTCTGGATCGCTCTGTCCGGCGATGAGCGCCTCGAGGATTGCCCGGCCGCTCTTGCCCAAGACGTTCGACAACACGCTGCCGAGTTTCAGATTCGCATCCTCAAGGACTTTCTGGATACGCGAGTAGTGCTGCGAGACCTCCCGCACCAGTTGTTTGCTGGTGCGCTTCAGATCCCACAGCTCCTGGATCGACGCCGGGGGCACGAAGCTCGAGCGAATCAGGCCATGCGCCAAAAGATCTGCAATCCACCCGGCATCACTCACATCGGTCTTGCGCCCGGGAACATTGCCGATGTGTTGCGCATTGGCCAGAATGAGTTCGAAGTCCCCTTCCAGTTACTAGCAACGAGCTGACCACCTCCAACTCCACCGACGCCCGCGGAGGCCCACAGATCCCTGACATACTGCCTAGATCGAGCGTCCGCAAACCTCCGGACGCATCCGTTGACGTCCGGAGTCCAGAAGCGATCGCGTATGAAGCGGGACCGACTCGACGTTTCCCGATGTCTGCCTCTCGCGACAACCCTCGTATGCGTCTTCCCACGTGGGGCCTTCATCCCGCTTGGCTTCCTTCGCGCCAATAGGAGCCGTAGGCCCGAGGGATCCCCCGGCACCGAAGCGCGAGTGGGAGAAGCGGGTTAACGGGATCGGTGTGATAATGCTCTTCCAATGGTCGGCTTCCCGGCACCTCGGGACTCGGGCCGGCAGTTTGCTTTGGCTGAATACTTCCGGCTCTTTGGGGTTGTTCGGGGTTGTGGGCGACCCCAAGGAAAGGCTTAGCCTGGCCGATTGAGTACCAGGGCCCGGCTTGGGCAAGTTGCCGGAGAAGGAGTACAGGCCCTTCGACCCGACGGGCGCACGCTATCCCCTTTAAGGCCGTGATGATGGTATCGAGAGGGGTCGGTAGGCCAGCTCGCCGCACATCGTATGGGCGGCTTATACGGAGCCAGAAGTCTGGACCGTATCAAGCATGCGGAAATAAACCGGGTCTTTAAGGCTCCTAACATGTACAAAAATATGTACAAATTCGAGACAGGACGACTATTTTGAACGACGTAACTGCAAGAGAAATAAGGAGAAGACGCACATTTGCCATCATTTCGCATCCCGATGCCGGCAAAACCACTCTCACCGAGAAGCTGCTGCTGTTCGGCGGCGCGATCCAAATGGCCGGAACGGTGAAGGGGCGCAAGGCGACGCGCCACGCAACCTCCGATTGGATGCGGTTGGAGCAGCAGCGCGGAATCTCGGTCACCTCCTCCGTGATGCAGTTTCCCTTCGACGAGTGCATCGTCAATCTGCTCGACACGCCGGGCCACGAGGATTTCTCCGAGGATACCTACCGGACGCTGACCGCGGTCGACTCCGCTCTGATGGTCATCGACTGCGCGAAAGGCGTCGAGGAGCGCACGATCAAGCTCATGGAAGTCTGCCGACTGCGCGATACGCCCATCTTGACGTTCGTCAACAAGTTGGATCGCGACGGCCGGGCGCCGATCGAATTGCTCGACGAAATCGAGAGTGTGCTGAAGATTCAATGCGCGCCCGTGACCTGGCCGATCGGTATGGGACGCGACCTGCTCGGCGTCTATCATTTGCCCGAAGACAGGATCTATCTCTACGTGCCCGTCGAGAAGGGCAGAGTCGGCAGCCACGAGACCATTGACGGGCTGGGGAGCGACGCCGCTCGGGAATGTCTGGCAGATCGGTATTCGCAATTCGTGGAGGAGGTGGAATTGGTGCGCGGCGCAAGCCCGGCCTTCGACCTGGGCCGCTACAGGGCTGCGCAACAAACGCCGGTCTTTTTCGGCTCCGCCGTCAACAATTTCGGCGTCCGGGAGCTGCTGAGTGCATTCGTGAAGAACGCGCCAGGACCACGGCCGCGGCCTGCGCTCGAGCGCGTGGTGCAGCCCGATGAGCCGAAGCTCACCGGCTTCGTGTTCAAAATCCAGGCGAACATGGACCCCGGACATCGCGATCGAATCGCCTTCGTGCGGCTGTGTTCGGGCCGCTACGCGCGCGGCATGCGCATGTATCACTCGCGGCTCGGCAAGGAAATTCGGGTGGCGGACGCCTTGACGTTTCTCGCCGCGGACCGCAGCCAGGCCGAGGAAGCGTACGCCGGCGACATCATCGGTCTGCACAATCACGGCACGATCAATATCGGCGATACGTTCAGCGAAGGCGAGCGGCTCACCTTCACCGGTGTGCCGAATTTCGCTCCGGAAATATTCCGCCGCGCGGTGCTGAAAGATCCGCTGCGCATGAAGGCGCTGCAGAAGGGTCTCTCACAGCTTTGCGAAGAGGGCGCCACGCAACTGTTCAAACCGCTGCGCAACAACGATCTGATTCTGGGTGCGATCGGCCAGCTGCAGTTCGAGGTGGTCGCGTTTCGTCTCCAAGACGAGTACAGCGTGCAGTGTGTGTTCGAATCCATCAATGTCGTCGCGGCGCGCTGGGTGCGGGCCAAGGATGAGAAGAGGCTCGCGGAGTTTCGCGACAAGGCGTACGACAATCTCGCGCTCGATCATGCGGGGGAGCCGGTCTATCTCGCGCCGACGCGGGTCAACCTCGGCCTCACCGAAGAGCGGTGGCCCGACATCGAGTTCATGAAGACGCGGGAAAACCTCGCGGCCTGAAGCCGAAATCCCAGCGTAATGATGCAGCTCAAGCAGCAGGGCTTCGACCGGCCGAGCCGTCGGTCGATGCCGTGCGCCGCGGACGAAAATCGCGCACCGCGGCTATGAAAGAGGCCTGAGCGTCGTTCGCCCGGTCGCCTCCGTAACGAAGCTGCGTGTAGTGGCGGCAGAGATCGGTGATGCCCGCGGCGAGGTCGGGACGCACCGCCGCGATGCGTGCCCCATAGGCTTCAGCTCCCTCATGAGGCCGGCGCGCGAGACCGACGGCGGCGAGTTTCCGGCACAACCGCGCGTAGGCGCGGATCAGCGGGTCTTTCACCGGCGGCTGCAATTCCCGGCGCACCTGCCAGGTGAGCCACGCGAGCGCCAGCGTAAAGGCACCCGCGAGCACCATCACGAGCTTTTGCCCGTCCGGCTCGGGAATGCGCAGCAGCACGAGCAGGTCGTTCTGCGAGTTATGATCGAAGCGCAGGATTCGCTCTCGCCACAGCTGGTGCAGGGCGTCGAGCCGCAAACGCATGTCGGCGAGCCACGGGGTGCGTCTCTGCCAGCGTCTGACCAAGGGCTCGTCCGCCGCGAACACATCGCTCGAACCTCGCTCGACACGCCCGGGCGCAACCGCCGATGTCGGGTCGACGCGCAGCCAGCCGCGTCCCTCAATCCAGATTTCATCCCAGGCGTGCGCATCGCTCTGCCTCAGGATCCAGTAGTCCGCGAAACGATTGAACGTCCCACCCTGATACCCCGTGACCACTCGGGCCGGAATGCCGGCGGCGCGCATGAGAGTTGCGAATGCAGAGGCGTAATGGCCGCAAAAGCCCCGTCTAGTGTCGAACAAGAATTCGTCGACGGAATCCCGTCCCAACGGCGGCGGCGTCAAGGTGTAGAAGAATTGCTCGTGGCGAAAGAGGGCGAGTACCGCATCGACATAACCCATGTCCTCAGGATGCCCGCGGCGCAATTGCTGCGAGAGCTGCAGGGTTCGCTCATTGCGGCCGGCCGGCAACTGCGTATCGCGGCGGCGCATGGCGGCACTCAAGGGAGCGGAGCTCTGAATGCGGCTGTAGGAGGTCGCCTGCACGTCGATCGGTTTCGAGACCGGCCCCCGCTGCACCAACATGAAGTCGCTCGTCATGCGCGCGTGTGGAAGATCCCACCGAATGGGCCAATCGAGCGCAAAAATCCAGTTATGTTGGTGCGGCTCCAGGCTCAAAGTGTATTGATAGGCCCCGCCGAGGGGCGTCAGCCCCGCGACTTGCATCGCGCCCGAGTCCATCCGGCGCCAGGTGTGTCCGTCGAAATCGTGCAGAACCGGGCCGCGCCAGTAGCGTTCACCCGCCGATGGCGTGGCTGAGATGAAGTGCACGCGAAAAGCGATGTCATCCGACAGCGCCAGTTCCGTGATGTCGCCCGGGCTCATGCTGTCGCTCAATCCGCTCTCCGCGCCGTGACGATCCTCCGGCATGGGCCACAGCGGCCCGTCGAATCGCGGAAAGAGCAGCCATAGGATGGCAGCGATCGGCAGCGCCTGGGCCAGGAGCCGGCCGGAGTGGTTCAGGCTCGCCCGCCAGGCGGGAAGCGCGGTCGAATTCCTCAGCCGCAGCAGGGTCGCCGTCGTCAACCAGCACACGCCGACCAGATAACCCAACAGCCAGAAAGACTCGGCGCGCAGCAGCGCCGCCAGGCTCAAGAAATAAACGATCAACGTGATGACGCGCACATCGCGCAGCGTCTGGGTCTCGAGCAGCTTCAGGGCCGCCATCAAGCTCAGCAGCGCGGTGCCGGCCGCGAGCCCGTTGAACGTGCGGAACCGGACGAACAGCAGCGCGATCGATGCGGCGGCGATGAGCAGACGCAGCGCCTGCGGCGGCGCCCGTCGTCCCCGCGCCGCCAGGGTCAAGCGCAGTGCCGCGAGTGCGCAAACGATGCCGAGCAGCCAGAGCGGCAACGCGCCGATCTGCGCCAGCAGTGCGAGGGCGAGACAGGCGCAGGTCCACTTGAGCTGCGCATAGGTGACGGGCGCCGACGAGTCGGGCGCCAGTTTCAAGGACTCGACTCCGCCGCGTAGGTCGCGAGCGCCCGCAGACAACGGGCGCGATGCTGCGTGCCGCGTGCCGGCAAGATCTCGACCCCGGGCAGCCGCAGTCCATAAGGGCGCGCATAGGCGGCTTCGCTGTCGAGCACCCAGCGGCAAAGCTGCGACAGCCGCGCCTCGGTCGCGATACCGGGCAGCGCCGACCAGTCGAGCCACTCGGGCTGCGACGCCGAACCGCTGTAGCTGCGCACCGCCGCCTCGCCGCCGCGCGCCAACACTTTCCACGCCATGTGCTTGAGCGGGATACCCGGCGAGTAGGAGCGCAGGCCCGCAAAATCCTCATCGCCGCGGGCCTCGTGCAGCGCAGAGCTCCCGGGGGCGGCGTCGGACGAGGGCAACGGCCGGTCACCACTTGGGTAAGGCGCGACGTATGCGGTCAACGGCGCCTGCACGTAGGTCCACGCACGAAACCAACCGAACGGGTAGCGCGTGCGCAATTCGAACTGATTCCAGCGCGTCACGCCGCGCCGCGCCACCGGGACCTCGAGCGTGATCTGTTCGTAGCTGTTCGCGCTCACGCTGCCGATCCCCTCGGCTTCCGACGTGCAGCGAATTTCGATATCGCAGCGTTCCATGCTCGACGCGTTGCGCAGCATGAAATCGAAAGCGGCACCGCGGCCGGCGAAGGCCTCGGTCTCCTCGTTTACATCCACGCCGAGGCCGAGCAGGTTGCGGTGGCAGTGATGCATGGCGACCAAGCCGAGACCCGCCATCAAGAATGCGAATGCCAGTCCCAGGTTGCTGTTGTAGTTCAGGCCGGCAACGATCATAGCGACGAGCAGCAACGCCAGCATGATTCCGAATCGCGTCGGTAGAATGTAGATGCGGCGCCGATGGATGCTCGCCGGCAGGGTGTCGATGCCGTGCCGGCGCGCGGCCCAGGTGCGGAATCGTCCGATTGCCGCTTGCCGCACGCTTCTCAATGGGGATGCTCTCTCAAGGGACGGGAACGGCCTCGAGGAGACGGTTCGCAGTGCCGGGCGCCGGGTCGCGCTGCCCGACGCGATGCTCGACCACCGCCGCAAAGACCGCTTGCACATGCTCCGGAATGACCGTGGAGCGTCCCGAGAGAAGAGCCCAGGCGCGTGCGGCGCGCAGCAATCCGATCGCGGCACGCGGCGATAGGCCGACGCTCAATCCGGCAGCGCTACGCGTGTGGGCGACCAGCGCCTGCACGTAGTCGAGCAGGGCGGGCGCCACATGGATGTGCAGCACCTCCTGTTGCAGTTCGCGCAGCAGCTCGACGCCGACGATGGACTCGAGGGAGTTGATGAGGTCGCGCCGGTCCACCCCGCTCAACAATTCCCGTTCGGCGGCCGCTGCAGGATACCCGAGGTGTACGCGCATCAAAAAGCGGTCGAGCTGCGATTCGGGCAGTGGGAACGTACCAACTTGCTCTTGCGGGTTTTGCGTGGCGATGACGAAGAACGGCTCCGGCAGCGGCATCGTTTGCCCGTCGAGCGTTACCTGCCGCTCTTCCATGGCTTCGAGCAGCGCGCTCTGCGCCTTGGGCGACGCCCGGTTGATCTCATCGGCCAGAATCAGCTGGGCGAAGATGGGACCGTGCTGAAACCGAAACTTTCCGGTCTCCCGGTCGTAGATGGATACGCCGAGTACATCGGCGGGCAGCAGATCGCTCGTGAACTGCACCCGCTGGAACGACAGTCCCAGCGTTTTGGCGAGGGCATGCGCGAGGGTGGTTTTGCCGACGCCGGGAATGTCCTCGATCAACAAGTGTCCGCGCGCCAACAGGCAGGCGAAGCACAGGCGAATCTGCACATCTTTCCCCAAAATCACCCGGTTGAGCTGCGCGAGGACTGCGCCGATTTCCGATCGGGCGGTGCCGGCGCGGGGCGCGCTCATCGGTTGCGCAGCGCGTTGACGCGTGCGGTCTGCGCAGCCAATTGATCGACTTCCGCGCGCAGCTCGGTGACTCGGGACTGATCCTTGGCGACCACCTCGGGAGGAGCGTTCTTGGCGAACTCCTGATTCGCCGACTTGGCCTGCAGCTTGTGCAATTCGGCCTCCGCTTTGCGCTGTCGCTTGGCGAGACGCTCCAATTCCGCAGCGGGGTCGATCAGGCCTGCCATCGGCACGAGGATTTCGAGCTTGCCGAGGAGCGCCACCGCGGCGATGGGCGCCGACTCGCCGGGCGCCAGTACGCGCGGCGGTTCGATGCCGGCGAGGCGCGTCAAATAGAAACCATTCCGGGCCAGGTATTCGAGGTCGGTCCGGCTCGCATTCTGCAGCAGCACCTCGAGCTTGCGGGTCGGTGCAATATCCATTTCCCCGCGAATCTGCCGCACGCCGAGAATGAAATTCATCATCCAGCGCATTTCCGGTTCGGCCGCCAGGTCGGCGTCCATGGGCTCGACCGCCGGGACCGCGCTGAGCATGATGGTCTCGCCCGTGACGCCGGCACTCGCGCGCACGCGCTGCCAGATCTCCTCGGTGATGAACGGGGCGATGGGATGCAGCGCCCGCAGCAGCGCTTCCAGCGTGGTGATCAGTGTGTATCGTGTGCCGCGCTTGGCTACCTCGCCGGCCGTGTCGGATTGCAGCACCGCTTTCGACAGTTCCAGGTACCAGTCACAGAATTCGCTCCAGGTAAATTCGTAGAGCGCATTCGCGACGACATCGAGGCGGTAGTCCCTGAAACCTGACTCGACGCGCGCGAGCATCGCGGCGAAGCGCGAGCGAATCCACCGGTCGGCGAGGCTGAACTCGGCGTTACCGGCAGTGCGGTCAGCATCGCGGGGCAGGTCCTGCCCATCGACGTTCATCAGCACGTAGCGCGCCGCATTCCACAGTTTGTTGCAGAAGTTCCGGTTGCCCTCCACTTTCGCCATGTCGAAACGCAGATCCCGGCTCTGCGTCGCGAGCGATGCGAAAGTCAATCGCAGCGCGTCCGTGCCGAAGGCGGGAATCCCCTTCGGAAACTGCCTGCGGGTCGCTTTCTCGATCGCCGGCCGCATTTGCGGCTGCATCAAACCGCTGGTGCGTTTGGCAATGAGCTCCTCGAGCGATATTCCGTCGACGATGTCGAGCGGATCGATCACGTTCCCCTTGGACTTGGACATCTTCTGGCCGTCGTGGTCGCGGATCAGGCCGTGTACATACACCTCGCGAAACGGTACTTGCGAGGTGAGTTTGAGGCCCATCATGATCATCCGGGCGACCCAGAAGAAAATGATGTCGAAGCCGGTGACCAAGACCGAGGCCGGATAATAAGTGCGCAGCTCGCGCGTCTCCCGTGGCCACCCTTGCGTGGAGAAGGGCCACAGCCCCGAGGAGAACCAGGTGTCGAGGACGTCCTCGTCCTGCCGCAGCGGCGCGGACGGATCGATCCCATGCACCTTGCGCGCCTCCGCTTCGCTGTGCGCGACGTAGCACCGGCCCTCCTCGTCGTACCATGCAGGAATCCGGTGTCCCCACCAGAGTTGCCGGCTGATGCACCAGTCCTTGATGTGGCGCATCCATTCGAAATAGACGGAGGACCAATGTTCGGGAACGAAGCGAATGCGTCCCTCCTCGACGGCGCGGATCGCGGGCGCCGCGAGCGGCTTGATGTCGACGAACCATTGGTCCGTCAACAGCGGTTCCAAGACCGCATTGCTGCGATCCCCGCGGGGCACCGTCAGCTGATGCGGCTCGACCCGTTCGATGAGGCCCAAGGCATCAAGATCGGCGAGGATGCGCGTGCGCGCAGCGCCGCGGTCGAGCCCGCGATAAGCGGGGGGGACGTTATCATTGAGCGCCGCCTCCGGGGTCATGATATTGATGAGCGGCAGATGGTGCCTCTGCCCGATCTCGTAGTCGTTGAAATCGTGCGCAGGCGTGATTTTCACGCAGCCGCTGCCGAACGCCGGGTCGACGTAGTCATCGCCGATGATGGGGAGGTCGCGCTGCGCGAGCGGCAGGCGAACGCTGCGGCCGATCAGGTGCCGGTAGCGCTCATCATCCGGATGCACCGCGACCGCCGTATCTCCCAGCATGGTTTCCGGCCTTGTGGTCGCGACGACCAGATAGCCGCCGCCGTCGCTCAGCGGATACCTCAGATGCCAGAGGCTGCCCGACTCCTCGGCGGAAACGACTTCGAGGTCGGACAAAGCCGTCTTGAGCACCGGATCCCAATTGACGAGCCGCTTGCCCCGGTAGATCAACCCTTCGTGGAAGAGGCGAACGAACGCCTCGGTCACCGCCTCCGACAGCTCGGGGTCCATGGTGAATTTCTCGCGCCGCCAATCGACCGAGGCGCCCAGGCGCCGCAGTTGCCGCGAGATCGCCCCGCCGGATTCATTCTTCCATTCCCACACCCGCTCGACGAATGCGTCGCGGCCAAGATCGATGCGGCTTTGACCCTCGGCGTTCAGCTGCCTCTCCACGACCATCTGCGTCGCGATGCCGGCGTGATCCATGCCGGGCTGCCAGAGCGTGTCGAAGCCGCACATGCGCTTGTACCGCACCAGCGCATCCATGATGGTGTCCTGGAACGCGTGGCCCATGTGCAGCGTGCCGGTGACGTTCGGCGGAGGAATGACGATCGAATAGGCCGGCCCGTGACCGCGGGGTGCGAAATATCCGCGCTCTTCCCAGAACGCATAGATGCGTGATTCGATGTCGGCAGGCGAGAAGGCTTTGTCCATACGCTCTAGATTATAGCGAGCCGGCGCGCGGGCGCATGGCGTCGCTAAATGTCCGCGCCATCGTCCAAGTGATGGGTCTGCAACGGCAATTCGTGGTCGCGGTACGATTTGAATCGCTCGCGCCCAAGCCGCCGGCGTTCCGGGTCCGCATCGATGATTTCCGCGATGCGCGCGAAGCGCTCCAACCCTTCCGGCAGTCGAGCGCTCAAGTTGATCAGCAAGTCGGCACTTTCCACGGCGTCGAGCGCGACGGTCAAATGTACCGGCGTGTCCGACTCCCCGGGGTCCGCATTGCGGCAATATTGATGCGGTACGAAAGATCGATCGTTAAAAGTCCAGAGCAGCTCGTCGAGAGCCTGGGCCTCGACGGCGCTCTCGCTCAGAAGGACCACCCGCATATCGCGCAAGTAAGCCTTCTCGGCGAGACGGCAGGCAATCGCCCAACGCGGCTTCTCGGCAGCGCTCTTCAAGACGTAGAAGTCGACCCTCTCGGTCATTTCGACTGTGTACGGCCGCTCGAGCGGGCGCGGCCGGTCGAAGGTCCGGTCGAAGCGCGACGGCGGGTCGACGTGCCGCCGCCGGCCGAAGCCTCCCGGGCGGGCCCACGACGACGCCTGCTCGAGCCGGCACGATGGAGCAGGAAATCAACCAGCAGGGGAATGGGGCGCCCGGTGCTGCCTTTTTGCGAGCCGCCGAGCCACGCCGTCCCCGCCACGTCGAGGTGGGCCCAGTCCAGATCCTTGGCGAACTTCGACAGGAAGGTGCCCGCGGTGCACGCGCCGCCTTCGCGTCCGCCGATATTGGCGAAGTCCGCGAAATTGCTCTTCAGCTGATCCGCATATTCGTCCCCGATCGGCAGCCGCCACGCGCGGTCATCGGCACGCATGCCCGCCGCGGCGAGTTCCTGCGCCAATCCCTCGTTGTTGCTCATCAAGCCGCTGAAGTGATTGCCGAGCGCGACGATGCAGGCGCCCGTCAACGTCGCCACATCGACCACCGCAGCGGGCTTGAAGCGCCGGCTGTAGGTGATGGCATCGCACAGCACGAGCCGGCCCTCCGCGTCGGTGTTGAGGATTTCGACCGTTTGACCCGACATGGTCGTGACGATGTCGGAAGGCTTCGTGGCGCTGCCGCTCGGCATGTTTTCGCAGGCCGCGGCGATCACCACCAGGTTGAGGGGCAACGCGAGCTCGACCGCGGTACGCAGCGCGCCGAGCACGGTGGCCGCGCCGCTCATGTCGAATTTCATTTCGTCCATCGACGGCGGATCTTTGAGCGAGATGCCACCCGAGTCGAAGGTGATTCCCTTGCCGACCAAGCAAATGGGCGCGCTGTCCTTGCTGCCGCCGCGATATTCGCACACGATGAGCCGCGGCGGCTGCGTCGACCCTTGGGTAACCGCCAGGAATGCACCCATCTTCAAGGCCTTGATGGCGTTTTCGTCCAGCACCTTGGTTTTGACCTGCGGCCATTCTTTGGCCAAAGCCTCGGCGCGCTGCCCGATGTAGGTGGGCGTGCAAATGTTCGGCGGGAGGTTCGCCATATCCCGCGAGAAGGTCAGTCCACTGCCGATCGCGGCGCCGATCTTGAGACCGTCCGCCACCGCATTGGCCGCCCGCGCGTTGGCCGCTGCCACGTTGAGCAGAGCGAGTTTCGACGGTTTTGGCTTCGCGCCGGATTTCAGATCGGGAATCCGGTAGGCTTGCGCGCAGAACACCTCGGCCACGATGCGGGCGCGGTACGGCAGCTCGAGCCCAGCGACTTCTTCCATTGCCAGGTACATCGCCGCGTCGCTCGCACCGGTTTTGGTGAGCGCTTGAACGCTCGACTGCAAGGCCTTGCGGTACTGTTTTCGACCAAAGGCGGCGCGCGCACCGAGTCCCACCAGCAGAATCCGGGCGGATGCCGCGCCTTGCGGCTGCGGCAACAGCAGAGTGTCGCCGAGTTTCGCGGCAAAATCCCCGCGCGCGTGCAGCTGGCCGATCAGCCCGCCGATTTGCGCGTCGATCGACCGCGCGCCGATGCCGAGGTCGCCGTTCTCATAGACCGCGACCACGGCGCAGCCGGAAGGCTCGCGCGCCCTGGCATCGACGATAGCCTTGAAATCCATATAGCGAACTCCGTGGTGTTTAGAACTGTCTGCACATGGGGTGCAAATAGTTTACTAGATTAATGGGAAGGCTCTAAGCTCGATGCTTATGAAATGGACCGTTCAACGATATGTGCTGCGCGAGGTCGCGCAGACCTGGCTTGCCGTGACCGGTGTTTTGGTCGCCATTCTCATCTCGAATCAGCTCTCCCGGGTCCTCGGCCAGGCAGCGGGCAACGCCTACGGCCGGCACGTGGTGTTCGATTTGATTGCGCTCGGCGCGATCATGAACCTGTCGGTGATCGTACCCGTGGGGCTTCTGCTCGCCATCGTTCTCGCGCTCGGCCGCCTGTATCACGACAGCGAGATGGCGGCGCTGCAGGCCTGTGGTTTTGCGCCGGTGCGCCTTCTCCTCCCTTTACTCTGCTTTGCCGTGGTCATTGCCGTGGGCCTGGGATGGTTGTCCTTCTTCCAGGTTCCGCAGGCCGACCATGAAGCTCAGCTGCTGCGCCAATCGGCGCTCAAGGAGGCGAAATTCGGCCAGCTCGATGCCGGCCGCTTCCGCTCGTTCGTGAGCGGCGGCGGCGATGCGGTGTTCTATGCCGAACGGGTCGATGCGCAGGGGTTGCTCCACAATGTGTTCGTTCGGCGCGAATCGGCAGGTCGGATTGAATTGGCGCTTGCCGACACTGCCGCCTATTCCAAAGCCGCCCCGAACGGCATGCACTTCGTGACACTGTTCAACGGGCGGCGCTACGAAGGGGTGCCGGGACGGAGGGACTTTCGCGTCATTGAATTTCGCGAGCACGGCATCCCCATCGCTACGCCCGGCGAGAGCGCCGTGGCCACCCAGGATCCGGACACGAAACCGAGCCGCGAGCTCATTGGCTCGGCCGCGCCTTCCGATATCGCGCAGCTGCAATTCCGGGCATCGAGCCCCATCATGGCACTCGTTCTGACGCTCGTCGCCGTGCCCTTGAGCCGCCTGCGCCCGCGCCAGGGACGCTACGCCCGCGTCGGATTCGCGATCGTCGTGTACTTCGTCTATTCGAACCTGCTATCCGCCTCGAAGGTGTGGGTGGAGAAGGGCAATATCCCGCCCTCGATCGGGGTCTGGTGGGTGCATGTCGCGATTCTGGCGCTCGGGTTGTATCTGGTGTTTCGCGAAGCGAGGAGCACGTGAATACGCTCGATCGGTACCTGTATCGAACCGTGCTCGTGTACACCGGGATGGCGATGGCGGTTCTGTTGACGCTGGGCGCGCTGTTCTTGTTCATCAGCCAGCAGAGCGACATCGGCGTTGGCAGCTACACCGCGGCCGACGCTTTTCTGTACACGTTCTTGAATCTGCCGCAGCAATCCTTCGAGACGATGCCGATCGGCGCCATGATCGGGGCGTTGATGGGCCTCGGAAATCTCGCCGCGGGAAGCGAATTGGTGGTGACGCGTGCATCGGGCGTTTCGGTGTGGCGTATTGCGTGGCCCGTGGGGCTCGCGGGCCTCACACTCTCGCTTCTCATGTACGGCATCGGCGAATACGTCGCGCCGCCGCTCGCGCAGTTTGCCAAGCGCGAGAAGACCACCAGCAAGCTCGCCGACGTGAGCTTTGCCGGTTCGAGCGGCGCGTGGGTCAAGGAAGGCAATCTCATCCTCCGCGTGCAGACGGGCGAGGTCGATCAATCCTTCGGCGGCGTGTCCCTGTTCGAACTGGACGGCTCGAACCGGTTGAGGTCGATTCAGCGAGCGGAGCGCATTTCCGTGGCGGATCCCGGTCATTGGCGCATGCAGAATGTCGCAACCACCCGCTTCGGCCCCGATCACATCGACAGCGGTGTGGTCAACGAAGAGGATATGCGCTCAACGGTCAACCCGGACTTTCTGGGCCTCGCGGCGACGGACCCGCAGCTGTTGACTTTGCGCGGCCTCGCTTCCTACATCGATCATCTGCGGCGCAACAGTCTCGATACCGGCGTCTACGAAATCGGCTACTGGTCGCGCATTGCGCGTCTATTTGCCGTCATCATCGTCACATTGCTCGCGCTGCCGTTCGTTTTCGGTCCGTTGCGCACCACCGGCGCCGGTACGCGCACAGTCATCGGGGTAATGCTCGGGATCGTCTTCTTCCTCATCACGCGCACGATCGAGAACGGCGGCCAGCTCTTCGGGTTGAATCCGGCGCTGGTGGGCTGGTTGCCGACCGCAGCGATCGGCCTGTGCACGGTGATCGCCATTTCACGAACCCGTTAAGTGCAGCACCCGGGTTTTCGATAGCCGGTCATGCACGGCCAGGTGGTCCGGATCGAGATAGAGCCACAGCACGCCGAGCGCCGCCGGCGGCCATGCCAGCAGCCCGCACAAGAAGCGCAGCAGCGCTGCCGCAGGCCTCACCGGCTTTCCGGAGTCTGCGACCATGCGTAGATGCCAGGCGCGCATCCCCAAGGTCTGGCCGCTGCGCACCCAATTGAGCACGTAGTATCCTCCGATCACCCCGAGAAGTCCGGCACGATATACGTACAGCCACGGACCGGCCGTCTCCTCATCCACTGCGCGACCCTTGGTGAAGATCAGCGCGACGGCCGTGTAGACCATGAGCAGGGCGGCGAGCAGCAGACTGTCGTAGAGGAGTGCAGCCAGGCGCCGGCCAAAGCCCGCACTCGTCCCGCTGATCACGGGCGCGGCGGCTTATTCGCGGGGCCGTTGGGCTTTTTGGCGGCCGCGGGCGATTCCTTCGGCACGAGCAGCTGCTCCAGGGGCCGAAAAATCGCATCATACCGGTAACCGGCTACCTCGAAGGCCCGGCCTTGCGCCTTGGCCGTGAGCGCCTCATCCTTGCTCGACTTCAATTGGATCCAACGCTTGTCGCCGGCCGGCGCACCCGTCACGGTGATCACGGCGCCGTCCGATAAGGTAACGATCGCCTGACTCGGCTTGGAGAAATCGATGTCGGCCGCCGCCGCAACGTCCTCCGCGGTAAGATTGCCGAGCACGGTATTCGAGGGCGCGAGGGCATGCGGATCCACCGCCTTGCGGCCCGCCGGAAGTCCCTCGAGGGCAAATGCGTCCTCGTTGGATTTGACGCGGCGAGTGAGGTACCCGGGACCGGTCGCGGGTTTGACCTCGATGCTTTGAATCGAGGCCACGGGCACATCGATGAGCCGGGCGTCGATCCAATCTCGCGGTTGTGTTTCCACGACAATCGCGGGTTCGACGAGAAAGCTCTTGTTCTCGCCGGCGCGGCGCGCGAAGTTTCCATCGCCGCCCGACTTGCCGACGATGATCGCGTGCGTGCCGTCCCGAGCGGCGACGGTCACTTCGACCCCGGTTGCGCCGGGCTGGGTCGGATCCTGGACCCCGATGATCGAAAAGTTCGCGGGGTCGGAAGTCTTCTCTTCGACGATCCTCGCATCGCCGAGCGAGACCAGCAACCTGCGCAGTTTCGTCACGTCGGCCGGATAGTCGCCGCGCTCGGCGACGGTCCACAGATTGGCTGCCTTGTGCAGGGTGACGGAGGGCGTCGCAGCACCTTTGCGCACGCTCAACCGCGTCACGCTGTCGAGCTCGCCCGCGAGCGTCGGCAGCAGCAGGGGAAGCCCGTGCGACTCCCGAGACACGTTGCGCCGGGTGTTCAGGTACAGCGCGACGGAGATGACGAGCAGTGCGGCGGCCAGCAGCCACAAAAAACGTTGGCGACTCATGGGGTGCCCGGTGAAGTCGATTTGCGCCGCCGCCGCGAGGTCAGGATGAGCAGACCCGCAACGGCAACGGCGAGCGGGGCGATGCCGATGTTGATTACTTTGAGCCAGGCCCCCAAGCGGTTGATATCGACATCGAGACCGCGCTGGGTCTCGCGCAGTTCCTTGCGCACTCGCGCCTTCTCCGCCGTGAACCGCTTGAGTTCCTGCTCTTGCTCCGGAGTCAGCATGAGGGACGCCTGATCGTTTCGCTTGCTTTGCAGCTCGGTCAGTTTCGCTTCGGTCTGCTGCAGCTCGGACTGCAGCTCCAGCGCCTTGGCGCGCAAGCGGTCGTCGGCGCGGCGCTTGAGGGCTTCGACGCGTTCGAACGGGCGGGTGAAGGTCGCCCGGCCGCGGATGCTGATCAAGGCGCTGCTGCCGCTCAAGTTGTCGAGCACGTTGGCGACGAAATCCCCGTTATTCGCGAAAGCCTGGGCGATTCGTTGCCCCAGCAGTTCGCGTGTCTGCACCCACATGTAGTCCATCAGCAGGTCGGTGTCGGCGATCACGACGATATTGGCGGGCACCGACGATTTGGACAAGTGGGCGACCGGCGGCCCAGCGGGGGGCTTTTGATCGGCCGGAGCGCCCTGCCGATAGGCGGAGGACACGGGTCCGGTCACGCGTGCGGCCAACGCATAGCGCGTGCCGGTCGGCTTGAATCCGTCACGCAGACTCGACGGGTCGCTCAATGCCTTGAACCGCTCCGCAGGGATCAGCGCCGCGTCCTTGGAGCTTTGCAGCAATGGCTCGAAAGCGGTGGTGGCGCCCGGGCGTGCCGACAGGATGCCCGCCGTGGCGACGTTGATCACATCGAGCGAGCCGGTGACGACGTCCTTCTGATTCATCTCCTCGCGCCGCAAGCCGAGAATGCCGATGTGGCGCGTCGGCGGCGCTTGCATGCTGGAGCGCACCTCGAGCCCGAGGTCGAGGTCACCGACCACCTTGCCCGGATCGTAGTTGATGCCCCACGCCGCGAGCAGCGGTTCGAGGTTCGAGGAGTGATTCGCCATCGCGGCGGCGAACGGATTCGAAGGATCCTGACCACTCGAATCTGCGCCGCTGTCCGGATCGACGAACAGCAGTATCTTTCCGCCACGCATGACGAATTGATCGATGGCGTACAGGGTTTGCTGCGGCAGCTGCTTCGGGTGCACCAGCATCAGCACATCGACGTCCTTGTCGACTCGCGCGATGTCGCTCGTCAGTGTGCGCACCGTGAAAAGCTGCTCGATCTGACTCAGGATGGGCCACGTTTCCCCCATCTGACCGGTCATCGGGTTGAATTGCCCGCGCATCGGCAGCGAAGTCATGAGTCCGATCACCGGCTTTTTCGGCGTCGCCAATTCGTGGACGAGTTTCGCCACGTCGTATTCCAAAAACTCCTCGCGATCGGGCTGAAAAGCCGGAATCACGGACCGGCCGTCCGTTGAATTGGTGCCGGCCAAGCCGAAATACAGCGCATCGCCGGCCGCACCCACTTGAAGCGACTGCAGGCCGGCCTCGGCCGCGCGATCTTCCTCGTCGGAGAAGGGCTGCGGGTCGATGACTCTCAGACGAATCTTGCCGCCCGAGCGTGCGCCGATCTCCTCGAGAAACTCCCGCACCCGCGCCGCATAGGGCATGATCAGCGGTGACTGCTTCGCGGCGACATCGCGCGAAAAATAGAAGTTCAGATTGATCGGCTCTTTGACCTCGGAGAGGACTTTTTTCGTGCCCTCACTCAAGGTGTACAGACGATTTTGAGTCAAATCGATCCGCATGCCGCGCAATCCGAGATTCGACAGCATGATGATTCCCAGGAACAACACCGCGAGCGCCACCAGGCCGCCCACGCCGAAACCGGTCCGTTGCCAACGATTCGCGTTCACCTATTCCGCCTTCTTCATGTCGAGCACCAGCGCCGTCGCCGCAAGCCAAAAGCCGATCAAGGCCGCAAAGTACACCAAGTCCCGCAAGTCGATGACTCCCTTGGAGATTGCCTCGAAATGAGTGAAGAAGCTCAGGGATGCGATCGCATCGACGATCCCTTGCGGAAGCACACCGCGGACGAAATCGAGCACCAGCGGGAATCCCGCGAGCAGGAATATGAAGCCGACCAGCGCCGCCGTGATGAATGCGACCACCTGGTTGCGCGTCGCGGCGGACAGGCACATGCCGATGGAGAGAAACCCACCTGCCATCAGGAAGCTGCCCAAGTAGGCGGCGACGATCGCACCGTTGTCCGGGCTGCCGAGGTAGTTGATCGTGATCCAGATCGGGAAGGTGAGCAACAAAGCCACGCCGGCGAAACACCATGCGGCGAGAAATTTCCCCGCGACGGCCTCCCACAGCGTGATCGGCAGCGTCATCAGCAGCTCGATGCTGCCGCTGTTGCG
Organism: uncultured Gammaproteobacteria bacterium; assembly: GCA_963801865.1. Lineage (GTDB taxonomy): Bacteria > Pseudomonadota > Gammaproteobacteria > Steroidobacterales > Steroidobacteraceae > Bog-1198. The sequence continues at coordinate 50,097 of CAWDGY010000006.1, read as the reverse complement.
CTCCTCGGCCCACAGCCGCATCGAAATCGCGGGGATGAGCACCAAGTACAGCCAGGGGTGCCAGCGGAAGAACGGCTGCAGGTCCGCCTGGCCGCGCTCGAGCAGCCCGCCCACCTGAAACGTGAACACCGCGGCCAAGACGAGGAAAATGACGATGAAAACGTATGCCAGCGGCGTCGCGAAGTAGCTGCGCAGCTCGCGCCGAAAAACCACGAACGTCTTGCTCACGACTGCGCTCCCCCCGCGGTGGCCGCGGAGCGCGGCCTCTCGCGCAACTCCGGCTGCGTCAGGGTGCGGAACACCTCGTCGAGCCTCCCGGATTCTAGATGCAGCTCCGGCACGTCCCAGTCGTACTTGACGATGATTGCGCTCACGGCGGGCAGGGCGCTCGTTCCGGAGCGCGGGATGGCGGTGAGGCGCAGCTCGCGCTCATCCGTTTCGACCGCGGCCACTTCCGGCAGACCTGCGATCTCACGGCGACCGGCCTCGAGCTCGTCGGGCTTTTCGAAGCGCAAGCTCACGGCATGGTGATAGCGCGAACGCGCCTCGAGCGCAGCGGGAGTCTCGTCCGCCACGATGCGGCCATCCGCGATGATGATGGCGCGCGTGCAGACCTCATGCACCTCTTCCAAGATGTGGGTGGAGACGATGACCAGTTTGTCCTTGCTGAGTTCATTGATGAGCCGCCGCACCTCGTGCTTCTGGTTCGGATCGAGGCCGTCGGTCGGCTCGTCGAGGATCAGCACTTGGGGGTCATGGATGAGCGCCTGCGCCAGACCGACACGGCGCCGGAATCCCTTGGAAAGCGTCTCGATCACCTGTTCGATGACCGGCGCCAAGGCAAGTCGCTCGATGACGATGCCGCGTCGTTCGCGCCGTCGCGCGCCCTGAAGACCGCGGATGTCGGCGACGAAGTCGAGAAACTCGCTCACGGTCATTTCGCCGTAGCTCGGCGCACCTTCCGGCAGATATCCCATGCAGGACTTTGCGGCAACCGGCGCGCGCTCGATGTCATGGCCGCACACCGTCACCTGGCCGGCGGAGGGTGCGATGAACCCGGCGATCATGCGCATGGTGGTGGATTTGCCGGCACCGTTTGCGCCCAAAAAGCCGAGCACCTCGCCCGGCGCCACGGAAAAAGTGAGGTCGTTGACGACAAGCGTGTCGCCGTAGCGCTTCGAGAGATGATTCGTCGTGATCATGGCCGCCTTTGAGCCAAGTTATCCTCAGCAGGTTCCATAAATTTCCTTTAACCGTGGGTGGGTGGCGCTAGCGGCGCCCGGCCTTCTGCTCGATGGCCGTCTTATTGTCCTTCAGTATACGCCGCACTTCCGGCAGCGGCGGCCGGCCGGCCATACGTGCAATGAGCTCGGCAAGTTCAAACCACTTGCGGCCCCACTGCACCAGGCGCGCGGCGTCGGCGATGACCTGTTCGCGAGCGCTCTCGCCCGCCGCCTCATCGCCGCCGGCCGGTTTCACCGGCGCTGCAGTCTTTCCCGGCGCGGCAATTCTACCAGGGGATTTGGCCGCGGTTTTCGCCGGCGCTTTGGCGCCGCCGGCGCCCTTGCGCTCCGTACGCGCGACCGTTGCGGTTCCGACCGGTGCCGGGGGCCGGTGGTTGGTGGGGACGAACTCCGGCATTTCGCGGGTGGCGGTAGCGGCAATCAGCATTTCGCGGGTGCCGGTGCCGGCATCGAGCGTCGAGCGCGGTCCCCGGCCCGGCGCCGCGGGCGTCGGTGCGCGCTCGGTCGCGGGGTCGGCCAGGGGAATGAATCGCTCGATGTGCTCCGATCCGAGCAAGTTCGCCAGAAAGGTCATCAACTCCAGCGAGTCCGAAAACTTGGCGTCGCCCATTTTGATGCGCTCTTCGACCTGGGCTCGAAGCGCCTGCGCCTTTTGGATGGCCAACTCGATGATCCAGCGGCTCGGCCGCTGATGTTCCGGCCAAGGCTGGACTTGCAGGTAGCTGTCGCTGTCGAGCGATGAATACCGAAGATGCAGCTCAAGGCTCTTGAGCCATTTCTCCAGTAGTTCCAGCAGGCGTTGGTCGGCGGGTGTTGCCATGCGTTATAGCTCCAGGCCGCACCCTAAACGAACGATCGGCCGCTGGCTAGCGGTACATGACCCCGGCAGGGCGCGTTAGACTGCCGCCCATGTGCGGAATCGCGGGGATCATCGGATCATATTCCAGCGTTGAGACGGTCAACGCCATGTCGCAGCGTTTACGGCACCGCGGGCCGGACGGTGAGGGTGTATGGAGTGCGCCGGGGGTGGTGTTCGGACACCGCCGGCTGTCCATCCTGGACCTCACGGAGGGAGGCCACCAGCCGATGGTGCTGGGCGACCACGTGCTCACGTACAACGGGGAAATCTACAACCACGAAGCGCTGCGCGCGACGCTGCCCGGACCCTGGCATTCGAGCGGCGACACCGAAGTGCTGCTGCATCTTCTGGCGCGGCACGGCGGCGCTTCCATCGAGCGGGTGATCGGCATGTTTGCATTCGCACTTTGGGATGCGGGTGCGCGGCGCCTGTTGCTGGCCAGGGACCGCCTCGGCATCAAACCGCTGTACTACCGGATCTTGTCGGACGGCATCGCTTTTGCGTCGGAACTGAAAGCGCTGTTGCTGCTCGGCAAACCGCCGATCGACCGCAGTGCCGTGCGTGATTTCCTCTTTCATGGCTATGTCCCCGCACCGAAGACGATTTATCTGGGTATCGCCAAGCTGCCCGCAGGGCACACGCTGACCTGGCAGGACGGGCGCGTCCGGATCGAGCGGTATTGGAGCCCGTCGACCGCCATCGAGGAGCGAACCGCGAGCGACACTTTGGAGCAGCTCGATGAGTTGCTCCGCGCGGTGGTACCGGCGCATACCTTGTCGGACGTTCCGGTGGGCGTTTTCTTGAGCGGCGGCGTGGATTCGGCGCTGACCACGTACTACCTGGAGGCGCCGCGCACCTATAGTCTGGGATTCGATGCGCGCGATCGGTCGGAACTCGACGCCGCACGCAGCGCGGCCGCGCATCTGAAGACCCTGCATACCGAAATGACGGCACAGGCGACCGATTATTCGCGGGCACTCGATGCGATACCGGCGCTTTTCGACGAGCCCTTCGGCGACAGCGCCGCCTGGTCCAATTATTTGATCGCGCAATTTGCGCGACGCGAAGTCACCGTCGCCTTGAGCGGCGAAGGCGGCGACGAAATATTTTGCGGCTATCCGCGCTACTGGTCGCGCATCGGCGCGCGCTCGAATTTTTTGAATCGCTCACTCGCGCAAACGTTGCCGCCGTTGTCGCGCTTCGCCTCCTCCATGCAGCGCCACGCGTACACCGGCCTGCCGGCGTTCGCCGCAGCGCTCGGCGGCATGACGGCGATTCAGATCGATAGCCTGCTGGCGCCGCAGTGGCAGGAGCGCGACTACGACTATTTGTGGTTCTACCGACAGTTTTGGCGCGAGGACTTGAAACCCCTGGTGCAGCTGCGCTGGCTCGATTTGAATACGGACCTTGCGGAAGGACTGTTGACCAAGGTGGACCGGACCAGCATGGCGCATTCGCTCGAAGTGCGGCCTCCCTTGCTCGATCATCGGTTGGTCGAGTACATGCTGAGCGTGGACCCCGCTTTGCTGGTCGACCCGCGACGGCGCCGCGGCAAGCTGCTGGTTCGCCAATTGATGGAGCCGCGCCTGCCGGCGGGTCACTTGGATCGCCCGAAGTCGGGCTTTGGTCTGCCCGTGCATCGCTGGCTCAGGCGCCATCCGGGATACATTCAGGCGGCCGTGGGCCGCCTGCGGGCGCGGGGCGTGCTGCGACGTTCCGTGAACAGCGAATTTCGCCGCGCCTGGTCGATTCTCGTGCTCGATCGCTGGTTCACCGCCTTTGAGTGACGCTGCACCGCGCATTTTATTCGTGCCGGTGTCCGGACCCTACGGCATGGGCGAATACGCACGCTGTGCGGCGATCGCCGTCGCCGTGCAGGCTCGCTGGCCGACGGCGGCCGTGCAGTTCCTGCTCAGCCGTGCGGCACCGTACGCGGCGAGCGCACCGTTCCCGACGACCTTGTTGGCGACCTCGGCCACCTTTCAATCGGCGGCGGTCGCGCGCGTGCTCGAGACCTGGCGCCCGCAGGTCGTCGTCTTCGACAACGCCGGGCGCACGGCGCAGCTGCGGGCGGCGCAGGGTGTGGGCGCACGGGTCGTGTACGTGAGCGCGCGCCGGCGCCAGCGCAGCAAGGCGTTTCGGTTGCGCTGGATGCGCGTGATCGACGAACATTGGATCGCCTATCCGGAGTTCATCGCCGGCAAACTCACCGCGCTCGAACGCCTCAAACTGCGCTCGCTGCGTCGCCCGACGGTGCGTTACCTCGACGTCATCTGCTCGCGGCCGACGCCGCAGCAGCGTGCGGTGCTGATGTCCCACGCCGGCTGCACTCCCGGCGCGTATGTGCTGGTGGTGCCGGGCGGCGGGACCGGTCATCCCGGTGCGGACGATGCCGTGGGGCGATTTCTTGCGGTCGCGCGCCGGCTGGCAGCGCTCGGCATCCCGACCCTATTCGTCGGCCCGGCGAGTCCCGCGGCGCTGGACGCCGCCGTCGCTGCCAAGCTGCGCCTCACGGGCGCGCTGCCGCAATCGGACCTCGCAGGATTCATGAGCGGCGCGCGATTGGTGATTACCAATGGCGGCTCGACCCTGCTGCAGGCGATTGCCGGCGGTGCCGCTTGCGTTGCCGCACCGATCGCACGCGATCAGATCGGGCGGATACGGAGTTGCGTACGCGCCGGGGTCGCGATCGGCGCAGCGCCCGATGCCGCGAATATCGCCGAGAAAGCATTTTCTCTGTTGAACGATGAGCAGGCCCGTGCCGCACTCGCGCAGCGAGCGGCCGGCCTTGGGCTCGCCGACGGCATCGAGGTGGCCGTGGGTGCGCTCGACAAGCTGCTCGAGTCGACGTAGCGAGGGCGGCCGTTTCATGTCGAATGCAGTACTGTTGGGATACGATCTCGATCAGCCGTCCTTTCGGCACCGCATGCGCAGTCTCGTCGCACCTCTGCACGAGGCGGGTTGGCAGGTGCGCACCGAGCGCTTTCCGGGGGGGCGCTACGGCCTGCGGACCTGGGAGCGGCGTGGGCTGCTCGGATGGGCGGACGTCGTCGTTTTGCATCAGATCAAGCTGAGCGCCATCGAAGCGCGATTGGTTGCCGCGCTCAGCCGTCGGCGCGTATTCGACGTCGACGATGCCATTTATGTGCGCAAGCCGCGCCGCCTCGGTGAGCCGGCGGATGACTCCATTTGGCGCCGGCGAAAGTTTGCCGCCACGTGCCGCTCGGTGGATGTGGTTGCCGCCGGCAACGATGTGTTGGCGGGGGTCGCGCGCGAGGCGGCACGGGCCGTCGAGATTTTGCCGACTTCGATCGACACCTCCTGTTACGGCGCGGCCACGGCCGCACCCGACGACCCTCCGGTCATCGTCTGGATCGGCAGTCCGGAAAACCTGGTGTATCTGGAAATGATTCGTCCCGCACTCGCGCGCCTGAGCGCGCGTCACCGCACCCTCAAGGTCCGAGTGATCTGCTCCGCGTTTCCGGAATGGTCCGAGATCCGGGTGGAGCGGGTGCCCTGGAGCGAGGCCACGGAGGCCGCCTCGCTCGCCTCTGCCCATATCGGCGTGATGCCCCTCTCCGATGACGAATGGGCGCGCGGCAAATGCGCCTTCAAACTGCTGCAATACATGGCCGCCTCTCTGCCCTGTGTGGCCTCACCGATCGGTGCCAACGCGGAAGCGGTGATCGACGGCTACAACGGTTTTCACGCGAGCACGCTCGATGACTGGGAGCGCAATCTCGAGCGGCTGATCGAGTCGGCGCAGTTGCGCGCGCTGTTTGGCGCCAACGGCCGCGCGCATGTGGCGAATCGATATTCCATGCGCGCCTACCAGGACCGTTACCTCTCGCTCCTATCGCGTCTCGCTGCCGCATGAAGAAGTCGGTATGCTTCCCTGCATGCATTCCGTGCATATCTACCAGATCTTGAACCATTACACGTCGCGCCGGGATTTGGACCCGGGCTTCGGGGTCTTGGACAACTCCGCGAACGAGCGTCCGGACTGGTTCGAGTACTGGCCGATCCGAAAATTCCTGCTCGAAGAACCATTGGACGAAGGCGCATTTTACGGCTTCCTATCGCCCAAATTTCACCACAAGACCAATCTGACCGCGGCTCTCGTGAGCGAATTCATCGGCCGCTTCGACGAGGCGACCGACGTATTTCTGTTCAGCCCGAGCATTCACAACAGCGCCTATTTCCTCAACGTGTTCGAGCATGGCGAGGCCGAGCATCCGGGCCTGTCGGGAACCGCGGCGCGGTTCTTCGAGCGCATCGACCCTTCCGTCAAGTTCGACGCGCTCGTCACGGATTCCCGCAACACGGTGCATTCCAATTATTTCATCGCCAAGCCGCGTTTCTGGCGGGCGTGGCTCGAGATCAACGAGCAGATGTTCGCCATCGCGGAGAGGCCGGACGATCCGCTCGGTGAGGAGCTGCGCACGCCCACCTCGTATCGAGGACAGAGGAATGTGCAGATGAAAATATTCATCATGGAGCGGGTGGCCACCTGGTTGCTCACCCGCGATCGCAGTTTCGTCGCGCGCGCGCGGGACCCGTTTGCCGCGCGCTCGCGAATCTACAAATTGCCCGTGGCCGTCGTTTGCGATGCGCTGAAGATCGCCTATGCCACCCAGGGCCGGGGCCAGTACAAGGACGTCTTTCTGATGGTGCGCAATCTGCGAAAGCTGTTGAATTTGCAGGTCAGGCTCGGGGCGCGACTGGGGCTGAAGCGCGTGCAGCCCTCGCTGCGCACGCTGAAATCGTATTGGCAGTCCGGGCGTTAGCCGCGGAGCCCAGGATGCAGGCCGATCACAGCATGCCGGAGGAGTTTTGGCGCGGCAGGCGCGTACTGCTCACGGGGCATACCGGATTCAAGGGCGCCTGGCTGTCTCTGTGGTTGCGCCGATGGGGGGCGGAGGTTACGGGCTACGCGCTTGCGCCGTCGAGCACTCCGAACCTGTGGAGCATCGTGGCAGGCGACACCGCCTCGATCATCGGCGACATTCGCGACTTCACGCACCTGCGCGCGGCGGTGAACCAAACCAATCCTCAAATCGTCATACACATGGCCGCGCAGGCGTTGGTCCAGGAATCCTACCGCGATCCGCTGGGGACCTACGCCACCAACGTGCTCGGCACCGGCAATCTGCTGCAGGCATGCCGGGAACTCGAGGACTTGCAGTGCATCGTCATCGTCACCAGCGACAAAGTGTACGAGAACGACGGCGCCGGCCACCCGTTCGAGGAAGGCGATCGGCTCGGCGGCCATGATCCGTACAGCAACAGCAAGGCGTGCGCGGAGCTGCTGACGGCGAGCTTTCGAGACAGCTTTTTCGGCAGCGGAGCGCCGCCCATTGCATCGGTTCGTGCCGGCAACGTCATCGGCGGCGGCGATTGGTGCGCCGACCGTCTGATTCCCGATTGCATGCGGGCGCTGGCGGCGGACAAGCCGGTGACCCTGCGCTGCCCGGAAGCCGTGAGGCCGTGGCAACACGTACTCGAGCCGCTCTCGGGCTATCTCGCGCTCGCGCAGAGACTGGTGCAGGCCCCCGACGGCGCGCCGCGCGCTGTCAATTTCGGACCGGATGCGGCATCCTTTTGCACGGTGCACGAGGTGGTCGATGCATTCAGCGCGCGCTTTGCAGGAAAGCCGGGTTGGAAACGCGACGTCGCGATTCATCCACCGGAGGCGCACGCCTTGACCTTGTCGTCGGCGCTTGCCGAACGATCACTGGGCTGGCGCCCCGTCCTCGGTATCGAAGATGCGCTGGCATGGACCGCGGACTGGTATCGCTCGTACGCGCGGGGAGAGAATATGTTGAGGTTTTCCGAGGCGCAAATCGCGAGCTACCAAGCCCGGCGCCGAGCATGAAGTGCGTCATTCTCGCGGGCGGCAAGGGCACTCGCATCGCCGAGGAATCGGCCACGCGGCCGAAGCCGATGTTGGAAATCGGCGGGCGCCCCATTCTTTGGCACATCATGAAACTGTACGCATCGTTCGGCGTCACTGAGTTCATCATCTGCCTCGGCTACAAGGGCTACATGGTCAAGGAATATTTTGCGAACTATTTCCTGCACCAGGCGGACGTCACGTTCGATATGGCGGGTAATCGGGTCGAATACCACGATTGCCGCAGCGAGCCCTGGAAAGTGACCTTGGTCGATACCGGCGAGGAGAGCATGACCGGGGGGCGCCTGCTGCACGTGGGAAAATATCTGACCCCGGGCGAGGCCTTTTGCATGACCTACGGGGACGGCTTGGCGAACATCGATATCGCCGCGGAAATAGCCTTCCATGCGCAGCGGGGCTGCAAAGCGACCCTCGCCTGCGTGCGGCCGCCGGCGCGCTTCGGGCGCGTGGCGACCGAGGGTACGCGTGCGATTTCCTTCGAGGAGAAGCCACAGACCGAGGGCGGTCTGATCAACGGCGGTTTTTTCGTGCTCGAGCCGAGCGTGCTTGAATTGATCGAGGGTGCGCACACGGTATGGGAGAACGAACCGCTGCAAAACCTGGCGGCCGACGGCCAACTCGCCGCCTGGATTCATCGCGGGTTCTGGCAGCCGATGGACACGCTGCGCGACAAGCAGCATCTGAACGCGCTGTGGGACAGCGGCGCGGCTCCGTGGAAACTCTGGCAATGACAGCGCCCCGATGGTAGGCCTCGTGACGGGCTGCCGTGCCTGCGACGGCCGGCTCTCGGTGACGATGGCCGATCTGGGGATGCAGCCTCCCTCGAATGCATTTCTCGAATCGATGGACGCGGCGCGCGGCGAGAAGCGCTATCCGCTGCGCGCGAAGGTGTGCGAGCGCTGCAAACTCGTGCAGCTGGACTACGACGTGGCGCCCGAGGAGCTGTTCCGCAACTACGTCTACTTCTCTTCTTACTCCGAGGATTGGCTGGCGCATGCGGCCAAGTACTGCGAAATGGCGCGCCGCCGCTTCGCGCTCGATGTGCACAGCCTGGTGGTGGAGATTGCGAGCAACGACGGCTACCTGCTGAAGAACTTCGTCGCGATGGGCATACCGGTGCTCGGCATCGACCCGTCGGATACGGTGGCGGCCGACGCGCAGAGAATCGGTGTGCCGACATTGGTGGAATTCTTCGGCGAGAGCCTGGCGAGGAAGCTCGCCAGCGAGGGTCGCAGGGCCGATCTGATCATCGGCAACAACGTGCTCGCGCACGTGCCGCTGCTGAATGACTTCGTCGCCGGCCTCGCGCTGCTCCTCAAACCCGAGGGCACCGTGACGATCGAATTTCCGCATCTACTGCAATTGATCGAACACGTCGAATTCGACACCATCTATCACGAGCACTACTCGTACATTTCCCTGCACGCCATCGAGCAGGTATTCGGCCGGCATGGGCTGCGGATTTACGATGCAGAACGGCTGCCGACCCACGGCGGATCGCTGCGCATTTTCGCATCCCACGCCGCTCGCGCAGGGCTCGCGGACAGCCCCGTGTTGAGCGCGCTGCGGGTGCAGGAGGAGGAGGCCGGTTTGAACGAACTCGACACGTACCGGCGCTTCGCCGAACGCGTCGAGACCTGCCGCCGGGCTCTGCTCGATTTTCTGGCGCGAGCGAAGAGTGAAGGCAAGGTGGTGGCCGCATATGGCGCCGCCGCAAAAGGCAACACGCTGCTCAATTTCTGTGGAGTGACGCGCGAGGATATTTCCATGGTCGCCGACCGCAATCCTCACAAGCAGTCGAAGCTGCTGCCGGGCACGCACATTCCCGTGGTGTCGCCGGAGCAATTGATGCAGGCCGCTCCGGACTATGTGCTGTTGCTGCCGTGGAATTTGCAGGACGAGATCCGGCGGCAGCTCGAAGGTATCCGCGCGTGGGGAGGCCGGTTCGCCATACCGGTGCCCGTCGTGCGTCTTCTTCCATGATATTCAGTGAGACGACGCTGGCAGGCGCCTTGATCATCGATGTGACCCGCGTGGAGGATGAAAGAGGATTCTTCGCGCGCTGTTTCAGTGCCGATGAATTCGCAGCGCGGGGTTTACCGGCCGCGATGCCACAAAGCAGCATCTCGTTCAATGCGCGCAAGGGAACCTTGCGCGGCATGCATTTTCAGGCGCCTCCCCACGCCGAGGACAAACTGGTTCGATGTACGGCGGGGTCGATCTTCGACGTCATCGTCGATCTGCGCGCGGATTCGCCGACGCGGTGGCGCTGGCTCGGAGTGGAATTGACCGCCGCCAATCGCCGCTCGCTATTCGTTCCAAAGGGCTTTGCGCACGGGTTCGTCACGCTGCTGGATGACAGCGAGGTCTTGTACATGATCTCGACGCCGTACGCGCCTGGTTTTGAGCGCGGCGTGCGCTGGAATGATCCGACGCTCGCCATCGACTGGCCGATCGAACCCGCGGTGGTCTCTGCGCGGGACGCAGCGTATCCGCTGCTCGATGCTTCGTCTGCCGATCGACCGCCGTGAAGCGGGTGCTGGTGACCGGTGCGGGGGGCTTCATCGGCCGTTGTAGCCTCGAGCCGCTGTGTGCAGCAAACGACGAGGTGCACGCCGTGCTCTCGAAGAAGGCGGGCGCGGGCGAGGGGGTGCGGCTGCCCGGTGCACACGTGCATCATGCCGACCTGCTCGACGCCGGGGAGATCGAGTCGCTCATCGCCTCGGTTCGTCCGACCCATCTGTTGCATTTCGCCTGGATTGCGACGCCCGGATTGTATTGGAACAGCGCCGAGAATCATCGCTGGCTCGCCGCGAGCCGGCATTTGCTGCAGTGCTTCGGCGCCGGCGGCGGCGTTCGCGCGGTCGTGGCGGGGAGCTGCGCAGAATACGATTGGTCGCACGTGCAGGTGTGCAACGAGCGCGGCAGCCCGCTCGCGAGCAGCTCCGGCAAACCCATGCCTGCCTATACCGAGTGCAAGCTTGCCCTGCAGCAAACGCTCGCCGACGCCGGGCGCACGCAGGGTCTGTCCACGGCGTGGGGCCGCATCTTCTTTCAGTTCGGCCCGCACGAGCATCCGGAGCGATTGGTGGCCTCCGTGATCATCAGCTTGCTGTCGGGCCGCGAAGCGCGCTGCACCCACGGACAACAAGTCCGCAGCTACCTGCACGTGGCTGACGTCGGGACGGCGTTTGCCGCGCTCTTGGGTAGCGAGGTCACGGGGCCGGTGAACATCGGCTCGGGCGAGCCAATCTCGATTGCCGCTCTGCTCGAGCGCCTCGCCCGCCAGATTGGGCGTGCGGATCTCCTGAGGCTCGGCGCCCGCGCCGCGGCTGAGGGGGAGCCGCCACTCCTCGTTCCCGACATCGGCCGGTTGCGCGACGAGGTGGGCTTCACGCCGAGATGGACGCTCGATGAGGGGCTCGCCGATGCGATCGGCTGGTGGCGCGGGGAACTCGCCCGCGGCGCGCGCCGCCTGCGGCCGTCGTGAACGTCTCATTACAGTGGCATCCCATGGCGGTGCATTTCCCGCTCGCGCTGGTGACAACGGCCACGGTGGTATTGAGCCTCGCACGGCTCAAGGCCCTTGAGCGTTATGCCGCGAGTCTGGCCACCGTCGGCACTTGGAACCTGTGCCTGGGGGCACTCGCCGCACTCGTGGCGCTCGCAACGGGGCTGGCGGCAGTCATTCATCTCGAGGTGGGTGGCCCCGCTCGTCTTGCCATTTCCGTGCATGTAAAGTGGGCCATCTTCAGTTCCATCGGCTTGTTGTTACTGGCCGCATGGCGCGGCGCAGGCGTCGCCGAGGATTCACGCCCCTCGCGACCGTTCCTCGTGTGCTTATGGGCCGTGACTGCAGCGATGATCGTCACCGGTTATCGGGGTGGTCAAAACGTCTATCGATACGGCATCGGCGTGACGTACAACCAAGCGGGAGCGCAGCTTCACCGCCAGGAGTAACGATCCATGGGCAAACTCAACGGCTCTGAATTGCAGCGCTTCGTCGATACCACCTGGGAGCATTCCATCGTTCCGGAGCTATGCAGCTACGTGCGGATCCCGAATAAGTCGCCGCTGTTCGACCCGGCCTGGGAGCAGCATGGTCACATGGAAAAGGCGGTTCAGCTCCTGGCGAACTGGTGCCGCCGCCAGCACCTACCGGGAATGACCGTGGAGATCGAGCGGCTGCCCGGCCGCACTCCGGTCATTTTCGTCGAAGTGCCGGGAACCGGGGATACAGTGCTGCTCTATGGCCACCTCGACAAGCAGCCGGAATTTACCGGCTGGCACGAGGGGTTGGGCCCTTGGGAGCCGGTCATTCGCGATGGGCGGCTCTACGGGCGCGGCGCCGCCGACGATGGTTATGCCATTTTCGCCTCGCTGACCGCGATTGCGGCCCTCGAGGCTCAGCACGTTGCGCACGCGCGCTGCGTCGTGCTGATCGAAGCATGCGAGGAAAGCGGCAGTCCGGACCTGCCTGCGCACGTGGAGGCGCTTGCCGCGCGCATCGGCACACCGAGTCTGGTCGTCTGTCTCGACGCCGAGGCCGGCGATTACGAGCGCTTGTGGCTCACCACGTCGCTGCGCGGAAACGTCGTCGGCACCTTGGATGTCCAGGTGCTCACCGAGGGTGTGCACTCGGGAGCCGGCAGCGGCATTGCCGCCTCTTGTTTCGATGTGCTGCGCGAGCTTCTTTCGCGCATCAGCGATGAACGCACGGGCGAACTCAAGCTCGATGAACTCAAGGTGCGGATTCCCGACGAGCGGCGCCTGCAGATTGCCGCCACGGCGGATGTGCTGGCAGACTCCGTCGCCGAGCGTATGCCCTTCGCGCCCGGCGTACAGGCGCTCTCGAGCGATCCGTTCGAGCTGCTGCTCGCCTCGACCTGGAAAGCAACGCTCACGGTGACCGGCATCGACGGCCTGCCCGCCGTGCGCAATGCCGGCAACGTGCTGGCGCCGCGGCTCGGCGTCAAGGTGTCCTTCCGCCTGCCGCCGACCACAAACGCCGCCAAGGCGGCCGAGGCCATACGGCGAACTCTCGAAGACAACCCGCCGTACAAGGCTCAGGTGCGGTTCAGCTCCGGTGGCGCCAGCGCCGGCTGGAACGCGCCGCCGCTCGAGTCCTGGTTGGAGCGAGCCGTGCAGGAGGCCTCCCGGAGCTGTTTCGGCCGCGAAGGCATGTCGATGGGGGTCGGCGGTACAATTCCCTTCATGGCCATGCTGGGCGAGCGGTTTCCCGCAACACAGTTCCTGGTCACGGGCGTCCTTGGTCCGCATTCCAATGCGCATGGACCGAATGAATTCCTGCACATCGACTACGCGAAGCGGCTCACCGCCGCGGTCGCGCAGGTGATGGCGAGGCATGTGAACCGAAACGAGGGGTGAGGGTTGCCTGCTGCGGGGGAGGCCGCGCGGCCTTCACGCCGCGCGGCCTCAGCACACGACTACGGTGTCGGCAAGTCCCCGGTGAAGTACGCGAGCACATAGGCCTTCAAGGTGCCGCCGGCCTGCGGAACTCCGTACACCTTGACGGGAGTGCCGGCCATGAGCCCATTGGTCAACTGCGTAAGTCCGGCGCTCGTCGTGATGTCGATCGGACTCACGGTCACGATTCCGTTGGTGCGATCGATTTGATACACCAGCGTTGCGGAGCCGGAGCTGCTGCTCACATCCACGGTGGCCGCCGTAGTGCCGCCGACCACGGTCATCGTGAAGGCATCGTTCGTCAAGCCGGTGGCGACGCTGCCGAGCGGCAGAATCGAGGGGAGGAGGATGCTGGCCGCCGCCGCCCAGCCACCGGCATTGGCGGGATCGTTCCATGTCGCGTAGCTCACGCCGCGCGAGGACACGGCGCCCACGGTTCCGCCGAAGTCGACGCTGCCGTTCGTGGCGGAAATGAATTCGTTGACCGCATCGGTGCCGCTCATCAGCAAAGTCGGATAGGCGAAGTTCCACCACTTGTATCCGAGGATGGCCGCGCCGCTATCGTCGCTACCGTTGGCGCTCGCCGCGGCGATGTAATCGAGGGTGTAGACGTAGTCATCGCTCGGCGTACGGAAGTTACGGGTATACGTGAATCCCGACATGGTCGGCGCCGAGATGGTGCCGTCGTACGCGGCGGTCTCTATGTCGATGCTCTGTGCGACCAGCGGCGTCGCCAGGGGATCGACGACGCTCGCATGCACTTTGAATCCACGCACGAGATTCTTGCTCGTGAGGAACGCGGGCCCGGTGCCGATCGGTGCCGCATCGGCGGCGGGATTTTGCGGCTCCCGGAAGAAGAACTCCGTGTCGGCATCGACGGTCATGGCGACCGGGAGTCCCGACTCGTCGGCGACCCAGATCACATCGGTGGCGGGATTGACGTGCAGCACGTGTCCTTCCGGGCTCAACCAGACGCTGTTGAACTGGCTGCTGGCCCAGATGCGCGTGGCAACGAGCGTGCCGTCTTGCTGATAGCGCGCCGCGATGCGTACGTACTTGCCCACCAAGGCGCCGTCCGTGGAGAAGTTCATGATGACCGATTTGGTCTTGGCATCGACATCGTAGAAGAGCGTGCCGTTGGTGGCGTCGGCGAGGATCTGCAGGGACTGCGTGCCGGCCACGGCCGTCTCGGGATTGACGTGAGGCTCCGCCGGGAATTCCTTGGTGATCGTGATCGAGCTGTTGTCCGAGGAAATCGCGGTCACGTTGCCATACGTATGCCGCAGCACGAGTCGAGCAAGCTCATGCAGCGGATGGTGACGCACCGGTCCGTTGAAATTGACCGCCCAAATGGTGCCGCTCGTTCCCGCCGGTACGTGGCCGACCAGGAAGGCAGGATGCGCAAGATCGAATTCGAGGTCGAGCGCATTGTTCTGGTTCGCGCTCACGACCAACGGCGAATCGAACGTGACGTTTACCGGTACCGTGAGGTTCGAGCCGCTGCCCTGAGTGTGCTGAACTTGGATCTGATTCGCAGGAATGGTGGTGCCCGGTGCGGCGGCAAACCCGGCTTCCGGATCCGGCGACACCGTGAGCAGTATGTCGCCGGCATTGCCGCTGACGGTCAGCACCGCACCGGTGTATGTGCCGACGGGAACCGTCGAATTACCGAGGAGCTCGGCGATCTGATCGAGCTGCACGAGGTTCACGACGGGCGCGGGCGTCGGCGCGGTGTATACCGTCACGTTGCCGCCGCCGCCTTGAGGCACCAAGGCAATCGACAGCACCCTGACGCCGATGGTCGCCCAGTCTTCCGACGACGCATCGCTCAACAGCATCGAAAAATTGCCGCTTTGCGGCGTCGAGTTGAGCGTGCTGCTCGAACCGCCGCTGGAACCGCCGCCGCCGCATGCAGCGAGCAGTGCGGCCGCCACACTGACCGACAGTAGTCGAGAGGATGTCGGGAACATAACGAAGAACTCCTGTAGTTAACGATAATCGTCTGTTGTCTGCGCGCCGCACGGTGTGGCGCCTTCGATGTTTCCCAAACGCTTCATCCTCCGGCGCGTTGACACAGCGGCGATGCAGGGCGCGAGCGCGAAGTGAGATGCATCACGATTTACAGCGCCGAGCGCGCCGCAACGCCTGTCGTCGCGAAATGCAGACAAGCGTGCGGTGCGAGTGCATAATCGCCGCGCGATTGGCGAGGGCGCCGCTTCGCATTCGCGCGGTCAGATCAACGGAACATCGAAAAACACGGAAGCGAGGACATACATGAACAGATTCCTGCGAACTCTCGTGATTGGAACGCTACTCATCGTCGGCACGAGCGTCGTCGCGGCCGATGCAGCGGATCCCATCATCGGCACGTGGACGCTGAATGTGGCGAAATCCCGGTTCAGTCCCGGCCCGGCACCGAAATCTCAAACGCGCACCTATACGCAATCCGCGCAAGGCACGGCGCTCACGTTCAGCGGCGTTGCCGCCGACGGATCGCAAGTGTCCGGACAGTCGACGTTCGATTACGACGGCAAGGACTATCCGATCGCCGGCTCGGCCGATTACGACACGCTGTCGTTGAAGCGGGTGAACGGCAGCACTGCCAAGGCAACCCTGAAGCGCGGCGGCAAGAGAGTCGGTACCACGACCCGCACAATCTCGGCACATGGCAAGGTCATGACCTTGGCGACCAAGGCGAAGGACGTGAAAGGCTCGCCCTACGACAACGTAATGGTCTTCGACAAACAGTAGCTCATTGCCGGGCGCACTGCTCGCGCCATGCCTGGCGATAAGCGCGCTCGACGCTGCGGGCGAAGCGGCGTCCATCCATGAGCGGTGAACGCTCGAGTCGCGCGCGCAACTTTTGCCGCAGCGCCGCCAGCCGCTTCAGGTCGCTTCCCAGCGCGACGACGGCATCGACGAATCCCTCGTCTGACCCGGCCGCGAGATCGAGCAGATCGAGGTGATATAGCTGACTCAGGCCGCCGCGCCCGACGCACGTGCGTCCCACGCGCGTGACGATGGGTACACCCATCCACAAGGAATCCAAGCTCGTGGTGTGTCCGTTGTACGGGAACGTATCGAGCCCGATGTCTATTTCGTAATAGGTGCGCAGGTACTGCGCACGCGGCCGAAACTCGACGAAGCGCACGCGGTCCGACGCGATTCGGTGTGCCGCGAGTCGCCGCCGCAGCCGCTCGCGATGGCGGCCGGGCGGAGCCAAGAGCAGCAGCCGTGCTTGCGGCATCGCGTTCATGACGCCGCCCCAGAGACGCAAGGTGTGGTCAGTCAATTTACAGGGGCTGTTCAAGCATCCGAGCGTCAGGAAGCCGCGCCCGGCCGCCGGCAGTGCATTGACGCCGGGCTCGGCAGTGAGCGGGTCGTAGCACCAGAACGAATCGTCGAGACGCAGCGTGCGCTCGCTGTAGTGATCCTCGAAGCCATCGGGGTCCAATCGCGGATCGCTCAGGCGATGATCGATGGCGCGGATGCCGGTCGTGCCGGGGTAGGCGAGCCACGCGATCTGGACGGGCGCCGGTTTGCGGGCGAATACCAGCGGTCTGCCGTTCGCCATGTGCATCGTCAAGTCGACGAGGACATCGATCCGATCAGCGCGGATGGTCTCGCAGAGCGCCGCATCGTCGAGCGTGTGCACATCGCGCCAGACATCGGCATAGGCCGCCAGGCGCTGCGTGCGGTCATCGGGGCGCACGACGCTCGAATAGCAGAACACCTCGAACGACGCATGGTCATGCTGTGACAGCAGCGGGGTGGTGAACAGGCTCTGACAATGCTCGCGGAAATCCGCGGAAACATAGCCGACCTTGAGCCTTCGATCCGGCGACCGGTCGTGCAGCGGCGCAACGATCCGAGGTGCCAGAGGTGCCGCGAATCGCTCGTTCCACCGCAGGCACTCATCGAGAATGGGCTGTGCTTCGAGCGATTGAAAACTCAGCGCATAGGCGAGGTTGCCGTGGGTGGCCGCATTGGTGGAATCGAGAGCGAGTGCCTTGCGGAAAAAGAGGATCGCCTCGTCGAGCTCGCCGGCGTCCTTGAGGACATTGCCGAGATTGTCGTACAGAGGTGCACACAGCGGGTCGATTTCGAGGCCACGCCGCAAGGCATCCTCGGCAGCGTCGCTTTGCCCGAGGGTGCGCAGCAGGCAGCCCATGTTGTTCAGCGCGAGCACGTAGTCGGGTTGCGCTCGCAGCGCCGCCGCGAATGCCGACCGCGCCTCGTCGAGCTCGCCGAGCTCGTTGTGGACATTGCCCAGATTGTTCAGAGCGTGCGCATAGTCTGGCCGCACGGCCACGGCGTGCCGGAATTGCTGCAGGGCTGCAGGCAACCGGTGCAGACCGCGAAGGGCGTTTCCAAGATTGAACGCCGCCTCGGCATTGTGCGGCTCGGCGGCGAGCACCTCGCGCAAGAGCAATTCCGCCGCGGCGAATTCGCGTCGCTGACACAAGGCGATGCCGAGATTGACGGCATGGGAGGCGACGCCGGGTTCGCGCGCGAGCGCGCTGCGCAGCAGGCAGATCGCTCGATCGACGTCGCCCAATTCGCGACACACGCTGCCGAGGTTGCCCAACGAGGCGGCATCGTCCGGACGCAGTGCGAGCGCCTCGCCATAGGCAGCCGCGGCATCGGAAAGCCGCCCGTCCTGCTGGAGCGCCACGGCGAGCGCGAACCTGGCATCGAAGGAAGCCGGTTCGGAAATCAAGACGCGGCGGTATGCATCCGCCGCCTCGCGCCAGCGACCGAGCGCCTGCAGGACCTGTGCCAGCCCGAATCGATAACGTGCATCCTCCGCCGCTTCCGCACACGCCTGTGTAATCAACGCGAGCGCCTCATTCAGGCGCCCTTCCTGCAATTCCAGTAAACCGCTGCGGAATCGGGCAACGGTCATCGTCGGGTCCTTGGCCAGCGCTTGCGCGTACAAGCGACGCGCTGCGGCAAGATCGCCGGCCCGATGCCGCTCGGTAGCGCTCAGCAGCAATCGCTCAGTGCTCAGTGAACTCATCGATCTATACAATGGCTCGAGATCCGGATACCTGGGGCAAACGCAATGACCACTCCCCTCGACAAAACGCTCAAACGCGAGCTGAACATCAACGGACGCGCCTTCATTGTGGCCTTGTCCCCCGAGGGAGTGAAGCTCACGCTCAAAGGACGGAGGCTCGGATTGGAGCTTCGCTGGAAGGACCTCGTGAACGGGGAGGCCGCACTCGCCGTCGCGCTGAACGCGTCGGTCGGCCAATTCGCGCAGCCGCCCGCGACGCAGCCGCCCGCGACGCGGACACCCGCACGGACACCGGACCCTTCACGGGCACAGACACGGGCGGCGGCGCTGACGGCGGTGCCTCGCGCCGAGCGCACCACGAAGCGCAACAACAAAGTCGAACGAGCCGCAAATACCCGAAAAGCCCCGCAGCGGCAGCGCTCGCGCCGCGGGGGACGTTGAATCGCAGCCGGGTTGGGACTGCCATACACGGCTGCTACAATCGCCGGCTGACAATCGGACGATATCGGCGCGAGGGTGGTATGGATCTCGGAATTCGCGGCCGCAAGGCCATCGTTTGCGCATCGAGCCAGGGTCTCGGCAGGGGCTGTGCGCTCGGGCTCGCCGAAGCCGGCGTTTCGCTCGTGATCAATGCGCGCAACCGCGCATTGCTCGACCGAACGGCCGAGGAAATTCGTCAGGCGGCCCACGTGGAAGTGACGCCTGTGGTTGCCGACGTTTCGACGCGGGAGGGCCAACAGGCGCTCCTCGCCGCTTGCCCGAATCCCGACATTTTGGTCAACAACAACGGTGGGCCGCCGTTTAGAGATTTTCGCGAGCTGGATCGCCAGTCGATGCTCGCGGGCGTCACCATGAACATGGTGACGCCGATTGAGCTCATCCAACGCGTGATCGATGGAATGGCGGCGCGGGGATTCGGCAGAATCGTCAATATCACCTCGTTGAGCGTCAAGATGCCGCTGTCGGGGCTCGATTTGTCGAGCGGAGCCAGGGCCGGCCTGACCGCATTCGTGGCCGGTGTCGCCCGCAGTGTGGCCGACAAAAACGTCACCATCAACAACCTGCTGCCGGGCAGCTTCGATACCGCGCGCTTGCGGAGCGGCTTCATCGCAGCGGCGAAACGAGGTCAATTCTCAGAAGCCGAACTTGCGCGCCGGTCGGCAGAGGAGATTCCAGCGAAGCGCTTCGGTACACCCGCTGAATTCGGCCACACTTGCGCCTTCTTGTGCAGTGTGCACGCGGGCTACATCACGGGCCAGAATATCCTGCTCGACGGCGGAGCGTACCCGGGGGCGTTTTGATGAACGAAGCCGACGGCGCGAAGATACTGTTGGAGGCTCAACGGGATGCATTCCGCGCCGAGGGCGTCGTCACGGCGCGGGTGCGCGTGGACCGCCTCGATCGCGCTCTGGACATGCTCGTCACTCACGAGGCGGAATTTTGCGACGCCGTGGCCGCGGATTTCGGCCAGCGCTCGGCCGTGCTGACGCGCTTCATGGACGTATTGCCCTCGGTATTGGCCCTCAAACATTCGCGCCGCCACGTGCGCCGCTGGATGCGGCCGCAGCGCCGGCGCGTCGGCTTGCCGGCCGGCGCACCCGGGGTGCGGGCCGAGATCGTGTCGCAGCCTCTCGGGGTCGTCGGCGTCGTCAGTCCCTGGAATTTCCCGCTCACGCTCACCTTCGGTCCGCTGGCGGGAATTCTCGCGGCCGGCAATCGATGTTTGATCAAGCCTTCCGAACTCACTCCACAAGTGAGCTCCCTCTTGCAGCGATTGGCCGCCAAGTATTTCGATCCGCGGGAACTCGGCGTCGTCACCGGAGGCCCGGAAGTCGCCGAAGCTTTTTCTCGCCTGCCGTTCGACCATTTGCTGTTCACGGGTTCCACGTCGGTCGGACGGCGCGTGATGGCCGCGGCTGCCGCGAACTTGGTCCCCGTCACATTGGAACTCGGGGGCAAGAGCCCTGCCGTGATCGGACGCTCCGCGAATCTCGCCAAGGCCGTCGATCGCATCATGCTCGGCAAACTCGCCAATGCGGGTCAGGTATGTCTGGCGCCCGATTACGTGTGCGTGCCGCGCGACGAGGTGGATGACTTTGTGCTGCGAGCGCGCGACTGGGTGCTGCGCGCGTTTCCCGGAATGCCCGCCAATCCCGACTATACGAGCGTGGTGAATGACCGCCACGCCGAGCGCATGCGGGCACTGCTTGCCGATGCGATCGACAAGGGCGCACGCGTAATCAGCCTGGTGCCGCAAGCCGATTCCCAAGCCCCGCTTTCCCGGCTGATCTCCCCCGCCCTCATCCTCGACGCCACCGATGAGATGATCGTCATGCAGGAGGAGATCTTCGGGCCGCTCCTTCCGGTGCGCGCCTATGATCGACTCGAAACAGCGATTGCCGACATCAACTCGCGGCCGAGACCGTTGGCGCTCTATTATTTCGGTTCGGACCGATCCGAAATGCAGTGGGTTCTCGCACACACCACCTCGGGAGGCGTGACGGTCAACGACATCGCCATGCACTTTCTGGCGGAGGAGCTACCCTTCGGTGGTGTCGGGGCGAGCGGTATGGGTGCGTACCACGGGGAGCATGGTTTCAGACGCTTCAGTCATGCACGAGCGGTATTCCGCCAGACGCGCCTCGATGTGGCCGGGCTCGTGGGCTTGCGGCCGCCCTACGGCCCGCGGGCACAGCGCGTGCTGAAGCTGCTCATTCGACGCTAACGTCAACGAGGCAGCATCCATCGGAGGAGTGCGGCTTTAGGCGCGATCTTTTTGTTCGATCAAATCGGCCACCTCATTGCCGAGCTGAGTCGCCTGATCGCGGAGCACCCGACTCTCCGCATCCAGAAAGTAATAGCGGTCCCGCTCGGCTTCCAGATAGGGATCCAGCTCGTCGCGCTCGATCTCGAGCATCTGCGCCTGTTGTTCCAGCTCCCGCTTGCGCGCCGAAAGTTCATCGATTCGAGCCTGATTGGCGTTCACTTCAACCCTCCGTATCGAAAGCCTGTATCGGTGTCCATCTTATGTCATCTCAATCGCGGGACGGCTCCTCGCCGTGCTGTCGGTCCAATCCCACAGGTGTCTGGATATTCGGCCGCATCGTTTCTTGATAGAGTCTCGGCAGCGGTATGCGCGAGCTTGGCTTGGGCGCGGCCAGCCGCAAAAAGACCGGGACGTATCCGGCGCTGATAACACAAAGGGGACTATGCAAGGTTCATTGGCGATGCGATCCGGTGTGCTCTGCGCGCGCACGCGTGCGAGGATGATCGCTGGAATACTGGCGACAGAGGCCGTCGATCAAGCGGTACCGACGCCCAACGAGTCGTCGCCTTCGCAGCCGCTCACGGTGACCACCGAGCTCCCGGCGGATACTTCGGCGCCGACCGTGCCGAGCGGTGTCAAGGCGAGCGCCGTGACATCCAACAGCATCACCTTGACGTGGAGCGCTTCGACCGATCTACCGAACCCCGGGGCGGCCGGAGTCGCCGGCTACTACGTTTACCGAAATGCCGTGGCGAATCCCATCGCCACCGTCAGCACCACGAGCTACACCGACACGGGTCTTGCCAGCAGCACCGGATACACCTACCAAGTGGCGGCGTTTGACCGGGTAACTCCCACTGCGAACGCATCGGCGCTATCGACGCCGCTCGCCGTTACGACCCGGGCTGCATTGGATACAGTGGCGCCGACCGTGCCGACCGGCCTGAAGGGGAGCGCCGTGACATCCAACAGCGTCACCTTGACGTGGAATGCTTCGACGGATCTGCCGAACCCCGGTGGCACGGGGGTGGGCGGTTACTACGTGTACCGCGACGGCGCGACCAGCCCCATCGCTACCGCCGGCGGTACGAGCTTCACCGACACGGGTCTTACAGCCAATACGTATTCCTACCAAACAGCGGCATTCGACCGGGCACTGCCGACCGCCAACGTGTCGGCACTCAGCGCCGCCGTTTCCGTCACGGTGGTGGACAATTCGACGCATACGGATGTGCTTACCTATAAAAACGATTTGTCGCGCACCGGCGCAAACCTGACCGAGTCGATCCTGACCACCGCGAACGTCAAGTCGGCCAGTTTCGGTCTGCTCCGTGTACTGCCGGCCGATGGCGCCGTTTACGCGCAACCGCTTTACTTGTCGCAGCTCACAGTCGGCGGCTCGCCGCACAACGTGGTATTCATCGTCACCGAGCATGACTCGGCCTATGCGTACGACAGTGATTCCGGCACGCAGCTCTGGCAGGTGCCATTGATGCTGAGCGGCGAAACCTCGAGCGACGATCGCAGCTGCGATCAGATCACCCCGGAAATTGGCGCCACGGCGACGCCGGTCATCGATCGCTCCGCCGGCGCCATTTATGTGGCTGCGATGTCCAAGGACAAGTCGGGCGCCTACCACCAGCGATTGCATGCGCTCGATGTGACTACAGGAGCCGAGCTCTTCGGTGGGCCGCGAGAGATACAGGCGAGTTTTCCCACGTCAGGCGGAGGAACGACGACCTTCGATCCCGGCGCCTATAAGGAACGGGCGGGGTTGCTGTTGCTCAACGGCGAGATCTACACGAGCTGGACGTCGCATTGCGACGATAATCCCTACACTGGATGGATGATCGCCTACGATCAGAAGACGCTCGTCCAGACCCGTGTATTCAACATCGCACCGAACAGCGACGGCTTGGGGCCATCCATCTGGATGAATGGCGCCGGTCCGTCGGCGGACTCCGCGGGTAACATCTACGTGCTCGCCGGAAACGGCGTTTTCGAGACCTCCCTCGATGCGAACGGTTTCCCCAACGCGCAGGACTACGGCAATTCTTTCCTGAAGATTTCCACCGCCAATAAGACTCTCGCCGTGGCGGATTTCTTCACGATGTGGAACGAGGTGAGCGAATCCGCAGCCGATCTGGATTTGGGCGGTACCGGCGCATTGCTGCTGCCCGATCTCACGGACAGCGACGGCGCTGTCCAGCACCTCGCCGTCGGCGCCGGCAAGGACGGAAACATTTACGTCGTCAACCGCGATTCCCTCGGTAAATTCAATCCCACTCGCAACGCCATTTGGCAGGAGTTGGATCTGGCGGTGTCTCACGGCATGTGGTCGACCGCGGCTTATTTCGACAGCCATGTGTATCTGTCGGATCGGGACGCGCCGATGAAGGCCTTCACGATCACGGCGGCAAAGCTCTCACACTCGCCGCCCACCGCGCAGACGACCGTATCCTTCGGCTATCCCGGCACGGTGCCGGTCGTCTCCGCAAATGGGACGCAGAACGGCATCGTCTGGAGCGCAGAGGTCAAGAATCCGGGAGTGCTGCACGCCTTCGACGCGAATAATCTCGCAAATGAACTCTACAACAGCAACCAAGCCGCGGGCGGCCGAGACCAATATGGCGCCGGCAACAAGTACGTTCCGCCAACGGTCGCGGATGGGAAGGTCTTCATGGCCGGTAAGACGGGAGTCGGAGTTTTCGGGCTGCTTCCTTAATCCGCAGGTTCTGCGCCCGGCTGCTCTTTGGCTTCAGGCCTGCAGGAATAATTGCTCTCGGTGAGCCTGGTAACCAGCGATAGGGCCTTTCCCACACAATAGGGATAATCGTTCCTGGCTGACCACAGAGTATTGGTTTTTCCATCCTTCGTGTAGTCGACACGGCAGGCGCCTGTTTGCCCTCGCGCGCTGAGATTGAAAATGCTGATCAGTCGTGTCACAGCACCGGAGGTGCAGGTGAAATCTTCATGCGGTCCCGGCTGAGTCTGTGCGTGGACCGCGGCCACCCAGAGCGTCAAGCAGCAAGTCCCAATGAGCCGAAGCCGATTCGCAAACTTCATGAAGTCCTCGAGCAGCGGTCACAGAAGAGGTAAAGGCTAGCAGGCGTAGGTTGGCCAGCCGCATCCGCGGTTGATGCCCGGCGAAGCGTGCGCGGATCTGTAGGAGAAATCCTATAGCTGCCTTCGCAATGGCGGGGTCGGGCGGCGAGACGCGCCTTAAAGCGTTTTCAATGCTTCCAATAGAAGCCGGGCGAACTCAGGGCCCTTGCCCGCCTCTTCGTGTTTGAAATAAACGAATGCGTCCGTGCAGGCCGATGTCTTGTCGTGAATCGTTTGTGCCCATCGCGCGATGTCGCGGGGGGTGTAGCCCTCGTCCCGCAGTCTGAAATAGGCATAGTCCGCGGTGATCTCGACAGGCGTCGACAGCTTCTCGCTTTCAGCCACGCATAACGCGAGATTCCTGGCCCGCAGGCGCGCGTACACCTCCTCGTTCAACCACGATTGATGGCGAAACTCGAAGGCCGCCTTCACGTCGCTCGGAAACGCCTCGAGAAAAGCATCGAGCAGCGCGAGATCCTTCTTCAGATAAGGCGGAAGTTGGAAGAACAGGACTCCAAGCTTCGGACCGAGGGTTGCGGCTGTTTTCACGAAATACTGCAATAGATCGGCGCAATCCTTGAGGCGCGCCACGTGCGTGATCCGCTTCGGCGCTTTTAAGGTGAATTTGAACCGCTGCGGTGTGATCTCACTCCATCCGGAGAGGATCTTTGCGTTCGGGGTGCGGTAGTAGGTGTAATTGATTTCGACGGTCGAGAAACGCTCCGAGTAAAAAGGCAGCATCTTCGTGGTGGGGAACTTCTCGGGATAGAAGCTTCCCCTCCACTCAGGATAGTTATAGCCGGACGTGCCCACCCAGATCGCCATACTGTCTATGCGCCGGTGGTCGTGCTGCCTGCAACAAGCTTGTCTTGCGTTTTCGTCTCAAAGTCGGCGGCCTCATGCCGTTCGTGCAGCTGATCAGAGAGCTCGCCGAAGGTGCGATTGACCTTACGCCCGCGCTGCACGGCGGGGCGCTTGGCGATCGCGTCGGTCCAGCGCTGCACGTTGGTATATTCTTGCACTTGCAGAAATTCTCCGGCCTCGTAGAGCAAGCCTTTTGCGAGAGCGCCGTACCAGGGCCAGACCGCCATATCGGCGATCGTGTACTCCGAGCCGGCCAGATATTCAGAGTGCGCCAGGTGCCGATCGAGGACATCGAGCTGGCGCTTGACCTCCATCGCAAACCGATCGATGGCGTACTCGATCTTCATCGGCGCGTAAGCGTAGAAATGGCCGAACCCGCCGCCCAGGAAGGGCGCGCTGCCCATTTGCCAGAACAGCCAGGACAGGCATTCAGCGCGAGCCGCCGCACCGGTCGGCAGGAACGATCCGAACTTTTCGGCGAGGTGGAGCAAAATCGCCCCCGACTCGAACACCCGGATGGGCGTCGCGTCGCTACGGTCCATGAGTGCCGGGATTTTGGAGTTTGGATTTACGGCTACGAAGCCACTGCCGAATTGATCGCCGTCCATGATGCGGACGAGCCACGCGTCGTACTCTGCGCCGCGATGGCCGCGCGCCAACAGTTCCTCGAGCATGATCGTGACCTTCACGCCGTTCGGGGTGGCGAGCGAATAGAGCTGCAGTGGGTGCCGGCCAACCGGCAACTCGACGTCATGCGTCGGCCCCGCGACCGGGCGATTGATGTTCGCAAATCGACCGCCATTTTGCGTGGTCCATTGCCAGACTTTGGGCGGTGTGTAGGCAGGCGAGTCGTTCATTTACTTCAGCTTCATATAGGTGGTTCGTTCAGGGGCACGGTCTCGAGCTTGTCGTTCTCAATCCAGACTTTCACACTGCCCCCTGAGCCGTGGCGGATCTCCCATTTGCCGTCAGGTTCCTCGGTGACGCTGGTCGCATCGACCGACTCCGCGTTGATGAGGTTGTCGAGCGCAAGGCGCGCTTCAGCCAAGCTCGGGCAGCCCTTGAAATCCTTCGTGGTCGACGTTCGAAGGTAATAGGGAAACTCCATGACGCTCCCCGTGTTGGTGGGTCTTGGAGGAGATTTTACTATCCCAGGGTAACGGATCGCGAGTGGGGTACGAATTCGATGAGAGCAACTGAGCCACAGGCCTGGACGGGCGCCCGCCCCAGAGGACCGCCCGGACGATACGAAAAGAGGCTCCCCTCCGGGGGCTCACAAGGGTGAGGATCCTAAAGGGGCAGTTAAGTTTCGCAGGATGATTGTTTCGTCAGTGCGTCGCGAGCCGTAAGTGCCTGATTCATTGGCGCCCGCCCTATGTATGGGTATCCCGGACGCCGCGCCCGCACGAGCCGTTTTGTCTAGTGATCCTCCTTCTTTTTTGTCTTCGGCTGCTCGCCCTGCTGCGCAGCTTCGGTCGAAGCGGCACTCGCGGCCTCATTGACCACATTCACGTGGGCCGGAACATTGGTCACCTCGAATTCCACGCGGCGGTTTTGGGCACGGCCTTCGGCGGTGTCGTTGCTGACGATCGGTTTGGCCTTGCCGTAGCCCTTGGCCGTCAAATTCGAAGCGCTGACGCCCTTGCTAACCAAGTAGGCCTTCACAGCATCGGCACGCCTCTGGGACAGGTTTAAGTTGTAGTTAACGGAGCCGACCGAGTCAGTATGACCTTGAATTTCGACCTGCAGATCGGGTTGGGTTGCCAAGGCAGTGGCGACTTCATCCAGCGTTTGCTGCGCCGGGACGGTGAGCTGCGACAAGTTGAACTCGAAGTCCACCGCGCGGACGATCACCGATTGCTGGATGATCCGGCAGTTGGCGTCGACCTTGAAGCCGGCCGGTGCGTGACACGCGGGCGGTGGCGGCGGCGGCGGTGGTGGCGGCGGAGGGGGCGGAGGGGGTGGCGGCGGAGCGGCGGCTACCGGCGCAGGCGCCGACCCGGCGCCAAACCGGTAGTGGAATCCCACCCGGAACAGATTCATCGTGAAGCTGTTGTGGATGTTATCCAGCGATAAGTTGGCGTAGGTGTTGCAGATCGCCGCCCTGCCGGCGGTGCAGGTGAACGTCGAGTTCGTCCCCTTGCCCAGGTTCACGTAGTTGTAGGCCGCATCGAAGGACCAGGGTCCGCTCGCCCCGTATTCAAGACCGACGCCAACATTCCAGCCGCTGGACTTGAAGTTCTTGCCGCCGCTAAAGGTGGCCGGGCTTGCGGTCGATCCGGCCGCTGGCGTGAACGAGAGCGTGCTCTCGTGCTGTCCGCCAGCGAAAGCCCCACCGACCCTTAAGTAAGGCAGCCACTGATCGATCGCGTAGCCGACCCGGGGGCCCAACAGGCCGATGCCGTTCGGGCTGACCTTGCCGCTAAGCGCATAGGTGCCGCCGGGGATGGGATCCGTAGCAGTCGGAACATAGGTGTACGAGCGGTTGTAGCTCTTGTTACCGACCGCATCGTAATCGGCCTTCAGGCCCCACACCCACTGGTCGTATTGAAAGTTGTAGCCCAGATCCACGCCGCCAATGAAATTGCCGTTGTTGGGGCAGTCTCGATTGTAAAATCTGGTGGCAAGGGCGGGATTGCCCGTGATGCCGGGCCCCGGGGTCCAGCTCTGGCAGGTGTGATTCCAGGCGCCGCCGATGTTCGCGCCGACGAAAAACCCGCGCCAATCGGCGCCCGCGGTGGTAATGATGTCTTGGGCCTGCGCCACGCCGACTGAGGCTAACGCGCAAAGCGCCGCCGAGCGGATTGTTATGAGATTCATGTGCCCTGCCCTAGCTAAACTACGATTCCATGACTCGCCGAGTCCGGCCGATGAAGGCAAACGGCGATTCCCTTAGCTAAAAAACCAATGATCCCAACGTCGTCGAACAATTCCTTAGCGAAATGTTATGCAGGGTGTGGACGTTTGGGCAATTGGACGAACTACCTAGCTGAGGCGGTATCGGTCTCCAGCCTTGTTGCCCATCAAACTGACAATGACTGCCTGATTGGACGGGTTCTCCCCGAGGGCCCGCCCGCGACGAGCGGGTTCATTCGCCGCATGACCACCACCCGCCGTTACTTGACGCTATAACCCCGGGCCACGAGGCACGCTTTTTGGGCTCGATTGTAATCGGTCAGGTCGCGACGCACCTTCCCGCCCCCCGCCGAAGTCGGATCATATCCGAGCTGAGAGACCGCCCAGCGGTAGCACTCGTACCTGTCTGTGATCTGCTGATTCTGGCTCTGACCGTTCTTTGGATAGACCATCAGTTCGGCCGGCGCCTGTCCCCGGGGCGTGTTTGGCGGATCCGCCAATACATCCCAAGCCATCAACATAGAGGCCACGAGAAAAAGGACCTTCATTTACATCTCCTGAAAATTGATTGGCCGACGATCTAGGGAATACACCTTGAGCCGCCTGGCGAGCACAAATCGCTTTCTGCACTTGCCCGGCGCGGACGCCAACGTCGCCCCGTCAATGATTGCTGAGTCGGGGCGGTCTTCACTGCGGCGTGTAGCTGAATTTCTGACCGGCGACGGTCGCCGCATACATCAGGCCGCCCTTGGCGATGGTGAACACCGCCATCCCCTTCTGATAGCCGCCGCTCGCCGTGACGGCATCTTTCTTCCCGCCGCTCGCTCCGGCCGTGGCGCCCGTCGTCCCCGCGCTCGCGGAGGCGCCAGCCGTAATCGCTATGGCGCTCGCACTCGCATCGAACGCAAACGATCCTGACTCGAATTCATCGAGCGCACGCTTATCCTCGAAGAAAATCATTTGACTGTAGGCCTTGCCGCCCAATTGAAAGCCAACGCTCACTTGCGTTACCGTCGTGTCGCCGACCTGCTTGCCATGCACGTACACACGGCCGTCGCCGCGCGCACCGCCGACGATGAAGCCCGCCGCGCCCACCGTCGGAAAAACGGCGTACGCGTAGCTTCTGGAAAAGAATGAGGCGCTTTCACCCGCATTTCTAAAAAGCTTCACCGTATCTGAGTAGCTGTCCGCATGAGCGAGGCCCGCGCAAAGCACAAGGGCCGTGGTGGATGCGAACAGGCGGGTGATTACTTTCATGTCGGTTGCTCCTTGATTCACGGTTTCGCTGACTGTTATTTATGTGGCGCGTGCAAATCTCGCGGAGCCAATGCCGTTAACACGCTCATATATTTGTATTCTTTGCCGTTTCCTGCAATTGGACGAACTACCTATGAACATAGGCGGTTCGCGAATGATCTCGCCACCGCAGTAGCCTTCGTCCGGTTGTTGTAGTCGCTGATTTGGTGGAAGTCCATTACCTGAAATGCCTGGCGCAACGGCGTCTGGTCGCTGCGCGAGAGTTGATTGCTCAGTGCCCTCCGGAACACCGCCAGGCAGTGCTCGGTGAGCTGGACGCGATGATTCGTGACGGTGTCGTCCGGCATCACATGGGTCTCGCGCCTCTGAGATCGCGAATCAATGGTTCGACACGCCCTATTCGTTACCTCGTCGCAGGGCAGTCTACAAGGTACAGCCGCTCTCGGCGTACCTGCACCGGCCTGCGCCGTCCGCCGCGCCCACGGTCGACTTTCCGAAAATCGACAAGGACATGGTCAAAAGCGGTCTCCTTGATTATCTCGACCTCGCGTTGCAATTCGCCCCTGCGACTCCGGACGAAGACGCCATCCGCGCGAAACTCGCGAGCATCGGCATTTGCCCCGGCAAAAAGTTTGACTTCAAGGATCTCTCCGAACACAAAGTGGCGGTGGGCCTCAGGGCGGCCCATAAGCGGTTGTTGAGCAATTGATATCAGCTAGCGCGAAGCTGCCGCTCCACAGGCAATTGAAACAGCAGCCGATCAGTTTCTTTCTTGACCAAGGTATAACACTCGCAACATTCACGCTCCAACGTGGAGCGGTCCACTACGGTGATTTTGCCGCGGGAGTAACGGATGGCTCCGAGACTCTGCAGTCTAGTAGCGGCTGAATTGACGCCTTCGCGACGCACTCCCAGCATGTTGGAAATGAGCTCTTGGGTCATTTTTAGGCGGTTGGAAGACACTCGGTCCAGATACATCAATAGCGAGCGGCACAGTTGTTCGTCTACCGTGTGATGTCGGTTGCAGGCTGCTAGCTGGGCAATTTGCGTGAGCAAGGAGTGCATGTAGCGCAGAATGATGGCTTGCAATTCGCCGCCCTGATGGAACTCCTCCTTGAGCCGCTCTCCGGCCAGCCGATAGGCGCTGCCAGCACTCTGCACAACTGCCCTGCTCGGTGTTCTCTCTCCACCCGTGAAGAGCGCGATGCCAGCCAGACCCTCGTTTCCCACCACCGCGATCTCCGTCGAAGCGCCGTCTTTCATAAAGTAGAGAAACGATATGACGCAATCGTTCGGAAAGTAGACGTAACGCTGACGACTTCCAGGCTCGGACACGACTTTGCCAAGCGGCATTGTGAGGAGTTGCAGATGCGGAAAGATGCGCTCGTGCTCCGCCGCTGACAGAGTCGCAAGCAATCGATTTCGGGCGCAAAAATCCCGCCGGTCGCGCGCCCAGTCATCCATAGTCTTACGGACCGTCCGCTGGTATCTATCATCGTACACAGGGACGCCCCGACTGTCTGTCGGCAACACAAGCTCGGGATGTATAAGATATATCAGACCCACGGCAAGCCTTTGCTTTTGGAATGTTCCAGCGAGACGTACCTAAGAGCCGCCATTAGCCATCGGCGGCGTGTCCGATTCCGGGGGCGTGGGGAAGCCACCGGTCTGCTCCGTCATCAAGGTTGCAGTTCTGCAGAGCCCTGTTCGAAAACTGATCGAAACGCGCGTTGAATGATTGCGCCACACGCGCATGAGTGTTCCCGCAACTTCTTTCGACTGATCAGCTTAATGTGGCCACGTTGGTACTCAATGATGCCCGCGGATTGCAGTCGCGAAGCGGCTTGGGTGATGGATACACGGCGAACGCCGAGCAACACTGCGATCCGCTGGTGCGTGAAAGCTATCTCATCGGCGGATACTCTATCGAACCCGAGCAACAGAAACCGACATAGTCGCTTCTCGATGGGGTGATTATGATTGCACACACTCAGTTGCGACGCCTGCGTCACCAACGCAAACACGTAGCGCAGCAGCAACTGTTGAAACGCGCCCGCCCGCTTAAATTCAACGAGCAAGGCAGCCGCCGGGAGACGAAAGGCGATCCCGGTAACTTGCACGTCCGCTCGGTTGTCATGCTGCGGATCGCCCAAGAACAATGAAATTCCAACCAATCCTTCGCGACCCACGGGCCACGCCGTGGCCATCGCGCCGCCCTCCTCGAGGGTATACGACAACGTGACGATGGCGCTTGTCGGAAAGTACGCGTACCGCAACCGCACGCTCGACGGATGAAACAAGGTTTCTCCGACATGCAGCGTCGTCGCTTCGAGGTCAGGGAGGAGGCGCAGATACGCCGCGTTGGGCAACGCGCCGAGTAGCCTATTGGCCTTTGGAGTGTCTGACGTGTTCAACGGTTGAGTCGCGGCCTGCGTAATGCCGGTCCGATCAATCCATGAGGGCGATAGATTGGTCATGAGGATCCCTCAATGGTGCTGATCGCAGCGGCTGGCTTGATTATTTCGTAGTCGCGTGGACCCGCCAATTGGACTAAGGGTCACCGGGCGCAAGGTTGGACGAGTGGCGCATTTTTTGGCCGCTGCCCCCATGCCAGCCGGTCGCGATGGTCAGCGTCGGGCCACCTTGGGGGATTCGACACTCAAAACTCAGTTCTCAGAAGCTGACGATGAGAGCTACCGAGTTTTGATTTCGCCGCAACAATGCTCGGCGCCACTGCCCTGCAAACGCGCGATTGAATCGGCATTTCCCCAAAGTCCAGTACCAGCACCGGCCAAGCGGCGGTACCGTCTGCCACGCCTGCAATAGCTGATTGACTGGCGTTCCGGGGCATGCGACGACGGGACAGTTCCCGCACTCGGGAGTGCAACGATGGTCATCCCTTCACCCGCATTCGAGCAAACATCGTGTTCATCTTGGTGGACAACGTCGGCTGGGGAACCTTCGGCGTTTACGGCGCGACGGTACCCACTCCACGCATCCAGGTCGGTTTCCGTAACTCCTTCACCTTCAGTTCCAGCGTCAACGGAAATCCCGCCTTCTGGGGGTGACTCGTCAGCGCAACCGCAATGACAGTGCCCGATCTGGCGTTGAAGATATCGTGGCTGAGAATCAGCACCGGACGATGGCCTGATTGCTCATGACCACGAACGGGATTGAGATCCGCCCAGCGAATTTCACCTCTTAGAATTCGGGCCATGCGGTGGCATCCTCGCCGAGTCCTTCCTCAGCGAGCGCTTGCTCAAACTTCTTATCAAGTTTGGCGCACTCGGCGGCGAGCCGGCTGCCTTCCACACGATCTATCTTCTCCCGCAAGGCGGTTTGAATCGCCCGACTGCGATTTGGAAAAACTCGCCGTGCCACCAAGCTGTCGACCTGGCGCAGGGTCTCCTGTTCGAGTGTGATGGCTACCTTCACGCTGGCCATTGGCGTAACCTCTGGTATGACGTTAAGTCATACCAGCCAGCAGGACTGGAGTCGATTAGCTGAAGAGGGATCGCCCCGGCGATGCAAGCACTGAGCCACCGCTGGTGTCCAGGATGCCGAAGAGCGACTCCGCGCAATGCGAATTCCACTCGTTGAGCACTTCTGCGATGAATCGTATTCCAGCTTAGTCATCAGCCGACTGAAAAGTGATGTTCGATCACGCCGGAAAATCTTACAGATCCGCGACACCGCTCTGAGTAGTCGTCAGGCACCCCAAGTCGCGGATCGCCGGCTCACATGACCGAACCGGGCGCTGAATGACCGGTGTCTGGAAGCTTGTGGGGCAGTTCCCGGCCAAACTCGGTCACCCGGTCGGCCGAACTGATTGCGTCGAAGCGGCCGTTCGCAACCTCCGGTAAGCTGCCTTGTACAAAGCGCCAGGAAGCACATCATCATATGCGCAACGTGATCGCCTTTGTCGTTGCCGCCGTCCGATCTCGGCGTTGGACCGTCGCTCTCCTGTCGGCGGTAGTCATCTTGTGTACACCGCTCGGCGCGATGGCGGTGAAGCCCAAGCAGGTGCTGCTTTTGCATTCGTTCGGCCGGGATTTTGCACCGTACGACGCGATCGTGGCTGCGTTTCGGACAGAACTGGCCAAGCGTTCGCGCGAGCGCCTCGCGGTCTATGACGCTACTCTGGACGCAGAGCAGGTGTCGGAAACTGATGACCCGCAACCCCTCCTTGAACTGCTGCGCCATCGCTTTGCCGGCTCGCCGCCAGATGTGGTGGTCACAATCGGCCCCCCAGCGGCCGCTTTCGATTTGAAAAATAGGGACGAGGTGTTCCCTGGGATACCCGTGGTCATTTCGGCATTGGACGAGCGGTTTGTCCAGAAGTCCGCACTACGCGCTGGGGACTCCGTGGTCGCCATTCACCAGGACCTGCCCAGATTGGTTGACGACATTTTGCGGGTTCTGCCCGACACGCAAACGATTGCCGTAGTTCTTGGAGACTCGCCGCTGGAACGATTTTGGCTGGGCGAAGCCCACAATGAGTTGGCGCAATTTGCGAGCCGGGTGAGCATCGAGTGGCTCAACAATCTCTCTTTGGACCAGATGCGCCAACGGCTTGCTACCCTTCCAGCTCATTCCGCCGTGTTGTATTCAATGATGGTGACAGATGCTGCCGGCGTGCCGCAGCAACGGGGAGCAGCGCTCGCAAGCCTGGTTGAGGTATCGACGGCTCCGATCTTCAGCCTCTACGAGAGCGAACTTGGACACGGTGTCGTTGGCGGCCCATACCATTCGCAACAACGCGGGGGGGCATTGACGGCGACCGCAGTGTTGCGCGCATTGAGTGGCCAAATCGCCGCTGATCCTGTGATCCAACTCGTTGACTACGAAACCCCGGTCTATGATTGGCGTGAGCTCAAGCGCTGGGGCATTGATCCCTCGCGACTGCCTGCGGGGAGTGAAATTCGCTTCCAGCCACCGTCGTTTTGGGACGAACATCGCACCTTGATCGTGGCGGCCATGTCGATCTTTGTGATGCAGGCTGCCTTATCGATGGGACTCCTGTGGCAGCGTATTCGTCGCCGCCGCGCCGAGCGAGAAGCACTGAGCTTGAGTGTACGCCTGATCACCGCACATGAAGATGAGCGACGCTGGCTGGCTCGTGAGCTGCACGATGATATTACGCAGCGGCTCGCCGGATTGGCGATCGACGCCGCCAAGCTTCCAAGAGGTGATCTGTCGCCAGTGGAGGATGCATGCCGTTCCATCCGCCGGGGACTCGCGCAACTGAGCGAGGACGTGCACAATCTATCGTACCGGCTGCACCCTTCTGTGCTCGACGATCTCGGCCTCCTCGAGGCGCTGAAAGCCGAGTGTGAGCGGGTTGCGCGCTCTGAGTCGGTGCGCGTGGATATAGAGGCGGACAGACTTCCGCCGGGTGTGCCCAAGGACGCAGCGCTCTGTATCTATCGTATCGCCCAGGAGGCTTTGCGCAATATTGGTCGTCATGCCAAAGCAAGCGCCGAACAATTGTCGCTTGCCTGGAGCGAGGGCGGTTTGCAACTTGCAGTCAGCGACAATGGCAGCGGATTTGCGCCCGAATTGCAGACTCATCGCGCGAGCCTCGGACACGCCAGCATGCGTGAGCGGATCCGTCTGTTGGGCGGGAAGCTCGATATCCAAAGCACTCCCGGGCGAGGCACAACCGTCATTGCGTGGGTACCGATTCCGGAGGCATCTTGAGCCGCGTGCGCGTCTTGCTCGCTGACGATCACAGGATCGTTGCCGAAGGGCTGAAAAGCCTCCTGGTACCCGAATTCGACCTCATCGGCGTGGTGGAGGACGGCCGCGCGATGGTTGAGTCTACCAAGGCTCTCAAGCCCGATGTGATCGTGGCGGACATCACGATGCCACACCTCAATGGCATCGAGGCGCTCGAGGAGGTCAGGAAATTTGATCGCAATGTGCGTGTCATATTTCTTACCATGCACCGCGACATTGCCTATGCCTATCGCGCCATCGAGGCGGGCGCGGCCGGATACGTGCTCAAGCATTCGGCGCCGGAGGAGTTGGCGCTCGCGGTGCGCGCTGCGGCGCAAGGGCGTGTGTTCATTACGCCTGACCTCGCGGGCGAGATGCTGCGGACGCAAAAACGGAATCCTCATGAGGCGCAGGATCCGGTTGCGACATTGACCTTGCGGCACGATACCGTGCTTGATCGCGAAGTGAATCAGATCGCTTTTAGTCTTGAGGCCGAGCGACTCAGCCCATGCGATATTTATGGTCCTCGACGGTTCGAGTCGAAATGTGTAGCTTTGAGCCGATTTGGTGTGCGGTGAGCCCATCGACCAGTAAGCGGAGAATTTCGCGCTGCCCAAGCATGCAAAGCACATCCGAGTACGCCTTATCGGGTTCGCCCATGGTGCGGCGCGAAACGCTACGGGAAGCACCATACCCGCAGCGCAAACAGCCGTCGGTCCTTGACCTCAAGCGACCTCCCGTAGTTTCCAAACCAGTAGTTTTCGGACGCAAAACCCGTAATTTTACGGGTTCAAGACGCACCGGCAACGAAGCTCTTGCTGCTGAGCGCGCACGATGAAGGCACGGTCGTTGCGGCAGCTATCGCCGCGGGCGCTGACGGACTGGTCCTGAAGCGTGCGATCGGTCGCGACTTAATGCCGGCGATCGACGCGCTCCTTGCCGGGCAGCGCTACTTCGACTCCTCATTAGTGCTGTAAACACGGATCAACAGGAGGAATTTCCATGTATTTCGTCAGCGACTCGATGCTTCCCGAAAATCAGCAGCCGTTAATCATCACCGTGGCGCCGTACGGGCCGCAGTGGCTTCCGAGCGATTACCCGGAAGACATTCCCATCACTTGGGAAGAGCAAACCCAAAAAGCGGTCGACTGCTACAACGCGGGCGCCACGGTGCTGCACCTCCACGTCAGGGATCCGAAGACCGGTCACGGCTCGAAGAATTTCAACGAGTTCAACGACCAGATTGCGAGGCTGCGCAAGGCCGTACCGAAGATGATCATCCAGGTCGGAGGGTCCATCTCGTTTGCGCCGCCCGACGATCACTCAAAAGCGAAATGGCTCGGCTATGACACCCGGCATATGCTGACGGAGCTCAATCCGAAACCGGATCAAATCACGATCGTAGTCGGTACCACTCAGATGAACATTCTGCCACTCACGACGCCAGACGACGTGCAGGGCACGCAGCTCGAACATCCAGCGATGCAGGCGGCGTATCAGAACATGGTCGCCGACGCTAACCCCGAATTCTACATCGAGCACCTGAAGCGCCTGCGTGAGCACGGAATTCAGCCGATGTTCGCGATGGCCCACCTCCACACCCTGGAGGCAATTGAACATCTCATCCGCACCGGCGTGTACATGGGGCCATTGAATCACACCATGACGGCCATCGGCGGGCCTGGGGGTTGTGGCCGCAATCCTTTCGACTTCATGGAGTGGGTGCGTCGCTCGCCCCAAGGCTCCATCGCCACGTACGAGTCGCTGTGGCGGACCGTGACACCGTACGCGGCCATGGCGGCTGCGCTCGGCATCCATATCCGTGTCGGCATCGAGGACAATCTCTGGCGCCGCAAGGGCGAGCGCATGACGTCGGTGCAACAGATCGAGCAGGTCGTGCGATTCGCCAAGGAGCTCGGCCGCAAGATCGCAACTGGGGACGAAGCGCGCCAAATGCTAAAGATCGGCACCTGGTACAACAGCGCTGACGAGACGCTCGCCAGCCTGGGTCTGCCGCCCAACCGCAAGGAGGGTCACTTGGGCTTTATGGTGAAGGAGACCGATGGCAAGCTGCGTCCGCCCGTGCCTTCATCTGACGGTCACCCCATCGCCGGACAGATTCAGATTTGATGGCCGTCGCAGGCCCAATCGACAGCGG
Source organism: uncultured Gammaproteobacteria bacterium (assembly GCA_963801865.1). Classification (GTDB taxonomy): domain Bacteria; phylum Pseudomonadota; class Gammaproteobacteria; order Steroidobacterales; family Steroidobacteraceae; genus Bog-1198. The sequence goes on along the minus strand of CAWDGY010000006.1, from coordinate 12,908 downwards.
AGTGCTAATGCGGAATCTCGCTTCAGCCAATGAGGCGAGAATCCGCCAGGCCCGGAGACTAAATCGAACCCGAGGCAGAACGGGAAAAACTTAAAGAGGGATGATGTGGCCGAGTTTGTGGAGGTCGCAACACTTGAGCAAATCGCGCCGGGACGCAGCCTGGTCGTGAAAGTCGCAGGCAAAGATGTCGCTCTCTTCAATGTCGAAGGGCGGATCTATGCGATCGATGATGCCTGTGTTCACCAAGGCGCATCGCTGGGATCGGGAAAGTTCGAGGGCAAGATTGTTACCTGTCGCGCACACGGGCTCAAATTTGACGTCACGACCGGGTTCGTCGGCGGGTCACCGGGCTACGGTGTCGCCTCGCATGCTGTGCAAGTCGTGGACGGCAAAATTGCGGTCGCGGTGTAATGACAGGAACTAAGCGAACCATGAACTGAGGACTCAACTTCATCCGTATCAAATTTGGTACTGACATGAGGAGAGGCGCATGGCTATTAAGGATGGTGCTGGTTCAACTCCGGCCACAAGTAACACCTCTGCACCCGGTCCCTGGGAGGCGAGGGCATTGGCACAACTACGGGAATGGGATCCGGCCTGGGCGGAAGCGGCGGAGCGCGTGACGTCGAATCCCTGCAAACACGAGGTTCTGCCGCGCAAAACCCTGGAGCTCATCGGCTTAGCCGTCAACGCCGCCTGCACGAATCTCAATCCTGAAGGCACCCGACGGCATATCCGCGCCGCGCTCGATATCTGGCGCCAGCCGCGAGGAGATTCTGACGGTGCTCAAGATGGCCTCTTTTCTAGGGATCCACACGTGCAGCCTGGGCGCTCCGATTCTCCTCGAGGAAGCGAAGGCCACGGATGTACGGCCGAAGGAACGTTCGAGAACCGTCACGCCGATTTGCGACAAACTACGCGCGAGCGGTGGATGGAACGAAGCTTGGACACCGTTTTACAACCTTGACCCGGAATGGACGGAACAATTCATGGCAGCGGGAATTCCTATTTATAGTGGCGCCGTTTTATCGCCAAAGCTCGCCGAACTATTGAGCATCGCCTTCGACGCCTCGTACACGCATATGTACCCGCCTGGCACGCGCCGCCACATCAAGGCAGCGCTGAAACTTGGCGCGACGATGGAAGAGATCATGGAGGTGCTGAAGCTTTGCGTCATTCAGGGCGTCCAGGCATGCAACCTCGGTGTGCCGATCCTGGCTGAAGAACTCGCCGCGCGCCAATAGGGCCTATGACATCCGAACCGAGTAACGCAAGCGACCGAGCCCATTCGAGCCTGCAGCGCCTCACGCGGAGACTCAAGCACGAGGTCGAGGAATGGATCGTGATGTTTCTCTATCTGTGGGTTGTATTCGGACTGTTCGCGCTGCACCAGTCGATCCTACGCGCGGAACTGCATCAGGACTATCATCTGCAGGGCTTCGCGATCATCAATGCACTGATTCTCTCGAAGGTCATGCTGGTCGGCGAGGGGCTGCAGCTGGCGCGAGGCCAGCGGGATTCGCACCCTCCCTTGTCATTCTCAAGAAGAGCTTTGCATTCGCCTTGCTGTTCATCGGCTTCCACATTCTTGAAAGCATCATCGTCGGCGTTGCTCACGGCAAGACAATCGCCGCGAGCTTCCCCGAACTAGCGGGCGGTCGCCTCCTAGACATCATCGCCCTCGGCCTCATCGTGTCCGTTTGCCTCGTCCCGTTCTTTGCCTTCCGCGAAGTCAGCCGCGAATTGGGGGAGGGCCGCCTATGGCGGATCCTCTTGGCGCGGCGCGGGCAAAACGATTGAGACCGAATTCCTGATGCGCCCGAGGCAATCGTCCCGACAAAGTTCGTCGACCCTTTGATTCGTCTCTGCCGCCACCCCAGCACGTGGCCGGTCGCGCCCCGATCGGTTCGATCAAGGCGCCGACGCGGATCCCATCCGAGCCGCTGGCGGGCTGCTCCGCGGGCCTCTCCGTGCGTCCAGGGGCGTTGTTGAAACTTATACGAAAGTTAGACGGGTCACGTTTCTGCTTCGTCGACCGCTCGTAAGTCATTGAAAAGGTGGCGCTCCCTACGGGATTCGAACCCGTGTTCCAGCCTTGAGAGGGCCGTGTCCTAGGCCTCTAGACGAAGGGAGCGTCGGTTAGGATCTGGGCCGCTTGAACCCAAGAGGGCTGGTAGTATACGGGCCAATTTTTTGGACTCAAGCGGAACTCCTCTTTTTGAATGTATCGTCGACTCAATTCCCGCATTTGACCATCCCTCGCGCCGAACATCCGATATCGCGCGCAGCGATTTCTCCGAACGCGCTGAAAGTGCTGTACCGACTCAAGGAGGCAGGCTACGAAGCGTTTCTGGTGGGCGGCGCGGTGCGTGATTTGCTCTTGGGGATCACGCCGAAGGATTTCGACGTCGCCACCAATGCGCTGCCGGAGGAAGTACGGCGGCTGTTTCGAAACTGCCGCCTGATCGGCCGCCGCTTTCGTCTCGCCCACGTGCATTTCGGCAGCGAGATCATCGAAGTCGCCACCTTTCGGGCCGCCGCGGCGCCGGAGCGCGAGGATGCCGAGGAATCGGATCTCGAGGCGGAGGCTCCGCTCGTCGAGGATTCCGAACACCGTGCGTTCGATACCACCGGCCGCATCCTGCGCGACAACATCTATGGAACGATCCAGGATGACGTTTGGCGCCGGGATTTCGGCGCGAACGGTCTTTATTACAACATCGAAGATTTCTCCATCTGGGATTTCGTCGACGGCGTGAGCGACGTGCGCGCGAGGCGCCTGAAGCTGATCGGAGATCCGGAAACCCGCTACCGCGAGGACCCCGTGCGCATGCTGCGTGCGGTGCGTTTCGCCGCGAAACTCGATTTCTCGATCGAGGCCGGCACCGAGCGTCCGATCCGGCAGCTCGCGTACCTGCTCGACGGCGTACCGCCGGCGCGCCTGTTCGACGAGTGCCTGAAGTTGTTCTTGTCCGGTTTCGGCGCCAAGTCGTTTGCCTTGCTGCAGCAGTACGGTTTATTCGAGCATCTATTTCCATTGTCGGCCGCGGCGTTTGCACTGCCGCCGTACGCGTACGCGCGCGAGATGCTCGAATTGGGCCTCGCCAATACCGACGCGCGTATCGTCGCCGATAAGCCGGTGACCCCGACGTTCCTGTTCGCCATTTTGTTGTGGGGTGCGGTGCTGCGCGAACTCAACGAACAACAAGCCGGTCCGGCACCGGATCTCGCGCAGCTCATGCAGGCGTGCGATACGGTCTTGCGGGCTCAGCAGGCGCGGGTCGCCATCCCGCGGCGCTTCGCGGTGCCCATGCGCGAGCTGTTGATGCTGCAGCCTCGCTTCAATCGCCGCAGCGGCATCAAGTCGCTCAGCTTGCTGCAGCATCCGCGATTTCGTGCGGCATACGATTTTTTGCTGTTGCGCGCGCAGGTCGGGGTGGCGGACCCGGAGCTGTCAAAATGGTGGACCGATATTCAAACGCTGCCGCAGGAGGAGCGCGTCGCGCTGGTCCAAGCGCGCCCTGCAGAGCCGGCGGCGGATGGCGCCTCGCCAATGCCGGGGCGGCGCCGGCGTCGGCGGCGCCGCGGCGGCGCCTCGCGCAGCTAAGGGTATGAAAGCGTTGTGGCGCCCCGCCTATATCGCAATCGGCAGCAATCTCAATCAGCCGCGGGACCGGGTGCTCGAAGCGTGCGAGCGGATCGCCGCGCTCGAAGGGACCCGAATCGAGCTGCGTTCACGCATGTACCGGACGAGCCCGATGGGACCAAAGGACCAGCCGGACTTCATCAATGCCGCGGTAGGCCTGGTGACCCGAGCTGCGCCTCAGGAACTGCTCGGGGCGCTCCTCGATATCGAGCGGCGGATGGGTCGAGAGCGGCACGAGCGCTGGGGACCGCGGCTCATCGATCTCGATCTCCTATGGATGGTCGGTGCACCCATCGAGCAGCCCGGGTTGACGCTGCCGCATCCCGGAGTGTCTGAGCGCAACTTCGTCCTGTATCCTCTCGATGATATTGCGCCAACGCTGGACATTCCTGGGCATGGCCGTGTCCGGGAGATGAAGTTGCGGTCGGGTGCGGACGGAATCTGTGTTTTGGAGCAATAGAAGAGCCTGCATGTGAGCGCAACCCCGCACCGCTTCATCGTCATCGAGGGGCCGATCGGCGTCGGCAAAACCAGCCTCGCGCGGCGATTGTCGCAATCCTTCGCAAGCCAGCTGGTGCTCGAGCAAGCGGAGCAGAATCCCTTCCTCGAGCGGTTCTACAAGAATCCGCGCGCGGCTGCATTTCAGACCCAGCTGTTCTTCTTGTTCCAGCGTGCCCGCCAGCTCGAGGAAGTGAGGCAAGAGGATCTGTTCGGCGCGGTGCGGATCGCCGACTATCTACTCGAGAAAGACCGATTGTTTGCGCGCGTGACGCTCGATGACGCCGAATACGCGCTGTACGAACGCGTCTACGAGCGCGTGGTGGTCGATGCGCCGAAGCCGGATCTCGTGGTGTACCTGCAGGCGCCGGTCGACGTGCTCATGGATCGCATCGCGAAGCGCGGAATTCGCTATGAGCAGCACATCGAGCGTGCCTACCTCGAAAAGCTCACGCAGGCGTATGCGCGATTCTTCCACAGCTACGATGCTTCGCCATTGCTGATCGTCAATTCGGCGGCCATCGATCCGGTCAGCAACGAGGGCGACTACCAATTGTTGTTCGCCGAGATCAGCAAGGCGCGGCGCGGCCGGCATTTCTTCAATCCCACCGGCAGCAGTCTGCTGCCCACCAATTAGGCCACCTCAGGCCGGGCTAGGGTCGGGCCGCAGCGGCCGGCGCCGAGTGGTGCTGTGCCAGTGCCCACCGTACGTGCTCCCGCACCAAAGGCGAGTCGGCGTGTTCGCGCTTCTGCAGGGCGGCGATGACCGCCGGTGAACTCGGAGCGTTGCCGAGCGCGACCGCCACGTTGCGCAGCCAGCGTTCGAAACCGATGCGCCCGATGGCGCTACCGCGCGTGCGCTCCGCGAATTGTGCCTCGCTCCAGGAGAACAGCGCCGCCAACTGCGTGCTGTCGAGCCCGTGGCGCACGCTGAAAGCCGGCTCGGCAGACGGTCGTGCAAACTTGTTCCACGGACAGGCGAGCTGGCAGTCGTCGCATCCGTAGATTCGATTGCCGATCGAGCGGCGAAATTCGAGCGGAATGGGGCCCGTGAGTTCGATCGTCAGATAGGAGATGCAGCGTCGGGCGTCGAGGCGGTAGGGTTCGACGATCGCGCCGGTGGGACAAGCCGGTATACAGGCGCTGCAGGAGCCGCAATGCGCCGTGGCGGCCTCGTCCCGCGGCAGCGCCAGGTCCAGGTAGATTTCACCGAGAAAGAAATATGATCCCGCCGCGCGGTCGATCAAATTGGTGTGCTTGCCGATCCAGCCCTGGCCGGCATTGCGCGCCAGCGCCTTTTCCAAAACCGGCGCGCTGTCGGTAAACGCGCGATACCCGAACGGACCCGCATGTTCGCGGATGCGGTCGCAGAGCATCTGCAGGCGGCGGCGGATGAGCTTGTGGTAGTCGCGGCCGAGTGCGTAACGCGATATGTAGCCGAGCGTGCCGTCGGCGAGCGTCGCCTCGGCATCGGCTGCCTGGGCGGGCCAATAGTCCATGCGGGCGCTGATGCAGCTGACCGTCCCCGGTACGAGTTCGGCAGGCCGCGATCGCTTGCTGCCGTGAGCGGCCATGTAGCGCATCTCGCCGTTGAAACCATCGCGCAGCCAATCGAGAAAATGCGCCTCATCGGCCGCCAAATCGATATTGGCCACGCCGATGCGCGCAAATCCCAACTCCGTGCCCCAGCGCCTGATGTCGGCGAGTAACGCGCCCGGGTCGAATGTGCGGGAATGAGCGCTCACGCTGCTCGGCCGAGCCCGGCGTTCGAAGGTTCTGCCCCGGCAGTGGGGTGTGTGGTGATTGGTGTCATACCGGGATGCGCAAAAGAGTTGGAATCCACTGTTCCGGATGAATGATACCTGGAGGTGGACCTCGCGACCGACCGTCGGAGACCGCGACGCGCACCGCTATACTGCCGAACTCAAGGCGCTTCGCGCAGGAAGCAGGCATGGCGGACTCCGAGATCGACTTCGCGTTACCCGATGCGGCGGCCACCGATGTATTGGGCGCGGCGCTCGGTGGCGGCCTGCCGGTCGGGACGCTCTCCAGCGCGTGCGGCGGCTACGTCGTGCTGTACCTGCACGGCGAGCTCGGCGCGGGCAAGACTGCTTGTGTACGAAGTTTATTGCGGGCGCGCGGCGTGTGCGGCCTGATCCGCAGTCCCACGTTCACGCTGGTCGAATCTTATCGGACCGAGCAGCTTACTTGTGTGCATGTCGATCTGTACCGGGTACGCGGGCCGCTGGAAGTGGACGAACTGGGCTTGAGGGATTACCTGATTCCGGGATGTCTCCTGATGATCGAGTGGCCCGAGAAGGCGACGGCCGAACTTCCGCCACCCGATGTGGAACTCACCCTCCACTATGCGCCGATCGGTCGCCGTGCCGCGGCACGCGCCCGCACGGTAGTCGGTGGGGAATGGCTGAGGAACCTCCGGATGGACACTAGATTAGGTCCCTATGTCTCTAATTTAACTTGAAAATATCCAGAGATACGGAGTACCTTAGGACTATGAGATGCGTGCCTGCCGGCTTCTTCGCCTCGCTGCTGCTTGCCGGCGCCTGGATAATGCCCGCCCATGCCGTCGAGGTTCGCGCGGTGCGGTTGTGGGCGAGCCCGGAGAGCACGCGGGTCGTTCTCGATCTCACCGGCAACACGCAGCACAGCCTGCTGGTGTTGAAAAATCCGGATCGGGTGGTGCTCGACGTGAGCGCGCGGCTCGTGCGCAGCTCGCTCACCGCGCCGGCCGGTGCCGGGGCGATCAAGCAGGTGCGCATGGGACGCCGGCCGTCCGGCGACCTCAGGGTCGTTTTCGATTTGTCGCGGCCGATTCGCGCCAAGAGCTTCATCGCCGCACCGAACGACCAATACGGGTACCGACTGGTGATCGATTTCGGCAGCACGGCCGGCGTTGAAACGCCCGTCAAAGCGGAGCATGCCCGCCCCGAAGCCCGCGATCTGATCATTGCCGTCGACGCGGGCCATGGCGGCGAGGACCCTGGGGCGATCGGCAAGTACGGCACGCGCGAAAAGGACGTCGTGCTCGCCATCGCGCGGGCGCTGGCGCAGCGCGTCGATGCAGAGCCGGGAATGAAGGCGGTGTTGACGCGCACGGGAGATTACTTCGTGCCGCTGCGCGACCGGATGCGAAGAGCCCGCGCCCGACAGGCTGATCTGTTCGTCTCGATCCACGCGGATTCGATTCGGGATCGCAGCGTGGATGGATCCTCCGTCTACATTCTTTCCCAACGCGGGGCGACGGATGAGGCCTCGCGCTGGCTCGCCGAACGCGAAAATGCGTCGGATCTGATCGGCGGGGTTTCGCTCGACGACAAGGGTGACGTGCTTGCTTCGGTCCTGTTGGATTTGTCGCAGTCCGCTTCCCTGAGCGCGAGCGAAGCGGCGGCCGAACGCGTCCTGCATCAATTGAATCAAGTCGGTGAGATTCGCAAGCCCCTGGTGCAGCAGGCACGCTTCGTCGTGCTGAAGTCGCCCGACATCCCCTCCATGCTGGTGGAGACGGCGTACATCTCCAACCCGCAGGAGGAGCAGCGATTGCGCGGGCCGGCCCAGCAGGCCAAGCTCGCCGCCGCCATCCACCGCGGAATACGCGATTATTTCTACGCCGATCCGCCCGCGGGTACGCGGGTCGGGCAACTCGCCGCGGGGACGCCGCGGACGGTCTTGACTGCCGCCGGCGGCTCCGGAGGCTAGTTTCCGGCAGAGGCCTGTCTCTGCTTGCGGCCGCTATGCGAAGATACGCGATTCGCGAGGTGGCCCTTGTCAATCCAAATTCTTGCCGACGAACTCGTCAACCAAATTGCGGCCGGTGAGGTCATCGAGCGGCCGGCTTCCGTGGTCAAGGAGTTGGTCGAAAATTCACTCGACGCCGGGGCACGTCGCATCGAGGTGGAGCTCGGGCGGGGTGGATGCGGACTGATTCGCGTGCGCGACGACGGCGCGGGAATCCGGCCGCAGGAGATCGGCTTGGCCCTGGCGCGCCATGCCACCAGCAAGATCGCCTCTCTCGAGGACCTCGAGCGCGTTGCGACGCTCGGATTTCGAGGCGAAGCGCTGCCGAGTATCGCCTCGGTGTCGCGCCTGTCGCTCATCTCGCGCTCGAGCGAGACGGACCACGCGTGGAGCGTTGATGCACGCGATGGCGCGCTCAGCACGCCGTCGCCCGCATCGCACCCCCCGGGTACCAGCGTCGAGGTCCGCGACCTGTTCTTCAACGTGCCGGCGCGACGCAAATTCCTGCGCACGGAGGCGACCGAGTTTCAGCACGTGCTGCGCATGCTGGAGCGATTGGCACTGTCTCGATTCGAAGTCGGATTCACGCTCGTGCACAACGGCAAGACCGTATGGAGCCTGCCGCCGGCGACGACTCAGGTGCAGCGACTCGCGCGCGTGTCGACTTTATGCGGCGATGATTTCGCCGCGCATGTCATCGAGTTGCGCCAGGATGGCGAAAGTCTGCGCCTGTCCGGATGGCTTGCGCTCCCGACGTTCTCGCGCAGCCAGTCGGATCTGCAATTTGCCTTTCTCAACGGCCGCTACGTGCGCGACAAGTTGATCGCCGGAGCCGCGCGCCTCGCCTACCAGGACGTACTGTTCAACGGGCGCTTTGGCGCCTATGTGCTCTATCTGGACGTGGATCCGGGCAGCGTCGACGTCAATGCGCATCCGCAAAAGCTCGAAGTGCGGTTCCGAGAGTCGCGTCGCGTGCACGACTTCATGTTTCGCACCCTCGAGAGGGCGCTCGCAGCGACCCGGCCTTCTGCAGACTCGCCCGGCAGCGCACCGCTCGATTGGCTGACCGGCAGCGCCGCCATGCGACGTGGCCGCGCCGAGTCAGGCGCGCTTCGTGCTGCCGGAGGGCCAGTCCGGCCGCGCCGCCGCAGATGTGTATCGCAACTTAGTCGGTGAATCTCTCGCCGGCCGCAGCGCGGATTGGCGGGTCGAGCCCGAGGGCGCGCAGACATTCGCCGTTCAGGAGGGTGCGGGCGGTGAGGACTATGCCATTGCTCCGCAGGGTGCCCCGCCGCGCGCGATGCCGACGCCGGGGGGATGCGGTGCACGCGCCGCTTGGGTTTGCCGTGGCGCAGTTGCATGGAGTCTACATCCTGGCCCAAACCGCGGATGGCATGGTGCTGGTGGACATGCACGCGGCGCACGAGCGCGTGATGTACGAGCGTATGAAGAAGCTGCTGACGGGCGACATGGCGCAGCAACAGCTGTCGGTGCCGGAGATTCTGGAAGTGACGCTGGCGCAGGCCGAGGCCGCCGAGGCGCACGCTGCGGAGTTTGCGGCGCTCGGCTTCCTGATCACACGGTGGTCCCCGGAACAGCTGGCCCTGCGCGCGATTCCCAGCCTCTTGGCAGGGCGCGACCCGGCCGGTGTCGTGCGTGACGTCTTGTCGGATCCGCTGCAAACCGGCCATTCGCGGCGCGTGGAGGAGTCGATCAACCATCGGCTCGGCACCATGGCCTGCCATGCGGCGGCGGCGACAGCGCAATTGAGCTTGCCGGAAATCAACGCGTTGCTGCGCGATATGGAGCGCACCGAGCGCGCCGATCAATGCAACCACGGCCGCCCGACGTGGGTGCGCCTGTCCCTCGCGGATCTCGATCGGCTGTTCATGCGCGGCCGATGATCGATGGGGCGTCCCAGCGCCGGTGCGCGCTGCCGCCGATGGGGCCGACCGGGGCGGGCAATCGGATTTCGCCTTGCACCTCGCGGCAAGCCTCCCTTCGAAATCATCAGCGTGGATTCGGCGCAGGTGTATCGAGGCATGGACATCGGCACGGCCAAACCCGACCGCGCGACGCGCACGGCCATCCCGCATCATCTGATCGACATTCGCGATCCGACCACGAATTACTCGGCGGGCGAGTTTGTGCGCGATGCGAGCGAGGCCATGCAGGAAATCCGGTGGCGGGGCCGTCAGCCGTTGCTCGTCGGAGGCACCATGCTGGATTCCCATGCCCTCACCGGGCCTTGCTGAGCTGCCCGAGGCGGATTTGCGTGTGCGCGCGGAGATCGACGCGCAGGCGGCGAGCGGCGGGTGGGCGGCGGTTCATCGGGAGCTCGAGCGCGTGGATCCGCAGGCGGCGGCGCGAATTCACAGCAACGAACTGCAGCGCATCCAGCGCGCCCTCGAAGTTTACTGGTTACTGGCGATGCATCTAGCCGCTTGCAGAGATTGGCGCAAGTTGTGTTGTGGGTGGATGTGCTGGAACTTGCGGTCGCGCCTCTGAGCGAGCCGCCCTGCATCGAACAAATCGAATCGCGCTCCTTTATGCGGGCCATGGGGTTGCTGGACGAGGCTCCGACCTTGCGCGAAAGAAGCGATTCGACTGCGGAACATCCGTCCATGCGCGCGGTCGGATACCGGCAGGCATGGCAGAGATCAGCGGGAAAATGCGGGTTGGAACAGGCCAAACAAGAAGCGATTGCGGCGACGCGGCAACTTGCGAAGCGTCAGCTGACGTGGCTGAAGGGCGTCGTGAAAACCTCAATTGGTTCGATTCCATGCATCCGGATGTTGCAGCCATGGTTCTCGGTGCACTTTCTCGAGGCAAATTCGCTGCGTGGTCATACGTCTAACTCGATCGATGCCGCTGTGCTAGCATTCAACCGGTATTTGCCTGGCGCAGGGAAGTGACAAGGCAATGTTAACGACACAAACAACAAGGAGCTCTCCCATGGCCCGTGGCCAGTCTCTGCAGGACCCTTTTTCCAACGCCTTGCGCAAAGAGCGCGTGCCGGTTTCGATTTATTCTTGTGCATGCATTAAGCTGCAAAGGACATATCGATTCGTTCGATCAGTTCGCTGCTTTGCTGACAAACAGCGTCAGTCACATGGTCTATAAACATGCCATTTCCACCGTCGTGCAGGTGTGCAACGTGCGCTTGCCCACCGGTGAGGACGGCGAAGTCACGGAACCGGCCATTGTCGAATGAAGACGGTCGAGTGAGGGGTAGGCGCTCTGCAATTGTTTGAACGCCCCCAGGTAGGCGAGCGCGCTATTTTGGTCGGCGTCGGTATCGGGCATGCCGTCGATCCTCACGACACCGCTGAATTTCAGGCGCTGGCGGCGTCGGCCGGCACCGTCGGTGTAGCCTGGTGCTCGCCTCGCGGCCGCGGCCCGACCCGAAGTATTTTGTGGGATCAGGCAAGGCTGCTGAGTCAAAGCCTGTGCCAGACAACATGCGCGATTACTTCGGTCCACCAAAACCTCAGCCCGAGCCAAGAGCGGAACCTCGAAAAGCTCACGAATCGTCGAGTTTTAGACCGTAATGGATTGATTCTCGACATATTTGCTCAGCGCGCGAGAAGCTTTGAGGGCAAGCTGCAAGTGGAGCTCGCGCAGCTCTCCCACCTCTCGACGCGCCTGGTACGTGGATCTATGCACCTCCAGCGGCAGAGGGCGGTATCGGGTTTGAGGACCGGGCGAGACGCAATCGGAAACCGACCGCCGCCTCATTGCGAAGCGCATTTCGCACGCTGCGCGTGTTCTGGAGAAAACTCACCGTCAGCGCGAACACTGGCTGGCACGTGCGGCGCGAGGTTCCCGTCCCCACCGTCGCCCTTGTTGGTGATACCAATGCCGGCAAATCGACACTGTTCAATGTGCTCACCGGCTCCTCGACCCATGTCGCGGATCAGCCGTTCGCGACGCTCGATCCGACCGTGCGGCGGATCGAATTGTCGGGCGTCGGCGAGGTGGTCCTGGCGGACACCGTCGGTTTCGTTCGCGCTTTGCCGTATTAGCTCGTCGCGGCCTTCCGCTCGACCCTGACAGGAAGCACGCGACGCCGATTTGTTGCTTGCACGTGGTCGATGCGAGCGATCCGATGCGCACCGAGCGGATCGAGCAGGTGCGTGAGGTCCTGCGCGGCGATCGGCGCCGGGGAGATCCGCCAGCCGCTGGTATTCAACAAGATCGATTTGGCCGCCGAGAGTCCGCGGGTCGCACCCGGTCCCGATGCCATCCCGGCCCAGGCGTGGGCCTCGGCCGTCACGGGCGCGGGCCTGCCGGCGCTGCGCGAAGCCCATCGCGCAGGCGGTGCGACCCCACCAGGTACGGCGCACGCTGCACCTCGACATGGCCGTCGCCGCGGTCCGCTCCGATCTCCTACGGGCGCAGTGCGGTGCGTGCTGAGCGCCAGTGCGACGATGGTAGCTGGGAGCTGGACGTGGAACTCGACGAGAGCGCATCTGGCCAAGCTGACCGGGGTAGCCGGAGTGGCCCTGATGGATACCTCTCCCCGCAAGGCGCCAACAACGCGTGGCATAGCCCGCTTGTGAGCGGCGGGTCGGCTGCTAGAATGCCCGGCTGCTCGAATGAAACTAACAGCTCCGCAACTTGAAGATTAGGCACCGCATGGCTTGGAACGAACCTGGCGGTGAGAAACGCAATCCCTGGAACTGCCCGCAACAGTCGCAAAACGATTTGGACGATGTGTTGCGCAATCTGCAGCGCCGCCTCTCGGCGCTGTTCGGCCGGGGCGGCGGTATCGGCGGCGGGCAAAGCGCGCCGAGCTTTGGGCGCGGATTCCAGCAGCGTACTGATCTTGATCGCGGCGGTGTGGATTGGCAGCGGCGTCTATCGCGTCGATGCCCAGGAGCGCGCCGTCGTTCTGCGGTTCGGCAAATATGTGCAGACCGTGGGTCCCGGCTATAACTGGCACTTACCGTGGCCGATCGAACGCCGAATCATCGTGAATGTATCGCAGCAATACAGCGTTCGCGAC
>CAWDGY010000005.1:0-7093 GCA_963801865.1 uncultured Gammaproteobacteria bacterium | reverse complement strand
TCCAGCGGAGTCTGGCTTTTCACCGGCAAAGGGGATGGGACGCTCAATCCCGGCGTGGTTGCAGCAGCGCTGACGCCGGTACAAGGCGGGGTGTTAGCCGCGGCAGACTTCAACGGGGACAAGAAGCTGGATCTAGTATTCGCGATGCCTTACGCGGGCACCGATGGAACTGGAACCAATTTGTGGTCCTCTTAGGCAACGGCAATGGTACGTTTCAACCTCCTCAAGCATTCGCCGAGCCAAAAAGGCCAATCAATATCGTCGTCGGTCCCCTGACTAAGAACGGCCCCGCCAGCATTGCGCTGACCTCAGGTTCGGATGTGTATTTATACTTTGGAAATGGCACCGGGGGCTTTTCGGGACCCCGAATCGTCAATCTGCCCGGAATTGGGGACATCGCCGTCGGTGACGTCAATGGCGACGGCATCCCCGACTTGGTTTCGTCCGGAGGCTACATCGCGCTTGGCGCTGGCAAGGGCACCTTTACAAAGACCTATATCAGAGGGACGAAGAATCCGACCCAGGCGAGAACCAGGAGGCCGGTCTCCAGCGGAGTTTTGTAGCTTGTGGCGACCTTGACAATTCGACTCCGGTGCCCGTGCGGCGCTCGAATGGCGATCATCACCACGACACCTGTGAGCACCAGCGCCTTCGCGATCCACGGATTCATGGCCAAGTATCGTCTCTTTCACACCGTACTGCGACTGTCGTCAAAGTGCTTCTGTCCGAATAACTCGCTGTAATGCCGGATTCGCAGAACCTCCACCACGCGGTCCTATAGCCTTGAGTCGGCCGGCATAGATGAACCGGGAATCGATGATCGCCATCGAATCGCTCCTTCTTGTCATTGTATCGTTCAGGAACGACCTGCCGAACGAGATCCCTGACGACATCAGGGGCGGAGCATACGCCCTGGTGACACCGAACATCTTCAACAAAGTTAAGGACAAGGCTACGCAATTGGCAAACTACCCGATGCCGCGCGTCCTCGCAATCGTCTCGGGCCATAAGCGCTCCACGCCCCAAAAGGAAACTTCGGGGAATTCAGCCGGCTGCGCCAGCAGGGCACCCCGGCCGATCTGCTGCTCGAGGGATCTCGCCGCTCGATGCGGGTCGCCCAGATGCGCGAAATCGACCGCTTGGAACGCAATCTCGCGACGCTCGCCACGGTCGGCTCCACCAGCCCCTATGTCGGACTTTTCGGTACCGTGTGGGGGATCATGAGCGCCTTTCACAACCTCGGAAATGTTCAGCAAGCGACGCTCGCCGCGGTGGCACCGGGCATTGCCGAAGCCCTGGTCACGACGGCCATCGGCCTGTTCGCGGCGATTCCGGCCGTGATCGCCTATAACCGGTTCGCCGATCAAGTGAGCCGGCTGGAACTTCGCTTCGATACGTTCGTCGAAGAGTTCTCAACCATCCTGCAGCGCCACGGGCCGGCCCGCGCGCAGCAGCACGCCTGAATACTCATGCCCGCACCGCTGCGTCGTCGCAAATTGATGGGTGAGATCAACGTCGTGCCCTACATCGATGTGATGCTGGTGTTGTTGATCATCTTCATGATTACCGCGCCGCTGCTCAAGGAAGGCATCAAGGTCGATTTGCCGAATGCCGGGGCGAAGCCTATCGACCCCGCCTTCCTGCAAAAGCACGAGCCGCTGATCGTGACCATCGATGCACGAGGCCGGCTGTACATCAATTTCGGGGCGAATCCGGACAAACCGGCGAGCGAAGCGACCGTGAGCGCCCGCACCTCGGCGCTGCTGCGCCGCGACCCGCAGACTCCCGTTCTGGTCAAAGCCGATACCACCGTACCCTACGGCACTGTCGCACACGCCATGGTTCTGCTGCAGCGTGCGGGCGCGGACAAGGTGGGCTTGTTGACGGATCCGGAGAGGCCCGCACGATTGCCGCAGGGAGAGGCCGTTGGAGGCGCCAACGGCGCCCGCTGAATGCCCGAGTTCCTGCGCGAGCATTCCTGGCCGGTGGTCTTCTCCGTGGCGCTGCACGGGGCGCTGGCAGCCGCGCTGGTGCTCGTGACGATGATTTCCACGAGGCGCCCCCCCATGCCGTCGCAGCCCATTCCGATCAATGCCGTCGTGGTCGACTCGCAGGTTCTGCACGCGGCGCAGCGCGCCCAAGCGGAACGCGCCGCGCAGGAAGCCCAGCGGGCGCGTGCCGCTGCCGAGGCTCAGGCGGCTGCCGAGGCGCACGCCGCGGATGCGGAGAAGGCCGCCGCCGCCACCAAAGCCGCGGAGGAGGCCCAAGCGGCCGATGCGGCGAAGGCCTCCGCGGCCGCCAAAGCCGCGGAGGAAGCCAAGGCGGCCGATGAGGCGAAGGTGGTCGCGGCCGCCAAAGCCGCGGACTTCGCGAAGCGCCAGGCGAAACTTGCCGCCGACGCCAAGGCCGCTGCCGACGCCAAGGCCGCGGCGGACGCCAAGGCGGCCGCCGACGCCAAAGCGGCCGCGGACGCCAAGGCGGCGGCCGACGCGAAGCGCGCCGCCGACGCCAAACGCGCGGCCGATGAGCGTGCGCGCCAGGATCGCGAGGCGGAACTGCGACGGCAACTGGCCGAGGAAGAACACGTGAGTGCGGTTGAGGCCAGCCCCTTGCGCGATCGCTATGTCGCGAGCCTGCGCAATCGCATCCAGAAGGCTTGGATCAAGCCCCCCTCGGCGCGCGTCGGCGTCGATTGTCTGGTCGAGGTGACGCAAGTGCCGGGCGGCGAAGTCACCGCCGCACGGGTGACTCAGTGCAACGGAGATGCGGCCGTACGGCAATCGATCGAGAATGCCGTGTATCGTGCCTCGCCATTGCCGGATCCGCCTGATCCGGCGCTGTTTCAACGAAATTTCGCCTTTAGGTTCAAACCCGATGAATAAAAAGCTCCTCCTCGCGGCCTTGTGCGCCGTCGTGTTGTTTGTTCCGCCCAGCTGGGGCGAATTCGTCGTCGAAGTGACGCGCGGGCAGGACGATGCCATACCCATCGCCATCGTGCCGTTCACGGCGCCCGACGCGGCTGCGGATTCCTTCGACGTGGCTCGCTTGGTGAGCGATGACCTCGCTCGAAGCGGGCGCTTCAAATCCATGGACCGCAAGGACATGATCGAGGAGCCTCACACGGGCGCGAAGATCAGCTTCGATGACTGGCGCCGTCTCGGCAACGACTACATCTTGGTCGGCCAAGTGCAGCCGCAGGGGCCGGATCGATACAACATCAGCTTCGAGCTCTACAACGTACTCAATCGGCAACGTTTGTTGGGTTATCAAATCAGCGCGAATCGCTCCGGGTTGCGGCTGGCGAGTCATCAGGTCGCGGACATGGTGTTCGAGAAGATCCTCGGGATTCGGGGCGCATTCGCGACGCGAATTGCCTATGTTTCCGTACAGGGTTCGGTGCCAAACCGAACTTATCGGCTGATCGTGGCCGATGCGGATGGGGAGAATCCGCATACCGTCATGCAATCGAACGAGCCGCTCATGTCCCCCTCCTGGTCCCCCGACGCTCAGAACCTCGCGTATGTCTCGTTCGAGGCCCGCTTACCCTCGGTGTACGTGCAGTATCTGAAGACGGGAGAGCGGCGTCGAGTATCGGCCAAGGCGGGAGTCAATCAGGCGCCCGCATGGTCGCCGGATGGGAAGAAGCTGGCGTTGACCCTGTCCACGCGCGACGGCAACCTGGATATCTACGTGCTCGACCTGACGACCCAGGCGCTCACCCGCATTACCGACGATCCGAGCATCGACACCGAGCCGCAGTGGTCCAAAGACGGCCAGAGTCTGTATTTCACCTCGGACCGCGCCGGCGGTCCGCAAATCTATCGCGTCGGCATCCAACCGGGCGATCATCCGCGCCGCTTGACGTTTCAGGGAAATTATAATGCCCGGCCGAGACTATCGCCGGACGAGTCGCAGCTCGCCTTCGTCACTCAGGAAGACGGCGCGTACCGCATCGCGGTCATGGATCTTCGCGGACACGGCGAGGTGCAGGTGCTCACCAAGGGACGCTTCGATGTCTCTCCGAGCTACGCGCCGAACGGTGCCGAGATCATCTATGCGAGCCGCGATCGCGGGCGCGGCGTGCTGGCGCTCGTCACCGCCGACGGTCGAGTGCAGGAGCGCCTGGTGTCGAGCGAGGGCGAGGTGCAAGAGCCCGCGTGGTCGCCGTTTTGAATCGCAGGAAGGCCAAACAAAGTGCACAATTGCCGCAATCGTCGGTACGCTTACGTCCAGTTTGGAAAGGGGAAGTCATGAAAAGAATTGCATCGGTCATCTGTTTATTCGCCGCTGCCGCGCTGCTCGCGGGCTGTCCGAAGAAAAATACGACACACGAGCCGCCCGTCGCGGGTTCCGAGGTGCCGGGCTCATCGACTACTTCGCCGGGAGAGGGCGCCGCGACTTCAGGGGCGCCGCTCGGGGGTGAGGGTGCGATGGGCGGGAATCAGGGCGGTGCTGCCGGTGCCATGTCCGGTAAGGTCATCTATTTCGATTTCGACAAGTCCGACATCAAACCGGAATTTGCCGCCATCATCACGACCAACGCGCGAAACCTCACCGCCCACCCGAACCTCAAGCTCAAGCTCGAGGGCAACACCGATGAGCGCGGCACCCGCGAATACAACATCGGCCTGGGCGAGCGTCGTGCGCAGGCGGTGCGGCGGGCGCTGATGCTTCAGGGCGTCGCCGAGTCACAGCTCTCGACGGTGAGTTTCGGCGCCGAACGTCCCGCGGTCGAAGGCGACGACGAAGCCGCGTGGGCGAAGAATCGGCGCGTGGAACTGGTTTACACGCCGTGATGCGGCGCGCGCCGGCTGTGGGAGCGGCGTGCATCGCCGCACTGGCGCTGGCAGGCTGCGCCTCGACGCCTCCCGAGGAGGATCCGGTGCAGATCCAGTTGCATGGCCTCGATACACGACTGGCCCGCATCGAACGGGTGGTGTCGAACCAGAGCCTGCTGCAGCTCGCGAACGACGTCGAGTCCCTGCGCAGCGATGTGCGCGCGCTGCATAACGATGTCGATGAGCTGAGCCACAATTTCGAAGCCAATCGCAAGCAGCAGCGGGATCTTTACGCGGATCTGGATCAGCGGCTGAAGAGCCTCGAAGGGCGCAGCGGTACGGCGGCGGGAAGCGGCGTTGCTGCAGCGGCCGGCGGCGCCGCGGCTGCCGGCGCCGCGGCCGGCGAGGCGCCGATTGTGCCGGCATCGCAGGGCTCCGATGCCGCGGCCTATCAAGCGGCGTTTGGATTGCTGAAGGACAGTCAGTACGATCGAGCCATCACCGCGTTTCAGAGCTTCCTCGTGTCCTATCCGAACAGTCCGCTGGCAGATAACGCGCAGTACTGGCTCGGCGAAGCCTACTACGTGAACAAATCCTTCCCGGAAGCGTTGGCCGCTTTTCAACGTCTGGCGGACCGATACCCGCAATCCCGGAAGCTCGCCGACGCGCTGCTCAAGATCGGCTATTGCGATTACGAGCTCAAGCAGTGGGGGGCGGCACGAGATGTGCTGTCGAAGGTGGCGTCGCAGTATTCGGATACGCCGGCCGGTAACCTGGCGAAGCAGCGCCTGGACAAAATGGCCGCCGAGAAGCACTGAGTGGCGAATACGCATGAGCATCGAAGAACAGCGAGCCGGCGGAGGAGTGCGGGAGGCACCTGCCAAACGCGATCGGCTGCGCATCAATGAAATCTTCCACTCCCTGCAGGGTGAAGCGGATGCGGTCGGTTTTCGCACGGTGTTCGTGCGGCTGACGGGCTGTCCGCTACGGTGCCAGTACTGCGACACTGAATACGCTTTTCATGCCGGTGAATGGCACGATATCGAGGACATTCTGGCTCGAGTGGCCAGTTTCGATACGCCTTACGTCTGTGTGACCGGCGGTGAACCGCTGGCGCAGCCGAGTTGTCCGGCACTCCTGGCCCGCCTGTGCGATGCCGGCCACGAGGTCTCGCTCGAAACCAGCGGTGCGCTGGACATCGCCGCAGTCGATTCGCGCGTGAGGCGGGTGTTGGACGTCAAGACGCCGGGATCCGGCGAGGCTGCGCGCAACCGGATCGAGAATTTCCGCCTGCTCACGCCGCTCGATCAGGTGAAATTCGTGATCTGTTCCCGTGAGGACTACGAATGGAGCAAGGCGTACTTGCGGGAGCACGCCTTGTCCGAGCGGTGTCCGGTCCTATTCTCTCCGAGCTACACGCAACTCTCGCCCACCGATTTGGCGGACTGGATTCTCGCGGACCGGCTGCCGGTGCGCTTTCAGATCCAGCTGCACAAAGTCCTGTGGGGCGATGTGCCGGGAAAATGAAACCCGCCGTCGTTTTACTCTCCGGTGGCCTGGATTCGGCCACGGCGCTTGCCATAGCCAATTCGCAGAATTTTCAAAGCTACGCGCTGAGCGTGCATTACGGGCAGCGCCACGAGGCCGAGCTTCTCGCCGCCGGGCGTGTCGCCCGGTTCTTGGGCGCGCATGAGCATCGAGTCATGAGGGTGGACCTCGCCGGTATCGGCGGCTCCGCGTTGACCGACAAAAGCGTGGCGGTGCCCGAACAGCCGAGCGCGGGTATTCCGCCGACCTATGTGCCGGCGCGAAACACCTTGTTGCTGTCGCTCGCCCTCGGCTGGGCGGAAGTCCTCGGTGCCGTCGACATTTTCGTCGGGATGAACGCCGTCGATTATTCGGGATACCCCGACTGCCGGCCGGAGTTCATTGCGGCATTCGAGAATCTCGCGCAGCTCGCCACCAAAGCCGGCGTCGAAGGCGGCCGCTACAAGATCCATGCGCCGTTGGTGAGCATGTCGAAGGCCGAGATCATTCGCGCGGGGCTCGGATTGGGTGTGAACTACGGCATCACCGTGTCTTGTTACCAGGCGGATCATCGAGGCTTTGCCTGCGGCCGATGCGACTCGTGCCGCTTGCGTGCGGCCGGCTTCAGCGCGGCCGGCGTGCCGGACCCGACGCGTTACGCATGATTGCATTCTCGATGCCGCGGCCGGCAAGTTCGGCTATCATGCGCGGCTCATTGGGACGGTAGCTCAGTTGGTAGAGCAAGGCCCTTTTAAGGCTTTGGTCCTGGGTTCGAGTCCCAGCCGTCC
>CAWDGY010000004.1:0-8516 GCA_963801865.1 uncultured Gammaproteobacteria bacterium | reverse complement strand
TCGAACTCCTCTGGCTGTAGAGCGGCCCATTGGAGCCGCCACCGCCGTGCGCGTCCTCTCGGGTCATGATGGATCGCTCGGATACAACTCGGAATAACGCGGATCGGCATGTTCCCAGTTGGCGTTTTTCGAGACCAGATAGTCCCGCACTTGGTCGAGCTGTACTTCTCAAGGAATGTTGATCGATATATAGCCACGATTGACGCCCTCGTAGCTACAACCCAAAGCGAGAAGTCCCTGGAGCAATTGGTCTGACGAGTTCCCGTCTTCGACCGGCGGATCGAACTTGACGCGAAGCGTTCGGTTTCCCGACTTCTTGATCACTCGCTGGAAGGTAGGGCGCTCTTCAAGTGGATAATACGGGGCGTACACGATGTCTTCCCAAGATACCGAGTATGCGAAGAAGGGTGAGTTGTCGAGCTTATATTCATCATTTCCGAGCGCGGTCGCCCAGAGCGTCTCGACTTCGACGGAGCCATCGTCGTAGGCCACCCGGAAAACTACTTTGGCGTTGGCCGCCACGGAAACGGTCATGACCCTGTACCCCCAAACGCTCCCGAGCCTTTGCGTTTCGCTGGCTTGGTGCGCTGAGTAGCGAAGATCCGAAGACGCGCGGAATTGGCAGCGGCTGGCGCACTGTCTGGGTCACAAACGATGATGCTGTAAGGGGCCCCGCTTTGGACACGGGACCCTCGATCGCAACGCGTTTTTGTTAGCGCACGGTCGTAAGGGAACACGCGCCACTCGTCTCCACGACCCGCCCCTCACTTGAACCCAACGCTCTACATCGAGGGCAGATGCAGAGGCACCTATTATCAACAGCAGAAGAATCACGTACCGGCGCATTAACGGCCCCCGGGATTTAGAATTACTATGGCTCGATTCTGATCGGTGTGCCGTCTGGCACGACCCGAATTATCTCATCGATCTCGCGATCCGTGACCGCGACACATCCGTCGGTCCAATCGACGGCTCGGTGCCCACGGCCAATCCATCCGAGACCGTTCTTCATCCCGTGCACCATGATGAGACCTCCCGGATCGACACCCCTTGCTCTCGCTTCGGCTACATCATCCTTGCCGGGATAGGAGATATGCAGCGCACGATGAAATGAGCTATCGAGCTTGCGGTAGTCGATCCGGTAAGGACCTTCCGGGGTGCGGCCGTCACCCGCTTGCTTTTTAGGTCCACGGGGCGTCCTTCCAAGGGAAACCGGATAGCTCCGGATCAATTCGGCGCCTCGATACAGCTCCAGGACTCTTGCAGACTTCTTCACCACCACACGGTCTGCGACCGTGCCAGTTGGCAGTTCCGCATAGGGCCAATTTGCCCACAAACCGACTGCCGCCACGACAAGAACTGCCAGGCCGAGCATCCATGTCGCCTTCCCGAAGCGACTTTCATGTCGGTAATTTCTCATTGATTCGCCGCTTCTTCGCGGAGGTCATGAACCACTGGCGACGATTTGAGGCAGTACCAAAGCGTGGAATGTAGGTCGGCAACGAGCTCCGTGCTTCGATCTTTTCGCAAGATACGATCTGTTAGACCACCCTCCGAAAAAGCGAATATCTGCCAGTGGTTGGTTAACTCGCCGCTGGCGCAGACCACGTAGAGCGAATATGGCGGTGACTTCACTGACACACACCAGCCAAAATCTTCTGCGATGACGCTCCCTGCATTGAATCCCTCCCCAATGAGCTGTTCGCTGACCCAGCTGGCAAGCGCCCTGCCGAAAATGCCAGGATTCGTCTCCTGATCCTCCCCAGGCGTAACGGCGAAGGCGGACGACTCAAAGCGCAGCAGCGGACCTTTCTTCACGACGAACCATCGCCGAAAAACATTAGGCGGCACACCCGCGCCGATTCGATCTCAGCGGGCGCCACGACCGCTACGCCACTTTCTGCAAGTTCACCGTATGGGCCTTGAGGGTAACTTTGAGGCACTTCCTTATTGCGTCAAAAATTGCCGCCAGGTTATCCATGCTCGGATTGCCTTTGGGCGACAGCATCCTATGGAGACTCTTGCTGGGCGTGGCAGTTACTTTGGCCAACCGTTCAAAGCCAAGAGTTGCATTTACGAGATCGCGCAAAATGAGACGCGCCGTCTCCGGCTCGCCACTCAGAAACAGCGTTGCCGCCTCATCCAGGAGCGCTTTCGCGAACGCGGGATCCCGCTCGACGCGAGCGACAACTGTTTTTTTGAAATCGCGAGTAAGCGCCATTGTCTTTACCTCTTTCGCTTCTTGGCATCGCGGTTGATCGGCGGAGGCGCCTTTCGGGCCTTGTACTCCGCGTGCAGTGCTTTCGCCCGATCGATATCTGATTGCTGTCGGCGCTTGGTTCCACCGCCGAACAACACGATCAGCAATTCGCCGTCTTTCGCCAGATAAATCCGATAACCCGGACCCCAATCGATTACGTATTCGCCGATGCCCGCAAACCATTTCACATTGGACGTGTTGCCGAGTTCCATGCGCAGTTTCGCGGTCGTAATCTTCGCCGCCGCCTGCGCGTCCAGGCTATCGAACCATTCTGCGTATGGACTCGATCCATCCAGGCGAATGTATTCTTCTACCCGGATCTTCATTGGGGTATAGTAACGTTTACGTTACCTATTGGCAAGCTATGAAGGGATCATGGCGTGGGGGAGTCGGCGATATAACTCGAGGATTCTCGAAGCGCCGTAAGACGCCATTGCGAATATGCCTTTATTTATAGGCTTTGACGCCGCCTGGCAGTTCGTCTGACGGTAAATCCCCACGAGCAAAATGCTCAGAAAACTTTTACCGTCAGATTTACCGTAACCGTCCGGTTTGGGCCGCATGGCCGGCGGAGCGCGGTGTACCCATGATGGGCTAAGTGGGCACATCGTAGGTGTCCACGTAGGGGTTAGATGGGCATCTTCGCGGAAGAGATCGTTACGACTGATACGCTGGGCCGGCGGACTGGGCCGCGGATGCGGCACACGATCGAAGAGAAGCTGCGGATTGTTGAGGAGACGCGTGCGAAGGGCGCCTCGGTGGCGATGGTGGCCCGTCGTCATCACGTCAACGCCAATCAGGTATTCGCTTGGAGGCGGCAGCATCGTCGCGGATTACTGAACCCGCAAGGCGCGAAGGACGATGCGAAGCTGCTGCCGGTCAAGGTAAGCACGCCGACCGTGTTGCCGACCGAGCGAGCGGCGCCCACAGCGCCGAGCCAGAGCCCTTCGTGCCGAGCAGGCCTCGCGACTCATCGAGATCCGGCTCAGTAACGGTCACAGCATTGTGGTGCGCGGGCGTGTGGATGCCGAAGCGCTCTCGCGTGTCATCGATCTTCTGGTGCAGCGATGATTGCACTGCCTGCGGGAGTGAAGGTGTGGCTCGCCGCGGGCGCGACCGACATGCGCAACGGCTTCGATGGACTCGCTGCTCTCGTGCAGACGCAGCTCGCGGAGGATCCGTTCTCCGGACAGCTTTTTGTGTTTCGTGGCAAAGCGGGTGATCGGGTGAAGATTCTGTGGTGGAGCGGGGATGGATTGTGTTTATTCGCCAAGCGTCTGGAGCGCGGGCGCTTCGTGTGGCCGCAGGCGACGCATGGGACGGTGAGCTTGAGCGCCGCGCAGCTCTCGATGTTGTTGGAAGGGATCGACTGGAGGCGCGTCGAGCGCACGTACGAGCCGCACCTCGCGGCGTAAAAGGCCTTTATTTATAGGCTTTTTCTCTCGCTTCAGACTCTCGATCTTGATATAATGGCGCATGCCAGAAGCG
This sequence comes from uncultured Gammaproteobacteria bacterium, assembly GCA_963801865.1. Taxonomy (GTDB): domain Bacteria; phylum Pseudomonadota; class Gammaproteobacteria; order Steroidobacterales; family Steroidobacteraceae; genus Bog-1198. The sequence goes on along the minus strand of CAWDGY010000004.1, from coordinate 4,768 downwards.
GCAGAGCTGCCGAACGATGTCGAAGCCCTCAAGGCGCATCATTCTCGAGCGCAGCAGCCAAGCTCGAAGCCGCCGAAGCGCTGCTGATCTTCCCAAAAACCTCGAGCTCGAGAAGCTGCGCTTCGAGATCGCCTACCTCAAGCGCATGAAGTACGGCCGCTCCTCCGAGCAGCTCGATCGGGAGCTCGTGCAGATGCAGCTCTCCATCGAGGATCTCGAGGCAAGCCTCGCCGCCAAGCCCCTCGAGGTGCGACCCACGCCGAAGGAGCCGCCCGAGAAGCCCGCTCGTCGGCCATTGCCTGCCGAGCTTCCTCGCGAGCAGATCCTGCACGAGAACCCCTGCGCGTGTCCGGATTGTGGAGGAAAGCTCCGCCCCTTGGGCGAGGACGTCTCCGAGATGCTCGAGTACGTGCCGAGTCACTTCAAGGTAATCCGGCACGTGCGCCCGAAGCTCTCCTGCGCGAGCTGCCAGAGGATCGTGCAGCCATTGGCGCCGAGCCGCCCGATTGAGCGTGGCATCGCAGGCCCAGGGCTCCTCGCACACGTCCTGGTCTCCAAGTACTGCGATCACCTTCCCCTGTACCGTCAGAGCCAGATTTACGCCCGCGAGGGGATCGACCTTGATCGCTCGACCCTTGCCGACTGGGTCGGTGGGGCGAGTGCATTGCTCGAGCCCTTGGTGAGGGCGATCGGCCGCTACGTACTCGGCACCTACAAGATCCACGGCGATGACACCCCGGTGCCGGTACTGTTCCCCGGCCGCGGCACTACCAAGCAGGGGCGGTTATGGACGTACGTGCGCGATGATCGGCCGGCGGGAAGTGCCGATCCTGCGGCGGTGTTCTTCCGCTACAGCCCCGATCGCAAGGGCGAGCGACCTCGAGCCCACCTGGCAAACTTCGCTGGCGTGCTGCAGGCGGACGCCTATGCCGGCTTCGATCGGCTCTACGGCGAGAAGATCAAGGAGGCGGCCTGCTGGGCGCACGTGCGGCGCAAGTTCTACGACATCCATGTCGCGCTTTCCTCGCCGATCGCCCTTGAGGCCCTTGAGCGGATCGGGCGACTGTACAAAGTCGAAGAGGAGATCCGCGGTCGCCCGCCGCATGAGCGCCACGCAGTACGCCAGGCACGTGCAGGACCCGAGCTCAAGTCCCTGCACGAGTGGCTGCACAAGACAGCGACCGCGCTGTCGAAGAAGAGCGAACTCGCCAAGGCGATCCGCTATGCGCTCTCGAACTGGGTCGCGCTCACTCGCTATTGCGAGGACGGACGACTCGAGATCGACAACAATGCCGCGGAGCGGGCGTTACGCGCCGTCGCCCTGGGGCGCAACTATGTGCGGCCAGTGATTATGCACGGTGCCATGATGGTGCAACGCATTAGGGCTGCCTTTTCCCTGCATTTCCAGTTTCCAACGGAGCCTTGCCGAGCATAACTGATGGTGGTGTTCTCCGCGCGTCATATCGCTACGGAGGGTTTCACCATGCATTGCATTTCTGCTGATCGATCCGGGGATCTGGCGGTCACCGAGTACACCGCTTACCTTCAGAGCCGCCGATATGCCTCACGGACCGTGGATCTCTACAGGCAGTGTCTCAAGGATTTCTTTGGATGGCGGTCGCGAACCCGCCATCGCGGGCGGGGTCCAGACGAGGCGCTCGTATCAGCCTTCATCGATGATGATCGGGATCGGAGGAGACACCGTGTAGCGAGGCCTCGCAGGCTCCCGTACGAGGAGCACGCGGCGCTGACGGGATGGCTCAAGATGCTCCGGACAGAGGGTGCGATCCCTGTTCGAGCGATAGCTGGTGACGTCACGATTGAAGCCGAGATCGCGGCGTTTGATCGCTATTTAGTCGAGGCGCGTGGTTTGCAGCCCGCCACGCGCATCGTCCGGCGCCGTGACACCCGCGCGTTTCTCACAGGATGTGGGCTGCGCGGCCGTCGATCGCTGACCGACGTGAGTGCAGCCGAAGTTTCCAACTTCTTTGCACGTTACACAGCGGGGTGGAAGCCCGGTTCGATCCAGAGCGCAGCGGCGTCTGTTCGAAGCTACTTTCGTTTCAAGGCAGTGAGCGGCGTTGCGTGCACAACGCTTGTTGCAGCGTTGCCCCGGACGGCCAGGTGGCGCCTCTCAAGTGTACCGCGGGCACTGACGCCGCAAGAGATCGCCCAGCTACTTGAGTCCTGTGACCGTTCCAAGCGTACGGGTCGTCGTGATTATGCGATTCTGCGCTGTCTCGTCGACCTTGGGTTGCGTGGTGCCGAGGTTGCCCGGATGACGCTTGATGAAGTCGACTGGATTGAGGGCACCGTGAGGATCCACGGCAAGGCCCGCCGCGTTGATGTCATGCCTCTGCCGTGCGCTGTTGCGGAAGCGATCGTCGCGTACCTTCGCCAGGGGCGCCCGCAGACCTGCCGCCGCGAGGTATTCGTTCGACACAGGCCACCGTACGATATTGCGACCACGCCGGCAGTCGTGCGCCAAGTGGTGCGCGACGCCGCGGAACGCTCAGGCCTAACCGCTCGCGTTTCAGGCCCCCATGTGCTGCGCCATACGCTCGCGACCAGGCTTGTTCAACGTGGCGTGCCATTGAAGGAGATCGCTGATCTTCTTAGGCACCGCTGTGTCGATACAACGACCATTTACGCCAAGGTAGATTTACCGGCACTCGCTGCCGTGGCGCGTCCGTGGCCAGGGAGCCGGCCGTGATCGCGCCGGCGAGGATGGCCGATCGCGTGGCGGCATATCTGGCAGAACGCCGTCGCAACGGCTTCGGGATGTCCATCTCCGGCAGCCAGCTTGCAGCCTTTGCTCGCTACGCTGACGGTCGAGGGCATTCCGGGCCGATTACGCTGGCGCTTGCATCGGAGTGGGCACTGTCCTCTCAAGGCCGCAGGCCGTTAACGGCGGCACGGCGCATTGAAGTGCTTCGTGGTTTTGCCAAGTTCTGTCTGCGGTATGACCCAGCCACCGTGGTCCCACCACGGCGTCTTTTCGGGCGATCACATCGACGACTGCGGCCGCATATTTACACCGATGCAGAGATCGCTCGTCTGATGCTTTTGGCGCGCAAGCTCGGCGGCTTGCGGGGCGCTACTTGCGCGACCATCTTCGGATTGATCGCGGCCTGCGGTCTTCGCATAAGTGAAGCGACCCGGCTGGAACGGGGCGATGTGGACTTGTCACAAAGGCTGCTGTTTATCCGCCAGAGCAAGTTCGGCAAGTCGCGATGGGTTCCACTGCACTCGTCAGTGGCCGGCGCGCTGACGAGGTACTCAGTAATCCGGGACGCGGACCCTCAGGCGGCCGCGCAAAGCGCCTTCTTTACCTTTGATCGTGGGCGATCCGCCTGCAGCGCTAACGTGCGGTACGCCTTCAAGCAGCTGCGTCACCACCTCGGGCCACCTCGCGGCGGACATCCCGGTCTGCGGTTGCATGACCTTCGACATACTTTCTTGTGCCGCCGTCTAGAGCAGTGGTACCGCGAGGACCGCCAGATAGACCGCCACATGCTGGCGCTTTCGACCTATGTCGGTCACGCGAAGGTCACCGACACCTACTGGTACATCACCGCGACGCCGGAGCTGCTCGCGTTGGCGGCGCGTCGAGCGCAACAGGTCGCCGGGAGACAGCTATGAGCACCACCGACCCGTTACTGCTTTCTCGCCTCATCGAGCGGTTCTTCCTCGACCGACTCATGAACCAGGTCCACGCCAGCCCCCGCACGGTCGCTGCCTATCGAGACACGTTTCGACTGGTCCTCGCGTTTGCGCATGAGCGATTGCGCAAGAAGCCCGCGGAACTGGTACTTGCCGACATTGACGCCTCATTCACACTGGCGTTTCTGAAGCATCTCGAAGACCAGCGGCACAACACGATCCGCAGTCGTAACGCGAGACTCGCGGCGATTCGCTCATTCATGCATTTCGCGTCATTCCAGGAGCCGTCCGCGACTGGCGTCGCCCAACGCGTGCTGGCTATCCCGATGAAGCGCTTCGAGCGGCCGCTCATCGGTTACCTGACTAAGGAGCAGGTGGAGACCATGCTGGCCGCGCCGTCGGATGCCACCTGGGTTGGCCGTCGCGACCGGATGATGCTGACCGTCTTGTACAACAGCGGTGCTCGGGTCTCTGAGCTCGTCGCACTGCGCCGGTCCGATCTCATCCTGGACCCCACTGCTTCGATCAAGATCATGGGCAAGGGCCGCAAGGAACGCTCCGTGCCACTTTGGCCGACAACTCGCACGCGCCTGAGATCCTGGCTGCGGGAGATCCCTCCGGATCCTCATGCGGTACTTTTCCCTAACCGCGCCGACGGTGCGCTGTCGCGCATGTCGGTGGCAGAGCGTTTGACCTTGGCGGTTAAAGCGGCTTCTCAACGGCATCCCGAGTTAGGGCAGCGACGAGTCTCCCCGCATGTCTTGCGCCACTCCATCGCGATGCACCTATTGCAGTCCGGCGTGGACATCACGGTGATCGCGTTGTGGCTAGGTCATGAGAGCACCGCCACCACGCATCAATACGTGGAAGCGGATCTCGCTATGAAGGCTCGGGCATTGGCGGCACTGAGGCCACCTGCAACTAGACCACTGCGGTATCGACCCACGGACCGCACGCTACAGTTCCTGAACAGCTTATGATTATGCACGGCCGGTGCGCAGGCTCCTCGCTTGCGCGCTTGCCCAAGGACTGTAATTCTATGGCGAAAGCCTCCACGACCCGAGTGACCGCGACTGCGACCATGCATAATTGCCAAGCGCGCATA
>CAWDGY010000003.1:0-20304 GCA_963801865.1 uncultured Gammaproteobacteria bacterium | reverse complement strand
ATTTTCATCGTCTTCGATCTCGAAATCGCCTTCTTCTTCCCGTGGGCGGTGTCGCTGCGCGCCACCGGCACGTTCGGCCTGCTGAGCATGCTGATCTTTGCGCTGGTGCTGGTGGTCGCCCTGGTGTACGACTACCGGAGGGGCGCTCGAATGGGACGAGAAGCTCGGCGTCGGCCTGACCCGGGCGCGGTGCGCGGCTTCGAGGTGACCAGCGTTGACAAACTCATCAATTGGGCGCGTACCGGATCGTTGTGGCCGATGACGTTCGGGGCTCGCGTGCTGTGCCGTTGAAATGATGCACGCGGGCGCAGCGCGCTACGATCTCGACCGTTTCGGCGTCGTGTTTCGACCGAGCCCGCGGCAGTCGGACGTCATGATCGTCGCCCGGACCCTGGTGAACAAGATGGCGCCCGCGCTGCGCAAGGTGTACGACCAGATGGCCGAGCCGCGCTGGGTCATCTCGATGGGCTCGTGCGCAAACGGCGGCGGGTATTACCACTATTCCTACGCGGTGGTACGCGGCTTCTATCGCATCGTGCCCGTCGATGTGTACGTACCCGGCTGTCCGCCGACCGCAGAGGCGTTGCTCTACGGAATCATCCAGCTGCAAAACAAGATCAAGCGGAACAAGGCCATTATCCGATGATCGATGATGCCGGTTCCGCCGTTGCCGCGAACGGCAATGCACGCCTCGCGGCGCTGATCGAACAAGCACTGCCCGGTCGAATGCGCGCGGTCGGCAATCACACCGGCGAATTGACGTATGAGGTCGGGGTGGCGGGATCTTCTGCACGCCGCGAAGACGCTGCGCGATTTCCCGGGACTTCAATTCCAGATGTGCATGGACGTGTGCGGCGTTGACTATCTCGAGCATGGCTGTGCCGAATGGAAGACCGAACATGCCACCGTGTCGGGATTCAGCCGCGGCGTGGCGCGCGGCATGGAGTGCGTAGATCAGGCGGCGCCTTCCCGCCGCTTCGCGGTGGTCTATCACCTCTTGTCGATTGCGCTCAATCAACGGCTGCGCCTGAAGGTGTTTTGCGCAGACGATCTGCAGCCGATGGTCGATTCGGTCACCTCGGTTTGGGCATCGGCCGATTGGTTCGAGCGTGAGGCTTTCGACCTGTTCGGCATCCTGTTCAAGGGACATCCGGATCTGCGCCGTTTGCTGACGGACTACGGCTTCATCGGCCATCCGTTCCGCAAGGACTTCCCGCTGATCGGGAACGTCGAGGTGCGCTACGACCCGGAAAAGGCCCGCGTGGTCTATCAACCGGTGAGCATCGAGCCGCGCGTTCTCGTACCGAAGGTCATCCGCCATGACAATCGCTACGACCCGGCATTGCAGCGAGGCGAAGCCCGATGCCTGAGATTCGCAATTACACCATGAATTTCGGCCCGCAGCATCCGGCCGCGCACGGCGTCCTGCGCCTGGTCCTCGAAATGGACGGCGAAATGATCCAGAAAGCCGATCCGCACGTCGGCCTGCTGCATCGGGCGACCGAGAAGCTCGCCGAATCCAAGCCCTTCAACCAATCGATCGGCTACATGGACCGGCTGGATTACGTATCGATGATGTGCAATGAGCATGCCTACGTCATGGCGATCGAGAAGCTGCTCGGCTTGGGGCCGCCGCTGCGCGCGCAGTACATCCGCGTGATGTTCGACGAGATCACGCGCATCTTGAATCACCTGATGTGGCTCGGCGCACACGGTCTCGATATCGGCGCGATGACGGTGTTCCTGTATTGTTTCCGCGAGCGCGAAGACCTCATGGACGGCTACGAGGCGGTATCCGGCACGCGCATGCACGCGACGATCGATCGTCCGGGCGGCGAGTACCGGTATCTGCCGGAGGCGATGCCGAAGTACCAGCATTCGGAGTGGTGCAGCAAGGACGTCGACCGCCTGGACGAACGCCGCTCGGGCGGACTGTTCGATTTCATTGCCGACTTCGCGATCTGCTTCCCCTCCTGCATCGACGAGTACGAGACCCCGCTCACCGACAATCGCATCCGGAAGCAGCGCACCGTGAACATCGGCGTGGTGAGCCCGGAGCGCGCTATGCAGCTCGGATTCTCCGTCCCGATGCTGCGCGGTTCGGGCATCGAACGGGATCGACGCAAGAGCAACCCGACGACGTCTACGACCGGCTCGACTTCGACATCCCGGGGCCTCAACGGCGATCGCTACGATCGGTACCCGGTGCGCATCGAGGAGTTGCGCCAGTCGACGCTCCTTATCGCGCGAGCGCGCGCGTTGGCTGAAAGACCATCCCGCACCGGTTATGATCGACGACCGCAAGGTTCGGCCGCCTCGGCGCGAGAACATGAAGGGCGACATGGAATCCTTGATTCACCATTTCAAACTCTTCACCGAAGGATACTGCGTACCGGAAGGCGAAGCGTATGCGGCGGTCGAAGCGCCGAAGGGCGAACTCGGCGTGTACTTGGTATCGGACGGCGCGAACAAGCCCTATCGCCTGAGGTGCGAGCACCGGGTTTTCCGTATCCCGCCGCGCTCGACGGAACGGCGAGGGGACAGAGCTCGCCGACGCGGTGGCGGTGATCGGGTGCCAGGACATCGTATTCGGCGAGATCGACCGATGAGCATGCAACTGTCGGACCACGTCGCGAAGCGTTCGATCGGTGGGTGGCGAATTCCTGCCCGATCGCAACGCTCGGCCGTCATCTCCGCGTTGCACGCCGCACAACATGAGAACCATGGCTTCGACCCCGCCGCTCATGGACGCGGTCGCCGAGCACCTGGGCCTGCCGCCCATCCAGGTCTACGAGATCGCGACCTTCTATCCACGTTCCAGACCAAGCCCGTGGGCCGCCCATCCCTTTCGGTATGCACGAACATTTCCTGCATGCTGCGCGGCTCCCCGGCGGTGGTGGACCGAATTAGAAGAAGCTGGCATCAAAACCGGCGAGAGCACCCCCGACGGGCGCATCGACCCGAAGCGCGAGGAGGAGTGCCTCGCGGCATGTACCGGCGCGCCGATGATGATGGTCGATCACGTGTATTACGAGCATCTGACCCCCGAGTCCATCGACCGCATCCTGGATGACCTGAAATGATTGGCTTCGGTACCTCCATGGGGCTTTGATGGCTTACGAGCAGGATCTGGCGCTCTTCGAAGCGTTCGGACATGAGGGGCCTTGGACCCTCGAGGGTTACCGGGCATTCGGCGGATACCAGGCCTGGGAGAAGATCCTGCGCGAGCAAACGCCGCGCGAAAAGATCATCGAGGAGGTCAAAGCCTCCGGCTTGCGGGGCAGGGGCGGCGCCGCTTTCCCGACCGGCTTCAAGTGGAGTTCGACGCCGCGCTCATCGCCGGTGCAGAAATACGCGGTATGCAATTCGGACGAATCCGAGCCCGGCACCTGCCACGATCGCGACATCTTGCGCTACAACCCGCATTCGGTGATCGAGGGGATGCGATCGGCGGCTATGCGATGACCGCGACCGTGGGCTACAACTACATCCGCGGCGAATTCCTGGCCGAGCCCATCCCGCGCTTCGAAGCAGCTCTGGCAGAAGCCTACGCGGCGGGACACCTGGGAAAGTATCTTCGTTCGGGCGTCGATTCCGATCTTCACACCTTCATTGGCGCCGGCGCTTATATCTGCGGCGAGGAGACGGCACTGCTCGAGTCACTCGAGGGCAAACCCGGCAAACCGCGCTTCAAGCCGCCGTTTCCCGCCAACTTCGGTCTGTTCGGCAGGCCCCCACATCAACAATACCCAGAGCTTCGCTTCCGTGCCACCGATCATGCGCAAGGGCGCCGCGTGGTTTGCCGGCCTGGGACCGCCGAATTCCGGCGGCACGGTCATTTTTTCCGTCTCCGGTCACGTGGACAAACCGGGCGATCTCGAGCGGCCGCTCGGCATTCCCTTCGCCGAGCCGCTGGCGCTTGCGGGCGGCGTTTGGAAGGGCCGCAAGCTCAAGGCGGTGATCCCCGTCGGCTCATCCGTCCCGGTCGTTCCGGGCGATGTGATGCTGGCGACGAACATGGACTACGATTCGGTCAAAAATGCCGGATCATCGATCGGCACCGGCGCGGTGATCGTCATGGACGAGACCACCTGCATGGTTCGTGCGCTCGAACGTCTGGCACGCTTCGACCATTCCGAGTCCTGCGGACAATGCACTCCCTGCCGCGAAGGCACCGGTTGGTTCGATCGCATGCTGAAGCGCATCATCCCGGGCGAAGGCCGCAGCGAGGACCTCGGACTCCTGCTCGATGTGGCCAACCGCATCGAGGGACGCACCATTGGCGCATTGGGCGACGCGGCGGCGTGGCCGGTACAGAGTTTCTTGAGGCTCTTCGGAACGAGTTTCAATACATGATCGAGCATCATGGCCGTTCGATCGTTGAAGGCCTGGCGACGGCGGCATAAGGGCGGACGATGGCGACGATCTGGTCAACATCGAGTGAACGGGGAGCCGCTGAAGGCCCGCAAAGGCCAGATGATCATGCAGGTCACGGACCCGGCCGATATCTATATCCCGCGCTTTTGCTATCACGAGAAGCTCACGGTCGCGGCCAACTGCCGCATGTGCCTCGTCGAGGTGGAAAAAGCCCGAAGCCGATGCCGGCCTGCGCGACCCCGGTGATGGAAGGCATGAGGTTTTCACGCGGTCCCCGAAGGCGGTTGCCGCTCAGCGGGCGACGATGGAATTCCTGCTGATCAATCATCCGCTTGATTGTCCGATCTGCGATCAGGGCGGCGAGTGCGAGCTGCAGGACCTCGCGATGGGCTATGGGCGCGATATTTCGCGCTTCACCGAACGCAAACGGGTCGTCAGGGACAAGAACCTCGGTCCGCTGGTCTCGACCGACATGACCCGCTGCATCCAGTGTACCCGTTGCGTGCGCTTTGGTCTGGAGATCCAGGGCTATCCGCAGCTCGGTACTACCGGTCGCGGCGAACACATGCAGATCGAAACCTACGTCGAGCAGAGCATCTATTACGAACTTTCGGCGAACATCATCGATCGTGCCCGGTGGGGGCGCTCAATAACGAACCCTTTCGCTACCACGCCCGGGCGTGGGAGATGTCGCAGCATGCGCTGGTGTCGCCGCACGATGCCTTCGGCACGAATATCTAGCGCATACGCTGCGCGGCAAAGCGATGCGCGTCGTGCCGCGCGAGAACGAGGAAATCAACGAGACTTGGATTGCCGATCGCGACCGCTTCGGCTTCGAGGGCATGTACAGCGCCGAGCGCGTCACCCAGCCGATGGTGCGCGTCAACGGCCAGCTCCAGGCGGTCGATTGGGAAGTGGCGCTGACGGCGGCTGCGGAGGGCTTGCAGGCGACGGCGCGACCATGGCGCGGCTAGCGCCGGGTTCCTGGCCTCGCCGACGGCGACCGTGGAAGAGATGTACCTGCTCGCGCAAATTGCGCGCGGCATCGGCAGCAACACATCGACCATCGCTTGCGCCAATTGGATTTTCGCGGGCAAGAAAGCGAGGCCGCGTATCCGGCTCTGGGGCTCCGGATCGCCGACGTCGAGGTGCTGAGCGGGTGCTCATCGTCGGATCCAACTTGCGGCACGAGGTGCCGATGTTGGCCCATCGCATTCGCAAAGCCGCGGCCAAGGGCGGCGCGAAGGTGGCGTTCCTCAATCCGCGCCTCTTCGATTACTTGTTCCCCGTCGCAGCCTATGGGCTGGCCGAGGATCTCGTCGACGATCTTGCCGCCGTCGTGCACGCGGCCGCAGCCGCGGCGGGAAAAAGCCGGTCCCGCGCGGCGTGCGCGCCGCGACCGTGAACGACCGGCATCGCGCGCTGCCGCCGCGCTCAGCTCGGGCGAGCGCCGCGCCATCATTTTCGGCACCCTCGCGCAGCGGCATCCGGCCTACTCGGAACTGAAATCGCTCGCCGCCGCACTCGGCGGCATGAGCGGTGCCAGCGTCGGAGTCATCACCGAGGGCGCCAACGCCGCAGGCGCCTACCTCGCGGGGGCGGTGCCGCATCGCGAATCCGGCGGTGCGCCGTCGGGCTCGGTGGGCTCTCAGCCCGCGCCATGCTGGGAGGCTGCTCAAGGCGTACGTGCTTTTCGGCGGCATCGACCCCAACGATGACCTGGCAGCCGGATCCGCGCGCTCGCCGGCGCCGATCTGGTCGTTGCCGTCACGACGCATTTGCCCGAGAGCTTGCGAGGCGTGGCGCACGTGGTGCTGCCGATCGGTACCTTCGCTGAGAGTTCAGGCACCTTTGTCAATGCCGAAGGCCGCTGGCAAAGCTGGGTCGGCGCGGCGCGGCTGGTGGGCGAGAGCCGCCCGGGCTGGAAGGTGCTGCGGGTGCTCGCGAACCTGTTGAACGTGCCCGGAATCGACTTCGTGAGCTCGGAGGAGATTCGTGAGGCGTTGAGAACCGTTGCCGGCGACCGCAGTGCGCCGTTCGCCGGCGCAGCCTTCGAGTGCGGGCGCGGTTGCCGCACCGCCTCGGCCGGCGACCCGACGCCCGCACCCTGGGTCGACATTCCCCCGTATCAGGTCGATCCCCTGGTACGCGGCTCCGAATCGCTCTCAAAAACCAAGGACGGGCATATGGCCCGCGCCGTCATCTGATCATGTGGCACTGGGCCCCCCTACGCGACTGGCTGTCAGGCTACATCACGCCCTACTGGAGCGGGCCGCTGCTGACCGCCGTGCAGATCCTGATCGTGATGGTTTGCCTGATTCTCACCATGGCGTTCTATACGTTGGCGGAGCGCAAGGTCATCGGCTGGATCCAGGCGCGCAAGGGACCGAACCGGGTCAACTTGTTCTGGATCCCGGGCTTCGGACAGCCGTTCGCGGACGTGATCAAGCTCCTGTTCAAGGAAATCCTGATTCCGGCCGACGCCAGCGGATTCTTGTTTCGCTTGGCGCCGTTTCTGGCGCTGGTGCCCGCGTTGGCGATCTGGGCGGTGATCCCTTTTTCACCCGAGCATGCTTTTTCCAACATCGATGCCGGCCTGCTGTACATCCTCGCGCTGACCTCGATGGGGGTCTACGGCATCATCCTCGCCGGCTGGTCGGCCAATTCGAAGTACGCCTTCCTGGGCGCGATGCGATCGGCCGCGCAAATCGTCGCCTATGAAATCGCCATGGGTTTCGCCATGGTGGGCGTGCTGATGGCCTCGGGCAGCCTCAACATCGGCGACATCATTCAGGCGCAGCGCGGTCTGTTCGGCTGGAACTGGATCTGGCTGTTCCCGCTGCTGTTGGTGTACTTCATCTCGGGAGTTGCCGAAACCAACCGCGCGCCCTTCGATGTGGCGGAAGGTGAATCGGAAATCGTCGCCGGATTCCACGTCGACTACTCGGGCATGGCGTTCGCACTGTTCTTCATCGCCGAATACGTCAACATGATCCTGATCTCGGCGCTCACGGTCATTTTTTTCTTCGGCGGCTGGCTCTCACCGTTCGACGGCTGGCTGCCGGCCGATTCGTGGATCGCGGCGCCCAGCTTCTTCTGGTTCGGTCTGAAAACGCTGTTCCCGATGTTCTGCTTTCTGTGGCTGCGAGCCACGTTCCCGCGCTATCGGTACGATCAGATCATGCGCCTGGGTTGGAAGGCTCTGATTCCGGTGACCCTGGTCTGGCTCACCGTCGAGGGCTTCATGGCGTACGTGCACGTCGGGCCGTGGAAGGAGCAGCTCTAATGCAAGGCTTGCGCAGTTTCGTCAAGACGTTCCTGCTCTGGGAATTGCTCGAGGGCTTGTCGGTGACCTTGAAGGAAATGTTCCGACAAAAAGATCACGGTGAATTATCCGGAGGAGAAGACCCCGCAGAGCGTGCGCTTCCGCGGCTTGCATGCCCTGCGCCGCTACCCGAACGGCGAAGAGCGCTGCATCGCCTGCAAACTGTGCGAAGCGGTTTGCCCGGCGCTCGCCATCACCATCGAATCCGACGTGAGCAGCGACGGCACGCGCCGCACGACGCGCTACGACATCGACTTGTTCAAGTGCATTTACTGCGGTTTCTGCGAGGAGGCCTGCCCCGTCGATGCCATCGTCGAGACGCGTTTGCACGAATACCACATGGAAAACCGCGGCGATAACATCATGACCAAGGACAAGTTGCTCGGGATCGGCGAGCGTCTACGAACCCATGATCGCGGCCGACAAGGCCGCCGACGCACGGTACCGGTGATGTTCCAGACGATTCTGTTCTTCATCTTCGCCACGGTGCTGGTATGCGCCGCGCTCGGCGTGATCCTCGCGCGAAACCCCGTGCATTGCGCATTGCTGCTGGTGCTGTGCTTCTTCAACAGCGCCGTCATCTGGCTGATGCTCGACGCCGAGTTTCTGGCCATCGTGCTGGTGCTCGTGTATGTCGGCGCCGTCATGGTGCTGTTCCTGTTCGTGGTCATGATGCTCGACATCGACACGACGCAGTTTCGCAAGCAGTTCGCAGGTTATTGGCCGCTCGCGGTCGCGGTCGCCGGCTTCGTCGCGTTCGCGATCGTCAACGTGATCGTGGTGAAGCACCTGGGCGGCGTGAGTTTCAAGACGGCGCCGCCGTTGCCGGCCGCCTATTCCAATACCCGAGCCTTGGGAACGGCGTTGTTCACCCGCTACGCATATCCCGCGCAGCTGGCGGCAGTCATCCTGCTGGTGGCCAGCATCGCGGCCATCATTCTGACGCTGCGGCAGCGCACCGGCCACAAGCCGCAGGACATCGCGCAGCAAGTGGGGTGCGGGCGAAGGACCGGGTGCGAATCGTCAAGATGGCCTCCGAGAAACGATCATGATCACTCTCACCTCCGTGCTGGTCCTGTCGGGCATTTTGTTCGCCATCGCGGTTGCGGGCGTGTTCCTCAACCGCAAGAACATCATCGTCTTGCTGATGTGCATCGAGCTCATGCTGCTCGCGGTGAATTTCAACTTTGTGGCGTTCTCGCGCTTTGCCGGCGACATCAGCGGTCAGATATTCGTGTTTTTCATTTTGACCGTCGCGGCGGCGGAGGCGGCAATCGGACTGGCGATCCTGGTCGTGCTGTTCCGCGAGCGGCGCAGCATCGATGTCGAAGATCTCGACACGCTGCAAGGCTGAGGGTGGTTAAGAACACATGCAGTCGATCTACCTAACGATTGCGCTCGCGCCCCTGGTCGCGGCGATTGCCGCCGGGTTGTTCGGCCGGGTCATCGGTCGCGCCGGCGCCCACAGCGTCGCCATCGCGGGCGTGACACTGTCCTGCGTGCTATCGCTGTACGTGCTCTACAAGATCCTCGTCGAGGGGATGGGGACCTTCGACGGCACCGTTTACACGTGGCTGATCAGCGACGGCCTCAAGATCGAGGTCGGCTTCCTGATCGATCACCTGTCCGCCTTGATGATGGCGGTGGTGACCTTCGTATCGCTGATGGTGCACATCTACACCATTGGCTACATGCACGATGATCCCGGTTACCAGCGCTTCTTCAGCTACATTTCGCTGTTCACGTTCGCGATGCTGATGCTGGTGATGTCGAACAACTTCATGCAGCTGTTCTTCGGCTGGGAGGGCGTCGGCGTCGTGTCCTACCTTCTCATCGGCTATTGGTATACGCGGCCGACCGCAACGTTTGCGGCCTTGAAGGCGTTCCTGGTCAATCGCATCGGCGACTTTGGCTTCGTTCTCGGCATCGCCGCAATCCTCCGCTACACGGGTTCGCTCGACTACACGACCGTGTTCGAACACGCGGACCAGATCGCCGCGGCGCAGATCCACGTTACCGGCTCGATCGCGTGGCCGGCGATCACGTTCACGTGCATTTGTCTCTTCATCGGCGCGATGGGCAAGTCCGCTCAAGTGCCGCTGCACGTCTGGCTGCCCGATTCCATGGAAGGCCCCACGCCGATCTCCGCATTGATCCACGCCGCCACCATGGTGACGGCCGGTATCTTCATGGTGGCGCGCATGTCGCCGCTCTTCGAGCTGTCGGAGACGGCCCTCTCGATGGTGCTGATCATCGGCGCGACCACGGCTTTTTTCATGGGCCTGCTCGGCATCGTCAACAACGACATCAAGCGCGTGATCGCCTATTCGACCTTATCGCAGCTCGGCTACATGACCGTGGCGCTCGGAGCATCCGCCTACGGCGCCGGCATCTTTCACCTGATGACGCATGCCTTCTTCAAGGCGCTGCTGTTTCTGGCGGCGGGCTCGGTGATCATCGCCATGCACCACGAGCAGGACATGCGGCGCATGGGCGGGCTGAAGAAGTACATGCCCATCACTTATTGGACCTTCCTGGTGGGCTCTCTCGCGTTGATCGGCTTTCCCGGCACGGCGGGTTTCTTTTCCAAGGACTTGCTGATCGACGCCGAACATGCGGCCCACCGTGTGGGTTCCACCTATGCGTATTACTGCGTGCTCCTGGGCGTATTCATCACGGCGCTGTACACGTTTCGCATGTTCTTCATGACGTTCCATGGACCGGAGCGCATGGATCAGGAAACTCGCGAGCACCTGCACGAAAGTCCCGCGGTGGTGACGGTGCCGCTGATCCTGCTGGCCATCCCCTCGGCCCTCATCGGCTGGTTTACGGTCAAGACGCTGCTGTTCGGCGGCTATTTCGACGGCTCCATTCAGGTGCTGCCCGGGCACGAGGTGCTGAAACACATCGGCGAGGAGTTCCACGACGACCCCGGCACCTTCTTTTGGTCGGCGCTCACGGGAGTGCCGCTGTGGCTGGCTTTGGCGGGCGTCTTCACCGCGTGGCTGTTCTTCTACTGGAAGCCGGCGCTGGCGGACTCCGCCGAACGCTCGCTCAAATGGCTGCATACGATTCTCGTCAACAAGTATGGCTTCGATTGGTTCAACGAACACGTGATCGCGCCGGTCGCCCTGGCGCTGGGGCGCGGCTTGTGGAGAGGAGGCGATGAAACGTTGATCGACGGCGGCCTGGTCAACGGCAGCGCGCGCGTCGTGGGGTGGCTGGGCTCGGTCATGCGCTATGCGCAGTCCGGGTACCTGTATCACTACGCCTTCGCGATGATTCTCGGGCTGGCTTCGCTGCTTCTGTGGTTGATCTGGCGCCCGTGATGCACGACCACCTGCTCGCCATCTTGATCTGGCTGCCCATCATGGGCGGGTTCGCGGTGCTCGGCTGCGGGAAGCGCGAGGCGCTCGCCAAATGGCTTTCGCTCGGCGTTTCGGCGCTGGCGCTGCTGCTGAGCGTGCCGCTGTGGAGCGGCTTCAAGACGGGCACCGCCGAAATGCAGTTCGTCGAGCGCACTGCATGGATACCGGCCATCCATTCGGATTTCCACATCGGGGTCGACGGCATTTCGATGCCGCTGATCCTGCTGACGACGTTCACCACCCTGCTGATCGTGATTGCCGGCTGGCAGAACGTGGAGAAGCGGCTTGCGCAGTACTTCGCCGCATTCCTGCTGTTGGAAGGATTGATGATCGGCGTATTCGCCTCGCTCGACGCGGCGCTGTTCTACGTGTTCTGGGAAGCCATGCTCCTGCCGATGTTCATCATCATCGGCGTCTGGGGCGGCCCGCGGCGCGTGTACGCGACCATCAAGTTCTTCTTGTACACCTTCATCGGCTCCTTGCTGATGCTGGTCGCGCTCATCTACATGTATCTGAAATCGGGCACTTACGAGCTTGCGGCATTCCAGGGCATGACGCTGACGCTCAACGAACAGATCTTCATTTTCCTGGCTTTTTTCGCCGCCTTTGCGGTGAAAGTGCCGATGTGGCCGGTGCACACCTGGCTGCCGGACGCACACGTCGAGGCGCCGACGGGCGGCTCCGTGATTCTGGCGGCCATCATGCTCAAAATGGGCGGATATGGCTTTCTGAGGTTCTCATTGCCCATCGCACCCGATGCCAGCCGCGCGCTCGATTGGCTGATCATCGCGCTCTCGTTGATCGCCGTGGTGTACATCGGGTTCGTGGCCCTGGCGCAGACCGACATGAAGAAGCTGATCGCCTATTCCTCGATCGCCCACATGGGCTTCGTGACTTTGGGGATGTTCATCGGGTTTCAGATCGCGGCTCACACCGGCAGAACCACGGGCATCGAATTGGGCCTCGATGGAGCCGTGGTGCAAATGCTCTCGCATGGTCTGGTGTCGGGCGCCATGTTCCTGTGCGTCGGCGTCATGTACGACCGCGTTCATAGCCGCGAAATCAGCGCGTATGGCGGCGTGGTGAATACCATGCCGCGATTCGCCGCCTTCATGGTGCTGTTCGCCCTGGCCAACTCCGGCGTTCCGGGCACATCGGGCTTCGTCGGCGAGTTCCTGGTGATCCTGGCCTCCTTCAAAGCGAACGTATGGTATGCGTTTCTCGCCGGGACGACATTGGTGTTGGGCGCCGCCTATACGCTGTGGCTGGTGAAGCGGGTGATCTTCGGCGAGGTCGCCAACGAAAAGGTGGCCGCCCTCAAGGATCTCAACGGCCGGGAGTTCTTGGTGTTGGGCTTGCTCGCGGCTGCCGTGCTCTTGGTCGGTCTATGGCCGGCACCGTTGCTCGATGTGATGCGCGCGTCGACGCAGCATTTAGCCCAGCAATTGCTGGTATCGAAGATTGCCCTGTAAGGCTCACACATGAACGGTTTTAGCGTCGCCGACTTCAGCGCGGACCTCATCCACGCCACGCCGGAAATCTTTCTCGGAACCGCGGCGTGCGCTCTGCTGATGCTGGACTTGTTCATCACCGATGTGCAGCAGCGCCGCTGGACCGGGTTGCTCGCCGTCCTCAGCCTGATCGTCACCGCCGCATTGGCGGCGGTGCATCCGATAACCGGAAGAATCGTGGCGCTCGGCGGATTGTTCGAACTCGATCGCATGGCACAGGTGCTGAAAATCGTGACGCTGCTGACCGTGGCGGTGGTGTTCGTGTATTCCACGGATTATCTGAAGGGTAGGGCGATCCTCAAGGGCGAGTATTATGTGCTCGGCTTGTTCGCCACCTTGGGCGCCCTGGTGCTGATCTCCGCGGGGAGCTTGATAACCCTCTATTTGGGTCTCGAGCTGTTGTCGTTGTGCCTTTACGCCATGGTCGCCTTCGACCGCGATTCCGGAATTGCCGCCGAATCGGCCATCAAATATTTCGTGCTCGGCTCGATGTCCTCCGGCACGCTCTTGTACGGCATGTCGATCGTGTACGGAGTGACCGGCAATCTGGAGCTCTCCGCAATCGCTGCCGCCGTGCACGGCGGCCTATCGGACAATATCGGACTGGTCTTCGGCATCGCCTTTCTGATCGTCGGCATCGGGTTCAAGTTGGGAGCGGTTCCCTTTCACATGTGGATACCGGACGTGTACGAGGGGTCACCCACGTGCGTGACGGTGTTCATCGGCACCGCATCGAAACTCGCGGCGTTCGCCCTCGCGATGCGGCTCTTGCCTGAGGCCCTGGCGGGTTCACAGCCGGATTGGAGCCAAATGCTGGTCGTGCTTTCGGTACTTTCGATGGCGATCGGCACCATCGTTGCGATCGCGCAAAGCAATATCAAGCGAATGCTGGCATATTCCACGATTTCGCACATCGGCTATGTGCTGCTCGGCATTCTGGCGGGCACGGCGCAGGGCTACCAAGCCGCGATGTTCTACATGATCAGCTACGTCATCGTCGCGTGCGGTGCCTTCGGCATGGTTCTGCTGCTGGCGCGCCAGGGCTTCGAGGCCGACAAGCTGGTGGACTTCAAAGGCCTGAACGCGCGCAGTCCGTGGTTCGCCGGCATGATGGCGATTCTCATGTTCAGCCTGGCGGGCGTGCCGCCCTTCGTCGGTTTCTGGGCAAAGCTCGGCGTCGTTCAAGCGGTGCTGGGCGTCGGTTACACGTGGCTTGCGGTGGTGGCGGTGCTGTTCTCGGTGGTCGGCGCCTTCTTCTACCTGCGCGTCGTCAAACTGATGTATTTCGACGAGCCCACCGATACCGCCCGGATCGGCGGCTCGCCGCTGATGCGCACGGTGCTGAGCGCGAATGCACTGTTGGTGTTTGCCCTCGGCGTGATCCCGAGTGCGCTGATTGCGCTCTGTCAGAGAGCCTTGCAGTAGATCGGGTCCTCGTCGCGCCGAGCGGCGCTGTCTCGCTTGCAATGGCGAAGCTACCGGGTACAATGGTCGGCTCTCCGGTGCGGGGTGGAGCAGTCTGGCAGCTCGTCGGGCTCATAACCCGAAGGTCGTAGGTTCAAATCCTACCCCCGCTACCAATAATCCCTTCTATATCAACGATTTAGCCTCAGCTTGCGCTCGAACATCGACGGCAGCCCAAGAGTTTGCGGGGATTTTGCGGGACTTTGAGTCGCATGCCTTGTCCGCCGCCGCAATCAGGTTCGCCAGCTCCGCTTCGGAGTAATGAGTTGTAATACGACGACTCTTATGCCCCAAGAGATCCTGTCGATCCTCAAACGTCACGCCCGCCGCGCGCAACCGACGGCCGAATGTGTGTTTCAGATCGTGAACCCGGACGCGCCTAAATCCCTCTGGCGCTGCGGTTCCATGCACCCGTTCCCACGCGTCGGCTGCTCGCTCCCTGGCATTTTTCCAGGCAGTGCCATACATCTTCTTTAGCGGTACGCCGCGGCCGTCCTTTTCTTGGCGCACAAAAACGTACTCGGGATGCATCCCTCGCGCTTCCTCCACTACCGATCTCGCAATCCGGTTCAACACCACCAATCGATCCTCCGCGTTTTTAACCCTGTCACCCGGAATTACGAATACCGATGTCCCTAACTCAGGCACTTTTCGTTCCCACGCCCATTTCAGACTGCAGACTTCCTCCTCGCGATTGCCCGCATTCACCTTGTACGACGCCATCCGCAGCAGGTGATCCGGCAGTTCGCGAAACAGAACTTCCTGTTCCTCCACTGAGAGGGAATGCGGCTTACGTGCATCCGTGACAGGAAACAGCTTGATCTTCGGCGCCGTCTCCAACCACGTCATTCCTCGCTCGTCCCGCCATTCATGTGCCGCCAGTCTAAGGATTCGACGGACTACCTCTAGTGACAGATTAATCGTCTTTGCCTTGACCCCATCCTTGCGACGCTTGTCGATGAACGGCTGCAACTTCTCCATGTATACCCCAGAGAGAGACAAATTCCCGATGAAAGGATCGAGGATCGCCAAATGTCTGGCATCATCGCCGATGCTCCTCTTCTGTTGGTTCTCCTGCATATACTTCGTCGCAGCTGCGCGAAAAGTTCTCTCTGGCCGAACCCCGTAAATCAACGCCTTTCGAATCGCTTCGATACGCTTCGCGAGCAGCGCTACCGCTTCCGTGAGGTCGCTTGTTGCAGCGCTCTCCCGAATGCGGACGCCTCTGAATTGCTTGTCGATATGCCAAATCCCACCGCGTTTCGTGAGACCTGACGTCTTTTGGTTTCCCATGGCTTTTTCCTTTCAGATTGAGCCGCGAGATGCCCGTTGCGGCTCTTATAGTCGTCTGCCCAGCGATCGAGGTCAAGGCGATCAAAGGCCACTCCTTGCACGCCGATGGGAAGATTGGTGAGCGCGGGACGGACCTCCCGATTGAAGCGGTTCTTATCCATCCCTAAGTACCGCGGTGCATCGCGCAAGCGGACGAATCGCGGTGCCAGGGCATACGGGGAAGGGTCAGCGAGCTGGCCCATGCGAGCCACATTGTGGGCGGAGAAGAGTTCTTCCAGGCGGTGTTGGCTCGGAATTGAAGGTGAGCCGCCGACGAATCTCGCGGTCCCTGCGCAGATCTCTGCCAGATTCCTTAGGCACGACTGCCATGAGTCCGAAGCGGATTACTCTTCGCGATGCGCCCTGCAAGCCAGGCTTGCACCTCGTGCTCAATCCAGCCGACCGCATGCGCAGTGATTTTCACCCGCATCGGGAATTGACCTTCCGACTGCAACTCGTAGATCTTCGTCTTTTTCAGCCCAGTACGCTCGATGACTTGTGCAAGCCGCAGTATATGGATTGGCGCGGTGCATGTGTCAGCCATCGATGACTCGGGCCGCATTTCGCCGTCGCCCGAATTCGACTGCTTAAGAAGGGATTTGATAGTGCGTGTCGTCAGCCGGCATTTGATAATCTCGCTGGATTAGATATGAGCATCACATCGCCGCCTGACCCGTCTGCGGATATCGACGACGACAAACCTCGTAATTCGAGTGATCGAAGGCCAACGGCTTGTGTTTCACCGCGGGGAGGGATGGCGCTGTGATTGCGCGGCGTGGGCAGCGCGAGGGGATTGCCGGCATGTTTGGCAGGCGGCGGCTTTGGTAACGATCGAACGAGCCATAGAATCGCGTGGAAATTCGATTCGCCGGCACTGACAGAAATTCCAGCTACCGTGTTTGCTCGCGCTTTTGTGCAAGCGGTCTCGCTGTTCATGGGCTAAGCGCGGCCTTTGACTCAATCCTCGCCGATGCCGGCGCCTTCGGCGAACTGCGTGTCGTGCTTGGCCGTTCCGACCCTTTCTGCACCGCAGCGGCTCGCAGTTTAAGAATTCTGCAGAGGACCTCCGCATCCCCAGCAGCGTCGACGGGATCGCGATTGATGGCGTCGAGAAGAGCATTCTTCAGCCAGTCGGACGCGGCTGGGTCGTCGGTGACCCTTTGGGCGTTCTGAAACCAGACGTTGGGGTCCTTGACTTTGGGCATGGGAGCGTTACCTCAAGAGAACCCTGATCAAGCGGGTTGATGTTCATGATCTTCCGCTCGCACCATGCGCTGGCTGCAAGAATCTGGCTAGTAGGTATATCGAGCGAGTTTGCCTACGAATGCAGAACTAGATGGCTTGTCTGTTTGCGGGTCCCGGGAGTTGGGGAATTGCGGCAGTCGCGCCTCGGTTAGCTCGAGATGAAGCAGGGATTGGGACCAGCGCGGTGCTGAAAAGCCGCCCTCGCTGAGGCCACCTAAGCTTGCTTGACTCTGCGTCCCTTCACCGATGGGGGGCGCCTCGGTCGCGGGCTTACGACCGCCGGCACGATGCTCGGCCGCTCACTCATGAAAAAATGCCCACTCAACCGCGTCGCCTTCTGTGCGTGTCGGACCCGGTTTCACGGTGACGCTGCTATCGGTGATGGCATCCTGCAATGCGAGCGCCCAGACACCGGCCTGCGATCCCGCGTCACGAACCAGTCGTGGGACTTCCTGATCCTTAACGTGAAGGCCGGCGACTCGTCGGTGATAACGAGGCGTCTCGGGATTCAGAGACATTGTGTATGAGGGTTTCCAGGAACTCCCGCCCGAATTCGCCTAGATCCCGTATCCCTTGGGCCTTTCGCACGGCATCGACATCAGGTCGATGAAGCATTTCGACTTCGCCATTCTTGGTAATTCGTACCGCCTTGATGCGCTCGAGCTCCTTCAGAATCGACCGAGCGCGAAGGCCCGATCCGTGCCGTTTGACCAATGCGCTAAATGAGACGGGCCCACGCACGGGCAATACTTTCGGAGAGCCGAAACGATCAGAGAACTTGGGATCACTTTTCCAGGCGGACAAGATGCGCAAGGTTTGTGGCTGCCGCTCGGAGCCTGGCGAATTTTCCGAGGAGCCCATCGACCGGAGTTGACTCACCCGTTGGCGAGTGAGGCCACTGCGGGCCGCAACGGCACTCGCGCCAGGTCGAGGCCGGCCAGCCAGCGCGGCATCATGCTCGACCGCGCGGATGAACGCCTGTTCGATCAATCGAGTGAAGTCACTCGCGCCAATCTGCATTTCCATCGCAAGCTGTGCGAGGGGCTCCAAAACCTCCTCGACTGCCGCGCTCACCGCCTCACGGATGGGATCGCTCATAACCATCCGACCACCCAGGCGCGATCCTTTGCCAGGGGTCGCCATCGTGGCACGCCGGATTTACCATCTCGGCCGCCGATCGCGCTCCAGAATGTCTCTATTTGTCATTGTGAAACCCCCGTACCCCTCGCGTCGCTCTTGAACACTTTGCGACGGATTGCGTCACTAATATAACACGAAACGGCCGGAATCTAGCGGACTACCGCGGAAATACGGCCCTAAAATCTCTTGACATCGCGTTTAAGTGTGTTATTGATATAACGCATTTATGAGGTAACCATGATACACACCATGGGTGAACCTCTTCTCCTAAAACCCAACAAAGATCATGCAAACCTCGCCAATCAGCCCGACACTCGAGCGCGCCGACAGGAGCGCCAGGCGAGGCTTTGAGCGCGCCGTGCTCACGGGCGTGCTCAACGCCGTTTCCGCGGTCAACGACCAACTCCTCGAGGCACTTACCGAGTGCGCACGGTCAGAGAGTGCGGAATTTCCCCTGGATGTAACGCTTCGAGCCCGAGTGGCTGGGCTCACGCCCGATGAGCGCCAAAAAGCCGCTCGGTGCGGCGTGTTCCTCGCGGATGCGAACCTTGTCGACTTTACTTGCTGGCGCGAGGTGGCCCTCGAAGGCAAATCGACTCGCTCGAGCGAGCTCCTGCGAGCGTGGCTACCGATCGAGGAGTCCCGATCGCTCGCGAATTCCGTGCTTCTCGTCGCGTGGCACTTGATCCATGCAAATCCGGCGCTTGCACGCGTGCTTCTCGGCATGAGCACGTCCGGCATTGGGGCCTTTCGGGAGCTCGGCGTCGCGGATCTCGCGCATATCGCGCGGCGCCATCCCGAGTGGGTGAGGCCCCGCTGGGCGGATCGGCTCGACGTATGGACCGCTCTCGTCGGCGGCACTTCCGGCGGCGGAAGAGAGGATCCCCGATCGCTAACGCTCCGGTGCCTCAAGGCGAGTGCTCGGGACCTCAAGTGGCTGTCCGCCTATGTTGAGCTCTCGCCATGATGCGGCGCTCACCCATGCCTTTGAGCCGCAATCGGAAAAAGCATCCCAATGCCGGATCCCGCACATCGACCCGAACGGTCGCACCGATGTCGGAATTCCCACTGGGCTCTCCTCGAACAGCACCCGAACACCAATTGCCGCGAGCAGGCCCAGTTATCGCTTGCGATCGATCCACCGGGGAGCGGAGTAGGGGCGAAACTCACCGCTCCTCACCCGATAGTAAGGGAAACCAAAAAGCGCGCAATCGCTTTGGATGAGATCTTGTGGATGCGCGATGTCGTGCAACTGACCGGCAAGCACCGATCGCACGATTCATCGCTGGATGCATCAGGGGATCTTTCCTGCCAAAAATGCACCGCGCGGCCGTCCCACGGGGTGGCTGCGCTCCACGATCGAGCAATGGTTGCTGGGTACGCCACCGACACAAGGGAAGGATTAAGCGCGATGCGTCTCTTCGATAAGCGATACGAGTCCCACCTGCGCAAGTACACCCTCGCGCTCTCGATGATCGAGCACGGCGCGCGAATTTGCACCGTCACGCGCTGGACGGGACTCTCCAAATATTGCGTGCAAAATCTCACTAAATCCTACGGGAGCAAGACCCGAATTAAATGCAAACGCGGTGATCCTCCGTCACAGCCCGCGTACTTTTCCAAATCCCTTGAAGTCGCGCGCGAAAGCATGGCGTTTGCGTACATTGCGCTCCAAATGCAAGCGATACCTCCGGGAGTGGTGCCAGATGCTCGGGCGTCCTTGCCAGGAATCGTGCAAGGGGAGCGCCTGATGAGTGCCTTTGAGCTCTATCGTGCATTGCTACCGGAGGCCATCATTTCATTGGAATACGCCATTTTGCTCATCATCGAATTGGCCGAGCGTAGCGCACTCGCCTTAGGCGAGTGCCGCGGCTGCCATGATGTGATGGTGGTCGATCTACTGAGGACTCGCCAGGAGTTCTGTCCATTTTGCGGGCCCCAAGAGCGCCTGAGCGAGAGAGCGAAGAGCAAAGCTATTCCGGCAACAACAATTCCATCAGAGCGTAGAAGACGACAATCAAGAGGGCACTCGCCACCGACATGACGAGAACCAAGGCGGTCGGGAAATGGCTGCCCGGCACGAGCAGGGTGTAAAAGAGGCTCATCGCCAACCCTAAGAGGGCGAGCGCGGAAAGACCCGCCACCACGAAGGGCCTTAAGACCGCAAGAACCGCGTAAAGCGTCACTCGAACCGCCGAGAATAGGATCGCGACCGCGTGCCCCGCGCCGTGGCGGAGCGCATCGCCCGTCGATTCTGTGGCCCAAGGGATTCTCTCTGCGCTCATGGATGTCCCGCTCTGAAAAGCATCTTTGTCACTCAGAGGAGATCCTGCGACCACTCGCCTCATATTGCAATGTCGCAGAGCGTTGCGGGAAATTCGGCTGCGCCTTTTAAGTGAAGGCGACGACCGTCAATCGTCTGTCAATTCAATACGAATGCGGTGTAGACACCGTTGTGCCTATGTGCTCTCCATTGGCAGCCCGCGTAGTACTTCAGCATTCGTGGGTGCTTTCGATACGAATGCCTACTGCCCCTCTCGCA
>CAWDGY010000002.1:0-614855 GCA_963801865.1 uncultured Gammaproteobacteria bacterium | reverse complement strand
GCGGTCTCTTCCTCCTGACCGAGCCCATGGCGAGTCCGGTTAAGGGCACGTAATACATCGGCATGCCGACTCCCATGAAGAAGAGCGGGATTACGATCACCCAGTAGCTCATGTCGGAGGTGGCGTAGGCCCGCCAGAACGTGTCGAGGCCGAGCCACGCGCAGCCGATGAAGATGAGGATGCGCGGATCGATCCGATTCGCGAGCTTTGCGGCTACGGGTGAGAAAACGACCGAGAGCACACCGCCCCATGCCACCACGAGTCCGGCCCAGGTGGTGGTGTAGCCCATGTTGTACTGCAACCATTGCGGCGTCAGTACATTGATGCCGAAGAAGGCGCCAAAGGCGAG
Organism: uncultured Gammaproteobacteria bacterium; assembly: GCA_963801865.1. GTDB lineage: Bacteria > Pseudomonadota > Gammaproteobacteria > Steroidobacterales > Steroidobacteraceae > Bog-1198. Next base: position 614,506 of record CAWDGY010000002.1, on the reverse strand, counting down.
GCCGAGCACGAGCATGCAGGAAGAGAAGCCGCGATGCCGGAAGACGCGCAGGTCGACGATCGGGTACTCCTCGGTCAGCTCCCAGATCAGGAAGGAGAGGAACCCGATCACGGCAACGATGGCGAGTACGCAGATTTCGGTCGATGAGAACCAGTCGAGATCCTTGCCCTCGTCGAGCATGATCTGCAGCGCCGCCACCCAGACGATTAAGAGCAGCATACCGACCTTATCGACAGGCTTGATGACCGCCGGCTCCTGAAAGCGCTTGAGCAGAACCCAAGCGAGGACGCCGAAGAGCAGCGCCATGGGTACGTTGATCAGGAACACCCAGGGCCAGGAGTACTGATCGCATAGCCAACCGCCCAACACCGGGCCGACCACGGGCGCGAGCAGCGTCGTCATGGCCCACAGGCCCATCGCCTGCATGGATTGGCGCTTGGGAAAAATCTTCAGCAGCAGCGTCTGCGATAGCGCCATCAAGGGACCGCCCGCCATGCCCTGCAATACCCGCATGCCGAGGAGCATCGGGAGCGATGTCGACAGGCCGCAGAGAAGCGAGCAGAGGCCAAACAGCACGACGGCGATACAGAAAAGCCGCACGGCGCCGAAGCGGCCGGAGAGCCATCCCGTGAGCGGCACCGTGATCGCCTCGGCGACGGCATAAGAGGTAATCACCCACGTGCCCTGGCTCGAGCCTGCGCCGAGAGCGCCAGCAATATTTGGCACAGTGACGTTGGCGATCGTCATGTTGAGCACCGCGACGAAATTCGACAGCGCGAGGACGATGCCGGCCGTCCAGAGCATCCCACCCTCGAGAGAGGGCGGGTCCTTGGTATCGATGGTAGGGTGTGTCATGGCGGTTTTTCTCGAGGGTTGCTGCGCGGGATCAGGAATTGCTGCTGAGGTCGACCTTGGCATCCATCGAGAGCCCCACGCGCAGCGGATGGGCGGCGAGCTCATCGGGATTCAAGCGGATGCGCACCGGGAGGCGCTGCACCACTTTGATCCAGTTGCCGGTCGCGTTCTGCGCGGGGATCAGGGCAAACGCTGCACCAGTACCGCCATCGAACCCTTCGACGACGCCGTGATACACCACCTTGCCGTGATAGAGGTCCGACTTGAGCTCGACGCTCTGCCCGGTCCGAACCTTGGTGAGCTGCACTTCCTTGAAGTTCGCATTGACATAGAGCTGTGCGACCGGAACCACGGACAGGAGCGGCATGGAGGGCTGGACGCGCTGACCGAGCTGCACCTGCCGGCGCGCGATGACGCCATCGATGGGCGCGCGGATCACCGTGCGACCTAAGTCGACGTTTGACTTGTCGAGGCGCGCGCGGGCGAGAGCGACTTGTGCCCGAGCGGCATCGAGTGCGGCCCGCGCGCTACTTGCACGGTTTTTGGCGTTCGTCAACTCATCCCCCGAGACCGAGCCCGAGGCCACGAGGGCTTCACGGCGTGTCAGGTCGATGCCGGTGCGCTCGACGTCCGAGAGGGCCGCGACGACTTGCGCCTGGGCGCGGGCAAGATCTGCCTGGGCCTGACGGAGGGCCAGTTTGGCGTCCGTGTCGTCGATCGTGACGAGAATGTCGCCGCGCCTCACGTTCTGGCTGTCGACGACGTTCACCTGCATCACCGATCCCTCGATCTCGGAGGCAACCTGGGCCACCTCGGCAGCGGTGTAGGCATCGTCGGTGCTCACGTAGCGGGAGGCGACCAGCTTCCAGTACTCGAAGGCGCCGCCGCCGGCAGCCGCCACGGCGAGGCCGAGGAGCGAGAACAGCACGGCGCGCCGTTTCTTGCGGGATTTGACGAGCGGCGCATTGGCCGTCAGCTCGGGGGTGATTGAAGCTTGCATATCCATGGCAGTTCTCCTCAGAAAGATCTTCAGGTTTGGGGGTTATGGGTCGGGGCGCTCGAGCTGTCCGGCGTGAAGCCGCCACCCAGTGCGCGCACCAGCGATACGTCGAGAATCAGCGCCCGGGTCTCGAGCTCGGCCTCGGAGCGGCGCGCCGATATCAGCGAGTCTTCCGCCGACAGGACGTCGAGATACGTGGCGAGCGCTCCGTTGTACCGCGAGCTCACGATCTGGTGCGCTTCCGAGGCGGCGGCTACGGCGGCCCGGGCGGCGGCGAGCTCCTCGTCGAGGGACTTGCGACTCGTGGTTGCATCGGCCACCTCGCGCAGCGCCGTCGAGAGCGTCCCGTTGTAGGTCGCGACGGCGGCGTCATACTCCGCGCGTGCGCCCTTGAGCTGGCCCTGGAGGCGGTCGGTGTTGAAGATCGGCAGTGAGATCGCAGGACCTGCGGCACCCGACTGCGAGGCCGACTTGAAGAGGTTGTCGATGCCGACCGATTGGAAGCCCGCGAACGCGAGCAGGTTGACGCTCGGGTAGAACCCGGCCTTGCGCTGATCGATGCGGTGCGCGGCGGCTTCGGTGCGCAGGCGCGCGGCGACGATGTCGGGACGACGTCCGAGAAGATCGAGGGACAGGTTCGAAGGCAACCCTTGAGAACCCGCCCAGGCGATTTTCGGACGAGTGATTTCGAGGCCCCGATCAGGGCCTGCGCCGAGGAGCGCCGCGATGGCGTTTCTCTGCAGACCGATGCGCTCGTCGATCGCAACGAGATCGCCCTTGGCGCCCGCCTGCCGTGCCTCGACCTGTCGCACGCTCGAGAGCGTCTCAAGGCCGTACCTGTGGCGCTCGCGGAACAAGGCGACCGTCTGCATACGCAGCGCGAGCGTGTCGGCCGCGTTGTCACGCAGCGTATAGAGATGCAGGAGCCCGGCGTAGGCGGAGGCGACCGAGGTCGAGAGGATGATTCGCGTCTCGGCGAACTCGACCTCTGCAGCGCGCTGCTCCGAGACGGCGGCTGCCAGTGCCGCCCGGTTCTTGCCCCAGAAGTCGAGCTCATAGGACATGTTGAGGGTGGCGGCCCCATAGCCGTTCCAGCCCTGCGGCAGGGCCTGACGCGGAACTAAGAAGTCGTAGCTCTGCTTGGCCTCGGCGATCTCGGCGGACGCCGTCACCTCAGGCAGGCGCGTGGCGCCGGCACCCTGAACCTGCGCGGCTGCGGCCTTGAGGCGCGCCTGGGCAAGGTCGAGGTCGGGCGCGTTGTGCAGCGCCTGCTCGATCAGCGCATCGAGCTGCGGGTCGCCGTAGGCGCGCCACCACTGATCGCCCGGCCAGGCCGCGACGGGGGCCGCGAACGAGTTCGAGCTGCCGAGCTCGTCGACCTTCTTCATGGCAGGGGGCGGATCGAGCCGGGGGATCTGCGCGCAACCACTGGCCAGCGCGAGGCTAACGGCGAGAAGCAGAGTGAGGGGGCGGCGTTGCCTTGCGAGACGCGGACTCTTGATGGTTTTCATCGGGTTCAAGCTCCTTAAATGAACTGTACAGTACAGTACCTTGACTTCTGACCCGATGTCAACAAAAATGTACCGAGTGGTACGGTTTATTCAGGAAGCGACTCGGTTATGAGCAAAAGCGACAGCAAACGACAGGCAATCCTCGACAGCGCCTATCGACTGTTCCGCGCGCAGGGGTTCGACGGGACCTCGATGGCGGACATTACCTCTCAGGTCGGCGGATCGAAGGCCACCCTCTACAGTCACTTCCCCTCGAAGGAAGAGCTATTCGTCGAATGCATGATGGCGGCCCTCGAGAACTACATGTCGGACACTCTGATGCACCTCGATGCATCCCGGAGCGATCCGGAGGAGGCGCTCCGCAACTTTGGCACGAGCGTCCTCAACTTCATTTGCTCTCTCGAACAGGTAGAGGTGCGTCGCTTGATGATCGCGGAGGCGGCGCGCTCGGGCACCGGGAAGCTCTTCTTTGACAAGATCACCGCGTTGCGCTCGCAAATCTCTTCATTCCTGGCTGCATGCATGGCATCGGGAGTGCTCCGCCGGGACGACCCCGACCTCGCCGCCGATCAACTCGGTGCATTGCTCGAGGCTGAAATTCTTGAACCGTTGCTCCTGCACGTGCGAGAAGTAGCCCCGGATGAGAAGGAGACTGCGCTGGCGGCCCGACGCGCGGTAGCCGCCTTTCTCAGGGCCTACGCGCCAGCCGTTCCACCAATAAAAACCGCTGCGTTAGCCTTTGCGTTAAACTGAACCCATCGGTTCTGTTAATCCACCCCATGAAGACCAAAACCGAATCCAAACGCCAGGCAATCATCCACGCCGCCACCGAAGTTTTTCGAGAAGTCGGCTTCGAGCGCGCTTCCATGGAGGACATCCGTGAGCGGGTCGGCGGCTCCAAAGCGACGCTGTACAACTACTTCCCCTCAAAGGAGAAGCTGTTTTTCGAGGTCATGCACCAGGCCAAGGAAGTGGAGCTAGAAGCGATCACGGGTGAACTGGACGCCGATGCGGAGGACTTGAAGCGGGAGCTGGTGCAATTCGGGCAGAAATTTATGACCGTGCTTTATTCGGTCGACGCGATTGCCGTCAGACGCTTGGCAATTGCCGAATCGCGGCACTCCGATATTGGGAGACTGTCATTCGAGCAGGCGACGGTTCCCATCGAGAAGCGGGTCGCTGAATTCTTGAGAAAGGTAATGAAGCGTGGGGCCCTTCGAACTGCCGACCCGAAGATCGCCGCCATTCACCTCCTCAGCTTGCTGGAATCAGAACTTCTGCAGCGTGTCCTTCTAGGCGTGATCGATAGTGTGAAGCCCGAGAGCCTCAGCGGCCCCGTTCGGCGCGCGGTGGATGTATTCCTCTCTGGGTACGAGCGACCCTAGACATCAGTTGGAGGTAGGCAACCTCTCGGCGGTCAGGCGATTGTCCGATGACGTTCATACATTACCACTCTGCCATGGTGGCCCCGGTGGGGGCCTCATCTGAAATCGGTAAAAATTATTCCTTGTTGATCAGTGTGTTACACGGCGCACCATCCACCCATCCAGCGACGTCCGGTAACATCCAGAAAGACGTCGAAAGTCGCGAAAAAGCCCTAGGAAAATAGGGTTTCCATCGTCCAGAGACGTTCGGATAAGTTCCTTGACAGCCACCCTCGCGGAGGGGCTTTATTGGATGGATTGGCCAAACCGATCCCCCTCGAAAAACCGTGCAATAAGATCGGGAATTAGGACGCTATCGCAATACAGCAGCATCTTACATACGTCGGCGCTGCCGGCGGTGCAGTCCCCGCGCCCGATGGCTACGCCGCCCGGATTCGCAAATCCTCAGGAGTCACTCAGCATGAAAGAAGCCCGCTCGCTGTTATTCTCAGACGCGGCCGCCAAATGCAGGCCGGCCAATTGAGGCAGCCGCTTGTACCCGGTTTGGTGGTTCCACGAACACCCGCGGTCGCCAACAACGAAGGGTTTGGCAAATGAGCACCACCCCAACCGCCGCCGCTGCGACGCCATGGCTCGACAGCGAGTACGGCTTGCTTCAGGAAGTTTTGCTATGTAAGGCAAGCTATTACGACTGGGCGCCATCGAACGCGATTGTTCTCAATAGTCTGCGCAGCGGCATGACCGCCGATCGCGACGCTGCAAGTCGGCAGCACGCGCAGATGGTTGCCGCACTCGAACAGTCTGGCGTGACATGCAGGTATCTCGACGCAGACCCGGCACTGCACTACCAGACCTATACCCGCGATAGCAGTGTGATGACTCCGTGGGGCTTGCTGGTGTGCCAGTTGGCTCGGCCCGAGCGACGCGGCGAGTGGGCATCGGTGCTCGACTTCGCGCAGCGCACAAAGACTTCCGTGTGGAAAGCAGTGACTGCCGGGTCTCTGGAAGGTGGTGATGTGCAAGTGCTGAGACCTGGAGAACTCGTGATCGGCGTGAATGAAGTGCGCACGCAAATGCGTGCCGCGGAGCAAGTGGCCGGCTGGTTTGCGGAAAAGGGCTGGGCGACGCGCTTCGTGCGTGTACCCGAACACTTTCTGCATTTGGACGTGTTGTTCACCGCGCTCGATGCCAGGCGCGCGCTGTGCGCCGTCGACATCATCGATAGTGCGGATCTTGCATGGCTTGAGCAGCGCTTCGAGCTGATTCCCGTGGGATACAAGGAGGTCATGCGCATGGGCACGAACGCCGTAGCGCTTGGCCACGGCCGCATTTTGTCCTGCCGGCAGCACGGGGCGCTGAATCGACGGCTAGAGACGCTGGGCTATGACGTACTCGAGCCGGATCTGGAGCAGTTCGTGATCGAAGGGGGCGCGGCGCACTGTCTCACCATGCCCCTCCGCCGCGTCTCGGTAATGCTGCCATGACACAACTTGATTGAACAATAGCATCGCGCCGAGGTGAGACCGGTGATCAATGCGCTCCGACTGTGAGAGGACGGTTCGGGGACAGGAAGAGCTACGCTTCGGGCGGTCGTTCCAGTACTTTGTGCGCATGCGTCGCGCAACCTCACGAGTGAGCACACCGGCGGGACCGGATCCTCTGTCGCGATGATGAGGGCGCCGCGCTTCTGGCCGTGGATTCTTGCGGCATGCTGGACTTGTCTGGCGGGTGCGGGCGCACCGGTCGGACCGTTGGACCACCCGATCACCGTCGGGATGCCCGCGCAGCCGCTCGGAGATGCGTTGCGCGCCCTGGCGAAGGAGGCGAATCTTCAGATTCTTTTCGAAGCCGATCTCGTCGCCGGACGCACGGCGCCATCCGTCCGGGACACGCTATCGGTGCGCGCAGCGCTCGCAGCGCTGCTGCGCGGAACGAATCTGGAGGCGATTGAGCAGGCTCCGGGCATCGTCGTCATACGTCGCAGTCAGGAGCGTCCGATCAATCAGAGCGGGTCGATTCCCATCGCCGAGCCTTCGACTTCCACGGTATTGCTAAACACACCGGAGACACTCGGAGAAATCCTGGTGACCGCTGAACGGCGCGTGCAGCGCCTGCAAGAGGTGCCGATCAGCGTCAGCGCCTATAGCCGGGCGACGATGGAGCTGCAGGGGTCGCGCAGCATCGATGACATTGCGCGGCTCACGCCCGGAGTCGATTTCGTGCGCGGCACGAACTACAATTCTGAATCATCCGCCATCTCGATACGGGGCATCTCGTCGGTTGCGGGCGCCGCAACGACGGGCGTGTATATCGACGACACGCCGATCCAAAGCCGCCAACTTTCGTTCGGCACGTACGATGCTTATCCGCAGCTTTTCGATCTCGATCGGGTGGAGGTCCTGCGTGGGCCGCAGGGCACTCTGTTCGGATCGGGCTCCGAGGGCGGCACGATCCGATTCATTACGCCCGAGCCGGACCTTGACCAATCCTCCCTCTACGCGCGCACCGAAGCCGGTGCCACCGTTCACGGCGCTCCGATTTCCGAACTTGGTGTCGCGGGAGGAACCCCGATCATCGACGAAAAAATCGCATTTCGAGCGAGCCTGTCCTATCGCTACGAGGGAGGCTACGTGGATCGAATCGATTGGCACACACAGCAGGTCGCCGATCCTCATTCGAATGCAAGCACCACCGAGACTGCACGCCTGGCAGTCAAGTGGGCCGTGAACGACAGCGTGTCGATCACACCCTCGTTTTATTACCAGTATCGGCACATCGACGATACGGCGGCATGGTGGTCTCCGGTGCCGGGTACGCCGAACCCGACAGGCGATCAGTTTGAAGATCCCTTTCGAAATGGCAACGCCATCGCCAATCCGAGCACCGACACCTTCGCGCTGTCGACAGTGAGAGTCGAGTGGGATCTCGGCCCAGCCCGGCTGTTGTCGAACACCTCGTACTTCAAGCGCAACCAGGAGGCCGTCAGTGACTACACCGAGTATGACCGCGCCGTGTTCCTTGGCAATCCCTACCCGCCGGCGGGCCCCTATGCACCGACCTACTGGCAAGACAATCAATCGAATTGGACGCAAGAGTTGCGTCTCGAATCCTCGGAGGCGGGCGTGCGATCGAGATGGACCGCCGGTCTTTTCTACCAACACGCTTACGAAAGCACGGTCGAAAACGTCTTTGACCCATCGCTCGTCGCCGAGCTCGGCTTTCCCGTCTACAAAGGCGGCTATCTTTACTATCAGGAGCCCTTTAGCGCGCTCGATACGCAAGTTGCCCTGTTCGGTCAGACCGATCTGCACTTGACGGATCCGCTCACGCTCACGGTCGGGCTGCGCTATGGAAGAGCGGTTTACACCGGTCTCGCCTATTACGCGGGACCGGTCGTCGGGACGCCGGTATCGAGTTCGGGCACCTTTACCGAATACCCGATGACACCGAAGCTGGGTCTCAACTACCGCTTCGATCCCGAATCGATGCTTTACGCCGCTGTGGCGAAGGGATATCGGATCGGAGGCACGAATCCTGCCGTCGGCCAGTTCTGCTATGGAGGTTCCGACAGCGCCCTGGGTTCAATCGGGCTCACGCAAGTGCCGCTCAAGTATGACTCGGACAGCGTCTGGAGCTACGAGGTGGGCAGCAAGAACTCGTTCGCCGACGGCCGGGTGCTGATCGATGCGAGCGCGTACCTCATCAAATGGAACAACATTCAACAGAACGTCGCACTGAATGCCTGTGGTTTTCAGTTCACGGCGAATCTGGGGGAAGCGGAAAGCAAAGGCTTCGACTTCCAGGCCGAGGTCAAACTTGCAGGCGGGCTGAGCCTCGGCGGCACGCTTGCGTTGACCGATGCCTACTACACGCAGACCGTGAAGCTTGCGCCGACGGCGCTCTCAATCGTACAGGATGGAGATCATATTGCAGGTTCACCGTGGAAGATTGCCTTGTTCGGACAGATGAATTTCCCGGCGTTTGCGCACGACGCCTACGGACGCGTGGATTTCCAATATGCCGCGAAGCAGACCGATCTCGTGCCCGGCCAGAATCCGCTCGACGGCCGTTATGGACTTTGGTATCCGAGCGTCCCCGCGCAGAGCAATACCGCGATACGCACCGGTATGCGGTGGGGCGCGTATGACCTGTCGTTCTTCGCTCAGAACGTGTTCGATACGCGTCCGCGACTCACCGTGAATCAGGACGTCCCCTCGCCAACGGGTGGGAGCCCCCTTCTATATGTCATTACCTGGCGGCCGCGAACGATCGGTCTCACGTTGACGTTCCGCTATTAGCGCAGCAGTCGACATTGGCGGGTACGAGTCGTTCGTGCGTACCACTCCCCAGGAGCCGTGCAGCGACCTTAGGTTGCCCACGGCCGAACACTCAATCGGGGGGTCCTCATGCCGATGCTGTCTCGCCTGGTACTGCGCCATCGCGCATCCAGCGCGCTGGTCATTGTCCTGACGATGGGGATTTCGAGCGGCAGAGTCTTCTCGGACCCTGCGGATACGCCGGGGGCGAAGTCCGACGGCAGTCTTGAGGAAATAACGGTGACCGCACAACGCCGGACGGAGCGCCTGCAGGACGTGCCGATCAGCGTGAGTGTGTACAGTCAGGCGACCATGGACGTGCAGGGTACCCGCGATATCGATGATGTCGCGCGCCTTACACCTGGGGTGTATTTTGTGCGAGGTACCATCAACAATAATTCCGAGTCCTCGGATATTTCGATCCGGGGAATCCAGTCGACCGCCGGCGCGGCGACGACCGGGATCTACATTGATGACACGCCGATCCAGAGCCGTCATTTGTCGTTCGGGACCTTCGACGCCTATCCGCAGTTGTTCGACATCGATCGCGTCGAGGTGTTACGGGGTCCGCAAGGCACGCTCTTTGGATCGGGATCAGAAGGCGGTACGGTGCGTTTCATCACCCCGGAGCCGAGCTTGAGTCAGTATTCCGTCTACGCGCGATCGGAGGTTGCCGCTACCTACCACGGCGACCCTGTGGAAGAACTCGGTCTCGCCGGCGGCGGCCCCATCGTCAATGACACTCTCGGCTTCCGGGCGAGCGTGTCATTTCGTCATGAGGGCGGCTACGTCGATCGAATCGATTGGCACGTGCCGGAAGTAGCCGATCATAACTCCAATGCCAATACCACCAAGACCGCGCGGCTCGCCCTGAAGTGGGCGCCGACCGATAATTTGACGCTTACGCCGTCGATCTACTATCAGACGCGCCACGTCGATGACGCCTCTTCTTGGTGGGATATACAACCTGGCACGCCTCCCCCGGATCCGACGGGTGGACAGTTCGACGTTCCCCTCAAGAACGGTAATGAAATCGGACAGCCGAGCACGGATGATTTCACACTTTCGGCAATCAGGATCGATTGGAACTTAGGCGTGGTGCGCTTGGTCTCGAACACGTCCTACTTCAAGCGCAATCAATCCGCGGTCTCGGATTACTCGGCGGTCGATCGGGCCATTTTCTTGGGAGACCCGTATCCCGCTGCGCCCGTACAAGCCCCGGGATACTGGGCGGACGACCAGGAGAACTGGACCGAGGAGTTGCGGGTGGAGTCTGTCGATCCAGCGGCGCGAGTGAATTGGACCGCCGGTCTCTTCTACCAGCACGCGAAAGAAAACACGATCGAGAATGTGTACGATCCGGCGCTGTTGACCGAGATCGGTGTTCCCGTGGGCGATGGATACATCTACAAGCAGGATCCGTTCAGTTCGCTCGATAAGCAGATTGCGCTCTTTGGCCAGGCGGACCTCAAGGTTACGGACAAGTTCAAGGTTACGCTCGGACTGCGTGTGTCAAAGGCGGACTTTGTGGGCCAAGCCGACTATAGCGGGTTCGTCGTTGGCCCGCCGGTCTCGAGCACCGCCTCGATCACGGAGCATCCGGTTACACCGAAATTCGGTCTCACCTATCAAATTGATGCCGACAACTTGGTTTATACGACGGTCGCCAAGGGCTATCGCATCGGCGGCGCCAATCCGGATATTGGCCAGTTCTGCGATTTCGCGCCATACGGGCTGACCGGCGTACCGCCGCAATATAGCTCGGACGATGTGTGGAGCTACGAGGTCGGCACCAAGAACAGCTTCGACGAGCGGCGGCTCCTGCTCAATGCCAGCGTTTACTTCATCAAGTGGAACAAGATTCAACAGAATGTCGCGTTGCCATGCGGGTTCCAGTTTACGGACAATCTAGGTGCAGCGGAGAGCCGTGGATTCGACCTGCAGACCGAGTTCAAAGTAAGCGACGCGCTCACCGTCGGTGGCACCTTCGGCTACACGAACGCGAGCTACACCGAAACTGTGTTTGCGACGCCGGTGGCTGCCGAGACCCCGGGATCTTTCTCGATCGTGCAGGACGGTGATCACTTGCCCGCCGCGCCTTGGACGCTGCAAGTGTTCGGTCAAACGAATTTTCCGCTCCTTTCCACCAAGGGTTACGTGCGGGCGGATTATCAGTACAGTGCCAAGCAGACCGCTCGCGTCGCCGCACAGGATCCGGCGAACGGAGGACTCCCCTCTGCCGTGCCGCCCATTCCATCGACATCCTACACATCACTGCGCGCCGGCGCGAAATGGGCAGGCTTCGATGTCTCACTGTTCGCTCAAAACGTCTTCAACACGCAGCCGAAACTCTCTGTGATTGACAACGCCGGGGTGCTGTCTCCGCTATTTCAGGCCATCACCTGGCGACCACGCACGATCGGTGTGACCGCCACCTACCATTACTGAGGTTTCTGTATGGCGCGCAACTTGTTGTTCCCCCGCCTGCCGCGGTTCTTGGTGATCGCAACTGCAGCGGGTGTACTTGCCGTCGTGGCGCCGGCGGTCGGCGATGAGAATGTGCAAGCGTCCGGGAGGATGCGCGCCGCCGATTTGCTCCTGGTGAATGCGCACATCAAGACGGTGTCCGGTTGGTCGGAATCGATGGCGATTCGCGACGGGATCATTGCCGCTGTCGGCAGCACCAAGGAGATCCAAGCACTGGCAGGCAAGAAGACGCGGATTCTCGATCTTGAAGGCGAAACGGTTCTGCCCGGGTTGCACGACCTGCATGTGCATCCGGTGTTCGCAGGAATCAGTGCGAGATCATGCACTATTGCGCAGGGCTCATCGCTCAAAGAGACGCTTGTCATCGTGAAGTCTTGCGCGGACAAGGCCAAGCCCGAGGAGTGGGTCACTGGGGGTCAGTGGGACGCGTCGGCTTTGGGACAGGCGCCGACTCGCGCGATGCTGGATTCGGTGGCACCCAAGGTTCCCGTCCTGTTATCGGATACGAGCGGCCATAGCGCGTGGGCAAATTCCAAAGCACTCCAACTGGTCGGCATCGCCAAGGGCACTCCCAATCCGCCGGGGGGCATCATCGAACGCGACCCGTCCGGTGAACCGACCGGCGTGCTTCGAGAGGCAGCCGCAGACGGGGCCGCAACGCATGTGCCGAAGCACTCGGAAGCCGATGCGCGGATGGCACTCGAGTGGGCGGTGCACGAAATGCTCTCCTTCGGCATCACTTCGTTTACCGAGGCCGCAGTGGGATTTTCGACGGGGGTCAATAACGAGCTCAATGCCTACGCCGCATTGGCCGATGCCAAGATTCTCAAGCAGCGCGTCAGATTGTGCATAGTATGGGCCCCAGGCGATCCGGAGTCGGAGGCGACGATTGCATCGCGCAACTTCTATGCACGAGATCGGCTGTCAACCGATTGCGTAAAAATCTTTCTTGATGGCGTACCGACCGACAGTCACACGGCAGCCATGTTGCAGCCCTACCAAGGCAGCGTGGCGGGCCGCGCCGATGAGGCAAGCCGACGAGGCATGCTGCTGGTACCGCAGGAGATCTTGAGCCGGGCGGTCACGCGTTTCGACCGGATGGGCTTGACCGTGAAATTCCATGCTGCAGGAGATGCCGCGGTGCGTGCGGGCCTGAATGCGATCGAGGCTGCACGCAAGGCGAACGGCTTCAGTCCCCAGATGCACAACGTGGGGCATTGTACGTTCGTGGCGAAAGAGGACATCGGGCGCGCGCGTGCAATGCAGGCGACGTTCGAGGTATCACCGTACCTGTGGGGTCCGACGCCCATTAATGACGACATCACCGCCGCCGTTGGCGAGCCGGTCATCAAGCGCGTATGGCCGGTTCGCGAGATGATCGATTCCGGTGCATTGGTCGTTCCGGGATCGGATTGGTCGGTCGTCCCTTCGGTGAACCCGTGGATTGGTATCGAGACGCTCGTTACTCGCGAAAAGCCGGGGGGCAGTTCGCAAACCTTCGGCAAAGCGGAGGCCATCACATTAAGCGAGGCGTTTGAACTCTTCACGGTGAATGCGGCGAAGCAGGAAGGCGCTTCGAGCCGAGTGGGCAGGATCGAAGCCGGAATGCTTGCTGATGTGATCGTGGTCGATCGCAACCCCTTCGAAGTACCGATCGCCCAGGTACACGAGACCACGGTGAAAATGACCTTCATCGGGGGTGAGAAGGTGTTCGATGCGGCATCGCCGGCGAAATCGCCGGCGCACTAGGTCGAGGGAGCGATGTCAATCACAAACTGGGCTGGCGCATTTTGCATGCTGGTTTTGTGCCAGGGTACTGCCGGCGCCGCATCCGCGGCGCCGGTAGGGTCTGTGCAGGATCACTGGCTGATGATGGTGACGACCGAGAACACGGATCCGAAACAAGAGGTGCAGTTCAACGACTGGTACGACCGTATCGACATTCCGGATGTCCTCAAGGTGCCGGGCTACGAGCGTGCTCGGAGAGGGGTGGAGCAGCGAAATTCCGTGTTCGGGCCGGCGCAGTCAAGCACGGATCCCACCAAGTACGTCGCCCTCTATGACATACGAAGCTCCGCCATCGACAAGACGATCATCGATATGCTGATGGCGAGTTGGGGCATGGAGAAGTCGCATCACTCGACGGATCTGCTGAAAGTGACCGAGCGTGTTTACTTCCGTCAGTATGGGCGGGCCCACGCTGCGCCGATCGGCAAAGCTTCGAAAGAGAACAAGTACCTGTACGTGGTCCGCTTCGATTGCTGCCCTGATTCGGTGGCAGCCCGAGACTTCAATGCCTGGTACGAGCGGAAATATGTTCCCGCGGTGCTCGCGTCCGGGGGATTTACTCGCATCACCCGATACAAGCTCTACCGTGTACTGATGGATCGTCCGGTCACGATACCCGAGTTCTTGGGCGTTTCCGAACTCACGGCCGATTCGCTTTCCCATGCATTGCAAGACGTGCAGGATGCGGAGAGAAAATTCGGTGACGCGGATCGAGCGAACCTGTCGGTCGTGGAAAAAGCTCGATCGATCTTCTTGCAGATCAATGATGTGAAGAGACCTTAGGCCCCGGCGGCCACCTATTTCACATGGTTCTCGATGCTGTATTTTAGGAAAAAGTCCGCCTGTTTGTAATCGGGATAGAGCGCCGTCATCGCTGCCATCGCTTCTTCCCTGGATGTTGCTTGCGCGGTCACACGGGTGAAATCGTCGATATATTGAATCAAGGTATCAAATAGCCGCATGTCGGCCGGATCCCCATGACCGGGATAGACCGTTGGATTCCTGCTCGCATAGCGCGCCTTGATCCGCTGCAGGTTCGCTCTCCAATTTGCGATACGTTGCCTCGTGATGTCGTCGCCCATCCAGAGATGGACTTTGTTGTACCCGAAGTCCGACAAGAACAGCGCATTGAGGTCTTTGCTGTAAACGGTTGTCATATGCGGGGCCTCCGCGGGCTCGTAGTCGGTCGTGATCTCAAGCGTACCGCCCCCTTTCAACGTGAGAGAGTCGCCGGGAAGCACCTCGATCGTGTTTTCGTAGTCGAATCCGTTCGGGTTGGTTGCCGAGCGGGGACGCAGCGCCGGCTCGAGCGCCGGTTCGGCGCCGCTCTCGCCTCCGCTATCCATGTAGATTGCATAGTTCTTGATGTCTCGCTTGATGTCTTCGGTGGCGACGACAATCTGTGCTTTGGGAAACTGCTTGTGAAACCAGTCCATGCCCGTAAAGTGATCCGTGTGCCCATGACTGATCAGGATATGAGTCAAGGGGAGATGCTTGGATTTGACGATGGCAGCGAGTTTCTTCGCTTCGTAGGTCTTGCGCTGCACATCCATCACGACAAGCGATTTACCGTTGGAGAATATGAACGAATTTACGGTGGCAAATTCGCCTTTGAAAACCTCCACGTGCAGGTCATGGCCCTCGTCGAGCGCGATCACGAGAGGCGCCAGTACCAGCAGAAGGGCGCCCGCCGCGAATCGGCGTGGGGATTTCAGCATAGCGGCTACAGCGTCCGAAGGTGATCCGATTCTGTGCGCAGCTCCTTGAGGAAACGCTCCAACTCTATCTTGCGTTTCGGGAGCTGCGCTTGCCCGGCGGGCGATAGCACGTGTGCGGGAACGTTGAGCAGATTGTCCTCGAGCATTTTCACCGCCTTTGGCCCGTCCGGATTGCCGCCGTTGGGATCGACGAGCGCCATGATCCGAGCCACGCCGATGGCGCCCAGCCAATCGAGCGCGTCGGCATCGTGCAGGTACAGCGCCTCTGGACCGGCGGGTTGTCGATAGAACATATGTGTTCGGATTGCACCTCGGACGGCGCCGATCTTTTCCATGGGAAACCCGGTTCCCTTCAATATTGCATCGACGCTGTCGGCGGCGATGTCCGAGTGATCGAGTTTGTCATTGGCCCAGGGTGGAAAAGCGGCCATATCGTGCAAATATGCCGCGGCGAATATCACATCGTCGTCGAGCGCCACGTGATCGGTGGCCGCGAGTTCGCGGGCTAGAGAGTAATCACGTTGCGAATGGGAGTAGCCCCAGGCCGGATTCTTGAAATGTAGGCGGGCGAAATCTTGTACGGTTGCATGCCAGTCGGGCTTGACGTCTATCGTCTGCGCCGAGATCGCCGATGTGCCGCAAAGGCCGGCTGCGATCGACAGAATCGTCCATCGTGCCGCGCGGCAGCCGCCTGAACTTGCCATCCGACTCACCTCCAAGTGATTGATCGCACCGATAAAATCGTTCCTGTTATTACGCGCGACCCGGACGTTGCCGCCAATCACCCGCGCTCGAGATGGCGGGTCGCCGTGCTCGGTGCGTATAGTGTAGAACCGCGGCGCAAAATCATTCATTGACAATACCAGTGCTCAAATCGCCCGACACGAAGTTGGACCACGAGACCTCCGATCCGACGGATGCAGCGCAGCGGGCATTTCTGACGCTGTTGTTCAATAAGTACCGGGGTGCGCTGCTGCGCCATGTCGGCCGCTTTACGGCCTCCCGGGAGGATGCATCGGATCTCGTGCAGGACACCTACCTGCGGGTAATGGATCGAATCAGTGTCTCGCGATTTGACGGAGAGGCGCGTGCCTACCTCTTTCAAACGGCGACCAATCTCGCTCGCGATCACCACCGGCGGCAAAAATTTCGCGCGCATGCATCGTTGGATGCGGCGCCGGAGGAGGCGCTTCGGGCAGATGATCCCACTCCCGAACAGATCATCTCGGCCAATCAGATCACTGCCGCGCTGCGCACGGCAATCGGAGACATGCCGGAGGAAGCGCGGGCGGTTTTCGTGTTGGCTCGATCGCGTGACATGTCGTATCAACAGATCGCAACCCGCCTTGGCATCGGGCGTCGGACGGTCGAGAGGCGGGTGGCGGAGGCGGTGGCATTTCTCGCCGCGCGACTCAGAGGTGCGCCATGATCGGTACCCTATTTCGCCGCAAGAAGGCACGAACCGCCGCCGAGTGGTTCGCATTGCGTCTCGGAGGAACGGACTCGACGCTCGATCGACAGTTCGAAGCCTGGCTTGCCAAGGATCCTGCTCACGGCGAGGAATACGCCCTGTGCGAGATCACGTGGGAGGTGTCGATGGACGCGGCAAAGGAGATGCCGGAACCCACAAGCCAAGCGCGATTCGCCGATCGAGGCGTGGTCGCGAGGCGCGGAATCGCGTTTGCAATCGCTGCCGCGGCTCTCGCGGCCGTCATCTGGTGGTGGCCGGCCGCCTCGCGCGCCTACGCGACGGATGCCGGCGAGCAACGCACACTGGTGCTAGAAGACGGTTCGCAAGTCACGCTCAACACGCGTACGCGCATCACCGTACGCTTTGCGCGCCGCGCGCGCGACATCGTACTCGAGGACGGCGAGGCATTCTTCGAGGTGTCAAGGGATGCATCGCGTCCGTTTACCGTGCACACGTCGCTCGGCTCCGCTCGCGCGGTGGGTACGCGTTTCAACGTATATCTCGAGAACCGACAACTCGCGGTCACCATTGCCGAGGGTCACGTCCTCATCGAGGGCACTTCAGGCGACCGCGTGCTCGTGGACGCCGGCCAACGCGCGGAACTTCGCAGAGGGATGCCGCGCGCATCCGTCGCACCCGCCGACTTGAACGCGGCGCTGGGATGGATGAGTCGGCGGCTGGAGGCAAATAACACTCCGCTAGGCGATGTGTTGAGGGACTTTAGCCGCTACACAAAAATACCCATTCACGCCGACACTCCTGCGATTGCCGACTTGCGCGTCTCGGCGGTGCTTCGCACGGGCGATCTCGAGGCACTGCAAGCAACTCTCAAGGGCGCGTTTGGATTGGAAATCGAGCAGCGCGATAGAGATCTGTTGGTGGTCGATCCAAAGACGCGAGAGGGCAGGATTCGCTGACGAATTGGCCGCCGGGCCGCCGTTCAATCCAGATCGAAGAGCGCGCGGACCCTGCTGGGGGCATCGCAAGGGCGGGAAGAATTTTCTTATTTACAATTAGGTGGTTATGGTCTAAATGTGGTGGCTACACCGCCCACCATTCAACCTGAACGCGACGCGGCGCTCAGAATTTTCGGCTCGCCCAGGCTGCCGTGTTTAGCAGCATTCGCATGAATTGCCCTTAGTCGCGCGCGAGGCGCTACTCGCCGATAGACCTGGCGCATCGACGGCTCAGTGCCACGAGCAATCCTTGGCTGGACCTTGCTCCCTGCCGGTACACTGAGCGTCTACTTGAGGGTTGGCGCTTGTCAGAAAAGACGGAATCAGTCAGCGGAGAAACGGGCGACGAGGGTAGATCAACAGCGACGACGGCGCGTCCGCGGCCCACGATGAATCTCCTGCACACCACGCTGTTTCTGGTGACGGCCGGATGCACATTGCAGTGGACAGCCACGGCAGCGGCGACCGGACCGAGCTCCCTGCTGGTATGGCTGATCGGTGGGCTCACGATGTTTGTACCGCTGTCGGTTTGCATCGTTTACCTTTGCTCGCGATTTCCCGATGCGTGCGGTATGTTTACGTGGAGTGCGCGCGCGTTCGGTCCGTTGGCAGGGTTCATCACAGGCTGGACGTACTGGACCGGTACACTCGCGTTCCTGCCCACCGTGCTCTATTTCATCGCCGGCAGCTCCCTGCTGTGGTCGCCGGCTAATACGACGGCCGCCGGCACGCCAACCTACTTCATTTGTTTTTCGCTGATCATGATCGCGATCTGCGCGATACTGAATGTCCGCGGGCTGTCGGTGGCCAAGTGGCTCAACAGCGCGGGAGCGGTTGCGCGATGGTTGGGAACTTTACTGCTGGTCGGGTTCGCGCTGGCAAGCTGCTTGTGGTTCGGCCCGGCAACGGACATCAATCGGCACACCATCGCACCGGCATTCCGGCTCAGCGATGTCATTTTCTGGACGACGCTCGCCTTCGCGTGGACCGGACCCGAAGCGGTGTCGTTCATGAACGGCGAGATTCGTGACCCGCGACGCACCGTTCCGAAGGCTTTGACTCTCGCCGCGCCCATGATCGCCGCCGTATACATCATCGGTACCGCCAGCATTCTGCTCGCCATTCCGCCCGAGCACGCGAGCGGTGTCTACGGTGTGATGGAGGCGATTCGACATGCGGCGGCGCATCTGGGACTGAGCTGGCTGGTCCCTGTCGGGGCGGCGTGCGTGGTTCTCGACCGCGTCGGCAGCCTGTGTTTGTGGCTCGGCGCGCTCGCGCGGATACCCGCCTCAGCTGGAATTGCCGACTACCTGCCACGGAGTTTCGCCCGAATTCACCCGCGGCACGGCTCTCCCGCCAACGCGATCTGGGTACAGGCGGCGCTTGTTGCGGCCCTGGTCGTGTTGGGTCAGAGTGGGACATCGGTGCGCGGTGCATACAATGTCCTCATTGAGATGATGGTCGTAACCTCGATGTTGCCGTTCCTCCTGCTCTTCGCCGCTGCCATCAAGTTGTCTTCCGGAGCACCGGTGAAGGGAGAAAGCCGCATTTGGGGCGGGCGTCCCGCGCTCGTCTTCGTCGCCGTGATCGGCCTGATGGCAACGGCCGGCTCGATCGTCGTAGCATTCGTCCCGCCTCCGGAGGAAGAACATCCGGCGATGGCCATACTCAAAGTGGCCTGCATGACCGGTGTCCTGCTGCTGGTGGGTGCCTCGCTCTATGGAATTGGCAACTTCCGGGCGCGTCGCCAATCGGTAACGGTACGATCCAATGCAGTCGGGTAACAACGCGGCTGTCGATGGGCCCTTGTACCGCCCATATCGATGGGCTGCCGCCGATTTCCAACTCGGTCTGCGGCCCATCAGGCCGGAGAATTGGATCCTGATCGGCGCCGGGCACGCGGAAATGATGCGTCAGAAGTGTGAGCGACTGGACAATCACAGATCCTTTTACTATCGGACGTTGCCCAATTCGCTGCCGGCGCAGCGGGAGCTGCGAGAGCGGGTCATCGCGCATCTGGCGGCGGACCATCAACAGTCTTTCGAAAGGAGCGGCTCAGTGTTCCGGTCTCTCATCACCGGCCGCACACTCGACTTGGATGACGATTCCACCGAACCGCTGATGCAGGTGAGCTACCTCATCGAAGAGGACTTCATGCTCCTGGAAGAGGTCGGAGGGACCGTCCAGATCACGGCCGCGTCGAATGCCTACTCCAGCTCGGGTCGCCTGGTCGGCTCGGTCGGACATGACATGGAGTGGGCACATGAGCCGGTACCCCAACTCACTCGCAAGCTCGGTGGAAAGATAAATCGCGTACTGGGCAGCATTCACGCCGCCACTCCGTGCGAGCGATTCAACTGGCAAATCACTCCGATGGCGACCGTCTTTTTCCCTCACGATGATCCTCACGCTGCGAATGCGGCGGCGATGCGCGAAGTGCTTGCTGAATTGTGCCGTGATCCCGCCCGCGCCGGCGAGTCCCTGTGGATGCGTGTCGAGCGACAGACTCTCACGCGGCTACCGGATTCCAACGCGGTAGCGTTCAGCCTCCACACGTACAGTGATCCTCTCTCCTCCATACAGTCGGATGTGGAAAGCGTCCGGGCCATTTGGGCGCTGCTGAACAACTATTCGGAGGAGCGCTGGAAGTATTCCGAGATGGACATCGTGCGTGAGCCGCTGATGATCTGGCTCGAAGCGGCGGCAAGGTGGCACGGATGAGTGGAGTTGCGCTACTCGCAAATCGTAGACGACCTGAAGATTCAACCACGAGCGCGCGTCACCGCCGAAATATCGTGCCAACCGCATGGCCATATCGGCGCTAACCGCGCCGCGTACTTCGAGCCGGAGGGGCCATTGCACGGGAATAAACTCATCGCGGCCGTCCTGCTGGTATTCACCGCGGCGCGTGCAACGGCGCAGGAGCATCAGCATGGGAATGGCGAGAGGCTCGGAGCGGTTCACTTCGTCACATCGTGCAGCGAACCGGCGCAGATCGATTTTAATCGCGCGGTAGCCCTGCTTCATTCCTTCCAGTTCAGCCGTGCCATTGAAGGATTTTACGCGGTTCTGCGGAAGGACTCTACGTGCGCAATCGCGTACTGGGGAATAGCACTGAGTGACTGGGGAAATCCTTTCGCACCCGGAATAGACATGAGCCTGTTGCAACTTGGGCGCGAGAGCGCTGAACGCGGCGAAAGGCGGGGCGCAAAGACGGTCCGCGAACGCGCCTATCTCGCAGCCGTAAGCAAGCTGTACAGGGACTTCGAAAGGACGCCGCAGAAGGCGCGTTGGCTGACCTATCGCGATGCCATGAGGGAGGTTGCGACAAAATATCCCAAAGATCAGGAAGCGCAGATTTTCTACGCATTGGCGCTTGTGGTCGCTGAGGATCCCGGCGATAAGACCTACGCAGACCGACTCGAGGCGGGAGCAATTCTCGAGAAATTGTTCGCGGAGGAGCCGACCCATCCCGGTTTGGCACACTACATTATCCATGCGTACGACGTGCCGGCGCTGGCGAGCCGGGCTGTAGTCGCGGCACAACGTTATGCGGAAATTGCCCCCGATGCCCCTCATGCGCTGCACATGCCATCGCATACATTTACCCGCTTAGGGTATTGGCAGGAATCGATTGACAGTAATGTGGCAGCCGCCGCGGCCGCGCGGCGTCAGGGTCAGACGGCCGAAGAGCTGCACGCCAGCGACTACGAGACGTACGCCTACTTGCAAACGGGGCAGGACAAGGCGGCAGCCCGGATTGTGAGGTCTCTGCCGGAAATGGCATCACGCTTCGACCCGAAGGCGGTACTGATTGGCGCCGGCCCACCCTCCGCCGGCTATTTTGCACTCGCGGCAATCCCAGCACGATATGCGCTGGAGCGCCAGGACTGGCAGCAGGCGGAGAGGCTAGTGCACACGGAGACGCCGTTTCCTTACGCCGATGCGATGACCTGGTTCGCCCGAGGATTGGGCGCGGCGCGATTGGGACACGCCGCGGCGGCAACCGAATCAGCGACAGCATTGAGGCAGATCCAGGAGCGCCTGTCGAAGACCAACCAGCCTTACTGGGCGCTGCAGGTGGAAATTCAGGCGACTGCAGTCGCAGCGTGGGCCGCGTTAGCAGTGGGCAAGAATGAGGAAGCTTTGCGGCAGATGGAATCCGCGGCGAAATTGGAAGAAGGGACAGAGAAAAGTGCTCTGACACCGGGGCCACTGTCGCCAGCGCGGGAATTGTTGGGAGAGATGTTATTGAAAATGAATAACCCCAGGGAGGCATTGGTTCAGTTTGAAGCGACGCTTAAGAAGGAGCCGCGGCGCTTCCGGTCATTGTATGGAGCGGCGCACGCTGCGCAGCTCAGCGGAAGCAGCGATTTGAGCCAAAGGTATTTTGGCGAACTGCTGACAGTTTGTGCGCTCTCCGACAATCCTGGAAGACCCGAGATCGAGGAAGCTCGTGAGGCCTTGGCGAAGCACAGGAGCTGATCCCTCAGAGGGATCGCATAGGCTCTTTAAGAAACTCAATCTCATCTGGGGTCGAAGGTCGGCCGAGTACCGCATTTCGATGTGGAAAACGACCGAATCGATTGATAGTCGCCTCATGGGCCATTGCATAACGCGTCCAATCCTCAATGCCGAGTTGCTTGATCAGATTGAGCGAAAGCGCCTGGTCCTCTCGATCCTCGCTATGCTCGAAGGGAAGGTAAAGAAAATACCGTTCCTCTTTTTTCATGGCGATGTCGAAGCGCTGCGCAATGGCGGATCGGGAAAGTTGGCGTGCGATGGGATCGGCTGAAAAAGCGCGTGCGCTGTCCCTGAACAGATTACGCGAAAACTGATCGAGAACGATCACAGCTGCGAGGATCGATCTTGGCCCGGCAACGTCGAGGCCGTCGTGCGCTATGAGCCGTTGGTGCAGCGTCAAAAATCCATGGCGGATTCGCGCGTCAATCTCGTCCCTTCGCGTGAACCAATGAGCCTTCCCCACAACCTCGAACCAGAAGTGAATGACTTCGCCGACCCAAGTCTGTTCGGCGCTTTCGGATTTTGAATGGTCCGTAGTCACTAATTCGGCAGGCCGGCACTAAGCATCGATTCGGCTAGATTCGCCGCATCGGCCGGGTTCTTGAAAGGGTGTCCGGAGATAAAGCGCCCGACTGAAAAATTGGGCTTCGCGGCCAAGCATTCGGCCGCGCTTGCTCTGGCGCGGCCGAATTCTGCCAGCCGAGCAAAACAACCGGCCATGTACGCAGCGACCCGATACGGGCGAGCAGTCAAATAGTCGAACGCCGCCAACGCCTCCTGGTAGCGATGCAGGATCATGTACGCAACGCCAATCGCGCGCCAGTACCAAGGCTCGTTGAAGTATGGATCGATGTCTTTGGCACGCTTGAGCCAGACCAACGCTTCCTCGGCTTGGCCGACATAGATCAGGACCGACCCCAAGTCCGCCGCATTCCATTGGTTATTCGGATTCATATCGACCGCGCGGCGAGTGTGTTGCAACGCCAGATCGAATGAGCCTCGCAGCAAATGTGCCCAGCCCAACATCGCAAAACACGTGCTTTCCGTTTCATCAAGCTCCACAGCCCGTTTTGCCAAGGCTATGCCTTCCAGGAGCTCGGCATCCGAGCCGCCCGCGTCTTCCTGCCATTTCATGCAACATATGGCAGCAAGCAACGCGTGAGGATGACCATAGGTGGGATCTATTTCGATGGCCTTCCTGAAAAGTCGCGTTGCCTCCGACAGGCTATCCAGATCATCCCAAGGCAATGCGTTGCCCTTCAGCACACACTCATAAGCTGCGAGACTGCTCGAAGGCTTGCGCCGCGCTCGTGCGATATCGGACACTTGGACGCGGCCCACGAGCGTACTGACGATAGTTTGCACAACTTGGTCCTGTACAGCGAAAAGCTCCCCCAATTCCCGATCAAATTTTTCGGCCCATACATGGCTACCAGTCTCGTTATCGATCAACTGCGCGTTGATCCGTATACGCTCGCCTATTCGCCGGACGCTGCCTTCGATGATAAAGCGTACGTTCAATTCCCGACCGACCTGCTTCATGTCCACTGCGACGCCTCGATATTGGAACGAAGCCGAACGAGACCTCACTGCAAGAAGGCGCCAACGCGACAGTTCGGTAATGATGTCCTCCGTGATACCGTTACTGAAATACTCCTGTTCCGGATCGCCGCTCATATTGGCGAAGGGAAGCACGCAGATTGTGATACGAGAGGGTTCAGCAGGAACCGCCGTGGGCTTGGCGGTATCGGCGGGGAAAGCGTGCATATCCGACTTCGCGCTCACGTCCAGGTAGGGCTGAACCGCCACTGAATCCGGCAAATTCAGGGTTGACGTTTCGCCAACTTCTTCAACGGCGGCGACCACTTGGTATCCACGTCCCCGCAGACCCGCAATATATCGGGGTGCGCGCGGATCATCGCCGAGTGCGTCGCGCAGCAATTTGACGCGCTGACTGACCGTCTCGGGACTCACAATGGTTCTCGGCCACACCAGCTGCATCAATTCATCCAGGGAAACCAGATTGGGCGCGGCTCGCATCAATACCAGCAAGAGATCGTATGACAACTTGGGAAGCGGGATGGGATCATCGGCGCGGCTGACGAGTTGACGACCGGTGTCTATTTGCAAATCGCTAAGGACGTATTTCATCGAATCCGGCCGGCACAACTAGAACTCAAGCTTACACCGGGCTTATACCAGTGGTGACGGGACGAGAGCCAGTCCGCCACCTGGCACTGAAACAGTCCTGCCGGCGATTCGCCACGTCGACACGGACGTTCGTGTGGATGGTCACGCCTGCGGAACCGTAAAGAACGCTACGGGGCCACCGCCAGTCTGCAATGTGCCGAAGCACTGGGCTGCACCCAGGCTTTGGCAAAACTTCGGCGATTATTGGGCTCACTTTCATGCGCGTCCGGGGCCGTCTCCGTAATTTGTGAATCGTGTTTCGAGCAGCACTTGCATTCGCCACTCAAATTAGGAGCTAGCATGAAAACCTCAATCAAAACCTCCACCAAATCAATGACCTCCATGATCGTTGCCACCTTGGTGACGCTCACCTGCGCCGCGGGCAGCGGCCGAGCGATCGCACAATCGGAGGAGTTCCTGACGAAGGCGGTCGCCTACGGCGACTTGAACCTCGAATCTGATCAGGGGGCCAAGGTCCTATACGCCCGACTTCAGCACGCCGCGCACTACGTTTGCTCGCCCTTGGAGAGCCGTGAACTTGGCCGTAAGGCAGCCTGGCAAACCTGCGTCAATAACGCGCTAGCCTCAGCGGTCACGCAGGTCAACAATCCGCGGGTTACGGCCTTCCACAGCCAAAGTGCTAAACGAGGCAGCACAGGCTGAGGGAGTTCTTGTGCGGGATCGAAATCGCCGCCGGCTGCTTTGGCCGGCGGCCTGCCGGACGGCGACTCTGGCAATGGCTCACTTCACATTGATCGCGTCGATGCCGTAGGTTGCGAGATTCGTGCTCACAAAGATCATCCAGGGTCGATCTACAGTCCATCTCACATTCGGGCGCTGGGCAGGGCCCAACAGGCACACCGAGACTTGTTAACTCGGTCGCGGACAGCCAGGAGCTGTGCGGATATATTCACCCGCGGGCAGCTTATGTTAAGGATGTGAAATGCCGACTCTGAGTGAAGAACAAGCCAAGACTCATATGACCAAGCTGCTCACCGCGATGACTGGGGCGGGTGGCTCGGATCTCTTCATTTCGAAGGATTTTCCGCCGAGCATGAAATACCAGGGCAATATGCGCCCCCTTGCCACACAAAAGCTCAGCTCGGAAATTACTCGGGAACTGGCGCGCTCGATCATGAACGAGAGTCAACGCGAGGAGTTTGCCAAAGAACTCGAATGCAATTTCGCCATCGAGATACCCGGTGTGGCGCGCTATCGCGTCAATGCGTTCGTGCAGCAGCACAACGTCGGCATGGTCATCAGAACCATTCCTACGGAGATTCCGAGCATCGAACATTTCGGACTTCCCGAGGCATTCAAGGACATTGTGATGACCAAACGGGGCTTGGTGCTCATGGTCGGCGCCACCGGCTGCGGCAAGTCAACATCGCTTGCGGCCATGATCGATCACCGCAACCGCTCCTCGGCGGGCCACATCATCACCGTCGAAGATCCGGTCGAGTTCGTGCATCAGTCGCAGAAATCGCTGGTCACGCATCGCGACGTCGGCATCGACACCCATACCTGGCGCCGCGCGCTCAAAAACACGTTTCGCCAAGCGCCTGATGTCATCTTGATTGGCGAAATCCGGGACGCCGAAACCATGGAGCTTGCGATCACATTCGCCGAGACCGGGCACCTGTGCCTGAGTACTTTACATTCCAACAGCGCCAGCCAGACGCTCGCCCGGATCGTCAATTTCTTCCCGGATTCACGCCGAGCTCAATTGCTGATGGATTTGTCCAGCAATCTGAAAGCCATCATTTCGCAGCGTCTGCTGCGCACGGCAGACGGAAAGGGCCGCATAGCCGCCATCGAAATTCTGCTCAATACGCCGATCGTCGCGGACAAACTTCTCAAGGGCGAATTTCACGAGTTGAAGGAGATCATGGGCAAGTCGCGGGAACTCGGCATGCGCACCTTCGATTGGTCACTGTTCGAGCTGTATGACAATGAGGTCATTACCTACGAGGAGGCGATCCTCAACGCCGACTCGCAGAACGAGCTACGTCTGAACATCAAACTGAACAGCAAGCATCCGGATCCGGCGGCAACCACCTTCATCGGCAAGGCCTCCATCACCGCGAAGTAGCTTTGCTAGCCGCTCACGCCGTGCGATGGGGATGGGGGGCGTTCGAGTATGACGCCGAGTCCGATACGTTCAGGCCGGGCACGCTGGCGAATCAGCCGCCGCAGGGGAAGGACGCCAAGTGCGGGTTCGCGTGCCACACGATAGCGAAGACGCAGGACTACGTTTTCACGGAGTACCCCAAGAGATGACGCCGGAGCGTCATGTCCCGCAATCGGCGCTAAGCCAAGTCGGCGAAGACGGACTTGCTCTGCAGGTAAGCTTCGATTCCCTTCCAGCCATATTCATAGCCCCACCCTGATTGCTTGTAGCCGCCGAAGGGCATGGAGGCATCGGAGGCGAGCTGACAGTTGAGCCAGACATTGCCCGCCTGAAGACGCTTGGCAAGTCGGTGCGCGCGCCCGATGTCGCGAGTCCAAACCGCCGCGGCGAGGCCGTAATCCGTATGGTTGGCCTCGGCGATCACCGCCTCCTCATCGTCAAATGGAGTTACCGCGGCGACGGGACCGAAGATCTCCTCCCGCATCATGCGCATCTCCGAGCGCACGTCCGTGACTACCGTCGGCTCAAAGAAGAATCCCGCGCGATCGAGCGCCCGTCCACCGGTCACCACGGTTGCGCCATCGCGCTGCCCCTCGCCGACCAGACTAGTCACACGCTCACGCTGTTTGGCGCTGATGAGCGGACCGATGTCCGCGTTCACGTCCTGGCTGCCCCCCAGCTTGAGCCGCTTCGCGGCGCCGGTAATCCCGTCCACGACCTGTTCGTAGACGCTGCGATGCGCATAGATGCGCGAGCCGCAGACGCACCCTTGGCCCGCGTTGATGAAAATGCCCATGGCCGCACCGGCTATCGCGCGCGTGAGATCTGCATCGCCGAAGACCAGTACCGGCGACTTTCCGCCGAGCTCAAGCGTCAATCGCTTGAGATTGCCGGCCGCCGCTTTGACGATCAGTTTGCCGGTCTCGGTCGACCCGGTGAACGCGACCTTGTCGATATCAGGGTGCGCCGCCATCGCGGCACCGGTCGTCTCGCCGTAGCCGGTGATGATGTTGACGACACCATCGGGCACGCCGGCCTCCTCCAAAATCGCGGCGAGTTTAAGCGTGGTGAGCGGTGTTTCCTCGGCCGGCTTGAGCACGCAGCTGCAGCCCGCCGCGAGCGCAGGCGCGAGCTTTACCAGGGCCCCGTAGAGCGGACCGTTCCAAGGGATAATCAGTCCGACGACGCCGATTGGCTCCATCAGCGTATAGGCGTGATACTCCGAGCTCTCGCCGCGCGGACCGCCTTCTGCGCGCACGTCTGTGCTCTGGCCATGGATCTTGGTGCACCAACCAGCGTAATAGCGGAACATTTCGGCGCCCGCGAGGATCAGGTTGCGGGCGAGCGGGCGCGACATGCCGTTATTGCGTGCTTCGATTTCGACTAGATCCTCGAGATGACTCGCAACCACCTCGCTCACCCGCCACAGGATCCGCGCTCGCTCGCGTGCCAGTTTCCCGCGCCATACTCCTGAGCGGAACGCTTCTCGCGCCCTCGCAACGGCGAAGTCCACCGCAGCCTTGCCGCCATCCGGCACCTCGGCAATTTGCTCGGCGGTCGCAGGATCAAAGACGGGGATCGAAGACGAAGAGTTGTGTTGTCCCACGGGCTCACTTTCATCTGACTGGGTGTTCAATCTTCTTCCTCCATCAATTCGGAGCAGCGGAACCTCGAGCGCTGCCTTTGGTCTCCAGGGCCCGTAAGCGTCGCTCAGCGAAGGCGAGAACTTCAGGATGCCGAGTCGTCACGCCCATCGCCGCTTCCGTGACGAGAGATCTCGCCACGCCTGAAATCATGTAGGAGAGGATGACCGGGGGATATTCCTCCGCATCCAGTCCGGCATCACACAGATACTTGGTGATGGCCGCGATCTGCATCCTGTGCATTTGTTCCAGCGAGCGGGCGATCAGTTTCCGTATGGCCTTTCTGTGATTGGAGAGGGCGATCATTTCCATGGCCAGAGCCGTTCGCTTCGGGTGGATGCTCAGCTCCCATAGCGCTCGTAAGGGCGTACTCGAGGTCAGCGCCTGCAGCTCGCGCTCAAAGAACTCCTGCTCGGAACGCTCGTATACCGCCACGAACAGATCATCCATCGTCCCAAAGTGGTAGTACACAAGCTGTGACTTGAGACCAGCCGTTTCGGCAACTCGTCTTGAGGTGACGGCCGCATAGCCCTCTTCGCGCATTATCGATTCAGTTGCATCGAGCATGACCTCTCGGGTCTTGGTGCTCACCTCGCTGATTTTGCGCTCTGCTTTCATCCAGCTCTCCATGCCCGCAGAAAACCGACCCTCAAGGAAAATTGTACAGTTGCATAAATAAATTTACAATGCCATGAAAATCATCTAAGGCAATTATCCAAGGTCCATTGACGTGCAGATCTCAGTGAGTTTTACTCAAGCACATAAAATTATTTTGCGGCTGTACACGTGGCCCGTGGCGCGAATTCCGGATCAGCCGGGAAACCGCCGCTGGCCCGATCCGAGGGGAGCGCGGAAATGACCAGGGCTGCGGAGAGCGGCAATGTTGTCTCGCGGGCAGGGGTAACAGTGATGGGCTCAGCAGCGCACCGGCTGGTCAGCCTCGTGGATGCAGACAACGCATTCGACATGCCCCCCTCCGAGCTGCTGCCGTTGCAGCTCGAGGCTGTGAGCGAGCTGTTCCGGAGCCGCGTCGACAAGATCAAGCTATTGCGGAATCGCGCCGAGACAGCGGGTATTACCGAAATTCGTACAATGGCCGACGTGGTGCCGCTGTTGTTTGCCCACACGGCATATAAGAGTTATCCCGAAGCCTGGCTCACCGACAAGAAATGGAGCGGCCTCGGCCGCTGGCTTGACACCGTCTCGACAAACCGAGTCGAGCCCATGGACCCCGATGGCATCGCCGATCTCGATGGCTGGCTCAAGCGATTGGAAGGCCAGGGGCACTTCGTCAATTGCTCGAGCGGTACGACCGGAAAGTGCGCGATGATGAACGCCTCGTTGGCGGACCTGCACATGTCCGGCTACGCCTTGTTGCGGGGACATGCCTGGGCGACAGGCATCGTCCCGCAGCGCGACCGTCGCGCACTGATGCTGGCGCCGGTGGCGATGACCCCGCGCAACATGGCGAACCAGAAACTGATGGTGGAGGGGTTCAACGCGCCGGGCATCGAACCCTTCTACTATCCCGCTCCTCCGATGACCATCGGCTCGATCACCGAGATGGTGGCGTTGAACAAGAGGATAGCCGAAGGCAGCGCCAAGCCGGCGGAGATCGCTCTCTACGAGGCGAAGGCAGTAACGCGGGAGCGGGCGATGAATGAGGCCGTCGAGCGAGTCGCCGATGCCCTGATCGAGAGTCGCCACATGAAGCTGTACATCATGGGTCTCTTTGGACCCATGTATAAAGTGGCCGAACTCGTGCGGGCGAAGGGCTACAACCGCGATGATTTCAGCCCCGAAAACACCGGGTTCATCGGCGGAGGTCTAAAAAGGACGCAGTTGCCTCCGAACTATCGCGAATACATCCTGGAGACCTTCAACCTGGCTCCGGAACACCTCTTCAACGGCTATGGCATGCAGGAGCTCAACACGAACGCCGTGCGGTGCAAGGCCGGGCGCTACCACATGGCGCCGTGGGTCATGCTGCTGCTGCTCGACGAGTCCGGCGAGAACCTGATCGAACCCACGGGCGGTGAGTTGGAGGGCCGCGCCGCATTCTTCGACCTGTCACTCGAGGGACGCTGGGGCGGGCTGATCTCCGGGGACAAGGTGCGCGCCACCTATGAGCCGTGCGCGTGTGGTCATCGCAGCGCCTCGGTCGCCGACAACATCATGCGTTACTCGGAGCAGGCGGGCGGCGATAAGATCGCCTGCGCCGGCACCATTGACGCCTACGTCAGAGGCGTGTCCTGACAGCCTGCTTTGCCAAACCTTGGAGGTCGGTCATGAACCTGGTAACAGAACGGAATAAATCTTCATCGCGCGCCGCACCCGTGACACCGGCCCCCTTTTTCATCCGTGGCGCCGTGGTGGAAGGCGATCGGGTGCGTCACAAGTCGCGCGATCTCGGCGTCGACTTCTGCACGCCGAACCTCGATCTTGACGCGCTGGTGACGCCCCGCACCGAGCCTGGACCCCTGTTCGACGTCAGGCTGTCCGAAATCCTCGACTTCCTGGACGAGACCGGGCAGCGCATGAAGCTTGATCAGAACGAGCACCTGCAGGCGTGCGTTGAACGAATGGCGGTAACCAACGTCTTGCCGCGGTCGGTGCTCGAGTACAACATTCAGCTCGCGGCGGACTATTTGAACAAGACGCTGCTCACGGAGGTCATCGAGCAGAATTTTGCCAATCCGCAGAGTCTCGATCATTGGGTTCCCCGCGTGGACGGCAATGGCCGCAGGAGCTTCGTTCGAGCCTTTCCGCCGCGCCTGATCCACGTTCTGCCGGGTAACTCTCCCATCGTCGCGGCTCAGTCGATCGCGCAGGGCGCAATCGTGAAGGCGATCAACCTGTTCAAGATGGGCTCGAGCGATCCCTTCATGGCGGTGGCCATCCTGCGGACCATGCTTGACGTCGATCCCCATCACCCGGTGCCGCGGTCGATGTCGGCCGTTTACTGGCGCGGCGGCGACGACACCGTCGAGAGAGCGCTCTACCGCCCCCAGTATTTCGACAAGATCGTGGCTTGGGGCGGCGGCGATGCGATCAACAACGTCATCAAATACCTGGGCCCGGGGTTCCAGTTGATCTCGTTCGATCCGAAGACTTCGATTTCCATGATTGGAGTCGAGGCATTCGCATCCGATGAGATACTGGATGAGGTCGCGACGCGGGCTGCCGCGGATGTGGGCATTCTCAATCAGGAAGCCTGCGTCTCCAGCCGCTTCATTTTCATCGAAGGCGATCGCAAGCAGGTCGACCTTTTCTGCGAGCGACTCCAACAGCGGCTCGTCGATCGTAATGCCTTGACGGGCAAGGCGCCGCCGCTGCCGCGCGATCTGGCCGAGGAGGTCGAATCGCTGCGGAGCATGGATGATGACTTCGGCGTCTGGGGCGTTGCCGACGGTGGCGGATTGGTCGTCCGTTCGGATGAGCCTGTGGATTTCCACCCCATCAACAAGACGGCCAACGTCGTTCGGGTGAACGCACTCGCCGACGCCGTCAGATATGTGAACGTCGCGACGCAGACAGTCGGAGTTTACCCGCCACAGCGGCAGGTCGACCTGCGCAACGCTCTGGCAAGTGGCGGTGCCCAGCGGATCGTGCGGCTTGGTGAGGCCGGCGGGATGTCGGTCGGCGCTCCTCACGACGCGATGTACCCGTTACACCGCTTCGTGCATTGGGTGGCACATGAAGATGGCCGGTCCGAATGAAGGAGTTGCACAGCGTGCCGAGCCTGCAGAGCCACCGTCGACAACGCGTTGCAGTGATCACCGGCGCGAGTTCGGGCATTGGCCTGGTCGCCGCCAAAGCTCTGGCCTCCGAAGGGTGGCGCGTCATCGCCTTGGGTCGCGATCCGCGCCGTACCGCCGCGGCCGAGGCGCAGATTCGCGCCGCCGGCGCGCCCGGCGTCCAACTCGACATGATCAGAGCCGATCTCGCGCTGATGAGCGAAGCCGTGCGTGCGTCGAACGAGATTGCCGCGAAGACCGACCGTATCGATGTTCTGCTCAACAACGCCGGCGGCACGGCCAAGGAAAAGGTGGTGACCCCGGAAGGTAATGAGGAGACCTTCGCGGCCAATCACCTCGGCCATTTCGTGCTGACCAACCGGCTGTTGCCGCTGCTTCGGACCGCGTCAATACACGCCGGACCGGGTGCGACTCGGATCATCAACGTGTCCTCGAGCGCCCATGAGCATAGCCCGGGCCTGAACTGGGACGATCTCCAAATGGTCGAGAACTTCGTGCCGATCGTGGCTTACTGCAATGCGAAGCTCGCAAACGTCCTCTTCACCCGGGCCCTCGCCAAGCGGCTGACCGGCCGCGGTATCGTCGTCCACGCAATGCATCCGGGAGCCGTCAGCACGAACTTCGTCAATCATGCCGATCCTGCCACGCAGGAATGGTACCGGGCTCGGGACGATCTGTTGAGCGCCGAGGAAGGGGCGGACACCCTCATCTGGCTCGCGACGGCGACGGAGCCCGGCGACCGCAGCGGCGACTACTACTATCAGCGCAAAATTGCGCCCGCGAGCCCTGCTGCAAACGACGTGCACGCTGCCGAAAGACTTTGGTTGGAAAGCGAAAAACTCGTGGCGGCTGCAATCAACCAGTAGTGGCGATTGAGCCCGGCATGCCCTCCGTACTCGATCGGAGTACGGAGGGCACCAGGATCAATGGGCCGTAACTCGCCTGGCAGTGATCGTTCCCGTGAATGTCACCAGCGGCGTACCACTCTCGTTGAACTCCGTGCCTTTGTCGGGCGAACCCGGGTAGATGGTGACCGAGTAGGGTCCCGTGTAGCTATCTGCATCGGAGTCCACGGTGACCGTTGCCCGAATGATCGCGGGTCCGACGAAGGCGCCGCTCGCGACCGGGGGTGTCAGGCCCAGAGCGATGTGATGGAGCTTGAAGTCGTGCCGCCCAACCTGCCGCCACACGCCCATGCAGACATCCCCGGCACTCGGTGGACGGCCGGCGGAGAATTGGATCTCCGTTCCGTCGTCGTGCCAGGTGGCGAGACCCCAGTCGAACAAGGCCTTGTCAGGCAGGCCATTTTGCGCACCATCCAAGTGCACCTCGAATTCCCATAGACCGACGATGGCACTGCTTTCGGACCATTCGTCCGCCACCGTCAGGAACGCCGCGGAAGCGGAACCGGGCTGGTATACGGCCGGCATGAGCCGGGCCGATGCGTGCTCTTTGGCCGGCACAGCGCCGTCGCTGCATCCGGCGTACGCCTGACCGGCGGCCGCCAAGCCGAGAAGGCTCACTGTGACGGCCAGCCCGGCCGCCTTGATGCCCACTGCCTTTGTTATATCGCGAATCATGGTCGTGTCTCCTTTGGATTTTTGTGGCATTTGCAATTAACGAGCGTAGTGTCGGATCCTCATCGAGAACCTCTGGTGCCAAAAGATCGGAATCTGAGCGATGAGGATGCGACTCAAAGAGATAAGAGTCGGCGCTCAGCGACTCGGGTACCGCGGTGTGAGGACAGGTGCGATCCGGGAGTGCATTTGACCCTCGACCCGCACTCTCAGGTACCCGAGTTGCAACAGGGTCACTCCTAGGTATTACAGCGGGTTCGAAAATTCGGCTCGAGCGCTCGGGTACCAATGTCCGAAATAAAAAAATCCTTCGTCGAACGGCTGTTCACGGAACACGGGAGCGCCCTTCAAGCATTCCTCTATCGGCGCGTTCACCGGCATCCGGACGCTGCGGAGCTCGCGCAGGAGGTGTATGTGCGCATGCTGCGGGTTCCGGATATGACCACGGTTCGCAATCCGGAGGCCTATCTGTACGCGGTCGCGAGCAACCTCGCCAAGGAACACGCGCGTCGGCGGCCGAACGAATCCAGAGTGCTCGATATCGATGATCCACTGGTGCAGGAGCAGCTCGCGGAGCTGCCGGCCTTCGGCGGGCAGCTCGATCGGGAGCAGCGCATCAGGAGGTTGCGCGAGGTGCTTCGTCAGTTATCCCCGAAGTGCCAGGCAGTGGTGGCGCTGCAATACTGGCACGGGCTGAGCTACGATGAGATCGCCCAGCGGCTCGGGATCTCGACGAATATGGTGAAGAAGTATCTGAGCCAGGCGTTGACGCACTGCCGACGCCGCATGGCGCGGCTGGGGTGAGTTTTATGAGCACGAACGACGAACGACTGCGTGATCTCATAGCCCGGCAAGCGGCGGAATGGTTCGTTGCCAACCGTGCGGATCCTTCTGCACGCGAGCGCGAGGACTTCGCCGCCTGGCTCAAGACGTCCCCGGTGCACGTCGAGGAGTACCTCGGACTTGCGGTCATCGCGCGCGATCTGCGCGAGATCGGTGCCGATCCGCAGAGCTCCGTGGACGCGATGGTCGCCCGCGCCCGCGCCACAGAGGACGAGCCGATCCGGCCGCTCTGGCCGCGGATTCTGGGAACTGCCCGCGACGCGCTCTCACCCCGCCGGCACGCGGCCGCAATGACGCTGGCGGTGTTCGCTGTGCTGAGTTTGGGTCTGCTCGCGTGGTGGAATTTCGGGCGCGCCCCGCGCGCGCTCGCGCCCGAAGCGGTCGCGACGCTGCGCTTCGAGACAGGCCACGGCGAGCAGCAGACTCGCCGCCTACCGGATGGTTCGGTTTTGCACCTCAACACCGACAGCGCGATCACCATCAGTTACGGCAAATCCGAACGCATCGTCATGTTGATGTCCGGCGAGGCGGATTTCGAAGTGAGGCATGAGCCCACTCGCCCGTTTCGCGTATTCGCCGGATCCGCGGAAGTGGTCGACATCGGAACCCAGTTCGATGTACGTCTAGAGCCCGACTCCACGGTGGTCACGGTGGTCGATGGGCGTGTCGCGGTGGGACCTTCCTCGATGCTCCATGGGCTCGGCACGGATTCCGGCCACGCGCTCGCGCGTTTCGTGGAACTCACCGCCGACCAGCGGATCAGCGTGACGCAGGGCGTGTGGCCGGCCGCGCCCATCACGGTCGACGCTCACCGTACGACATCCTGGCTGCGTCGGCAGATTATGTTCGATCATGAACCGCTGTCGCTCGTCGCGTCCGAATTCAATCGCTACGCTTCGAAGCCGATCGAGATCACCACGCCCGCGCTGCGGGATATGGAAATCAGCGGGGTGTTTGCGACGGACGATACCGACGGGTTCATCGCCTTCCTGCGCAGCCTCGACGGCGTACATGTCGAGGTCACCGCGACGCGCATTCGCGTAACGCGGGACTAGAACCGGCGCTGGCCGCCCGGGTAGGCGGCCAGCACGCGCGGAACGCACACAGAACAGCGGCGGCTTCAATATTTCGCACCAAACTCAACACCCCAAATTGCAGGCGCGCTCCAGCCCGCGCCGATGCCGAAGCCGTTGTACTGCACCTGGTTCCGGTAGCGATCGTTGGTGACGTTCGTGCCCCACAAAGCGGCGTAGTATTTCTTCGACGGATGCGTCCATTGCGCGCGCACGTCGAGCGTCGTGTAAGCGGGCTGCAAGAACTGCGTGCCCGACGGGCTCATGTAAATTTTCGACGTGTAATAGAGGCTGCCGGACAACGAATATTCACCGGTACCGGTCATGCCGGTCGAAACTCGCGGCCCGAGAGTGGCGGTGTAGTCGGGCGCGTGCTGCATGGGTACTTGGTGAAGGATGGTGCTCGTGTTCACGTAATCAAATGCACCCGGACGGCGCAGTGCGCCAGCGTATCCCGGCGGCAGAGTAGCCGGGTTGGCTGGGCAGCTTGCGTAGATCGGCGCTCCCGGTGTTCGCATTTGCCGAACTGCACGTAGCGCGCATGGGTCCAGGCTGCGCCGCCATTCACCTGGAAATGCTCGTTCAGTTCAAAGTGGAAATTGTCTTCGAGACCATAAATTCGCGACTCCGCGGCGTTGATGATGTAGGCCTGTGCATTTCCCTTGTACTCGGAAACCTGCAAGTTGCTGTAGTTGTACAGGAAAGCAGCTGCCTCGTTGGAGAGTTGGTGATTGTCGAACTTGTAGCCGACCTCATATGCGTGCACGTCTTCCGGACTTACGTTGTTACATACGAAAGTTGTCGAAGCTGTCCTGACAGGAGCCGCCGACGTCGAGAATCGCAGCCTTGTACCCCTCGGCATAGGATGCGTAGACGCTCGAATCATCCGTCAGCGCGTAGCGGAGCACCGCACGCGGCGTTGCTTTGGTGCTGTTGATACTGGGCACTTTGAGTCTCTTGGTTGGTTAGCCGCCTGTAGGATAAGATTATTGTAATAGGCATCGATCACGGCATCGTGCGCGTAGCGCACGCCCGCCGTGAAGAACAGCTTGGGTATCACCTCATAAGTCCCGTCGAGGTAGCCGGCAATGTTCTGCGTCGTCGTGCTCGAGCCGCCCAGGCGAATCCGTCCGGGCCCCGGCGGCGACGGGATGCCGACGAAGTTATCAATGTAGGTGACATACGTATCGCGGTAGCTCAAGTAGTAGAGGCCCGCCGTCCATTGCAGGCGCGGACCGGGTTTGGAGGTCAGTAGGAATTCCTGGCTGGTCGTATAGTCGTAGATCGGAAGTCCAAGCTCGAAGATCGGAGAGACCGGTCTGGTCAAGATCGGTCGACTGCTGGGTGTCCTCTTGCCGGTATTGCGAGAGGGAGGTGAAATTGGCGAAGCCCAGATCGGCCTTGACCGTCATCGTCTCGATATCGGTGGTGGGTATATCGTAGCGCGGCAGATTCGCTGCCACCAGATTGGGATTGGTCGTATAAAAGCCCGGCACCGCAAATGTTTGGGTACCCCACGGCTGACCCGTCGTCGGGTCGATCGTCGTATCGGTGTTGGAATTGGTCTGCACGGGGGTCGGGTCATCTTGCTTGGTATGCGAGTAGCGCAGGAGCACCGACACCGCATCCGAGAACTGGAACTTGAGGCCGGTACGGACCGTCCAGTTTTCATAGGCGGCAGCATAGTTGTCCTTATTCACGTCGGTGATGATGTTCCTGATGAAGTTATTGCTCTGGGCGTATGTTCCCTCGATATCCATGGCCACGATCCCGACGCCCCCCGTCGCATAGGCCTGATATTTTTGGGTGTTGAACCGGGCATAGGACACGCTCCCCTCGGCACGTGGTTCCACCGAGGGGTCGGCGGTCGTCACGAGGATCGCGCCGCCCGTGGTGTTGTGACCGAACAAAGTGCCCTGCGGACCCTTGAGGACTTGGACGCTCGTCACGTTGGGCAGCTGGAAGTCCGCCGCGATCGGGTTGGGTGAGTAAAAGCCGTCGATGTAGATACCGACGTTCGAGCCGCCGCCCGAAGTCGTGATACCGGTGCCGATGCCGCGGATCGTCGGCTGGAAAAAGGCCGACTGGTTATCGAAGCGAAGCGCCGGGGTGAGCCTCTGGATGTCGGTCAGGGTTTGAACATTGGCGGTCGTCAGCTGCTGCTGGCTGAGCGCCGTGATCGTGATTGGCACATCGACCGACCGCTCCTCGCGGCGCTGCGCGGTCACGACGATTTCCTCCAAACCAGTCGAGCCTCCCGTCTCGGCTGCACCGGTCGATTGGGCGCTCTGCGCATGGACGGTGGTCGGTGCGATGATAAAAAGCGCGGTCATCGCAAAGACCGAACTGAGCAAAGCGAAAATTCTATTCATTTGGTTCCCCCTGGTAGTGCGCTTCTGTTTCGCGGCCACGGCCAACGCCGGCGGTGCATGGAACTCCGAGCGGAGACCCCTTTTTTCTGACAGCCAACCGACAGCCTAGCCGTACAACTCGCGCGTAGTATTGATCTATGGCGTTAGAATCTCAACTGTCTGGACAAGGGGCGGCGAACTACTTTGCCTGGACGCCCGGCGTTTGTTGTTTTCAGGCAAGAGCAACGGCAGCCAACCATATATATCAGCCCTCGAAACGTTGTGCAGGAGGCATTGACGCGAGATTCCGATTCCGCGGTCCCGCGGCATTCTCATAGTACAAGTCCGGACAAGTGCTTTGAGTTTGGCGATGGCGGCCGAGGATCCCACGCCTTCTCATTCATGCCGCAAGGGGAATTCGGCGTCGTCCGCGTCGCCTGCGCCGCGTCTCATTGGTCGGCTTGAGCCAAGGTATCCTGCCGCTAGGTCACCGTTCTTGACCGCCGGCGACAAATACGAGTTCGCAAGCGACGGCAAAAGTCATCGTCCCGCGCGCGCCGTCGACTTCGGAGCTCATGGGCGCAACGCCGATCGCGAAAAGCCATTCAAAGGGTGTTGTTGAGTTGTTGCCGGTGGTTGGCTAGGCTAAGCCGTCCAACGCCGGCGTTGCGTCGGGCGGCACCGGGGCATTGCCTGGTGCACCTGCAGGAGATTGGCGTTGAAAGACAAAATCGCTCTCATCACCGGTGCCTCTTCCGGCATTGGAGCCGCCACCGCGGAACTCCTCGCCCGGGAAGGCGCGGTCGTCGCCCTAGTCGCGCGGCGGTTGGACCGGCTGGACGCTCTCGTGCGGCGCATCGAATCCGCGGGTGGCCGGGCGGCAGCCTTCTCGGCCGATATCGCCATCGAGACCGAGGCGACTGCGGTGGCGGAGCGGGTCCTCGCGCGCTACGGTCGGATCGACATGCTCGTGAACAGCGCAGGTATCGTCCGTCCGGGAGCTGTCGAGACCTCCGATCCGGCGCACTGGCGCGAAATGATCGGCATCAATCTACTTGCCGCCATGTACCTCTCTCGAGCCATCCTGCCGGGGATGCGCGAGCGCGCCGACGGTCACATCGTCGTCGTGTCTTCCACAGCGGGCCGCTATGTCGGCACGCGGCACAGTGGCTACACGGCGAGCAAACATGCGGTGAACGCCTTCGCCGAGACCATGCGCCAGGAAGTGGCTCCGTTCGGCATCCGCGTCACCATCGTGGAACCCGGCGCGACCACGACTGAAGTCGCCGCGAGCATACCGGATCCCGAAGACCGCGCCGCCATTGCCCAGCACGTAACCAAGGAAGGGACCATGCGGGCGGAGGACGTCGGCGGCGCGATCGTGTTCGCCCTCAGGCAGCCGCCCAATGTCAATGTGCGCGAGATTTGGCTCGCACCGACAGCCGCGGTGCGCTGAAGACTCTGATCGGCACGTATCAACGCCGTCACGTGTCAGAAACCCCCCGTTCGACCGTAGCCCCGCTCGCGGACACGCCGTACCCGGCGCGCGCCGTCGCCTGGTATGCGACTGCGGTGCTCTCGTTCATGTTCTGGATGTCGGTGCTCGACCGCTTCATCATTTCGCTGCTTGCCGGTCCGCTGAAGCACGACATGGGCATCACGGACACGCAGTTCGGTCTGTTGAACGGCACGGCGTTCATAGTGACCTTCGCAATACTCGGGCTCGTGATCGGTGCCCTCGCGGATCACTTCAGTCGGCGCTGGCTCATCTTTCTCGGTGTCTCCGTATGGTCGCTCGCGACCGCTGCGTGCGGTGTCACGCATAACTTCGCGCAGCTGTTCCTTGCTCGAATCGGCGTTGGCGCCGGCGAGGCGGCGCTGACCCCCTGTGCCACGTCGATGCTCGCGGATTTCTTTCCGCGCGAGCGGCTCACCCTCGCAACGGCCATGTACGCGATCGGCGGCACGGCAGGCGCGGGAATGGCGTTCCTGATCGGCGGCTCGATCATCCAATTCGTGTCGCGCTTTCAGGTCATTACGTTTCCGTTCCTCGGCGATGTGAGATCCTGGCAGGCGGTATTCGTCATCATCGGCGTTCCGGGTCTTGTGCTGGCGTTGGGGGTCTTCACGGTACCGGAGCCTTTGCGTCGCGGCAGGATTCACAAGGCCCGCACGCCGCTGACGTGGCGAGTCACCTATGGAGCATTGCTGCCTTTCATGAAGTCTCGATGGCGATTCTTTCTTTGGCACTATGTCGGTTTCGCATTCGCGGCCACCGTGATCGTCGGCGGCATCGGCTGGTATCCGACGTACATGAGCCGGGCATTCGGCTGGAGCACGGGCCGCATCGGCCTCACGCTCGGTGTCACGATTGCGATCGCCGGGGTGATGGGCAAGGTGCTGTGCGGTAATGCAGTCGACGCCCTCTACCGGCGCGGTTACCGGGACGCGCAAATCCGCTGGTACGCGGGCTGCCTGCTCGTCGCGGCTCCGGCCGGTTTCATCGCGACCACGAGCTCGAACCCGTGGGTATTCCTCGGCGGCATCGGCATCGTGGTGTTGCTCCTGCAACCGCTTCCCGCCTGTGCCTTCACGGCCTTGAATCTCGTCACACCGAACGAGCTACGCGGCGCGGGCGTCGCATTCTTCAACGCGACCTCCGGCCTCATCGGCAGTGTCACCGGGCCCCTGTTGATCGGTTCGCTCTCGGACCATGTTTTCAAGGGTCCCGCCGGTATCGGGTGGGGGATCGCCACGACATTCGCCGTGTGCTGCCCGCTCGGAGCGGCGGGACTGGCGCTCGGGCTCCGTGGGATGCGAGGAGCCGTGCGAGAGAGCGAACTGCCGATGCCGGCTACCGGATGATCACCGGATATTGCACCCTCGGTGCGACCTGATGAGTGTCACGATAGGACGGCGGCTGCCGACCGCCCGCATCCAAGATACCGTATGTCTTCGCGATCTCCGCACCGATCACGGTCTGCCCGCTCATTTTCATCAGCTGAGGATCGTTGTAGAGCGCCCAGATGATTTGGCCGGTATATTCCGTCGTCTCCAGCGTTTCGGCGAGATGACCGAATTTTGCCGGGTCCGACTCTAAAAGCACCTTCATCCGATCGGTGAGCAGCGGTCCCATCCAGATGGACATCACGGCCACGTTGTAGTCCCTGAAGTCGACCGCCATGTCGGCGGCGAACTTGTCCATGCCCGCCTTGTGCGCACCGTAAGCGGGCCCGAAGACATAGTGGACCGCGCCTGAGGCCGAGGTGAAAATCACCAGACCGCGCCGCTGCTCGACCATCAGCGGGGCGGCGTAATAGCTCGCGACATATCCGCTGCGCAAGCCGACCTGCAGCATGTCGGCAACCCCCAGAGGCTTCTCCCAGAAATTGACGGGGTTCATCATCGCGTCGTGGATTGAACAGGCGTTATTGACGAGGATGTCGAGCCTCCCCTCGTCGCGGCGCACCCGATCGAACAGGCTCTTCACCTCAGCGTCGTTCCCATGATCCACGCGCATCGCAATGCCCTTACCGCCGGCGGCCGTCACCGCGGCCGCGGTTTCATGGATGGTGCCGGGCAGAGGAGAGTCGCCGGTATTCTCCGACCGGCCGGTCACATAGACGGTGCAGCCATGCCTGCCGAGTGCGACGGCAATGCCTCGGCCGGCGCCGCGACTGGCTCCCGTGACAACGGCGATCGTATTCATAGCGGTCTAGAGTGTACGATTTCCCCTCGCGGGCGGGAAGGCGGCCATCGGGCCCACCGATCCGGGTCGGCCATTGGTCCAAGCGAGTCCGTGGAGGGGCTATGCAGAAGCGCAGGTTGGGACAGTCGGACATTCATACGGCACCGCTGGTGGTTGGCGGCAACGTGTTCGGCTGGACGCTCGATGAAGCCGCATCATTGCGGATGCTCGATGAATTCGTTGCGGCGGGCTTTGATTTCATCGACACCGCTGACGTCTACTCGCGGTTCGTGCCCGGACAGGCCGGCGGCGAATCGGAGACCTTGATCGGAAAATGGCTCCATGTGCGAGGGAATCGCGATCGCGTGATTCTGGCGACCAAGGTCGGCATGTCGATGGGACCGGGCAAGGAAGGCCTATCGAAGGCCTACATATTCAGGGCGGTCGAGGACTCGTTGCGCCGCTTGCAGACTGATTACATCGATCTTTATCAGTCGCATCGGGACGACCCGGGCACACCTCTCGAGGAAACACTCCAGGCTTACGCGGAGTTGATTCGCCAGGGAAAAGTCCGCTTCATCGGCGCCTCGAACTACAGCGGCGCGCGACTCAAGGAGGCGTTGGACCTTGCCGAGCGAGCCGCTCTGCCGCGCTATGAGAGTTTGCAGCCGTTATACAACCTGTACGATCGCCCGGACTACGAGCACGACCTCGAGCGTGTATGCGAGGAGCGAAAACTCGGTGTCATCCCGTACTTCTCGCTCGCCAGCGGCTTTCTCACCGGCAAGTATCGCTCGCGTCAAGACCTCGAAGGCAAGGCGCGCGCGGGAGTCGTCGGCCGCTACCTGACTCCTCGCGGCGAGCGCATCCTGGGCGCGCTCGATGAGGTGGCCGCCTCTTGTCGCAGCACGCCGGCAGCCGTGGCGCTGGCATGGCTGATCGCACGGCCCAGCGTGACAGCTCCGATCGTCAGCGCCACGAACACCGCCCAGCTCGAGACTCTGATCCAAGGTGTGGAGCTCCGGTTGGATGCTGCTTCGATCGAGGCCCTGAACGCCGCCAGCGCTTGAGGCAAGCGCCGTTGTGCGACTCCCGAGGCCTCCGCCTCCCGCTAATGAACAACGATGTTGACTTACAGCATGCAGTTCTATAGCGTTTGAATGGCCTACGGGCCTTATACGAGTCGAGTTGGGGGACACATGAGTCAAGCAGCAGCAGCCATGCAGAAAGTCGAGCTCGATCTGAGCGACGTCAAGCACCGAGTAGGTCAGGAAGTCGGTGGCGGGGAGCCCATCGAGCCGTGCTCGGCGAGCGACATCCGGCGCTGGGTGATGGCCATGGATTATTTCAATCCCATTCACTGGGACGATGAATTTGCCCGGGGCTCGAAGTTCGCAGGCATCGTGGCGCCGCAGTCTTTCGCGGTCGGCATCGACTTCGGACACGGCGTGCAGCCCGCCTGTGTCGGACACATACCCGGCTCGCATCTGATTTTCGGCGGCGAGGAGTGGTGGCACTACGGCCCGAGAATCCGACCGGGCGACTCGCTGACGCATCAACGGCGCTTCTACGACTACAAGGTCACCGAGACGAAATTCGCGGGGCCCACCATGTTCGCGCGGGGTGATACCTTGCACCTCAATCAGCACGGTGTGCCCGTTTGCAAGGAGCGGGCAACTTCAATCCGCTACCTCGCCGCCGAGGCCGAGCGGCGCGGCTACCTCAACAAGGATGCGGGCAAGGCGCCGCGATGGACACCCGCACAGCTCGAGGCCATCCAGAAGGAGCGCCTCGACTGGATGCTCTCGAATCGCGAAGGCCACACGCCGCAGATCGAGGAAGTGCGGGTGGGCCAGACGCTGAAACGCCGCGTCATCGGTCCCCACTCGCTCGTGAGCTTTGCCACCGAGTACCGCGCATTCCTCTTCAATATCTGGGGAGCCTTCCGCTGGGCTGCGCCCGTCGGGGTCGAGGATCCGTGGGTGAATCAGGATCCCGGCTGGGTCGAGGGGTTCGGATTCGACGAAGAGGGCGCGAAGATCGATCCGAGACTCCGCGACGGCCTCTATATCGGCCCGTCGCGCGGCCACGTCGACGCAGAGAAGGCCTCGCACATCGGCATGCCGCGTGCCTACGGCTACGGCGCCACCATGGGTGCCTGGGTGACCGATTACATCGCGCATTGGGCGGGGCACGACGGCCTGGTCCGTTATTCGAATACCTCCTTCCGGGGTCCCTCGTATGAGGGCGATGTCACCTACATCGACGGTGAGGTGATCGAGAAGAAGGAAGATTCGCTGTGGGGCGAGCCGCTCGTGACGATCGCGGTGAAGATGACGAACCAGGACGGCAACGTGCTCGCGACAGGCAAGGTCGATGCCGAGCTGCCGCGCTGCCGGCGCGACGTCGCTGCCGTGTAGACATCGTCGCGCCGAAGCAAGCACTCAACCACTCTGCCGGCCCGCAGAACGGGCGCGCTGCTTGGTCTCTCCTGGCTGGAAGCGGTCCGAGGTCTCAACCTCGACTCGGCCTGGCTCAGCGGCTATAGTAGACGACATTGTTGGATAATAACTTTGCGAACACTTCGAAAGCGGGGCGCAGACCCGGCGGGAGCCAAGGGGGAACGATGGGCGACGTGGCCGATTCGGCGGTGAAGCTTCCAGAGCGGCTGCGCGCGCAATGCCGGCGTGGCCATGCGACCCCGATCGCCTAACCTCCGATCTACGATGGTCTCGACAGTGTCAGCATCCGGTACAGCGACGCGGCCGAAGAGGGAAGCGCTCGACGACCCGCACACGACGGGGGAAAAAGGCCAGGTGGTCACGGTCAGACGAACCCGCAGGATGCGCAATCCGGAGGGTACCCGCGAGGCAATTCTGGAAGCCGCACGAGAAGTGCTGGCTCAGGATGGCAAGGAGGGCCTGAGTGTGGCCCGGGTCGCGCAGCGCGCAGGCGTCAACCGCGGCACCGCATATCAGCATTTCCAGACGCGCGAGCAGTTGATCGAAGCTACCGCCGCCTGGGTCAGTGAGAAATTG
The DNA here is from genome assembly GCA_963801865.1 of uncultured Gammaproteobacteria bacterium. Lineage (GTDB taxonomy): Bacteria > Pseudomonadota > Gammaproteobacteria > Steroidobacterales > Steroidobacteraceae > Bog-1198. The sequence goes on along the minus strand of CAWDGY010000002.1, from coordinate 570,203 downwards.
TATAACGAGGTGTTCGGCGATCCGGCAGTCGCCCGCGATCAGCCGGTGGAAACCATCAGCATTGAGGCCCTCACCTATCATCTCGCTCTGTTCGCGATGGAAAACCCAGGGCTGGGACGCGTATGGCTATTCGAAGTGCTGAGCTCCCGGCGGCCCGCCAGCGATGCTTTCTGGCGACAGTACGAGTCGAACTTCGAGCTGTTTGCCAAGACGGAGTTTGCGCAACCGGGAATCGATGCCGAGGTCGCCTCGGTGCTGATGCTCGCGGGTAGCTTCCTATGGCCGGTATGGGCGAGGGCTCACACCCGCAGCGCAAAGGAGCGCCAGCAGATGGCCGAGCGCTTCGCTCGGGAGATCCTTCGAATGTGCCTGCACGGCACGTTACGGCCCGAGAAGTACGCCGAGCTCGATGCCTCGATACGCAAGGAGAAGATCGGCACGAAAGCCAAGACGTGACGGCTCATCGCACGCCAAGGATGGGACTCGTTCGCGTTCACGCCTTCGGAACCTCCGCTTGCAGCAGATCGGTCGCCAGTTTTCTGAGCTCGGCCGGCTTGATCTTGGCGCTTCCGGTCAGCGACAGATCATCGTTGCGCAGGAACAGCACCCGACGCGGCACCTTGTAGCTTGCCAACCGCTCGCGCGCGAACTTCTGGATGGCGGCGCCGTCGAGCGTGGCACCTTCGATCGGCACGACGCACGCTACGACCATCTCGCCCAAAGTCTCATGCGGTACTCCGACCGAGCACGCCGCCTTCACCCCGGGAAAAGACTCCAGTACGGCGTCAATTTCCATGGGTGACACGTTGGCTCCTCCGGTTTTGATCACGGTCGTCAGTCGGCCCTCGAAATGAAGTCTCCCACTCCCGTCAACGTAGCCGCCGTCTCCCGTTCGGTAAAATCCTTCCTCATCGAACGCCTCTTCCACCGGGACGCCGAGATAGCCGAGCATCAGCGTCGGGCCCTTGACGGCGATCTCGCCGTGTTCGCCGCGGGACAATGTCTCGCCGCTCATCGGATCGACGATCTTGAGCGTATTGCCCGGCAGTGGCACCCCGTGCGAGTCGCCGGCGATCGAATGTGGCGTGCCCGGCGGAAAGCAAGTCGAGAGCGTGAAGGTTTCGGTGCTTCCGTAGCTGAAGCGTGGTTCCGTCCAGGAGGTCAGGGTGACGGTTGGATGCCGTGCAAGGGGCGAGGAAGGATCGACGAAGTGCATCGCGCTCAAGTCGACGTCATTCCAGTTGGATGCTTCCTCCAGCTGCTTCGCCTGATGGGGCCAGAGCATCGGGAAGTTGACGCGCTCCGCCTCCATCAGCTCGAGCGCCTCATGGGCGATGAAGGTCGACTGCAGCGCGAGCGCCCCGCCGCAGGACAGCGTGGTGCCCATCACCGTCGCGAAATTGCCCGACCAGAATAAACCGTTCGGCGTCCAGCTGCGGACATCGCCGCTCAGGTTGAACAAGCGTCCCATCCGCCAGAGTTGGATGGCAATCCCGCGCTGCGCACTCAAGATCCCCTTGGGTCGGGCGGTCGAGCCTGAGGAGAAAAACAGTGCGGCGGTATCGGTCGGCCGAACCGAGTCGGCCAGTGCGTCCACCAGCGCCGGTGGCGTCACCGCGCCGCGCGCGAGGAAATTCGCCCAACTCTCCACCGCTCCTGCCGCCCGAGTCGCCCCGACGACGGCGAGATGGCGCAGGAACGGGAATTTGGTCGACTTGAGCCCACCGGGCACGCCCTCGGCGATCCCGGGTTCCAACCCGCCGAGCATGGCGGCAAAGTCCTTCTTGAGAACCTTCCCTTCGAATAGCAGCACGGATGCCGATGAAGCCTGCAGCATGTATTCCAGCTCCACCGCCGTGGAGAACGTGTTGAGCATCACCGCCACGCCGCCGGCGAGCGCTGTGCCGAAGACGCCGCTCAGCAATTCCGCCCGATTGGTCATGAGAATGCCGACTCGGCCATCCTTGCCGAGACCGATCGCGACGAGCGCTCGGGCGACGCCCATCGAGCGCTCCCACAGGTCGTCGTACGTCCATCGCTCGACGCCGCCGACGGTGCGCATCATCAGTGCCTCACGCTGGGCGAAGCGGCTCGCGATCTCGCGCAGATAGCCGGGCAACGTCAGCGCCCCGAGGCCGGGCTCCTCGCCGAGGGGATCGCCGTGGAGCAGCGACGAATCCTGCGCTTCGGTCTTCATGGCGAGACGTTATCACTGCGCCGCTCGAGGGCCAATACGCATGCATTGCCGGCCATGGTTCGGCTAGCATGCCTTTCCTGGCCGGCCGCCATCTGGAACCGCACGAAGAATCCTGGCGCGACGCTCGCGCCGACCTCACGTTCCTGATCGATGCGCAAGCGCAGCTCGGCGGTCGATCGATCTACATGTTGACAGGTGGTCATGGGTCTCTGGCGCTCGCCGAGATGGCTGGGATTGGCGTATGCATCGATCTATTCGGCTGCTGGACCGAGGCCGGGCTGCGAGCCTCGATCGAACGCGCCATCCCGCGATGCAATCTCATTCAACTCAGCGACTATGTCTATGGGGATAGGTCCCTGCCGTCGCGCGCCGTTCCTGGAGATGGGGCGATCCCGCTGGCGAGAATACTGGATTGGATGCTCGCTGCCGGATACACGGGCGCATTCGATCTGGAGCTGATCGGGCCGAGGATCGACCAAGAGGGACATCTCGCGGCCGTGCGCAGGACCGGCGATTACCTCGGCAAAATACTGGCTTCGCTCGGCGCGTGACAGCAGCCCGCGCACGGCGGCGGTCGGCCCAGCGGACCCACGCATTTGCTCACAGGCTGTAACGCCGGCGGATGCCGTCGAAGCGCTCGCGCATCTGACGGATCCGCTCTTCGTGCGTGACTTTGGCGGTATCGGGAGGCAACGCAGCGGCGAGCTCGGACCGCTTCACCAGCCGGGTACGAAGCGTGGTCTGCACCTCGCTCATCAGGTTTCGATAGGTGACGTTGCCCCGCTCGAATCGCTGCGAGTCGAGCCAATTGTGATAGCCCGGATCATCGTGGCAGAGGATCAGCCGAACCTTGCCGTCGCTGTCCACCTTGGTGCGGCTCGGCGTATAACTCACCGGTCTGTAGAGATAATCCATGCTGTTGAAGAACACACCCATGTTCGTCATCGACCACAGGCCGTCATGGCTATTGAACTCGATGATCAGTGCTTCATCGGCAGCTAACGCCCAGGTCATGTTCGCGACGGCGCGGCCGCGGCGCTTGTCCGCGGCCGCACTATCGGCAGGTTCCGGTGGGAATTGGTTCACCCAATCAAGATAGGCAGCCTTGGTGTAGTTGTAAGGGTGATCCGGCCAGTCATTCATCAACCCGGTGACAAAGCGCCCGGCCCAGTCCATTGCCTGGATCACGAGCTCGGGCGTCGGCATCGGCCGCGGCTCAATCATGTCGATGCGCTCGATGTGGAGCCGCGCCGGCAGCTCGGTCCAGCGGTCGAAGCCTTGGCGCATGAAAAGCTTCCGCGAGCCCGGCGTCGTCGGCAGCCAGTTCGGCCCGCGCCGCGGGCCGCCGAGATAGAGCTCGAAGCTTCCGTCCCATGTCGTTTCGAGCTGATAGCCGAACAGGTTGGCTTCCGGAATATCGCCAAAGGGATCGTGCAGGCTCGGCCAGTCCGTTCCCGGCTGCTTCTCCGGACGCGGTCCTTGCACCGTGAAGTTCAGGAATCGTGCCGTACCCCTGCTCCCGGAGATCTTGTAGACCGAATTGCCGTCGATCCAGGCCTGCTGGTAGATGAAATCCGCTGCATCGCCGCCAAGCTTGCAAAGCGGAGTGCAGAACGTATGAATGACCGGATAGCGCGTGTCTTTGGTCTCGAGGCCCAAGTCGAACGCCTGGCCGAGATTTTGCGTCAGAAACCGAAAGGCGTCCGCCCGGTGCAGCGGCGCTGCGGGGTTATAGTCCTTGAACACGCGGTCACCGGCCTCCCGCAGGCGCTCGCAGAACACCTTCCACGCATCCCGTAAGGATTGATCGTCTGGACTATCGCCGAACGCCATTCACAAGTCCCTCAATTCGTCCGGTCAACGGCCACCCTGTTGACCGATATTCGCTCGTGCATGTCACCGCGTAAGATCCCTCACGTCAAGCACTCTGCTGCCCGCGCACGGACGCGCTAAGATCTCGGTGCGCCAGTCGGATGACTGTCGCAGCCCTTTCAAAGGTTTGCAAATGGAAGGAGAGCGACGTGACGGATATCGAGCGCCTATTGGCCATCGAAGAGATCAAGTGCGTGAAATCGAAGTATTTCTACTGCCTGGACCACAAGGATTGGGCTACCTGGAAATCCGATGTGTGGGCACCCGATGCAAGTCTGTATGTTCCTGAAGCGCGTGCAGAACCTTTCGTCGGCATTGATACGATCATCAACTGGGTATCGGCCAGTGCCGGAGACCAGGTATCCGTGCATCACGGGCACATGCCGTGCATCGAGATCCTGACGCCGGATACGGCCAAAGGCATCTGGGCGATGGAGGACATTCTGCGCTTACCGAAGGACCGACCCTCCAGCTATGGGTACACCTACCTGCATGGCTTCGGCCACTATCATGAAACCTACGTCCGTCTTTCAGCCGGCTGGCGCATCAAGACGACCCGTCTCACCCGTCTATACGTCGAGCGGGCCTAGAATTACATCGACCGGTGCATTCGACGAGGGGGTCGCAATCCGAGTCAGCGCGAAGCGCGCCGCCGCCGGCGTGGTTTCTTAGAGCTTGGCTTCTGACCTGGCTCCAACCGGCGGAGCCATCCCTCGACAAAGACCTTTGCCTCGGCATGCCCCGCGCGGATACCGAGCGCTTCTTCCATCACCAGGAGCCTTGAAATGCCGGCCATGAGCACAGTCAGACCGAGCGGAGGACATCGCTTCAGACCCTCCTCGTGGGGAAGGTTCGCCAGCGCATCGGCCTGCATCTTGCGAAAGCACACCGCGGAACGGACGATTTCGGTGCGAATGACCTTGCGGTGATTGGCCAATGCCATGAATTCCATCGCGAGCGCCGTACACGACGGGTCGGTGCTGAGCGCCCAGAGCGCGCGGATCGGTCGATTCGACGAGACGGCCTCGGTAAAGCGCTCGTGTGTCCGCTCGACCGCACGCCGGTAGACGGCGACCAGCAGATCATCCGTGGTCGGAAAGTAGTAGTGGACCAGCGCAGGGGTCGGGCCGACCTTTTTCGCCACCCGCCGCGTACTCACCGCGGCGTAGCCCTCGGCCAGCATGAGTGCCTCGGTTGCATCGAGCAAGGCCGCTCGGGTCGCCGAGCGCTCAGCGCCGATTCTTCGGGTTTGCTTCAAACCGTGTCAGCTGGAATTGGACGGAGTCGTCCAATCGGCAGCGCCTCGAGGACGCTGATCCACGCATCTCACGAGGCAACGAAGTTCGTGACAGGATCGCGCGTGGTGCAAACCCGGTGCTTGATCCGCCAGCCATCCGGAGTGCGCTCCATGAGATCGTCATAGTCGCCCAGGTAGATCATCCCATTGCCGGGATGGCGCACGATCCATTTCGCCTTGACGCGCACCTGACCGCCCTCTTCATAGACCCAACAATTCATCATGTGATGCACTTTGGGGTGCGGCGGCTTGCCCAATCCGAACCAGGCCATGATGGCCTCGAGCCCTACGTACAGATCATTTCCCCCGTTTGGCCGACCGTCGAATACGGCATCCTTGGTGAAGACTTTTGGCAGGAGACTTTGATCCGGCCAGTCGACCGCATGCCCGTACAGCGCCTCGACCTGCTGGATTTCGACAATATCCTGTAGGTTCACTGATGACCCCCTTGTTCCGGCTGAGTTTTTACCCTCGAACGAGAACTGCCTCTTGCGACCAGGGCGCGGTCTTACCCTTCTTTTCCTGGAAACCTTGCGGCAGCTCCTCGATCATGTCCATGCCGGCCGCGAATCTGCCAAAGCCGATGAAATAGGCGATGAAGGCGCCGAGTTCGACGATTTCCGCTTCGCTGAAATACTCACGAAGATCGGCATAGGTCTGATCACTGATCGAAAAATGGTCGGTCGATGAAACATCCGCGTAGGCGAGCGCAGCCTTCTCCGCCTCGGTGAGGTCGGACGCCTCGAACGGCTTCTCGAGCGAACAGACGAGGTTTTCCGTGAAGCCGTCGTCGATCGCAGATTGGTAGCGCATAGCCATGCAACTGCGGCATTGATTGTGGAATGCAACACGAAGCCTGACGAGCTCAATCAAACGGCGCGGCAGTGCGGTGTTCCGAAACAGCGTGCCGCCAAAGATGATCACCGCCTTCGCCACGGCGGGTGAGTGAGCCAGCACCCGGGTCATTCCCTGCTCGAGCGGCGTAGCGCCGTCCGCCCGGGTCATCGCGCGAAGTTCCGGGTCCCAATTTTCCACCGGTATTTTTGACAGTCTGGTCATCGCATCACCCTCACCATCCAGTTCGGAATACCGCCCCACTCGGGCGCAAAATCCGGCTCCGTGCTTAACACGTGTTTAGCATGAGGACGTCGTGCGCGTCAAACGCCCCCCTCCAGCCCCAGAAACCTCGCGGGAGCACGAGCCCCCGGATATCATGCATCGTCCCGTATCAACTTCAACCGTGGAGAGCGACCGTGCCAACCATTGACATCGACGGCATCGACATTGCCTACGACATCGTGGGAAATGGGCGGAGGACCGCTGCGATCACACCGGGCGGGCGGTTCTCCAAGGACACGCCCGGGGTGAGAGCGCTGGCTGAGAAACTCGCGGAAGGCGGACTTCGGGTGTTGATCTGGGATCGCCCAAACTGCGGTGAGTCCGCCATCTCGTTTGTCGGGCAGACTGAGTCGCGTATGAACGCGGACGTTCAGGCCGGCCTGCTGCGGGCGCTCGGATTGGGCCGCGTGCAGCTCATCGGCGGCTCAGCGGGCTCGCGCGTGTCGCTGCTCACCGCGATACGCCACCCAGAGGTGGTCGAACGCCTCTTCCTGCTGTGGATCAGTGGGGGTGCAGTTGGATTGGCGGCGCTGGCCTACTACTACTGTCACGATTCGTTGGCCGCGGCGGCAATGGGAGGCATGGAGGCCGTAGCCGCTTTGCCAGGCTGGAGGGAGCAGCTCACCCGGAACCCCGGCAATCGCGAGCGGATGCTGCGCCAAGACGTGACTGCCTTCATCGACACGATGAAGACTTGGGCGTGGTCCTTTTTCCCCAAGGAAGACTGCCCGGTCCCCGACATGCTCTCGGCGGATCTGCGCGCGCTCGAGATGCCGGTGATGATTCTGCGGAGCGGTCGGTCGGACTTCCATCATCCCCGTGAAACGACCGAGGCCGTGCACGCGCTGATACCTGGCTCGCAAATGGCCGAGCCTCCATGGGGTGACCGCGAATGGCTCGAGCGTTTGGCCGCGTCGGCCGAGGTTGGGGGACCGTTCGTCCGCTGGCCGCTGCTGGCGCCGCAGATTCTGGAGTTCTCTCGCCGCAGCCCGATCTTGGGGATGTCCGGCGCTTGACAGGCTGATCGACAGTGTTGATGATAACTGCAGAATTGTGCACGGGGATTCTGCAAAGATGAAGCAGACAGGCAATCTATTGGTGCGCGCTGATGCACTTCGGAACTTCGGGGATTTGGTGGCAAGTCTCGGTGGTGATCCCGACGTCCTGCTGCAAAAATCGCAGATCGACCCCGCGGCACTGGCCAATCGAAATGGCGTCATCGCGTATCGCAAAATGGTGCAGCTGCTCGAGCGTGCGTCCGTTGAGCTCGATTGCCCCGACTTCGGCGTGCGGCTCGCCGTGCTGCAGGAAGGAACGAAGATTTTCGATCCTTTGGACATCGCAGTGCGCAATTCACCGACGCTCGGTGAGGCGTATCGCTATTGCGCAGATCACATCCACGCCTACAGCACCGCTACGCAAATCTGTTTCGAGAAAGCGGACGACCGCCGAGTCTTCATGCGATTCGAGATTTTGCTGCCGCGGCTCTCGCAACACCGACAGGTGGTGGAACACGCAATGGCACGTATCCAAAACGCAACGATGGCCATCAGCCGGGGTCAGGCACGCGCACAGGAGATCTGGTTCACTCACGAGCCGCTCACTCCGATGTGGACCTACCGTAATCACTTCAACGCCGTGCTGCGATTTGGACAGAGCATGAATGGTCTGCTGTTCAGCGAAGAAGACCTCGATCGGGCGGTACCCGATCCCGATCCGCAGCTCCATGAGATAGCGACCAGCTTCATCGAGCATCGCTTCCCGAGCTCGGCGGTGACCTTGAGTACACGGGTTCACAGCATCATTGCCCGCCTCCTGGTGGAGGGAAATTGCACGCACGAGCGTGTCACCGCTGCGCTCGGCCTGCATCCCCGGACTCTTCAGCGCAGGCTGCGGGATGAGGGTGAATCGTTCGAGTCGATCAGAGACAGTGTGCGGCGCGACGTCGCCCTGCGCTACCTGCAACAACCGAATGTACCGCTGGTGCGGGTGACTGAAATCCTGGGCTACTCGGAAACATCGGTTTTGTCGCGCAGTTGTCATCGTTGGTTTTCCGCCTCGCCCCGACAACTGCGCAATGAGCTGACCCGGTAAGAGACAGCAACCCAACCGGGTGAGGGCTCCGTGACCGGCGATCGGACCGACCTTTGGGCGGGTCGCAATCGCGTGCTGGAGGGCGGCATGTGTGAATTCGACGCGATGGACTTCTTCACCGACACGACGATTGCCGCTGATCCGAATCCCTATTTCAACCATCTTCGGTCCAAATGTCCGGTCCTGCGCGAACCGCATCATGGCGTCGTGATGGTGACCGGCTACGACGAGGCGATGGAAATCTACAAACAATCCAAGGCCTTCTCTTCGTGCGTCGCGGTAACCGGGCCGCTCCCGCCGCTGCCGTTCGAGCCGCAAGGAGAGGACATCAGCGGGCAGATCGAGCAGCATCACCACGAATTGCCCTGGGCTACCCATTTCATCACCTTCGACGATGCGCAGCACACCGCTCACCGATCGATCCTCACGCGCCTTCTCACGCCCGAACGCCTCAGAAGGAACGAGGAGTTCATGCAGGGGCTGGCCGATCGGCTGATCGATCAGTTTGCCGACCGCGGGCGTTGCGAAATCGTGTCCGAATTTGGGCAGGTCATGGCGACGCTGGTCATTGCGGATCTGCTCGGCGTACCCGAGGAGGATCGGGATGAACTCGTGGCGATGATCGGGCCGCCGCCGGCCATCATCGGGGATCCCGAACACAAGAGCGCGCCGGACCCGCTGGAATATCTCGACCGGCGCTTCACCGGCTATCTCGAGGAGCGCCGCCTCAGGCCACGGGGCGACATGATGTCGGAGCTCGCCAACTCGCGGTTTCGAGACGGATCGGTGCCGGAACTGGACGCGCTGGTCCGCATCGCGACCTTTCTGTTCGTCGCGGGGCAGGATACTTCGGCGAAGCTCATCGCTTCGGCGTTCAGAATACTCGGCGATTGCCCGCACCTACAGGAGCGCCTGCGTGCCGACCGTCATCGGATCCCGGATTTCATCGAGGAGACGTTGCGGTTGGAGAGTCCGGCGAAGGTCAATTTCCGGCTCGCCCGCTCGAGGACTTCGATCGGCGGCGTCGATCTCCCGGCAGGCACCCTGGTGACGATCGCGCTGAGCGCGGCAAATCGGGATCCGCGGCAATTCAGTGAGCCCGATCAATTTCAGCTCGAGCGCCCGGGCGTACGCAACCATGTTGCGTTCGGTCGCGGCTCTCACGCGTGCCCCGGCGCACCTCTCGCTCGCCTCGAGGCGCGCGTGACTCTCGAGCGTTTTCTCGATCGAACGACGGACATCCGTATCTCCGAACAGCAACACGGTCCGCCGAATGCGCGCCGCTACGAGTATGTGCCGACGTATATCCTGCACGGTCTGACGGCGCTTCACCTTGAATTCACGCAGGCTCGCAGCCTCAAAATACCGTAGAATCAGATCGCGCAGCCATTTTCGCGCACGCCGAAGTTGGACGGAAACCCCGCATGAGCAGTTCGACGCCGGATCGATTGTGATGGATTTCAGATAATGGATTTCAATTGGGACGCCGAGCAGCAGGCATTCCGTTCTACTGTTCGTGCCTTTTTGGCAGCCAATCTGCCGAGCGATTGGGAATCTCTCGCGCACGGTCCCGGCTCCGAGGTGCAAAGCACGTTCTCGAAGAAGTTTTGCGGCGAGCTCGCCAAGGCGGGCTTGTTGGTTCCGCATTGGCCGAGGCGCTGGGGCGGGCGGGATGCAGACCCTTGGACCTCATTTATTTTGGCGGAAGAGATGTGGGAGGCGGGCGAGCCGCGCGGCGGCCAGTACATGAATGTGAACTGGATCGGCCCGACGCTGATGCGCTTCGGCAGCGCCGAACAACAAGAGCGTTACATCCCGCCGATGGCGCGCGGCGAGACGATCTGGTGCCAGGGTTTCTCCGAACCGGAGGCGGGCTCGGATCTCGCTTCGTTGCGCTCACGCGCCGAGAAGCAGGGCTCGGGCTATCGGATCAACGGCCAGAAGATTTGGACCTCCTACGCAGGTCATGCCGACACCTGCTTCGTGCTGGCGAGAACCTCCGCCGGGAAGGACGGCATTTCCATTTTTCTGCTGCCGATGGATACGCCCGGAATCATCGTGCGGCAGATTCCGAGCATCATCGGCGAAGGCGATATTCACGAAGTGTTCTTCGACGACGTCGAGGTGCCGGGCAGCGCGCTGTTGGGTGCCGAAGGCCAGGCGTGGGAGATTGCGCGTGCGGCCCTCTCGCTCGAACGCGTCGGCATTCCGCGCTTCGCACTGGCCACCCAGATGCTGCACCGTGCGGTCGGGAAGCTCAAGAGCGCGCGGCGTTTCGGCAACGGTGCAGTCGAGCAAGCGGCAAGAGCACGCGCCGCCTGCGAGGCGGCGCGGTTCTACAGCTATAGCATCGTCGATCAACGACGCCACGGAATGACGACCGGCCCCGAGGCAAGCGCCGCACGCTTCGCGACGGTGACGGCTGAAAGACTCGTGGGCGAATTCGTGGTCGAGCATGTGCCCGAAGCATTGGCCGGCGCCGATCCGATGCTCCTCGCACATCATCAGCGCGCCATTGTCGCGGGCATCGCGTCCGGTGCTGCAGAAATCCAGCTGAACCTCATCGCCACCGAACTGCTCAGGCTTCCGCGGGAGCCGCGCTGATGGATTTCAGGCTTACCCCCGACCAAGATTCGCTGCTATCGGCGGTCGACAAGCTCGCGGCGAAATTTGCGGCCAAACCGACCGATTTTCATGGCTTCGCTCTCATCGGGGAGGAGTTGGAAAAAGAGCTCGACGAGGGGCAGTATTTCGACATTGCGCTCGTTCCGGAACTTGGCCCTTTGTCTGCGGCAATGGCCGTCGAACGATTGGCGCGTCTTCCCTATACGGCGGAAATTGCACTCTCGATGTTGGTTCGGCCGCAGCTGTCGGGCGGCTGGCCACGGCCGTTCGCTCTTGTCGAGAGCGGTCGTCCCGGGCGCTTCGTTGCAACTGCAAAGACCATTCTCGTCGTCGAGGGCGAAAGCATCGCCGTCGTCCAACCGTCGCCCGCCGCGCTCGAGTCGGTGGAGTCTCTCTTTGCCTATCCGATGGGCAGGCTGAAACCGGGTGCGACGATGACACGACTCTCGAATGATGAGGCAGCGACGGTGCGCAAGTGGCTGCGAGTCGCGCTTGCCGCCGAGACTGGCGGGTTGCTGCAAGCGGCGATCGCTTCGACCGTCGAGCATCTCAGTCTGCGCAAGCAGTTCGGCCGGCCGCTCGGCACGTTCCAAGCACTGCGTCATCGCATGGCCGAGTGCGCCGTGCTCGCGGGCGGCGTACGCTGGCTCGCCTTGAAAGCGGCGGGGACGGGTGATGAAGGCGATGCGGCATTGGCCGCACTGCATGCTCAGGAGAGCGCCACGCGCGTCATTTACGATGTTCATCAGATGTTTGCCGCGATGGGGATGACACTCGAGCATCCGCTGCATCTCTGGACGTATCGCCTGAAGGCGTTGCTCTCGGAGTTGGGCGGGCGTGGAGGGCAGGCGAGCGCAGTTGCGCAACATTGTTTCGGCGCGGCGTTGGCTACTGGGATGAGCAGGCAATAATGGTGACAAGATGAACGAACCCCCACCTCTTCTGTTCGAGATCGAGGACCGCGTCGCGATCTTGACGCTCAACAGACCGGCGGAAGGCAATTCTCTGAATCCCGAGCTTCTGATTGCGCTCGAGCAGGCGTGGCAGCGGATCGAGAGCGACGACGCGCTGCGCGTGGCGGTTCTCACCGGAGCCGGAGAGCGTCACTTCTGCACGGGCGCCGCGGTGGGCGTGCTGAAGGTCGGCATGGGAACGTTGCAGAACAAGCCGAACGCGGCGGTGAACCGCTTCTCGCCGCGGATGTGCGGCGTGACGAAACCCGTCATCTGCGCGCTGAACGGCTTGGTGAACGGGGGCGGGCTTCATTTCGTCGCGGATAGCGACATCGTCATCGGCTGTGCGCAGGCCGCGTTCATGGATTCGCATGTCAGCGTCGGGCAGGTTTCGGCGCTCGAATCGATCGGCATTGCGCGGCGCGCCGGTGTCGGCGCTGCGCTGCTGCTGGGCCTCGCCGGCCGCTCTTACCGCATGCCCGCCGAGCGCGCGTATCAACTCGGCATGATCGATCTCATCGAGCCCAGCGCCGCCGATGTCATGACTCGAGCGCGCGAGCTTGCCAAGGGGATGGCCGCCAACTCTCCGCAGGCGATGGCGAAGACAAAGCGCGCGATCTGGGCCTCGACCGAGATGAGCGACCCCGCCGCAGCGGATTACGGCTGGGAGCTGCTCAAGTCCCACTGGGCGCATCCGGACTTCGATGAGGGGCCGAAGGCGTTTGCCGAAAAGCGGCCGCCGAAGTGGAATCCCGACCCAAACGCACGCCGCTGAGGGGCGGAAGGATCAAATGACATTGCGAACGCGTTTCACCGACCTGGTCGGGATCGAGCACCCGATCGTGCAGGGCGGCATGATGTGGGTCGGGCTGGCCGAGCTCGCCAGTGCGGTCTCCAACGCCGGCGGACTCGGCATCCTGACCGCACTCACACAGCCCACGCCGGACGCGCTGCGCCGCGAGATCGATCGCTGCCGTTCGATGACGGATAAGCCCTTTGCGGTGAATCTCACGATTCTGCCGTCGGTCAATCCGCCTCCCTATGCGGAGTATCGCAGGGCGATCATCGAGAGCGGCGTGAAGATCGTCGAGACCGCGGGCTACAAGCCGCAGGAGCACGTCGATGAGTTCAAGGCGCACGGCATCGTCGTCGTGCACAAATGCACCGCGGTCCGCCATGCGCTCTCGGCGCAGCGCATGGGTGTCGATGCGATCTCGATCGACGGTTTCGAATGCGCCGGCCACCCGGGGGAGGACGATATTCCCGGCCTGGTCCTCATTCCGGCCGCCGCCGACAAAGTCAAAATTCCGATGATCGCGAGCGGCGGCTTCGGCGATGGGCGCGGGCTGGTGGCCGCGCTGGCGCTCGGCGCGGACGGCATCAATATGGGCACGCGCTTTTGTGCAACGGTCGAGGCGCCGATCCACGACGCGGTGAAGCAGTTCATTGCCGCCAATGACGAGCGCTCGACCCGATTGATCTTCCGCAGCCTGAAGAATACGGCGCGGGTCGCGGCCAACAGCGTGTCGGATCAGGTGGTGGAACTTCTGAAAAAGCCCGGCGCGGTATTCGAGGATGTCCGCTCTCTCGTTTCCGGCGCCAAGGGTCGCGTGGCACTGGAGACCGGCGATCTCGACGCCGGAATCATCTGGGCCGGCCAGGTCCAGGGCTTGATCCACGATGTGCCGACCTGTCGCGAGCTGATCGAGCGGATCATCCGCGACGCGGAGACCATCATTCGCAGCAGGCTCGCCTCACTGATCGAGGCCTGAGTATTCGGAGGGTGATGCATGGAAGGACGAGGTCCGCTGGCGGGTCTGCGCGTAGTCGAGTTCGTGAGCATCGGCCCGGGTCCTCACTGCGCCATGCTCCTGGCGGATCTCGGGGCGGATGTGCTGCGGATCGATCGGGAAGGCGGAAATGGATGGCCCAATCCGATCGCCGATCGGGGCAGGGCGCTCATCAGCATCGACATCCGCTCGCAGGAGGGACGCACCTTTTGTCTCGATGCGACCGAGCACGCGGATGTCCTGATCGAAGGCTTCAGACCCGGCGTCATGGAGCGGCTCGGGCTCGGCCCGGACGCATTGTCGGCGCGCAATCCACGGCTGATCTACGGCCGCGTGACCGGCTGGGGACAGACTGGCCCGCTCGCGCAGACGGCCGGACACGACATCAATTACATTGGACTCGCGGGCACGCTTGCCGCCATGGGAAAGCCGGGCGAGCCGGCAGCGGTGCCGCTCAACCTGGTGGGTGATTTCGGCGGCGGCTCGATGTTTCTGGCCATGGGCGTCCTCGCGGCTCTCTGGGAAAGAGAGAAATCGGGAAAGGGACAGGTCGTCGATGCCGCGATCGTGGATGGCGTGAGTTCGTTCATGTCGATGTTTGCAGGACTCCTGCCCGCGGGCCGCATATCGCTCGAGCGGGACAAGAATTTCCTGGGCGGTGCGGCGCCCTTCTATCGATGCTACCGCTGCGCCGATGGGCGCGAGCTGTCGGTGGGGTCGTTGGAGCAGAAGTTCTTCGAAGAGATGATGCGCAAGCTCGGCCTGTCGCATTACGCTCCGCTTCGACATCGGATTGAGGACTGGAAGGAGCTGCACGATCTTCTCGAGCGAACCTTCGCGAGCCGCGATCAGGCGCACTGGATCAAGCTCTTTGAGGGCAGCGATGCCTGCGTGGCGCCCGTTCTGAATCTGGAGGAGGCCATGGAGCATCCGCAACTCAAGGCCCGCCAGACTTACGTCGAGCACGCGGGGCTCAGGCAGGCGGCGCCAGCGCCGCGCTTTTCCCGGACCCCCGGCGCAATTCGCGATTCATCCGACGCAGCCGCCATGCTCGAGAAATGGCGGCGCCCCCGCGGCGCCACTCGGTAGTCGGCGCCGTGAGAGTCGATTCTCCTGACGGCAACCGGAGGCACTCGTGAAGAAAAAGCTGACGTTCGGCTATCTCTACGACTTCAGAAATCCGCAGCCATGGCGCCGGCCGTGGGCCGATCTTTACGCCGAGACGCTCGAATTCATCACCTGGACCGAGAGCATCGGGTTTGAGGGGGCATGGGTACCCGAGCATCACGGCGCCGGCGATGGTTATGTGCCGTCGCCGCTGGTCGTGCTGGGTGCGATCGCTGCACGCACCAAGACGATCAAACTCGGCTCGGCGATCGCGCTCGCGCCCCTTTATCACCCGGTGCGGTTCGCCGAAGAGTGCTCGGTCCTCGACATCTTGTCCAACGGCCGGCTGGAAATGGCCGTCGCGGTCGGCTATCGCCGCAGCGAGGCGGACGCCTATGGCGTCGACTTCACCTCACGTGGACGTCGCACGGACGAGTTCCTCGAGATCGTTTCCAGGCTCTGGGCCGGGGAAGCGTTCTCTTATGCGGGCAAGCACTTCACTCTGAAGAATGCCTCGATCGTTCCGACGCCGATTCGCGGGCGCATACCGCTCTACCTCGGCGGATTCACCGACAAGGCGCTCGAGCGCACCGCGAAGTTCGGCGACGGCTACTTCGGCAACCTCGAGGTGTGCGACCTCTACCTCGAGAAGCTCCGAGCCTGCGGTAAGGATCCTGCGAGCGCGCGAATCCGCATCCAGGGATTGTTTGTCCTGGTCGCCGTCGATCCCGAGAAGGCGATGCATGAGTTGGCGCCCTATTTTCACTATGTGAACAATGCCTACGGGCAGTGGCTGAACGAGGATCGGGCCGCCACGGGCTTCGGCGCTACGGCGCTGCTCAAGCCGATGACGCTGGAGGTCTTCAAGAGCAGCGGCATCTTGAGCATTTTGACCCCGGGTCAGGCCATCGATATGTTCAACCGGATGCTGTCGAAGGCGGCCGTTGAGCACTTCATGATGATGGCGCCGCCGGGACTTCCACGTTCGAAGTTCGCCGAATATGCAGAGGTCTTTGCCCGGGAGGTCATCCCGGCATTTCACTGAGACACGGTCCCCGGCGCGCCAATTCCTTCGCAGCCCGTACCACCCCGGCTGCGGCCCGACGCGATCAAAGTCCGGACCACGTCTTCCGATCCCGAACACCGGCGGGTTTGACGGCGGCAGCGGCGGGCAGTCCGAGTTCCTCGAGAATCTCTCGTGTGTGGGCGCCCAACTCCGGAGCCGGGCCGGCGACACGGCCCGGTGTGCGCGAAAACCAGGTCGGCACGCCTGGAAAGCGCACCGGGCCATGCGGCGTATCCACCGTCTCGAACAAGCCGACTGCGTTCAGATGGGGATTATCGAACAGTTCATCGAGGGTGCGGAGCGGCGCTGCCGGTATGTCGAGCGCGCGGAACAGTTCCAGCCATTCCTGGGTGGTTCGCTCCTTCAGCGTGTCGGCCACCAGAGCGTACACGGCATCGATATGGCGTGCCCTGTGCTCGAGCGTGGCGAAGGCCTCGCTCGCCCACGCCGGCCGTACGGCTTCGATGAACGCGGACCATTGCTTGTCGTTGTAGATGAGTGCGGAGATCTGCCCATCCTTCGTGCGGTAGGGCCGGCGGTTGGGCGCCACCGCGCGTGGATAAATCGCGGGGCCGAGGGGTGGGGTGAACATGGCGCCGTTCGCGTGTTCCACCAGCATGAACGAGGCCATGGTTTCGAACATGCTGACTTCCACCTCTTGGCCCTCGCCGGTGCGCTCGCGGTGGAACAGCGCCATCATCGTGGCGTAGAGCGCCGTCAGGCCGGCGACTTTGTCGGCGATGATCGTGCCGACATAGTTCGCTTCGCCGGTCAGCTTCTGCTGGACGATCGGCAGCCCGCATTCCGCCTGAATGGTGTCATCGTACGCAGTCAGGTCCCGGTCGGGGCCGCGACGGCCATAGCCGTAGCAGTTGGTGTAAATGATGGCCGGATTGATGGCGGCAACCTCCTCGAAACTGAATCCGAGCTTGGCGATGGCCTTGAAGCGCATCGAGTGGATGAAGACGTCCGCCTTCTTGATGAGTGCATGCAATGCGCTCTTGCCCGCCTCGGAGCGCAGGTCGAGGACGACACTGCGCTTGCCGCGATTGACGTTGACGAAAACGCCGCTCATGCCCGGCGCCGGACCGACCGAGATGTTCCGGGTATTGTCCCCTTCAGGCGGCTCGATCTTGATCACGTCCGCGCCCATGTCGGCCATGATCTGGGTGCAATAGGGCCCCATGACCATGCTGGTGAGATCGACCACGCGCAAGCCGGTCAGAGGGCCCGTGCCCTTCGCGAGGTTACCCATGATGTCCTCCTTCGGAGATTTGACCGTAGCTAGCTGATTTTTTCACGGGAGGCCATGCACATTCCAGTTCATTGCGCGCAGCGCGTCGCTGCATGATAGGCGATGGCTGCGATGCCGCGGCATTCTTCTCTGTCCGGACAAGTGCCCGCTCGAACGCGGGCGAGCAAGGTGTCCGTACGAGTTTTACCCGCGCGATCCAGTGCTACTAGACAACACCGTTGATTATGCCTATCATGGAAACCACATCACCACGGGTGGAATATGAAGTGCGCGCCGACACAGACGCCTGAAGAAGTCGATATCCCTTCGCTGCGGGAGAAATATCGCGAGGAGCGCGACCGGCGCCTCCGCCGTGAAGGTCAGAAGCAGTATGTGCGGCCGGTCGGAGAGTTTGCGGACACCTATGCAGCCGACCCGCACATGCCGGTGCTGCAGCGGGATCCGATCTCGGAAGATCTCGACGTCGCCATCCTGGGGGCCGGTTGGAGCGGAATTCTGACCGCCTATCACCTGAAGCGGGCCGGCCTCACCAGCTTTCGCAACATCGATCACGCAGGCGGCTTCGGCGGGGTGTGGTACTGGAACCGCTACCCGGGTCTGCAGTGCGATAACGATGCCTATTGCTACCTGCCGCTGCTCGAAGAGACGGGTTTCATGCCGTCGAAGAAGTTCTCGGACGGCGGGGAGATCCGCGGGTATTGCCAGAGCATCGCGCGAAAATTCGATTTCCATGAAAAGGCGCTGTTTCACACTCTGATCACCGCATTGCGCTGGGACGAGACGATCAAGCGCTGGCGAGTGAGCACGAGCCGCGGCGATGAAATCCGCGCCCGCTTCGTGGTCATGGCCAATGGGTTTCTGAACCTGCCGAAGCTGCCGGGCATCCCCGGCATCGAGCGCTTCAAGGGGAAGATGTTCCACTCGGCGCGCTGGGACTATGCGTACACCGGCGGAACGCAGGAGAATCCGGTCCTCGACAAGCTGGCCGACAAGCGCGTGGCGATCATCGGCACGGGCGCAACCGCGATCCAGGCGGTTCCCTTCCTTGGCCGCTATGCCAAGCAGCTCTACGTGATCCAGCGCACGCCGTCCACCGTCGATGAGCGCGGCAACCCGCCCACCGATCCCGAGTGGGTGAAGAGCCTGAAGCCCGGCTGGCAGAAAGAGCGGCAGGCGAATTTTCACCGCGCAGCGATGGAATTCTTCAAGCCCGGCGAGCCGGACCTGATCTGTGACATCTGGACCGAGATCAGCCGTAATTTGGCTGCGGAGCTCGAGGCCGAGGGCTGGCCGCAGCTCACGCCCGAGCAGTTCATGGCACGACGCGAAGTGGTCGACTACCGGGTGATGGAGCGCCTGCGCCAGCGCGCCGCCGCCGTCGTCAAGGATGCGGCGACCGCCGAAGCACTGAAGCCGTGGTACCGCTTTCTTTGCAAGCGCCCGCTGTCGAACAACGAGTTTTATCCGACCTTCAACCGTCCCAATGTCAAGCTGATCGATGTTTCGGCGACCAAGGGCGTCGAGCGCATGACCGAAAGCGGTTTTGTCGCGGGCGGCGTCGAATATCCGGTCGATTGCATGATCTTTGCCAGCGGTTTCGAGGTCTCCAGCGACCTGGATCGCCGCTGGGGCATCGATGTGGTGCAAGGCCGTGGCGGAAAGTCGATCTACCAGCACTGGGCCGGCGGCCCCAAGACCCTGCACGGCGTGATCACGCACGGGTTCCCGAATCTTTTTTACACCGGATACATCCAGGGCGGTTTGAACGCGAGCGTGACCGAGCAATGCAGCCGCCAGGCCCATCACATCGCCTATGTGATCAGCGAGGCGCTGAAGCGCGGCGTAAAGGCCGTCGAGCCGAGTCAGGAGGCGCAGGACGCCTACGTCAGGCACTTCGAGGCAGTGCAGCCCGATATGTCTCAGTTCCAGCGTGAATGCACGCCCAGCTATTTCACCAACGAGGGCCAGGTGAAAGCGCCTTGGGCGTTGTTCCGACCTTACGGGCCGGGCTGGAATGCGTTCCAGAAACTGCTGGAGCAGTGGCGGAGCAAAGGCGACCTCGAGGGCCTCGTCCTCGAATCATGATCGAGGGCGGCGTGCGAGCTGGACATCGGCGATCGTCAGGTCACCGCACGGGGGCGAGAGGGACATGACCGACTTTCTGATTGCCGACGGCGCGATCCGTCAGCTTCACGCACGCTATGTCGATGCCGTCTGGAGAAAGGACTTCGCCGCTTTCGCCGACTGTTTCGCCGCGGACGCCGAGTGGAAAATTGCCGGCATGCATGTTCGCGGACGTGCTCAGATCGCAAACCAGTTCGAAAAATTCATCGCCCCTTCCGAACGGGTTCTGATGTTTCTCGGCATGCCGATCCTCGAGGTCGGGGACGGGACGGCGATCGGCAGAATCCACGTCACCGAATACGTCAAGCTCAGGGAGGGCCGGGCCGCGAGGACGATCGGCGTGTACTACGACCGGTATGTCGATGAGGGAGATCGCTGGAGATTCCGCTCGCGCCACTGGAACCTCTACTACCGCGGTCCACCCGATTTTTCGGCGTCGTTCCACGATTGCGAGGAATACGGACCGCCGCCGGGGATGCCGGGCCCCGATGCGGGCACCGCGCCCAAGAGTCCCTAGCCGTCCCACGGGGCACCGCACAACGCGTCACGCCCGGAGATGACAATTTGACAACCATTCCCCACCTGATCAACATCGTTGTGCACGCGCCATTCGTATGCGGGCCGGACGCGTCTGCGCGCACCTTGAGCCAGGTGGCAAACTGAGATTTCGGGCAGGAGAACGCCATGAGCACGAGTATCAACATTGTGAACAAAGCGGCCAATATCACGGTTGAAGACCTTGCGGAACCGCTGACCTATCCGGTCGAGGCGTTCCTTTCCCCGGAATATGCCAAGGCGGAAGCCGACCGACTATGGGCCAAGGTGTGGCAGATGGCCGGCCGCGTCGAGGAAGTCCCCGAGGTGGGGAACTTCATTACCTACGACATCGGCGACGACTCGATCCTGATCGTCCGCGCGGCGCCCGACAAGCTCAAGGCGTTCCACAATGTCTGCCCGCATCGCGGCCGCCGCTTGGTCGACACGCCCAATGGTGAGAACCGCGCCTGCGGCAAGCGGCAGCGGTTCGTCTGCGGCTTCCATGGCTGGACGTACAATCTCGAAGGCAAGAACACCTTCATTCTCGACCCGCAGGACTGGAAAGGCGCGCTGACCGAAGAGCGGACTTCGCTCTCGGAGGTCAAGGTCGACACGTGGGGCGGCTGGATCTTCATCAACATGGATCCGAACTCCGTGTCGCTGCGTGAGTACCTCGAGCCCGCCGCCGCCGTTCTCGATCCCTTCGAGTTCGGGAAGATGCGCTACAAGTGGCGTCAGTGGGTGATCTACCCCGCCAACTGGAAGACTTCGCTCGAAGCGTTCATGGAGCCTTACCACGTCGCGGGTACGCATCCGCAACTGTTGAAATATGGCGAGTTTTACGCGTACAGCAAGGCCTATGGTCTGCACGGGGTGAGCGGTTTCGACGAGCGCGATCCGGCGCTCAGAAAAGCCGGAGGCACCTCCGTCACGCGCGCAGGCAAGGGTGCGGATCCTCGGGTCTCGACCTACGAGCTGGTACGCGAGAATT
The DNA here is from genome assembly GCA_963801865.1 of uncultured Gammaproteobacteria bacterium. Taxonomy (GTDB): domain Bacteria; phylum Pseudomonadota; class Gammaproteobacteria; order Steroidobacterales; family Steroidobacteraceae; genus Bog-1198. The sequence continues at coordinate 549,176 of CAWDGY010000002.1, read as the reverse complement.
ATGAAACCGTGAATCACGCCGCTTCCACCGAGACCCTGGTGAATGCGGCGAAGCGTCTGGTCGACGAGCTGCCCGAGGGTACTCCGGCGCCCGAGGTGATCAAGCATTGGCTCGCCTCGGCCCGCGCCGACGACGCGGCGCGCGGCGTCATCTGGCCGACGATCACCCCGGAGCAGACGGCGGAAGCGGGTCTCGCGTGGCACCTCTTTCCCAATGTATCGATCCTGCAGGGGGTTACCTTTGCCTTGTGCTACCGCGCCCGGCCCTACGGCGACAATCCCAACCAGTGCATCTTCGAGTCCTATGCGATCGAGCGCTTCCCGCCAGGACAGGAGCCGAAGACCGAGTGGGTGTATGCGGAGCCGACCGCGGAGAAGTGGGGCTCGGTGCTGGCACAGGACTACTCGAACATGGCCTCCGTTCAGAAGGGCATGAAGTCGCGCGGCTTCCGCGGTCCCCAGCCCAACCCGCACCAGGAGCGAAAGGTCACGAACTTCCACCGCAACCTGGCGAAGTACATGGGCACGGGTGCACCGCGCCTGCTCAAGAAGTAGAGAAGGACGCGCTCAGGAATTTCGGACAAGCAGGGAAACCTTCGCGCGACAATCAACTGCCCGACGACACAACAAAGCGAGATGTAACTATGGCCGTCAAGGTATACGAGCGCATTCTGGATCTCTTCGAAGCCGAGGGAGTCAAGACGCTCTTCGGCATTCCCGATCCGAACTTCGTGCATCTGTTTCTGACCGCGGAGCAGCGTGGCTGGCAGGTGGTTGCTCCCCATCACGAGGCGGCCGCAGGTTTCATGGCGGAGGCGGTGTCGCGCATGACGGGCAAGCCCGCGCTCGCCATCGCCACCTTGGGGCCGGGTATCGCCAATATGGCCCCCGCGATCATGTGCGCCAAGGTCGAGAACTCGCCGGTCATTTTTCTCGGCGGCCAGCGTGCGCGCATCACCGAGCAGCGGGTGCGCCGTGGCCGTATCCAGTTCGTTCAGCAAGAGGCCCTCGTGGCCGCCTCGGTGAAGTACTCAGCGTCGATCGAATATGCAAATCAGACCGATGAGATCGTCCGCCAGGCACTGCGCCAGGCGATGTCCGGCACGCCGGGACCTGCTTACATCGAGTATCCGTCGCACGTGATCCAGGAGGATCTCGACGTCCCCGCGGTGCGTCCGCCCTCCGCCTATCGCCTCGTCAACCAGAGCGCCGGCAGCGCTGAAATCGCCGAGGCCGTGAAGCTTGCGCGTGCGGCAAAGAATCCGATCCTGCTGGTGGGTCACGGCGTGCACACATCGCGCACGCAGGGACCCGTCGCGGAACTCGCGAAGCTTCTCGGCTGCCCGATCATCCAGACCTCCGGCGGCACCTCGTTCATCCAGGGTGTCGAGGAGCGCACCTTCCCCTATGGCTTCTCGGCCTCGGCGATCGAGGCGGTGGTGAAGTCCGACCTTTGCATTGCGCTCGGCACCGAGCTCGGCGAGCCGGTCCACTATGGCCAGACGCGCCACTGGGCTGCGAATGCAGCCAACCGCAAGTGGGTCTATGTCGAGCAGAACCCGATGGCGATCGGCGTGAACCGTCAGATTGACGTGGCGCTCGTGGGCGATGTGAGGGCTGTCGTCCCGCAGCTCGTCGCGGCGCTCAAGGACACGCCGCGCAAATCCTCGGCCGACCTCGATCGCTGGATCAAGGAGGACGCGGCTCGGATTGCGGACCTGGCGCAGTCCGCTCCCACCGGCAAGAAACCCATGCATACGGCACGCTTCGTGGTGGAGGCGACCAAGGCGTTCCCGAAGAACGGCATCCTCACGCGCGACGGCGGTGCCACCGTCATCTTTCAGTGGACCTATTCGCAGTGCAAACCGCACGATGTCATCTGGAACCAGAATTTCGGCCACATCGGCACGGGCCTGCCCTATGCCATCGGTGCCTCGGTTGCGGACGGCAGGAAGCGCCCGGTGATGCTCATCACCAGCGACTCCTCGTTCATGTTCCATATCGCGGAGTTGGAGACCGCCGCGCGCTTGAAGCTGCCGCTCGTCTGTGTCGTCGGCACCGACTATCAATGGGGCCTCGAGGTCGGGGTCTACAAGCGCACCTTCGGGCAAGGGTCGTTGGAAACCGGAGTGCACTGGAGCAAGGAGGTGCGGTTCGACAAAATCGCCGAGGGCTTCGGTTGCTACGGCGAATACGTCGATCGTGAGGAGGAGATCGGGCCGGCCATTGCTCGCGCCTATGCCAGCGGCAAGGTCGGCGTCATTCACGTGCCGATCGATCCGAAGGTGAATTCAGAAGAGATGCCGAGTTATGACGAGTTCCGTACCTGGTACGCGGAAGGAACGCAGTAGGCGGAGGAGGAGAGTGATGCGCAAATATCTCAAGTTTTACATCGATGGCAAATGGGTTGATCCGCTCGATGTGAAAACGGTGAATACCGTCAATCCCGCCACCGAAGAAGTGTCCGGCACGATCGCGCTCGGTACGGCCGCCGATGTGGACAGAGCGGTCAAGGCCGCCCGCAAGGCATTCACAAGCTGGTCGAAGAGCAGCCGCGAGGAGCGGCTCAAAGTACTCGAACGCATCCTCGTCGAGTATCAGAAGCGTGTCGGCGACCTCGCTGCGGCGGTTACCGAAGAGATGGGCGCGCCGAAAGGACTCGCCAATGGCTTCCAAGTGGGCCTTGGGCTTGGCCATCTCACCACCGCCATCGAAGTGCTGAAGAGTTTCAAGTTCGAGGAGCAGCGCGGCGCGACGCTGTTCGTGAAAGAGCCGATCGGCGTCTGCGGCATGATCACGCCGTGGAACTGGCCCATCAACCAGGTGACGGTCAAGGTGTTCCCGGCGCTCGCGACCGGATGCACCATCGTGCTCAAGCCCTCACAAGAGTCGCATTTCTCCGCGCAAATTCTCGCCGAGATCTTCGATGCCGCCGGTGTCCCGGCGGGCGTGTTCAATCTCATTCAAGGCAAGGGCTCCGTCGTGGGTGCGGCGATGGCCAGCCATCCGGGAATCGACATGATCTCGATTACCGGATCGGAGGCCGCCGGCGTTGAAGTCGCAAAAAGCGCCGCGACCACGGTCAAGCGCGTGTGCCAGGAGTTGGGCGGCAAGAGCGCGAACATCATTCTCGATGATGCGGATTTCGCAAAGAATGTCGGTAAGGGTGTCGCCGGCATGATGGTCAATTCCGGCCAGACCTGCAGCGCAACCTCGCGCATGCTCGTGCCCAAGGCGCGCATGGAGGAAGCGATCCGCGTCGCCCGGGAGGCCGCCTCGCAGGTGACCGTCGGCGACCCGGGTGGGGATTTCGCCATGGGACCGGTGGTCTCCAAATCCCAGTTCAATTCCGTCCAGGAATATATTCAGAAGGGCATTGCCGAGGGCGCGAAGCTCGTGGCCGGCGGAGCAGGTCGTCCGGAAGGGCTGACGAAGGGCTTTTATGTGAAGCCCACGGTGTTCGCGAATGTCACCAACGACATGGTCATCGCGCGCGAGGAGATCTTCGGGCCGGTGCTCACGATCATTGGCTATGACAATGTGGAGCAAGCGATCCAGATCGCCAACGACTCGGAATTTGGCCTTGCCGGTAACGTCGCGGGTGCGGATCTCGACAAGGCTCGTGCAGTCGCCCGCCACATCCGCGCGGGGTGGGTGTCGATCAACGACGGATTCGATTTCCATGCCGCATTCGGTGGCTACAAGAAGAGCGGCAACGGACGCGAGTGGGGTGAGTCGGGTTTCCAGGAGTACCTGGAAATCAAGTCGCTCCTCGGCTACGCGCCCTGAAGCTTCACTTCTTCATTCACGGGGCCGGCCGCCCCGTCGTCTTCACCAGCGGCCTGGGCGCGACGTCCGACGTCTGGGCGGACATCGTGCGATCACTCCCTGGGAGCACAGCCGCGCTCTGCTGGGATCTTCGCGGTCACGGCCAGTCACAGAGATCTGACGACCCCAAGGACTACGACCGCCAATTCGCGCTGGCGGACTTGGCGACCATGATCGCTCGGGCGGGCGGCAGTGCTGACAATCCGGCGATACTCATCGGACACTCCCTCGGGGGGTACCTGTCGCTGGCTGCGGCGATTCAATATCCACGGCTCGTCGAGGCACTCGTGCTCATTGCCACCGGCCCCGGCTTTCGCGACGAGACGGCCCGAGAACAGTGGAATCGCTTCGCGCTGTCCATGGACCTCGGTGCGGATGCCCACCCGGCCGCCCGTCGGCTCGGCGTACATGGCGATGGAACTGTGATCGACGCTCTCGGTTCCATCCAGGTGCCCACCCTGGTCATTGTGGGCAGTGAGGACCGTCGCTTCCTGGCGGCCAAGGACTACCTGGTCAGTAAGATCCCGAATGCGGCGGGTCTGGTGATCGCGGGCGGAAGGCACAACGTACACAAAACGCATTCCGCCGAGGTCGGTCGGGCAATCCTCTCGTTCCTCGAAACGCATTCGCTGCTGTGAGACGCACGCCACGTGCGCAAAGAGGCCGGCGCTAGCCATCGCGGCTTCCCGGCGGATTGCGTTCCGGCGATGCGTCGCCGCAAAGTTGATTCGACAACGTCCGCGCGGCAGACAGGAGGGCGTCCTGGAGCGCTGGAAGCCCGGCCCGTTTCAGGGCGCTGCCGATACCAATGGCAACGAGCGCGTGGCTGAGGCTGGCGCGTGTTTTCCAGACGGGTGCCGCAACCACCGTCACTCCGGAGATGTAGTTGCCGGCATCGACGGCAAATCCCCGGACGCGCGTCTGGCGGACCTGCGCCTTCCATTCATCGAGGGTCGGTGGCTCATCCCAGCGCAGCGTCTTGAATCGCGCTTCCAACTCCGCTTCGGAGTGCTCGCCGAATGCCGCGATGCACCGACCCGTGGCGCTGATCAGCGCCGGAAAGCGGCTGCCGATCTGCGTACTGAGCTGAAAATTCTGCCCGGACTGGGATACCGCGACGACGATGATGTGATCGAGCCCGACGATGTGCACGCCGAGCACCGTCACATCGAAGGCCTCACCGATGCGATCGAGCGCCGACTGCGCCAAATCGGTGAACCGGTTGCGCCTGAGCCAGTGCCGCGCGAGCGTGAGAACGCCCGCCTCCAGAGAATAGCGCTTGGTATCGGGATCGAAGGATACAAACTCCTCGGCCACCAAGGCTCTGAGGACGTGGAGGCAGGTGCTCGGTACCAGGCCGAGCTCGCGCGCGATGGCATGCACGCCGAGCGGCGCATCGCTTTTCCCGAGCAAGCGCAAGACCGCCGCCGCGCGCGAAATGGCGGGCGCTTTGCTCGCCCCCACGGCCCGCGCGAGCTCGCGGTCCGGTCGGGGGCGGCGCTGCCGTTGCTCGGAGCTTGACATGATGAATTCAGGATAGCTGTTGCATATATGAAATGCAAATTCTATATTTGCAATAGTCGGTTTCCTGTGGCAGATTGAGTGCCATTCCGAATTGGCCTTTCCGGCAACTTCGGACAACTGGCTGGCCTGGACCGATGGCGAAACTCACCGAATACACCCGCTACGCCGATGCCCAAAGGTTCGCCGATTCACGGGCGCTCTGGGACCTGTTCGACGGTGATGGCGAACACCTCAATATCGCTCACGAGTGCATCGGCCGTCACGCGGATGGGTCGGGGCGCATCGCGGTGCGCATTGCGCATGCGGATGGCAGCGACGAGATCCTGAGTTTCGACGAGATCGCGGCCGGGTCCGCGCGCTTCGCGCACTGGCTGACGGCGAACGGCATTCAACCGGGCGACCGCATCGCCTTCATGCTGGAACCCTCGTTGCCTTTCTATCTGAGTCTGTTCGGCGCGATGATCATGGGCGCGATCAGTGTGCCGCTGTTCACGCTCTTCGGGCTCGACGGGCTGCGGCTGCGGGTCGATGATTGCAAGCCGAAGCTGCTGATTACGAATGCGGAAAAGGCTGATATTGCCCGGCAAATCGAGGGAATCCGCGTCGTGGTTGCCGATTCCGCCCTGTTGCATGCCATGGCCGGTTTGCCCTCAACCTATGCGTCGGCGACCCGCGCCAATGATCTGGCTGTGTTTCAGTACACTTCGGGCACCACCCGTGAGTTGCCGGCCGCGGTGAAGCACTCGCATCGCGCCATCGTGACGCTGATGTTTGCCGCGCTGTACGGAACCGGCATCCGGCCGGGCGACGAATTTTTCTGTCCTTCCTCGCCCGCTTGGGGGCACGGCCTTTGGCATGGGACGCTGGCGCCGCTGGCGCTGGGCGTCACCACTGGCACGTTCGCCGGCCGCTTCGATGCGGTGCGGCTGATGAAGGCGCTGCAAGATTACAAGATCACGAACATGTCGGCGGCGGCCACCCATTACCGGATGATGAAGATTTCGGGCAAGGCACAGGAGTTCGCGTTCTCGATCAAGAAGCTGTCCTACACCGGCGAGCCCATCGATCCGGCGACCCTGGAGTTCATCGACCAGACCTTCCATGTCCCGGCGTGCAGCATGTACGGCACGACCGAGATCGGCGTGGTGCTGGTCAACTACCCGGGCGCCGGCGACTATGTCGTGAAGCCGGGTTCGTTGGGCAAGGCGGTGCCCGGGCTGAAGCTCGAAGTGCAGAAGCCGGACGGCTCCCCGGCGGAGCCGGGCGTCGTCGGTGAACTCATGCTGTGGCGACGCGATCGGTGGGAAACCACCAAAGACCTCGCGAAGATCGACGAGGATGGTTATTTCTATCACGCCGGTCGTGCGGATGATGTGATCATCTCCGCCGGCTGGACCATGAGCGCGGTCGAGATCGAAAACACGCTGCTCAAACACCCGGACGTGAGGGAAGCGGCCGTGATTGCCGTGCCGGATGCAACGCGCGGGCAGGTCGCCAAAGCTTTCATCGTCACCCACCGCTCGCCGAGCGAGGATTATGTCGATGAGCTGAAGACATTCACACGCGAACGCTTGAGCCAGCACGAATTCCCGCGTCACATCGCCTTTGTGAGTGAAATTCCCAAGACGCCGGCGGGAAAAGTCAACCGCAAGGCCCTACGCGATCGCGAAGCCGCGGCCGCGATCCGCATCTAATATTTCCAGGAGAAGACCCATGTCGACGCCCCTAAAAGCCACCACCGACCGCTTCCCGAAGATCACTGAAGAGGGTCTGAACGACCTCCGCCAGCGGATCGGGGTCAAAATCACCGATACGTTGGAGCCTTGGAACTACGAGGCGACCCGTGACGCCATTCGTCACTACGCCCACGGCATCGGCGATGACAACCCGCTGTGGACCGATCCCGCTTATGCCGAAAAGACCAAGTTCGGGACCCTCGTCGCGCTGCCGAGCTTCCTCTTTTCGACCAACCGCATCATCTCGGGCTATTGCGGCGGTCTCTCGGGCATTCATGCCATGTGGGCGGGGGCGGACTGGACGTGGCACAAGCCCGTCCTGCGCAACGACGTGATCACCACCGAGGCGTATCTGAAGGACCTGGTCGAGCACCAGACCCGTTTTGCCGGACGCAGCTTCCAGCAGATCTACCACGTGGATTTCTTCAACCAGCGCGGCGACAAGGTGGCGGAGGCCGATTCGTGGGTCTTTCGGACCGATCGCGACGAAGCGCGTGAGCGCGGCACGAAATACACGGAGGCTCGCGGCCGTGTCGAGCGGTACACGGAGGAGCAGCTTGCCGAGTTCTCCAAGTTGTACGAGGCGGAGAAGATTCGCGGCGCCACCCCACGATATTGGGAAGACGTGAAGGAGGGCGAGGCGCTGCCGCGCATGATGAAGGGCCCGATGACGGTCACCGGCTTCATTTGCTATGCACAGGGCTGGGGCGGTCTTTACATTCGCGCGAACAAGCTCGCCTGGAAAATGCAGTCGAAGCACCCGGGCTTGGGCATCAGGAATCGATTCAATGTACCCGATTGTCCCGAACGCGTTCATTGGGACGAATCATTCGCCCTCGAAGTCGGCGCGCCGGGCGCTTATGACTACGGTCCTGAGCGCTGCTCCTGGTTGACGCACCACCTCACCAATTGGATGGGCGATGACGGCTTTCTGATGAAGAGCAAGTGTCAGGTCCGCCGCCACAATCCCGACGGCGACGCCTTATTCATCGACGGTGTCGTCAGCCGAAAATTCGTGGAGCAGGGCAAGCATCTGGTGGAAATTAACCAGAAGGCCCGCACGCATCGCGATGAGCTGTCCGCGACCGGTGCAGCGATCGTAGAATTGCCCAGCCGCTCCGGTTCCCGCTGACTCTCGGGTTGGCGGGCCATGCATTTCGGTCCCGCCCCGTCGATGGGGGCGCGGCCGGGATGTGCAGCGGTGACTCGCACTATGTCAGAGTACGCCTATGCATGACGTCATTGCTCCGAGCTGGGCCGGTCCCCTGCAGGGAATTCGTGTTCTCGATTTCACTCGCGTGCTGGCCGGGCCGGCGGCGTCGCTCGCGCTGGCCGATCTCGGCGCGGAGGTGTTGAAAGTCGAGCCTCCCGAGACCGGTGACGAAACGCGCCTTTTCCCGCCGCTTCGCGAGAACGAAAGCCACTACTTCCTGAGCGTGAACCGCGGGAAGAAGAGCATCGTCGTCGATCTGAAGAACGATGCCGGCGTGGCGCTGGTCAAAGCGCTCGCCGCCAAATGCGACATCCTGATCGAGAACTATCGCCCCGGCGTCATGGATCGCCTTGGCCTGGGATATGAAATCCTGTCTGCCATCAATCCGCGGCTGATCTACTGCTCGATCTCGGGTTACGGAATGACGGGCCCGCTGCGCGACCGCCCCTCCTTCGATATCGTGTTGCAGGCCATGTCCGGTGCCCTGAGCATCAATGGCGAACCCGGCCGGCCGCCGACGAAACTCGGGATACCCTTGGGCGACCTGGTGGGTGGAATCAGCGGCCCGATCGGCATATTGGCGGCGCTGTATGAGCGCAGCGTCACCGGTCGCGGACGTTTGATCGACGTCAGCCTGTTCGACGGACTGATCGGCATGCTGGGCTATCTCGCGCAACTCGCGTTCTTCACGGGGGAGGATCCGAAACCTCAAGGGTCGGAACATCCCAACCTGGTTCCCTATGGGATATTCCCCGCGCAGGACGGGTCGATCGTGGTCGCCTGTCTGATGAACAGTTTTTGGGAGCGTATTTGCCAGGCTTTGGGCATGCAGGATTGGATCAAGGATGCCCGCTTCGAAACCATCGAGAAGCGGCGCGACAATCGCCGCCTGGTGAATGAGAGGATTTCCGAGTGCACCCGGCGGAAGAACGTGGCGGACCTCGTGGAGCTTTTCACGCAACATCAGGTTCCGCACGCGCCCATCCTGGGCATCAAGGAGGCGCTCTCTCAACCGCAGGCAGTTGCGCGGGGCATGGTGGTCGAGACGGATCATCAGACCCTGGGGAAAATACCGATCGTCGATCGTCCCATCAAATTCCCAGGCGACCCTCAGCCGGTTCCGGCCGCGCCTCCGGTCCTCGGGCAGCATACCGATGAGATCTTGCGGCACGTTCTTGGTTTGACATCCCAGCAGATCGAGGAGCTGCGTGCATCGAAGGCCGTGGCCTGAGAGGCGTAGTGTGTTTGTTGTCATGACAACGGAGAGGAATGCCCGATGCCAGAATTGAAATTCGACAATCGTGTGGCGGTCATCACCGGCGCAGGCAGAGGGCTCGGGCGCTCCTATGCCCTGCTTCTCGCGTCGCGGGGAGCAAAGGTCGTCGTCAACGACCCGGGCGCCAGTCTCAAGGGCGATGGCATCGACGCAGGTCCCGCGCAAGAGGTGGTGCAGGAGATCAGAGCCGCGGGTGGCGAGGCGGTCGCGTGCACCGAGTCGGTGGCTACGCCCGAAGGCGGCAAGGCCATCATCCAATCGGCGCTCGATCATTACGGGCGGATCGACATCCTCATCCACAATGCCGGGATCGTTCGCCGCGCCTCCTTGAAGGAGATGACGTACGCGGATTTCGAATTGGTCCTGGACGTTCATCTGCGCGGAGCGTTCCATGTCGTCCGCCCGGCCTTTCCTCTCATGTGCAAGGCCGGCTACGGCCGCGTCGTGCTGACATCGTCGGTCAACGGCCTGTATGGAAATCGCAATTCGGTGAATTACGCGGTGGCGAAGGCGGGCATCATCGGGTTGTCCAATGTCGTGGCGCTCGAGGGTGCTGAGGAGGGCGTGAAGTGCAACGTCATCCTTCCGGGAGCCCTGACACGCATGGCCGAAGGACTGGACACGAGCGCCTACCCGCCCATGGACCCGGAGCTCGCGGCGCCTGTGGTGGGCTGGCTGGCGCATGAATCTTGCTCGATCACGGGCGAGATGCTGAGCTCCATGGCCGGTCGCGCCGCGCGGGCCTACGTGGCCGAATCGCCGGGTGTGTACCGCGGCGCATGGTCGATCGAGGACGTGGCCGATCAGATCGATGACATCAGGAGTACGAACGCGCCTGTGATCTTTCCGGTCGTTCCGTTGGGCCAGCTCGGCCACATACGCTACAGCTTCGAAATGGCCAAGGCGGGGGGCGCCACGGCTCCGAAATGAAATCCGCTTAGATTGATCACCCGATGATGCGCGATGACCAACCGGTGCCATTGGACTTCGTGCGCGGTGATGCCACGGGTCTCGTCATGCCGGCGCATGCCGCCGCGCTGCGCGCCGCCGGCGAGGCATTCCTGACCGAAGCTTTCCGGCGTTTCGGATCGCTTTCCCCTGACAACGGCATCGTTCGCATCTCCCGCTTCGAGCCCTTTCCGGGCGGCAATTCGGGCCACAAGCTGCTCCTGTCGGTCGACTATGCGCGCGCGGAGCCGGGCCTGCACACCGAGCTTTTCGTGAAATTCTCCCGCGACTTCACCGACGCGTTTCGCGACCGCCGCCGGTACGAGCTGGAGGCCGAGGTCCGCCTCGCGACACTGTCGCGCCTGCCCGGCTTTCCGGTCAGCGTTCCGGCCGCCTGCTTCGCGGATTTCCACCGCGAATCCGGTACCGGCATCCTCATCTCGCAGCGAATCGCCTTCGGCCGCGACGGCATCGAGCCGCTCCGGCCGAAATGCATGGATCACGAGCTTGCCGAACCGCTCGCCTATTACCGCGCGACCGTGACGGCGCTCGCGCGGCTCGCCGCCGCGCACAAGGCCGGGCTGCTATCCCCGCAGGTCGATGCGCTCTTCCCTTTCGATTTCGAAACGGCCGCCGCCGACTTCCCCATTCCCTGGGACGAGCAGCAGCTGCGCGAACGGATTGCGCGTTATGCGGCATTCGCCGCAAGCTGTCCCCAACTTCTGCCCTCCCAGGTCGCGGCGCCCGAATTCATCGCCCGGCTGGAGCACGAAGCCGTCCGCTTCCTGCGCCACGAAGCGACGATCAAGCGCTTCCTCTATGCGCATCGCGATTTCGTCGCTCTGTGTCACTGGAACACCAACATCGACAATGCCTGGTTCTGGCGCGATGCGTCGGGCGTGCTTCAATGCGGGTTGCTGGACTGGGGGATGGTGCGCCAGATGAATGTGGCAACGGCGCTTTGGGGTGGGCTGTGCGGGGCGAGCCTGGAAATCTGGGACAGGCACCTCGACGAGCTGCTCGCCCTGTTCGCTCGTGAACTGCACGCGCACGGCGGTCCGCGGCTCGATGCGCCGGAACTGAGGCTTCACCTGGATCTTTCTGTGGCGATGCTTGGTCTTGCCTTGATGATGGATGTCCCCTCGCTGGTGCTCTCGCGCCTGCCCGAGGCCGCCGGGGCTTCCGGCCCGCTCGATCCGTTGCTGCACAAGAACGAAGTCGCACGCGGGTTCTTGCATGTCTTCACAGCCTTTCTGAATCTCTGGCACACCCACGATTTTGGAGCGGCCCTCGACCGACTGCTGGCCGCCGACCAACTGCCGGCAGCGGCAGGGGGCGCTGGTGAGCTGCGCCCGAGTAGGTAAGTCTGGACGGCCATGGCCGGGACGGTTACGTTAGGATAGAAAGGTGGTGGGTAACTGCACCGCTCTCACGCGACGGTTACCGTGAGGTTAATTGCGGAAGCGACAGAAGCCTGGTGGCTTCCTTGGTCTTCAAAACCAGTGGCTCGCGAACAGCGGGCGGTGGGTTCGATTCCCATCCGCTTCCGCCACCCTCAGCAGCTAGGAACGCAAGTAGCGATCGAGCTCCTGGTGCATGTTCGAAATGATTCTCTCCTGGTTCTCCGCAAGCCACACGTGACGAATGGCGCGCGAGTGCAGGCCCTTCTGTACGCGTGGCAGATTGCCGAGATCCTGGCGCGGAATGAGTCGCAGCTGCTGCTGCGGATCGGTAACGTGCTCGACCGTCGCCCGCGGCGGCTTGTCCGCTGCGGGGTAGGTCTTCACCGCGAAGATCTCGAAGAGGCTCTGGTCAGGATCGGTTGGATGCGGTCGAGCCCGATAGAAGTTGGCATTGCCGGCCTGCGGGAGGATCATGAAGTTGGGAAAGATGAAGATCTCGCCACCCCACATGTCAATCGTTTCTGGTGTCCGCGCGGGCATGGGCCGCTGCTGCGACGCGGCCTTCGCGTACAAGGCCTGCACGTACTCCGCGCCCAGGGTCGATCCCGGCGGAATGGGTTTTCCACTAAGTGACCGCACAACGTCGACATCCTCCTGCACGACCATCGAATTCATTCCGTCGACGAGAAGTGACAGGCGGGCCGCCATGTCCTCGACCGGGTCGTTCGTCGGCACCAGGATGTGACCCGCCATCGGCGTCTTCTTACCCCCGTAGAATCGTCCATGACCGTGCGGGAGACCATCGTAGGTGACGTTTCGATGCATCATGGGACCATCGGTCCGATTGCCGTAAATGACATCGCGTCCCACCTTTTCCAGTTGCGGATGCGTGGCGGGCACGTGATAAGCCTCGAAGAACGCTTCCTGCATCACCTTCCAATTGGCCGGCGCGGGAATCGATTTCCACCAGGAATGATGCATGTCGCCAATCGCGAGACCCTCGATCCAGCGGCGCACCGGCGCGATGAAGTCGTCGAAGGGCTCGGGTTTTCGGGCGAGGTTGATGAACACGAATCCCGCGAACAGGACGACGTGTACTTCCTTCAACGCGACGTCGATGTCGCGCAACTGCCCGTTGCGGAATTCCTGGCGCTCGAGCACGAATTGGATCTTGCCGGCGAGATCCCAGCGCCAGCCGTGGAAGGGACATATGATCCGGCCCGCCTCGAAGTGGCCGCACCCTTCACCGAGCGTGGTGCCCCGATGCGGGCAGACGTTCTGATACGCCTTGACGGTGGACTCGTCCACCCTGACGAGCAGAACCGACTGATCTCCGATCTCATAAGCCGTGTAGTCGCCGGTTTCCGGAATCTCATCGACCCTTGCGGCGATCTGCCAAACCCGGTACCACAGCTTCTCGAATTCCAGGCGTGCGAACGCCGGATCGATATAACGGCCGACACCGACGCCGTGCGGCACGGTCTCGCAGTTCGGCGGCCACGCGGTTGCTTCGGCGCTGAATTGCGGGGCGCCCGCGGCAATTGCTTCCTGAGATACAGAACTCATCGGTCCCCTCGGTGAGGCGAAGCTCGCCTCATTGGCTACACTGTCGTTGTGGGCGGTCAGGCGAGTGACTCTTCTCCTTGCAGTACCGACCGGTGCATCATTCGACCGCTGTCGAGTGCATAGGGCATCGCACGATGCATGGTGCCGGTGTTGTCCCAGATCACCATGTCGCCGAGCTTCCATTCATGCCGGTAGGCGAACTGCGGCTGGGTCGCGTGATCGCGCAGGCGGCACAGCAGGGCCGCGCTTGGCTCCGGGCTCATGCCGACCACGTAAGCCGCCGTACATCCGAGGATCAGGGATTTGCGGTCGTCTCGGTGCTTCCAGACCAACGGCAGCGTCCTGGTCCCTTTCTTCTGCCACTCCTGAAGTACCGCATAACTCGGCTCCGGGTTCACATAACGCTGCGCAACTTCGAACGAATGCACCACTTTGAGCTTGTCGTAGGCATTCTTCTCGGACTGCGGCAGGTCGTCGTAGGCGGCATACGTGTTGCAATACTCGGTCTGGCCGCCGGCGGGCGCGAGCCGCCGAGCGCTCAGAACGGCAGCGAAGGTCGGCACATTCCACATGGTGCCATCGATGTGCCAATAGAAAGCACCCTTCAGATACTCGGCGTGGGGGTTCTCGGCCGTGTCCATCGTGATCTTGTAGATGTTGTTCTCACCCTCATCGACGAGGGTGCCGAGCGTTTTTGTGAACGTGACCTGCTGCCGGTCGGTGAGGTTGATCTCACGAAACACGATGACGCCGCGCAATTCCAGCAGAGCGCGAATTTCCGCTGCGCGCGCCCCGCTCAACAGCGTCGCCACGTCAGTTTTGATTTCGCTGCCGATGCGCGCAGTCAGATCGGTAACAACGAGTTTTGCCCTCTGCCTGGGGGGCTTATTTTCTTGAGCGAGCATTCGCTTTTTCCTGCCTGCCCGGTGAGACCGGACGTTAATTGCACCGGATCGCCACGCCATGCTAATAGTCAACAGTGTTGACAGGTAATCAGTATTTATACGTATGGCGGAACTCCCTCGCCATGCGCCATAGTCGTTCCAAATCTCAACCGCCGTCCGAGCAGCGCCCCCCATGAAAATGAACGACATGCTGATCATCAGCGTCGATGACCACATCTGCGAACCTCCGGAGATGTTCGACAAGCAGCTGTCGGGCAATGCGCTCGCAACCGCACCGAAGTTGCTCACGGACCGGAACGGCAAGAACCACTGGTCCTATCAGGGCATGAAGTTCCGCTCGGTGGGTCTGAACGCCGTGGTCGGACGTCCGTTCGAAGAATACGGCATGGAACCCACCGCGCTCGCCCAGCTGCGCAAGGGTTGCTACGACGTGCATGCGCGCGTCGACGACATGGACGTCAACGGCATCGCCGCGTCACTCAATTTTGGCAACTCGATCGGCTTCAACGGCGCCACCTTTCACAAGGCGCCCGACAAGGAACTCGCGCTAAGACACCTGCGCGCCTACAACGACTGGCACATCGAGGAGTGGTGCGGCGCCTATCCGGGCCGCTTCATTCCCTGCGCCATCCTGCCGACCTGGGACATGGATGCGACGGTCGAAGAGGTCCGACGCGTCGTGCGCAAGGGTTGCGTCACGGTCTACCTGAACGAAAACCCCACCACGCAGGGCCTGCCGAGCATCCACAACGACTATTGGAATCCATTCTGGAAGGCAGTGAACGACGACGACGTCACCATCGCGCTGCACATCGGCACCGGCAACCCGGCGCCGCATGCCTCGATGGAAACGCCCATCGAGGCATGGATCACGACCATGCCGATGTCCATTGCGGTCGGCGCCGCCGACTGGTTGCAGCTCAAGGCGCTTCAGGAGTATCCGCAGATGCGCATTGCCCTGTCGGAGGGCAGCATCGGCTGGGTGCCGTATTTCCTCGAGCGCGCCGACTTCTCCAACAGCCGCCACAAAGTCTGGACCCACTCCATCTTCCAGGACAAGAAGCCGAGCGACACCTTCAAGCGTCACTTCCTCAACTGCTTCATCGACGATGCCTTTGGCCTGCGCAACATCAAGGACATTGGCGAGGATATGATTGCCTACGAGTGCGACTATCCGCATTCGGATGCGCTCTGGCCGGAAGTGCCCGAGCGCCTTTTCGAGACCGTCAAGCATCTGACCGACGAGCAGATCGACAAGGTTACGCACCGCAATGCGATTCGGCACTTCCGCTTCGACCTGTTCAAATATCACGAGCGCTTGGAGTTAACGGTCGGAGCGCTGCGCGCAGCCGCGCAGGCGCGCAACGTCGATACCACGCCCAAATCCTCCGACGGCGATCGGCCGGTGGAGCTTGGCGCGAAGCGGCCGGTCACTTCGGGCGATATGATGCGGATGTTTGCGTCCAGCGCACGCCAATAGTCTCGCGGCGGCGAACTCCTTCGCCTATCTGAGCCTGCGTGGTGCACCCGTGCCCATGTATTTCGCCAAGTTGCGGTGAAGATTGGTGACCTTCCGTTCCTGATGCGGGTTGGGGAGGTTGCCGCGAAAGCCGCGGGAATGCAGGCCCCGCTGCACCTCGATCATGTTCGAGAAGTCCTGCGCAATGACCAGGCGCCAGTTTTCCTCGGTCGGTTCCGCATATTTCCACGCGGTCTTCGGCTCCTGTCCGTCGGGGAAGCGCTCCATGGCAATGGCCTCGTAGATGCACTTGTTGGGGTCGGTGCCAAAGGGCCGGACGCGGTAATACAACGCGAAGGTGGGGCCGGGTAAAATGTTCATGTTGGGGAAGATGCTCAAGGCGAGACCGGCATCCGCCATCTGCTTGTCCGAGATGTTCGGCCAGATCACGCCACGTGCGGCATCGTCGCGCCGTGCGGACTCGAGCCAATGGCGATGCACGTCGTGCGCCGGAGTACCCGCCGGCAGTTCATCGGCCAGGCGCTTCGCGGCGTTGACCAGGGTCTCGGTGGTGCTGGCCCCAATCGTCTGCCAGAACTCCTCCTGCATCTGTGCGATCGTGAGGCGGGCATCGGCGCCCTTGGCGGCCCGATGGACGGTTGTATCGGCCGCGGAACCCTCGCCCGGACTGTGCGTGTCGAAGCCGTCGTTGCCGTGCAAGCCCAGCGCCTTGCTCCAGGCGTAGAAGTCGCCATATTTCATGAGTTGCGGGTGCGTGCCCTTCACGTGATAGGGCTCCAGGAACGCTTCGAGCGCGACTTTCCAGTTGCAGTCGAAGACGACCCACTGGCGGAACCTGTAACGCATCTTGTCGAATTCGAACGGTGCGAGGAGACCGGCGATGGGCTCGAGATATTCGCGCAGCGGCACGCAGCCGGGATCCATGTTGATCCATATCCAGCCGCCCCAGGTATCGACCTTGACTGCGGCGAGGCTCGTACGCGCTTCGGTCAGCGCGCCCTGCCAGTCGTCTTGGTCGAGGATGTACGTGGCTTTGCCTTGCAGGTCGAAGGTCCATGCATGGTAGTTGCAGCCGAATTTCATGGTCTTGCCGCAGGCGTGATTGGCGCCGCGGGGCGTGCCCACCAGTCGGCGACCTCGATGAGGGCAGACATTGTGATAAGCCTTGATCGAATCGGACGCCGCACGCACGATCAGAATCGAGTCGGTTCCAATTTCGTACGTGATGTAGTTGCCGACCTCCGGGATCTCTTCAACGCGGCCGACGTGTTGCCACACCTTTGCCCAGAGCTTGTCGGCCTCGGCGTGCGCGTATTCCGCGGAGATATAGGCTTCCACCGGGAAGGTCAACGGCTCCGAGAGATCTTCAACCCCGATGTTGCTTGCGACATTCACGACGGTGCTCACGACGCTCTCCTGATTCGGTGTTTACGTTTCAACCAGGTCGCGGGGCGCCGCCGACCGAACGCTGAGAACGAGGCCCTGCAAGTTACCCTTGGCGCGCCAGTCCGCGAGCAGCTCCTCGAAGGCGTAGAAGCCACGCCCATAAGGCTCGCCCAGGTACCAGCGAAACTCCTTTTCCCCCTCATTGTTGAAATATCCGGGCGTGCATTCCTGAGCGAACTGCCGCGCGCTTTCGTTCGAATTCTCGCGGATGGTCTTCACCCAGGCATCCTGGGCCTGCTGGCTGGGTTCCACGGTCGTGGCGCCGCGCTTCAAGGCCTGGCTGACGATGTAGCCGATATGACGGCCCTGCGATACGAAGGTCACGCTGTTGGTTGCGTTCAATCCAGCCTGGGTGAAACCGGTGAAGAACTGGTTCGGAAAGCCGTGCGTCATCATGCCGTGCAGCGTCTTGTAGCCGTCGGCCCAGTGATCGTACAGCGACACGCCGTTGCGGCCCACGATCGAATCGATACCCCAGCGCTTACGCAACTCGCTCGTGATCTCGTATCCGCTCGCGAGAATGATGCAATCGACTTCATATTCGATCCCATGGTGAACGAAGCCCTTCTCGGTCATTCGTTCGAGACCCTGTGTCGACGACACGTCGATCAACTTCACGTTCGCACGGTTGAAGGTCTCGTAATAGTCGTCATTCGAGCATGGCCGCTTGCACAGGAAGCGGTACCAAGGCTTCAGGGCCTCCGCCGTTGCCTGGTCCTTGACGATGTCGGTGACGCGGCGGCGCAAGCGTTCCATCACCTGATAGTCGACGATCTCCCGTTCCGTCATGAACTCTTCGGGCGTCAGATCGCGCCAGCCCTCGGCCTCGAGCCTCGCGTTGAGATTGCGATTGATCTCGGTCCAGATATCGCAAACCATGTCGGGCTCACCCTGCCCGAAGCGTTCCATCGCGCCGTGATGGAAGTTCATCTGCCGCTGCTTCTGCCAGCCGGGCTTGAGCGTCTTCACCCATTCGGGATCGGTCGGTGCATTGTGGCGTTCGTCCACGCTCGAAGGCGTGCGCTGGATGACGTAGGTCTGCTTGGCGTAGCGACCGAGATAGGGAACGATCTGGATGGCAGTCGCACCCGTGCCGACGATGGCCACGCGCTTGTCGGCGAGCTTGTCGAGCACCGGGCTCTGGGCGGTGCCGCCCGTATAGTCATACTCCCAGCGCGCCGTGTGAAAGATTTTGCCCTTGAAGGTGCTGATACCCGGAATGCCGGGCAGCTTCGGCTTGTTCAAGGGGCCGCCGGCCATGACGACGAAGCGGGCGCGGATATCGTCGCCGCGATTCGTGGTGAGCCGCCAGCGCGCGATCGACTCGTCCCAGTGCAGTGCGGTGACCAGCGTGTGAAAGATGGCGTGCGGGTAGAGGTCGTAATGCCTGGCTATTCGCACGCTGTGCTGGTAGATGTCCCAGCCATCCTCGAATTTCTTCTTCGGCATGTAGCCGGTCTCTTCGAGGAGCGGCAGGTAGCAATATGCATCGTTGTCGCATTGAATGCCGGGGTAGCGATTCCAGTACCAGCAGCCACCCCAGTCGCCCGCCCAGTCGATGCTCTTGAAATTGCGGACGCCCGCCTGCTTCAGTTCGATGGCGGCCAGCATGCCGCAGAAGCCCGCGCCCAGAATGGCCGCGTCGATGTCCGCCGAGATCGGCTCCCGTGGTAGCACCGGCATGTGGGGATCCGATTGATACGCCTTCGCGAAGTCGCCCACGGGCTCCATATACTGATTCTGGCCTTCGGGGCGCAGGCGCTTGCTGCGCTCCCGCCTGTACTTCTCCCTCAGCGAAGGGATATCGACGTAGTCAGGCGTTTTTGTCGGGGCGCACTTGGTCATGTCTGAATTCCGCCGTTGGATATCGTATGCAAGCCCCAAAGTGGGAGAGTTTCGTTACCTGGTAATAGTCAACACTGTTGACTTATCGGTCAAGTACGTAGTTCTACGGACGGCGGAAAACGCGTTTTGCGCGCATAGAGAGCCGCGAAGTGCTTGAATGACCGAAGCGGGCGAATCGGGGGCAGGTCTTCGGCCGACGCAAAATGCCCTAGCGCGCCTTCAGGCCGCTATTGCCCGTATGCAGGCGAAGGCGAAGCGAGTTCTGATAATAGGCAACCGTCTGGTATTGACCTACGATGATCGGCAATTCGATCAGCTGCCGTTCGTCGAATCGTTTGGCGAGCGTGCTCCATGTTGCATCCGAAATCATGGCATCGCCATGCAACTCATCGACGGCTCGTAAGACAGCGCTCTCATGCTCGTCCCAGCCGTCTGCATCAGGGCCGTCGATCACGCGCGCGATATCCTCGCCGGTGAGGCCAAACCGCTTGCCAACCATGACATGTTCTCCCCATTCATAGGGGGCCTGACAGAGCCAGGCGATCCGCAATACGGCGAGTTCGCGATCGCGTAACGATAGGGCACCTCGAGCAAGAAGCTCAAGGCCGACATCCGTATGAAGCGCGAACAGATCGGGGTGACGCAGCATGGTTCGGACGATTTCCGGCAATTGCGACAGGCCTGCCAAGACCTCGGGCGATGAGGCCGCAGTTCCCGGATCCGCGAGCACTTGTGCCCGCAATTGCTGCGTGCCTCCACGATCTCCTTCGGCACTGGAGTTGAGCACCTCGTTCACACTCTCCATGCGCGCGAGAATTGCGAGCAAACCGCTGGAAAGTTCATGCAGTGCGATGGGATCGAGCCGGGGGCCGTTGCCCAATACGTGCGCTTCACGTTCCTCGGCCTGCCGCCGGATCGCCTCGGTCAGCGTGGCGCCCGTGCCTTCCTCTGACTTCCCTGCTGGTGTCACAATACCCCCTCCGATGCGCTCGAGGCCGATCTGACTCTGCGTCGGGCCTCGAGGGCCTCGAGCGAACAGTCTATCCTCGAAATTGGGTGTCGCGGCGGGCGAGCGGTGCTACTTGCGGATCTTGCGCAGCCGTTCGGTCCAGTCTTTCGGCAAGCCGATGCTTCGCGCCGCCGGAAAACCGAGATAGCCGTTGTGAGCGAAGGCGTAGGCGTTCGTCCGCAATGGGTCGCCGGATACGAGCACGATGAAGTCGTCGGGCTCGAGCACGATCGGCACGAGCCGGTCCGGATCATCCGATGCGTGGAAATCCTGCGGCAGCCGACCGAGGTTGACCTGCCGCTGGAGCGAGCCGATCCGGAAGTCCGCCCACTTTTCGGTAAAGGCCTCCACGCGCCAGGCAGGCATGCGCGCATGGTTGTAAAGGTAGCGCTTGACGTCGTCTTTGCTCCAACCGGCCCGCGCAATCGTCTCGGCGAGGATGGGGCTCAGGACGAGCACCGGACGCAATGTACCGATGGAGAGGCCGCCCACCGTGAAAACGATCTCCCAGCCGGTTTGCTTGGCAACGCCGTCGGCGAGGTAAGGCATCATTGCTTCCGGCGTGCTGCCGGTGACGGAGGGAAGGACGCCGCCTCCCGTCAGTCGGGTAATGGTGACGGTGTTGTCCCCGGCCGCAAATCCCATGTCGACGCTGTTCGGCGGCCAGCCGATCTTGGCGAGCACATCCTCGTTCTCGGCAAGAACCACGCGGAACGTATTCCCGAAAGTCGCCTTGTCGTTCTTGTGCAGCAGGAAGCCGGCGAGGTTGCGCAGTGCAAGTCGCCAGAAGCGCCCGACCGAGGTGTTCGGCATGAAGCCGTCGCGCAGCACACCTTGCGTGTAGTTGAAGTTGAGATCCTTGATAATCGGTCCGTTGAGGATGATCAGCGTTTCCGATCCAGGCGTATTGCCGCTGTGTTCGACCCCATAGATGGGATCCGCCATCGCCTCGACGAGGGCAACCAGAATCGGCATGTACTCCGGGCGGCAGCCGGCCATCACGCCATTGACGGCGACTCCCCACAGCGTCGCGGCGCGGTTTTCAGGCAGGAGAATGCCGAGCAATTCTTCCGGCGCACGATCGGTGAAGCGGAGGAACTCCTCGATCTTCTCCGTGGTCGGCGGAATGATCGGTAGCCCGTCGCTCCATTCACGCTCATAGAAATAGGCATTCACTTCCTCGAACGTCCCGCGGAACACAATGTCGCGCGCGCTCGGTTCATGGATGCTTTCCTGCTCGGCAGGCTTGGCGAGCAGATTGTCGATGACCTGCTGAGCGGTGACGTTGCGAGCGTTCGCGCGCAGTTCCTCCAGGCTCTGTGCACCGGGATGGCCCGGTATCACCGCCACGGGAAGGTTCGGCATGCCAAGGCCCGCCGACGTCGCGGCGGCCTGCCCGAGGAAGCCCTCACAGACGAGCGACGAAGTGGGGAATCCGCCTCGCTCGCACGCTTCACTGGCCCGCAACACGGCGGGCGTACAACTGCCTCAACACGCCATCGATGAGATGGCGCCATCCACTCCCAGTTCTTTGAAGCGCTGCGGCAGCGAGGCGAGCAATTCCTTTTCGTTCACGGCATGGGTGGAGCCGAATTCGCGCCAGCTGACGAATTTCACGTCAGGGTATTGCGCGCGCAGCTTCTCTTCGAGCGCGGCGAAAACTTCGTCGCCGGCGAACAGGTAGTCCCACAATTGGGCGATGGTTTTTCCGTTGAGCGTGTCGAGCCGCTTGGCGAGCGGGCGCAATGCCTGCTTTCGCTCCCCGCGAGGCCAAACGACTTCATAGAGCCCATCGCCGCTGGATTTCTTCGCCATCGCAAACTCCTCCATATCAATGTAACAGCAGTCGAGCCGCAGCCTCGGCCGCCCCAACGCCTTCCGCCATCGCTTGGACGAGATTTCCGCCGTAATCCGCGCGAACCGCGCCAACGGCGAACACACGAGAGTCGGAGGTCGCGAACCGCGGGGTCGTCTTGATGTGTCCCGTCTCCGTAAGCAACGATGCGGGAGCGAATTCGGTGTTTGGCGTCGCGCCGATGAACGGAAAGAGACCGGCGCATTCGATGTCCGAACACGTGCCTTCCTTCACATTGCGCAGGCGAACGCCGCAAACCCCGCCATCGCCGAGAACCTTGCTCACCTCGCTGTCCCACACGAAGCTGACGTTCTCGCGCGCGGCGAGCTTCTCGATGTAGTCGCGCTTCGCCCTCAGCGGGCTTCGGCAAACCATGATCACGCGGCGGCTGGTCTTCGCCAGCACGAGAGCCTCCTGGACCGCGCCGTCACCGCCACCGACGACCACGACATCCTGGTTGCGAAAAAATCCGCCATCACAGGTCGCGCACCGCGAGACGCCGCGGCCGGCGAATTCCTCCTCGCCTGGGACGCCGAGTTTGCGTAGCGATGCACCGGAGGCAATGATGATTGCCTCGGGATGATAAGTCTTGTTTTCGTGATCTGTGAGCGTGAGGTGCTTGCCCAAGTCGAGCTTTGCGACACCCGTCTGCACCACCTGAACCGCCGCCTTGCGCGCATCCTGAAGCAGATGGATCGCAAGATCCTGACCGGAGAATTTCCCGGGAACCGGAAGGCCGTCGACCTCGCCGACCGTGGCGACGAGTCCACCAAACAGCCCACTCGCCTCGAACAGCGTCGCCAAACGCCCCAGACGCACTGCGTGCCGCGCAGCGCTAAGGCCGGCGAGACCACCGCCGACGATGGCGACCTCACAGCTGTTCTTGAGCGATCTCATGTCCGAGGTTCTCTTTGGCCGTTGCGGCACGGATCCGCCGGTCCTTGATCCTGTGAGTGAACCGGATCGTATCGAGATGGTCAAGGAGCGGCATGCTGTATTTGCGCGAGATGCCGAGCGCAGCGCCCACCTCCGTCACCAGCAATCCCGGGGCACGCTCCAGCAGAGGCGCGAGCCGACGCTGGGCCGCTTCGATCGCATCGTGATGGAACAGCATGTCCCTGCCCTTGGCGCGGTCAAGGGCGCGCACGACGACGCCCTCGCGCAACAAACGGTCGACCGCGCGCTTTGATTGCGGGTCAGTCACGATCGCACTCGGGTTTGGCGGAGTGAGGCCTCCACGCCGCAACGTCTCGGCAATCTGGGACGCGCGCTGCGCCTCGTTGCGGGCGCGGACCCGGTCCTCCTCCGGCCGCGGAACCACGAGCCGGCTGCCGCGTTTGCTGATCACGCCGCGGGCCAGCAGACATCCGAGCGCCTCGTCCAGCACCGCGGCACCGGTCTCAGGCAGCGCGGTCAGCAACTCGTCGCGCGCGAGCCCGGTCGCATGCGGCGCGAGCAGCGATGGAACGCGCCAGAAGAGCTCGTCCAGGTCCGTCTTCCGCACGACCAAGCCTGACCGCGCGACCACGACCGGAAGCGTCTCGAGCAGCGCGAGAATTCGCGGCGTTGCGAGCGCGGAGAGCTGTGCCAGGTGCCGCAATGTCGTCCCGGCCGGCCCTTCGCGCTGCACTTCGGCGGCGATCATGGCGGCCGGCGGCAACGCGCGCAGGTTCTCCAGGCGTTGCAGAATGCGAGGGCAATTGCGTTGCCGGCGGCGCGTTCCGGACTCCAGCACCTTGCCGCCGGCGACCGTCCGTGGCGGGGACGCGAGGCGCAGTATCACGTGTTCGCCGGCCGGGAGCGCAACCGGTTCGGCGCAATGCAGCTGTGCAAAGCCGGTTTGCCCGGCCTCGAGCACATCTCGGTCCAACAGACGCAGGCGAGCGTCCAACTCGTCCGTGCCGAGCAGCGCACGAACCCTCATCCCGTTCTTCAAGGGCGGCGCGCCATCCACGGCACGAATGGAAAGCGTCAGCCAGTCCGAGAGCGCGAGCGTGTCAGGGGCGCTCAGCGCCATGCCCCTCTCGAGTTCGGCGATTTCGATGTCGCGCAGATTGATCGCCACGCGCTGGCCCGGCGTGGCAGTCTCCACGCGCACGCCATGGACCTGAACCGCCCTGACCCGCACGATGCGGCGCGACGGCAGCAATTCCAGCGTGTCTCCACGCGTCACGGCGGCCCCCCGCAAGGTTCCGGTGACGACGGGACCGTGGCCGGCCATGCTGAATGCCCGGTCAATCGGCAGGAATGCCACGCCGCCGGCGGCGCGCGGACGCTGCATGTCGGCCAGGGCTTGGAGTGCGCGGCGCAACTCGTCGATTCCGTTTTCTTGGCGCGCCGAGGTCATCACAGGCGGCAATGAATCCAGACCGGATCGGGCGAGCAGCCGCACCGCGTCCTCTGCGACCCGAACGGCTTCTTCGGGGGTCACCAGATCCGTCTTGCTGATTGCAACCACGGCCCGACGCAGGCCGAGCAGACCGGCAATGTCGACGTGCTCGAGCGTTTGCGGTTTGCTCCCTTCGTTGGCCGCCACGACCAGCAACACGGCATCGAGCCCGGTTGCCCCGGAAATCATGGTGCGCACGAAACGTTCGTGGCCGGGCATGTCGATCAGATCGATGTCCGTGTCCGGCCCAACTTGCAAGCGCGCAAATCCGAGCGCGATGGAAATCCCGCGCTGCTGCTCCTCCGCGAGACGGTCGGTATCCTCGCCGGTCAGCGCCCGAACCAGCGCGGTCTTGCCGTGATCGACGTGCCCGATCACACCGAGCACGAGACGCCTCACGCCAGCACCGTTCGCAATGCCGCCGCGAGTTCCGGCAATTCGTCATCGGAAACCGCCACCATATCGAGTAGAAGCCGCCCGTCCTGGATGCGGCCGATCACCGCCGGGTGATGCGACCGCAGGAGACCGGCCGCCTCCTCGGCTCCGATCCCGGGATTCAACGCCACCGCCCGGCTCGCGATCCGCTCCTCGGGTAGCGACCCTCCTCCGGCGAACGCCTCCGTCGGCTCGACCGCACCGCTACCGAGCATGACCTGCAAGCGCTCGGCCCGCTGTTGGAGCACGGCCTCGCTCTGGCCGAGCATGTGCCGGAGCGGCACTCGCTCCGGCATGTCCCGATGCAACATGAGCGTCGCCTCGAGTGCCGCGAGCGACATCTTGTCCAGCCGAACGGCGCGCAACAGCGGATGGTCGCGCAGCCGATCGACGGCGGACTTCCTGCCGAGGATGAGACCCGCCTGCGGCCCTCCCAGCAGCTTGTCGCCGCTGCACGTCACGACATCGGCACCGGCCGACAGGGCTGCGCCCAGGGTCGGCTCTGTCGTGTGTGGCCCTGCGAGGAGCAACCCGCTGCCGACGTCGGCCACGACCAGAAGTCCTTGTGCGCGTGCGAGCTCGGCCAACTCCGCGATGCTGGTCTCCGCCGTGAAGCCAATCGTGCGGAAGTTGCTCTGATGCACCTTGAGCAGCACGCGCGTGTCGGGGCCGATCGCCGCGCGGTAGTCCGACAGCCGCGTCTTGTTGGTGGCACCGACTTCCACCAAGCGGGCGCCGCCTTGTCGGATCACGTCCGGGATGCGAAAGCCGCCGCCGATCTCGACCAGCTCGCCTCGGGAGACGATCACCTCGCCGCCGTTGCCGAGCGCACTCAACGCAAGCAGAATAGCGGCCGCTCCATTGTTGACCGCAAGCGCCGCCTCAGCCGCCGTCAACTCGCGCAGCAGCGGTTCGATTGCACTCGTCCGAGATCCGCGCCGACCGGTCGCGAAGTCGAATTCCAGATTGCAATATCGCGCTGCGACCTCCGCGACCGCCGCAATCGCTTCGGGTGCGAGCGGGGCGCGGCCGAGATTGGTGTGTAAAATGATTCCGGTTGCGTTGATCGTTCGACGCAGGCCGCGTTGGCGCCGGACCGCGAGCTTCTCAGCGGAGAGCGCGACGACGGTTTGCGCATCGGGCACGCCGGAGAGCAACCCGGCCCCGATCTGCTCGCGAACAATCTCGAGCGTATCCCGCAGTGCGTTGGTGAGCGCCGTGCGACCAAATTCTGCACGCAGCGAGCTCGCGGCCGGCGTCTCGAGAAGTCGCTGCACCTGCGGCAGCTTACGCAGCGGGTTTTCACCGTCTTGCACGGATCCTCTCAATCGGTGATAGTGTTTTGATGCTTTAAGTCGCGTTAGGCGACGGTAGCATTGGCATGGACATTTGAACATGGCGGAATTCGAGACACGCCTGACCGCCCTGGCTCATGGCGGCGGTTGCGGGTGCAAGCTATCGCCTGCCGTCCTACGCGAGCTGCTGGCGGGGATGCCGGCGGCGCAGGCTTTTCCCAATCTACTCGTCGGTATCGAGACCGGGGATGATGCGGCCGTGTATCGGCTCAATGACGAGCAGGCGGTGGTGGCGACCACCGACTTTTTCATGCCGATTGTCGATGACCCGTGGGACTTCGGCCGCATCGCCGCCGCCAATGCGCTGTCGGACGTGTACGCGATGGGAGGACGGCCAATTCTGGCGTTGGCGATCCTCGGCATACCCCTCGGCAAGATCGCACCGAAGACGGTGCGCGCCATCCTTGCCGGGGGCGCCGCGATCTGCACCGAGGCCGGCATTCCCATCGCTGGAGGCCATTCGATCGATTCGCCGGAGCCGATCTACGGACTCGCCGTCATCGGCCTGGTGCGGCCGGACCATGTGCTGCGCAACAGCGGCGCCAAGTCGGGCGATGCGCTGATCCTGAGCAAGCCGCTCGGGATTGGCGTCATCAGCGCGGCCCTGAAGAGCGGCAAGCTCGAAGCACAACGCGAGCGCAGCGTCTACGCGACGCTGGTCGATTCCACCACGCGCCTGAATGCCGTTGGCCATGAACTGGCGATGGTCGCACAGGTGCGTGCGATGACCGACGTCACCGGATTCGGGCTGTTGGGGCACGGCCTCGAAATGTGCCGCGGCTCCGGGCTGCGGGCGCGCATTCGGTTCGATGCGGTGCCGCTGTTGGACGGTGTCGCCGACCTCGCCCGCATTCCATATCGTACCGGCGCCGCAGGGCGCAACTGGGCCAGCTATGGCGAGGAGGTCACGCTCGCGTCCGGCATGGCGGACTGGAAGCGCGAGCTGCTGTGCGATCCGCAGACCAGCGGTGGTCTGCTGGTGGCCGTGGCGCCGGAAGGCGCGGCGAAAATTCTCGAGCTCTTACGCGCCGCCGGATTCGACCGGGCTGCCGTGATCGGCGAGATGCGCGACGGATACCCCGGAATCGACGTCGTCTAGTACTCTGCGAACGTGATGGCGCTGCCGCCGTGGGCGACGCTATGCTGGGGCCCGACAAACGCTCAAGGAGATGATCAGGATGTCGCTGCAAAATGCGCGCTATACAGCCTCGGGACCGCTGAGCCTCGCCGAGGGATGGAGCCTGAATCGGCTCACCCAGCCAAGCCGCCTGTTCGGCGCCAACGGCATTCGCACCGGACCCGACGGGCGTATCTACGTGGCTCAAGTGAGCGGAAGCCAGATCAGTGCCATCGATGTGGAGACGGGCGCGATCGAAGTGATCAGTCCGAAGGGCGGCGACATCGTCGGGCCCGATGACCTGGTCTTCGACCCCGAGGGCAATCTCTACGCCACCGAGATCACGGAAGGGCGGGTGAGCGTACGCGCACCCAATGGCACGACCCGGGTACTGCAGGGCGACATGCCCGTCGCCAATCCCATCACGTTCCACCAGGGACGGCTGATCGCCGGCGAGTGCCGGATGGGCGCGCGCATCATGGAGCTCGACCTCAATGGCGGCGCGCCGCGCATCATCGTGAAGGACGTGCCCATGGCGAATGCTTTTTCGGTGGGACCGGACGGCAAGCTCTACTTCCCGGTGATGGGGACCAACGAGATCTGGCGCGTCAGTCTGGAGGGCGGCGCGCCGGAAAAAGTGGCCGGGGATCTCGGTGTGCCTGACTCCGTCAAGTTTGATGCGCAGGGCTATATCATCTCGACCCAGGTGCACAGCGGTGAGGTGCTGCGGATCGATCCACGCAGCGGCGATAGGACGGTGCTGGCGCGGCTCACTCCCGGCCTGGACAACTCGACCTTCGTCGGTAAGCGGCTGTTCGTTTCGAATATCACGGGGTACGTCACCGAGATTCTCGAGGGCGGCAAGACCAAGGACCTCGTGCCCGATGGACTGAACTGGCCCCTCGGTCTGGCGATGGGTGAGGACGGCCTGCTCTTTGTGGCGGACGGCGCCTTTTCCTATACGCTTCGGCCCGGACAGGATCGTCAGCTCGCGGGCATGCTGTTCAGTCCCGGCTACCCGGGATATTCCCGCGGCGTAGTCGCATCGGGACCGGGCGAGTTCATCGTCACTACCGCCAACGGCGCCGTCGCGCGCTACTGGCCCGCGCAGCAGAAAAGCGAAGTGCTCGCCGGCGGATTCGATCAGCTCTACGGCGTGGCGATTGCTCCCCGAGGAGCCGTGATCGTCGCGGAGCAGGGGACAGGCCGCGTGCTGTCGATCCAAGCAGGCAATGTCGACGTACTCGCCACCGGCCTAAGCCAGCCCTCCGGTGTGGCGGTCGGCCGTGACGGGACCTGCTTCGTTTCCGAGTCGGCGGGCGGCCGGATCGTCAAACTATCCGGCGGCCGGGCTGAAATCGTCCTGGATGGTTTGCAAAAGCCCGAAGGCATCCTCGTCCGCGGCGGGCTGCTCTATGTCGTCGATGCGGGCGCCCAGGAGTTGATCGAATACGGCTTGGGAAGTGGGGCCCGTCGCACCATCGGCTCCAATCTGCCGATCGGCGCCCCGCCGGGGGTCATTCCCAAGACCCTGGGTCCGATTGGGACACTTTCCGGACCGATGGGTCCGTTCGCCGGGATCGCCGCCGGTGAGGATGGGACGCTCTATGTCTCAGGCGACGCCGAAGGCAGCGTCCTGGCAATACGCCCGGCGTGAGCGCGTCCACGCATTCAAGTACACCATCAACGTGGAGAGCTCGAAATGATCAAGCAGGTTGTCTTCCTGAAGCGCCGTCCCGACATCACGATGGAAGAGTTCATGGACTACTACGAGAACCAGCACTCGCAGCTCGCCAAGCGCATGGGCGCAAAACCGTCTCTGCCCAATGCGCAGCGCTACGTGCGGCGCTACGTCACGCCGGAAAAGAACCCGCTCACGGGCGAGGTGATCCATCCGGGCTATGACTGCATCATGGAAATCTGGTGGAACAGCCGGGAGGACTTCGAAGCCGCGATGAAAGGGCTCGGCAATCCGGAGTTTCTGCAGACCCGCTTGGAGGACGAGAGAAAGCTGTTCGCGACGAACAGCAACCCCGTGTGCACCGTCGAGGAATACGATTCCCCGGTGGGTCCCAACAATGTGATTCCGCGGTGGGAGGCTATTCCTTGAAGATATCGATCGGCTGCTCAACGGAGAACATGACCAGCGGAATCTCGCGGCGCGTGGACGCCTGGTACTTTTGATAAGGTGGAAATATCCCCACCATGAACTCCCAGACCTTGGCGCGCTCCGCGGCTTGCGGCTCGCGCCATCGGCCACGGAACGCCTGGGTAGCGATCTGGAAGCATACCTCCTTGCTCTCCTTGATATTGAGATACCAGGCGGGGTGGTGATCGGCGCCGCCCTTCGAGGCGACGATCACCACTTCTCCACCCGTGTCGCCATAGATCAGCGGGTTGATTCGTGTCTTGCCGCTCTTGCGGCCGACGACGCAAAGCAGCAGCGTGGTCGTGAGCTTGTGGCCGCCGATGTCACTCACGTCGACGATGTGACCCTCGGTCCCCCCGGATCGTAAATACATGCCAAGATGATCGTCTTTCCAGTTGCGTCTCGCCTTTGCGATTTCCGCCATCGTCGCGTCGCTCATGGAAAACTCCTCGCGAATGAAGGTGCTGGAACAATTGCTCGAGGCCGGTGTATTTGACTGCGGTAACCCCTGGCTTTACTTCCCATCGCCCGTATCATAATAAAGGTCGAGGATGAGGTGTGCCGGATATGAGGACGAATTGTCCGGACAAGACTCAGATGTCCAGACCAGTTGAATGAGTTGGAGAAGGTCATGAATAGAACGGTTGAGCTCGAAACGAAAACGGCGGCGCCAGCGTCGGCCGAGGAATCACCCGAACCGCAGACCCACAGCGTGGAACCCTACATTTCCGAGGCCTATGCACGGGCGGAGCGCGACAAGCTGTGGCGCAAGGTGTGGCTGCAGGCCGGCCGTCTGGAGGACATCCCCGAGGTCGGCAATTACATTACCTACGAGATTCTCGATGACTCGATCCTGCTCGTGCGTACGGCGCCCGAGACGGTCAAGGCCTACTACAACGTCTGCTCGCATCGCGGCCGGCGGCTGATCGATACGCCCAAGGGCGCCCGCAACGCGAGCGGCAAGCGCATGAAGTTCGTCTGCGGCTTTCACTCCTGGACCTACAACCTGGAGGGCCAATGCACCTACATCATGGAAAAGGATGATTGGCAGGGCAAGCTCACGGAGGAGCGTACGCGGCTGAGCAAGGTGCAGGTCGATACCTGGGGCGGATGGATCTGGATCAATCTGGATCCGAATTGCGGACCGTTGCGGGACTATCTGGAGCCCGCCGCCTCGATGCTCGAGCCCTTCGAGCTGCAGAACATGCGCTGCCGCTGGCGCCGGTGGATCATCTTCGACTGCAACTGGAAGGTTGCCCTGGAGGCGTTTGACGAGACGTACCACGTGCCGGGGACGCATCCGGAGTTCATGCGCTTCGGTAACTTCGTCGGCTGGGGCAGGCCGCAAGGCAAGCATAGTCACATTGGTTATGACGCAGCCAAAGGGTTGGACGAGAACAAAGCCAAGCTGCGCCTGGGCGCGGGCGCCGATCCGCGCAAATCGACGGCGGAAATGCAGCTCTATACGTGGGAGCAGGTGAACACCAACACCACCAGGACGCTGGTCGATGCGGCGCTGCGGCTGGTCGACGAACTGCCGGAAGGAACGCCGTCGGACAAGGTGCTCAAGCACTGGCTCGACTCGGCGCGTCGCGACGATGCCGCGCGCGGTGTGATTTGGCCCACCGTCGATCCGGTGCAGGTCGGCAAGAGCGGCACTGCATGGCAGATCTTCCCGAATTTTCAGGTCGGTCATGCGGTCAACAACGCCCTGTGCTACGCCGCCCGGCCCTACGGCTACAATCCCGACAAATGCATCTTCGAGGCCGCTGTCTATGAGCTGTTCCCGAAGGGCAAGGAGCCGCCGACGGAGTGGGAATATTTACCGGCGGACGATCCGAGATGGGGCAGCGTCCTGCCGCAGGACTTCTCCAACATGGCTGCCGTGCAGCAGGGTATGAAGAATGGCGGCTTTCGGGGCCCTCTTCCCAATCCGAAGTCGGAGGGGTCGATCAGCAGCCTGCACCGCAATCTCGCCAGCTACATGGGCACGGGCGCGCCCAAGAATCTGAAGTGACGACCGATGCCGCGTCGCGACGCGCGCTATAGCGCGCTGCGATGCGCGCTCAGGTGGATTTGAGCAGGGACCAGCCGGATTCGATGTGCTTGCGCAATGCGAGCATGGCTGCCGAGGCGTCGCCGTCCAACAGCGCGCGCAGAATCTCGTCGTGCTCTTTGGCGGCATCCTTACCGCGGCCTTCGACCGCATTGATCAGATCGAAGGGATACCTTGCCCATAGAATCTGCACGAAATGCAGCGTTTGTGGCATGGCCGCAATGCTGTAGAGGCGGCGGTGGAAGCGGTAGTTGACTCCGCGCGCGTCAGCCCGGTCACCGGCGGCGAAAGCCTGCTCGAACTCGTTGGCGAGCGCGCGTAGTTCGGCGATGTCCTGCGCCGTCACCTTGTCGGCCGTGCCGCGCAGAAGTCGCGATTCCAACAGCAGGCGCAATTCCAAAACTTCCTCCGAGGCCGATGCGTCGAAGGGAACGACGCTCGCGCCACGGTAGGAATTGCCGGTCACGTAGCCTTCGGCCTCCAACAACTTCAACGCTTCGCGCACGGGCGTGATGCTGAGCTGCAGCTGTTCGGCGATCTCAGCCTGCTTGAGCCGCGAGCCGCGCGGAAACAACCCCGAAATGATTCCCTCGCGCAGAAAATCCGCCACCTGCTCTTCTTTCGTTCGGAAATCGATCTGCTGCAGTGGCAACTTGTCCAGCTTCACTCGAATGCCACATCCTCGGAGGTCGTGATCTTGCAGAACCGCTGCAACAACTTGCCGGCACTCTCATGCTCTTCCGCCGACAAGGCACAGCAGCAGTCCTCGAGCAGCACCATCTCGTAATCGCGGTCGTGGCCCTCGCGCACAGCGGCCTGAACCACGGCATTGGTCGAAATCCCGGAGCAGTAAATGCGCCGTATGCCGTGAGTGCGCAAGATTACCTCGAGGTTGGTGCCGTGGAAGGGGCTCACTCGATGCTTGACGATGTCGAAGTCGGTTGGCTGTTGTTTTAGGTCCGGATGTATTTGCGTACCCCACTCTCCCAGCTTGAAGATCCCGTTCTTGCGGGCGTTCGAGAAAATCGGCGAGTTGGCCGGGCACTCCCGGTAGTCGGGTGAAAAGCCGACGCGGACAAAGCCCACGCGAAGGCCGGCCGCACGGGCCTTGTCCAGGGCACGGCGCGTGTTCTCCACGATGCGGCGCGCGCGGGCCTGCTCACCATACGGAGCCTTGCCATTCGGTCCGTCCGCATGGACCAAATCGTTCTCCATGTCGAGCGCTAGATAAATGCTGCTGCTCATGAGCGATGACCCTCAAATGTCGAGAACGCATTCTGCATGACGGATGGATGCCCACACAATGCAGAGCTCTGCCTCACAGAATCACCTCGCGTCTCTCGAGGTCGGCGCGTCGTGCCGAGCTGAGGCCAAGGAGCTCGCCGAACACGTAGTCCTCGTCCTCGCCGAGTGCCGGTGTCAGCCGCCGGATGCCGACCTCGTCGGTTTTGGAAAATCTTGCGGGTGCGCCGACCGCAAGCCGCGGCGGAATGTCGGGAGCGCTGACCTCGGTCGTGGCACCCCGCGCCCGCAGATGAGGATCGCGCGCAATGTCGAGCATGCTCCATGAAACGTGTGCGCACACTCCCGCGCGCTGCAGCCGCTCGGCCGTGGCGTCGGCGTTACACGTGGCGAGCCAGTGGGTGAGCAGGACGTCGAGTTCGTCGCGATGCCGCAGGCGTGCGGCGCCTGTGGCAAAACGCGGGTCGCTCGATGCGGCAGATTGGTCCAACTCGCGCACCAGCGCCTGCCACTCGGCGTCGTTACGCACGGCCAGCGTGAGCCAGCGATCAGGCTGCTGAGTCGGGTACACGCCGTGCGGTGCCATCGACCGGTGGCTGTTCCCCGGTCGCACCGGCGTAAGCCCCAAGCTGGCCTGAATGAGCACATCGCCGATCATGGCGCTGGCTACTTCGCGTGCCGCCAGATCGATGTGCTGGGCTTGGCCCGTGCGGCGGCGCTGGTGAAGAGCCGCCACCGTGGCCACGGCGGCATGGATACCTGCAGAGTGG
Source organism: uncultured Gammaproteobacteria bacterium (assembly GCA_963801865.1). GTDB lineage: Bacteria > Pseudomonadota > Gammaproteobacteria > Steroidobacterales > Steroidobacteraceae > Bog-1198. The sequence continues at coordinate 515,630 of CAWDGY010000002.1, read as the reverse complement.
TCCATGACGTGCCGCATTTCGACCGGAGGCCCATCGGCGTAGCCGGTCATCCAACCGAGCCCTCCCCACGCACCGAACAACGGAGCGTAGCCGGCAAAGTGCGAGTCCGGACCGCTCTGACCGCAGGAGGACAGCGACAATAATAGGATGTCCGGTTTCACCGCGCGCAGATCCTCGAATCCAAGACCCAGACGCTTCATCACGCCCGCTCGAAAGCTCTCGGCGGTCACATCCGAGATCGATACCAACCGCTTGGCGAGCGTCACCGCTTCGGGCTGCTTGAGGTTCAGGCGCACCGACAGCTTGTTCACCGAGACCTGGTCGAAAGTCGCCGCAGACATTCGCCCATAGACCGCGTGCGGCTTGCGAAAAGCGTCGAGACGCGTTTTGCTTTCGATCTTGATGCACTCGGCACCGAGCTGGGAGAGAAGCTGCGTGCAGAATGGTCCGGCCGCATGAATGGTGAAATCGGCGACTCGAATGCCGTGCAGCGGAGCCTTGGCGGGGTTCATGCTGCCGGCTCCTCTGTCATCTCGCCGAGAGCCGGTACCCGCTCGGCGGCCTCGAGCGGTGTGCAGCGGAACTGAAATGGCGCCACCAGAGACTCGGCTCGTACCCCTCCATCCAACATCAGCGGAGCGAACAGCCCGCGCGATCGTTCGTGCTCGCCGCGAATCACTTCGGCCGGCGTGCGGTACTTCGCCGCCGGCACCCCCAATTGCTGCGCCCACCGCACGATGTCATCGACGTCGTGCCGCTGCATCCACGCGCGGACGTGATCGTTGATCTCGTCGCCGCGCCGGCTGCGCTCCAAGGGATCGTGCAGCGCCTCATCCTGCGCCCATGCGGGACGACCGAGCAATTCCACCAGCGCGATCCACTGGCGATCTTCCAGCGTGAGCAGCTCCACGAAGCCACCCTGCGCCTCGAATACTCCGCCGTAACGGAAATGGCGCGTGCTGCGATGTTCGAGCGAACCGTCGCCCAGCCTCTGCAGGCCAAACGCGCCTACCGAGAGCACCGCATCCTGCACCGACACGTCGACATACTGACCGCCGAATTCGGGGACCGCCCACCACGCCGATAACGCTGCGAAGGCCGCCATGGAGCCGCCTTGGTACGCGCCGAAATGACCGTAGATTTTCAGCGGCGGCCGATCGGGAAATAATTCGTAGGAGAGGCCGTTGGGAAGCAGAAAGCCTTCGCCTCCGGCATGCAGCAGGTTCACTTCCTCGCCGTCCCAGTCGGCCTTGGGACCACTGGCGCCGAACGGCAGCAGGCTCACATGAACCAGCGCCGGAAAGCGCTCGGCGATGACATCCCGATCCAACTGTTGCGGGGCTCGCGCGCGCACCGGCGTGTCATCGATCAGGAGGTCGGCGCTCTGTAGCTCGCGCTGCAGCACGCGCCGACCATCCGGCGAGTGGAGGTCGCACACCAGGCTGCGTTTGCCCGACGACAGAAAGGCAAAGAGCGCACTCTGACCCGTTGCATCGAGCAGCGGAGGCGCCGTGCGCAACGGCGAACCTTCGGGCGGCTCGGCCATGACGACCGTGGCTCCCATGGCGGCGAGCAGGCGTCCCGCATAGGCCGCCGCGACGGTATGCGAGTGCTCTATGACCCGGCAGCCCGCGAGAGGTGGTGAACCGCCCTGCAGCGAGTCATGGGAGGACATGTGGCTAGCGGATCAAGGGAAGCTCGAGATTCACGCCCGATCCATCGAGGAAGGCGGGAAGTTTCACATCGCGCGAGGGCAGGGCCACCGTCGCAAGACCGGGTGTCGTCACTTCGCCCCGCTGGTTCTCCGCCGCGATCTCGATGTCGACCAATGCAGTATGGTCCTTGAGGTACTTGCGAACGACCTTTGCTTTGCAGAAGGTGGTATCGCCGACGATGTTGAAGCGGCGCATTTCGGAGCGAACGCGCTTGAGGACGCCCGCATCGCCCATCCAGTTGGTGATCAGACTGCACATCCACGACGAGCGTTGGGGACCGTAGTCGTACGTGCCCGGCACACCGACTTCCTTCGCAACCGACTCGCGGTGATGGCCAATTCCGGTGTACTCAACGCCTCCGCCTGCCTCCGGGTTGCGGAAGAAATGGCCGGGGTGCTTCACGGCGGCTTGCAGCAAAACTCCGTGTGTGTGTCCGCGCCCGCAGCCGACCAGGAATCCCATCGTGTCCATCAGTGAAAGCGGCCCGCGCGCGATGGTCGGCAGCTCTTCGCCCTCCTTCACTTCCTCCCAGTAGCGAACGTTGGCGCCGCGAATATTCTTCGGCTCATCGAGCACCAACTGATCGATGCGGTCGCGTACCTCGTTCGTGTATTCATGCTGCACGATCTCCTTGTATTTGCCGGCGTCGCGCGCAGCCTTGCGCTCATGGCGGGTGCAGGTGCCCACGGCACGAGCGATCAGCTCGCTGCGCTGGTTGAAATAGCAAGCCTCGACGTATTGCAGCACGAGGCGCCCTGAGAACTTGCTCTGCTTCTCCTCCACTCCGACCACGCGCTCGATCGCGCTGATGCGATCACCCGGGCGCACGTGCCGGAAGAGCTCCCAGTCATTGCCGGCGTAAAAGCCATGCACGCCGGGTAGGCCCCAGCGGGTGCGGCCAAGCCAACCGAATGCCATCGGGAACATCGGATGCGCCAGCATCGTGCCGTAACGAGTTGCGGCTCCATAGCCAATTTCCCGATACAGCGGGTTGAGATCGCCAATGCCATTGCACCAATTGCGCAAGGTGTCGGGTGTCGCGTCTTGCAGGTAAGGGCCTTCGGGACGCAGATGCAGCCCGATCATGGCCTTGGCATCCGCGATCGCTTGATCGGTGATGAGGCCTTCGGCAGGGGCCGAACCGACTTCGGAGGAGTTAGCGGTGCTCAAGGGATGGTCTCCTGTCCAGATAATGCATGATGCATTCTATGTTGGCTCCAGTCAATGTTCGGCCGCTGGATCGGACCGCACCAAGGTCAAGGGTCGCGGCGCACCGCCGCCCAGGCGAAAGCATCCGGTGCCGCTTCCGCTACCGCACCCGATCCCAGCAATGCCTCGTATTCTGCTCGATCGACGCCGGCTGCCCTCAGCAGAGCCGCCGTGTGTGCGCCGAGTTCGGGAGGAGGTTGCGTCGGGACGCCGTCTTCGCCGGCCTGCAAGCGCGGGAACTCAGGCACGTCGAATTCGTAACCGCGAAAGTGCACATTGCGCAGCTTTCCCGCGTGGCGCGCCTGAGGAGCATCGAGTACGCGCTCGAGCGGCAGCACTTCCGTGAAGCCCACGCCCGCCGCTTTCAGGCGTGCGGCCACCAGGTCATAGGAGTGCGCCGCCACGGCCGCCTTCACGAGACCCTCCACCTTCTCGCGTGCCTTTTTTCGCTGGCGCAGCGTCACCAGCGACTGATCCGATGCGAGCCGCATGGCCTGGCAGAACTTGAGCCAATGTGCGTCGTTGAGCATGAGCAAGTAGACCCAGCGTTCGTCGGCGGTCTGATAGGCGCCATAGCCCGGCATGCTGAACTCACCGTGGGGTTCGCGTTCCGGCCTGCCGAGGAGCTGGGTCTTCAGTTGCACGCCGACCAGGTCTCGTGCGGCGACATGCAGACCTGTCTCGTACAATCCGACCTCGACGCAGCCGGCTTCGTGGCCTTCTCGCAATTGCAGCATCGAGGCAAGGATCTCGATGACCGCGTAGGCGCCGGCGAATTGATCGTGGTACGAGGGACCCAAGCGGCTCGGTCGTCCATTGACCCGGTTCGCTTCCATGACTCCTGTGGAGGCTTCCGCCACGGGGTTCGAGGCAAGCTCGTCGGCCTGGGGGCCGGGGCCGTAGCCTCGAATGTGACAGTAGATCAGCCGTGCATTGACCGCCTCGCAATCCTGACGCGTCAGTTTCAACTTGCGCGCCGCGTTGGGCGAGAGATTGTGCACGAGGGCATCAGCGCTCTTCAGCAGCTTGGCGAATGCTGCGTAGCCATCCGCCTTCGAAAGGTCGATGCACACGCTCTTCTTGCCGTGGCTGTAAGCGATGAAGGTGCCGCTTGGGCCACCGCGCACCAGGCTTCTCGTGGGATCGCCGCACGGCGGCTCCACTTTGATGACCTCCGCGCCCAATTGCGAAAGAATATGAGCCGCAAAAGGGGCGGCCAGCATGGTGCCCAATTCGATGACTCGGCGACCGGACAGGGGAGGGTGTTGCATCATCAAGAAAACCGTGACCTGGAAGAATCATTTAATATAGAATGCATTTTATATTATCCGGGCGATCTCGTCGAGTCGGATGGTTCCACCGGGCCGATCCCCTTAGGCGACTCGAGCGCCCGGGGAGGGCCTCGGCGATGCTCGTGTGGGAGGCGGTGTGTGACTTTTGAGACTTGGATTGGCCGCGAGGAGGAGCGGAGTGAGCCGATTCTCGGCTCCGTCGTGCGGGCGATGGCCGCGACGCTCGATCTCGAGCGCTCGCCGCTGGCAGGCGAGGCGTTGCCGCCCGGCTGGCAGTGGTTGTTCTTCAATCCGGTGGTGCGTCGAAACGAGCTCGACATCGACGGTCATCCGCGACGCGGTGGGTTTCTTCCGCCCATCGAATTACCCCGGCGGCTGTGGGCGGGCAGTCGCATTCGTTATCTGGCCGATTTGCCGGTCGAGGCGCAGGCGACGCGACGCAGCCGGATTCTGAAAATAGAGAACAAGGTGGGCAAGAGCGGCTCCCTGTCGTTCTTGACGGTTCAGCACACCATCAGTTGCGATGGCGCTCCCCGTATCTGCGAGGAACAGGACATCGTCTACCGAGAGGCCACGCCGCCGGGTGCGATTGCCGCCCCGCCACCGCGGCGCCACGACGGCGTGCCCGCATGGAGCCGCAGGGTCGAGCCCAACACGACGCTGCTGTTTCGCTATTCGGCGCTGACCTTCAACGGCCACCGCATCCACTACGATCAGGCCTATGCGCGCGAGGAGGAGGGATATCCGGAGCTGGTCGTCCATGGTCCGCTCACGGCCACACTGCTACAGCAGTTTGCGTTGGAGCACGGTGCCGGTCGCCCGCTGGCATGCTTCGATTTCCGCGGCGTGACCCCGCTGTTCGTCGGGCGCGCCTTCCAACTGGAGGGGCGGCAAGTCGCAGACGGCACGCTCGAGCTGTGGGCGCGGGGCCCCGATGGGGAGTTGGCGATGTCGGCCACGGCCGCATTCCGCTGAGCCAGTGCCTATGCACAAGCAATTTCACGACACTGAGGAGAAGAGATAAATGGCGCAGCATCTGAGCGGCCCCTCGAGCCTCGCAGGCCAAGTCGCGTTGATCACCGGAGGCTCAGGCGGCATGGGCCGTGCGATCGCCCATGCGTTCAAGGCCGCAGGCGCCGTGACGATTGCGACCGACCTCGCCGAACACGCGGACATCGGCCCCGGAATCGAGTATCGCCGCTACGACGTCACTTCGCGCGTGCAGACGGATCAGGTGATCGACGAGGTACTGGCTGCGCACGTCAAGGTCGACATCCTGGTGCTGTGTGCCGGCATCATCGCGCGCACACCGCTCGCACAGAGCACCGACGAAGAGTGGAACTCGATGCTGTCCGTCAACGTGCTCGGCGTCGTCAATCCCACGCGCAAGCTCTTCCCGATCATGTGCGAACGCGGCTTCGGCAAGATTCTCGCCTGCGGTTCGATCGCCGCCAAGAATGGCGGTGTCGCCTCCGGCCCGGCCTATGTGGCTTCCAAAGCCGCCGTGCACGGGATGCTGCGTTGGATGGCCAAAGCGGGTGCGCCGCACGGTGTCTATGCCAACACGCTTGCGCCCGGTCCGGTGGAGACGGCGATGTGGGCAAGCGTCACGAGCAATCAGGCGCCGGCGGCGAACGCGACCGTTCCGCTCGGCCGCTACGGCAACGCCGAGGACATCGCGCAGGCGGCGCTGTTCCTGTGTTCTCCGGCATCGAACTGGATCACCGGCACGTCGCTGGATATCAGCGGCGGCATGTGGATGGATTGAAGTCACGGAGCCGCACAAATGTCAGAGAACGCAGCACCTGGGCCAAAGCACGCAGTATCCGTGTCGGAGAACGCAGTACCCGTAATCGGCTTCGTCGGTCTGGGCGTGATGGGCGGTCCGATGTGTCGAAACGTTGCACTCAAGCACGACGGTGAGGTTATCGCGTTCGACCTGAACTCAACCGCATTCGTTGCGCTCGATGGGACCAAGGCGCGCCGCGCCAAAACGCTGGGTGAAGTCGCCGAGCAGGCCGACATCGTGTTTTTGTCGCTCCCCGGCGGTCCGCAGGTCGAACAGGTCTGCCTCGGCTCGCAGGGCCTCGCCGGTGGGTCGCAGCCGCCGGCGGTCATCGTGGATTTGAGCACGACGACGGTGGCAATCGCGCGCGCCATGGCCGAGCGCTTGTCATCGAAAGGCGTGGCATTCGCCGATGCACCGGTCGCCCGGACCCGAGAGGCCGCGCAGCGCGGTGAGCTCTCCATCATGGTCGGCGCCGATGAGACTCTCTATGCGCGCCTCGAACCATTGTTGCGCTACATGGGCTCGGATATCACGCGCTGCGGCGGTGTAGGTTGTGGGCAAGTCGTCAAACTCGTGAATAATGCACTGGTTTTCGAGAACACGGTGGCGATTGCTGAAATGATGGTGCTCAGTGAGCGTGCCGGAGTGCCGCCCGCGGTCCTCCTCGATGCGGTATCGAAGGGTTCGGGCGACAGCTATGCGCTGCGCAACCATGCGCGCAAAGCAATGTTGCCGAGACAGTTTCCGGAAAAATCGTTTCCTCCCGAGTACGTGCTCAAGGACATCGGCTACGTGCTCGAGCTGGCGGCACAGGTGGGCGTTTCAGCGCACGTCACGCAACTGGCGCAGCGCTATTATTCCGCGGCCGCAACCCAGGGCTGGTCGGGCCGCTACTACCCTGCGGTGATCGAGGTGGTGGACCGCAACATCGACTTGCCGCCCTGACCGCGGCTGCGTAACCAGTGACCAGAGGAGAAGATCGATGCTCAAGCTGCAAGGCCGTCTGATGGCAACGGGTTTGGGTTTTCCGGAAGGTCCCGTGGCACTGCCGGACGGCAGCGTGCTCGTGGTGGAGATCGCCGCAGGTCGATTGACGCGTGTGCTGCCCAACGGCGAGCTCGAGGTCATCGCACAGCTTGGCGGCGGTCCGAATGGCGCGGCCGTGGGTCACGATGGGCACTGCTACGTCTGCAACAACGGCGGCTTCAGCTGGCGCACGGATGATGGTTTCACTCGGCCGACGGGCGAGGCGGCCGATTATGCAGGCGGCTGCATCCAGCGAGTCAACCTCGCCACCGGAAAGGTGGACACGCTCTATACGCACTGCGATGGTATTCCGCTGCGCGGTCCGAACGACATTGTCTTCGACGCGCAGGGAGGCTTTTGGTTTAGCGACTTCGGCAAGAAGTTCGCCGATCGCCTCATGCACGGCGGCGTGTATTACGCGCGCACCGACGGCACGTTCATTCGCCGTGCGGCATTTCCGGTACTGACGCCCAACGGGATTGGCTTGTCGCCCGACGGTGGCACGCTGTACCTCGCCGAGACGGAAACGAGCCGCTTATGGTCCTATCCGGTGATCGGTCCCGGTGAGTTGAAATTACAGCCGTTTCCATCGCCGAACGGCGGCAGCCTGGTACAGGGTCTGGCGGGGTATCAGCGCTTCGACTCATTGGCGGTCGAGGAGGGCGGCAACATCTGTGTCGCGACGCTGGTGCGCGGCGGCATCAGCGTATTCTCGCCAAGCGGAGAGCTGCTCGAGTTCCACGAGGCTCCCGAAGGCTACTGCACCAACCTGTGTTTCGGCGGGCCGGATCTGCGCACCGCCTACATCACTCTATCGGGCTATGGCCAACTCTTTGCGGCGCGTTGGCCGAGGCCGGGTCTGCGGCTCGCTGCGGGAGCTCCTTGATCGCAAGCGCTCACCAGCGCTCTTCCGCCGGGGTCAGCCGAGTCGAGCGCCGGTACGACGGATCTTCCTTGGACCGCATCCCTTTCAGGAACCCGGCAATCGCAGGTGACTGAAGCCACGAGGCATCGCCCTCGGCGACCATATCGATGACCGTGCGCCGCAGTTTGATTTTCCATTCTCCGCCTCTGCGTTCCAATCGGTCGACGTAGCGTCCGAGAGCGATCTTGCAGGTTTTTTGATCGAGCGAGAGCAACCCGCCAACCACGTAGGTCTCGCAATAGGCAACGTCGCCATCGATGTCGCACGTGTGATTTGTCAGATTGTGGCTGTTCGCGCTGAAGCCGGCCCGATGTCCGGCATTTGCCCTATCACCGTACTTCGGACCGGGAGTGATGACGGGGCCGTGTTCATCGGCGCCATCCTCCCAATAGCAACCTGTAATCATTTCCATATCATGGCGGTCCCGGCCACGCGATTCTCGCGTAATACAATCGAGAATATCTTGGCGATCCCTCAAACGCTGCAGCGTGCCCCGAATCTGCCTGATCTCTTCCTCGAGCGTCATGTCGCGTCTCCTCGCCGCACGTTTTGTTCAAGATTTTAGATACCCTGTTCGCCGCGGCAGCTCCAATTCCCAAATTGCGCTGTTCCCCCGCTGGGCGATGGCTGTAAACTTGGCGGCAACACTTTCCCGCAAGCTATTGGTTTCAAATAGTGGATTTCTCACTCACCGCAGATCAGCAGAACATCCGGGAAGCGATCCTGAAGCACTGTTCCCGGTTTCCGGACGAGTACTGGCTCGAACGCGATCGAGAAGGTGTCTTTCCGCACGATTTTTTCAAATCGATGGTCGAGGCGGGCTGGATCGGAATTGCCATGCCGACCGAATTCGGCGGTTCGGGACTCGGCATCACCGAAGCGGCGGTGATGATGCAGGCGGTCGCCGAGTCGGGCGCCTGCTTGAGCGGTGCGTCGAGCATCCACCTTCCGGTATTCGGCTTGCAGCCGGTCGTGCTGTTCGGCACGCAGCAACAGAAGGACCGAATCCTGCCTCCGGTCATCCGCGGGGAAGACAAAGTTTGCTTCGCGGTCACGGAACCGAACGCGGGGCTCAATACGACGGAGCTCAAGACCCGGGCGGAACGGCGCGAAGACGGCTATCTGGTGAACGGCGAGAAGATCTGGATCTCCACCGCGCAGGTCGCGAACAAGATGCTTCTCCTGGCGCGCACGACGCCTCTCGACAAGATCAAGCGCAAGACCGAGGGTCTGTCGCTCTTTTATACGAACCTGGACCGATCCAAGATCGAGGTGCGCCTGATTCACAAGATGGGGCGCCACGCGGTCGATTCGAACATGCTCTTCATTCAAGATCTGTGGATTCCGGAGGAGGACAGGATCGGAGCGGAAGGGGAAGGGTTCAAGCTCATCCTCCACGGCATGAACCCGGAGCGCGTGCTGATCGGCGCCGAAGCGGTCGGCATCGGCCGCGCAGCCATCGCCCGGGCCGCCCGCTACGCGCGTGAGCGCATCGTGTTCAACCGGCCGATCGGCATGAATCAGGGCATTCAGCATCCGCTCGCCAAATGCTGGGCGCAGCTCGAGGCGGCCAACCTGATGGTGATGAAGGCCGCGACGCTATTCGACCAAGGTCTGGACTGCGCCGTCGAGGCCAACGCGGGCAAATATCTCGCCGCCGAGTTCGCGTTCGAGGCCTGCCACACCGCCATGCTGACGCTCGGCGGCATGGGCTATGCGCAGGAATATCACGTGGAACGTTATTTGCGCGAATGTCTAATCCCGAGGACTGCGCCGGTCAGCCCGCACATGATCCTGAACTTTCTGGCCGAGAAGGTCTTGGGGCTTCCCAAGTCCTACTGATGTGGCGACCTTTCAAGCGAGGAAATCAAACGATAATGGCGACCCCCGGAGAAAGTTTGAACGCGCGTTCCTGGCTCTTTGCGCCCGGCGACAGCGAGCGCAAGATGGAAAAGGCAACCGCCGGCGCGGCGGACATCGTCATCTTCGACCTTGAAGATGCGGTTGCCGACGCAGAGAAGCTCAAAGCGCGGTCGATGGTAACCGCATTCCTGAAGGCTCATACGCAGCAGCGCGCGCGGCTGTGGGTGCGAATCAATCCGCTGCAGGGTCCGCACGCACTGGCCGATCTCGCGGCGGTGGTGCAGGGCTGTCCCGGCGGCATCATGCTACCCAAGGTCCGCGGCCGCGCCGACGTCGAGTTGTGCGACCATTACTTGACGGCGCTCGAAGTCGCCACCGGCATCGAACAGGGTTCGACGAAGGTGATCGTGCTCGTCACGGAAACGGCCGAGGCCATGTTCACCACCGGAAACTATGCGGGTGCGCCGCGTCTCGCCGCCATGAGCTGGGGCGCGGAGGATCTCGCGGACTCGCTGGGCGCGAGTCAAAATCGCAACGAGGACGGCAGCTACGCGTTCACCTTTCAGCTGGCGCGCAGCCTCTGCCTCATGGGCGCGGTGGTCGCCGGAGTGCCCGCCATCGAGACGATTCACGGCGACTTCCGCGATGAGGCGGGACTGCGCAAACGCGTCGCGCAGGTGCGTCGCGACGGCTACCGCGGCATGCTCGCCATCCACCCGGCGCAGATCGATGTGATCAATGAGGCCTTCACGCCGAGCGCGGGGGAGCTGGCGGCGGCGCAGGAGATCGTTGATCTGTTCGCCGCCAGTCCCAACGCGGGCACGATCGGCCACAAGGGTGCGATGCTCGATCGCCCGCATCTCGCCCGCGCCAAGGCATTGCTCGCGCTCGCGACGCGCCGATGACGGTGACGACAGACCCCGCGGGGTTGGAACTCAGCAGCTTCATTCGCTCCGGTGATCACATCGTCTGGGGCCAGGCGTGCGGCGAACCCACGACGCTCGTCGAGGCACTCATCGCGCAGGCCGACCGCATCGGCAAGCTGTCCGCGTTCGCGGCCACCAGCTTCTCGGGGATCCTGAACGCGACGGCGGCCGAAAAGCTGAACCTCTCGAGCATGGGAGCCATCGGCGCGCTGCGCACCGTGGCGGCGGCCGGCCGACTGGGCATCGTGCCCTGTCACGTGAGCCAGATCGGACCGATGATCGAGCAGGGGCTGATCGGTTGCGACGTCGCTTTCGTGCAGGTCAGTGCGGCCGATGCCGGCGGCAATCACAGCTTCGGCCTGATCAGCGACTTCGTCCAGGCGGCCGTGAAAAAGGCGCGGGTGGTCATCGCTGAGGTGAATGAGCGCGTGCCGTTCACGCTGGGCGATGCGTTGTTGCCGGCCGCTCGAATCGACTGCGCCGTGCAGGTCGCACGCTCGCCGGTGGAAGTGCCTGCGGCAAGGATCGGCGAGATCGATCAGGCGATCGCCAGGACCGCGGCCGGCTACATCGAGGACGGCGCCGTGTTGCAGGTCGGCATCGGCGCAACCCCCGACGCGATCCTGCGCCTGCTCAACGACCGGCGTAATCTTGGCGTCCATTCGGGCATGATCGGCGACGGACTCGTCGATTTGGTCGAGGCGGGCGTGGTCACCAATGCGCTGAAGCCGATTGATGCCGGAGTTTCCATCACGGGTGCGCTGATCGGGACCCGGCGCCTGTATGATTTCGCCGATCGCAATCCGCGGATTGGCATGCGCAGTTCCGCCTACACTCACAACGGGGCGGTTCTGTCCCGGTTGCCAAAGCTGGTGACGATCAATTCCGCGATGGAGGTCGACTTGACCGGACAGGTGAACGCCGAACAGAGCGGCAGCCAGTATCTGGGCGGTACGGGCGGCCAGGTGGACTTCGTCCGCGCCGGCAGCCGCTCGCCGGGCGGCCACTCCCTCATTGCCCTGCCCGCGACGGCCAAGGGCGGCGCGATCAGCCGCATTGCGGTCACCCTGTCCGGACCGGTCACGACCGCGCGCAGCGACGTCGATGTGATCGTCACGGAATTCGGCGCCGCCGAACTCCGGGGCCAAACGCTCGCCGAGCGCGCCCGACGCCTGGTGAGGATTGCCCATCCGGATTTTCGAGACGAGCTGGACAAGGCGGCCGATGCCATCCAGCGGAGGGGATTCTAATGAGCGACGCCGTGCTGTTCGACGCGCGCGATGATGGCATCGCGATCATCACCCTGAACCGCCCAGAAAACCGCAATGCCCTGAGCAAGGAGATTCGCGCGGGTCTATTCGCCGCGTGGGAGCGCTTTGAACGCGATCCGGCGCTGCGGATCGCCATCCTGACGGGCTCGGGGGACAAGGCCTTCTGCGCCGGCGGTGATCTGAAGGAGATGGTGGAGCGGCGGCTCGCGGTGCCGCCGCGCGACATGTTCCCGGTGCCGGGCGACAACATCGAGCTGAGCAAGCCGACGATCGCGGCGATCAACGGCGTCGCCTTTGCCGGGGGCTGGATGATTGCGCAAAGTTGCGATGTATGTGTCGCGAGTACGCGGGCGCAATTCGCCATTACGGAAGTCAAGGTCGGGAGGAGCTCGCCCTGGGCGGCGCCGCTGATTCACATGATCCCGCAGCGGATCATGATGGAGATCGTCCTCACCGGAAAACCGATCAGCGCGCAACGCGCCTATGAAATCGGTCTCGTCAATCGGCTGGCGGAGCCGGACGGACTGATGGCCGCCGCGCTTGCGTTTGCCGGCGAGATTCTCGACGGCGCCCCGCTCTCGGTTCAGGCGGCGCGCGACATGGTGATGCTCTCGACCGAGATGGGGCGTTCAGCGGCTTTGCGCGCCGCACGGCACGCCTCGGAATATGCCTATCGAAGCGAAGATGCGCAGGAAGGACCCAAAGCCTTCGCCGAAAAGCGGCGACCGCACTGGAAGGGCCGCTGAGCGGAGCCGCCGCTATTTCCGGCTGAAGCGCGCAATCCGTTCCTTGTAGTCGGGTGCGAAGCCCGGATGGCGGTAGTGTTCATGCGCGAGGCCTTGGGCGAGCGACATGCCGTCGGTTTCCCGCATCAGCCGTTTGGTTGCGACATTGGTGTGCCGGCTCATCGCCAGCACATCGGCGGCGAATCCTGCGACGAGCTCGTCCAATCCACCCTCGGGCGCCAGCAGGTCGACGAGCCCCAGGCTGTGGGCTTCGGCGGCCTCGACGGTGCGGCCTGTCATCATCATCCGCTTGGCGGCGGATACGCCGATCCGCCGTGGTAGGCGCTGCGACATGCCCCATTGGCTGACGAGCCCCCATTTGCCGTGCGTATCGGCAAAGCGGGCCGTGGCATCGGCAAGGATGAAATCGCAGGCGAGCGCGAGCTCGAGTGCGCCGGTCAGACAGACGCCGTGCACGGCGGCGATCGCCGGCTGAGGAAGCAACCCCAGCCGCTCGACGACGAGGGGCTTGCCGACCACGGGGCCGGGATCGGCGCCGATGGCCTTCAAGTCGGCACCGGCGCAAAAGCCACGTCCCGCACCGCGCAGGACGACGCAGCCGATCAGGGTGTCCTTTTCGAGCGCGGTGAGATGCGCGTCGAGCTCCTCGAAGGCGCGCGTATCGAGCGCGTTGAGCTTGTCCGGGCGATTGAGCGTGAGAGTACACAGCCCATCGGCGTCGCGGCGCGTGATGCGTTCAGTCATCGTCCTTCCTCCGGCGTTGCAACGCGTCCTTGGCCGCCGCGGCCATGTCGGGAATCGCGCAGGCGGCGACATATTCTTCCTGGAGCCTCTCGACTAGTTCGGCGACGGTGGGGATGTCTTTGATGAGGCCGATTCCTTGTCCGCCGCTCCAAATATCGCGCCACGGTTTCTTGCCTTGCGGCAGGTGATCGGTGCTGCGGCCTGCGGGGATGAAGAGATTCTCCGGATCGAGTCCGACCGAGCGGAGCGACGCCTTGAGCCAGCTGGCCGGCAGGCCGTTGACGCCGCGGGTGTAGATCACGTCGGTCACGCCGCCCTCGACCAGCATCGCCTTGTAGGCATCGGGCGCCGCGGCCTCGCGCGTCGCGATGAACCGCGTGCCGAGATAGGCAAGGTCCGCGCCGAGAATTTCGGCGGCGCGGATGGTCGCGCCGCTGGACACGGCACCCGCCATCACGAGGGTCCCGTCGAACATCGCGCGGATCAGCGGAATCAAGGCGAGGTGGCTGATGGTGCCTGCGTGGCCGCCACCGCCCGCGCCGATCGCAACGATGCCGTCGACGCCGGCCTTCGCCGCCTTTTCGGCAAAGCGGATCGTCGTCGCGTCGTGGAAATGCAGAATGCCCGCATCCTGGATGAGCGGCGCATTCACGGTGGGGTCGCCGACAGATGTCACGATGATGCGCACTCCATGGCGGCTGCAGACCTCAAGATGGGCTTTCATCTCATCCATGCCGAAGGTGGGCGAGATGTTGACCGCAAGCGGCCCGATCTTGCGCTCTGGATGCTCGTCGGCGTTGCGGGCAAGCGCCCCACGGACGGTGCTCAGCTGCACCTCCAGCTCCGCGAGGTCGCGGCAGTGATTGCGCGTGAGCGAACCGATGATCCCTGCCTTGCAGCATTCGGTCGCGAGTCCGACGCTGCTGCATAGAAACATGGGTGCGGCAAAGGCCGGCAAAGTCAGCTTGTCGCGAACATCCTGGGCTAACGCCATCCTTTTGCTCCAGTTCGCTTGGGTTCGTGTCCTAAAGATCGATTCGGTACACGTGCGCCGCCGTCCTGCTGAAGAGGGCGGCTTTCTCCTCGCTCGATGCTCCGCTCGCGATGCGCTTGAAGGCATTCCAGATGATCGGGTAGCGCGCGGTCGCGGAATCCACCGGATAGTTGCTTTCGAACATACAGCGATCGGGACCGAAGGCCGCGATGCAGCTTTCGATATAGGGCCGCCAGTCTTCGGCCAATTGCTCTGAGCCGGGCGGACGAGGGGCGAAGGAGCTCGGCAGCCCGCACATCGGCATGCCGAGGCCGCCCAGCTTCATCGCCACATTGGGACACTGCGCGAGGGCGCGGATGTTGGCGCGCCAAGCGGCGAATCGCTCGTCGTGTCGACCCTGGTAGGGCCCGATTCCGAACAAGCCGCCCAAGTGGTTGACGATGACTTGCGTTTCCGGAAACGCCCTGACGAGGTCCAGCAGCTCGTGCAGCTGATATTCCAGCTGCCAGGCATCGTAGGACAGGCCGAGCGGCGCGAGGTGACGGAAACCTGCGCGGAATTTACCGTCGAGGAGCAGGTGGGGGATCCCGTTGAAGGCGGCCCCCAACACCTCGGGGTGGGCATCGTGGACGACGTGACTCGCGCGAATGCTGCGATAGCGGCCGCCCCCGGCCTGCAAGTGCGCCTCGAGAACTCCCTTGGCCGCATCGCCGACGCGCAGGTCGACCTTCCCGACGATGCCGGCACACATGGCGATGTCGGTAAAGACGCCGCTCGCGGCCACGGCAGCCACGCCGTTGGCGAATTCCACCTCGCCCACCGAGCGCAGCTCCTGCGGCCCGCTCCGGCGGTACATGGAGCCGACCTCCGCATACACCGTCGCACGAACGTTGTGTCCAGAATGGAGGTCGGCGAGGAACTCGTCGAACAGGTAGCGGGCATTGCCGCGAAAGGCCGGCGACAACGACCGCGCCGTCAGATTTTCCTCCTGACCGAGCCGGTCGAGCACGGCGGGCGAGTAGAACCACAGGTGATGGTGCGGATCGACGATGGGCAGTCCGGGATCGATGATCGCTTCGGCTTGCGGTGCATCAGGCATGGACTGAAGTATACCCATGCGCCGGGCAAGGGGGCGGCGGCTGTCGGCCGCTCGCGCCGCTGAATCGACGAGCCTCAATCTGCCGTCGCCAAGGGCCCTGATCGAACACGGGCGGCAAACGCTATAATCGAGTCCGGCCGCACACGGCGATGGGGGCTCGGAGCCTTTCGATGCGAAAGGCGTTGCGCCGATAGGCGAGCGCCCGCTGGATTATTCATCGGAGAATTTCAATGTCGTTCACCACCAGAGATCTCACGCCCCGTATCGCAACCGAAATCCGGGCGGACAAGCCAACCCTGCTGGGCGGCAAGCATGCCTCGAAAATCCGCGAGCTGCTCGAGCAAAGGGGCGTGCTGGTTTTTCCACGGATCAATTTTACCGATGACGAACAGATTGCCTTCACCCAGACGCTCGGCACCTTCGCCCCTGAATTGCGAGGCGAGAGAGTCTACAAGGTAACCCTGGATACGAAGGTCAACGAGCAGGCCGACTATCTCAAGGGCTCACTGTACTGGCACATCGACGGGACGATGAACGCAGTACCCATCCTCGCTTCGCTGCTGTCGAGCCGGGTGCTTCCCGCGAACGGCGGTGGCGATACGGAGTTCTGCAACACCTATGCCGCCTACGACGATGTGTCGGATGCGGAGAAGCAGCAGTTCGAAAAACTGCGGGTGATGCATTCGGCCTGGAACACGCTCTTCTATTACGATCCGGAACCGGATATCGACATCCTGCGCGGCATGATGGCGATCGGTGACCGGGAGTTGCCGCTGGTGTGGACTCACCGCTCCGGGCGCAAGTCTCTGGTGATTGGCTGCACCGCCCGTCATATCGTGGACATGGACTTCAAGAAAAGCGCCGAGCTGCTGGTGCAGCTTCGCGTTTGGGCGACACAGCCGCAGTTCGTCTACCGCCACAAGTGGTCGGTGGGCGACCTCGTGATCTGGGACAACACCGGCACGATGCACCGAGCCATGCCCTATGACCCGAGCTCCGGCCGCATGCTGCATCGGACCAAGCTGGAGGGTGAAGAGGCCTTCGCCTGAGGTAGCGTGCGCGCCGCGCCGGTGCGGTCACGCTCGTGGCGTGCGTACTGCTCCTAAGGGTAGGCCTGCCCTTGTCCGGACAATTTAGTCATCGTGTCGGTCAGAATTTTGAGTATAATAATGACCGATTGCAAGTAAAGCCCGATATTTGTCTGGACCAACACTGATTACGTTTGGGCGAGGCTGCGGTGGCGCACGTCTGATGCGTCGGGTCACGGCCCGTGCAGGGACCAATGGGCGACGGATAGCCAAGAGAGATCATGCGGTCGAAGAGTGCAACAAAGGCACATGTGGCAAAGCCACCGAAAAGTGCACGGCGCGCGCGCGCGCCGGCGGGCGTCACCGACCATCTCTATCTCCAAGTCGCGCGCGCTTTGAAGAAGGAGATCGTGGGCGGAGTGTATCCGGTCGGATCGCAACTCCCCACCGAAGATGACCTATGTGAGCGCTTTTCCGTCAGCCGCTATACCGTGCGGGAAGCTCTGAGACGGCTGCGCGAAGATAACCTCGTCTCTTCGCGACAGGGAGCAGGCACGATCGTCGTTCCCCGACGTTCCTCGGACTCATACGTTCAGGATGTCATGTCGATCAATGACCTGCTGGTCTTTGCGACCGGCGCGCGCTTCTCCATTGAGTCCACCGAGATCGTATCGATGGACGACAGGCTCGCGTCCCGGACCGGGCTCGCGAGCGGTGATGAGTGGCTCGCGGTGCGTGGCTTCAGGCAGCCGGAAGGCGGGAACTTACCGATTTGCTGGACCGAATACTACATCAACCGTGAATTTGCCGGAGTGGGCCGACTTCTGCAGCGCCACACGGGTCCAATCTTTCCTCTGATCGAAGACCTCTTCGGTCAGAGCATCGCGGAGGTTCATCAGGAAATCGCCGCGGTGCTGATTTCACCGGCACTGGCGGAGGGCCTCAAAGTCGAGGCAGGAACGGCAGCCCTCGAGGTGCGGCGCACGTACAAAATGTCCGACGATGGGATTGCTCAAGTGACCATCAACACCCATCCGGCATCCCGCTTTCGTCACTCGATGACGATGCGACGTGTCAGAAGCTAGGAGCCCTGGGTTCAAGGGGCCCCTCATCGCGGACCCTTCGGAAGCCCGAGCACGCGTTCGGCGATGATGTTGCGCTGAATTTCCGCAGTGCCCCCCGCGATCGTTTCCGAGAATGCGTCCAGATAATCATGACCCCAGCCATGCATGCCGACGACTCCGGGCGCGTCGATCCCGTAAAGGTCGATCGCGGCTGCGGTCACGCGCTGGGCAAACTCGGCGAAGCTCAGGCGGATGATTGAACCGCCGGCGTCGGGTACGACGTGTTCGGAGTCGAGCGCGAAGCGATAAGTCAGCGCGCGGATCGATGCTCCCTCGGCGCGCAGTCGCGCGAGCCGCATGCGCATTTCCGGTCGGTCGAAAGGACAGTCGGCGAGGAGCTTCTCGACCTTGAGAGTGAGTCCAATGAGCAGCGCGAGAGCGGCGGTTCCGCGCTCGAAGCCCAGGGTGGACATCGCCGTCGCCCAGCCGTTGTTCAGCCCGCCCACCACGTTCGACAAGGGCACGCGCACGGAGTCATAGAACACTTCGCAGTATTTGCGCGGGCCGGCCATGGTTCGGATCGGTCGCACGGTAATTCCCGGCGTGTTCATCGGGCAGATGACCCAGGAGAGCGCGCCGGAGGTCCTCGCGTTGGGATCGGTGCGGATCAACAGCTCCTGCCAATCGGCAATATCGGCAAAACTCGACCAAATCTTGTGCCCGTCGACGATGAGCTCGTCGCCGTCGACCTTGCCGCGTGTTTTCAGGCTCGCAAGATCGGACCCGGCGCCGGGCTCGGAAAAGCCCTGGCACCAGATGACATCACCGGTGAGGATCTTGGAGAGGTGGAATGTTTTCTGCTCGGGCGTGCCGCAGGCGATCAGCGTGGGTCCGGCATGATTCAGTCCGACAAAGGACGCGTTGAGAGGGGAGGGTGCGCCAGCGCGCGCATATTCCTCGAACCAGACGATCTGCTCCAGCACCGAGAGACCGCGGCCGCCGAATTCCTTGGGCCACGCGATTCCCGCCCAACCGCCTTGTGCCTGCGTCTTCTGCCAGGCCAGCACATACTCGCGCGAGGCAGCGCCGTCCTCGGGCGATGGCTGCGAGGGCACATTGGCCTCGAGCCACTGGCGCGCTTCGTATCGAAAGGTCGAGATCGATCCGCTCACACTGCTCTCCACATTCATCGTCTCAATTTTTTTGCGCGAGCGCGGCACGGATCTGATGCTTCAAGACCTTGCCGGCATCGTTCTTGGGCAAAGTGTCCCAAATGACGACCTGCTCGGGCGCCTTGAACGTGGCGACGCCTTGAGCGTCGAGAAAGCCGCGCAGGCTCGCAACATCGGGGCCCGGCGCGGTTTTAGGCACGATCACGGCACAGGCACGCTCGCCGGTGCGCGGGTCGGGCAGGCCGACGATCGCGACTTCGGCAATCTGGGGATGGCCGATGAGAATGTCTTCGACCTCCTTCGGAGAAATATTCTCGCCGTTGCGAATGATGATGTCCTTGGCTCTTCCGGTCACGACGAGGTACGCCTCATCCACCCATCGCGCGAGATCTCCCGTGCGAAAGTAGCCCTGCGAGTCGAAAGATTCCGTTTCATCCTCCGGGTGCAGATAACCCACCAGCATCTGCGGTCCACGGGCTCGAATTTCACCTTCGCCGCCGGGTGCCGCATTGTGATCCACGAGTTTGATTTCGGCCAATCCTGCCCGCCCATCGGTATTCGCGCCATGTGCGGCATCTTCGCGCTGAGTGACTCCAACCGTTGTGATGGGCACTTCGGTCGAGCCGTAGACCCGCGTGACAACGGCGCCCTCGAAATATGCGGCCGCTCGTCGGATCAAGGAAGGCGGCACCGATGCGCCGCCGCAGACAAACAGCTTCAAGCTTGGCACACGCGTGTTGGCCTGCTGCGCCGCCGTGAGCAGCTGCTCCAGAAACGGCGTCGCGCCCGCCATGTGCGTACAGGCCTCGGCATCCAGCAATCTGACCGCATCGACCGCGTTCCAACGGTCCATGAGAACTGCCGTCGTACCGAGGATCAGCGGGCATTCGAACGCATAAATCGAGCCGCCGATATGCGCGATCGGGGAAGGCACCAAAAATTTGTCGCCGCGCTCGACCAGCCAGTGTTCGCCGATCTGACGAATGAGCGCATGAATCGAGTTGTGGCTGTGAAGCACCCCCTTTGGACGGCCCGTCGTACCCGACGTGTAGAGCACCATCCTGACCGCGTCCGGATCCAGCACGGGCAACGCATGGTTGCGTTCCTCGTGTTGCAGGAGGGACGCGTAAGGCGTGTGGCTTCCGGCATCGCCCCGAACCACGAAAACTTCCGGAGGCGATTTCATTTGAGCGGTTACGCGGCTCATCATCGCGGCATAGTCGTGCTGGCGCAGAACCGACGGCACAAACACGAGGCGACTCTCGACGTCCGCCAATATGAACAGCAGCTCGCGATCACGCAACGAAGGCAGGATCGGATTCACGACCATTCCGGCCAAGGTGGCGGCCATGTAGATGACGGCCGCCTCGTGCCAGTTGGGCAGCATGAAGGAGACCACGCTTCGGCTCGGCGCGCGCGCGAGCATTGCTTGGGCCAGCGCTCTGGCTTGTGCATGCAGGCCGTCGCAGTCAAGACGGCAATCGCCATCGACGAGCACCACTCGCTGCGGTGTCTCCGCCGCGGCCTTTCGAAGGCAATCGGCCAGCGTAGCGTGGACCCACAGGCCGCGTGCGTAGGCGCTCGCCGCGCGCTCGGCGTTCCAGCGGACCCATCGTCCGTCGATCAACTTTCGATCTTTGCTCAAGTCGCTCGGCATTGCGGCGGGCCCTTGCAAATGCTGTAATCTAGACGTGTGTGGTGATGGCGTCTTGATTGTCGGCGACATCGACACAACCAGTATACCGTGACATGAATTGACCCGATGTCATAGTGAGGCAGATACGTGGAGGCCGAGACCCGCTACCATCCGAGCGCCGAACAATTGGCGCTCGGAAGCACGATGGACGAGTCGTTGGCTGCGCTGCTTCCGTTGTCTCGCCTGCATGCCTCCTTTCAAGAAGACGCCGGGACGTGGACGAGCCTCGAGGAAATCGGGGTTTTCGGGATCGGCGTCAGTGAGGATCTGGGCGGAAGCGGCCTTGGCGCCGCCGAAGAGGCACTGATCGTCATGGGCCTGGGACGCCGCCTCGCATCGCCCGGGGTGCTGGCGACGATCGGCGCAGCGCATGCAAAGCGCGGCGGCGACGCCGCGGCATTCCGCGGAAAGCGAGCTGCCGCCGCATATCGGCGGGAGCATCGGATCCTCATCGTCGATGAGCCCGGGGCCGCTCTCGTGCTGCTGCGAGACCGCGACGGTGCAGCGCTCCATGGCTTGCCTGCCTGCACCCCGAGACCCGTCGACGACCGGCTCTGGCTCGCTGCGTTGCGCGAGACTGCCGAGGTGGGTGAGAAACTGGCTGTGTTCGACGAATCCCAGCTCGCGCGATTGCGTTTGATCGATGCTGCAGCGCTCGCGGGCATGGCCGAGGCCACGCTTGAAATGAGCGTTGCCTACGCCCAAACGCGCGAACAGTTTGGCCGCCCCATCGGTAGTTTTCAGGCAGTGAAGCATCACTGCGCCAACATGGCGATCGCCGCCCGCTGCGCCCGCGATCAGACGAACTTCGCAGCCGTGGCGCTCGATGAGGGGCGCGCCGATGCGCGGCTGCAAGTCGAGTGCGCGTTTTTCGTGGCCGGCTCGAATGCGCTCGAGAATGCCGGCAAGAACATACAGATTCACGGCGGCATGGGCTTCAGCGACGAGGCGCATCCGCATCTTTTTTTGAAGCGGGCGCAGCTTCAGATCGCGATGGCGGGCGGATTAGAGGCGGCGAATGCGCGCATCGCCAATACCAGGGCGGACGGGTGATATGCAGGTAGCAATCGTGACGGGCGCGAGCAGCGGCATCGGGTTCGGTTGCGCCGCCAAACTCGCTGCGATGGGCATGGCGGTGCTCGGGACGGGGCGAGACGAGAACAAGCTCACCGAGTTGAGGAACGCCATCGGTGATCCCGACCGTATTGCGACGCTGGCGGTTGATCTGACTCACGATGAGGCGCCGAAGAGGATCGTGGACTTGGCCGTTTCCCGGTGGGGGCACATTGATTTCCTGATCAACAATGCCGGCGTCGGCAGTCCGAAGCCGCTCCACGAAACGGACGATGAAATGCTGGATTACTTTTTGGGATTGATGCTGCGTGCGCCGTTCCGTTTGGCGCGCGACGTACTGCCACATATGAAATCCGGCTCGGCAATCATCAACATCTCGTCGACATTTGCCGTCGTGGGCGGCATGCGTGGCGGCGCCTATTCGGCGGCAAAAGGCGGGCTGACGTCACTGACCACCCATATTGCCTGCCAGTACGGTCCAAGAGGCATACGCTGCAACGCGGTGGCTCCGGGCGTTACCATGACGCCGATGGTCGAACATCGCATGCAGGATGAGCGATTCCGCAAGGTCAACATCGAAATGACGCCTTTCCCGCGGCTCGGCACGGTTGAGGACATTGCGAGCACGGTGGCTTTCCTGTGCTCACCCGGCGGCAGTTTCATCAATGGGCAGACGATCGTCGTCGATGGTGGCTGGAGTTCCACCAAGTACCTGTCGGATTTTGCGCTCACCTCGGCATGGACTCCGCGATGAGCCTTGATGGAGTCATGAGATGACTGAAGCTTACATCGTTGCGGCGGTGCGGACCGCTGGAGGCCGCCGCGGCGGTCGTCTCTCGGGCTGGCACCCGGTGGACCTGGCCGCGCAGGTGATCGATGCACTGATCGATCGCAGCGGCGCAGATCCTGCGCTCGTTGAGGATGTCATCCTGGGCTGCGTTGGCCAGGCAGGAGAACAGTCGACCAATGTCGCCCGCAATGCGGTGCTCGCATCCAAGTTGCCGCAGGACGTGCCGGGCACTTCGGTCGACCGCCAGTGCGGCTCTTCACAGCAGGCCCTGCATTTCGCCGCCCAGGCGGTGATGTCCGGTGCGATGGACGCGGTGATCGCCGCCGGTGTCGAGAGTATGAGCCGTGTACCGATGGGCCTGCCACATTCGCTGCCGCTCAACAACGGGTTCGGCAGTTATATGAGCCCGGGCATCCGCGCCCGCTATCCCGGAGCGGAGTTCAGCCAATTCATCGGTGCGGAGATGATCGCGAAGAAGTACGGCATCTCCAAGGAGCAGCTCGATGCATTTGCATTGGAGAGCCATCGTCGTGCGATCGACGCCACCAAAGCAGGTTACTTCGAGCGGGAGATTCTGCCCGTCGAAGCGCGGCTGCACGATGGTTCGATTCCCGGCATGATGCACACCGTCGATGAAGGTATTCGTTACGATGCGAAACTCGAGTCCATCCGCGCCGTGAAGCTGTTGCAGGAGGGGGGTCGCCTGACCGCTGCGAGTTCCAGCCAGATCTGCGACGGTGCCTCCGGTGTGATGGTCGTCAATGCGCAGGGGCTGAAAAAGCTGGGCGTCGAGCCGCTTGCGCGTGTGCATCACATGTCCGTGCTCGGCGGCGATCCGGTCATCATGCTCGAAGCGCCGATTCCGGCGACACAGCGCGCGCTCCGCAAGTCGGGCATGAGAATCGAGGACATCGACCTTTACGAAGTGAATGAAGCCTTCGCTTCGGTTCCCATTGCCTGGATTCGAGAGGTGGCCGCAGATCCGGCGCGCATGAACGTCCATGGCGGGGCAATCGCCCTCGGCCATCCCTTGGGCGCATCGGGAACCAAACTGATGACGACGCTGATCCACGCGCTGCATCAGCATGGCAAGCGCTACGGCTTGCAGACCATGTGCGAGGGCGGAGGCATGGCGAACGTGACGATCGTCGAACGGTTGGACTGACGATCGTCGAACGGATTGGACTCGAGTGGCTACCGATGCCCGGTGCGCATCACACGCGACCCTGGATCGGGATGCTCGCGCCGGTGATCGCGGCGGCTGCCTCGGAGGCGAGATAGACAATCAGGTCCGCGATCGCCTGCGGTTTCACCCAGCGGCTGAAATCGGCATTCGGCATATCCGCACGATTGGCGGGCGTGTCGATGATGCTGGGGAGCACCGCATTCACGGTGACGAAGCGGTCCTTCAGCTCCTCGGACAGCGCTTCGGTGAGCTTCGCCACGCCGGCTTTGGAGGCGCCATAGGCGCCCATGCCGGCGCCGGCTTTCACCGCGGCCCCCGCACCGATATTGATGATCCTGGCGAACGGCCGTGCGAGCAGATGGGGCAAGGCGGCCTTGCACGTGTTCACAGCAGTCTTCAGGTTCAAGGAGTACATGAAGTCCCAGGTTTCCGAAGATCCTTCCAAAACCGTCTCCCAGCGGAACCCGCCTGCTACGTTCACGAGCACGTCGACTCCGCCGAGCTGGGCCGCCACGGCATTCATCGCCTGCTGCGCTCCGCCTGCCTGCGACAAGTCAACGCCGCCGCACAGCATGTGAGGAATCGGGAACTCCGAGCGCAACGGCTCCGGCACCGGCGCACGATCGATCAGTGCGATGCGGGCGCCCGCGAGCGAGAACGCACGACCGACCGCCAGTCCCAGGGACCCGAAGCCACCGGTGATCACCACGGACTTTTGGGGATTGCTCACTGATGTGTCCTCCGGACTTGGAGTGTGTTCTCGGACCTGGAGATGCGGCCTCCTATGATATCGTTCCCTCGAGCTTACTTCGATCTACTTTTGGTGCGGGCATCTTCGCTGTGAAAGAACCAGAATCATTCGTCCGGGTGGCGAAGGTTGCCGACTTGGTCGACGGCTCGAGCATGGCAGTCGAGGTAGCCGGAAAATCGATTCTTCTGTGTCACACCCGGGGTCGAGTGTTCGCCGTTTCCAATCAGTGCTCGCACGCGGGCGAGAAGCTCGAACGTGGATGTGTGAGAAACGGCTGGGTATCCTGTCCCCTTCATGGCGCGAGGTTCGATCTGCAGACCGGGCGAGCGATGAATCCGCCCGCCGTCCGTCCGATCGCCACCTACCCAACCCGTATTGGCGATGAATGGATAGAAGTCGGGGTGGACTGCGTCGCACAACGAGGCGCCCCGGCATGACTCAACGGCACCCTCGGATAGAGCAACCGGCTGGAATAGATCACCGGGTCTTGGAGATCACCGAAGTGAACAGACTGTCGGCAGCGCGCCAGTCGAGGCGGACCTTACGTTGCGCGATGAGCCAGCTCCCGCCCGTCTTGCGGAAGACGTCGATGTAGTGGCCGCTGTGGTCGGCACCGATATCGGTGTAGGCCACCCAATAGGTGCGGGCTTTCGCCGTCTCCGGGCCCGTGAACTCAATGAGGGAAGTGGAGAGGTGGTGGCGAATGAAGGTGGCCTGGTGCGCCCGGGCCGCACCCTCCGCTCGGCCGCCCCAGCGGGCAAACCACTCGCGGATCGCCTGGCGTCCCTCGTAGTGGAAGGTGTCTGACTCCGGAACACCCTCCGACGCAAACACGGCGTCCTCGGTGAAGACCGCGATGAATTCCTCCGCACGGAGCCGGTCGCCGGCCATGGTGTAGCTCGCCATCGTGTGGCGGATGCTCTCGCGAGCCAGGAGTTCATCGACCGTCATCGGATTTCCCATGTCCCGTCCTCCAAGTTGGCTGACGCCATGTTATCCCGGGTGAAACGTGCGCTGCCACGCCGTCATCGCGCGCGCCACCCGCGCGCCGGCAGCCATGGGCGACAATGCCGCCAGCTCCGAGCTGAAGACTTCGATCTCGATGCTGACGCCCGGCGTGTTGTCCAGAATGGCCTGCACGATCTCGCGCAGGGGTGCGGCGCCCTCTCCCGGAAGCGAGCGATCCGAAACCGCCTCTCGCGGCGCCTGGACGGCATCCGCGCGCCGATCGTTCAATTGCACTCCGGCAAGGGAACCGGCCGGGAGCACACGGATGTCCTCGGCACACCCGCCGGACCTGAGCAGATGCCAGGTATCCAGCATGATGCCGACGTTGGACGCCCCGGAAAGCTGCACGATTTTCGCGGCAGTGCCCAAGCTTGCCAGGCTGGTTTCCGGGATGAATTCCAGTGAGAGCTGCAACCCATGGCGGCCCGCGCGCCGGCCGAGGCCGGCAATGGCCTGCGCCATGTCGGGTGGCGTCACCGGTTTGCCGAGGTAGTGAGTGACATTGATGGTGGGTGCCTCGAGCGCGTCGGCCATACGCATCAGATCGTCGAGACCATACTTCCAGTTGTCACGCCAGATCGCGGGAACCTCGTCGATGGACGGCGAGCCTGGCAAGTCCCGCGTGAGGGCATCGATCACGGTCACCCGGATCCCGGCATCGGCCAGCCGTTTGCGCAGACTCGCAACCGTTGCTCCTGATGCCAGGCTTAGCTCGACCACGGCCGGCGGCACCGCGATGGTGGAAAATCCATGCAGCGCCGCCACGTCGATGAGTTCCAGCAGCGACGCCTGGCGGACGGTTCCCCAACAGAGCCCGATGCTCGGCCACATGTACCCGCACCTCTGCTTGCCGCCGTGCGCGGCGCTGCAGTCCTCGAGGTCAACCTATTTTCTTGGCATCATACCGGGTTCGGGCGGCCGACAAATTGTGCGAGATCCCGTCCAGTAACGCATTCAGTCTCTCCAAATCGTCATCGTCGAAGCCAGCGAAGATCTTGGCTTCGTGGATCTTCCCGAGTTTCCCCAACGTATCGAGCACCGGTTGAGCCGCGGGCGCCAGATAGACGCAGTAAGCACGGCGATCATTCGGATGTTCGCGCCGCTTGAGATACCCCTCAGCGCAGAGGCGATCGATCAGCCGCCCGGCTGTGACCTCTCGGACCTCGAGCGCCTCCGCTATCATGCGTTGTGTTGCGCCAGGCTTGTGTGCGACGGTGGCAATCAACGTCCATTTCGCCCGCGTCAGTCCGCTCCGTTCGACGCTCTGATCGAAACTCTGTCGCAGATGGCGGGCAACCACCATCAGCTTCAGCGCCGTGGCTCGCTTTCGATTTCTTCCCTTCTCTATGATCTGCCCCATAAATTGGTTCGCTCGACTTGGCGTCCGATACGTTCGATGACCACTGCGGGGGCCGTTCGCCCCATGCCTTGGGGCGTGCGGACCGCATCGATAATGTACGCCTCGGACATCGCATTCTCCACATCGGGCCTACGGTGCGCAGCTTCCCTGCGTCCGCTCCGGGGCAGGGATCCTTGACATCCGAAAGACCAGATACTAAGCTTGCTTAGTATCTCAAGTTTCGCGGATCTTGGAAGATCCGTCGCTTTCAAAGGAGAAAGACGTGAAGAAGTCATGGTTCATCGCGCTGCTGTGCGCTTTCGCCGCTGTTACCGCAGCTGCACAGGATCCTTCCTCGGACGCTGCGGCGACCGCCGGCTCCAAAGGTAAAATGCTGATTGCCGCCAACGGCGCGCGCCTGGGTCCCGTGTACCGCATCGGCGTCGATGGCGCTGCACAGATCTTCATCGACGGGAAACTGGTGAGTATTCCCGCCACCACGCTCTCCACGGCGAACGGCAAGCTGTCGACCAGTCTCTCGAAGAGTGAAGTCCTCGCTCTCAACTGACCCACGCCGGAGGGCGGCCGCGGAGCCGTCCTCACGGCGGGCCCGGTCCTTGACAGCTTGACCCGCAAATACTAATCTACCTTAGTAGTTGTGTCTCGGTAACCGCTTTTTTTGGGAGAAAATGTGAAGAGGTCGTGGTTCTTGGTATTGATGTGCGCTTTCGCTACGGTAACTCTTGTCGCGCAGGAGCCGTCTACAACGAGGGCTGAAACTACGGCCGCCGTCGCCGCCAAGGGGCAAATGCTGGTGAGCGCGAATGGCGCGCGTCTCGGCACTGTCAATCGCCTTGCCGCCGATGGATCCCCGCAGATCATCATCGATGGGAAGCTCGTTACCGTTCCCCTCGCCACTCTTTCGACGGTCAATGGCAAGCTGACGACCAGTCTCAGCAAGAGCGAAGTACTCGCGCTCCCTTAGCTTCGCGTTCCGCGCGCTTCCCCAAAACTTCGCGATCCGCGCGAGCTCTCCCCGCTCCGGCTGCGCATACGCGCGGGTTGACGCGATCGCTCAGGAGGCCAACTGCAGGAGCATGTCGGCGACGGCGCGCGGCTCGGTGATCATGAGATCGTGGCCGGTGTCGATCTCCCAGAGCCGGTCCGCATCGAGCTGTCGTTCGCGCGCGTCCCCCTGGCTCATGCGAAGGGCGGTGGTGCAGTTGATGTTGGTGCGGGGCAGCCGCTTGACCGCGGCTTCGTCCGTCAGTTGCAGCCGCTGAGTGAAGCACTTCCAGGGATGCGGTGTAAGTTTTGCCTGCATCCATGCGAAGTCCGCCGGATCGGTAACCCCGTAATACTGGACGGCCATGGAGTCGGGCCACAGGACCAGTTCCACCCCGTCGACCACGCGAAGTTCGCTGCGGGCGGCCTCCATCATCGCCGGGGCCAAGTCGGCGAGCGACTCGCCCTGCCGTGGGTGCGCCGCATCGAGATAGACCAGCTGGCCGATGCGCGAGAGCTCACGATCGGCAACTCCGGTGATCACCATGCCGCCATAGCTGTGACCTACGAGGATCACGTCGGTGAGGTCCTCGTACCGAAGCACGCCGAGGACATCCGCAATGTGCGTGTCCAGATCGACGTCGGGTCGAAGCAGATGGGAGCGCTCGCCGAGGCCCGTCAACGTCGGCGTGTAAACCTCGTGTCCGGCCGCGCGCAGCAACGGCACCATGCGTTGCCAACACCATCCACCGTGGCCTCCGCCGTGCACCAGTACATAGGTCGCAGACATCCGATCCCCCTCCGAGTCACCCTAACATCGCCACAGCGGAGACACAATCCGACGCCTGCGCTGCGCTAGGTGCGCGCGCAGGTCACGATCGCGTCGCGCAGCTCGTAGCTCATGAGCATGTCACACCAGCCGATCGTCGGCTCGCGCTCGATGCGGATACCCGGCACGCGCAGCAGCCGGTCGAGAAACACGCGCGTCTCGTGCATGGCGATCTGCCATCCCGGGCAGCGATGGCTGCCGTACCCGAAGCTGAGATAGCCGCCGGCGGCCTTGCTCCTTTGCGCGCGATCGGGGTCGAGGACGTAGGGGCATGGGCCGGCGATGGCCTCATCGCTGTTCACGGCGCGGATGTCGATGGCGAGCAGCGTGCCGGCGCTCACCGGGCACGACGCGGCGTCCGTCATCTCTTCGCCGTTACGCCGATAGATCATTGCGGCCACCGGTTCGAGACGCAGAATTTCCTCGAGTATGGCAAGTTGTTCCTGTTCGCCGCCGGCGAGAAAGCGCGCCCGCAGTGTTTCGCGCTCCAACAGGTGCCAGGCGGCCATCACGATGAATTCGCGGGTGGTGACCATGCCGGCTGCAGCATAAGTCATGCACTCGATCAGGATGGCCTTGTCCGAATAGCTTTGGTCGAGCAGGTGCGAAATGATGTCATCCCTGCGCGCCCCGCGTCGCGCCGCAATCGCCGGACGCACATCGCGAATGAAGAAGTTGAGGCCGTGGTAGCGCGAGGCGATCGGCCGCAGCAATCGCGAAACCCAGTGCCAGCCCTGCGGCATGCTCGATGAGAGTGTGGCGTTGATTCTCGAGGCCATGGCTGCCTGGGGGCTGTCGGTGAGGCCGACGATTTCGCTCGCCACGGCGACGGCCAGCCGCAAGCTGAGTTCATCGAGACGCGCTCGACCGGCTGCATGCAGCTCGGACAACAATGCCTCGGTCGAGCGCTCCATCACCGCCCGGTGGCGCGTCGCGACGGCCTTCGCGGTGAAGAAGCGAGCGATGGCGCTGCGCTTGCGCTGGTGGGCCTCACCGTCGAGGTAGAACACGGGAGCGTGCTCGGGATTGCCGGTGTCAACCTGATCGGCGCCGGCGCCCGCCTGCTTCGCGCTGTTGCTGCGCAGGACATCGCGCGCGAAACCGTAGCTGCGGATCACCTGCGCACCGCGCTGCGGCACCACGCGCTCGGCCGCGATGCGGGCGGACTTGCGCTCATCGGCGCCGGTGCTGCGCTCGGCGCAGCCCAGGAATTCGCGCAGGAATGCAACGTAGGATCGGAGGAAGTCGCGTGTCACCGAGGCTCCCGGCGCCAGCACTTCGAAGCCGTGCGGTGCCATCGGCGCGATGTGCAGCACGCAGCTGACCCGAGCTTCGCTCAGGCGCCGGGCATAGCACCGATCTTCTTCCAGGAACAGGTCGGCGTCGCCGACGCCGATCCATGCGGGCGGCAGGCCGCCGAGATTCGCACACCGGGCCGCAGCTGCGTGCGCCGGCACTGCGGATGATCCCGGGGGCAGACCGAGATACCAGGACCAGGCGGCGCGGTTGCTGCGGTTGTTCCACACCCGGTGATCGATCGCATCGAGCTCGGCTCGCGCGCCGGTGCGATCATCGAGCATGGGGCACATCAGGGCTTGGGCGGCCGGCTGGATGCCACCGGCATCGCGAATACGCAGCGCGAGACTTGCCGCCAGTCCGCCCCCCGCGCTCTGACCGGAGATCGCGATGCGCGCCGGGTCGATGCCGAGTTCGCCCGCGGCGGACAGCATCCACGCCCAGGCCGCGTGGCAGTCGTCGAGCGCCGCGGGAAATGGATGCTTCGGCGCCAGGCGGTATTCCACCGAGACGACCACGATGCCAAGTTCCCTCGCGAAGGCGGCGCACTCGCGGTCATTGGTTGCGGCGTTGCCGGTGATCATTCCGCCACCGTGTATCCACAGCAACCCCGCCCCTGACAATCCCTGCTCGGGCCGGTAGAGGCGCACACGCACATCGCCGTGCACACGATCGGCAATCCGCACGCCCGGTAGCGATCTCGCCCGCGGACGCCATCGCATGAGCAGGTTCATGAGCACGGGGACGCTGCGGCGGTGAAAGGGAATTCGCGGGAAGCGGCCGATGGCCTCGCGAAGCTCCGGGTGGATCTGTTCGAGCTTCACGGCTCCATCCTGCGCTCTTTCACGTGTGCCTCGGCGGTCATCCGCGGCCGGTTGAGGGTCTGTCTCCATAGTGTGTGTCGTATGCAATGGTGTCCAGTGGTTGCGGGCGAATGTCCCGGTGAATGACAATGCCCCGTGCGGCTTGGTCTGGGAGGACGTCATGGCGCGGTTCAGCTTGGTGGTTTACAGCAACCCGGTCGAGGGCCGGGAGCAGGAATACAACGACTGGTACTCCAACCGGCATTTGAACGACCTGCTCGCGATTCCAGGCGTCATCGCGGCGCGCCGGTTCAAGCTCTCGGGCACCCAGATCGGCGAGGTGGCGCAGACTTATCAATATCTTGCGATCTACGACGTCGAAGCCGACGATGTGGCGGCCTTTATCAAGGAGATGACGGCGCGCACCTCTGATGGCTCGATCCCGGTAAGCACCGCGCTGTCGCCCCAGCTGTCGCCCGTGTTTTGGGAGGCACTCTAGCAGTGGGCAAGGGGACCTCTTCCGTGCTTTACTTCCCCGCGGGCGTGTGCTGATAATAGACAGCGTTGTTGCTTAGTTACGACCAGGCACGCCCTCCACTCTGCGCCCCCGCGGCATGACATGGCACTTATGAACATGAGCCCTAAAGAAGCACTTTCTCCGGCGACGCTGCTCGCGATCTATCGCAAGGCGCTGTTGATCAATCTCGTCGATGAGCGCATGCGCTCGCTGCTGAGCTCCGGGCGCATGGCCGCCGTCTACTACTCTCCCCGTGGGCAGGAGATCGTCGCGGCCGCCATGGGCGTGCACCTGCAGCCGAGCGACTACCTCGTCACCATGTATCGCGGCATCCACGACCAGCTCGCCAAGGGCATGCCCCTGCGGCAGCTGTGTGCCGAGTACTACGGCAAGGCGACGGGCACATGCAAAGGCAAGGGCGGCCCGATGCACATCACCTATCCCGCGGCGGGCATCATGGTGACCACGGGCGTCGTCGGCGGAGGGTTGCCGATCGCAAACGGACTCGCACTGGCCGCGAAGCTGCGCAATGACGGGCGCGTGACGGTCTGCACGTTTGGCGACGGCGCGGCCAACATCGGAGCCTTCCATGAGTCGCTGAACATGGCGTCGTTGTGGAAGCTGCCGGTGATCTTCCTTTGCCAGAACAACGGCTACGGCGAATGCACGAAGTACGAATATGCGACCGCGGTGGCGCACATTGCCGATCGTGCATCCTCCTACAATATGGTGGGCGTCTCCGTCGACGGCAACGATCCGACGGCGATGTGGCACGCGATGCGTGAAGCGGTCGAGCGCGCGCGCGGCGGCGGCGGTCCGACGCTGCTCGAGGCGAATACCTTTCGCTTCAAGGGACATTACTTCGGCGATCCCGCCGCTTACATCCCGAAGGCCGAGTACGAGGCCGCGCTGGCGCGCGATCCGATGCCCATTTGCCGCGCGGCGGTGCTGGCATCGGGCGCCGCGACCGAGACGCAACTGCAGGCGCTGGCTGCGGATATCAATTCGGAACTCGACGACGCGCTGAAGTTTGCGGCCGACAGTCCGTTTCCGGATCCGAGCGAGATCGACACCGACATCTATGGCGTTGGAGCACGCGCATGAACTCCCCGGCCGAAAAGCTGCAGACGATCACGTTTACCGAGGCCTTTCACCGGGCGCTCGATGAGTCCATGGCCGCCGATCCGAGCGTGATTCTCCTGGGGGAGGACATCGGTGACCGCGAGGGCGGCGGCGTTTTCAAGGTGACCAAGGGGCTGTCGACGAAGTATGGCGATCACCGGGTGCGCACCACGCCGATTGCCGAAGAAGCGATCGTCGGCGCGGCGGTGGGCTTGGCGCTCGCGGGAATGCGCCCCGTCGCGGAGATCATGCTGATGAACTTCGTTACGGTGGCGATGGATCAGATCGTCAATCACGCGGCAAAGCTGCGCTTCATGTCGGGCGGCCAGACCTCGGTGCCGATCACCATTCGCACGCGTACCGGAGCGGGCGGCGGCACGGCGGGGCAGCATTCGGACATGCTCGAAGCCTGGTTCGCCCATGTGGCCGGCATGAAGGTCGTCGTGCCTTCCTCGCCGGCGGATGCCGTGGGACTTCTCGCCTCGTGCATCTTCGACGATGACCCGTGCCTGTTCATTGAGGACGGGATGACGCGCTCCGAAAAGGGTCCGGCGCCGCCACCCGGCCATCGGATCCCGCTGGGCAAGGCCAACATCGTTCGCGCTGGCACGGATGTGTCGGTCATCAGCTATGGCCGTCCGATTCGGGACGCGCTCGCGATTGCCGAGCGGCTGGCGGGCGAGGGAATCTCCGTCGAGGTCGTCGATCTGCGCACCATCTCGCCGATGGATACGGACACCCTGCTCAAGTCGGTGGCCAAGACGCGGCGTGCCGTCGTCGTTCACGAGGCGCCACGCAGTTTTGGCGTTGGTGCCGAAGTGTCTGCGCGCATCAACGAGCATCTTTACGGCGACCTCGCGGCCCCCGTGCTGCGGGTCGCATCGCGCGACGTTCCCGTGCCTTTTGCCAAGGTGCTGGAAACGGAGTTCCTGTACAAGCCGAGCGCGATCGAAGCCTCCATCCGTCAGACCCTGGCTGCCAAGGCACGCCGATGAGCGTGGAGGTGCGCATACCGCAGATCGGCTTTTCCATGACGGAGGGCAGCCTGTCCGAGTGGCTCGTGGCGGACGGCGCGAAGGTGGAGAACGGCGCGCCCCTCTATACGCTGGAGATCGACAAGGCGGCGCAGGAGGTTCCGTCTCCCGCTGCAGGAACGCTCAAGATCCACGGCCAGGCAGGCCAGGTTTATCCCGTGGGTGAGCTGATCGCGGAGATACTATGAGCGGCAACGTGGCTTCACTGATGAGCTCGATCGCTTTCTGCGCGCTTGAACCTGTCGTCGCCTGCCGCCGCTAGCGCAACGCATCGGTATCTCGGGCGGAATCATGAATTTCGACATTTCCGAAGATCAACAAATGATGCGCGACACGTTCGCGCGCTTCCTCGATAGAAACAGCAGCATGGCGCGCGTACGCGCCGCACTGCCGACGGGGTTCGACCCGGCACTGTGGTCGGGCCTGGCTGAGTTGGGTGCCTTTTCGCTGCGCGTGCCCGAAGCATCCGGCGGCCTGGGGCTCGGCTTGTTGGACGCTGCCATCCTGATGGAAGAGGTCGGTCGGACACTGGCCTCGGGTCCGGTCGCGGAGACCCTGGTGGCCGCGAGGCTCCTCGCCGCATCAGGGGGAGCCGATGCCGCCGAGCTGCTCGCCCGAGTCATTGCCGGCGAGAGCATCGTCAGTCTTGCGTTCCGAGACATTGCCGAGGAACCCGTGCAATGGGTCGCCGGCGGCGCCGTCGCCGAAGCCGTCATTGCCCGCAACGGCGGGCAGATCGTATTGGTCACGTTCCCCGCGAGCGAAAGAAAGACAGAGGCCAATCTCGCCTCGACGGCCATGGCCGAGCTGCGCTTTGCCGACACGCCGCGCAAGCTGCTGGCCGACGATGCGGCCGGTCGTCGCGCGTTTGCCGAGGCGATCGAGGAATGGAAGCTGTTGACGGCCTGCGCACTGGCGGGTCTGTCGCGACAAGCGATCCAGCTGGCGGCTGCCTATGCACGTGAGCGTCTCGCCTTCGGTCAGCCCATCGGCAGCTACCAAGGCATCGCGCATCCGCTGGCAGACCTCATCAGCGAGGTCGACGGCGGCAAATACTTCAACTGGATGACGATCCGGGACATCGCCGACGGCAAGGCCGAGGCGGGTGCCGAGATCTCGCTCGCGCTGTGGTGGAACGCGGACACCGCGAACCGCGCAGTTGCGCACGCGCTGCAGACCTTCGGCGGATACGGTCTCACCACCGACTACGACATCCATCTCTACAACCTGCGTGCCAAGGCCTGGCCGCTCATCATCGGCGATCCGCAGCGTCTGCTCGAGGAAGCCGGGCGCCGTTTTTATGGGGGCGAGGGCAGCGCCTTGCCGGATGCGGGTGCCGTTACGATCGATTTCGATCTCGGCGAGGAAGCGCGCGCTCTTGCCGCCGAGCTCGATGCGTTTTTCCGCAAGAACCTGACGCCCGAGCTCAAGGCGAAGGCGCATTATTCGTGGGAAGGCCACGATCCCGGCCTGCATCGCAAGATGGCACAGGAACGGCTGCTGTTCTTGTCCTGGCCGAAGGAACTCGGCGGCCGCGATGCACCGCCCTATGCACGGCATGCGGCCATGCACGTCTGGGAGAAATACGACTGGACGACTGCGCCAACCAGCGTTGCCGGCATGGTCGGCACCATCATCTGGCGCTACGGCAGCGACGAACTGAAACGCGACGTGCTCACCAAGATCGTCTCCGGCGAATCCATCTGCAGTCTCGGATACTCGGAGCCGGGCTGCGGCTCGGACGTGTTCGCGGCCGCTACGCGCGCGACCCGTGACGGCGATGGCTGGCGCATCGACGGCCAGAAGATGTTCACGAGCGGCGCCAATCTTGCCGATTATGTGCTGATGCTGACGCGAACGGATCCGGATGTCCCCAAACACAAGGGTCTGACGATGTTCATCGTGCCGCTGAAGGCGCCCGGCGTCGAGATAAAACCGGTGTATACGTTCCAGGATGAGCGCACGAACATAACCTACTACGACGGCGTCAAGATCCCCGACAGTTATCGCCTCGGCGAGGTGAATGGCGGCGTCAAAGTGATGTCCGCGGGCCTCGAGCTCGAACACGGCGGCGGCTTTTCCAAGTCGCTGGGGAAGATGGTGCAGGCCGCCGACGCATTGTGCCGGGAAATCGTCTTTCGCGGCCGGCCGCTGATCGAGGACCGCGATGCGCAGGCGCGGCTCGCGCGGGCGAGGGCGCACTTGCTCCTGTCCGAAGTGCTTGCCTGGCGCGCGCTTTGGGCCGGCGCCGAGAAGAAGCCCAACCCGGGTTTCGGTCCCATGGCCAAGCTTTTTTCGTCGGAGAAGTTCCTCACGGACTCGGCGGATCTTCTGAACCTAACGGCGCCGTATTCGCTGTCGAAGCGCGAAGGCCCGGCCGCCTTCCTCAATCAGTGCTATCGTCACGCGCATGGCACGCGCATCTACGGCGGCACCAGCCAGGTCCACCGCAGCATGATCGCCGAACGCAACTTGGGTCTGCCCCGCACGAGAGCCTGACGAGAATGTCCGACGCTCCACACCTGCTGACCGAGGAAGACGGCGCGATTCTGATCGCAACGCTCAACCGGCCCGACAAGCTCAACGCACTCAGCGGTCAAATGATGGAACTGTTCGAGGCCGCGCTGCACCGGTTTCGCGACACGCCGGCTTTCAAGGTGATGCTGCTGCGGGCGAACGGCCGTTTCTTCTGTGCAGGAGCCGATTTGCGCGCGGGCGACCCCGGCGACGCCGCCGCGCAGCGGCAAACGGCCTCCGCCATTCGCGAGCGACACCGTCTGAAGCTGCACGGCATGCATCGGATCTACGACGAGATGGAGGCGATCGAGAAACCGATCGTCGTCGCCCACCATGCGACCTGCATGGGCGGGGGGCTGGAGATATCCATGTCCTGCGACTTTCGTCTCGCGGCGAAAAGCGCTCGTTATGCCTTTCCCGAGGGCAAGTTCGGTGTACTGCCCGCTTCGAATGGCGTGAGCCGCCTCACGCGGCTCGTCGGCACGCATTGGGCGCGATACATGATCATGGCGAACCTCCCCGTCGACGCGGACAGGGCACTGCTCATGGGGCTCGTTCATGAGGTCTTTCCCGACGAGACATTCAGCAGCGAAGTGCTGCGTTTCTGCCGTCATTTGGCCGAGCAGAACGGCGAGCAGATGGGCGCGGCGAAGCTTGCCATCGAAATGGCGCGCGATGTCGGTCTCGCGCAGGGCCGCAACGTCGAGCGCATGGCGAACAGCGCCTTGATGCTCAATCCGGAATATCTCGAGGGCATAGCCCGCTATATCGAGGGCGTCGGCGGCAAGGCAAAGAAGGACAAGTGACGGCGGTGGGTCAGGCCGGACCTAACCGAAATGCCAGTGCCGCTTCGGCTCCGAGCCGGGCTTGAACTCGATGAACTGGATGTCGAACCAGATCGGCAGCAGATATCGAAAATAAAAAGCATGCGTGTGGGTCTGCGGCGTCTCGAGGTCCTCGAGCTCACGGATCTGCATGCGCGGGTCGCGCTCCCGCACGGCGCGGCACTCGGACAGCAGGTCGTCGACGGTCGCCGGACTGTCGACGTGAAAGCCGAGATGATCGTCGCCGCCGACGATCATCGGCTGATCGTGTTCTGCCACATACAGGAACTGGCTGCCTTCGATGTCCCGGGTGAGGAACATGTGGGCCGGACCGAAAGCCTCGATGCTGTTGACGCCGAACCCGAGCACATTGCCGTAGAAGGCGATCAGGGAATCGCGGATTCCGGCGAATGAGCCGCGCGGGATGGTCACTTCGAGATGATTCATGTGCATTTTGTCGACGTATTTCATCGCACAGGCTCCAATATCACGGCCGCGGACCGCGCGCGAACAACCGGCTGACCAGAGTCGTGTAGCTCGGATCCTCATGCGCGACGGGCGCGGTCCCCGCGGGCGGCGGGACCGGCTTGACATCGCGAAAGTCGAACACAACGACGCGTTTCGCGAACCGCCAGCGATCGTTCTCCTTGCGATACCGGTCGATGTAGCGCACGCCGGCGACATCGCGCACCGTGCCGCCCTTGCCGTCCGGAATATAATGATAGGCCAGAGCGTAGACCTCGCCCTCGGCATTCTCGTCGTCAATGACCGAGATCAGGTGATTGCAGATGAAATGGCCGCCCACGTGGATATGCGGCAGCGACTTCGCCAAAAACTCGATGTACGCATCGGCGGTGCCACTGAAGTGACTGCCGTGATGGTCCGTCGCGTCCTTCGTGTACAGAGTCCCCAGCAACCCGATGTCCTTGCGATCGACGCCGCGCGAGTAGAGCTGCGCCAATTCTCGAATCTCGTCCTTGGCAACGAGAACTTGCATGCTCTTCCGATCGATGCTCATGTACCGCGCCTCACGTCGGGACGGCGACGCCGATGGCTTTCGTTTCCATGTACTCGTAGATGCCTTCGAGGCCCCACTCGCGGCCGATGCCGCTGTGTTTGTAGCCGCCGAAGGGCAGGTCGCCGGTGACGCTCGCGCCGCCATTGACGCTCACCGCGCCGGCGCGCACGCGCCGCGCGAGCTTGAGCGCGCGTTCCGCGTTGCCCGACACCACGTTTCCGACCAGTCCATAGTCGCTGTCGTTGGCAATCCGGATCGCATCCTCATCGTCTTCGTAGGCAATGACCGCCAGCACCGGGCCGAAGATCTCTTCGCGCGCAATCTTCATGTCATTGGTGACATCGACGAAGCAGGTCGGCTCGATGAAAAATCCGCCGCCTTTGTCGGTCCGGACCTTGCCGCCGGCCAACAAGCGCGCACCCTGTTGCTTGCCGGACTCGATGTAGCCCATGACGCGGTCCTGCTGCCGCTTCGAGACCACGGGACCCATGATGCAGGTGGGCGCATTGAAATCGCCCCATTGCGTCGAGTAAGCGGCGTACGCCTTGTCGAGCACCGCCACCGCTTCGGCATAGCGCTTCTTCGGCACCAGCAGGCGCGTCGGTATGCCGCAGCCCTGGCCCGCATGGAAGCAGACGATGGATCGAGCGACCTGCATCGGAAAATCCGGCGCGTCGTCGAGAATGATGTTGGCCGACTTGCCGCCCAGCTCGAGGAACACCCGCTTGAGCGTCGCTGCGCCGCGCTCCATGATGTGCTTGCCGATGGCGGTGGACCCCGTGAACGAAATGAGGTCGACGCGCGGATCGTTGACCAGCATCTCGCCGGCCATTGCCGGGTCGCTGGAGGTCACCACATTGAAGACCCCCGGAGGGAAGCCCGCTTGTGAGGCGAGCTCACCCATGATGGTGGCGGGGCTCGGCGTGTTGGGCGCGGGCTTCAGCACGACCGTGCAGCCGGCGAGCAGCGCCGAGATGACCTTGGCGAAGTTGATGTAGAACGGCACGTTCCAGGGCGTGATCGCGCCGACGACGCCGATGGCCTCGTGCACGACCAGACGATCCGTCGTACCGCGCTGCGTGGTGTGGCGACCGCGGTCCTCCTGCCAGACGATCTTGTCGAAGAGCTTCAATAGATCGTTCATACCGGCGATGGCGCCGTCGACTTGCGGCCCGAATACCGCCGCCATGGCGGAGCCGGCTTCATGGCGCACGATCGCGACCAGTCGTTCGCGATTCGCGACGATCAAATCGCGGAACTTGCACAGCAGTTCGTATCGCCGCGCGTGATGCGTCGACCAGTCGGTCTGGTCGAAGGCTCGACGGGCCGCGACGATGGCCGCGGTCACATCGGCCGGCGACGCGTCCGGCGCCTTGCAGACCACTTCGCCGGTCCAGGGACCGATGACATCGTAGGTCCGGTTGTCAGCCGCTGGGCGCAGGGTGCCGTCGATGTAGAGCTTGGATGCGGGCAGTATGGTCACGGTGATTCCTGAAAGTTGGTGAAGCAATTATCGGTCGACGGCGCGGGCGTGCAGGCTGATGAAATCCGCCTGCACGTCCGGCGGCAGATCGATCAGCGCGCGGAAGGCACTCGTCACCGACGCAAACGGCGAGATGGGTCGTTCGCGAAAGTTGATGCCCGCCGCCATGTTACCTTCCACGAAGCGCCTCCTCACGTCCGGATCGAGGCTCAAGACGCTGTCTTCATCCATCATTGCGCCTGCGCGGACCACGGTCACACGAATGCCCTTCGGTTGCAATTCCCGGCTCATCGCCTCGGAGAACTTTTCCAGGCCGGCTTTGGTGCTGCGGTACAGCGAATGCATGAAAAACGGCTCGGCCACGGACTCGCTGCTGACGTTGATGATGTGACCGCCCCGCGGCAGCATGGGGATCGCCGCGCGGGTGCAGAAGACCGGGCCGGCGAGATTGGTCGAGAGCGAGGTAAGGATCTGGTCGTCGCGCGCCTCTTCGATCATGAAGGGCTCATAGACCGCGGCATTGTTGATCAAGACGTGGATCGCGGGGTGGCGCTTCGCGATCGCTGCGAAGGCGGCGCGCACCGAATCGGCGGATCCGACGTCGCAGGCGACCGCCATGGCCCGTGCGCCGATCTCGGCGGCCACTTTCTCGAGCTTCGCAGCGGTGCGTGCGAGCAGCACCACCTGCTCACCGTCCGCGGCGAAGCGGCGCGCCAGCGCGCGCCCCAGACCCTTGCCGGCACCGGTGATGACAATGATTTTGGACAAGGTTTACTCCTTAGAAATCTCGTGTGGACTCGTTATCCTAGCGCGTGGCCTCGTTGCTCTTGCCGGGATAGACGGACAGGTCACCCGCATAGGCGATACCGCCGCTCCAGAACCGCGTACCGCTCACTTTCCTGAAGTAATGCACCGTGCGCGCGATCGAACCGGATGAGGAGCGCGGCGCCATGGCGATGCCGCTCGGGCTGACGCCGCGCGCGCGCTCACTGAAATCCTTGACCGTGAATGCGAGATCGTCGGTCTGCTGGGCGCACATGACCAACTGGTCGCCCGGACAGTAGTGGTGCGGATCGATCTGAATCGGGCATAGTTCACCGCGCTTCATCGCCACGTGTCCAGGCACATGGGATACCTCGACGCTGTGGACCTGTTCGTACCACTGGAGGTATTCCTGTTTCCGCCCCGGTACATAGTTGCCGAGGATGATGCTCACGCCCGACAAGGGTTCGGAGCGTCGCCAGTTGGCGCTGCCCTTCCAGTCGCCATAGAGGCGAAAGGTGTACAGCCGCTCGGTCTCGTCCTCCGCGACGAGATCGGCGCGGCGTGCCTCTGCCATCAGCGGACCGAGCAGAGGAATGCCCACCACCGGGTCGGGGTAATCGAAGTCATAGACGCTGACATAACGCCAGGGTTGCGGGATGTCCCGCATGATCTGCTCGGCGGTCACTTCGTACCGATCCATCGCCATGAAGCCGGGCAGCTTGGCTACCGCAGTGCGGTGTGGTCCGTCGAACCAGCCGCCGTAGTCGGCCTCGCGGGCGCCGGGGACGTTGTGAAGATGGATGGTGGTGTAAAGGCTCATAGGTCCCCGGCCAGTTATGCGTGAGCGGCGGTGCCTCGAAAAAACTTCCGGCACCAGTATCTAATCACCAGCGTTGTATACTAGTATAGTTGGGCGCGGTGCCGGCGTCGAACGCGCATGGTTTCTCTAAGTTATTGAAAAGTCAGCAGTCATATCGGGCGCATCGCTGCCTGCGCGGTACCGCTTTCGAGAAACGCTGGGACATTACTGAGTATAATCAGTATAGGCAAGACCCATTTATGAAAATCCGCATCGACAAGCCAAAATGCGTCGGCAATGCGCGCTGCGCTGCCGTCTCGCCGGAGTTGTTTCCGCTCGATGATGAGGGCTACATCGCCGTGCAGGAGATCGAGGTGCCCCCGGGCATGGAGGATCTCGCCAGGCGCGGCGCTCGCGCCTGCCCGGAGCGCATCATCGTGATCGAAGACTCGAGTGCGGCTGCGCCCGCAACCAAGAGGAACTTATGACCGATCTAGTTAATTACAAGAACAAGCGCGTCGTGGTCAGCGGCTGCTTTTCCGGCATGGGCGAGGCGACGGCCAGGCTGCTCTTGAATCTCGGCGCAGATGTTCACGGTCTCGATTACAAAGACAGCAGTTTACCGCTGGCATCGTTTACGCGGGTCGACTTGCGCGATCCTTCCTCGATCGATGCTGCCGCGCAGAAGATCGGCGGCCGCGTCGATGCGCTCTTCAACTGCGCAGGGCTGCCGCAGACCTTCCCACCGCTCGAGGTCATGAAAGTCAACTACGCCGGAACCCGGTTTCTGACCGAACGCATGTTGCCCTTGATGCCGAGTGGCGGCGCCATCGCCTGCATCGCATCGACCGCCGGCTTCGGCTGGAGCCGCAAGGTACCCGTCATCATGGAGCTGCTGAAACACGACACGTATGCAGGGGCCGTCAAATGGTGCGAGGCCAATATGGAGACGGTGGCAGAGGGCTATTCGTTCTCGAAGGAAGTCATGATCGTCTGGACGATGATGACCGCCGCGCACCTCATCAAGCGCGGCATCCGTCTCAATTGCACGCTGCCGGGGCCCACGCAGACGCCGATGATGTCCGAGTTCGAGTCCAAAACCGCCGCCTCGGTGATTGCCGCGGCCACACAGCCGATCAATCGCCGATCGACGCCCGAAGAGCAGGCGGGCCCGCTGGTGTTCCTCAACAGCGATGCCGCAAGTTACGTGAACGGCGTCGCCTTCCCCGTGGACGGCGGCTTCATCGGCGGCGTGTTGACCGGTCAGGTCGATGTCAGCGCCATGATGGCCGGCGCCGCCAAGAAGACCGCATGATGGTCGGCCCGGAACATCGGCATATTCACCGTCGGAGAGTCCAATGAACGCAGTCGCCCCCTTGAGTTCCAAAGTGCCGAAGCCGGCGCATATTCCCGACTCGGTGGTGTACGATTTCGACGCGTATCAGGATCCCGGATTGTTGGCCGATCCGGTGAAGCGCATCGCCGAGCTCGTCAAGCAGGCGCCACCGATCTTCTGGACCCCGCGCAACGGCGGTCAGTGGATCATTCAGGGTTACGAGGCGCTCTTCAATGCCTACCGCAGTCCCGAGACCTTCTCCAGCCAGTTCTACAGCCCGGAGCAGATGAAGGCGATCATGGCAAGCCTTCCGCCCGGCACGCCGCGGATCGCCCAGGCACGCCCCATCAATCTCGACCCGCCCGAACACACCAAGTATCGCCAGCCGCTGCAAAAGACTTTCTCGCCGAAGTCCGCGTTGGCGCTGAAGGATGACATCCGCAAGCTCGCCAACGAGCTCATCGACAAAGTCGCCGCCCAGGGCCGTTGCGATTTCGTGCCGGCGATTGCCGAGCAACTCCCGGTGCAGGTGTTCCTCAAGTTGTTTGGCCTGCCGCTCGAGCGGCAGGCCGAGTATCGTGCGCTCGCCAAGGAGCATCTGTCCGGCAACACCACGGACATGAAAGCGATGATGACGAAGCAGTTCCGACTGTTGGACGTCATGCGCGAAACGCTGCTCGAGCGCCGTGACAATCCCCGCGACGATATCATCAGCATGCTGTGGCAGGCGGGTGTCGACGGCCGTCCGACGACCATGGACGACATGGAGGATTACTCGGTGCTGCTCTTCATCGCCGGCCTCGACACGGTGGTGAACGGCGCTTCGTTCCTGATGCTGCATCTCGCACGGAATCCTGAGCTGCAGGAACAGTTGCGCGCGAATCCGAAGATCATTCCTGAAGCCGTCGAAGAGATGTTGCGCCGCTACACATTTACGGTGCCGGTGCGCTGTGTCGCCAAGGACGTCGTCTACGCGGGCGTGACGATGAAGGCAGGTGAGCGGGTGCTGATGTATGACCCGGCGGCGGATCTGGATCCGAAACAATTCAAGAACCCCGAGACCTACGATGTCAATCGTGAGGAGAAAACGCACATCGCGTTCGGCGCCGGTCCGCACCGCTGCCTCGGATCGCATCTTGCACGCGTTGAGCTGCAGATCATCACCGAGCAGATGACATCGCGGCTGCCGCAATTCCGGCTCGATCCGCACAAGGGACCGACGTATCACGGCGGCCATGTGATCGGCCCCGAATCGCTGCCGCTGGTCTGGGAT
Source organism: uncultured Gammaproteobacteria bacterium (assembly GCA_963801865.1). Classification (GTDB taxonomy): domain Bacteria; phylum Pseudomonadota; class Gammaproteobacteria; order Steroidobacterales; family Steroidobacteraceae; genus Bog-1198. Next base: position 472,302 of record CAWDGY010000002.1, on the reverse strand, counting down.
GTCTGACCGGTGACGTTGAAACGCCCGGTACCGAGGCTGACGGAGGACAATCGGTTCTTCTGGACCTCCGGCGCGGACGGACGGTTGCGGTTCATGCGCTGCAACGACTGCGGGACGAGCATCCATCCGCCGTGTCCGGTCTGCCGCAACTGCCTGTCGGAGAATGTCGCGCCGCACGCGGTGCCGGGCACGGGGGAAATCTACAGTGTCACCATCAACTACCAGAAGTGGAATCCGGAATTGGAGGTCCCTTATGTCATCGCTCGGGTGGCGATCGACGGCGCGCCCGGTGTGCTGCTGACGACCAACATCGTGGGTGCTCCGGTCGAATCGGTCCAGATCGGCGATCGCGTGCGCGTTACCTTCGAGCAGCAGGGCGAGATCTACTTTCCCCTGTTCGAAAAGTCATGAAGCGCGATTCGGCCTACATCACGGGCATCGGGCAGTCGGAGGTGGGCGTCAGGCTGAAGCGCTCCCCGATGCTGTTGACCGTGGACGCCGTCAAGGAAGCGCTGCAGGATGCCGGGCTGATCCTCGAACAAATCGACGGGGTCTCGACCTATCCCGGTCGTATGCCGATCTTCCTCGGCTTCTCTCCGATCGGCGCGGACGAGCTGATCGACGCGATGGGTATACGCGCCGTCTGGCGCTCGGGTGCGGCGGAAATCAGTTCGCAGCTCGGCGCGGTGGTGGCCGCCGCGCAGGCGGTGCGCACCGGCATGTGCCGCCATGTGATCTGTTTTCGTACCGTGTACGAGGCGGCTGCGCTCGCCAATCCGCAGGAATGGCCGCCATTGAAGCGCGACACGGTGGACGGCAGCTCCCAGTGGACCGCGCCTTTCTTTGCATACTCAGCGGCCAACTGGACGGCACAGTACGCGAGCCGCCACGTCAAGTATTTTGGACTCACGCGAGAGCAGCTCGCGCAGATCGCCCTCAATGACCATGCGAACGCTACCCGCAATCCTCGCGCGCTCGTGCGCAAGCCGCTGACGATGGATGAGTACCTGTCGTCGCGGATGATCACCACGCCGCTGTGTCTTTACGACTGCGACCGGTTCACCGATGCCTCGACGGTGTTGATCGTATCGGCGGGCGATGCGGTCGACGAGGTGAAATGCGCGCCGGTGCGCATCGATGCGATGGCGGGTACGGTGGAGCGCGCGAGCTGGGACCAGACCGAGTTCATGGCCTGCGTGCCCACGGGCCGTGACCTGTGGAAGCGCACCGACTACAGAGCCAAGGATGTCGACACGGTACAGCTCTACGATGGGTTCAGTTTTCAGGCCGTTCTGTGGCTCGAAGGACTGGGATTTTGCGATACGGGCGAAGGCGGCAGGTTCATCGAGGGCGGTGAGCGGATCGCGATCAACGGCGAGCTGCCGCTCAATACCGGCGGCGGCCAGCTCGGCGCCGGCCGTTTGCACGGCTTTGGTTATGCGCACGAGGCGGTCGTACAATTGCGCGGCCAGGGCGGCGCGCGCCAGATTCCGGGCGATCCGCGCGTCGCCGTTTGCGCCTCCGGCGGCGGTCCGCTCGCCACCGCTTTGTTGTTAGCCAAGGATTGACGCGTGGCCGCACAAGCAACACCGCTCGACCAGCTGCCCGGGTTCCGGCGGCGCTTGCGCATCACGCCGCGGGCGGGCTCGGTTTGCAGCGAGCTCGAAGACGATTACCATCGGATGAGCGTCACGCTGACTCACGATGGCCGGACGGTAGTCCATGTCGATCCCGTGATGGAACGGATACCCTGGACCATCTGTCCGGGCGCGGCAAATCAGCTGCAGCGGACCTTCACCGGCGTCGCACTCGCGGATTTCCCGGCGCGCGGCGAGAAACGCGAGAACTGCACACACTTGCATGACCTTGCAATTCTGGCGGCTGCGCATGCCTTCGATGGCGGGCCGCTTTTCTACGACATTCTGGTATCCGATCCGATTGACGAGCGGCGAAGCGTCGAGATGCGGCGCAACGGCGCCACGGTGTTGGCCTGGAGCGATGAGAAGAATTGCATCGTCGAGCCCGAGGAGCTCGCCGGTGTCGCGCTCGATAAACTGCGACCCTGGATCGAAACGCTGCCTCCCGAACGGCGCGAGGCGGCCCGCCTGCTGCAGTGGGGAGCCATCATTGCCAACGGGCGGCGTCGATCGTTGGATCAACACTCCGATGCCAGCGCTATGGGCGTCGGCCGCTGCTACACGTTTCAAGCGCACCGCGTCGCCGCTGCCAAACGCATCGGTGACATACGGGATTTCAGTCAAGGCACAACACAGTTGTTAGCGAGGTCCGTATGAAGATGAACGACATGGTGATCGTCAGCGTCGATGATCACATCAGCGAGCCCCCGACCATGTTCGACAGGCATCTGTCCGGCAAGGCGCTGGAAACCGCTCCCAAACTGCGCACCACCGAACGGGGTACGAACTACTGGGACTACCAGGGACTGAAACTCCCATCGGTGGGTCTCAATGCCGTCGTCGGACGAGTGCCCGAGGAATACGGTGTGGAGCCGACGGCCTTTTCTCAGCTGCGCAAGGGGATCTATGAGCCCAACGCGCGGGTCGGCGACATGAACGTCAACGGGGTTGCGGCATCGCTCAACTTCGGCAGCTGGCCGGGATTCGACGGCGGCGTGTTCGTCAAGGTGCCGGACAAGGCGCAGGCGATTACGCACCTGCGCGCCTACAATGACTGGCACATCGATGAGTGGTGCGGGTCCAACCCAGGGCGCTTCATTCCCTGTGCGATTCTGCCATGCTGGGACCCGAAGCTGATGGTCGAGGAGCTCAAGCGCGTCGCACGCAAGGGCTGCACGGCGATCTCGATCAACGAAAACCCGACGATCCAGGGATTGCCGAGCATCCACAACCCGTACTGGGAGCCGCTGTTCAAGGCCGTGGTGGAAGAGGACATCACCATCTGCCTGCACATTGGCGGTGGCAACCCGGCGCCGCACGCCTCCATGGAAACGCCGATCGAGGCGTGGATCAGCACCATGCCCATTTCCATTGCCGTCGGAGCGGCCGATTGGCTGCATCTGGAGGCGCTGGAGCGTTATCCGACGATGAAAATCGCCTTGTCGGAAGGCGGCATAGGCTGGATTCCGTATTTCATCGAGCGCAATGATTACAGTCATGAGCGTCACAAGGCCTGGACGCATTCGCGCTTCAAGGGCACGAAGCCGAGCGAAGTGTTCAAGAAGCACTTCTTGTCGTGCTTCATCGACGATGCCTTTGGGCTCAGAAATCTCGAGTTCATCGGCGAGGACATGGTGGCCTACGAATGCGACTACCCGCACTCCGACAGCCTCTGGCCGGAGGTTCCGGAGTATCTCTACAAGAGCATCAAGCACCTGACCGACCGGCAGATCGACAAGGTCACGCACCTGAATGCCATGCGCTTCTTCCGCTTCGATCCGTTCAAGCACCACAAGCGCGAGGCTCTCACCGTCGGAGCCCTGCGGGCCAAGGCAGCCGCGGACAAGGTCGATGTGACGCTGCAGTCCTTCGGGGGTGAGAAGCCGCTGGCCGACGGGGAGGCGCCGCGCCCGATCACGTCAGGCGACGTCGTCAACATGTTCACCCGGCATCGCAAAGCCTCGTGACCCGATGATGGCGCGCTTCACGCGGGATACGTCCCGCATGAAGCGCCGAACCCGAGGACAGGAATGGAATCATGACCGTGCAATCCGCGGCTCACCGGCCGGCGTCAAGCGAGGATGAGGTGGCATTAGGGACTGGGCCCATTCCCGCGGCGCCCTATTACCGTCCCGATTACTTCGAACTCGAGCGCGAAGCGATTTTCAAACGTACGTGGCTTCAGGTCGGGCATTTTTGTGAGATCGCTGAACCGGGCAGTTTCATTGTCCGGCAGGTCGAAGTCGCGAATGCGTCCATCCTCATCGTTCACGGCAAGGATGGGAAGATCCGCGCCTTTCACAATGTCTGTACCCATCGGGGGACGCAACTGGTCGCGGAGGAGAGCGGCACGAGATCGTTATTCAGCTGCCGCTACCACATGTGGACCTTTGGCTATGACGGGAAGCTGCGCTCCGCTCCCGATTTCGAGCGCTTCTTCGTCGACAAGGCGGCGTGCAGCCTTCACGGCGTTGCCGTCGATGTCTGTGCCGGATTGATCTTCATCAATCTGGATAAAGCGCCCGCGCAAACTTTGCGTGAATTCCTCGGACCGATCGCGGCACAACTCGAAACGCTGCCGGTGGCGCGTGCCACGACTTACTCCGAATATACCTACGAGATCGACGCCAACTGGAAGTTGACCTACGATAATTTCCAGGAAAATTATCATCTGCGCTTCATTCATCCGCGCTCCGGCGAGGCCGCTACGGGGCCCGATAACCCCTTCGGGTACCCGGTCAAATTTGGCTTCCATGGGCCGCATCGAACGCAGACCATCTGGGCCAACCCGGCTGCCGTTCCCAAGGAGGTCCAGGGTATTGCCTTCGGCAAGGCCGCCGTGTTTGCGATGGCCGATGGATTTGGCAGGAGCAACCAGAGCAAGGAGTATTACGCCATATTTCCCAACTTCTTCCTGCTCGGGTCTCCCTACCAGCCCTTTTCGCACTGCGTCATGCCGATCGCTGCGGGCAAATCGCGAGGCATCATCCGGTTGTACTGGATTGGTGAGGATGACAGCGCGAGCAAGCGCTTCGCGCGGGAGTATGTAACGGCGACGGCACTCGATATCCATGCGGAAGATCGAGCGGTCATCGAAGCAGGGCAGCGGGGATTGAACAGCGGCGCCCTCGAATACATTCACTTCCAGTCGCAGGAGGTGCTGTGCCGGCACTTCTTCCATGCGGTCAATAACATGGTCGAAGCGTACAAGGCGCGATGTCGTGCGACGAGTGATGTGACATGAGTAGCGAGCATTCGCTCTTGCCGCCCGGATTTGAGGCGTTGGAGCCGTTCGTGGAGCCATGGGCGGTGGCGGGAACCGCCAACCGCGCGCACCGTCGCCTGGTGAGCCGCGAGACCGATCGAGTCGCATTTTTCACGGCGGCCAAGCACCTGCTGGCCGAAGCGTTGACCTATCTCGATACCAAGCCGCTCGAGCAGTTCGACGAAAAGGAGCAGCGACTGATGAATCTCATGCTCAGTCTGTGTCATGTTTCGCTGGCAGTGGAGATGCAGCGCGACGACGAAGAGAAGCACGCACGGGCTCGCCGGCATATGAAGATAACCCGGTCGGCCGCAGACCGTGACACCCGTGCCCTGCGTCCGCGGCCTCCCATTCCTGCGGCGAACACCAGCCGATAGTCCGCGAAGCATGCAGCCCACCGATTGTCAGCTGACCGATCAGGTCGCCATCGTGACCGGCGGCGGCGGCGGTATCGGTCGCGCGATCGCACTGACGCTCGCCCAAGCCGGGGCCGATATCGTCATCGCCGACATCGTGCCAGAACGCTGCGAAGAAGTGGTCGAGCGGGTGAAGGAGTTGGGACGCTCCGCGCTGGGTGTGCCGACCGATGTGGCACAGACGGACCAGGTGCGCGCCATGGTGGAACGGGCCGACCAGCATTTTGGGCGTCTCGACGTCTTGGTGAACAATGCGGGCGGCGTGGGGCGTCGATCGTTTCTCGAACAAAGTGAAAAGTCCTGGCGCCGTCATATCGACCTCAATCTCATCAGCATGCTGGCGGCGACATCGGCGGGCGTGCCCGTCATGATTCGCGGCGGCCGGGGTGGTGCGATTATCAACGTGAGCAGCATCGAGGGGTCGCGGGCGGCTCCTTATTATGCAGTCTATGCCGCCTGCAAGGCCGGCATGAACAACTTCACCCGCACCATGGCACTGGAACTTGCGGATCACGGCATTCGCGTCAACGCCATTGCGCCGGATTTCACGCTGACGCCGGGAGTTCAGGGCAACGTAACCGGACCGGTCGATCCCTCGAAGTGGATCCAGTCTTCACCGGAAGTCCAGGACGCGAACAACCGCCGAATCCCGCTGCGGCGACCGGGCCTCGACGTCGAGTGCGGCCGGGCGGCGCTATTCCTCGCCTCTGCGATGGGTAGCTATGTGACCGGTGTCATCCTGCCGGTGGACGGCGGCACGTGGGCATCCTCGGGCTGGACGCGGCATCACGCGACCGGCCAATGGTCGCTCACCGATGCGCCGCGGAAGGACGGTTGAGAGAGCCCCATGAAAATCAATATTCCGCTTCCCTTTGACCGGACAAAAGAACCGGAGCAATTTCTGACGATGGATGCCGTGCGAGAGGTCGGTGCGGCGGTTGAACGTGCGGGCTTTCATGCCGCGCTGGTGACCGATCATCCCTGTCCGACCGGACGCTGGCTGGATGCGGGTGGCCACCAAGCGCAGGCTCCCTTCGTCATGCTGGCGCTGCTCGCCGCGCTGACGACGAGGATCCGTTTGCAGACCGGCATTCTCGTGCTGCCCTACCGCAACCCGTTCATCGTCGCGCGCGATGTCGCGACACTCGACCGTTACTCGAACGGCCGTGTGACGTTGAGTGTGGGCGCCGGCTACCTCAAGGGTGAATATCGGGCGCTCGGCGTCGACTTCGAGCAGCGCAACGAGCTGATGGACGAATATATGCGCGCGCTCAAGCTGTCGCTCACCGGTGAGGAATTCGCGTTCGAAGGCACGGGGTACAAGGCGTTCGGCAATCGCATCCTCCCCGCTCCTGTGCAGAAGCCGCACCCACCGCTGTTGGTGGGCGGCAACAGTCATCGCGCCATCCGCCGTGCTGTCGAGCTCGGCGACGGCTGGAACCCGTTTTTCACCGCACAAGTCCCTGCGGCGGCCGGCACCACCGGACGGGGCGCCAGCAACGCCACGCGCACTGCTCCGATGGAGACGGAACAGGATCTGATCGCTGGTATCGCTTATATGAAGGAGCATTGCGAGAAGGTCGGCCGCAAGGACATGCCCGAGGTGATCCTGGGCGGCATCAATTCGCCCGGTGACACGTACTCGGCCCAGCAGCTCCTCGATCGCCTATCCCGTTTCCGCGAACTCGGCGTCGACGGCGCGGCCATCAGTGTGGACGGAGAGATACGTCGGGAGTGGTGCGATAACGCCGCGCGCGTGGGTGAGGATGTGATCGCAAAGATCGCAAAGATCGCAAAGATATAATCGCAAAGATATAAAGGAGCCAGGCGTGACGTTCCCCACTGCGGGAGCGGTATCTCCCCTGACTACTTCCCGGCGTCCTTGCGGGGCCGCAGGAGCTCGGGTCGACGGGCCTCGATCATCTTGCGGAATCCGTCGCGCCAATGGATCTTGGTGCGCCCGAGGATCTCGTGCATGTACGTGACGTCGGGCCAGAGCGGCGTGTGGACCTGGGGCGTGTACTCGAAGACCGGCTCGATGCCGACGAGCTTGCCCATGTAGGCGCAATACTCCTCGATGCTGACGGTCTCGCTCCCCGCCCAGTTGACGACGATCGGCGGCACGGCGGCGACCTCCATGGCTCGAATGCCCAATTCCACATAATCATCTTCGTAGATCGGGTTGTAGTTGTTGGGCTTGTCCGGATGAAGGCGGATTGGGTTTCCCTGCAACATCATCTCGAGCCGGTCGGCCGGTGCGCCCCCGAGCGGGCCGTAGGTCGAGCAGATGCGGATGATGGTGAGCGGGATCGTGAAATGCTCGGCGATCCACGTGCAGACGGCTTCCCCGGCGATTTTCGAGAAGCTGTAGTTCGCCCGATCGGGAACGCCCGGCCCATCGGCTTCGGTGAGCGGCCGCTGCCCCTGGTAGAGGTAGATCGAACCCGTCGAACAGTAGACGAACCCCTGCGCTTTGCGGCAATGGTGGAGCAGCTCGCCGGAGTTGTGCGCGTTCGTCCGCACACAGCGGCGCCAGTCTCCCTGACCGGGATCCACTGCGGCATGGAAGACGTAGGTGAAGTCGTCGGGAACGGCCGAGAGATCGCCACTCGACATGTCGAGCTGGAGGGGGCGGATGCCGGCGGCCGTCAGCCTGTCCCGGTCCCCGGGTTTACTGAAACGCGCCGCGCCCCAGACCTCATTGCGCTGAGCGAGCGTTCGGGCGATGGGGAACGCGATTTTCCCCGTGACACCGGTGATCAGGATCTTCTCATTTTGCAGCACGCTTCCTCCAGGCGTTTCATCATGACGCTGTAATTGAGCACGATACGGGCAAGCTGACCAGGGCGGGGGTCATTTGCCGCAGTTTCGATGGAGTTGTCCATGAGGTACCCTTTGATCGGTGATCACCGCTTGAATTCAAACCCAACAAGTCCGGCAGAGAATCTCTCATGAAAGCATGCGTGTCGCGAGCCCCGGGTGGCATCGATTTTCCGACCATCGAGAACCAGCCGGAACCGGGACCGATCAGCCGTTCGATCGATGTGACGCCAACATGGATTTGAAGCTTTCCGGGAAGGTGGTCGTGGTGACCGGTGCGACCGCCAATATCGGACGCGCCATCGCGCTGGATTTTGCCGCCGAGGGCGTGAAGCTGGTCGCCGTGGGACGCGATGAGGACGCCGCCGAGCGCGTCCTCGCGGAGGCATCGTCCCGCGGCGCCGAAGCGGCGATTTTTGTCCGGGCGGATCTGCTCGATCCCGGGTCTCCCGCGCGCATCCTGGAGGCCGCGGAGAAGCTCGGCCCGGTCTCCATTCTCGTCAACAATGTCGGCGGCAACGTCGGTGCCGGGTTTTTCGTCGATTCAGATCCCGCCAGCTGGCAAGGCGATCTCGACATCACGCTCCTGTCGACGCTGCGGATGACGCACGCGGTGCTGCCCGCGATGATCGCGCGCCACGCGGGGCGCATCGTCAATATCGGCTCAACCGCCGGCATCGTGGGCGATTACATGCTGCCGGTTTATTCGGCGGCCAAGAGTGCCGTGCATGGCTTCACTCGCGTGTTGGCGAAGGAAGTGGGACAGCATGGCATTACCGTCAACTGCGTCGCACCCTATGGCACGCTGTCCGATGATCCCGCGGACTTCAGCCGGGGCAGCCGCTTCCACCCGGGCAACGCCTTCTTTCGCGACGCATTCGGCAATACCCGGCCGTCGGATATGGCCAAGCGGCGGCGGACGGGGCCACTCGAGCGATCGATCGGAAGGCCCGAAGACGTCTCCGCCGCCGTGCTCTATCTCGCTTCCGATCGCGCGAGTTTCGTCACCGGGCAGGTGTTTGCCGTGGACGGGGGAACACTGCTGTAGCGCCCGGACGATGCGGTCGCGTTCCAAGGGCGCAACGGTCAGGTGACCGAGAAGCCGCCGTCGACGGCCAGCACTTGATTGGTGATACAGCGGGCCGCGGGCGTGGCGAAAAAGTAGACGGCTGCACCGATGTCGCGAGCCTCGCTCATCCCGAGCGGCAATGGACGTCGAGCCGGTCCCTCGGGCGCAGGTCCCTTTGCCGATCGGGCGCCCGGCGTGGCGACGGCCCCGGGCAGAATGGTATTCACCGTGATCCGATGTTCCGCCAATTCAAAGGCGCTCGCCCGGCTCAGGGCCAACAATGCGCCCTTGGAGCCGACATAGGCCGCAAGACCCTTCACAATCGAGCCGCGCAGGCCTGCCGTCGCGATGTTGATGATGCGCCCGCCTGCTCCCTGCACCGCCATCGCGCGGCCGATCTCGCGGGTCATGAGGAAGGGACCCCGCCCGTTGACCGCGTTCATGCGGTCCCACTCCTCGGCGGTGCCTTCCAACAGGAGTTGCCGATCCTGGATGCCGGCATTGTTGACCAGCACCCAGGGAGTACCGAAGCTCGCAAGCACCTCGGCGCAGGCGCGCACGATCGACTTCTCCTGCGCCAGATCGACTCGAACGCTTCCCACCCGGTGTCCTGCCTGCTTCAGATCCGCGACGACACGCTTGGCAGCCACCTCGTCACGATCGGCGATGACCACGGTGGCGCCGGCTTCGGCGAGAACGGCCGAGATGCCGATCCCAATGCCGCTCGCACCGCCGGTAACGAGGGCGACTCTTCCGCTGAGGCTGAACGATGCGACCGGAGCTTCTGGCATGGCTTGATGGGACTCCCGAAGCGGATCCGTTACGTGACCGACGCCTCATGCCGCAGCGTTTCCGCAAGCGCATGCGGCCGTGTGTTCATCACCTGATGTCCGGCATCGATTCGAACCGTGCGCTGCGTGTTGAGGCGCTCGGCGAATCTTTCCTGCCAGAGCGGGGTCAGTATGCCGTCCTGTAAACAAAGCACGAACGTCGACGGCCTGCTTCTCAGGTGATCGTAGCGCCAATCCGAGGCCTGCATCGACTGATCGGGCCAGCGGTCGCGGCCCAACTTGGCGAGGAAACCTGCCGCTTCCTCTTCGCCCATGTCGTTGCAGAACATCTGACGATACTGTTCCTGATGCGGATGCTGCGCGGGGTCCAGCGGCCATCCCACTTCGTCCGGGTGGCTGCCATGTTGACCCGTGCCCATCATCTGCAGAATCGTCTGTCCCGGGCGCGGTGCGCAGCACGACACGTAGATGAGCCGACGAAACATCCCGGGAGCTCTTTCAGCGAGCCGCGGCAGCATGGTGCCCGCCTGGGAATGACCGACCAGGATCACCTCTCCCATGCCGGCCCGTTCCAAGTCGGCGATCAGTTCCGAGGCGATGTCGTCGACGCTGAATCCGGATGTGTCCCGGCCGCGCTTCGCGCCGCAACCGGGAACATCGAATGCGAGCACGCGGCCGCAGCGGCCATTCGTCTGCTGTTGGAGCGCGGCGATCGTTTCATCCCAGATCCAGCCCCCTTGTCCGCCTCCGTGCAGGAATGCAAATGAGGGGGTCATTCAGGCGAGAGCTGCCTCGACAGCCGCGATCTCGGATCTGAGCCACATCACTTCGCTCAAGTTGGTGCCGCCTGAGACGGCGAGCAGCGCCTGCAGCGCGTCCTTCTTCACGGCGAGGGCAGCCTTGTTCGCCGGATCGGCACCCAGTGCGATGTCGAGGAGGTGCAGGGCCTGCAGCGGTTGTTTTCCTTGCAGCCGTTCGCGGGCTCGTGCGGCGAGCACCGTCGCGCCGCCGCTGAGTTCGGCGATATCGCTGTCGATGCTCGAGCGCGGCACACCATAGAGCGAGGTGGTCGAGTCGTAAAGAAACCAGCCCGAATACTCCTCCCAGATCGTCCGCACGGCCCACGACACCTTGCCATGGAACTCGCCGATCCTGAGCTCCTCGGGGAGGCGGATCTCGCGCATCAAAGTGTACACATTCCTGCCCGCATTCATGCCCGCAATGGTCGCCTCGTTCACATAGGAGACGGCGGCATGGAGTTTGTCGAGATCGGCGCGGATCTTGTCGGCGCCGCGGATGGGATCGCCATGACCCGTGATCAGAAGCTCCGCACCGAGCTTGCGCACTGTGTCGAGCGAATCGAGATAGCGCAGCACCGAGCGCGGCTTGTCGCCGCGCAGCGTACACAGGAAGGGCATGGACATGAATACCGGGCCCAACAGATTGCCGATGAAAGCCACGCGCTCATTGGGCATCCAGACCGTCAGCGAGTCGATGGTCTCGCCGCCCGGCGTCGACAGCAGCACGAAGCGCCGGCCGCCGAGCTCGATTTCCAGGCGTCGATCGACCGTGGTATCCGGCACGATTTCATCGGGCGGCTTGAAATTGCGATCCTTCTTGATCGTGCTGCCCCAGAGCTTGCCGGTGCGCGGGCCAAAATAAGGAACCAGTTGCTGGTAGTAGCGGCGCGTTTCGAGGAAGCGCCGCTCGGTAATGATCTCCGTTCCGGACTCGCGCAACGTCGGCACGCCGCCGTAGTGATCGCCGTGACTCTGGGTGACGATGATCTTGCGCAGCGGCCCGGTCCGGTGCGGTGCGAACAGGCTCTTGGTGCGCTCGGCGCCCGTGTTGAAACCGGTGTTGACCAGCAAATCCCCCTCGCGGGTCGTTACCAGGTAGGCGTTGGACACATCCTTCGCCATGAAGATGTAGTCGGTGATCGCTACCGCCTCGGTCTGCGTCTCCCCGGACAGCACCAGCGAGGCCAGGGGAGGCCTGCCGTCATCAGGCTTCACCGCCGGCTTGGTCCCGCTCATGCCGCGGCACCGCCGTCGAACTCGACCATGACCTTCGCGGAGCCGGGTGTACCCGCGACACCGATCGCTTCCAGCGCACGCTCGAAAGGGAAGCGATGGCTGATGAGAGCGCCGAGTTTGTGCTGCAATCTCGGCAGCGCGGCGACCACATCGGGCAGCTCCGTCGGATAGCCCATGGAGCTCGTGATCGTCATCTCATTGGTGAGAATGGAACCGAGCCGGAACTCGATCGGCTTCATGTAGGCCGCGATGACGATCAGGCGCGCGTGCTTGCGTGCCATCGCGGCGACGTCGGGCAGAATGTTCGGTGCGCCGGCCGCATCGATGTAGATGTGAGTCCCCACGCCTTCGTGGTTGAACACCCACTCGCGGCCGTGCAGCTCCGCCAGGCGCGCGCGCAGATCTTCCTTGCCCGCCTGAATGGTGGCGCGCGCGCCCAGCGCCTTGGCGCGCTCGAGCCTCTCCGTGGACAGGTCGACGGCGATGACATCGGTGACGCCGCGGTCGACGAGCCACAGGACTACACCGAGGCCGATGGGCCCACAGCCGAACACGACCACCTTGTCTCCGGGCTTCGCCTCAGAACGATTGGCGCCGTGCAGCGCAACGCCCAGCGGTTCAGTCAACGCGGCGATCTCATAGGACACGCCCTCCGGTATGGGCAGCAGCACCTCGCCCACGTCGGCATCACGCACCAGCAAGTGTTCGGTGAAGGCGCCTTCGGAACCGCCGTTGCCGATCACACCGCTCTTGGTCTGCGGGTTGACGACCACGCGCTGCCCGAGCTTCGTACTCCTGACCGCCGCTCCGACGGCGATGACCTCGCCGGAAGCTTCGTGCCCCAGCGGCATCGGCTTACCGCCGGGTTGCGGCATGCCGCCGATCTTGATGAAGGTCAAGTCGGTGCCGCAGACGCCGCAGGCCTTGATGCGCACGACGACATCGTCCGCGCCCGGTCGGGGCGGATCGATCGGATCCATGCGCACATCGTTGACACCGTGAACGTTCAGTACCTGCATGGGAGCCCCCTACATCTGTACCAGATAGGCGCCATCGATCACGATGGTGTCGCCGCTGTGGAAAGAAGACGCATCGCTCGCGAGATAGGCGGCGATGCCCTCGAAGTCCGCGGGATAGCCGACTCTTGGGATCGGCGTGGTCGAGGCGAAGAATTTGTCGACCGGCTGCGGGGAGTCCGTCAGGCCGGTTTTGATGTAGCCTGGGGCGATGGTGTTGGCGCGTATCCCGTACGGACCCAGCTCGACCGCGAGGCAGCGGATCACCGCGCCCATTGCGCCTTTGGCCGCCGCGTAGTGCTCCTTGCCCTTCAGGCCGACGAACATCGACAGACTGCCGCATTGCACGAGCGAACCGCCCGGTTCACCGGCTTTCGCGCGGTTGACCATGTGTCTCGCGCCTTCGCGCAGGGTGTAGTAGGCGCCATGCAGGTTCAGGTTGATGAGCTTGTGATACTCCTCGCTGGGCAGATCGAAAATCGAGTCGATTGGCAGAGGGCCCATGCCGGAATTCGCGAACACGCAATCGACCCGTCCCATCTCCGCGATGAGCGCATTGAAGGCAGCCGCCACCTCCTGCTCGGAGGTCACATCCACCTGTCGCGTCGTGACCCGCACGCCGAAGGATTCCAGTTCTTTCTGTGCCGCAGCATTCCTCTCCTTGGAGCGTGCCCAGATGGCGAGATCGCCCCCCTGTTTGGCGATGCCGCGCGCGAAGCCGAGACCGATGCCGCTGTTGCCGCCGGTCACCACCGTGACCTTGCCCTTCAGGTCGAAGAGACTCTTTGCCATGGACGCCCCCTGTCGTATGGATTTCGGTAAGTGTGGGGTATCGGCCGCCGCGACACAATACCGGCATAGTCAACAGTGTCGATCACCAGTTAAGATCAGCGCATCGGCCGCCATGGTCGCCGGGTGCCGTGCGCCGCGCCACCGGTCAGCGAAGCTCGAGTTGGGGAGAATATGAAGTGTTCATGATGCGATTCGATATGCGCGTGCCCGGCAAGTCGCCGGCCGAAGTCGCCGCCCAGTACCAGACCGCCATCGAGATGGCGCAGTGGGCCGACGACAAGGGGTGCACCTCCATCGGCGTCTCGGAACACCATGCGGCCGAAGACGGCTACATGGCCTCCCCCCTCGTGCTCGCCACCGCGATGGCCGCGGTGACCAGGAAGGTGCCCATCATCGTGGGGGCCGCCTTGCTGCCGATGTACGACCCGGTGCGTCTGGCCGAAGACATGATCATGCTCGACTACATCAGCCGCGGGCGGGTGACGTTCATTCTCGGCATCGGCTATCGGCCGCTCGAGTACGAGCTTTACGGGCTCGATTACAGCCAACGGGGCGCGATCGCCGATGCGAAGCTGACCCGGCTGTTGGACGTTTTGCGTCAGGCCTCCGCTGCGCGCACCATGCCGCGCATAACTCCGCCCTCGTTCACACCCGGCCGTCCGAACATTGCCTGGGGCGGTGCCACCAAAGCAGCGGCCCGCCGCGCCGGCCGCAATGGACTCGGATTTTTCGCGCAAACGAATACCCCCGGCCTCGCGGAAGTGTATGCCGCCGCGGCTCTCGAGGCTGGATTCAAGCCGGGCCTCTGCATCCTGCCGTCACCGGAGATGCCGGGTGCGGTATTCGTTCACCCCAACCCCGACCAGGGCTGGCGGGAGGTGGGTCCGTATCTGCTGGCGGACGCGGTCTCTTACGCCGAATGGAACAAGGATGCGGGCCGTCCGACGGTTCGGCTGTCGCAGGGAAGGACCATCGAGGAGCTGCGGGCGGAGCGTGCCGCACACCACGTCGTCGAGGTGGCCGAAGCCGTCGAGATCGCCAGGCGCTGGGGCCGTCTGCCGCTGCACCCGCTGTGCGGCGGCATTCCGCCCGAGCTCGCGTGGACATACCTACAGCGCGTCGTCGACGACGTTCTGCCCAATCTCACGCCTTGAGATACCTGGTGCGCTACAATGAGCCGCAGCCGCACAACACTGGTGACTAGCACTGGTGCCGCATAACGTCGCAGCGGGAGAGTGGTACACATGGCACAGATGTTGGTCGCCGATGAATTGATCGAAGCCGCCCGCCAGGCCACGGGCCTCGCGCGTTTCGACAGCGACAGCTTCCGCGAAGGTCTCGGCATTCTTCTCGCCGACTTCAATCGCAATGGGTACTCGGACTCGAGCGTCGAGCGTCTGCGCACCCAGGCCCTGATGTCGCTGTCGAACCGTCTCAAGACGACCGCCTACCTCGACGCGCATCCTGAGCTGAAGTCCCGGCCGATCAAGCGGCCGATATTCGTCCTCGGTGTTCCCCGCACCGGCACGACGCTGCTGAGTAATTTGCTGGCTGCTGATCCGGCGCATCGCTCGCCGCTCACCTGGGAAATCGACGATCCGGTGCCGCCGGCGACGACGGCGATGCTGCTCAGCGATCCGCGGGCGTTGAAGCGGCTGGAGGCGGAGAAGGCGATGCTCGCGGCGCGACCCGAGGCGGGCAAGTACTACCGCAATTCCGCGATCTACCCGAACGAAGACGCCTTCATCATGGCGAACGACTTCAAGACCCTGATGTGGGAATCACGCGGCAAACTGCCGGCCTATCGAGAGTGGATTTTCACGACCGACTGGACTTCGGCCTACGAATATCACAAGCAGTTTCTGCAACTGCTGCAGTCCGAGGCGCCCGGCACCTGGAATCTCAAGCTGCCGTCCCACGCGCTCAACGTTCCAACGCTGCTCAAGACCTATCCGGATGCGCGGCTGGTCTGGACTCACCGCGATCCGCTCACTGCCGTGGGATCCCTGTGCAGTCTCCTCTCGCTCGCCCACCAGGTATTCATCGGGCGCATCGATTATCAATGGCTCGGCGAGAACTGCCCCTGGCAGGCGGAACAGCACGCCAATCGGCTCATGGACGCACGCGATGCGCTCGGTGAGGACCGGATCATCGACGTGTATTACGCGGACCTGATGCGCGATCCGATCACGACCATGCGCACGCTATACCGCGCGCTCGGCGATGAGCTCACGCCCGCGGCGGAGACGGGCATGCGAGCCTGGCTTGCCGAAAACCCGCAGGATAAATTCGGGCGGCACGAATACCAGCTCGCGAAGTACGGCTTGACCCCGGAGATGGTGCGGCCGCGCTTTGAGCGCTACCTCGCTCGCTACGAGGTCGAGCGCGAGGGCTGAGGCCGCTTGTCGTGAATCAACCGCCGCCGATACCCGCGGCACGCGCATTGGTTCAATGAGGAGGTTTCATGGCTAATCGATTGACCAATAAAATCGTATTGGTGACCGGCGCCGCCGGCGGCCTGGGTCGTGCCTATGCACTCAAATTTGCGCAGGAGGGTGCCCGGCTGATCGTCACCGACGTCGAGGCGTCCGGCCTCGCGGAGACCGCCGCGATGCTCGACTCGCAGGGTGCGCTCTGCGCATCGCATCGCGTGGATCTCGCCGTCGAGAAGGAGATTCAGGATTTCGGCGCGCAGATCGGCCATGCGCAGCCGCGTCTCGATGTGCTGATCAACAACGCCGGCATCGCCTACGGCGAGATCACGACGGGGTTCGTGAATCTGAGCCAGGAGAAGTGGCTGCGGTACTTCGCAGTCAACACCGTGGCGCCGCTGATCCTCGCGCAGGCGCTGCGCGCGCCCCTGGCCGAGGCGCGCGGGCTCATCATCAACCAGTCCTCGATGGCGAGTTACGTTCCCGCGACCGCGTATGGCCTGACCAAGTCGGCCCTGAACGCGATGACCTTCGGCATGGCCTATGCGTTCGGTGCGGATGGTATCCGCGTCAACGCCATCGCTCCGGGGCTCATGGAGACACCCGCTTCCAATGCGCACCTGACGCCCGAGCAGCTCGCGCGCGTGCGCGGTATGCAGCTGCTGCCGCTGCACGGCACCGCCGAGGACATCGCGGCGCTTGGGGTGTTCCTCGCTTCCGAGGAGGGCCGCTTCATCAACAACGACATCATCAGCTGCGATGCCGGCAACCGCATGCGCGGCTATCGCGGCTGACGGTGTCCGCGGCTGCGTCGAACAATGCAATGTTTGCGGGCGTGCGCGTCGTAGAGCTCGCACAATTCGTGTTCGTTCCCGCGGCGGGCGCCGTCCTTGCGGACCTCGGAGCGGAGGTCATCAAGATCGAAGCGATTACGGGCGATCCCTATCGCACGCTTAGAATTGCCGACGGCCGACAGACCAAATCCGCCAACCTGGCGATGGAACAGAACAATCGCGGCAAAAAGAGTCTTGCGCTCGACCTCAAGTGCGAGGAAGGACGCGAATTGCTGCTCCAGTTGGTCGAGACAGCGGATGTTTTCATAACCAGTCTCAGGCCCGCGGCATTGGAGCGTCTGTCGCTCGGCGTCGACGAGCTGCGCGCACGCAATCCGCGCTTGATCTACGTGCGCGGCAACGGCCTGGGATTTCGCGGCGAGGAGGCAAATCGACCGGGATATGACGCCTCGGTGTTCTGGGCGCGTGGCGGCTTTGCGCACGTGCTGGCGCCGCCGGGTCAACCGCCGATTCGTCCACGGCCCGCGCTCGGCGATCATACCGGTGCGATGAATATCGCTTTCGGCATGGCCGCCGCGCTCTTCCATCGCGAGCGCACCGGTCAGGGATCCTTGGTCGAGATATCGCTGCTCTCCTCGGCCATGTGGACACTCTCCGCCGACGTGGCGCTCAGCCAGGCGCTCAACGACACCGAGCTCACGCGGGTCGCCGGCGAGGGTCGCAGCGCACTGACGCGCGCCTATGAGTCGAGCGACGGTCGCTGGATTCAGCTCATGTTCCTCGATCCGGAGCGCTATTGGTCGGAGCTTTGTCGACGCATCGATCGCGGGGACCTGCCGCGGGATCCGCGGTTCATCGACCTGGAACGACGCATCGAGCACGGTCAGGCGCTCATCACGGAGCTGTCGAGCGCGTTCAGGCGCAAGAGCTTTGCCGAGTGGCACGCGGCGTTTCGCGGCTGGGATGCGCCGTGGGAGCTGGTGCAGAACATCAAGGAACTGGCCGCGGATGCGCAGGCGCTCGCCAATGGCTACCTGTTCACGGTGCAAGTGGCAGACGGCACCGACGTAACGGTGGTGGCGGGGCCCGTTGCGTTCAACGGCAGTGCGATTCCCACCCAACCGCTGCGCTCCCCCGATCTTGGACAGCACAGCGAGGAGATTCTTCGCAGCATCGGTGTGAGCACGGAGAATCTGCGCGAATTCAGGAGGAGGAATATCGTACGCTGACTTGCTCCAGCGCCGCGCCGGCGCGCGCCGCCGCGGCCGGCCTGGCGCCTTTCACCCCGCGCTGCTGTCGCTGTCCATCGCGCCTGCCTCGAGCCCGCAGATCTCTCAGATCTGAAAACCGAATACCCGTGCCGCGTTTTCGCTCAACACCTTGCGTGCATCGTCCGGCTTCATCCCTTGGATCATCTTCCGGGCCACGGCGCGCGAGTTGGGCCAGATCGTCGCGGAATGAGGATAGTCGGAGGAGAACATGGTCATGCTCGAGAGATAGGGAAACAGACCCGTCTTCACCAAGTCGTAACCGACGTAGTCATCGACGTTGGTGGTGAAGACGTTTCTGCCGACGAACTCCGCCGGGTCGCGCTGCAGCTTCACCGGGAACCAGGCCTTTTGAATGTCCCAGTGGTGGCTCATGGTCTGGACCCAGAAAGGCACCCAGCCGCAATCGACTTCGGCGCCGACTATTTTCAGCTTCGGATAGCGATCGAACACGCCGGCGAAGATGAGATAGGAGAACGGTCGCACCGCGGAGAAGTAGCGCGTGACGATGCCGCCGAGGCTTACACGATCCTCGACGACGCGGTCCCAATCCGTCTTGTCCGGCGGACCGCCATGGTTGCGGTGAAAGCAAAGAGTAATAGAGTGCTCATCCGCTGCCCGCCACAGATTCTCGTAGTGGGTGGGGTGGTTGTAAGGCACGGATGGATTGCCGGGGATGTACATGGCGCGCGCGCCTTTCTTCGAGACGCGCTTCAACTCCGTGACAGCGAAGTCGATGCTTATTTCCGTTGGCGCAATCGCAACGCCGCAAAGTCGCTGGGGATCGGCCGCCTGGAAGTCATCCAGGATCCAATCGTTGTAGGCCAAGAAGCCGGCCGTCGCGACTTCCTTGTCGGGGTGCACGTAGAAGGTCGGGCCCATGCCCGGATAACACACCGAAGCGTAAATGCCGTCGATGTCCATGTCCTTCAAATGCTCGCCGCCGTTGTAGTTGCCCGGCCGCAAGTCCTCGTAACGCAGTCCGCTGGCGCGGTAGTCCTTCTTGTCGAAGCCCGCCATCGCCTCCAATCCGTAGGTCCTCTTCGGAAGCTCACCGGCAATGCTCCAGCCGTCGCCGCCGTCCGCGCCACGCACCACGCGCGGCGCCTTGTCCTTCAAGTGCGTCGGGAAGCGAGACGTGAAGAGGTCGCGGGGCTCGTTGACGTGATTGTCGGATGAAATGAGCTTGACGCCCAGCTCTTCGATGAGATCGCGCTCGACGAGTTGTGTGGCCATTTACTTCGCCTCCAGTGAATCTTGCTTGCCGGGCAGGTGCCGCCCTCGCTGGCAGACATTATTTCGCCGGACAGCATGCGCCGCAACGCGCAGATGCACGAAAAGGCAGAAGTTGCTGCCTCGCCTCTGGAGGGCCCGCTCACGGGCGCTCTTTCGACTCAATCGAAGAGGCTGCGCAACACCGGCCGATTCACCTTGTAGGAGGGCGTTCGGGGAAGCTCATCGACCAAGCGCCACCTGACCGGAATGTGGGTTGCCGGAACGTGTTCGCGCAGATGAGTTTCGAGCTCGGCCTCGGTCGGTTGCGCGACGCCGGGCTTGAACTGGACGGCGGCCGCCGGTACCTGTCCCAGCCGCCGGTCGGCGACGCCGACCACCGCCGCCGCCGAGACGGCTGGATGCAGCAGCAAGGCCCGCTCGATCGTTTCCGGCAGCAGCTTGAAACCCCCGCGCACGATGGCACCATCGGCGCGGCCGCGATGAAAGAGAAAGCCGTCCTCATCGATCATCGCGATGTCGGAGGTGCGGATCCAGTCCGAACCGACGCGCGGCGAAATCACTTCGAGCAGGCCTTCCTGGCCGGAAGGCAAGACTGCGCCGGTCTCGGGATCGACGACCCGCAATTGCGCTCCCGGTAGTGCGCGCCCGACGCTGCCGAATTTTTTCTCGCCCCATTTCGCATGCAGGGCGGTGGTCATGGCTGCCACCGGACCCACGAACTCCGTGGCGCCGTAGGAGAGCAAAATCGGAATGCCGTAGCGCGCTTCGAAGGCCCGCTGAACGGTGGGATCGAGCGGCGCCGCGCCCGTGCCGAAGGTGCGGAAGCTGGCGAGGTCGGCCGGCGGGATGTCGGCGTCCAAGACCATCTGCACACCGGCGGGCGGCAGGCCGCCGGCCGTGGGGCGATAGCGCAGCACATAATCATGCCATCCAGCCACGGTAAATCGGTCCAAGAGGACGGCGCGATCTCCCTTCAGGAGGGCCGGCAGCGTCGTGTAGATGCCGGAGATGTTGCTTAGCGGAAAATACAGCAGAGTCGGGGTGCCCTGCGAGTCGTGGCCAGGCGCCTCCGTGCCAGGCCTCAGGTAGTGTCGGGCGATCACTTCATAGTCGATCGCGAACTGCTTGGGAGGTCCCGTCGTGCCGCTGGTCAAGATCTCGATTTGCGGCGCGGCTGCGGCCTGTGCGTTGGGCGGGCGCCGAATGCGCTCCAGACCCGGCACGGCGCGCGCATCCATCTCCCTGAGCGCGATCGCAGCGACGTCGAGCGTCCGCAACACGGTGAGCAGTTCATCGGAAAAGTCCTCGGCGGCTGCCACCACGACCGCGGGCTTCAGCCGCTCGACGTCGCGCGCAATGCCGGCGACCGACTGGAAGGCGTAGATCATCTTGACCGTGCGGCCGGCCGCGATCAGGCCGAGCATCGCGGCGATGGCCGAGGGTCGATTGCGCGGCATCAGCACGATCGGGGCGACCGGCCCCGCGCCGCAGGCGTCCATCGCTGCGCGCAGCTGATCGGCAACCTGCCGCATGTCGCCCCAGCGCCACCACCGTCCTTCGAATTCGATGGCGGGCTCCGTGGCTTCCCGAGCCAATGCCCGCTCGCTCAGCTGCGCGAGCCCCATCGTGGGCCTATGGCTCACTGAACAGCTTGCGCAGTTCGCGTCTCAGCAACTTGCCCATTTCGTTGTGGGGCAGCTCCTCGAGAAACACGGTGCGTTCCGGCACGCGCGAAGAGCGCAGGCGATTCCTGATGAGTTGCTGCAGTTCGGACTCGCTGGGTGGAACCTGGCCCGGCCTGGGGACAACGGCGATACCGACTCCCTCGCCCCATTCCGATGAGGGCACGGCGAATGCGGCGGCCTCCGCGATCGCCGGATGCGAGCGCAGCACGTCCTCGATTTCACCGGGCGAGATGTTCTCACCGCCGCGCACGATCACGTCGTCAGCCCGGCCCGTCAGGTGCAAGTAGCCCTCCGAGTCGAGCCAACCCGCATCGCGCGTCGGGAACCAGCCTTCCGCATCGAGGGCACTGCGCTCGCGATATTCGCCGGACACCTGCTCGCCGCGCACGTAGATCTCGCCGCGCTCGCCGGGTGGCAGCTTGCGGCCGCTCTCGTCGCGAATCTCGATCTCCACCGTGGGCAGCGCACGACCGACTGAGCCGAGGCGGGCGCGGACGAGGGGATCGGTCGCGCGGTGCGCGGTGCGATGCTCCTCGGGACCCAGCAACGCGATCGTCGAGCTGGTCTCGGTCAGGCCGTAGGCGTTGGTGAAACCAGTATGCGGAAATAGCTCGAGCGCGCGGGCGATTAGTTCCATGGGCATGCGCCCGCCGCCGTAGGCGACGGCCTTCAAGGCCGAAAGATCGGCCGCGACACCGGCATCCATGCGGGCGATGACCCGGGCGAGCATGGTCGGCACGAGGAAGGCATTGGTAGCGCGCTCCTTGGCGGCAAGCGAGAGCCAGTCGTCCGGGTCGAAGGCCGGCAGCAGTACGATGCGCCGCTGTGCATAGATCGAACTGAGGAGCGCCGCGATTCCGGCAATGTGGTAAGGCGGCACGCAGACGATCGCGGCTTCCTCCGGCGATGCCGAGGCAAACTCCACAGTGCCCAGGATATAAGCCAGCAGATTGGCATGGCGCAGCACCGCGGCCTTCGGCGCGGCGGTCGTGCCGCTGGTGAACAGCTGGATGGCGATCCCGTCGCCGGATTCGTCCGGGGAAATCTCGCTGTCGGCCGGTCTCTCCGCCGCGCTGATGAACGCAGGGTGTGTCCAAGCCACATTGCGGCCGTCGGGGGAAAGTCGCCGGACACGCTCCACGTCGCCGATGATGCAGGCCGGCGCAATTCGCTTCAGCAACGCCGCAAGATCGGCGTCGGCGAGCCGGTAGTTGAGCGGAACATAAGGGATACCAGCCATGGCAGCGCCAAATAAGGCGATCGCCGCCGCCTCGCTGTTCTCATCCAAGAGCGCGACATGCGTGCAGCCGCTCTCGCGGATGGCGGCTGCCGCGCCGTGCGCGGCGCCCATCAGCGTGCCGTAGGACCAGCGCCGTCCGTTGCATACGAGGCCGATGCGCTCCGGCTCGGCGTCAGCGGCCATCTGCAGAACGAGCGATAAGTTCAACGGATGCGGCCCCTAGTTCAGTAGGACAAGGGTCAGTCGGAGGAGGGTCAGTCGGACGATGGCAGCGGTTTGGCTTCCCTGAGCTGCAGCGCGACTCCGCCGCTCGACAGCGAACCCTTTCCCGCCTTGATGCACAACAGCTCGAGGGTATGCGCCGCATCGACATAGCGCTTGCCGATCTTCGTGCCGCTTGCAAAAGCCGCATCGGGGGTGCCGCGCTGCGCCGGCGCCTCGGTCGCCATGGGCACGCCACCACATTCGACCGGGGCGCCGCCGGTCTTGATCACCACCACCTCGGTGTCGCATACCGCGCTCTTCAACTTCGTTCCTGCTTTCATGGTTGCTCGTCAGGTAATGGCGCCCTTGGCCTTGAGCTGTTCGATACGATCCCAATCCAGACCGAGTTCCATCAGGAAGGTCTCGGTATGCTCCGAGGCCTGAGGGGCGCGTGTCGTCGTGACGGGCTCATGATTGAACTGCACCGGTCCGCGCACCAGTTTAAGCGGCTTGCCGCCGTCAGGCGCTTCCACTTCGAAGATCATATCGTTGGCAAGCGCCTGCTCATCGCTCGCCAGATCGAGCAGACTCTGCACGGGCGCCCATTGTCCCTTCATGCTCTTCAGGTGCTGACGCCAGTAGGCGAAGGGCTTGCCGCCGATCGCTTTGACGACGAGGTCGCTGGCGGCCTGCCAATTTCGCAGCAGCGCGTGAACCTCCGAGAAACGCGGGTCGTCGGCCGCCTCAGGAATGCCCAAGTGCGCAAACGTATCGCGGATATGCGGGCCCGGCGTGAGAATGCACAGATTGATCGTGCCGCCGTCGGAAGTGCGGAAATTGCCCGAGAAGGGATTGCCACCGCTCGAGCCGGACTTGGGCAGTTGGTTGCGGATCACTTTGCCGCTCTCGATGAACTGATCGATCGACGTGCCCGATGCCCACCACGCCGTGCTCAGCAGCGACACGTCGAGCTCGACTGCCTCACCCGTACGCTCGCGATGAAACAGCGCCGCCGATATGCCGCCGGCGATGTTCATGCCGCCGATCGAATCGCCGAACGCGGCGATCCCCTGCGTCAGCGGGCCATCCATGCCCTCGGGTGTCATTGAATAGCCGACACCGCTGCGCGCCCAAAAGGCCGTGCCGTCGAAACCGCCGACCTCGCGCTCAGGACCCTTGTCGCCGTAGGCACTGCCACGGGCGTAAATGATCTTCGGGTTGGCGGCGCGGATGTGCTCGACGTCGAATTTCATCTTCTGGCGCTGCGACGGCAGGTAGTTGGTGAGGAATACATCAGCCGTCTTCGCTATTTCATAGATCAGCTCGATGCCATCGGGCTTGGAAATATCGACGCCGACGCTGCGCTTGCCGCGATTCGGGTGCTCGATCATGGTATGGCGCATCGGGTCGATCTTCATGCCGCCGATGTTGATGAAGCCGCGCTGCGTGTCGCCGCGCACCGGATGCTCGATCTTGATGACGTCGGCGCCCCAGTCGGCGAGAATCGCACCGGCGGCCGGCACGAAGGTGTACTGCGCTACCTCGAGCACTCGCACGCCCTTCATCACCTGCGTCATAAGAACTCCCCTTTCGTGGCGGCCCGCAACTATACTACACTGTTGATTGGTTGCGCGGCCAGACGCGTGGCCGGCCGGCGATTGACCAGCAATCGAGCAAGCGGGAGCAAGCATGAAGATCGATTCGACTCTGACCGCCATTGTGACGGGCGGCGCCTCGGGCCTGGGGTTGGCCACCGTGAAGGCCTTGCGCGCGGCCGGGGCGCGGGTTGCGATCTTCGATCGCAGCGAGGAGCAAGGCCGGCAGGCGGCGGAGGAAACCGGTGCGATTTTTTGCACCTGCGATGTGCTGTCCGACGAGAGCGTGGATGCGGCCTTTGCGCAGGCGCGGGCCGCGCAGGGTCAGGAGCGCGCGCTGGTGTGCTGCGCGGGCGGCGGCAACGCGATCGCCACGGCGCGGCGCGACAAGGAAACCGGCAAGATCAATATCTTTCCCTCCGATCAGTTCGAGTGGGTGCTGCGTCTGAATACCGTGGGCACGTTTCGCTGCATTACCCGTTCGGCGGCGGGCATGATGACGCAGGAGCCGATCGACACCGAACGGGGCGTCATCGTCAACACGGCCTCGGCGGCGGCGACCGATGGGCAGATGGGGCAGGCGGCGTATTCGGCGGCCAAGGCGGCCATCGTCGGGATGACCTTGCCCATCGCTCGTGATCTGGCGCGCGAGGGCATTCGGGTCACGACGATCCAGCCGGGTATTTTCGCAACTCCGCCGATGCTGCGCTCGCAGAAACTGGTCGATGCCCTGAGCGGCATGGTGCCCTTTCCGCAGCGTCTGGGCCGTCCCGAGGAATATGCGAGTCTTGCCCTGGAGATGATCCGCAACGGCTACTTCAATGGCGAAACCGTTCGTCTGGATGGCGCCATCCGCATGCAACCGCGCTGAGCGCTGCAAGACGACAAGTCAATCCGGGGCTCGCGATGCACCCTTATCAGCACGCGATCACACATCCAACCCGCCCCGCACTGGTGATCGCCGACACCGGCGAACAGTTGAGCTACCGCGAGCTCGATGAGGGCTCGAACCGAGCGGCGCAGCTTTTCCGGCACCTCGGGCTCCGGCCGGGCGAGAGCATTGGGCTCATGCTCCGAAACACTCTGGAATACCCCGTCCTCTACTGGGGCGCGCAACGCGCGGGACTGCTCATCGCGATTCTCTCCTCACATCTCAAAGCGACTGAGGCCGCCTACATTCTGAACGACTGCGCGGCGAGGCTCTTGATCGCCTCGACGGAGCTCGGAAGCACGCCGGTGGAACTCGTCAACCGGCGCACCGAGCTCATTCCGAGGGTCGAGGCGATGTTCTGCATTGGCGATGAGACACCGGCCGGCGCGCAGCCACTCGAGAGCGCCCTCGCGGCAATGCCTGCCACGCCGATCGCGGATCAGGTTTCTGGCCACTACCTGCTCTATTCGAGCGGAACGACCGGACGCCCGAAAGGCATCCTGCGACCGTTCACACCCGGGCCGATCGAGGAAGTCGCCCCATTCGAGGGCACACGCATGCTCGAGGGAATCGATCCCCTGGTGACCTTCAACGCGGGGCCCCTGCATCACTCGGCGCCGTTGGCAGGAATGCTGGCGACGCAGCGCCTGGGCGGAACGGCGGTAACGCTGCGCAAGTTTGATGCGGTGCATACGCTCCGGGCAATCCAGGACTGGCGCGTCGTGCATGCGCAGTTCGTGCCCACCATGTTCGTGCGCATGTTGGCGATACCCGAGGAGCAGCGGCGCTCCTACGACCTGGCCTCCCTCAAGCAAGTCATGCATGCGGCCGCACCGTGTCCCATCGCGATCAAACAGCGGATGATCGAGTGGCTCGGCCCGATCATCGACGAATACTACAGCGGCAGCGAGGCCTTCGGCAGCACCTATATTTCGTCAGAGGAGTGGCTGCGCAAACCGGGTTCCGTGGGGCGATCGCGCGCAGGCGCCGTCCATATCTGCAACGAGGCCGGAGAAGAACTTCCGAGCGGTGGAGAAGGGCTGATCTACTTCGAAACGCCCGCGGCCCTCAGATCCCAATATCTGAACGATCCGCAAACCATGGCCAAGGCGCGTCACCCGTTGCACGCCGACTGGTACTCCTTGGGCGACATCGGCCGGGTCGATGAGGACGGTTACCTGTTTCTGACCGACCGCAAGGATTTCATGATCATCTCGGGCGGCGTCAACATCTACCCGCAGGCGGTCGAGGACGCGCTCATCATGCACCCCCAGGTGTTCGATGCGGCGGTGATCGGCGTGCCGAATCCGGAATTCGGGGAAGAGGTGAAAGCCATCGTCCAGCCGAAAGACTGGCGCGAGGCCGGCGATGCGCTGGCCGCGGAACTCATCGGCTGGTGCCGCAGCAAGATATCCGCGGTGAGCTGTCCGCGCTCCATCGAGTTCGTGCAGAGCTTGCCGCGGCTTGCCTCGGGAAAGCTGCCAAAACACGAGCTGCGCCGCCTCTACGGCGCGCCTCGCGCGGAGTCTGTCTGATTACTCCGGCGGCCTCCTCATTGCGATCACGATCCTCCCGGCACTCTCGCCGCTCGCGGCGGCCGCCATCGCCTCGGCGAATCGCTCCAACGGAAAACTCTGCGCCACCACCGGCCTGAACAGGCCCTGCGTCGCCAGCGCGAACACCTTCTCGCGGTTGGCATCAGCGCGTTGCAGATCGACCTCGCCGAATTGCCGCAGGTTGACGCCGATGAGGCTCGCACCCTTCAACAGCGGCAGGTTGGTGCGAAGCGACGCGATGCCGCCGGGGAAGCCGACGATGAGGTGCCGTCCGTTCCAGCCGAGCGTCCGGAAGGCGGCTTCCGTGGCCTCGCCGCCCACCGGATCGAAAACCACATCGAAGGGCTTGCCGCCGTTGGCGCTCTTCAGATCCTCCCGCCAGGTTTCGGAGCGCGCATTCACAGCCGCATCGGCGCCGCCGCCGAGTGCCAATTGGCGTTTGGCTTCGGAGGAAGCCGACGCGATGACGCGCGCGCCCAGGTGCTTGCCAATTTGTACCGCGGCATAGCCCGTAGCCCCGCCCGCGCCGAGCACCAACAGAGCCTCACCCGCCTGCAAGCGCCCGCGATCCACCAGCGCATGCCAGACGGTGGTGTAGCTCACCGGAAACACGGCGGCTTCCTCGAAGGACATGTTCTGCGGCATCGGCCACACGGAGCGCGCGTTGAGATTGGCCACCTCGGCGAAAATCCCGCCGAACCCGGTGGCCACCACGCGCTCACCGACTGAGAATTGTTTCACCTCTGCGCCGATCGCTGCGATGAGCCCGGCGCACTCGCTGCCGGGAATGAACGGGGTTGGTGGAGCGACGTGGTATTTGCCTTCGGCCGTCAGCACATCAACGAAGCTCACCCCCGCCGCCCTCACGGCGATGCTGATCTGGCTGGGCTTGGGTGGCCCGGGGTCGTACGCACGCAGCGTATAGTTCTCGAGCGGTCCCAGTTGGTCGGCGATGACGGCGCGCGGCATGGGTGCTGCTAACGCTGTCCACCGTCGACGCGCAATAGCGCACCGGTGGTGAAGGAAGAGGCCGGGCTTGCGAGCATCAGCGCAGCGGTGACGATCTCGGGTGGATTTCCCGCGCGACCGAGCGGCAACGACATCCGCTTGAGCGCCTCGGGATTCCAGGACTTTGCGATGTCGGTCAGGAACGGGCCGGCCGAGATCGTGTTGACCCGTACCTTGGGCGCATATTCGCGGCTCAGCGATACGGTCATCGCGTTGAGCGCCGCCTTCGCCGCGCCGTACGCGACGGCCTGCGGCAGCGCCATGAGCGCGCCGGTCGAGCTCACATTGATGATGCAGCCCCCCTCGCCGCAGCTCATGCGATGGCCGATCTGAGTCGCGAGCCGGAACGGGCCCTTGAAATTCAAGTTGACGACGGAGTCGAACAGGCTTTCGGGCATTTCATGGCTGCGGGAGGCGGGCGACATCCCCGCATTGTTGATCAGGATGTCGACCCGTCCGAATTCGGCGTAGGCCGCCTCGATGAGCGCATCGATTTCGGACCATTTGCCGACGTGCGCCGACACCGGCAGCGCCCGTCGTCCGAGCGAACGTACTTCGCCCGCCACTTTCTCACAGTTGTCGAGCTTGCGGCTCGCGATGATGAGGTCCGCGCCGCGGGCGGCGAAGGCTTTGACCATTTCATAGCCGAGGCCGCGCGAGCCGCCGGTGATCAGCGCGACTTTACCGGTGAAGTCGAACAGCGGGTCCGGAGTCACGGGTCCGACCACCCGGACGGCCGCAGCCCCAGGGCTTCTCTGCGCGTCGGAAAGTGCTCGCTCGGAAACAGGCCGGTGGCGGGCTTGGCCTTCTTGAGGTACGCCTTTGCGATCTGTACCTTGTGCACTTCCGTCGGGCCGTCGGCAATGGCGAGTGTGGGCGCGCCCATCCACATGGTGGCGAGCGGCGTCTCGAGCGAAACACCCAACGATCCGTGCAGATGAACCGCACGCTGCGCGATGTCGTGATACACCTTGGCCAGCTGGACTTTGCACATCGCAATATGCGTGCGCGCCGCGCCGTGCGGCTCGTTGTCGATGATCCACGCGGTCTTGAGCACCAGCAGGCGGAATTGCTCCAACTCGACGATGGAATCGGCAATCATTCCCTGCACGAACTGGTGATCGGCAAGCAGCTTGCCTTGTGTGCGCCGCGAAACCGCGCGCTCGAGCATCATCTCGATCGCTCGCTGGCATTGACCGACCGTGCGCATGGCGTGATGAATACGACCGCCGCCGAGGCGCGACTGTGCGACTTTGAAGCCTTCCCCCGGACCGCCCAGCATCGCATCGAGCGGCACGCGCACCTGGTTGTAATGAATGTAGGCGTGGATGGCGTCCTCATGACCGTGGCCGTCGCCCATGGTCGGCACGTGACGGATGAATTCGATGCCCGGCGTGTCGGTCGGCACGATCAGCATCGACATGCGGGAATGCGGCGGGTTTTCCGGATTGGTCACCGCCATGACGATCAAGAACGTCGCATAGCGCGCATTCGATGTGAACCATTTGTACCCGTCAATGACCCACTCATCTGCGTCCCGATGAGCGCTGCACGTGAACTCCTTCGGATCCGCGCCCGCCTGCGGCTCGGTCATGGAAAAGCTCGAGACGATTTCGCCTTCCATCAGCGGCTTCAGATACCTCGCCTTCTGCGCAGGCGTTCCATAGAGGGCGAGGATTTCCGCATTGCCGGTGTCCGGCGCCGCGGTCCCGAACACGGTCGGCGCCCAGCGCGAGCGGCCGAGCACCTCGTTCATCAGTGCGAGCGTCAGCTGTCCATATCCCGGACCGCCGAGTTCCGGCCCCAGGTGACAGGCCCACAGGCCCTGGGCTTTCACTTTCTCCTGCAGCGGCCTGAGGAGTTTGCGCGACTTCTCGTTCTTGACGTCATAGGGTGCGCCATGGCTGGTGAAGAGCAGGTCCAGGGGCTCGCATTCCTCGCGGACGAATTTCGCCATCCAGTCGAGCCTGGCCTGCAGTTCGGGTTCGATGCGAAAGTCGATCATGGGTTGTGCCTCTCGGGATTCCTTCTCTAGCTGATCTTGCGAATCAGATTCGCCGACTCTTCAAAACTCGACAGGACCATGCGCGAAAAATATTCGCCTGTCTCCTTGGCGAGGATACCGGCGGCCGCCTGCGCAACCTTGTACTCGAGGATGCAGCCGCCCTTGAATTTGGCGAGGATCAGGTAATAGTCGAAGTTCGACGGATCGCGACCGGTACCGGCGCAGTAGTAGCGCAGCAATTCCTGGCGCGTCGGCCAATGATCGACGTTGTAGTGCGACTTGACGGTCGAGTGACCCGGCGAACGCTCATCGCGCAGGCTGTTGCAGAACCACGCGAGATCGAGCAGCGGGTCGCCGATGGTGCACAGTTCCCAATCGATCAAGGCGGTCAGTCGGGCGGGCGGGTCGGGCGCGAAGAGCATATTGGCCGTAGCGACATCGCCGTGAATGATGCCCGCTTTGAAGTCGCTCGGCGTGTGGGCGCGCAACCACTCCGCCGTCAGCTCGTAGCCCGGCAGCTCGCGGCCGGGATAGTTGTAGAGCTTCTGATAGGAAGCGAGTTGCCCCGCCCAGCGGTCCACCTGCCGGGCGAGAAAGTTCTCCGGTTTGCCGAAGCCCTCCAGGCCGACCGCCTGGTAATCGACGTTCGTCAAGGAGACCAGCCCGTCGACCGCGGCGAATGGCAAGCCGTATTCGTAAGGCATGCGGTCGAACGGCGGCCGGTGCTGGATCTTGTTGCCGCGCAGCTCTCCGGGCCAGCCAGGGACCAGCTCCATCACATAGAAGGGCGCGCCGATCACCCCGGCATCGGCGCATGCTCCGTAGCAGACCGGGTGGGGTACGTTGGTGGCATTGAGCGCGCGCAACACGCGCGCTTCGCGCAAGACCGTCCGCTCGCTCCCCGGGGGCGGAACGGCGGGCGGCCGCCGCAGGATCATGGTCTTGCTGCCGCGATCGAGACTGATGATCACATTGGAAGTGCCGCCGTGAATGATTTTGACGGCGAGCGGCGCCTCGCCGAGGGCGGGGATGTTCTCATCGAGCCAGGCGGTCAACCGGGGAATGTCGACCAGCTGATCGAGATTGTGTTTTTCGACGATCGTCATGCCTGCTTTGCTCGCACGTGGGCCTCGATTTCGCCGCGCAATTCGCGCAAATCCTCAGCCAACCGGCTGCAGCGAGCGGCGTCTATACCGCGCAGGAACGCGTTGGCCGCCTTGATGGCGCGTGCGTCCACCTTACGCTTGACCGCCTGGCCCCTGCGGGTCGGCAACAGCAGCGGCGCGCGCTTGTGGTGGGGATTGGGCGACGCTTCGATGAGCCCCGCGTCGATGAGCGCATTGGTCGCGCGCTGGATCACCTGCCGCGGACGGCCGAGACTACGCCCGATCTGCGGCACCGTCGGGGCGCTCATCGCCTCGACGACCGCGGTCAGCACGGTCAGCTCCATCGAGGGCAGGCCCGTCGCGCCGTTCGAGCCCGCAAATATGCTCTTCAGCCGCCCCTGCAGACGCATCACCTCATCGCTCAGACTAACCAGGGGATTTGACTTGCGCGGCTCGTCGAGCATGGAACGATAGTGTCATTTTGACACTTATGTGTCAATCTTGCATAAGTTCGTTACGCAGAGGAGCCGAAAACTCATGAGCAACGCGTGCACGTGGGGCATCGAAGACGGCGTCGGCATCATCACCATCGACTCGCCGCCGGTGAACGCGCTCAGTGCCCGCGTGCGGCACGGGCTTCACGAAGGTTTTCGCGCGTTTGCGGCCGACGATGCGGTCAGCGCCGTCGTGCTGATGTGCGCCGGACGGACGTTCTGCGCGGGCGCAGACATCAGCGAGCTGGGCAGGCCCATGGAGGGGCCCGGCCTGCTGGAGGTGTTCGACATCATCGAGACCGGTACCAAGCCCGTGGTCGCGGCGATTCACGGTACTGCGCTCGGCGGCGGATACGAGTTCGCGATGATTTGTCACTACCGCATCGCCGTACCCTCGGCAAAAGTCGGTTTACCGGAGGTCAATCTCGGCCTCCTGCCGGGCGGCGGCGGGACGCAGCGGCTGCCCCGCCTCGTCGGCATCGAGACCGCACTCGAGCTGCTGACGAGCGGCGCGCAGGTGCCCGCGCCCCGGGCGCTCGAGCTC
Source organism: uncultured Gammaproteobacteria bacterium (assembly GCA_963801865.1). Lineage (GTDB taxonomy): Bacteria > Pseudomonadota > Gammaproteobacteria > Steroidobacterales > Steroidobacteraceae > Bog-1198. The sequence continues at coordinate 440,362 of CAWDGY010000002.1, read as the reverse complement.
GGCATGATCGACGCATTGGCGCAGGAGGGACGGTTGCGCGAGGATGCCATCGCGTTCGCAAAGCTCGTCGTCGCCGAGCGTCGGCCGCTCAAGCGCGTGCGCGACAAACACGACAAGGTCGAGGCGGCACGCGGCCATCCGGAAATCTTCGCATCCTTCCTCTCGCGGCACGCGCAGGCTTTTCGCGGACTGAGGGCGCCCGTCAATATCGTCAAGGCCGTCGAGGCCGCGGCGGAGCTCTCGAGTTTCGACGAGGGAATGAAGCGCGAGCGCGAGCTGTTCATGGAGATGTATCAAAGCACGGAAGCGGCCGCGCGACGTTACTTTTTTTCCGCGGAGCGCGAGAGCGCCAAGGTACCGGACATTGCGCCTGACACGTCCACGACGCCGGTCAAGGCCATCGGCGTGGCCGGGTCCGGTGCGTTGGCGGCCGGTATCGCGCAGAGCTTGCGCAACGCGGGCCTGCCGGTGACGAACTTCGATGTGGGTGCGCAAGCGCTGCTCGATGCCGAGGAATTGGGACGGGCGGATCTCGTGATCGAGGCGAGCGAGCTAGCGCCGGCGGAAAGGCTGGTGCTCATTGGCAGGCTCGAGCGGCGATGTCGGCCGGAGACGCTGATCGCGCTGAGCAACGATTTCGTCGGTCTCGACGAATACGCCGCGGCCGCCTCGCGCCCGGCGCGCATCCTGGGGCTGCACTTTTTCACAGCGCCGCAGACTGCGCGACTGATTGAAGTCGTGCGCGGCGGGAAGACGTCCGGCGATACGATCGCGACGGTGATGAAGTTCGCGAAGTCGATCGGCAAGGTTGCGGTGCTGAGCCGTGCGAGCGAGGACCTCATCGCCGACCGAGTGATGGGCGCGCTGCGCGCTGCGGCTGAAACTCTCCTCATCGAAGTGCGGCCGGAGGCGGTGGACCGGGCGATCTATGATTTTGGTTTCCCAACCGGGCCGTTTCAGATGACGAATTCCGCGGGCCGCCGCTTGCTTGCGAGTAACCCGCGTCCCGTTGCCGGTGATGCGCAGCGCCAAGGCCGGCTGGCGGCCGAAGACATCGTGGCGCGCGTGCTGTATCCGGCCGTGAACGAGGGCGCGAAGCTGCTCGAGGCCGGCATTGCGCTGCGCGCTTCCGACATCGATGTGGCGTGCATCCTCGGCTACGGCTGGCCCGTCTACACCGGCGGTCCGATGTTCTGGGCGGATACGCTCGGCCTGCCGAAGATCGTCGCCGGGCTCGAAGAATTCGAGGCGCAGCACGGCGCGCGATTCAAACCCGCAGCGCTGCTGAAGCAGCTCGCCGGCGAGGGTGGGAAATTCAGCCGTCGATGATGCCGTTGCCGTGCGGCGGATTGTCTTTCGTTGCAGGCCTGTCTCTGTACTACACTGCTGGGTGACGTGACCCAGACGCGTCGCCGGTCGGCGATCGACCGGCAACTGAACAAGTGGGAGCAAGCATGAAGATTGAGGTCATCCGTAGCGGCCATTTCCTCGGGCGATGCAGCTCGGCCGGACGGTGCCATCCGCATGCAGCCGCGCTGAGCGCCGAATGGCCGATGCAGGCAGCACGCAGCTGACCAAGAATTTGGGAGCGCTCGAGCCGTTGCGCGAGCGCGCGTTCCGCACGATCTGGTCGGCGAGCGTGGTGGCCAACTTCGGCCAGCTCATCCTGGGCGTCGGCGCTGCGTGGGAGATGACCCGTTTAGGCACTTCCGCGACCATGGTGGCGATGGTGCAGTCGGCATTGATGCTGCCGCTGATGCTCGTCGCGGTCCCGGCCGGCGCCATCGCCGATATGTTCGACCGGCGCAAGATCGCGATGGTCGGGCTGGGCTTTGCCGCGCTCAGTGCTGCGCTGCTGACCACGCTGGCCGCGCTGGGTCTGACGACTCCGTGGCTGCTGCTCGCCTTTTGTTCCCTGATCGGGGCTGGGGTGGCCCTGTACGCCCCTGCCTGGGGGGCATCGATCAGCGAGCAGGTCGCGCCGGAACATTTGCCGGCCGCAGTGGCGCTGACTTCGATCAGCTACAACGTCGCGCGCAGCTTCGGTCCCGCCGTGGGCGGCGTCATCGTGCTGGCGGCGGGCTCCAAGGGGGCCTTCGCCACCAATGCCTTGGCCTACCTGCCGTTGCTCGGCGCATTCTTCCTGTGGCGCCGCAAGCATGTGGTTCCCAGACTGCCGCCCGAAGGGATCGCCCGTGCCATCATCTCGGGCACCCGCTATGCGCTTCACTCCTTCCCGGTCCGCACCTCCATGGTCCGCGCCTTTGCATTCGGATTGTCGTGTGCATCGGCCGTGGCGCTTGCACCACTGGTCGCGCGCGACCTTTTGAAGGGCAACGCCAGTACCTATGGGCTCATGCTCGGATGCACCGGTGTCGGCGCGGTGGCGGGTGCCCTGCACGTCAACAAGGTCAAGGCGCAGCTGAAGGCCGAACACGCGTTTCGTTGGTGCGCGATCATCAGCGGTCTGATGATCATGGTCGTCGGTCTCAGCCGCAATCTGCTGTTGACCGGCGCCGCGATGGCCATCAATGGCGCCACCAACATTCTCACCATTGCGCTGCTCAATGTCGGCGTGCAGCTGTCGGTACCCCGCTGGGTGACTGCCCGGGCCCTGTCCTGGTTCCAGGCATCGCTCACGGGAGGGATCGCGGTCGGCGCCGGAGTCTGGGGACATGCGGCCGGGGCATGGGGCGTCAAGTATGCGTTCCTCGGCTCAGGGGCCGCGCTCATGCTCACGCCGCTCATCGGCCTGATCATGCCGATTCGCAGCGCGCGACTGGTCGATCTTGAAATGGTTGAAATCGGCAACGAACCGGAGGTCGCACTGGCGATCACCGCGCGCAGCGGGCCGATCGCGATCGAGATCGATTACCAGGTGGATCCGGACAAAGCTCGCCGCTTCTACAACATCATGCTGAAGCTGCAGCGCGCAAGGATGAGAAATGGCGCCTTCAACTGGTCGCTGTCGCGCGACATTGCCGATCCTGCTGCGTGGACCGAGCGATTTCACTTTCCCACCTGGGAGGACTACCTTCGTCAACGCAGCCGATTCACACACGCAGACCGAAAACTGCAGGCCTCGGCGGACGCGTTCCACCGCGCCGATCGCGGCGCCCGTGTGCGCCGCTACCTCGAGCGGCCCTTCGGCTCCGTCCGCTGGCGCGCCGCGAGCCCGGATCCGCACGGGCAGTCCGTCGATATGTATACGCCGTGAACCCGGCCATTCAGCTCATGTCAGCTGCGCGAGCAAGCGGCGCGCGGCGCTGACGCAGGGTAGCAGCCGCTCTTTCGGGCCGATGCCCGCCGCAGCCTTGGCCAGCATCGGGACCTCCAGACTCACCACCACCTCGCGGGGCAGGCTGCTCAGGATGTCAGCCAGCGGCAGCTCGCCGGTTCCGGGCACCATGCGCTCGCATTTCGCCTCCATTGCATAACGCGCCATATCGGCCTTCAGCGGCGCATCGCAGAGCTGAATGTGGCCGATCATCGCCGGATCGAGCGCCGCAAGCTCCGCCGCGCTGCCGCCGGAGCGCACCAAGTGCATGCAGTCGACGAGCAGACGGAAATTTGCCCGCCTGACCTGGTTGATGATGGCAACGGCCGCCGCCAGATTGCCGACCGGCAAGCCCGGCATGAATTCAATGCTGGCCGCCATTCCGGCCGTCGCAGCCAGGTCGGCAAAGGCGCCATACTGATCCCGGGTGCGCGACAGGTCCGGATCGATCGTGACGGCATTGACGCACTTGACCCCGAGCTCGGCCATCAGCGCAAGATCGGCGGCGTGGTTGCGAATGTCGAGCCCGGGCCTGAACACATACCCTTCGCCAAGCGCGATGCTGACCCGACGATCCTCGAGCGCTGCCGCGAGCGCGCGGCGCAAGGCAGGATCAGCGCGCAGCGACCAGCGCGGATAGCCGTGTGGATTCTCCGGCATCGGTTCGAGGCCCAGGGAGATATGGCGGCAGCCCAGATCGGCCGCGAGCTCGACGAATGCCACGGGCGGCATGCCGAAGACGCAGAGCACTTCAATCCCGAGCCTGTCCATCGCTTTTGAGAACCCCGGCTTCATGAACCGTCCATTACAGGTTACTATGCGCACGAAACGTGCAATAAGACAACAGTGTCGTACAGTGGCTGCGATGGGTGGGAAGGTGGAAGTCATGACCGAGGACTTGGGTACACCTCACTTGCGTTTCGAGCGGCGTGGACCGCTCGGCTGGTGCATCATCGACCGGCCCGAATCGCGCAATGCACTGACCAGTCGGATGTACTTTGGAATTCGCCGGGCGGTCGATCTCGTCAACAAGGATGGCGATCTGCATGCGCTGGTAATCACGGGCATCGGCGATGTCTTCTGCCCGGGCGGAGATTTGCGCCGCGAAGTTCAGAAGGCCGACAGCGCCGCTGCGAGCGTCGATGTAGGCGAGCTCATCGGCAACGATATTCTGCCCTTCAAGGCGATCAGGCAAAGCCGAGCCCCGGTCATCAGCGCGATCAACGGCATCTGCCAGGGCGGCGGCCTGGTCATTGCCATGCTGTCCGACATTGCGGTTGCCAGCGAACGGGCGACGTTTCGCGGACCGGAATTGCTGCGCGGGATTACCGACACGTATTACGCGCAGATCATGCCGGCGCATATCGGTGTGGCACTGACGCGCGACCTGATGTTCACCGGACGTCGCCTGAATGCCGAGGAGGCTGTGCGGCACGGCCTGATCTCGCGCATGGTGCCGCACGATGAACTGGAGGCCGCCGCCGAGCAGGCGGCACGTGAAATCCTGCAAAGCGCTCCCGACGCCCGCATGCACTTCAAGCGCATCGTCAACGCCGGCTACGGCGAAATCGATGAAGTGACCTTCGGCGCCTCGCTCAGGGGCGCCGAGGTACGCGAGGGCATGGCGGCGTTTGCCGAGAAGCGTTCACCCGACTGGGTGCCGGAAGAGTATCGAAAAGATGGCCCGCTATAGGGGTGGTCGATCGCCATTTCGCGAACATGCGAGAGCGCGATATCGAGGGCCTGGTGCCGCGCGGCGAACCTCTTCCACTCGATGGCGACGGACCATCAGACCCGTTCGATGATGATCGCCGGCGCCATGCCGCCGGCGGCACACATGGTAATGAGGCCACGCCTGAGCTCGCGCCGCTCCAACTCGTCGAGCACGGTGCCGATCAGAATGGCACCGGTGGCTCCGATGGGATGACCGAGTGCGATCGCACCGCCATTCACGTTGATCTTTTCGCGATCGATGTCGAGATCGCGGATGAACTTCTCCACCACGACGGCGAAGGCTTCGTTGACTTCCCACAGGTCGATGTCACTCTTCTTTAGGCCGGCTTTCGCCAAAACCTTCTTCGCCGCCGGCACCGGCGCGTTCAGCATCAGTGTCGGGCAATCGCCGATGTTTGCCGTCGCGACGATGCGCGCACGCGGCTTCAGACCGTGGCTGCGCGCATAGCTCTCGGAGGCCAGCAATAGACCCGCCGCCCCGTCGACCACGCCGGAGGAGTTGCCGGCATGATGAACATGCTGGATGTTGATATCCGGATATTTCTGGTTGATGAGCTTACGGAAGGTCGTGCCATCTGCATCGATCACCATATCGGCGATCTGGACAAAGGCTGGCTTCAATCCCGCGAGATCCGCTGCGGTGGTCTGCGGCCGAGGGTACTCCTCCCGGTCGAGGATCACCTTGCCGTCGTCGTCGATCACGGGGATCGTTGCCTTCGCAAACCGTCCCTCGCGCAGCGCGAGAGCGGCGCGCTGCTGGCTCGCGAGCGCATAGGCATCGAGCGCTTCCCGGCTGATGCCCTCCATCGTAGCGATGGCATCGGCGCACAGTCCCTGATGCGATTGAGGATGGCGCCGCTGCAGACGCTGATTGCCGTTCGACATGCCGCCTGTAGTGCGCAGTCCCGCAGCCCGATAGGCCTCGCCGAGCGCGTTCACGAGCGACATCATCTCGGTGCCCCCGGCAATCAGGAGGTCTTCCATCCCGGACATGATCTGAGCGGCCGCCAGACTGGTGGCGGTGAGGCCGCTACCGCAAAAGCGATCGAGCGTAACGCCGCTGGCGCGGATGTCGTAACCGGCATCGAGTGCGGCCATGCGCCCCATATCGCCGCCCTGCTTGCCCATCTGTGCGCTCGTGCCCCAGATGATATCGTCCACCTCCGCGGTATTGAGATGATTGCGCTCCTGGAGCGCTTTGAGGACGGTGGCCGCCAGGTGCTGCGGATGCACATTCGCCAGGGCGCCTTTTCCGACTTTGCCAATGCCTCGCGGCGTGCGGACGGCGTCGATGATGTAGGCTTCGGGCATTGCATTCTCCTGGGACTAAAGCCGATCCTGACACAGGCGAGGATCGTCAATCAACAACATTGTTGTCTTGCGGTCGCATCATCCGTGATGCTTCGTTGCGAGCGGGACGTTGAAGCGGTGGGAATAGAATGCGAACTGCTTGTGCAGGCTCGGGGGATCGAGGCCGAAGGATGCCATATCGGTCCGCTGGTAGCCGGCGTCGCGCGGCGTACTGCGCCGCCAGGCCTCCATCCGCTCCCGCGCCTCGGGCGTCAGCTGCTCGCCCAAAAAGGCGTAGAGCGCCTCGAGGATGGGGAACGGGTCCTCCTGGAAGGGCGCGAAGTGAATGTCGAAAAAACGATCGTCGTTGCCCGCCGCGCGAAAGGCGATCATGCGCTGCATGCCCAGAGCACAGAAATCCCGGGTATCGCGTCCGATCGCCGGCAGATCGATCTCGTCGGCGTAGGCCTTGTGCAGCTCGTAATAAAGATCGGCGACCGATGGAATCACGCTCGCCACATCCCGGTGCGTCATGACGAAGCGCGCATCGGGGAATACTGCGTCGAGCGCGACGATGAACAGGCTGTGCGAGGGGCTCTTGAGCCGCCAGCGTGTGGGCGGGCAGCGCCATTGCAGCAACTTCAGCACCCGCTTCACGTACTCATAGGTTGGCACCAGATCGGCCCGATGGTTGAGCCATTCAACGTACGTCGGGACATGGACGAAGGCCTGAAAAATCTGCGACTTGAAGTCATGGCCCATGAACAGCTGGCATTCGGTGGGCGAGGTCGCGGTGCTGGGCAGCATGGCCGTCATGCGGGGGAAGAGACGGGCGCGCCGCTCCATCGATGCCTGTGCCTTGATGAGGCGCGGGTCGGAGTCGATCGTTGCCGCGTCGGGAGGCGGACAAGGCCACATGGATTCCCAGTTTCGGATCGAGCGCGCCGCCGGGTCCGCGCCGAGCAGGCACGCGAGTGCCGTCGAGCCGGTGCGCGGCAGGCCGATGCCGATCAGCGGCGCAACGATTTCTTGATCGTCGATCTCGGGATGCCTGCGGTACCAGTCCTCGACCTGTAGTCGGTTGGCGAGCAGCTCGATGAGCTGCACGTCCATCGCCATGCGGCCGAGATCATTGAGGCGCGCCTCCGCATCGAGCGCAGCAACCAGAATGCCCAGACCCTCGCGATAGCTGTCCGCTCCGAAGTCCTCGAGGCCGGTCTGCCGCCGAGCCCTGTCGAGCAGTGCGGCGACCCGGCTGTCTGTGGATCCCAAACGGTCTTTCACGCGTCCTCTCCAAGACCGTTGTCCAGAAGTACGCCGCGTCGACTCACGAGGCACTTGGCTCGTTCTGCGGGATCTCGACCAGAGCGCCATGCGCAGCGGACGAGGCGCGAATCGCGTCGATCACCTGCATGGCGGCGACGCCGTCGACGAAGGTTGCAACAGGGACGGGCCCGATCGGCTCATGCCGAATGGCGGCTCGCCACGCCTCGCACAACCGCCGGGCGGGCGGCAGTTCGATGTGGAGGAAACGTTTGCGCGGATCATCGCTCGGGGCTTGCGGCGGCAGGCGCAACTCGTCGGGAATCGGAATCTGACGTGTTCCCGAGCGGTCGGCAAGCCACACTGCACCATTTTCCATCCACAGCGTTCCCGCCGTTCCCGCGACACGGGTCATGGCCGCAAACTCACCCCAGGCGCCGCCGGTTTGCACGAGGACGCCCTCGACACCGCACGTCATGGTAAAGCGCAGAAGATAGGTATCCTCGGCGACGCCTTGTCGCTCCGACACCATGGGCGTCGCGGCGCTGAGGGTCGAGAACTCACCGAGCCACGTGCGGATCATGTCGATCATGTGCGAGCCCGACGCGCCAAGCCAGCCGCCCCCCGCATGACTGTCGAACCACCAGTGCGGCCACTGCGCCGCGGGGTCGGCGAGGAGCCCTGTATATTGGGTGATCGAGATCAATCTCGGTTCGCCGATCAGACCCTGCTCGATGCAGCGGGCCATCAGCACCCTTTCCGGATTCATGCGAAACTGGTTGCCCATCATGTGAACGACGCCTGCGCGCTCGGCCGCGGCAAGCATTCCTCGCGCCTCCTCCGCGTCTCTGGCGAAAGGCTTTTCGCACAGAACATGGCAACCGCGCGCAAGTGCGGTATGGACGAGCGACGCATGGGCGTGCGGTGGCGTTGCAATGGCGACAGCGGCAGCACCGGACTCCGTAATAGCCGCATCCAGATCGGTGAACGCGTGCGGCACCGAGCTGCGCGCGGCGCGATTTCGCGTGCGAACGGGGTCTGCACCCACCAGGCCGACGACATCAAAGCCCGCGGCCCGCAGCGCCGGCACCAGCACTCGCAAGCCGTGTCCAGTGCCGGCAACCAGCACTCGGATGTCGGTCGATGCGGTATCGGTTGCTCGAGGCATTGACGGGCGCTGGATCTGACGGAATTACGGCGAATTTTTCAGCGCTGCTTGCAACAAGGGTCCGAGCCTCTCTCGCACCGGTCGCGGGTCGTTGTGTTCTGCGACTGAGGCGATACGTCCGTCGCGAATGCGCAGCATGAACACATAGCGGCCGCGATACTCCTCGCCGTTGCTCAGGGTCCCGTGCGACTGCACCTCAGCCGCCACCCGATCTTCCTCCGCCGTCAGTGAATCGACGGTATAGGCAAGACCGCCGTCGAAAATCGACGCGAGGAGCTTGATGCCGTACTGAAAGCGCGCCTTGTCCGACCAAGCGCCCGATGAAGTGGTCCAGGCGGTCATGTCGGATGTCAGCAGTGCATCCGGTATCTCGCCTCTCGATAAAGCTTCAAAGAACAGTCGAGCGAGCTGGTGGTTAGTTTGCATTGGCGTTGATACCGTCCATGACGAAGTCTTTGATGGCGGCGCTGATCTGCCCGTCGCTTGCCATGCCGGGAGGAAAGATCCACTCCTTGAAGAGGATGCAGGCGAGCACTGCAGCGAACGAGACACGCACCATCAGCCTGGGATCGACCTTGGGCATCCGCGCCATCCTTCCGGTCATCATCGCCGCGCCGCGCTCGAAATAGGTGCTGAGGCTGTCGAATTCGTTCACCCCCTCCGTGCCCGGTGCGTAAGTTTGGGCAACGACCAGCGACATCAGCATCTTCGAATGCTCGCTGAGGAATTGCTGAAGCTCACTGATGTAGCGGCGCGATTTGTCATCCCGCGTTTCCGCCTCGGCAGCGGAGCGCCCGTCGGAGTGAAAGAAATCGAGAAAATGCTGATTGAGGGGCTTGAATACGGATTCACGAAACAGTTCGGCCTTCGAGGCAAAATATCGAAATAGTTGAGCCTCGGTGACATCGGCATTGCGCGCGATGGCGGCGGTCGTGGCGCCGGTGAAACCGGACGCTTTGAATTCATCCGCCGCGGCACGAATGATGCGGTCCATATTCTCCTCGGTCGAGCGACGCTTCCTGCGTTTCGTCAAGGCGAGAGCCGATTTCTGTTTGTTCCGCTGCAAAACCACCCCTTCCGCACCGCGTTTCCCGTGCGCGCCGCCCGACTTGCCAAGCAAGATGATAGTGAATACTATCATGCGAGTCGAGCGACGGTCCAGCGTCCCCAAGGCGGCCCGATACTACAAACGATGGGTGAGAAGAGCAGGTGCGGACATGCGTGAATTCGTGAGAAGACCGCGCGCGACGTTCAGTCCGGGCAGCGGTTTGCTGCGCAACGATCACTTTCAAGTGGCCTATGCGACCAATGACATCGATCGCGCCTGCGACCTCTTCAGCAATCGATTCGGCATCAAGGAATTCCGTCGGCTGGAGGGACCGATGGCCGCCGGTGGTCATATCCGGGTGGAGCTCGCGTGGGTCGGCGGCACGATGTATGAGCTTCTCACGGCGTCTGGTCCCGGCTCGGACATTTACGTCGGCCGCTTGCCGTCGGATTCCTTCGCCATCCAACATCATCATCTCGGGTTTCTCATCCATGACCGGGCGCAATGGGACGCGCTCGAATCCGACGCCGCAAGGATCGGCAGAACGCTGCTCGAGAAGAGCAACAGTCCGGGGTTCCTGCAAAAGTGCTTGGTCGAGGTGCCGGAGCTCGGACATTATTTCGAGTACATCTTTCCTGAACAGGCAGGCATCGATTTCTTCGAGAGTGTGCCTGGCAACTAAGTGGTGATTCCCTGACCGTGAACGGACTGCAATTCGGCAACCGTGTCGCCCTCGTCACCGGCGGCGGTAGCGGCATTGGTGCTGCGACGGCGAAGCTCTTTGCGCAGCTGGGCGCGGATGTGGTCATCGCCGGTCGAACCGAGGAGAAGCTCGAGCAAACCGCAGCCGCCATCCGCGACGCAACCGCTAGACGATGTCTGGCAATCCCCACCAACGTGAAGGACGAGGAGCAGGTACGGTGTCTCGTGCAAAAGACCGTCGATTCGTTCGGACGGATCGACGTTCTGATCAACAATGCCGGCGGCACCGACATGCTGCCGCTCGAGGAGATCACGAGCAAGCGTTGGGACGGCAGCTTCGCGCTGAATGTGACCTCGGCTTACTACTGCACGCGTGAGGCCGGTCGGCATTTCATTGCGCAGCGGTCCGGCGCCATCGTCAACATCTCGTCCACGGCCGGTATGTCCGGCGTCAAGGGTGGCGCACACTATTCGTCGGCCAAAGCCGCACTACAGATGTTCACTCGCGTCACCGCGGCCGAATGGGGGCGTTACGGCATCCGCTGCAATTGCGTTGCCCCGGGGGCGATCGCTACCGAACTCGCCCGGCAGGCGTGGAAGAGGGCGAACATCGAGATGGACGCCCTGACGATCCATGTTCCCTTGCGCCGCTGCGGTGAGCCCGAGGAGGTGGCGAACGCCATCGTCTTCCTGGCGAGCGATGCCGCCTCCTACATCACAGGCGAAACGCTGGCGGTGGCAGGTGGACCGAATCTGGGCGGCATCGCCCTGGACTGACCGGCGCAGCGGCGTACAACGGACGAGGAACATTTCTCATGGTTCAGGTAATGAAGGGTTTTCGAGTTCTCGAGGTGGCGCAGTTCACCTTTGTGCCGGCGGCCGGCGCAATTCTGGCCGACTGGGGTGCCGATGTCATCAAGGTCGAGCACCCCGTGCGCGGCGACACGCAGCGTGGTTTCATCAACATGGGCGGAGTGACCCTCGATCCGCAGCGTCATACGCTCATTGAGCATCCCAATCGCGGCAAGCGCAGCGTCGGCATCGACGTCTCCACGCCGGGCGGTCAGGAAGTGCTTTACGAACTGGCAAAAACCTCCGATGTGTTCCTGACCAACTATCTGCCATCCGTGCGGCAAAAAAACAAGTTCGACGTCGAGCATATCCGCGCCGTCAATCCCAACATCGTCTACGCGCGTGGCAGCGCGTACGGCAACAAAGGAGAGGAACGCAATACCGGTGGCTTCGATGGCACGGCATTCTGGTCGCGCAGCGGCGTCGCCCATTCGATGACCCCGCCGGAGCTCGAGGGGCCTCTGGCGCAGGGTATTCCCGCCTTCGGCGACTCCATCGGTGGCATGTTCATTGCCGGCGGGATTTCCGCTGCGCTACTCCATCGCGAGCGTACCGGCGAGGCTCTGGAACTCGATGTCTCGCTTCTCAGCGCCGCCTGGTGGGCCTCGGGCGCACTCATCGCACAAGGCATGGAAAAAGGCGTCATCACCCGCAATGCGATGCCGAGGTCCGGCGGAACGGCCCGAAATCCATTCAGCGGCAATTTTCGCACCTCCGACGGCGGCACGATCAACCTCTGCATCAACACGCCGCACGGATTGATCCGTGATACGTTCGAGCATCTCGGCATTCCCGAGGCGGCCGACGACCCGCGTTTTGCAGATACCCTCAAGTTGTTCGAGCACTCCAAGGCTGCCAGCGATCTGATGGTCGAGGCCTTTGCCAAGAAGCCCTTCGTCTATTGGCGCGAGCATCTAAAAACCATGAAGGGTCAATGGGCGCCGATTCAGAGCTTCCTCGATCTCATCAAAGACGAGCAGGCCATCGCCAACGACATGATCATCGAGGTGGAGGCCGCGGATGGGGGTCTGCCGCTGAAGCTCGTGCGTGGACCGATCCAGTTCAACGGCGAGCCGTTGAAGACCACCCGCGCTCCGCAGGCGTCCGAGCATACCGAGATGGTGCTGATGGAGCTCGGGCTCGACTGGGGCCGCATCGAGGAGTTGAAATCGAAAGGCGCGATCGCTTGAAGAGGATCCTCCCATGAGCAGCGAGATTGCACCCGCGATCCTCCATTATTTGACCGACTTGGAAGGCGCCGTGGCGGAGCTCGCGAACACCTGGCACCCGGACGATCCCGCCTATCGCGCCGATGTCTACCGTCAGACGATGATGAGCCTGTCTTACAGCTACTTCGCCTATTTTCATGCCACGCCGGAGCATCCGGATTGGGCGCCGCTGTGGAACCCGGTATTCAGGCTGCAGCCCAACCCCGACGACATCTACCTCTACTCCCCAATACGGGGCGACCTGCGGTACCGGGTGAGCGGTAATCGTGGGACGATCCATATCCTCAGCTTCACGACTCAGCGCTTCATGTCGGGCATGGTGGACGATATATCGCAGATCGGGGGTCACAATGACCTCGATGATCAGGACATCGTCTTCGATGCGAATGGCGACTTCGAGCTGATCTTCAGTGTCGAGCGGCCCGCAGGCCACGCCGGCAACTGGGCGCCGATCCACCCGGAAGCGACCGGTATGATGGTGCGCCTGCGCAGCTATGACTGGGTCAATGAAATTGACCCGACCCTGTCCATCGAATGCCTCGATGCGGTGCCACCGAAACCTCGCCTGACTCCCGAGGGAATCATCGCGCGCATCAGGGAAATGGCCAAGTTCCCGGCGCGCAAGACGCGCAGCTACTACCGCATGCAGAACGCCGTAAAGGAGCGGGTGGGCTTCAACGTGTTCGAACCCATCCGCATGAAGGGTGCACTCACCAAGCAGGTGTACTGGCCCGCCTGTTTCCAGCTGGAGACGGGCGAGGCGCTGATCATCGAGACGGAGATACCGAAGCGCGCACCCTACTGGAACATTCAGCTCAACGATCCCTATTTCAACGCGCTCGAATATGTCTATCGGCTGAGCAGCACCAACGGCGCCATGGCGAAGCTCAGTTCTGACGGCAAGCTTCGCGCCGTCATTGCGCTCACCGATCCGGGCGTGCCCAACTGGCTCGATCCGGCGGGCTACAAGGAGGGCGGCATTTATGGCCGTTGGTATGATTGTGACACCAACCCGGTCCCGACCATCAAGCGGGTGAAGCTCGCAGACCTGCGCGATCACCTGCCCGCGGATACGCCAGTGGTGACGCGGCAGCAGCGCGCCGAGGAGCTTCGGGTGCGCGTGCGGGCATGCCAGCGCCGGCGGCGCTGGTAATCAAGAAGGAATTCACACGTGGCTGGCCTGGAAGAACGCTTTGCACCTCCGGAATGCTTTGGCGATGCCCTCGACCAGTTGCACGATCTGGTCGCGCAACAAGTGGGGAGCGATGATTTTGGTCCGGACGATTACCTGCCGGGTCTCAAGGTTCTGCTGATGTCGATGGACTACGATCCTCATTTCAGCGAGCGGGGACGGCGCATTGCCTGGGGTGAGGTGATCAGCGCGCTCTCCGGTCGGGCGCGGGCGATCAAATCCATGGCGGAGCACCTCGGTTTTGACAGGCACGCCATCAACCGCCCGGTCGTGATCACCGGCATACCGCGTACGGGTACGACCGCTTTGCACAAGCTGCTCGCAGCGGATCCGCAGTTCCAGGGCTTGCACACCTGGCTGGTGGGCGCGCCCATGCCGCGCCCACCGCGCGAGACCTGGGCGAGTAATCCGTTGTTTCAGCGAACGGTCGAGCAGCTGCAGCGGCGCTACGAAGCGACTCCGCAATCGCGCGCAGCGCACCTCATGGTGGCCGATGAGGTCGATGAATGTTGTTTCGTGCTCCGGCAAGGCTTTGTATCCAATCTTTGGACCTGCGGCTGGTCGGCCGCCACGTATGACGCCTGGTGGCAATGCCAGAGCGAGCTGCCTGCCTACCAGCATCTCGTGCGCACCCTGCGGCTGGTCGGCAGCAACGAGCCGGAGAAACGCTGGCTGCTCAAAAATCCGGGCCACATCGCCAATCTCGACTTGCTCTTCGCCGTCTTTCCCGATGCACGGGTAGTCCAGACCCATCGCGACCCGGCCAAGGCGATCCCTTCACTCTGCGCTCTGCTCATGTATCGCCATCCGATCATGGAAGAAGGCCGCTACCGCCAGCGCGCGTATAACATGCTCGCGCGCGAGACGGCGAAATGGTCGGCGGCGGTACGCGACGCGGAAGCGGTGCGTCAATCGCGTCCGCAGCAGATACTCGATGTGATCCACGGAGATTTTCATCGCGATCCCATGCACACCATCGAGCGGATTTATGCGTTCGCGGGTCTCGATCTCCCGCCCGCCGTCAGGTCCGCGATGGTGCAGCGTATCGAGGCGAAACCCGAGTTGAGCCACGGCGTCCACCGCTACGATGTTGCCGATTTCGGCATGACGCAGAACGAAATTCGGGAATGCTTCGGCGATTACGTCAGCCGTTTCGGTTTGATCGAGCAACGAGCGGCGAAAGACTGGAGCGTCGTCACATGAGAGCAGCCGTATATCCCGGCGCGGGCAAGCCGCTGGTACTTCAAACTTTGCCTGATCCCGAACCGGGCCCGGAAGATCTCGTCATCAAGGTCCATCGCTGCGGCATTTGCGGGACGGACTTGCACCTGACATCGGGGCATGGGTGGGATTTTCCGGCTGGAACCGTGGCGGGCCACGAATATTCGGGCGAGGTCGTCGAGATTGGCTCCAAGGTGACCCGTTACCGGAAGGGCGATCTCATCACGGCCCTGCCCTCGACCGGATGCGGCCATTGTGAGGCGTGCTACCGGGGCAATCTGGCGCTTTGCCACCATGCACCGGGTGTCATGGGCGGCTTCGGCGAATACATTCGTGTGCCGACGAGCGTCGCCATCAAGCTGCCGGGCACGCTTTCGTTGGTCGATGGTGCGCTCATTGAACCGCTGGCGGTTGGATTGCACGGGGTCAGGATGTCGCGTATCCAACCCGGCGATCGCGTGCTGGTGCTCGGAGCGGGCGCTGTGGCCCTGTGTGCAACCTATTGGGCGCGGCGTCTCGGCGGCGGCCGCATCGTCGCCGCCTCCCGATCGCAGCGGCGCGCGGCGATGGTGCTCGACATGGGGGCCGATGCTTTCGTCCAATACGGCGACAATGAAATCGGCGAAGTAGCCGAGGCGCTTGGCGGACCGCCCAACATCGTTTTCGAATGCGTGGGATCGCCCGGTTTCCTCACCAAGGGCATCGAGCACGCCGCACCGTTTGGTCAAATCATCTCGTTGGGCTTCTGTACCGAGCCCGACCCGCTGCTGCCGGCCATGGCGGGCATGAAAGGCATCTCGCTGCAATTTCCCGTCGGCTATTCGCTCAAGGACTTTGAATATGTTGCCGATGTGATGGACAAAGGGCACGCCGATCCCAAGATGCTCATCAGCTCGGTGGTCCCGCTCGAGGAGCTGCCGACTGCGTTCGAGCGGTTGCGCGGCCCCAATACGGACACCAAGGTGCAGGTGTCGCTGGCGGCCATCAGATGACAACGCCGTTAAAGGCCGCCGAGGCGGCGACCGTTGCTCGGGTGAAGATCAGGCGCGTCATTCATACCATTCATGCGGTGGCCGATCTGGCCGCCGGCCGCGCCAAATATCTCGATATTCTGGGCGGACTGATTTTCGCCGAAGGCTATTTCGAAGCAGAAGACCGCGACATGGCGTTGCTCTATGTGGCGAACCACATGATCGAGCCAATGGCGCCCCGCGATCCGGCCCGGCAGGACAAGCCCTTCGCCCGTTTTCTGCAGCGCCACGGCCAGTGCTATCACTCGTTCGAGATCAAGGTCGACAATGCGGTTGAATTGTCGGCCAAGCTGAAGGCGGCCGGGTGCAAGCTCGCGGCCGACTATGGTTTCTTCTTTTTTGTACGGGCTGAATCGACGGGCGGCGTCCTCCTGGAGGTGTGCGAGCGGCCGATGCCGAACGATCCTTATGATCGACGGAATTGGCGACCGGACTGGTCGCTGGGACATCCGTCGACCGTGCTCCGACTCGACCACATCGCCTGCGTAACTCGGGACCTGGAGGCCGTGCTCGGTTTCTTCACGGTCCATCTCGATGGCCAGGTGCTCACCGATGAACGCGTAACAGCGCCCCAGCCGGGCCGGCGCATCCTGTTGCGCCTTGGCGATACCCGGGTCGCTTTCATCCAGCCCGATGATCCCGCCGCGGGGCCGCTCGGCGGCTTTCTCAAGCCGCCCCGCAGCGGCATCTACGCCCACGTCTGGCAGGTTGAGGACGAAGCCGGCACAGAGGCCTTTTTTCACAAGAAGGGATTGCGGACGACGCGCGAAGCCTGCGTGTCTTCCGGTCTCGCCATCGAGCCGGCGGAGTTCCTCGGTGCCCGGCATGAATTCGCCGCGCTGGCGGGCCTGTGACTCTTGTCATGCAAGTATCCGGGCTCCGGGCAAACGACCCGATGGCGTGGGCCTTCCTTCCGTACTCCGAGCTGCTGAAGCTCAAGCGCAAGGATCGCGAACCTCTCCAGCTCGAGGCCCTGCAGCTGCGCTTCGATCGGCTGCGCAACCGGATACCGGCGCTCGGGATCCTGGCCGACAAGCAGGGCATCGCGCACATCCGAAGCCTCGACGACGCACTGGCGGTCGCCTTCGATCATCGCGTCTACAAGAGCTATCCCTTGTCACTGATCGAGAAGCGCGATTTCAAGCGTCTCACGGCCTGGCTGCAGCGCCTGACAACCTTCGATTTGAGCCCGATGTCGCTCGAGGGCCTCGACTCGGTCGATGCCTGGCTGGATCGGCTCGATCACCATGGCATGGTGATCGGTCACTCGACCGGCACGACGGGCAAGCTCAGTTTCGTACCCCGGTCGCGTGTCGAAAAGCCGGCCTGGATATCGACTTACTTCGAGTGCTTCGCGGCGGCAACGGGTGTGGATCCGCGCAAGACGCACATGCACTCCTTCTTTCCGGGATATCGCGGCGGTCACCACATGATGGTGAAAATGGTCACGATGTTCGCGGCCGAATCCCTGGGCGGTCTGGACAGTCATCACACGCTCTACGATTACAGCGTGTCGTCCGACCTCATGTCGCTCGCCGGCCGGCTGCAATCGGCGGAGGACAAAGGCGAGCTTCAGCGTCTGCAGATCGATCCCAGGCTGCTCGAACAGCGGCGCGAACTCATCGAACGCAGCCGGCGGCGCGACGCGGATCTGGAGGCCTGGTTCCTCACGATGGCGCAGGAGTATCGCGGCAGGCAGGTGCGCATCGGCGGGACCTTTGCCGACCTGACACGCATCGCCATCGCGGGCAAAATAAAAGGCATCGAGTGCAGTTTCGCGCCTGGATCGGTGCTCGTAGGGGGCGGCGGCATGAAGGGCTACAAGGACGCGCCGCCCGACTGGGAAAAGCAGGTGAAGGAATTTTTCGGCATCGAAAAGATGTCCAGCATGTATGGCATGTCCGAGATCATGGGCAACGGACCGCTCTGTCCCGAAGGCTTTTTTCACTTGCCGCCGTACACCGTAGCGGTTCTCGTCGATACGGAGAGCCGGGCGCTGCCGCAAACCGGCGTGCAGCAGGGTCGTATGGCCGTGTTCGATCTGCTGGCCGATACCTACTGGGGCGGCTCGATCTCGGGTGACAAAGTGACGGTGCATTGGGAAGATGACTGCAAATGCGGCTGGAACGGCCCGCGCGTCGGCAGGACGATCGAGCGGTATGCCGAATCCGAGGGCGGCGACGACAAGATTACCTGCGCCGGTTCCGCGCAGGCGTACAGTGAATTCATGGATTACGTGACGTCCATCTAAGATTAAGGAGCAGCACGCATGGACACCGCAGTCGAACCCGGTGCGCCGGTAAGGCAGCGACGCGAATACGTGGTGCCCATCCTCGCTCGCGGCCGGGTCATCATGCCGGACGCGGATGCGCTGGTGTTCGGCGGCCGCAAGGGTGCGCAGTTTCGTTGTCCGTCGCCTGCGAAGCACGTGCACGATCTGGTGCTTCCCGATGCGTCGGACCTGCGCGATCTGGCGCAAATGCCGATCGACCGGATCATCGACTTCCTGGCCGAACTTGGGCCGCGGCTGACCTTGGCCAATCCGTACATGCGCGAGGCATTCGATCTCGCACTTGAAGCCGGTGGTTTGACGGAGCCCGTGCTGCGCTCCGTGTATGAGCAGGTGCCCGGCTGCTTCGATCGGATGCGCCTGGAATTCGCGGCTGACAAGAATATCGGCAAGGATTATCTCGATGGCTGGGTCGAACAGGGCGAGCCGGGGGAAGCCTCCATGTTCAGGGTCCGCGCATTCGGCACGCGCGGGGTGCATATCACGGCCGGCAACGTGCCGATCGTAGCGGCCATCACCGTCACCCGCTCGGCGCTCACCAAATCCGATTCGCTGATCAAGCTGCCGTCCAATGATCCGCTGACGGCCTCGGCGATCGTACGCACGATGATCGACCTGGATCCGAACCACCCGGTCACGCGTCATCTGGCGGTGGCGTACTGGCAGGGTGGCGACGTCACGGTCGAGCGTGAACTGTACCGGCCGGCGTTCATCGAGCGGATCACCGCCTGGGGCGGCATGTCCTCCCTGAAGCACATTCAGCAATACCTCGTGCCCGGCGTCGAGCTCATCGGCCTAAACCCGAAACTGTCGATCTCCATCGTGGGCAGGGAAGGCCTGGCGGATGAGGCCGCGATGAAAGTTGCCGCGCACGGGATTGCGTTGATGGCCGGCCGACTCAATCAGACCGCCTGTTCGAATACACGCGTCGTCTACGTCGAGTGCGGCCTTGACGAGGAGAGCCTGGCGCGCCTGGAGCGCCTCGGACGGCACATTCAGCGGGCATTCGCCGAGCTGCCTCCGGGCGAATCGACGCCCGCGCCCAGACCCAACCGCGGCCTCGACGAGGAACTGCGCGCCATCGAGCTCGATACCGACTATTACCGCGTCTTCGGGGACACGATCAATGGGGGTGTGATCGTATCGCGCACCGAGGAGCCGGTGGAATTCTCGGCGCGCCTCGAGAATCGCATCGTCAACCTCGTGCCCGTGTCCGACATCACCCGCGTGCCGCAGTGGGTCGACGACTCCACCCAGACCATCGGCATCTATCCGGATTCGCTCCGCGTCAAGTTGCGCGACGATCTGGCGCTGCATGGCGCACAGCGGACGCTGCCGCTGGGTGAGTCTCTATTTAATATGTCGGCGGGCGTCGCCAGGAGCATCGCAGCGCAAACTGCGGCTCTGCCTCATGACGGCATGGAGCCCATGCGCCGCATGGTCAGATGGGTCATCGATCAGTCCGTACAGTAAAAGACAGCTAGAGCGGGCCCCAATGGAATACCGGCAACTCGGAAGCAGTGGACTGCGCGTTTCACGTCTCGCGCTCGGCGCGATGACTTTTGGCATGCCGACATGGGGGTGTGACGAGGGCACCGCGGCCAACCTGATCGACCGCTACCTCGACGCCGGCGGCATCTTCATCGACACCGCCGACGGCTACGGCGTGTCGGAGGAGATCTGCGGCCGGGCCTTGGCCGGCCGCCGCTCCAAACTCGTCCTGTCGACCAAGGTCGGCCTGCCGATCGCACGACAAGGCGTGAACGGCTGTGGGGCCAGCCGCAAACACATCCGCGAATCCTGCGAGGCGAGCCTGAAGCGCCTGCAGACCGATTACATCGACCTCTACCACGTGCACATGGAGGACCTCGATACGCCGCTCGAGGAAACGCTCGCGGTACTCGACGATCTGGTGCGGGCGGGCAAGGTCCTCTATCTCGGAGTCTCGAACTTCCGCGCTTACCGGCTGATGAAGGCGCTCGCGATCTCGGAACGCCGAGGCTATGCGCGCTTCGTGTCGCTGCAGGCGCAATACAATCTGGTCGTGCGAACCATGGAGCGCGAGCATTTCGCGCTGTTGCACGAGGAAGGGCTGGGGTTCGTCAGCTGGAGTCCGCTGGCTGCCGGCCTTTTGAGCGGCAAGTTCAGGGACGGCGCTCCGCCGCCCGATACGCGGCTCAAGCAGCGCAGCTTCGAAGCGGATCAGTTATTCCTGAACGAGCAGGGCCTGCGGGTCGCGCAGATCGTCGCCCAGGTTGCGGCCGAGCTCGGCTGCTCGTCGGCGCAGCTGGCGCTCGCTTGGCAGCTTGCGCGTCCCGAAGTCGATGCAGTGATCATCGGTGCGCGCACCCTGCGGCAGCTTGACGACAATCTGGGCTGCCAGAACGTCAGGCTGACGCCGGACGCCATCACCCGGATTGAAGCACCCGGAGCGCTCGCAGCGGAGTATCCCGGTGCCTTTATCGAGACCTTTCGACACTGGATGCAGAAGGTTCGCGGCGGTTCCCGACCAGCAGGCTCCTGAGGAAGAGCTGAACCGCGATCTCGATGCGGCGCTGCTTTGGTTACCGGCGGGGATCGACGACCGTTCGGATCGGTGCCGTCGGGCTGCTCATCGCGTTGAGGGCGTCTTCGACTCCGGAAAGACCGATCCGCCCGCCCAGCCATGGCGTGATGTCGATCTTGCCGTCGGCGATGCAACGCAGTGCCAGGTCCAGGTCCTGCTGTTCTTCGCCCGCCGCGAAATGGATTCTCAATCGCTTGGATTGCGCATTGGGAATATAGATTTCCTCGGGCTCGAGGCAGAAGCCGCCGATCACGATACGCGCCCCGAAGCCTGCCGAGCGAATGATCTCGCTGAGCAGTCCCCGCCTGCCGACGCATTCATAGATGAGCGTCGCACGGCGGTTGCCGAGGCCGTGGAGCGGGGCGTAGGGTGAGAGCTCGCGCGGATCGATGACCACATCCGCGCCCATTCCGACCGCAATGTCGCGACGGTTTGCGTCAAAGTCGGCCGCCGCGATGGGTCCGATGCCCATCAGCTTGAGGCCGGCGATGACGCCGAGCCCGATCGCGCCGCAGCCGATCACCAGCGGGACGTCATCGCGAGTGGGTATGCCCATGCGGGCATGCTCGAGGCCGACCGATAATGGCTCGGTCATCGCCGCCATCTCATCGTCGAGCCCCGACGGAATCTCCATGAGCGCATTCTCGTCGAGCAACATGTATTCGCCGAAGCCGCCGGGGCAGTCATGGCTCTGCCCAATGATCGAATGGCCACCGGCGTGGCGCATGACCGGCTGCGACGTCACCCGGGTCCCGAGCGGGAGGGGTCGCCGACTGCCCGGCCCATAATCGACAATTTCACCGACGTATTCGTGACCCGGAACGATGATCCGCTCGAAGTCGAGATGGGCATAGGGGCCGCCGTACTTGCGCGACATCTCGAACACACGCTGGCCGCCGTGGAGAAAATGCGCGTCCGACGCGCACAGCCCGCAGCTGTGGGTGCGTACGAGCGCCTGGCCTTTGTCAGGAACCGGATCGGCCACCTCGCCCACATGCATCCGATTGTTCAGGAGATACGCTGCTTTCATCGCGGACTGCTCACCGGGGGTCCCTCAGCACGTCATACGAGGGATCCGTGCGATCGCGCTTGCCGGTGTCGTGCCGGGCCAGCTCCGCGACATCGCGTATCTCATCGAAATCGCGCAGGGAGACGCGCTTGTCGAGACCCCAGCGCCCTTCGCGCCGCGACCAACGATCGATGTAGCGGCCCCAGACCGAGATTTGCCGCAGCTGCGTTCCGCTCATCACCCTGAGCGACGCGGTGACATAGGATTCGCTGCCGGCGCGATCTCCGTCGAGGCTGATCAGAATGTTGGACACCTGATGGGAATGAGCCAGCGTCTTGCGATGCTGCGCGCAAATCTGGTCGATCACTCCCTTGCCCGGCCCCAGGTAGACCGTTGCGCCATAGTCCGCCACGCCGTCCTCATGCCAGATCGAATGGCCGAGCGGGATATCGAGCCGGTCGACCGAGCGGCAATAGCGGTAGATGAGATCGGTAATGGCTTGCCGGTCGATCAGGGTCTGTAAGGTGTCGGTCATGCGTGCGCTGCCATGCGTTAAAGATTACTCCGTCTGCGCTGGCAGGGCCACGCACCGATCCATCAGCCGAGCCTTCGAGGTGCCGGGAGGCCGGCCCTGGGATCGCGACGACTGATCAACGCGTTGTTGATCAACAGGCTGTCGATTCAGTTATGATGCCGCTCTATGGCTACTCGAGCTAAATCATCCACATCGCAGAAACGGGTGCGCAGGGCGCGCGATCCGGACGGAACCCGCGAGGCCATTTTGGAAGCGGCGCGCGAGGTGCTTGCGCAGGACGGCAAGGAAGGGTTGAGTGTTTCGCTGGTTGCGCGGCGTGCGGGAGTCAATCGTGGTACCGCCTACCAGCACTTTCAGACACGCGAGCAGCTCATTGAAGCGACGACCCAGTGGGTCAGCGATAAATTGTTTCATGCCGTGTACGGGGACCATGCTGAAGTCAGGGGTGAATCGGCGGACAGCGTCGGCATCAAGCTGGTGACCGAACATCTCGCCGATTTTGCGATGGAAAACCCGGAGCTTGGCCGCGCCTGGCTGTTTGAATTATTGAGTTCGAGGCGCCCCGCCAGTGACGGCTTCTGGCAGGCATATGAATCGAGCTTCGAGCAGCTCGCCAAGACCGAGTATGCGCAGCCCGGTATCGACACCGAGGTGGTCTCGGTGCTGACGCTCGCCGGCATGTTCCTCTGGCCGGTCTGGGCACGCGCCCACACGCGCAATGCGAAGGAACGGCAGCAGATGGCCAAGCGCTTCTCGCGCGAGGTGCTGCGGATGTCTCTGCACGGCACACTTCGGCCCGAGAAATTTCCGGACCTCGACATGCGGGTCAATAAGGGACGGAAGTCGCGCAAGAGTTGAGGGCGGGCAGGGGCTGCCCGTCACTACGACTAGCGCCTCGCGCGTTGAAGATCCGCGAGGTATGCTCAGTTGATGATCCAGACACTCGATTACACGGATGGCAAGACGAAATTCATCGGCTATCTCGCTTTGGACGAGAAGGCGGATGGACGGCGCCCCGGCGTCGTCGTCTTTCCCGAGGCGTTCGGACTCGACGAGCACGAGCGCCGATGTGCCGAGCGCCTGGCACAGCTCGGTTACGTGGCGCTGGCTGCGGACCTCAATGGCGGCGGCGTCGTGAACAACGACATGGCCAAGGTGGGGCCCGCCATCCAAGCACTGTACTCAAATAGAGGCGAGTGGCGCGCGCGTGCGCGCGCCGCCTTCGATGCGCTGCTCGCACAGCCGCAGGTGGACAAGCGGCGAGTCGCCGCCATCGGCTTCTGCTTCGGTGGCACGACGGCGCTGGAATTGATGCGTTCGGGTGCGCCGCTTGCGGCCGTTGCGACCTTCCATTCCGGGCTCCTCCCGGAACTACCCGAGGACGCCGGGCGGGTTCGCGCCCGACTACTGGTGTGTCATGGCGCCGAGGATCCGCTGGTCAAGAAGGAAGCCATCGATGCGCTCATGGCGGAACTGCGGCGCGACAAAGTCGACTGGCAGTTCATCCACTACGGTAATGCGGCGCACAGCTTTACCAATCCGCAAGCGGACCAGCGCAAGATTCCGGGCCTTGCGTACGATCGGAAGACGGAAGCGCGTTCTTGGGCCGCCATGCGCCAGCTATTCGACGAGGCGTTCGCCTGAGTCGTCAAAAGAGGACGCGACCGAGTGGCGGCAGTTGCCGCGGCGAACTGAACCGCGGCCGCTGGCGAATGATCGTACCCGCAATGGCTATTGATTACGGGAGATACGACCATTGAGCCAGTGACGCAATTTCAGTAGGTTGTCCGCACAACTCGCCTCTGCCGTCGATGCGCTTCGCGCAGATTTGCAGCACCTCCACCGGCATTTGGTTGACCTCATATATGAGGCGTTGCCTATAGACAACAATGTTGATGCCTAGCTTGACACGATGCCCTGACTAGGACACGATTCCGCAACACAGCCGCATCGCTCGGTTCAGTGGAGAGGGGGAATTGTGAGGGTTCGGGCGTTCAAGTGACTCGTCGCGCCGGGCCTTCTGTCCAGACGTGCAGACGCAGCCCAATCCAAGTACCGCCAGCCGTGGCCGACAATTCGAATGACGCCCATCTCGTGGGGATAACCGCACGGCGCAAAGATAGAGACGACATACAGGACGTACCGCAGGCGGCTCGCGCCCCTGCCAATTGACTCAAATCACCGCGATCCGATCAAAGGGGAGTTGGATGAAGAATTCAGTATTCAATACGATGCTTGGCGCGATGAGCGCCCTCGCTCTCATCCAGGCTGCGCCCGTCTTCGCCGATCCGGACGCGGCGGATCAGCCGGCCGCGGCGACCGCGGCGCACGGCCAGGACGTTGGGTTGTCCGACGTCGTCGTAACGGCGCGGCGAGTCGAGGAGCGCCTGCAGGACGTGCCGATCTCGATCAGTGTCTTCAATCAACAGCAGCTGAACAACCTCAACGTCGTCAGCGCCCAGGACCTCGCGGCCTACACACCGTCGCTCTCGGTCAACGACAATTTCGGCAGTCTGAATACGGCCTTCGCGATCCGCGGCTTCGTGCAGGATATCGGCACCCAGCCGGCGGTCGGCGTGTACTTTGCGGATGTCATCTCGCCCCGCGGTTCGTCGAACAACCAGCAAATCGGCGATGGCGCCGGACCCGGCAGCTACTTCGATCTGCAGAACGTGCAAGTGTTGAAGGGGCCGCAGAGCACGCTGTTCGGCCGTAACACCACCGGCGGCTCGATCCTGATCGTGCCGCAGAAGCCGACCTCGAAGGAGGAGGGGTATCTCGAGTATTCCTACGGCAACTACGCGATGAATCGCGTCCAGGGGGTCATCAACGTGCCGCTGAGCGATACCCTGCGGTTTCGCGCCGGCATCGATCACCAAAATCGCCAGGGCTATGAAACCAATGTTTCAGGCGTAGCACCGGCGCGCTTCGGCGACGTCGACTATACCTCCGTGCGGCTGAGTCTCGTGGCCGATCTCACGCCCAACCTCGAGAACTATACGATCGCGACCTATGTGGACTCGAACACCAACGGCGATGTGCAGAAGCTCGTTGGCTGTAATCCCACTTTGAATCCACTCAACGCGGTTGGGCTGCTGGCGTGCGCTCAGATGGCCCAGGAGCAGGGCAAGCTCGGGTTCTACGACCTGGATAGCACTCTCCCGAACCCCGAAACCCACTACAATCAGTGGCAGGCCATCAATACGACCACCTGGACCGCCAGCGATACGCTGACCGTCAAGAACATCGTGAGCTATGCCGAGTTGAGCGAAAAGTACCGAACGTCACTGTTCGGGACGAACTTCCACTTGGTCATTCCAGGTCTCATTCCCCCGCCGGGCCTTCCCATGGACTTCGCTGCAAGCGTCCCGCTTCCGGGCGGTTATACGGCCGACGAGAGCACCTTTACGGAGGAGCTCCAGTTTCAGGGCCGTGCCATGGGCGATCGGCTTCGTTGGCAAGCTGGGGCCTATGAGGAGAATGTCGAGCCCTTGTCGCTGGTGGGCTCTCAGTCGCCGGTCCTGATCGACTGCATCAACTCGGATACCTTTAATTGCATAAGCACATTCGGTCCGGGCAGCTCGGTCAACTACACCGCGGGGAAGCAATACTTCAACAACGCTGGTCTGTATGAGCAGGCGACGTACGGTATCATCGATACGCTGAAGCTGACGGAAGGCCTTCGCTACACCTGGGATCAGACGCACGCGAACAGCCAGCTCATCACTTATTCGGTCCCGCAGCCGTTTGTCGCGGTGCCACGTTGCACGGGCACAAACCCAGCCTCGATGCTTCCTGCGTGCGACGTGCACTACCTGGAGAATTCCAGCGCGCCGACGTGGCTGCTCGACCTCGATTACACGCCGAACGACAATATGCTGGTGTATGGCAAGTACACCCGTGGTTATCGCGCCGGCGGTGTAGCATCGCAAGCGCCGTCTGAATTTGCCACCTACAAGCCGGAAAAAGTGGACACCTATGAGGTGGGCCTCAAGACGACTTTCCACGCTGTGGTGAGCGGCACATTCAACCTCGCCGCTTTCTACAACAACTTCAGAGATCAGCAGCTTCAGCTCAATTTGAACCCCAAACCCGGGATCCCGGTGAGCCCGGCCAGCGCCACCCTCAATGCGGGTAAGTCGCGCATATCGGGCGTGGAAGTGGAGACATCGTTCAATTTGTTCGAGGGCTTTGTTCTTTCCACCAGCTACACCTATCTCGACACCAGGATCCAAGAGATCACCCCGGTCGTGACCCCCGCCAGCAGCCCCTATGATGTGGTATCTCCGGTCAGCGTGGGAGATTCGCTGCCGCTTTCGCCCAAGAACAAAGTCAGCACCACCGCGACGTACCAACTGCCGCTCCCGGTGAGTATCGGTAAGGTCGCTGCGAGCGTGACCTACACCCATACCGGCAGCATGGTGACGAACTACGTCGATGCGGTGAGCCCGTATCCGCAAATCAGTGGGTTGGGTACGCTGCCCGCGTTGAATCTGGTCAACCTCAACGCGAACTGGAACTCGATTATGGGTACGGGTTTGAGCGCGCAGGTCTTTGCATCCAATCTCACCAACAAGACCTACTACACCTACGTGCCGGGTCTCTATGGCACCGTCGGCTTCGAGACCGCGGAGCTTGGTCAGCCGCGCCTGTACGGCGTGCGGTTCCGTTACACGTGGTAAGGTGAGTTTGCCCTTCGCCGGTTTCGCGGACTCTTCCGCGATGTGATATCTCACGGACCGGGCGCCCACGGATGGGTGCCCGTGTCCAGAGGCGAGGTCACCAATGGTCAAGATCGATCCCGACGGAACGATACACGTGCCGGCGTTCGCGCTTCCAATGTCGGCGGCCATCAGTCCGGAGGCGCGGCAAGCCCTGATATTCGCGCTGTCCAGGCCCAATATTGGGCTACCCTCGCTCGATGGCATCCAGTCCGAGGAAGAGTTTGTCGCTTATGTCGACAAGTTCCGCCACGACTTGGACTCGAAGTTCATCGTGCCGCTTTCACAGAGCATCTTGAGCAAATTCCCGGTCGAGGTTCGTTCGAGCGAGTTGGCGGGCGTTCCAGTGGAGGAATTTACGCCGCAGGAGCCCGGCGACGAGCGGCGTGTGCTGCTCAATCTGCACGGCGGGGCGTTCTTCTCGGGTGCGATTCATATCGGGCGTGTCGAGTCGGCCCCGGTTGCCGCCCTCGCGGGGATCAAAGTCATTTCGGTGAACTACCGGCAGGGATACGAGCACAAGTATCCGGCCGCCAGCGAGGATGTCGCCGCAGTGTATCGCGCGCTCTTGACGCGCTACCCCGCGCGCAACATCGGCATCTACGGCTGTTCCGCCGGCGGCACGCTCACGGCGCAGGCGACGGCGTGGATCATCAACGTGGGGCTGCCGCCACCCGGCGCGATCGGGATCCTCAGCGCAGGTGCCGGCGGCGGGGGGGACTCGGCCTTTTTCGGTCCCATCGGCACGGGGCATATTCCACCTCCCCCAGGGATGACCGACCCGCTGGCGATGATCAGAGGGGGGAAGTTCGGCTATCTCTCCGAGGTGAGGCCTGACGACTATCTCGCCATACCGCTGAGCGCACCCAGGGAGTTTCTTGCCAAGTATCCGCCGACGCTTCTGGTGAGCGGAACCCGGGCGTTCGACATGAGTCCGGCGATCGGCTTTCATCGTGCTCTGATGCGCGCGGGCGTCGATGCGTCATTGCAGATTTTCGACGGCATGCCGCATTGCTTTTATTACGGTGCTTCGACTCCGGAGGCGCTCGATGCCTATGGCACGATCGTGAGGTTCTTCGACCGCAAGTTGGGCGTAGACCGGTGAGCGTCCATCCGGGCCACGGCGCCTCGATCTAGGTCCCGCGCGCGCATCGCATGCAGATTCCAGACCGTTACCTGCATCTCGAGGGCGGGTGCAACTTCCGCGATGTCGGCGGCCATGCAACGGTGGATGGCCGGACGGTGCGCTGGGGACGGGTGTATCGAGCCGGTGTGCTTCGTTACTTCACGCCGGCCGATGCCAAACGGCTGGCGAGTCTCGGCGTGCGTGCCATCTGTGATCTGCGGCGCGCCGACGAACGCGAACGGGAGCCCACGCGCTGGCCCACGCCGGACGTGACCACCCTGACGTGGGAGGACGGCGACAATGCACCGGCGGTCACCGGGCGCCTGTCGCCGCGCCAACAACTCGACGCGCAGGGCATGCGCACGGCCATGCTCGACATGTACCGCGACCTGCCGCGTTGGATGGCGCCGCGTGTGCGGGGCCTGTTCGAGTGCGCGGCGACGGGTCGCATGCCGGTCGTGGTGCATTGTTCCGCCGGCAAGGATCGCACCGGTTTCGCGGTCGCGATGTTGTATGCGGCGCTCGGCGTGGGCACCGATACGGTCATGCAGGACTATCTGTACACCAATGAAGTCGGCAACTTCGAGGAATTCGTTCAGCGCCGCCGCGGCGCGGCGCTGGGCGTGAGCGACGATCGGCACCCGTTGTTCAGGATGCCGGCGGACATCCGCCGCGTGCTGTTCGCCGCCGACGCGGACTATCTGCACGCCGCGCTCGATCAGATCGACCACGAATTCGGCGGCCTCGAGTCCTATCTACGGGAAGCGGTGGGATTGTCGGCTGAGCTGCGCACGCGCATGCAGCAGGCCTTGCTGACGCGCGATCCTGCCTGAATCGCGTTCACGCCACGCCCCGCACATAGGCATCGATGGTGCCCGAGCAACTGATCTTGTCGCCGCCCGGAAGATCGGCAAAGCGGGTGATGTCGTCGCGGATCGACGGGCTGCGCTGGCCGCAGGCGCATGCGCCGTAATCCACGGCGATCTTGTCGCCCGAAATGACGCCGCCCCAGCGGCCGTCCAGTGACAGGTCGAAGAAGGCGGCGCGACCTTCGATTTCGCCGCTCGCCGCCGGTATCAGCTTCTCGCCGGCCTGATCGAGCACGAGACACAGGAGCCACGGCGCGACGTGATAGCGTCCCGCCCGGCAGCGCGGCATGGCGGTGTTGATTTCCTGCATCCCATACATTTGGAACACGCGCGTGGGCGCCAGATTGAACGTCTCGAAGACGTATTCGCGATAGTTGGGTGGCAATACCGCGCCTTTGAGACCGCCGCCCACGTAGATCGTATTGTCGGGGTGGAAATCCGCGCCGCCATGGCCCAGCGCGCGAACGGCCTCGGCAACCTTGAAGAGTGAAGCCCACATGCCGGACAGGAACAGCTTGTCGCCGCGTGCCTGCACCAGGGCCTCGGCTGAACGTCCGACCGCCTGATCGACGGCCTTCTGCCGCGCCGCCGAGGTCGCTTCGTACGCCGCCAGATCGGTCGGCCGCGCGGTGCCGTCCGCGATGCTCTTGCGCAGCGCCACCATCCCGGTGATCTGGCCGATGGTGATCGGCGGCACGGGATAGGTGAAGGGTGTCGAGCCCGGGACACCGTAGGCATCGAGCAACGCAGCGCGGATCCCAAGATTCCGGGGCACGCTCGCGACCGGAGCGAGACCGAACATCTTGCGGTCCTTCGCCGGCGTCACGCCCGAGCCCCAGGAGAACGAGCGTACGGCGTCGCGCTTGGACCACTCCATGTCGGCCGCCGAGGCGTTCAGCATCGCGGACTTGCCGCTGGTGCCGCTCGAGCAGGACACGAAATGGCCTGCCGCCTCCAATCGTGCGATCCAGTCATCGATATCGCGCACGGCGTTCGTGTCGACGCCGACGACGGGATGCGTTGAAACCGTTTCCAGCCATTTCCCGAGCCGATCCCATTTGCGCTCGGTGAGCCAGCCCTCGGGATAGCTCTTGTAGGCGGTGTGAGCGAAGAGCAGCGGGACGATATCCGCCGGTTCACGAATGGTGCTGATGCCCCCGGACTCGGCGCGGTTGCGCAACAGGCGGATCTTCTCGATGCGATCCTGCAATAACTCGTTGGCTGCCTCGAGCTGCGTCGGCAACAGTTCCGCTGCGGGTAGGTCGAATCGGTCGGGCGCGTCGAGAAGATTCTTCAACCGTTGAACCGCCGCCCCTGTCTTCAACCGTTCAACTGCTGCACTCATCTCATGCTCCTTGTCGAATTCCGCGGTCGGCATTAGAATGGCACCTTGCGCGTTTCATTATAGTCGCGATACGGGTGGCGGCAAGTGAATTTGATTGCGGCAGGAAAGATGATCCGTTCCAAGCACCGGCGGCGCCGGCCCGCGGCCGGGCGCCCGACCCGGGAAAAGGCGCGGCAACGGCACGCCGAGTTGCTCGACAGCGCGCTCGACCTGTTTCTCGACAAGGGCTTCGAGCAAGCGACCATCGAAGCCATTGCCGCGTCGGTGGGGATGACGAAGAGGACGGTCTATGCGCGCTATGCGGACAAGGCAGCGCTGTTCAAGGCCACCGTGCAGCGCGCCATCGAGCGGCTGATCGTATCGGACGCTGTGCTGCGGGCGCTGGAAACCGATGATTTTGAAGCCACGCTCACGGCCGTGGCGCGTCTTCGCGTCGCGCAGGTCATGACCCCCGCCGGGTTGAAACTGCAGCGAATCATCAACACCGAGTCCTACCGCTTCCCGGAAATTTTCACCATGGCCTACGATCAGAACACCCGACCGGTCATCGACTTCATTGCGCGCCTGCTGCGGCGCGAGGTTGCGGCCGGCAATCTGGCAGTGGCGGATCCCGAGCGGGCGGCCAACGTTTTCATGAGCATGGCGCTGAGCGGGCCGGTCCGAATCATCGTTTCGGGCAACCGGCTCACCCGCGCGGAAATTGACAACCGGCTACAGTTCGCCATCCGCCTGTTCCTGAACGGGGCGAGGATACGCGACGAACGCCAACGTAAATGAGGACCCCCCGACCATGAACGAACAGCGCGTAGCGGTCATTAGCGGCGCGAGCGCGGGCATCGGCAAGGCCGCGGCGGCGGCGCTCGCGGCGCAGGGCTGGCGAGTCATCGGAATCGGCCGCGACCCCGCACGCTCCGCGGCCGCCGAGGCCGAGATTCGGTCCGCGGCAGCTCCTGGTGCAGCCGTGCATTTCATCCGCGCCGATCTCGCGCTGATGGCCGAGGTGATGCGGGTCGCCGCGGAGATTACCGCAGCCACCTCGCGACTCGATGTGCTGATCAACAATGCCGGCGGCGTGCGCGATGCACTGGTGATGACCGCCGAGGGCAACGATGCCACTTTTGCGGCGAACCACCTCGCGCCCTTTCTCCTGACCCGCGAGCTGATGCCGCTGCTGCGCGCAACCGCGGCGCGCGGCCCGCAGGGCGGCGTGCGGGTGATCGGTGTCTCGTCGACGGGCCACGCCATGAGCGCGGGATTCGATTGGGACGACCTGCAGATGCTGCGCCGCTTCACGGCCACCGGTGCCTATTGTCAGGCGAAGCTCGCCAACATTCTCTTCACGCGCGAACTGGCCCGGCGCGCCGCGGCCGACGGCATCGTCGCCCAGGTCATGCATCCCGGCGTGGTCGCGAGCAATTTCGCAGCCCACGGCGACGCGAGCCTGCAGGCTTATATGAAAACTCTCGACGCCGTCAGTCCCGCGCAAGCCGCCCGCACGCTGGTCTGGCTGGCGACATCGCCGCAGGCGGGCGAAGGCAGCGGGCGTTATTTCCACAACTGCGAGGCGTTGTCGCCATCTCCCGCCGCGCTCGACGATGCCGCGGCGGCGCGATTGTGGCGCGAGAGCGAGGCGCTGCTCGCGCGCATGGGCGTGGGGCGGATTTGAGCGAGTGATTCAGCGGAGGCTTTGCGGTTGCAATTGGGGCGCTGAACCTCCTATCCTCGCCGGACGCTGGGGTGCGGCTTCGCCCCGTCAGAAGGAAAGCGGATGACGGCACCAGAAAGCACATCCCAGCGGCACGGCTGGTATCACGGCTGGAACATCGTCGCAGTCTGCGTGCTTTCGCAGACCGTCGCCAACGGGCTGCCGGTGAACGCCTTTTCGCTCTTTCTGCGCGATTGGTCGGCGCAGCTGCACACGCCGATCAGCACGCTGCAGCTTGGAATCGCGGCCTTTGGATTGTTCTGCGCCTTCCTCTCGCCCAAAGCGGGTGTGTTCGCCGACAAGTATCCCGCGCGCTGGTTGATGGGCGGCGGGCTCATCGGCATCGCACTCTTCTACTTGGGAGTCAGCTTCGTGACCGCGAGCTGGCAGCTGGTGGCGCTCTATGCGCTGCTGCTGCCCATTTCGGTCGTGTGCTCAACGGCGCTGCCGGCCAATGCGGTCGTCTCGCGCTGGTTCGTGCGACGCCTCGGCTTCGCCCTCGGCCTCACGGCTTTCGGGCTCGGAATGGCCGGTGTCATTCTGCCTCCGATCGTCGCCGCCGTGACGCCCGAGTTCGGCTGGAGGACCGTCTGGCGCGTCAGCGGCATCTTCATTGCGGTCGTCGTCGCGCCTCTCGTGATGTGGGTGATTCGAGACCGGCCTGGCGAGCGCGACGGACTTCATTATCTGACCGCAGACGGCGAAACGCGCCCTCAGCTCCGCCACGGCCCCGCCAGCGGCGGTGGACTGACCTGGCGCGATGTCCTGAAGCGCAGAAATTTCTGGCTTCTCGTCGGCGTCTATCTGCCCATGCTCGCGCTCTATGGGGCGTGCCTGCAGAATCTTGCGCCCGTGGCTGTGAGCCACGGATTGAGCCAGCAGACCGCCGGATCGTTGCTGTCGGCCTTCAGTCTCACGCACGTGGCCTCGACGCTGGTCATGGGTCTGCTGTCCGATCGCTTCGGCAACCGCCTGCCGCTGTGCGGGCTGGCGCTGGCGGTCGCCGTCGGCGGTCTCATCGTCTCATTTGGACAGGGCGTCGCGATGCTTGGCCTGGGCGTCATGCTCGTCGGCCTCGCGGGGGGACTCTGGCCGCTGCTCGCGGCAGCGTCGGCCGTCGAGTACGGCGCAAGCGAGGTTGGCCGAGCCTTCGGGCTGCTGATGATGTTTATCCCCGTGATCGCGCTGGTGCCGTTCCTGGTCGCGAGGATCCAGGAAGCGACCGGCAGCTACGCGCCCGGCCTCGCCGGCCTCGCCGTATTGACATTCATCGGCGGAGCGGCCTGTCTTCTCCTGCGCGAACGCCGCCGCGGGCGCATCGGCGAGGCTGCCAAGGAGGCGGCGGTTGCACCAACTGCCGCGGGAGGAACGACATGACTTTCAAAAGCCCCAATACCGCCATCCTACCGCGGCATCCGGTCATCATTGGCGACACCTTGAGCGAGCGCGGCTCGGGCAAGGTGCAGAGCCATGTCTACCCCGCGAATGGACGCATCACGTGCGACATCGCTCTCGCCTCCACGCAGGATGTGGACAAAGCGGTTCGAGCCGCACGCGCCGCTTTTCCCGCCTGGCGTGCGTTGCCCGGCGATAAGCGGCGCGACCTCATGCTGAAGATGGCCGCGCTCATCGAGGAGCACGCCCGGGAGTTGGCTGAACTGTCGACCTTGGAGAACGGCTCCCCGATCATGGTCACGCCTTTCATTGCCCTCGATGCCGCACAGAAGTTTCGTTACTTCGGCGGCTGGGCCGATAAGATCCAGGGTGAGACGATCAGCACCTGGTCCGCGCCGGCGCACAATTACGTCGCGTACGAGCCTTATGGCGTCATCGGCGCGATCATTCCCTGGAACGGACCGCTGTTCGCCGCAACGATGGTGATGACGCCGGCCTTGGCCGCGGGCAATTGCGTCGTGGTGAAGGCGCCCGAGCTCGCGCCGTTCACGGTGATGCGCCTGGGGGAGCTATTCCTCGAGGCGGGTTTTCCCGCTGGAGTGGTGAACGTGGTTGCCGGTGGTCCGGATATCGGCGAGGCGATCGTGGGCCATCCGGGTGTCGACAAGGTGCAGTTTGTCGGCAGTGGCGCGACCGCGAAGAAGGTACTGCGCACCGCGGCCGAGACGTTGAAGCCTTGTGGGTTGGAGCTCGGCGGCAAGTCGGCGGTCATCGTTTTCGCGGATGCGGATCTGCAGCAGGCGGGACGTCGCGGCCTTGCCGGCGCCATCAGCGTAAGCGGGCAGGGCTGCGTCAATGGCACTCGCCTGCTCGTCGAGCGGCCGATCTACGAACAGTACTTAAAGATGCTGCAGGCCATCGCCGGGCACATCAAAGTCGGCGACCCGCTCGACTCCAGCACGGTGATGGGACCGATCATCTCCGAACCCTCGGTGAAGCGCATTCTCGAGGTGATCGATACGGCCGTCAAAAAAGACAACGCGCGTTTGGTGCTCGGCGGCGAGCGCTTGGGCGGCGACCATGCCGAGGGCTACTACCTGCCGATCACCATCATCGCCGACGTCGATAGCAGGAGTCCGCTTGCACAGCACGAAGTATTCGGTCCGGTGCTCGCCGTGACTCCGTTCGATACCGAAGAGGAGGCCATCGCACTCGCCAACGGCACGAGCTATGGCCTCGGCGCATATATCCATACCGAGAACCTGCGGCGTGCTCATTATGTTGCGAGCCAAATGCAAGCCGGGATGGTTCAGGTGAACGGCTCCGGCGAAGGCATGCAGCCCTTCGCGCCGTTTGGCGGCATGAAGCAGAGCGGCTACGGACGGCTGGGCGGTGAACGAGGCCTGCACGAGTTCCTGCAGATCAAGAACGTGTGGATGAATCTCGCCAATCCCCAGGGTGCAAAATGACGGGTGTCACATGAGCTTGCTCGATCCGGCGCAGCGCACACGAACCGGTGTGCACCAGCAAGCCGAGTTGCTCGGCAGCCCGGCGCCCGAGCCCAACACGCTGCTCGAATCCTCGTGGCGCGATTATGTGTTCGCCGAGGTGTGGACGCGGCCGGGCCTCGATCGACGGGCGCGCTTTCTCATTTCGATCGCGAGCGCGGCGTGCGAAGGCGGCCGCCCGGATGTGCTCGACGGCTACGTCCGCGGCGCTCTGAAGCTCGGCGAATTGACGCTCATCGAGCTGCGTGAAGCAGCCCTGCATCTCGCGGTCTACGCCGGCTGGTCCCGCGGCGTCGCGCTCGATGCGGCCGTGACGCGCGCCGCGCAGCAGCTCGGATTGCCGCCCGCCGAATTTGCACCGATTCGAGCGCAGACGTGGGATCCGAAGCAGCGCATTGCCGAAGGAACCGCGAACTTCACCGCCGTCATGATTTCTCCGGCGCCGCCGCCGCTGACACCCTATTTCGAGGCTGGCATCCTCAATTTCGTGTTCGGTGAAATGTGGATGCGCCCTGGACTCGACCAGCGCGCGCGGCGCTGGGTGACGCTGGTGGGCGTGGCGGATTCCTCTTCGAGCACGCCGATTCGCACGCACATCTATGCGGCCATGAAGAGTGACAACGCAACCGTTGAGGAAATGCAGGAATTCGTCCTTCAGTACGCCATCCACGGCAGCTGGCCCAAGGCGTCGGTCATGCAAGCCGTAGTGATCGAGATGGGGGAGCGCATTAGCAAGGGCCTTCCGTACCAGTAGATAGGACAGCATGCCGACGGCAAGCAACATGAAAGGCAAGGCCGCCCTCGTAACCGGAGCGGCTTCGGGATTGGGTCGCGCTACGGCGCTCGCACTCGGCCGCGCCGGCGCCGACGTGTGTATCGTCGATCTCAATGCCGCGGGGCTCGAGGACACGGCGAATCAGCTGCGGGCGCTCGGGGTACGGGTGCTCATCCACGCGACGGATTTGAGCGCATCCGATCGTTGTCCCGCGGCCGTTGCAGCGGCGGTTGCGGCCTTCGGCCGCCTTGATGCCCTCTGCAATGTCGCCGGCATCATCGTCATGTGCAATGCGCACGAGATGCGCGCCGACGATTGGGAGAGAACGCTCGCCGTCAACTTGAGCGCGCCTTTTTATCTCATCCAGGCCGCCATCCCGCATTTGCTGCAAGCACACGGCTCGGTGGTGAACGTCACGTCCTCCGCGGCTTTTCTGGGCGAGGCCTATGCGGCCGCGTATTGCGCGGCCAAGGCGGGTCTGAACAACCTGACCAAGGCGCTCGCGATGGAATACGTGCACAAACCCATCCGCTTCAACGCGGTTGCGCCGGGTGGGATGGCCACCAACATCGGCACGACCCTCAAAATGCCGGAAGGCGTCGACTATGCGCTCATCAAGCGCTACAGCGGGCTGCGCGGCATGGTTGAAGTCGATGATGTGGCAGAGCTGGTTGCGTTCCTTGCATCCGATGCCGGACGCAGCTATCACGGCGCCTGCATTTCGATCGACCGCGGCATCACCGCAGGTTGAGGGCCGAGGTTGCATGACGAAGATTGGCTTCATCGGTCTCGGTAGTCAGGGCGCGCCGATGGCGCGCCGTATCGTCGAGTCGGGTTACCCGCTGGTGCTGTGGGCACGCCGCCCCGAGGCGCTCGCGCCGTTTGCGGATACCCCGGCTGAGACGGCATCGAGCATCGCCGATCTGGGAGCACGCGCTGAACACGTCGGCGTCTGTGTCGTCGACGATGCCGGCGTCGAGCAAGTGTGCGATGAGCTCATTCCGGCGATGCGCCCAGGCGGCCGCATTGCGATTCACTCCACCGTCCATCCCAATACGGTGGCGGGACTCGCGCAGAGAGCCGCCGCTCGCGGACTCGCGCTCATCGATGCGCCGGTGAGCGGCGGTGGACCCGGTGCCGCCGCCCGGACGCTGACCGTGATGATCGGTGGCGATGAAGATGTCGTCGCCGCCGCGCGCCCGATCTTCGAAACATTCGGCGGCCTGATCGTGCGCGTCGGCGGGGTCGGCGCCGGCCAGATGGCGAAGCTCGTCAACAATGCACTGATGGCCGCCCATGTCGCGATGGCTCATTACGCATTGAGCGCCGGTTCGGCGCTCGGCCTCGACCAAGCCGCGCTCGCCGACATCGTGAAAGTCAGCAGCGGCCGCAGCTACGGTTTCGAGGTCTATGCGCGGTTGCCGACTCCTTTCGCGTTTGGTCACGGCGCGAAATTGCTCGCCAAGGACGTGCGCCTGCTCGGCGAAGTCCTGGGGGAAGATCCGTCGTACGCCGCTTTCCGCAACGTCGCGGCGCCATTTCTCGATTGGGTACAGAGGGGAAACGAAGCATGACTTTTTCGATCGACCAATATCGCCTCGACGGCAAGGTCGCGGTGGTCACCGGTGCCGGTGGTCGCGGCAACAGCATTGGGCGCGCCTATGCGCTCGGCCTGGGCAACGCCGGCGCCGCCGTGGTCGTCGCCGACCTGAATGCGGAAGGTGCAAGGAAGGTGTGCGATGAAATCGTGTCCGCGGGCGGCAAGGCGATCGCCGTCGGTGTCGACATCACCAAGTCCGAGTCGGTCGCGAACATGGCGAAGGCGGCCACCGACGCGTTTGGCGGCGTCGACATCCTGGTCAACAATGCAGCGCTGATGGCGGAGCTCGGTTATTTGCCCGCCGTCGACATTCCGCTCGAACAGTGGAATCGCATCATGGACGTGAATCTGACCGGCGCGCTCATCTGTGCGCAGGCAATGGTTCCGCTCATGCGGGCGCGCGGCGGCGGCAAGATCGTCAATCAGGTTTCCGGCGGCGCCTTTCCTGCGATGTCGGTCTATGGCATCAGCAAACTCGCGCTGGTCGGATTGACCACGACGCTTGCCCGCCAGCTTGGGCGCGAGAAAATCAACGTCAACGCCATTGCGCCGGGAAATACCATGAGCGACGCAGGCCGCTCGCTCACTCCCGACGACTCGCCCTTCGTCAAATTGCTCGAAGCTACGGTTGCGATGCGCGTTCGCGGTCAGCCCGACGAATTGGTCGGCACACTGCTGTTGCTGTGCTCAGCGGCGGGCGATTGGATCACGGGCCAGGTGCTGCACGTCGATGGCGGCTGGGTGCTGCGTCCTTAGACCGATCGGCGCGGCGCCTGGACTTACGGCGTATCGTGATTCCAGATCCGCCGATGCCAGAGGTTACGGCCATGTCGCGCAGCCATCATGGCCAACTCCGGGTCGCCATCGACGATGCTTTCGAACTCGAGCAGCTTGGCACCGCGCCACGCGCGCACGAACTCGCGATGGGATTCCGTATCGTCTTTCTCGGCAGGGGGCGCGAACCGACTCTGGGCGAAGGCGGTGTTGATCTGAAAGATCAGCTCGATGTAAGGGCTCTTCACCAGGTCGAAGATGGCCTTGCGGCTTTCCTGCTCGACGCGAAGCACGTCGTTGAAAGAGGCATCGAGAGGCAGCGCTCTCACGCGTTCCAAGTACGTCGCAGCCAGAGCCTTCGATGCCTCGGTTCTGACTCGCGCCGCCCGGCGCAGTACCTCGACCCATAGCACCGAGGCGATGGCGGTCACATCCTCCGCCTCGGTATGCACCATCTCGAGATATGCGCTCACCGCGGTTTCGATCGCCCGTAGATCGGGCCGCGCGGCAAAGTAACCGCCATTGATGCCGCGTCTCACGCGCAGCAGTCCCTCCCGCTCGAGCAGCCGCGCCACCTGTCTCACCGTCGCACGCGATACGCCGAGCCTCACGATCAGCACCTCCTCGCTGCCGAGCAGCGCACCCTCGTCGGCAGCCAGCACGATCGAGCGCAATTGCGAGGCGGCGATATCGATGGTGGATTTCAGCTTAGGTGTGGGCACACATCTCCGAAATAGAGCACTCTTTGGCGCCTTGCGACTGGCGCATTTGACCAATATTCGACAAAGATGACCAATAGAGTATACTCTATTATCCTTTTGCACGTTGGGGAACACGATGTCGCGTCTACCGTGGGACATGAGTGGCAAGGTCGTCGTGATCACCGGCGGTAATTCAGGGATCGGTCTCGGCTTTGCGCGAGGAATCGCCAAGGCGGGGGGCGCTGTGGTGATCTGGGGTCGCCGCGCAGACAAGAATGAGCAGGCTGGGGCCGAACTGCGGGGACTCGGCGCCAAGGTTCTGGCGCAGGCGGTCGACGTTTCCGACGAGGCGGCGGTGATCGCCTCGATGGCTGAAGCGGTCGATAAAATGGGGCGGGTCGATGGCGTCATCGCAAATGCCGGCGTCATGAACGCCGCAAAATCCTTCACCGACATGACCGGCGAATTCTATCGGCGGTTGGTCGAGATCAACCAATTCGGCGCGTTCTACGCGGCGCGCGAGGGTGCGCGGCATATGCGCGCGCGCGCGGAGGCCGGCGATCCGGGCGGCTCCATCGTCTTTTGCGCCAGTCTCTCCGCGTTGACCGGCTCGGTCGCCATGCAGCACTACAACGCGTCCAAGGGCGCGATGGCGGCCATGGCGCGCGGGATCGCGGTGGAGATGGGGAAGTATGGCATTCGCTGCAACACGGTCTGTCCCGGCTACACGATCAGCGACACCGTCAAGGACACCGGCCCCGGCACACCACTCGGCGATCAGGTGCGCGAGCGAAATCCCCTTGGGCGCTTCGGCACCGCCGAGGATTTCGAAGGCATCGGCGTCTATTTCATGAGCGATGCCTCGCGCTACCACACCGGCGATCTGGTCAAGATCGACGGCGGCTGGATGGCGAACGCCGGCAAATCCAATCTTGCGACGGGGCGGCGCGGATGAGCTGCGGACTGAGTCCTGAAGCGGTCGGGTCCAAAGTCTTTCGGATCGATGGATTCCGCAATCCCCAGCTTGCCGATGAAAAGCGCCGCGCCCTCGAAGCAGCTGAGGCTGAGCCGCTCGATCTGTCGGTCGCCGGTGTGCTCGCGGCGGCGCGGGCGCAAACCGGGCTCGAGGATTTTGGTCCCGCCGACTTTGAAGAGCGGCTCGGCCGCCTGCTCGGTGAAGTGCAGGCGGACGACAACCTCTGGCGCACGGCCAAGGCGCAGTTCGTCGGCTTCTGTGTCAAGGCGGCGGCGAACCGTCTGAAGAACCGCGATTTTATGAAGCACAATCCGCAGATCGAGGACATCGTCATCGATCGCCCGATCTTCATCGTCGGACTGCCGCGCTCCGGAACGACCCATCTCGAGAACCTGATCGCCGCCGATCGCCGGCTGCGCTTTCTGCCGGTCTATCTCGGATCGGAAGCAACGCCGACGCCGGGCGAGAGGCCGGGGCAGGGCGGCAAGGACCCACGCTGGCTGCGCTCGAGCGCGCACTGGGAACGTATGCGCGCGAATCCCATCATGCAAGCCTTGCACGAACATTCCCCCGACCATGCCTGCGGTGAAAACGAACTGCAGATGCCCGATTTTTCGACCTATCAGTGGGAATGGATGGGCGACGTTCCGCATTGGCGCGACTACTATCTCTCGCACGATCAGACGCCGCATTACGCCTACGGCCGCACCATGCTCAAAGCGATCGCCTTTCAGTTTCCGAGCGACCGGCGCTGGATCCTGAAGGGCAATCAGCACAGCGAGCAATTGCCCGCGCTCATCAGCAATTACCCGGACGCCTTCATCGTGCAAACGCACCGCGATCCGCTGGCGATATTGCAATCGGTGCTGACGATGCGCGGTCTTTCCGTGCTCGCGAACCAGAAACAGCCGCAGATCGAGGCGCACGTCGCCTATTGGGTGGACCGCATCGAGCGGATGCTCCGCGCCTATATCCGGGATTACCAAGAGATCCCGGACAATCGCCGCGTCGATCTTTTGTTTCAGGATATCGTCGCGGACGACATCGGCTCGGCGCAACGGGTGCTCGAGGCGGCCGGCCTGCCGACGACGCCCGATAGCACGCAGGATCTCAAAGACTACATGGCGCACCATCAGCGCGGCCGGGCCGGGCGGGTCGTCTATGATCTGGCCGGGGACTTCAACCTCGATCTCGGCGAGCTGCGCGAGCGCTTTCGCTTTTACACCGACCTATTCCCCGTTCGTCACGAGGTGAATGTCAATGGTTGACCGACAGCAGCCGCTCAACGCGCTCATCATCAATGCAGGACAGGGCCGGCAGGATGCGGTGGCGCTCGGCGATGACATCTTCATGTCGCGATGTGTTTCGAACCTCTATCTCATATCGACCTCCGAGGGCGATGTCCTCATCAACACCGGCATCAGTTTCAATGCCGAAGAAAATCATCGCCGGATGAGCGCGGTCAGCGGCAAGCCAATCAAGAAGATCATCTTCACCCAGAGCCACGAGGACCACATCGGCGGTTGGCACGCCTTCAATGCGCCCGGTGTCGAGACGATTGCGCAAGCCAATTATTCGCATGTGCGCGGCTATTGGGGCGGCCTGCGTCCCGTCATGGCGCGTCGTTCGCGCCATTTGTGGAGCCGTGACCAGACCAAAACGGTCGTGCAGCAACCCGATCCGATCATAACGACAACCTTCATCGACTCGCACAGCTTCGAACTCGGCGGCCGGCCATTCGAGCTTTACTCGGTGCGCGGTGGAGAGACGCTCGACTCGCTCCTCGTCTGGATGCCGAAGGAAGCCACGGTCTTCACCGGCAATCTGACCGGGCCGCTCTTTGGGCACGTCCCCAATCTGTACACGCTGCGCGGCGACAAGATCCGCTATGTCCAATGGTATCTGGACGGTGTGCAGCGCGTGATCGACCTCGAGCCCGACGTGCTGATCACCGGCCATGGCGACCCGATTCGCGGCGCCGAGGAAATCAAGCGCCAGCTCTCGCGTATTCGCGACGCGACCCAATTTGTCAGGGATCGCACCTGGGAGGGGATGAACGAGGGCGTCGATCTCTGGACGCTGATGGGACGCATCTCGCTCCCGCCGGAGCTTGCCGTCGGTCAAGGCCACGGCAAGGTGGCGTGGATGGTGCGGGCAATCTGGGAAGAACATCTGGGCTGGTTCCGTTACGAGTCGACGACCGAGCTCTACGATGTGCCCGCGAGCAAGGTTTCACCCGATCTGGTCGAGCTCGCGGGCGGTACCGCTCCCGTGATCGAACGTGCGCGCCGTCACCTGTCGCAGGGCCGTGCCCTCGAGGCCATGCACCTCGCCGAAGCGGCACTCGCCGCCGACGCCCGCTGCCTCGATGCGACCCGCGTGAAGCTCGAGGCGACCGAGCACCTCCTCGAACGGTGCAGTCGGGAGAATTTCAGCGAAACGCGCTGGTTGGAGGCGGAAGTTCGCTCCCTGAGAGCCGCGATCGAGGCTGCATCGGCATGACCCATCCGCTGCTCTCCATCGATGCGATGAGCACGTTCAACTGGTCATTCGATCAGGATTTGGCGCTCTGGAAGGAGCTTGGCGTACGCTACGCCGGGTTGCTGATCTCGAAAATTGACGACGACCCGACCGGCAAGCTCGCCCG
Organism: uncultured Gammaproteobacteria bacterium; assembly: GCA_963801865.1. Taxonomy (GTDB): domain Bacteria; phylum Pseudomonadota; class Gammaproteobacteria; order Steroidobacterales; family Steroidobacteraceae; genus Bog-1198. The sequence goes on along the minus strand of CAWDGY010000002.1, from coordinate 397,813 downwards.
CTTGCGCGCCGCCGGGATCCAGTCGAGCACGGTGATCGTCCACTCCTTCGACCTGCGCGACCCCGAAAGCTGGGACCGAACCCGCGCAATCCAAGCCGCCATCATCGATCTCGTTGCCGATACGGGCGGCCATTCGGTTTATTTCACTCCGGGCCGCACCACGGGTGCGCCGTGGCGCGACGTGTTGGAGGTCTTCGCGCAGGCAGTCGCCCCGAGCGTCGCGCATGCCGGAAAACGCGGCGTGCACCTCGCCATTGAACCCTCGCTGCGCACCGATGTGTCCTTCGTCAATACCCTGCGCGATGCCCTCGATGTTGCCGAGCGCACCGGGGTCGAGATCGTCGTGGACTTCGGCAACATGTGGATGGAACGGGATGCACGAGAGGTATTGAAGCGTGCGGCGCCGTACATCGCCCTCGTCCAGATTTGCGATGTGATCATCGGCGCGACCGGCAAGCCGCCGCCGGGCGGGCGCGTGCACATCGGCGAGGGGGAGTTGCCCCTCCGCCGCCTGATGCACGAAGTGCTCGATTCAGGCTACACGGGCGTGTTCGATCTGGAGGTGCTCGGCCCTCTGATCGAAAAGGAAGGCTATGAGCGTGCCGTGCGCCGAGGCGCTGCGAGCGCCTCCGCACTGCTCACCGAGATGGGCGTGTAAGGACCGAGATGGGCAATGCGGGCCATCGCCTCGGTGTGTGTGGGCCGGCGTGTCAAGAGGAAGACTCCAATGTTCACATTTGAAAACAGGAATGCTCTCATCATCGGTGCGGGCCGAAATATCGGCCGTGTCATCGCGCTGGAGTTCGCCCGTCGCGGCGCCAAGGTCGCGGTGGCGGATATCGACAAGTCAGGTGCCGAGGAAACGGCGCAGTTGATCATTGCCGCAGGCGGCACGGCAGCCGGCATCGGCTGCGATGTGACGAGGGAGGATTCGGTGCGTGATGCCGTGAGCGAGGCCGAGCGGTTCCTCGGCGTGATCGACATCCACATGAACAACGCGGGCATCATTCACAGCGGCAATCCAGAGGATTTTCCCGCCTCCGAATGGGAGAGAATGTTCAGCGTCAATTTTTTCGGAGCGGTCCGGGCGAATGCGGTGCTCCTGCCGAAGATGCTCGCGCGCGGGCTGGGCTACATCGTCAACACCGCATCGTTTGCCGGACTCTACCCTTATGCGCTCAATCGCATTCCCTATGCGGCATCCAAAGCGGCTTTGGTGTCGATGTCGGAAAATATGGCGATCTCGCTCCTGCCGCGTGGAATCCGGGTCAGTTGCCTGTGCCCCGGACCCACGATGACCACAGCGACGCAGGGCATGAAACCTTGGTCCGACAACGTCATCATGCGAGGACCTGGCCGGCATTTGATGGTCAAGAGCCAGGAGGAGGTCGCCAGGATTCTCGCGGATGGAATGGTTGCGGGACGCGTCATCATCCCAACGCACGAGGAAGGATGGGAAATCGTCAAGCGGCGCGGCGCTTCGCCCAACGACTTCATCCGCGAAAAAATGGCGGAGTTCGCGCGCGGCGAATCGGGGCTGCCGGGGCGATAAGCAGGTCATCCGATTCAATTGCACCCGGCGCGCTGCAGAGCGGGCGCGTTTTACACCGCAAAGCTATAGCCGCCATTGACCGGATAGGTCTGGCCCGTGATCCACGAGGCGGCATCGGAACACAGGAACAGCGTCATGGCGGCGACATCGTCGGGCCTGCCGTAGCGACGGATGGTGTAGTGCGAGAGCTGCGCCTTCGACCGGTCGCTGGCGAGGAACTGGGCGAGTTGCTCCTCGCTCATCGGCGGTTCGAGAGTCGAGAGTGAGATCGCGTTGCAGGTGATGCCGAAGCGCCCGGCTTCCTTGGCAATGGATCGGACGAATCCGGCCGCGCCTGCTTTGGCCGCACTATAGGCGGCAAGCCGCGCTTCGCCGATGCGGCCGGAGTCGGAGACTATCGTGACAATGCGGCCACGCTTCTGCGCGACCATCTCAGGCAAGGCGACATGACAGCAGTTCATGACGCCCTGAAGGTTGGTGCGGAAATAGCGGTCCCAATCGTCCGGTCTGGTCTCCCAGAAGAACGGCGAATGGCCCATGGCCGTCCCCGGTCCGGCGTTGCCGGCATTGTTCACGAGGATCGTGATTTTGCCGAGCACGGTTCGCGCCCTGGCGAATGCCGCCTCGACGGATGCATAGTCCCCGACGTCCGCCTGCACCGCCGCGGCGCGCACGCCGATGGCCTCGATTTCGGCCGCGACTGCTTCGGCCCGCTCCATGACGAAATCATTGACGGCAACGCCGCCCGCGTGGTGCCGCGCCAACAGGAGCGCGATTCCGCGTCCCGCACCCTGGCCCGCCCCGGTTACGAAAGCGATCTGGCCGCGGAGGTCAAGCAGGTCATGACCAATCATCTCATCGGCGTTCATCACGGCATATCATAATCCACATCCATGAGGCAGGATGGGACCTCATTCTACGGGGACGGAAGATAATGGGTGCAGAAACCAAGGCGCGTCTTCGCGTCGTTCAATGGGCCACGGGAAACGTCGGATCGCGTGCGCTGCGCAGAGTGATCGAGCATCCGAAGCTCGAGCTGGTCGGGGTATACGTTCACTCGCCGGAGAAGCAGGGCCGCGACGCCGGAGAGCTGTGCGGTCTTCCCGCTGTCGGCGTGAAGGCCACGCGCAGTGTCGAGGAGGTCATCGCGCTGAAGCCCGACTGTATTCTATACATGCAGGAATCGTATGACCTGGACGACATTTGCCGCCTGCTCGCGTCGGGTGCAAATATCGTGACGACACGCGGCGAGTTCATTAATCCACGCCGGATGGATCCGACGATCCGGGAGCGGGTCGAGCGGGCCTGCCGGGAGGGCAACTCCAGCATCTACGCCACCGGCAGCAGTCCCGGCTTCATCACCGAGCACGTGCCACTGGTCCTCACGTTGCTCGAGCGACGGCTGGACGGAATTACGATCGACGAATACGCCAATCTGGAGTCGCGCGACTCCCCGGCGATGCTCTTCGAGGGCATGGGGTATGGAAAGGACCCGAAGACGTTCAATACCTCGCACATGGCCCGGGGACTCGATGGGTTTTCGGATTCCTTCGACGTGGTCGCCGGCGCTCTCGGGCTGTCGTTCGACTCGGTCGAGAAGACCCACGAGGTGGCGACCGCGCGGCGTGACGTGAAAATCCTCGCCGGCGTCATTCGCAAGGGGACGATTGCCGCTCACCGCGTCGTCATCGCCTGTATGCGCGGCGGACGACCGCTGATGAAAATGCGGCTCAACTGGTACTGCACGACCGACATCGATGCCGATTGGGACCTGGGCGACAACGGCTGGCGGGTGCAGGTGGCGGGCGATGTGCCGCTCGATGTGCGGATCAGGTTCCCGGTGGCGCTCGAGGACTACGGCGCGATGACGCCGGGCCTGACCGCGCACCCGCCCGTCAATGCAATTCCCTATGTCTGTGCTGCAGCACCGGGCATCAGGACCAGCGTCGATCTGCCGAGGTTTCTCGCGGACCTGGCGGAGGCGGGGGCATGAGCGGCCGGGGCTGACGAAGGAGGGCGAAGATGAGTTTCACAGAACGCTACGGCCCCTGGGCGGTGATCGCCGGCGCATCGGAAGGCACCGGACGCGCATTTGCGCACCGGATCGCGAACCTGGGGGTGAACTGTATTCTCCTCGCTCGGCGAGAAGGCCCGCTCAACGCGCTGGCCGAAGAGATCCGCGGCGCTCACCGGGTGGAATGCGTCACGGCGAGCGTCGACCTTGCCGCCGCCGTCGCGGTCGATCGCATCAAGGACGCCGTTGGCACGCGCGAGGTGGGGCTGTTCATCAGCAATGCCGGGAGCGACACCAACAGCTCCCGTTTTCTGGATCAGACGATCGACGCCTGGGTCGATCTGGTGAGCCGCAACGTCATGACCGTCATGCGCTGCTGCCATCATTTCGGCGCAGCGATGCGCGAGCGGCGGCGCGGGGGCATCCTGCTGGTGGGTTCGGGCGCCTGCTATGGCGGCGCCAGCTTCCTCGCGGTCTACTCGGCGAGCAAGGCCTTCGATTTGTGTTTCGGCGAAGGGCTTTGGGCGGAGCTGCGCCCCTACGGGGTCGATGTGCTGAACCTGATTCTGGGACGCACCGATACACCCGCGTTCCGCCAGCACATGGCCATGCGCGGCTTGCCGGTCCCTCCGAATCTCGCCTCGCCCGAGGAGGTGGCCAGGATCGGCCTCGAGCGCCTCCCGCATGGACCCGTTCACAATTGGGGGCAAGCGGATGATGCACCCGGTTACGTGTCGAGCTCGGCCGCCGCCCGCCGGGATCGCGTTTTGGCGCTCGACCTCATGACCAAAGATGTCTTCGGCAAGAAATGATCGACCGGCCGGCCGGAATCGTTGACTGGAGCTGAAATGCCCCGGTCCGGCAGTTGCTAATCAACATCGTTGGTGACTAAGATCGCAGGGATTGTCACCGGAGAGCCCCATGGCCAGCCGTTTCACGCCTCTCACCCCGCGCGTCGGCGCAAAGATCGTAGCGCACAAGGAAGACCTACGGAGTGCGGAATTTGCCGCGGATTGCATGGCGGCGCTCGAGCGCCACGGCGTGCTGCTGTTTCCGCAACTGCACCTGACGGATGAGGAGCAGGTTGCCTTCAGCAACATGCTGGGCAAAGTCATTCCACAGGGACCGATGCGTCCGGACGGCACGCGGGAGATCGTTTTCAAGATCACGCTCGATCCGAAGGAAAACCCGTCCGCCGCGGAGTATCTGAAAGCCACCATCCACTGGCACATCGATGGCATCTTCGACGACACGCCGCCGCCCAAGGCGACGATGCTCACAGGCCGGCGCCTCTCGACCACCGGCGGTGAGACCGAGTTCTGCAATACCTACGCCGCCTACGACGACCTACCCGAGAGCGAACGCAAGCGTTGCGATTCGCTGCGCGTGGTGCACACATTGGTGGCCGCGAATCTTGCGACCAATCCCGACTCCTCGCCGGAGGAGCTCAAGCGCTGGCGTGAGCGCGCGCCGCCGAAAGAGCATCCACTGGTGTGGAGGCACGAGACCGGGCGCAAGTCGCTGGTGCTCGGCATGACGACGGACCATGTCGTCGGTTTGAGTCCCGACGAAAGCCGCGCCTACATCGCCAAACTGTCGGCCCACGCCACGCGTCCGGAGAACGTTTATCGCCACGAGTGGCAAGTCGGTGACCTCCTGATGTGGGACAACACCGGCGTGATGCACCGAGTGAACCCGTACCCGCCGGACTCGGGTCGTCTCATGCATCGCACCGTCTTATACGGCGCTGAGTCGATCAACTAAAAGCTCACGGACATGCCAGACGAATCCGAGCCGCGCGTCGCGCCTGCTCTGCCGCCGGATTGGGGCGAGGCGGCCCACGATGCGCTGAATACCTTCCCCGCGGCCCGCGACTTCCTGCTGACTGCCTGGCGCTCCGGCCAGGCCGGCATACAGGGCCTTAACCTCATGGGGACGCAGTTGCTGCACCCAGGCCTCGCGAAGGCGGCCTTGCCGCTCAATGCCCATGTCGCCAAGGGGATTTCGGTGTCGACGCGGGTGCGCGAGCTTCTGATCCTGCGAATTGCCTGGCTGCAGCGGTCGGAATACGAATATGTGCAGCACATGCGGCAGGGCAAACTCGCCGGCCTGACGGACGAGGAAATCGAGCTCGTTCAACGGGGGCCCGATGCGTCCGGCTGGGATCCGCTCGACGCCGATTTGCTGCGTGCGGTCGACGAGCTGCACCATCTGGCCTGCATCCAGCGCGACACCTGGGAGCGTTTGGCGCGCCGATTTGACGTCAAGCAGCTCATGGACCTGATCTATATCGTCGGGTGCTATGGCGTTGTGTCCATGTTCTGCAACAGTTGCGGGGTGGCGCTCGAAGCGGGGCAGACTCCGCTCGATCCGGCAACCCGGGCACGCATGCACGCGCAATAGCTCGAGGAGCAACGGATGGCGGGGGAGTTGTCGGGAAAGGTAGCGATCGTCACGGGCGGCGCCAGCGGCATCGGCCGCGCCACGGTGGAGCTGTTCGTCGAGGAAGGAGCGCAAGTCGTCATCGCAGATATCGACGCGGCGCGCGGCGAAGGCCTCGCATCGAAGCTCGGAGCGCCCACGGTATTCAAGCGTACCGACGTGGCCGATGCGAAAGAGGTTCAGACCCTCGTCGACTTCGCGGTCGCCCGGTTCGGCGCGCTTCACGTTATGTTCAACAACGCCGGAATTTCGGGCGCCATGTATCCACGGTTCCTCGACGATGAGCTCCAGGATTTTCAGCGCGTGCTCGGCGTCAATCTATTCGGCGTCATGATCGGCAGCCAGTGCGCCGCGCGGCACATGGCTCGGCACGGCGGCGGTTCCATCATCAACACCGCCTCGATCGCCGGCATCAAGGCCGGCTACGCGGTAATGACCTATCGCGCCTCGAAGGCGGCCGTCATTCAGTTCAGCAAGTCCCTCGCCATCGATCTCGGGGAGCACGCCATCCGCGTGAATTGCATTGCACCGGGCCACATCCCGTCGGAAATGTCGTCCTATTCCGAGCCGGGCATGTCGCCCGAAGTCGCCGAGCGGGTCCGACAAGCGGTGCAGCCGGTCAGAACGGCTGGGCAGCCGCTCAAACGCCAGGGTGCTCCCCGCGATGTCGCGCAGGCGGCGTTGTTTCTCGCCGGCGAGCGATCGGTCCAGGTCACCGGCATGGTCCTTCCGGTCGATGGCGGGACGATTGCAGGTGACCCGGTCAATCATCTTGCCGAGATCCTGGCCGCCCGGAACCGGGCTTTGGCTCAATAAGTCGACAATAGCGGCGTCCGGTCGTAAGACACCTTAGAATGAGCGCTGGTTGACTGGTGGCCGAGGGGGGGCCGGGCATGCAAACTGTTTACGCCTATTCGGGCCGCGACATTGGCGAGTCGCGGCGCGGACTTACTTTGATGTGCCGTAACGAGTTTACGGAGGGCGACGTCGAGATCGAACCGCCCGCCGGTGAGGTGCGGGCCTTCATCCGTAAGAGCCTCGTTCGACCCATCCTGATGATGCGGTCAATGAACGGGACCGGGATTTCCTTCCGTCGTTCCTGGCATCACATACGCTCGACCCGGGCCGCCGTGCGGCTGCTGTATTTCATCTATCAGGGCGAAATGCGCGTCGTCACTTCGGCGGGGTCTTATACCACCGCGCCCGGCCAATGCGCGCTCATCAACGCCGACGAGCCGTTCCTGACTCGAACCTTCGTCGGCAATCGCGGCAGTTTCGAATGCGCGCTCGCCGTGGTGCCCGAGCATCTGGTGCTCTCGCATCTGCCCTGGGCCCGCTATTGCAATTCGTCCTTCGAGGTCGGCGCGGGGGATCGCCCGGTCGTGACCAGTCTGCTCGATCTGCTGTGCTTCGAGGGGCCGCGCCTGAGGCCCAAAACGGCCGAGCCGCTGGTCGAAGCGTTCCTGCACTCAATCTCGGATAGCGTCGGCGACTTCGCGGTTGCATCGGGGCGGCCCGACAGTGTCATGGACAAGCGCTTTGCCGATATCCAGGCCTGTATCCGGAAATACCTGACGGCGCCGGATCTGACCTGCGACCGGGTAGCGGCGCATTGCGGCGTGTCGCCGCGTTATGTTTGTTATGTGCTGCGGGCCAGGGACACATCGTTTTCGGAGCTGCTCTGGACTCAGCGCCTGCAAAAGTCGCGGGACTGGCTGGTGTCCGAGTCGTTTCAGCGTTACCCCATACACAAGATTGCCTCCATGGCCGGCTTCAAAAGCGCGGCGCACTTCAGCCGGATGTTCAAATCCACCTTCGGCGCATCCCCCAATGAGTATCGCGCCAGCCGCACCCCGGCCAGTGCCGAGACGACCGATTGCACGCTGTTGAAAACCCATCAGCGGCCCACTACCGCGAGACCGCACCCCTGACCAATCTCCTGCTTGCTCCCCTTAGCGCGCAAGAATCGTTCAAGAGGATTTAGTGCCGACTGGGGCGCTGCCCTTATTCGATTCGGATGCGCTTGTAGCTCTCATCGTCCGGGAAGCGCCCGCCCGGTTCGATCATGAACCCCAACATGCCTTTCGACCAGTCGGCCGAATCCGGATACTGACGGAACCAGTCCGTCACCACCAGCCGTTCCAAAATGCGCCATTCCTCTCCCCGCTTCTCTAAGCGGTCCACATAGCGGCCGGCGCCGATCGCATCGAATTTGCCGTTCGGGCCGTTGATCCGATGGAAGCCGTAAAAATAGGATTCTACGTCCGCGGTATTACCTCGAATCGTCATCAAAATGTTGCTGATAAAATGCTGGCTCTGATCCATGGTTCTCATTTTCGGAAAGGACCAGGCTATGAATTCCTCTAGATTTCCCGTGAACCCGAGATGCGTATCAACCACGTCGGGCCAGTAGGCGCTACGTACCATCTGCGCATCGAGCCGATCGACCCCTCGACAATATCGATGGAGGCATTCGCGGATGGCTTCGCGATCTGCCAATTCGTTCGTAATTTTGCTAACCGGGGTCGTCATCGTCGGTCTCCTATCTTTTTATGCATCCTGTGAAGATATTCGTAAGCCGTCCGTCGGCCCATGAACCGTACATCGGGGAGGCGTCGCTGGACTCGAAGACTAGCTGCGGGCAGGGGTACTGATGCTGTTGAGTTGGGCGGGCATATTGAGTGCGACCGTCGCGGGGCCGTTGCGCTCAGCATAGCAAAGCTCGTCTGTCTCCATGTGATGCGTCCGAGGTCGAAGTCCGCATTAGCTGTCCAGGATTTTTACCGGGAGGCTAGCGTAGGCCCAGTGAAAGTAGCTCGGTCGCAGGATCGCCTTGTCTAGGTCGAAACTGTAAGAGTTTACGCGTGAGAGGAATTCCTGCACCAACACCCGAATTTGCAGACGTGCGATATGCAGTCCCATGCAGTGATGCAAGCCAAGACCGAATGCTAGCTGGCGCCGGATCTTGCGGTTCCAGATAAAATCGCCGGCGTTCTCGAACTCCCGCTCGTCACGATTGGCGCAGGCGACGAGGGCTGCGACCCGCTGGCCAGCTCGCATCGGCACGCCAGCTATGACAACGTCCTTGTGAATCGTACGCAGGAAGAACTGAGCGGGGGCGCAGTAGCGCAGCATCTCCTCGGCGGCGACGGGCGCATTCCCCTGAAGATCAGAGCGGAAGACCGTCAGTTGCTCTGGCCGCCTAGACAATTCCAGCAACCCCTGAGCGGCAACTTTCCCGGGTGTCTCGGTATTGGCGATAAAGGCACAGGTGAGTTCGTCAGCGATTTCGTCGTCGGTGAGCGGCCGGTCGTCGGGACTGACCCTGTAGTTGAGCAGGCCGTCGAAGAGTGACACGCTGCCGTCCGGTCCCTCGGCGCGGCGTCTCGCGATCGCAGGCACCATGAAGCGCTTCAGCTTGGTGAAGAACAGGCTGTTGTCGATTCCTCCGCGCTCAGGGTCGTACATGGTGATCGCGTTCACCGTTTCGAGGATGTCCCGCGCCTGGGCCGGATCGATGCAAAACAGTTTGCAAGTAATCAGCGCGCTCAGCGTACCGCCGTAGTCGAGGAAGAGGTCGAATTCCCGCTTTGGCAGGAGCTCCTCGAGAAGGCTGCGGCAGACCTCGCGGCAGAATGTCTCCAGCTGCGCCACCGGTCCCGGTCTGAACGGCTTCATGTGCGCATTGCGGATCTCGTCATAGAACGGGCTGTGCAATAGCGTCATGGGCGGCATGGGGTTGAGCGAAGCTTTCGGTGGCGCGCCTTTGTGGTGCTGCAGCAGAACCTCAGGCATTGGAATTGATGACTCGGAAGATACTAGCGAGTTATCGCCGATGGAGAGCATCTCGACGATGTCCCCGAAGCGGGACAGCCAGAAGGTGTCATACTTCGCGGTGTAATAGACGGGGTGCTCGTTCCGCAGCCGCTCGTAGTACGGATGCGGATTGCCCATAACCTTCACATCGAACGGATCGTAACCGATATCGTCTAGTGCCACGTCATCGAGCATTTTGAATCTCACACACGACTACATGTTGAATCCGCCGCTGGCCTCGATGGCCTGGCCTGTTACCCAGCGTCCGGCGGGAGAAGCCAGGAAGTGGACCACCTCGGCGATGTCGCTCGGCTCACCGAACCGGCCGAAGGCGGTTTGCGCCTCGACCTGCTTGCGCATATCGGCGTTCGCCAAAATATCGGCATTGGAGTCGGTGACGTTGAATCCGGGCTGCACCGAATTAACATTGATGCGCCGTGGACCAAGCTCCTTGGCCAGAACGCGCGTAAACATGTCGAGCGCAGCCTTGCTCATGCTGTAGGCGATGAAATCCTTCCCCGCGAGGCGCGACGCCGCGGAAGAGATATTGATGACGCGACCGCCGTCGTTCAGGCGCGGCAATAGGGCCTGAGTGAGGAAGAAAGGTGACCGGACATTGTTCGCGAAGGTCCAGTCGTATTCTTCTGGAGTCGTGGACGCGATCGTGCCGTACGGGCCTCCGCCGATATTGTTGACGAGGATGTCCAGTCGGCCGGAGCCGGTGCGGCGCTTCAGTTCGATGTCGAGCGCTTCAACTAGCGTCTCGTTGGCGCCAAGCTCTCCCAGTTTGGCCTTGACCGCGAACGCCTCACCACCGCGGCTCGCAATGGCCGCGAGCATCACCTCCGCCTCCGCCGTGTTGCTCGCATAGTTCACGGCTACGATGGCACCGGAGGCCGCCAGTCTCTCTGCAATACCCCGCCCCAGATTCCGCGTGCCTCCGGTCACCAGAGCCGTCTTTCCTTCCAAATACTTCGTCACTGCGTCATTCCCACACACTTGGTGCGCATCCCATGCAGCTCTCGCATCGCAACAATCCTAGCTTGACCATGCCATTGAGGTGACGGCTCAAACTCGGCGCGACAGGCTGAGCGGCAGGTGCCGAATCGTGCGCGTCGCCACGGTCGGGAGGTACTGGATCTCCTCGATCGACACTGCGAGCTTGATGTTGCCGATGCGCCGCGTGATTTCTCGCGCCGCCACCTTGATCTCCATGCGCGCGAGCGACGCGCCGATGCAGCGGTGGACGCCGACGCCGAAGGCCACGTGCTTGCTGAGGTTGCTGCGGTTGAGATCAAAGCGCCGCGGACACTCGAACACTGTCTCATCATCGTTCCCGGAGGCGTAGAGGACGAGGAGGTGTGCACGGTTGGGCAGCAGCCGGCCGCCGAGATCCACTTCGCGCGTCGTCATCTTGGCTAATCCGCGGACCGGGGGCTCAATCCGCAGCAGCTCCTCGACGAAGCGATTGAGAAGACGGTCGTCGTCGATCGAATCTCGCAGCATCTTGGCTACATCTGGCTGGGTCGCCAGGACGAAAAGCAGATTGCTGATGGCAGTCGCGGTCGTGTCGTTGCCGGCAATGATCAGCGCACGGATCAGCGACACCGCCTCCTTGAAGGCGAGCCTGCCGCCATCCTCCAGCTGCGCGTGCACGATGTCCGAGATCATATCCTCGCGCCGCTCGTGTTCGCGCGCCTTCATCTCGGCGATGATGAAGTTCTGCAGTTCGCAGATCTGCTCGGCGTTCTCGAGCATCTGCTCGCGATCTTGCATCTGCGAGATCTGGGCGGTGATGGCCTGTGACCAACGCTGGATCTTGTGCACGTTGACTTGGTTGATGCCCAGCTGCTCACAGATGACGGCGATGGTGAGCGGAACGGCGAAGTCGTTGACGCCGTCCACGAGTTCGCCCTTCGCCGCCCTGTCGGCGAGCGTCTCGATCAGGTTCACGACGATGGTGGTGATGCCTGGCTCGAGCGTCGCCACGCGGTGGGCCGTGAACGCCTGCTCCATCAGGCGACGGACTCGCGTGTGCGCAGGCGGATCGTCCTTGATCGCGTCAGGGAAGAAGCCGCCGCCGTCGCGCTCAAGGATCTGCTTGAACTCCTCGAAGTGGCCGCTGGCGTACAACGCTTCGTAGCCGAGCTTGTCCGAGAAGGTAATCGGATCGCGCAGAACCGCCACGACGTCCTCGTAACGAGACACAAGGAACATGCCGATCTTCTCGTCGTAGTAGACCGGATCCTGCTTACGCATAGAACGATAAAATTCGCTCGGATGCGCCACGATGAGCGCGTCCGTCAGAGACGCACCACCGAACGGCGAGCTAGCGCCCTTGCTGGCGGTGCAGGCGCTCGCTTCGAGGCCCTCAGCCTGGTGTACTTGCATGCTTTTCTCCTGAGATCTGCGCGATCCCCCAGCCCCAGACGGCACCCGTCCGCGATGAGACGCATCGGCGAGCCCGCTTCTCAAAGCGTCATCTGCAGAATCTTGTGCCCCGTGCCATTGTTTTTCGAAATGGCCCAGGCCGTAATAACCTCTATTAGTCGTCCGCTGCCTTCGGCGGGCTATACTTCGGGTCACAGCCGCTCACGGTGACCTGCAGATTCGATAACTGTCGCATACCTTAGGTCTCACGACTTCGCCGATGCAAGTTGAAACACGCGTTTCATAGGAAAGCGGACCGAATTCGGGGTAAACAAATGTCGCCAACAGTCGGCGTGCGCAGGTTACGGAGCGCGGGAGGGTGTATGTGTGGCGAGGACATCGTGCAAATTATCAATGTCATCAACCTGTATCCGGTCGCCGTCGACACGCGCCGCTGGGAACTCTTCGACCGCGTCTTCACGGAAGATGCGCAGACCGAATTCGGCGGAGCGGCGAGGTGGAACGATTTAATTTCGCTGAAGCGGGACTTCGAGATCATCCATCGACCCTTCGAGGCGACGCTGCATGTCACGACCAACCATCAGGTCGTCGTGAACAGCGATCGCGCCAACTGCCTCAGCTACGTGCATGGCCGCTTCATACGTCAGGTTCCGGAAGGCGGGAGCATGTTTGAGTCGGTAGGTTGGTATGACGACTTTCTGGTCCGCAGCCCGGCAGGGTGGCGGATCAAGGTGAGGTCGTGCCGCACCGTCTGGTCAGGTGGCAATCCGGCGGTCCTGCAGACGATGCCGGGCGTCAGCGGAGAACAGCAGCTGGATTCCCTGAGCCGCGAGGCCGCCGCCGACAGGATCGCCCACCTCAGTGCTTTTGGGGGCCGCTGCGGCTGAACTGTATTCCATGCCCAGAGTAGTCAGGTTCCACCAGCTCGGAGATCCCGAGGTGCTGCGCATCGATCAACTCGAGATCGACGCGCCGAGGCCAGGCGAGGTGCGCATCGCGGTGGGTGCGATTGGGCTGAATCGCGTGGAGTCCATGTTTCGCCGCGGCGCCATGGGGCGACCAAAACTCCCGAGCAAGATCGGTTATGAAGCTGCCGGCGTCATCGAAGCGATAGGCGGAGATGTACAAGGATACGAAGTCGGTGACATGGTCGCCCTGCTGCCAGGACTCTCCATGGAAGAGTATGGCGCCTGTGCGGACGCTGTGTTGTATCCCGCTAACATGCTGATAAAGCAGCCCGGGAATCTATCTGTCGAAATCGCGGCTGCGGCCTGGATGCAATATCTAACGGCTTACGCGATTGTGGGCGTCGCCAATGCGCAGCGTGACGAGCCTGTGGTCATCACGGCCGCGTCTTCGTCTGTAGGGTTGGCGGCGATCGAGATTGCCAATTTGATCGGAGCCATGCCTATTGCGGTTACGCGAACTCCCACAAAGGTAGCCTCGTTGCTCGACCATGGGGCACGACATGTGATCGTTAGCGATGAGAACAACCTCGTCGAAGGCGTCAGAAATCTCACGGAAGGAAAAGGTGCGCGGGTGATATTTGATGCCGTCGCCGGCGATACTGTCGCCTCACTGGTCGAGGCGGCCGCTCCTGGAGGCATCATCATCCTCTACGGCACGCTCGCCGGCCCACTGAGCGCACTGCCTCTTCCGCAAATCATGCTGAAAGGGCTTACGATCCGCGGCTATGCCATGAACGATTTCATGGCTGACGCGAAAAACCGGTGCCGAGCGCTGGAGTTCGTCTATTACGGGCTAGGGACGGGCAAGCTGAATCCGGTCATCGATCGGATGTTCGCGCTCGAGGACATTGTTGGGGCGTATCGTTACCTGGAAAGCAACGCGCAGGTAGGAAAGATCATCGTGCGTACCCGTTGATGCACATGATCGCCCACATATCGCAACTCTCATGCGGGAAGACCCCGTCGGGCTTGGGGTGCAGGATGGGATTCCCTGATATAATCAAGCATGCTGGCGGTGGACCACGACGAGCGTCGACGACGGATTGCTCAAGTCACGGTAGACGTGATTGCGCGTGAGGGTCTCGAAGCGGCGACCATCCGTCGCATCGCCGCGGAGCTCGGCGGCCCGACCAAGATCGTCACCCACTATTTCGCGGACAAGCAGGAATTACTGGTTTGGGCGTATCGGTCTCTCGCCGAGCAAAGTGAGCGCTACCTCACGGAGGTCATTGCGCGCGACCCCACTGATATCGTAGGCGCGCTGATGGCGATGACAGCCGTCGACGAAAGCCAAACTCTGCTCTGGCGAGTTTACATCGCCTTCTGGGATCGCGCCGCGCGTGACCCTTTCTTCGCCGAGCTGCAGCGGACGCAAATCAATTTGGCCTTGAAGCGTATCGCCGAAATCATACGAGCGCGGAACGGCGAGCGTGAGGATGTCGAAAGCGTGAGCCAACGGCTCAATGCTTTGGTTCAAGGGATTTCTCTCTTGGCCCTGGCGGATAGAGAACGATGGTCACCCGAGCGGGTTCGAGGCGCCTTGGCCGACGAAGTGGAGGTCGTGCTTGGCAGGGCGTCCACCCGTGTCTAGCCGCGGATTCCGCCGTCTAATCTCGGGAAACGTCTGTTTCAAATTGCATCGGCGAAGTCGTTAACTATATTGTCCGGTCGAATACCAGATTTCGCCGCGTTCATTTCATCCGAATGTTTTCCATCGCTTCAGGCGCGCGGCGTGAAACTTCGAGATCTTTGACGTGAGCTCGCGCGGGGAGGATTTTGCGCCATGCAGTCGATCACACAGCTATCTCTTCCCCAGTTGGTGATGGAGGATCCGAACTTTGCGGAGGATCCTTTCTCGCCGTTCACGGCTGCTCGCCGTCAGCATCCTTGGCTTGCCACGAACTCCTTCGGCTACGTTGTCACCGAGTACGCCGCCATCAAAGACCTGCTCGCAATGGACGACAAATTGCGTGTCGCCCACGAGGGCATGATTGAACTCATGGACGCGAAGGGCTCGAGCTGGGGAGATTTCCAACTGGAATCGATCCTCGGTCTCGGTGGAGAGCGCCATAAGAGGATCCGCGACGTGCTTGCGCCGATGTTCACGCCGCGCGCGGCGAACCAGCGCCGGTGGCTGATGCGCGAAGTGATATCACGCTTGCTCGATGAATGGGCGCCCAGGGGCAAGTTCGACTTCGAGGAATTTGCCTCCCACTTCCCGATCACCGTGATGTGCAGCCTCATCGGCGCCTCGCCCGAGGCGCTCCCGGTGCTGCGGTCCTCGCTGGAAACCCTGGGACTCAGCTTCAACCTAATTCCCGGTTTCCTGCCCCGGCTGGAGCAGGCGATTGAAGTCATGCAGGGATTCGTTACCCAGCTCGTCGCCGATCGGCGGGCTGGCCAGCGCCTGAACGAACAACCTGACCTGCTGGATGCGCTGATCGATGCCCATGATTCGGATGGTCTGACCACCGTGGAGATGAAGAACGTCCTCATCTTCCTGTTTGTCGCAGGCTACGATACGTCAAAGAACGTGCTCACGCTGATCATGCACGAGCTGTTGACGCGCCCGTCGATTTACCAGCGCTGCGCGGAGGATCCAGCCTACTGTCGCAAGGTGGTCGAGGAGGGGCTGCGGTTTCAGAATCCAGCCACTGTGCCGCGGCTGCTCAACGAGGATCTGGTCTATCGAGATGTGCTCTTCCCGAAGCACACAATGCTGTTCTTCCCCGTAGGCGTGGCTACGCGTGATCCCTCTGCGGTTCCGAACGCGGACAATTTCGACCCCGAACGCCAGCATGACAATCGCCACATGGCGTTCGGACGCGGGATGCACATCTGCCTGGGACAGTTCATTGCTCGTGCGCAGATCGAGGAAGGCCTGCACCTGATCGCGCAGCGCGTCACGCACCCCAAATCGGCGGGGAAGCCCGGACACCGGCCGTTTATGGGGGTGTGGGGTCTCAAGGGCCTGCCGATCGAATTCACGCCGGCGCCCGCACGCCAGTCTGCGACAGCGTGAGCATGGCGGGTGTGAGGTGTAACGAATGAGCACGATCCCACTGCAGCACGGCATCTTCATGGCGCCATACCATGATGTAGATGAGAGTCCGACGATCGCGCTTCGGCGCGATATTGAGCTTGTCGGGCGCCTAGACGGGCTCGGCTTCAAGGAGGCATGGTTCGGCGAGCACCATTCTACGGGCTGGGAAGTGATCGGCTCGCCCGAACTTATGATCGCCGCCGCCGCTGAGAACACCAAGCAGATCAGACTCGGCACCGGCGTGGTCTCGCTGCCCTTTCACAATCCGCTGATGGTCGCGAACCGCATCATTCAGCTCGATCACATGACCATGGGTCGGGTGATGTTCGGTGTGGGCCCCGGCCTGCTGCCGACCGACGCCAAAATGCTGGGCGTCGACATCAAGTCCCAGCGCGACCTGATGGTCGAGGCGCTGGAGGTCATCCTGCCGCTCCTGCGCGGCGAGGAGGTTACCCATAAATCCGCCTGGTTCAACCTGAATCGGGCGCGCACACACCTTTTGCCCTATACCTATCCCCATCCCGAAGTGGCCGTGGCCAGCGCGATCACGCCCAGCGGCGGCATGCTCGCCGGCCGTTTGGGGCTCGGAATGCTGTGTGTGGCGGCGACCGAAACCGCCGGCTTTGACGTGCTCGGCGAGAACTGGAAAGTGGCCAACGCGGTCGCTGCCGAGCACGGTCACACCATGGACCCGCAACGGCTGCGGCTCGTGGCGCCGATGCATATCGCCGAAACGCGCGAGCAGGCCCGCGCTGACGTCGCGCGCGGGCTTGGGCGCTGGTGCGAGTACTTCGATCGGGTGGCTCCAAAAGGCATGGGCGGCTTGACGACCGGCGGTGACCCGGTGGATCTGCTGGTCAATGCGGGCCGCGCGGCGATCGGCACGCCCGACGATGCCATCGCCATGATCGAGAAGCTGCGGGCAAAGCAGGGCGAGTTTGGCGTCATGCTGCTGCAGGCCCACAACTGGGCCGAATGGGAACCAACCAAGAAGTCTTACGAGCTCTACGCGCGCTTCGTCATGCCGCACTTCACGGGCGCCAATCGGAATCGCATCTCTTCGTATGATCGCTTGAGCCAGGACTTCGCGGCACTTCAAGAGGAACGTCAAAAGGGCGTTGACCTCGCGTTTGCGAAATGGAGCGACCGGGATCCCTCCAAGCGTAAGCCGTAACGAACAACACCGTTAGATAACTCAATAAGGGGAAGGGATCGTGACAAAAGTGCTGACTGCACTCTTGGTCGCGGTGATGGTGATCGCCGGGGTCGCGCTCGTGTTGGGCGGGGCCGAACTCCTCGCTGCTGGCGGCAGCCTCTATTACCTGATGAGCGGTGCGGCGCTCGTCGTCACAGCCGTTGGACTGGCATGGCGGCGTAACTGGGCCGTCCCGCTCTATGGCCTGCTGCTCGCGGCCACCCTGCTATGGGCCCTTTGGGAATCGGGTCTGGACGGTTGGGCGCTCGTTCCTCGCCTGGTCGCACCCGCCGTTCTCGGCCTTATCCTGCTGATCCCCGCCGTGCGTCGCCGCTCGAAGACGGCGAACGCCTGGTGGATCGCGGCCCCGGTTCTTGCCGATCGTGGCGGCGCTCGGCGTCTCCGCGTTCAAGTCCGAGCCCGCGGGAGAGGGGCTGGAAGCGGCCTCCGCGCTGCCCACGCCCGATCCAACCGGTGGGGAGTGGCGTGTCTGGGGGCACACGCTCGCCGGCGACCGGTTCTCGCCGCTCAGCCAGATCAATACGGCCAACGTCCAGAATTTGAAGCTCGCGTGGCGGTTCGATTCCAACGTGCCGCCCTTCGCCTTCCATAGCTTTGAGGCCACGCCCTTGGCGGCTGACCGCAAGCTCTACATCTGCCTCGACCGCAATGTCATCGTCGCCCTCGATCAGGACAGCGGCCGCGAGATTTGGCGCTTCGATCCGCACGCCGACCTCACCGGTGTCTTCGCTGCCACCTGCCGAGGCGTCGCCTACTACGAAGTGGCTGAGGCAATCACCGAATGCCCGAAGCGCGTCATCTTCGGGGTGAGCGATGATCGCATGATGGCCGTCGACGCGCAGACCGGTCATCCCTGCCGCTCCTTCGGGAACAACGGTTCGATCGATCTGAAAGCGGGGCTCGGCCCTGCGCCCGCCGGCATCGCCTTCCCGACCTCGGCCCCTACCATCGTCAATGGTGTGGTCATGCTCAGCGGGTGGGTGACAGATGGCCTGTACGTCGGCGAGCCCTCCGGCGTGGTCCGCGGTTACGATGCGGTGACGGGGGCTTTGCGTTGGGCCTGGGATTCCGGTCGTCCCGATCCGCAGAGGCCGCTTGGCCCCGACGAGACTTACACCAACGGCGCGCCCAACGCCTGGGGTGCCTTCAGCGGAGACGAGCAGCTAGGGCTCGTGTATGTACCGATGGGCGTAAGCACGCCCGACTACTTCGGCGCTCATCGCTCGCCCGATGCGGAAAAATACGCCACCTCGGTTGTGGCGCTCGATGTCGCCACGGGCAATCCGCGCTGGAGCTTCCAGACGGTGCACCACGACCTCTGGGATTATGATGTCGCTGCCCAGCCGGTGCTCGCGAACCTGCCATTCGGAAACGACCGCGTACCGGCGCTGATTGCGCCCACCAAGCGGGGTCAGTTCTTCGTGCTGGACCGCCGGACCGGGCAGCCGATCTATCCGGTGACCGAGAAGCCCGTGCCGCAGGACCCCGCGCCGGGCGAGTGGACGTCCAAAACCCAGCCCTACTCGAGTTTTCTGAGCGTCGCGGGGAGGCAGCTCACCGAGGCGCAGATGTGGGGCGCGACTCCCCTCGATCAGCTCTGGTGCCGGATCAAGTTCAAGCAGGCGCGCTACGACGGCGACTTCACCCCGCCGGGCCTGCGCAACTCCATCTTCTTCCCGGGCTCGGCTGGCGGGTCGAACTGGGGCAGCGTGGCCATCGATACCGCGCGCGACCTAATGGTCATCAACAGTCTGTACATGCCGGACATCGGCCGCCTGATCCCCAGGGCCGAAGCGGACCGGATCGGCGAGTATTCAAAGTCGGCGCATGCCGATGCCTTCGCCTTCCCGCAAAAGGGCACGCCCTACGCGATGCAACGCACGATCTTCCAGAATCCGATCGGTGTCCCCTGCCTGCAGCCGCCCTACGGCCGAATCAGCGTGGTGGATCTGAAGACTGGCAAGATGGCTTGGAGCAGGTCGCTAGGGACCGCCTATCATGCAGGTCCGTTTGGGATGTCCTCGCTGCTGCCGATCAACATGGGCGTGCCGACGCTGGGCGGCTCTATCGTCACCGCTGGCGGGGTCATTTTCATCGGCGCCTCGCAGGACCGAAATTTCCGAGCCTTCGACGTCAGCGACGGGCGGGAGTTGTGGCGCACGGCGCTGCCGAGCGTCGGTGCCGCCACACCCATGACCTTCGTCTCGCAGGGGACCGGCCGTCAGTACGTGGTCATCGCCGCGGGCGGGCACCCGGGGCTCGGGGGCCCCAAGACGAGCGCGGTGATGGCCTATGCTCTGCCGCTTGAGCGTTGAATGTGGCATGGCATTGCAGGACCTGAAGCGCAGGGTTATCCGTGAAGGCGGCTGAACGAGCGGAAGGAGACGGCTTTGGCAGAAGAATCGAAATGCTCTGCAGCCTATGGACGCGTCAGCCTGAGTGGTCGCGTGATCATCATCACCGGCGCAGCTGGCGGGATCGGTCGCGCGACGGCCCGGTTGTGCGCGGCGCGCGGCGCGTCTGTCATGCTTGCCGACATACACGATGCTGCCGGCAAGGAGCTGGCCGCCTCCATCCAGGGCGAAGGAGGTCGTGCGGCGTATATGCAAGCAGACGTGAGTCGTGACGAGGACGTCAAAACCCTGGTAGGCACCGCGGTCTCGACTTTCGGCGGGCTGCATGCGGCGTTCAACAACGCCGGCATCGACACGGGCCATAACGGCGTCGCGGACCAACCGCTGATGCAGTGGGAGCGGAATATCGCGGTCAACCTCACCGGCGTCTTCTTGTGCATGAAACACGAGGTGACTCATATGCTGACCCACGGTGGCGGCTCAATCGTCAACACCTCTTCGGTGGCAGGCGTCGTCGGAGTGGGCACCTCCGCGGATTATGTCTCGGCGAAGCACGGGGTCGTTGGCCTGTCACGGTCTGCGGCCGTGGATTACAGCGGCAAGGGAATTCGGGTAAACGTGGTCTTGCCCGGCGCGATCGAAACTCCTATGTTTCTGCGAGCCCTCGAGGGACATTCGACCCTGCGTCAAATAGTGGAAGAAGGGCATCCCATCGGACGTGTGGGTCAACCCTGGGAAGTCGCGGAAGCGGTTGCGTGGCTGCTATCGGATGCTGCCTCCTTTATCACCGGCGCTTCCATCATGGTTGATGGAGGCTACACCGCCCGATAGGGGATCGAACGAAGCATCGACATGATAGAGCAGAGGACAAAAGTGATTCATCCCGACGCAGCGTCTCTTATGGAGAGGCTGCATGCCCTCCGCGACCTGATTGAAACGAGCGCGGACGCCAACGAGGAGGCAACCCAGCTCTCCAATGAAGTGATCGATGCCCTCGAGCAAGTGGAGCTTTTCAAGATTATCGCGCCCCGTGTTGTGGGCGGCATGGAAGCACATCCGCTGCTCGTGATCGATGCGCTTCGCAAGCTGTCCTTCTTTGATGGGTCCACCGGTTGGTACTGCCAGGCGGCTGTGACAGGCCCAGCCGTGGCCGGGGCTTTTCTCGGGGATCGTGCGGTTGATGAAATCTTCTTCTCGGGTGGCAGGGCAACCTGTGCCGGCCAGGCGGCGCCTCATGGTAAGGCTGAGAGGGTCGGCGATGGGTATCGCATCTCGGGCTCGTTCAGCTTCGGAAGCGGTACGCCCAATGCTTCCTGGATCGTGGGCGGTTACATCCTCCACGAAAATGGCGTTCCGGTTTTGAGAGGAAATGGCCAGCCCATCATGCTGATCGCCATGGCGCCGCGCTCCAAGGTTGAATTCCTTGGTAACTGGAACGTGCTCGGTCTGCGGGCAACGGGCAGCTTCGATTTTCGGGTTCTGGATCAGGTCATCCATCGCGACTTCGCGTTCGACGCCGCCAATCCCGAGCAGAAGCGGGGCGGCCCGCTCTATGGAATGGGGTTCATGGCACTCCCGTCGCTTTGCCACTCCTCGTTCGCACTGGGCTGCACGCGCCGCGCATTGGATGAATGGGCCGATTATGCAAGAACAAAAAAGCGAGTGCCGAATGGCACCCTGAGTGAAATGGAGACATTTCAAAAGGAATTGGCGATATCGCACGCGCGTTTGCGATCCGCCGAGGCGTATGTGCGCAACACTTTTGAGGATCTGTTTTTATCTGCCGAGCGCGGCGATATTCCGGAGGACCTCAAGCTGGACCTAAGGCTCTGCGCGTCCAATGTATTAGCAGTCGGATCGCAAATCAGCCAATTGGCGCTCACCTCGAGTGCGACGACGGCCTTACGCAATGGCAGCAAAATCCAGCGCTGTTTTAGGGATATGCAGGCTGGCAACGCTCATGTGATGACCGGAGAGCAATCGTTCATCACTGCTGGCCGCTACCTCGCGGGAATTGACCGGACAGCGTTTCCCGGCATTTAGCAGGACCGCTCTAAGCGCTCGATGAACTCGAGGATTGCACCGTTAAAGGCATCATTGCGGTCTCCGGCCACCATGTGCCCAGCGCCGTCGATGTCGACGTATTGCGCGTGGGGGACCGCTCGCTTGAACCATTCAACCTCTTCAGGTCCAACGAGATCGCTCAGCACGCCGCGGATCAGCAGTGTTGGTACGCGGATGCGTGTGGCGGCCGCTTGCGCTCGATTGAAGAACTCGTCAACTGCGGTGCTGCTGGCGGAAGCAGTCAGAAGCTGCGGATCCCAATGCCAATAAAGCCGCCCATTGATTTCGCGGACATTACGGCGGAGACCGGATATATCCGTTGGTCGCGGGCGGTGTGGGTTATAAGCGGCGACGACCTCCGCCACCTCTTCAAGTGAGCCGAAACCATTCTTATTGGCGCTCATAAAATTCACGATGCGTCGTGAGCCTTGCGGATTTACCCGCGGGGTGACGTCCACCAGCACGAGTGCCCGCGCAATGTGATCGCCGCTTTCCCCGATCGTAGTGGCGCAGATCAGGCCTCCCAAGGAAGCACCGATTAGTATCGGCTTCGGCCGGATTTGCGCCAATATGGCCTGCAAGTCCGAGATGCAGGCACTTAGTCCGTAATCGCCGTCAAGCGCCCAACTGCTCTGGCCATGACCACGTAGATCGACTGAAACAACGTCGTAACCGGCTGCAGCCATGGACTCTGCACCTGTCTTCCAACTCTGCCGAGTCTGTCCTCCACCGTGGAGAAACACGATGGTGCTCCTATCGCCTGGGAAAACGTCAGCAGCAATCGAAATGCCACCCGGGGCCTCGAAGAAGCATTCCATGGTCACTCCATCGCAAACTGCAAAACTTTTGTCCCGTCTCATTTCCCGTCGTCCGTACGGAGTGCAGGCCCTCGGCGGCTAAATGAGTCGCTCGTTCCTCTCGATCGCTCCTCTCTTGGTTAGAATGGAGATTGTAAGTCTAGGAGCGCCTGCCGCACCCATCAATTGCTGCGCGCCATGGCCAGGGGGCAAATTGAAGGATGGTGGTTCGGCTAGCGCGGCGCTAGCTCCTGCGCCGTGGTGCCCTCGGCCTCATGAGAGACGGCATTCCATTTTTCCCAGTTGTCGATTCGCTTGCGGTACTCCGAGCGGGCAATTGGGAGGCCGGTCGAGCCGAAAAAAATGCGCAGCGGCGGATTCTCCGCGTCGACTATTTTGAGCATGGCGGGACCCGTTGAGGCCGGATCGGCGGTGACGACTTTGCCGCGGATCGCCCGCACCGCGGCCCGGCCGCCCTCGTAGGCCGGAAGGTGAGAAGCATGCCTGGCCGAGGCGCCTTCCCAATCGGTGGCGAAGCCGCCCGGCTCGACAATAGTCACCTTGATTCCGAATCCCGCCACCTCGGCGGCGAGGGACTGGCTAAGGCCCTCGAGGCCCCACTTGGACGCGTGGTACAGGCCAACGGCTGGAAATGCGGTGATCCCGCCGATCGATGAGATCTGAATGATATGACCGCTGCGCTGCGCGCGCATGATGGGTAAGGCTGCCTGTGTTACCCACAGCGCACCAAACAGGTTGGTGTCGATCTGGGCTCGAGCTTCCGCATCGCTGACTTCCTCGATCGCTCCGAACAGCACGTACCCGGCGTTGTTGATTACCACGTCGAGATGGCCAAAGCGCGTGTGGGCCTCCGCGATCGCGGCACGAGCCGCAGCCCTATCCGTGACATCCAATCTTATTGCCGCGACTCGAGCACCGTAGCGCTCGACCAGCGGGGCGAGTGTCTCGACATCCCGTGCCGTGGCGGCGACCCGGTCGCCGCGTGCCAGCGCGGACTCCGCCCAGACGCGTCCGAAGCCCTTGGACGTACCGGTGATGAACCATACCTTGCTTTCCATTACAGAATCCTTCCCTCGGAATGCAGCTAGCTTACAGATCAGGGAAAAATTTGGAATTGCGGCAATTTGATGCAGGACATTTCGATTCGGGGCTAAGGGTCGGGAGGCTAGCTAGTCGACGGCACCGTCGCGGATGAGCTGTTCCAACTCCTCGGATGAGCGTCCGAGAACATCGCAATAGACGTAGGTGTTGTGCTCGCCCAGGCGTGGCGCGCCGCTCGAAATCGTCGTCGACGCTCGCGACATGCGCCACGGTACGCCGACGATCGGCCTCGATCCGGCCTTCCAATCCGTAACTAGCCTGTAAATTCCCCGTTGCCAGAGCGTCTCATCGCCGACCAAATCCAACGAGCTGGCGCTCTTGCTCGCCGCGACGCCGGCTGCGCGCAGCCGTGCCGCGAGTTGGGTGGCATCCTGCCCGAACACGGCGTCCGCAAGGTGTTTATCGAGGAGATTACGATGGGCCTGCCGCTGCGCCAACGTACGGAATCGCGGTTCCTGGCGGAGGGCGGTCGCGTCAAGTACCTCGCAAAGCTGTCGCCATTCGGTGTCGGATGCGACTGCGATAGCGATCCATTCGTCAGCAAGACATCGGTAACAGCCGTGCGGTGCCATGTCGGCGTGCGCGTTTCCGTCAGGTCTTGGGACCTGTCCGGTGAGGCTATGTTCGACCAGCGCGTCACCGACCATGCTCGACATGCATTCCACGGCCGATATGTCGATGAATTGCCCTTCCCCCGTTCGCTCGCGGTGAAGTAGCGCAACGATCGCAGCAAAGGCAGTATTCGCGCCGACGGTCGAGTCACCGTAACGCATATTGATTCCCATCGGCGGCTCCCCCTCGTATCCAACGAGATAGTTGAGCCCACCGAGGGCGGCGAAGCTGGGTGCGTATCCGGTCTGATAGCCCAGTGGGCCATCGTTTCCGAACATCTTGATCGATACGAAGATGATGTCGGGCTTGATCGCCCGTAGGCGCTCGAAGTCGAGGCCGAGACGCTCCATGGCGCCAGGCCGAAAGTTATTCAGGACGATGTCACTCTTGGCCACCATATCGCGGAGTTGGGTCATACCCTTTTCGCTCTTCAGGTTGACCTGGACGCTTAGGATCTCCGGGTTGAGGCTGAGGAAGTAAGGTGCATGATTTGGGTCCACGCCGCCGTAGGCACGCATTTCATCCAGGTTTCGGTTGCTCTCGACCTTGATGACCTCCGCCCCGAGAAACGCCAGGAGCTTTCCCGCGTAGGGGCCTGCCCATACCTTCGTGAGCTCCAGTACTCTGATCCCTTCTAGGGGTCCGCCGCGGCCTGGCTTTGGATTCGTCGTGTCCCGATCATGAGATCTGCCCGGCGTCGGGCGCTTCGGTTCGCGCGGAGGCGACGGACTCGACGAATGTTCACCCAGCAGCGGAGCGGGGCGCCTCAACATCGCCGGCGACGCGCTGAGTCTGTAAGGGACGGTCGGATACAGGGCTTCGCCCAGCACAGGGTGCTTGAGGTGCTGAAAGAACCTGCGAAAAATGTACTGGGGCGAGCGAGGCAGATCCGACGCATCGTTCGTAGGGACGAGCGGTACGCCAAGGCGCTGCGCTTCGGCGGAGATCTCGTGCCTCTCCTTGGTACGCACCCACTCGGCGAAATGGGCACGAAATTCGGTCACGGCGCTTTCGGTCGCCTTGAACTCAAGCCAGTCATCGTCGAAGCGCTTCATCCAGTCGGGATCGCCCATTAGCTTGCGCAAGCCTACCCAATGGCTGCGGGTTGTCATAAAGAGATAGACCGAGCCATCGCGACAGGGAAAAAATGCCTGTGGGCCACCTTGATCGTAGTTCTTTCTTTCGTTGCTCGGATCCACCTCTCCGGCGATGAATCGTCCGAGCAGAATATCCGCTCGCGATATCATGACCTCTCGCTCCGAGAGATCGATGAACTGACCGATGCCTGACTGGCCGCGCCAGTACAGCGATGAGACGATGCAGAGCGCGGCGTCGAGGGCGCTTTCGTAATCAACCAAGAATCGTCCCGGTCCCTTGAGCGGCGGTTTGGCGAGATCGGGCGAACTCGGTGTGTGGTACCCCCAGCCGCTGTCGTGAAAAACATTCAGGCTGTTCGCGTTCCATCGATCACGCGGCGTTCCGTGCCCATAGGGCGTGATCGAGCAGAACACGACCTGCGAATGGTCACGCTCTAGACGGTCCGGGGCCAGCCCGACGCGCATCAACCAATCCTCGTCATGGTCGTCGATGACGACATCCGCGCTCGAAATGAGCTCGTGCAGGAACGCGCGGCCGTTCTCGGAAGTAAGATCCTGCACGACCGACTCTTTGTTGGTATTGAGATAGGCAAAGAGACCGCTGCTCTCTGTTTCGCCCCGCGCTCCAAGGGTTGGGGCCATCGCTCGCGTCGGGCTTCCTGTGCCGGGGCGCTCGACCTTGATGACGCGAGCGCCAAAGTCGGCAAGAAGTTTGCCGCAATACTCCCCAGTCACCCGCTCGGCAATCTCGACGACGACGATGTCCTGCAATGCACTCACGTCAATTCCAATATCGCTCAGAATGGCTTCCAGGAGCCGCCCACGTCGGACTCAGGTGTGATCCCGAAGGTGTTGGTTACCATGGACATCAGCGAGTAGTTTGCCACCACGAAGACGACCTCTATCAGCTGCTCGGTCGTGTAACGCTCGGCGAGCGTCGCCCAAGTGGCATCCGAGATGCGGTAATCGGCGACCAGCTCATTTAACATTGACCGGAAGAACCTCGTAAGACACCTCTCGTTCGGTGGCGGTGTGCACTTGTGTGTGGGCATGGCGCTTGCGCGTATGGAAATCAAGGTGGCTGCGAAGGGGATCATGACACGCCTGAAGGACATCAAGCTGGCTGTCCGACTTGATGAGATCAGGTATGTGCCGACCATCGCGATGCTGACCATGAGAAAACTTCCGCTGACCTTTTCGCGAAGGCAATAGGTAGCGCCGGTCGCAGCCTCATAGGCTGGGAAACAACCGTTTCCCACGCCTTGAAGGGCCAAGTCGCCCGTCAAGGCGAGCGTCGGGGCAGCTTTCAGCGCGCCGAGGCGCATATTGCATAAGTGCTAGCATCAAATGTCTAGACGCGGACGTCCCGTCTATGCCTTACTGGGCAGCGGATTAATATTGCCCGAGTCGTTTCAATACAATCGGTGGCCGGGGAGGAACGAAACGCAATGATTCCTGCACTGGTACGGCATGCTGCGCTGAATCAAAATTCTGTGAACCAATTTTCATCGGCCGAAGAACCACAAGAAAATCTTCCGACCCTTCGAAAGAAGAGTCAGAAATACGTGGGAGCCGTTTAGCTCAAAGCACTATCATTTGAATTCGATAATGGGGAGTCAATGACAAATCATTGGCAAAATTCGAGATATAGGTTTCTCTGAAAATTAGCGGATCGCATCTCTGCTGCAAAGAGTGCGCTGCCAGTCTCGGTTGGTGAAAAAGAAGGCGACAAGCGCAGTCGCTCCACATGGCTCAAAAAGGGGAGTCGTCATGAATTCTAGTTCGAGTCGTATCCTTTTGTTGGCTGCGTCCCTGTTGGCATGGCCGGTGATCACGGCACCTGCTTTGGGGCAGCAGGCCCCAGCAGCTTCGGGGCCGAACGATGCTCTTTCAGAGATCGTCGTGACCGCCCAGCGCCGCGAGGAAAGCGTGCTGCAGGTGTCGGACTCGGTGCAAGCATTCACCGGAACGGCGCTGACGCAGCAAGGCATCACCAATCTGGTCAATCTTCAATATGTAACGCCGGGCTACTTGCCCTCCGAGAGCTCCGGGTACACGCAGATCTTCATTCGCGGTGTCGGCAACAGCATCTTCGTCGGGGCGGACCCGAGCGTCGCCACGTACATCGACGATGTCCCTCGCGTCTGGGGCTCGATGGTCAATAATTTGGTTGATGTCGAGCGCGTGGAGGTGCTAAAGGGGGCCCAGGGCGGTCTGTACGGCCGCAATGCGACCGGCGGTGTGGTCAACATCGTTACCCGGCAGCCCGATACCCAAGCGTTTGCGGCAAATGGACTCCTCGACGTCGGCGACTACAGCACGGTCCGCGGGGCGGGCTACCTCAATATCCCGTTAGCGCCCATGGCGGCCTTGAGCGTGGCCGTCGAGCGGGACTCGCACAACCCCTACATCCGCAACATCTCGATCAATACGACGCCGTATCAGCCTTCGATGTTTCAAGGGACCTCATTCGTTCCGGGATTAACCCCGACGATACTGACGGGCATACTCAACTCCGGCGTCACCCCCTCGCTTGGCTACAACGACGCCAGCTTCACGGCCGGGGACGCGAAGCTCCTGATCAAGTTCAGCGACAACTTCAAAGTCACGATTGCCGCCGACGACTCGATGAAGACGGATAGCGACGGTGGAGCGATCTACCAGACGGAACCGGCGGTCACTCAGGCCGCAGTCGCGGGAACGATCGGCGAATTGACTGGGTTCACTGCGAAACTACCGCCGGGCTTTATCGCGGGCAGCGGCGGAAAGTTCACCACCTCCATGGGGCTACCCACGATCGTCAATTTGATCGACAACGGCGTCTCCGCCACGGCGGTGTGGAATGCGCCCGGGGTCGACTTGACCTCGATTTCGGCCTATCGCCATCAATTTACCAATTTCTTCACCGATCTGGCGGCCGCCAGCGTGCCCTTCGAATCGGTGTCGGTGCGAAACTACAAGCATTTCGTGTATCAAGAGCTGCGGGCCGTTTCGACCGATACGGGGCCGTTCCACTTTCTCGGCGGCGGCACCTTCCTGCACAACGACTTCACCGGTAATACCCTGGTGTTCCTGCTCAATCCCCTGGTCAACCTACCGCTCACTCACGTGAACACCTACGTCAAGGACGAGTCCGGGTATGCGCAAGTCGGCTACGACTTCACCCAGAAGTTGAATTTGACGGTCTCCTACCGCTATATCCACGAGACGAACGAGACGGGTTTCGAACAGCCGGTCGCATCGAACGCGAATACCACGGAATCGAAGGGCCTGCCGTCAGCGACGCTCTCGTACGCGCTCGACCACGGCAACGTCTATGCCCGATGGGCGCGCGGCTTCAAGGCGGGTGGTGTGAATCCTGTCGCCTCGCCGACCGCATTTCCCTTGCCCAACGAAGGGAGCATTTTCGGACCGGAGCAGGTGGATACCTATGAAATCGGCTACCGGCAAGCTCTGCTGGACGGCAGACTGCAATTCACCACCGCAGCTTTCTATAATAATTACAAAAACTTGCAGGTCTCAGCGCATGCTCAACCTCAATATCAGAGCGAAATCATTCTGGCGATCGTGAATGCCGAGAAGGCGCGCACCTGGGGTATCGAGGAGACCCTGCAGATGCGCATCGCGCCGCCACTCACGGTCGGAATCAATGCCGGTTACCTCAACGCCCAATACACGAATTTCGAGATCCAGAACAACCCGGTACTGTCCAACTTCAACCTCAACGGTACGGTGATGACCAACTCGCCCAAGTGGCAAATTGGGATGACTGCGGCCCTCGATCAGCCGCTCACCGGCGAGCTGCACCTGATCGGCAACGTTCTTGAATCCTATGTTAGCGCGGTCAACTTTGGCCCCTCGGGCGCCACCTATCTGCCGCCGCCCAACGGGTGGGCTTATTGGCTGTGCAACGCTCGTATCGGGGTCGGTGCGCCGGACGGCCGATGGACCGCCCAGTTCTTCACCAACAATGTATTCAATCGGTCGTACATCACCTATGGGGAATCAGGGGCGGGGACCGGCAACGTGCTGGCCTGGGGCAACCCGCGCATCATGGGGGGAGAGTTCACTTTCCGTTTCTGAACGTCGATGACTGAGTGAGCTTGCGTAATTAGCTCATGTCAATCGGGAAAAGCAGTTGCGCACTTCTTGGACGAACAGGTCAGGTTGTTCGAAGGCGGCGAAATGCCCTCCGCGGTCAAGCTTGTTCCAATAAATGAGGTTGCGATAGACCCTTTCAGTCCAGCGGCGCGCAGCGGGTATGATTTCCTTCGGAAAGATGCTGCAACCAACCGGCAGCTCGAGGATGGTGGGAGCGAATGCCTTGCGGAAGCTCTCCCAATACAATCTCGCGGATGAAGCGCCGGTGCCGGGAAGCCAGTACAACATAATGTTGTCCAGCAAAGCATCGGTCGTGAAGAGGCCGTCCGGATCTCCCTCGCAGTCCGACCAGAAATAGAATTTTTCGTAGATCCATGCGGCTTGCGCAATCGGCGAGTCGACTAACCCGTAGCCCATCGTCTGCGGACGCGTGGCTTGAAGACGGGCATAGCCGGCTTCATTCCGACTGTAGAGTTCCAGCGCCCTTAAAGCCGCACGCTCCTCCGCATCGGGCTCGCCTCGTTCCGAAGCAGGCGGGATGACGAGCGGCATATTCAGATGAATGCCGGCCAGCTGCGGAGGCGCGAGTTTGGCCATAGCGATGCTTACCGCTGCGCCCCAATCGCCACCTTGAGCCGCGTACCGCTCATACCCGAGCCTCGCCATCAAGGTGATCCAGGCTCGCGCGATCCGTTCGACGCTCCAGCCGGGGCTCTGCGGTTTTTGCGAGAAACCAAAGCCGGGTAGGCACGGAATTACGAGGTCAAACGCGATTTGGTCGGGTGCTCCTGTAACCAAGGGCTCAATGACTTTGTGAAATTCGATAATCGAACCCGGCCAGCCGTGGGTCAGCAGCAAAGGCAACGCATGCGACCGCTGCGAACGAACATGAAGGAAGTGTATGAGGAGACCATCTATCTCCGTAGCATAGAGTCCGAAACGGTTGAGCATGGCTTCACACCGGCGCCAATCATAAGCACCGGCCCAATGTTTGATGAGGGCACGCATTCGCGCTAGGGGAACGCCTTGCGCCCACTCGGTCGCGGTCTCCGCCTCCGGCCACCTCGTATTGCTGAGGCGACGCTGCAGGGCATCGAGTTCCTCTTCGGGTATGGACAGATGGACGTTTCGAACACTGCTCATCGAGCTAAACCATCAGAAGATGGGGTAAAGCACTATAGCAGGATGAGAACCTTAACCGACTCCCGGGCTTAGCGCCCGGAAGGTCTCTCTCTCTGGTCGCCGCTTAGCATGAGTGAGAGAATGAGAGCATCGTCATTGATGCTTATGCGCGAGGAGCTTATGCAATTCGACTGTGTGCCGGTCACGCGCGCAGAACAGAACTGCTCCATCCTATGGTGCTCAGCGACGCACGCTGCGGCGGTGATTGATCCTGGCGGAGACCTCGACCGGGTCGAGTGTTTCCTTGAATGGGAGGCACTAAACCTCGAGCTCGTTCTCGTAACTCACGGACACGCCGATCATGCCGGGCACGCGGCGCGCCTCGCGGCGGCCACGGGCGCACGCCTCGAAGGGCCGCATCGCGGCGACGAACACTTGACGCGGCGATTGGCCGAGCAGGGACGGCGCTACCGCCTGCCGGCAGAGGACTTCACGCCGGGTCGCTGGCTGGAGGATGGCGACGAGGTCCACTTCGGCCAAGAGGCCCTGAAGGTGCTGCATTGCCCTGGACATACTCGCGGGCACGTCGCGTATTTCCACCCGGGGAGACGGCACGCTTTCGTGGGCGATATCTTATTCCGTCATGCAATCGGTGCCTGGGAACACTCCGACGGCAACCTGCCTGAACTCGTGCGATCGATCCGCGAGAAGCTGTTCGCGCTTGGCGACGACGTCAGCTTCACACCGGGCCACGGCGAGACCTCGACGTTCGGTCATGAGCGGCTTTACAACCCATTCGTAGGCGACGAGGCGCTGGCGAGACGACGGGCGGGCAACGCTGCGCCGCCGCGTCCGACCAACCGCGTTCCGGAGCATCTGTAGGGGCGCCAGTCGCGCCGCAATTGGCAGTCAGGCGAGATCGGGAAGAAATCAGAATATGCAGCCAATCACAGACCTATCGTTGCCGCAATTGGCGATAGAAGATCCGAAGTTTGCCGAGGATCCTTTTCCGCGGTTCGCGGCCGCTCGCCATCAGCATCCTTGGCTGGCGCGGAGCCCATTCGGTTATGTCGTTACCGAATATGCCGCCATGAAGGACTTGCTCGGCATGGACGACAAGCTCCGCGTCGCCCAGGAGGGCGTCATCGACCTCATGAATGCGAGAGGCTCGAAGTGGGGCCAATTTCAGCTTGGATCGATCAATGGCATCGCCGGCGACCGCCACATGAGTTTGCGCGGCGTGCTCGCTCCAATGTTTACTCCGCGGGCCGCCAATCAACATCGCGGGCTGATGCGGCAGGTGATTTCACGGCTATTGGACGAATGGGCGCCCAAGGGCAAGTTCGACTTCGAAGAATTCGTCTCCTACTATCCAGTCACCGTAATTTGCGGCCTGATTGGTGCCTCTCCTGAAGTGGTCCCTAGGCTGAGATCCTCCCTCGAGACCTTAGGCCTCAGCTTCAATCTCATCCCGGGCTTTTTGCCGAGATTGGAGCAGGCGATCGAGGTGATGGAAGATTTCATCTCGGAATTGATTGCGGCCCGCCGGGCAGGGCACCGCTTGGCCGAACAACCCGATCTGCTGGACGCCCTGATTGCCGCCAATGATTCACGCGCCTTGACGACTGTCGAGATGAGCAATCTCCTCATCTTCCTGTTCGTCGCCGGTTACGACACGTCCAAGAATGTGCTCACCACGATCATGTACGAGATGATCAAGCGGCCCGAGATTTACGCGCGCTGCAAAGAGGACCTAGCGTACTGCCGCAAAGTTGTCGAGGAGGGTCTTCGGTATCAAAACCCCGCTACCATCCCAAGACTGTTGAACGAAGCGCTGACTTACCGGGAGGTTCTGATTCCCAAGGACACGATGCTGTTCTTCCCTGTAAGCATTGCGACACGCGACCCCTCCGCCATACCGCGTCCGGATGATTTTGACCCCGAGCGCCCCCACGGTGATCGCCACATGGCCTTCGGCCGCGGAATCCACATGTGTCTCGGCCAGTTCATCGCGCGTGCTCAGATCGAAGAGGGCCTACACCAGATCGCACGGCGGCTCACGAACCCGAAGCTGGTCGGCAAGATTGGTCACCGCCCGTTTCCAGGTGTCTGGGGGCTTCGCGGCCTTCCTATCGAGTTCGACGAGAGCGCACGCTGATGCGCAGTGATGCGGAGTTCGTGTTCGGCCTCGAACGCGCACTGAATGCACGCCCGTCGGTGGCCCACCTCCAAACTCGATACCTCAGCGGGTTCAATTCGCTCGTGTGCAACATGGGCGTTGATCCGCCGTCCGATACTTGAGAACGAGTCTCCAGCAGAGGTACCCGGAGTAGCGCTACTTTTTCTTGCGTCCCCCGCGGCTCATGCGCCACTCGGGCGGATAGCTGTTCTCCAGATCCTTGACGATGCTCGAGATATTGGTTTTGCCCATGGCGGCGCCGAAATCCAGATCGCCGGGCTCGTGCTTCATGTAAGGCCAGAGTCCCTCTAATTGGGCAGACAGTAGGCTCCCCATGTATTCGCCGCGGTATTGCTTGTAGATTTCCAGAAAAGTTTTTTGCGCCGCCACCATATCGATCGGCCGAGTTCGCGCGCAAGCACTCGCGTACTTGAGCGTCTCCTCGTCCAGTTTCTCGCGCGGCACGACGCTGTTGACGAAGCCGCACTCTTTCATCTCCTGCGCGGTGAAGGGCCGCCCGGTGAAGAGCATTTCCTGAAATCTGCGCAACCCCATCGTTTCCACCCACGTCCACAGCCGCGGCGCAACGCCGACGTAGCGAAATGAAGGATGGCCGAAGAGAGCATCCTCGGAGGACACCACCATATCGGCGTCGCCGGTCTGATAGAAATGCCAGCCGTAGCAGTAGCCCTTGGCCTCAACGATGCTGATCTTCTTGAACTCCTGCAGGCTTCGGCAACCGCCTCTTGCCTTCGTATAGTGCTCGCACAACCCGTGGATATACCGGAACGCATCCTTCGTCGGGTACTTGACGTCGGGATCGTCGATCTCGAACTCATGCAGCAGCGACACGTCGGCGCCCTCGGTGTACGCATCATTCTGCTCGTCAAGATCACCGCCGGTGCCGAAGTTATCGCCTGCACCACGGATGACCAGAACCTTGACGTTGTCATCGATGTTGGCGCGGTGGATGAGGTCTCCGTACAGCAGCCGCATACCGATCGTAGTCGCGTTGTACTGGTCAGGCCGATTGAGGGTGAGATACGCGATTTTGGTCTTTTTGTCCTTCTTGTACTCGATGAATTCTTTCGCCTTCTTGACGAGATCTTCAGCTCTGATCGCCATTGCTATTTCCCCCACACGCAGTTAATAAATGACCTTCTCCGCCACCAGACGCCGCCGCTGCTCGACTGATAATCCGAGTAGTTCCCCAAGAACGTAGTCGTTCTGCTCGCCTAAGTTCGGGGCGGCGCGACCTATCGAGGGAGGGGTGGCCGACATCCGCCACGGGGCGCCGACGATCGGTATCGAGCGCTGCGCGCAGTCGGTGACATGACTGTAAAATTCGCGTTGCCACAGAGTCTCGTCGCTGACGAGATCGATCGAATTCAGACTCTTGAATGCCGCAACACCCCGGCGTTGCAATTCGCAGGCGAGCTCCCGAGCGCCCTGGGTGCGAGTCCAGGCGGCGAGCGCTGCGTCCAGCTCCCGCACATTCAGGTGGCGCGCGCTCGCATCGGCATAACGGGCGGCGAGCGCCGGCTGTTGCATGGCCTCGCACAAGGCGCGCCACTCCTCATCACTCTGCACAGCGATGCTGATCCACTCCTCGTCGGCACACGGATAGACGCCATGCGGAACCATCGCCGGGTGCCGCGTGCCCGGCCGCGCGGGTACATCACCCGTCACGAAGTAGTCCATGAAGCAATCGCCGAGCATCGCCACCAGCGATTCCACGGCAGAGACGTCAACGAATTGACCCTTACCCGTACGGCGCCGATGGTAGAGCGCAACCACGGCGGCATAGGCGGCGGCGGTGCCGTAGCTGCTGTCGCCGTAACGCTGATTGAGCAACACCGGGGGTCCGCCCTCATAGCCTGCCATGTGGCAGATGCCGGCCAGGGAAGAGAAGCAGGGCGCGTAGCCTGTCTGATAGCTCAATGGGCCCTCATTCCCATGCATGCTCATCGAGACCGCGACGATATCGGGCTTGATCGCGCGCAGCGCCTCATAGCCTAAGCCCATGCGTTGGGCCGCGCCCGGGCGCAGATTCTCGATGAAGACGTCCGATACCTTGGCTAGCTCTTGCACGAGCCGCCTTCCTTCTTGGCTTTTCATGCTCAGCTGAACGCTGTACTTGCCAGGGTTGATGGCCTGAAACCCCGGTGCGTCATTCACGTCCTTGTTGCCGAAGGCGCGCGTTGCGTCGAGCGAATCGTAGCTCTCGACTCTGATGACCTCGGCGCCGAGAAACGCCAAGAGCTTCCCCGTATAGGGTCCGGCCCAGATCTTGGTCACTTCCAGAACCCGCACCCCCCGCAGAGGGCCCCCGCGCTGCGCAGTCTCGCCACGGGGCGTAGGGTGCGCGTCGGATGCCGGCGTTTCGCTCGGCCGGACGATCTCACGGGCGGAGATGTTCTGCGAAACCTCGCGTAGCACCTGATCAGTGTGCTGCCCGAGGAGCGGAGCGGGTTGGTCGATCCGCGCGGGGGTCTCGCTGAGTCGATAAGGAACCGTCGGGTAGTGCAGCTTGCCGAGAGTCGGATGCTCGATCTGCGTGAAGAACTTGCGGAACTGCATCTGCGACGACTGAAAGACGTCTTCCATCGTATTGACGGGTACGAGCGGCACGCCGAGCTTCTGTGCGCGCGATGCGACGTCGGACTTGTCCTGGTCCTTCATCCAGCGCGCGATCTCGGCGCGGCAGCGATCGATGCGCTCCGGCGTGACATGAAGCTCAAGCCAACGCTCCGGATACTCCCGCATCCAGGCCGGCTCACCCATCAAGGTCCACATGCCGTTCCAGTGCCCGGGCTCGGACATCCAAAGGTAGATGTACCCGTCGCGGCATTGAAAGAACGTCGCCGGTCCGCCGAGATCGTAGGCTTGTCGCCGGGCGCTGACCTCCATGGTTCCCGCCACCATCTGGCCGAGAACATAGTCGACCAAGCTGGCCATCGATGCCTGCTGCGAAACGTCGATGAACCGTCCGCGGCCGGCGTCCTCCCGCCCGTACACGGCGGCCGCAATGGTGAGTGCCGCAGTGAGGCCTGACTCGTAGTCGGGGAGGAAGCGGCCCGCGCCGGTGAGCGGCGGCTTCGCAGGATCTGCGTGGCAGGGAGAATGATAACCCCAGCTGCTATGCAGCACATTCACGCTGCGCGCGATCTGCAGCGCGGGCGGCGCCTCGTAGCCGAACGGCGTGATCGAGCAGACGATGAGAGCAGGATGCTGCGAGGGGCAAGTGGTAGGGCCAATCCCAAGATTCTCGAGGTAGCCCTTGGGATGATCGTCGATGACCACGTCGACCGTGCGGATCAAGTCGCGCAGGGCTTTTTGTCCAGCGGAACTTGCCGGATCCAGCACCACGGATTGCTTGTTGGTATTGAGATACGCGAACAATCCGCTGCTTTCGGGAGTCTTCCGGCCCGCTGCGAACGGACTCATCGTGCGGGTCGGACTGCCGGTGCCGGGCGGTTCCACCTTGATGATCCGTGCTCCGAAATCCGCAAGCAATTTCCCGCAGTACTCGGCGGCGACCCCGCTCGAGAGTTCAAGGACGCGCAGATCACTCAGTGCAGACACGGTGCCTCCTACCCCCTCTTCGCCACAGCGAGCACACGACTATCGCCGATCGGGCGAGGCTATGCCTCAATATCTGCCGCGTCATGCGCATCGCATTGCAAACCCAGTCAAGACCAGTTTCACGCCAGGACACACGCGAATCACCCGGGGCCGTCAGCTAGGGCTCCCTACTCCCAAGCGCACGGGCAGGCTCTTCAAGCCCCGAAGAATGACCATCGTGTCGCTCAGATCGAGTTGCTCCGGCGGCACCGCCAGCTCGAGCGATTCGACGCGGTTGACGATCTCCCTGATCGCGCACTTCATCTCCTGGCGCGCCAGCATCGCGCCCAGACAGTAGTGAATCCCCGTGCCAAAGGCCAGATGCTGATGCAGACCCGCTCGATCCATGTCGAATTTATCCGGATCGGCGAAGCGTTGCGGATCACGGTTGGCGGATGCCCAGCAGAGGAGAACGAACGCCCCCCGCGGGATGGTCTTGCCGCGCAGCACGGTTTGCGTCGTTGTGATGCGGGGCAGCTGCGGCACCGGCGAATAGAACCGCAAGGTTTCATCATTGAAGCGTCCAATCTCTTTGTCCTGCTCCTTGGATGCCCGCAGGCGTGCCAGCAAATCAGGCCGTGTCGCGAGCGCATGGAGCCCAAAAGCGATGCCGTTGCGGGTTGTATCTACGCCTCCGGCAAGTGCAACCGTTGAAATGGCCATCAGTTCGCGCTCCGTCAGCTGCGGAGCGGCCGGATCGTCGATTCGCGCGTGAACGATTTGTGAAATGAGGTCGTCGCTGGGTTTGCGCCGTCGCTCCTCGATGGCCTGTCGCACGAACCGATGCAGCTGCAAGACACTGTGGGCGCGCTGGTAGGCGACCTCGCGTGTCGCGCCTGCGCCGACCTGCGCTACCATGGCGTCCGCGCCGCGGCTGATCTCATCGACGTGATCCATCGGTAACCCGAGGGCATCGCAGATGACCAGGATGGGTATCGGCATTGCATACTCTCTGACCAGGTCGGCCTCGGGCCGGCCGAGAAGCGCAGCTGCCTTGTCGCGACAGGTCGCGGCTACCCGCGCTTCCATGGCCGCCACGATGGGTCCCGTAAAGGCATGCGCCACCAGCTTGCGGCGGCGCGCGTGCAGCTCGCCGTCGACTTTGAAGCTGTCCGCAGGATCGAGCACCATGAACCCTTCGCGCTTCACGTACTCGTCGACCTCGTCCTGGAACGGGGAGCGAATCGCCTTGGAAACGCGCATTTCGTCGGAATAAGCCTCGGTATTACGTGCCACCGTCAAGATGTCATCGTGGCGAGTCACCAGCCAGGTCTGGATACCCTCGTCGAAGTGCACAGGGTCCTCCGCGCGCAATCGCTCATAATAGGGATACGGGTTCTGCATGACCTTTGGGTCAGCGAAGGTGTAACCGCTCACGCTCATGCGACAACCCGGATCTCTTCGTCGGTACATTCCCAGAACGGCTTGCGGCCCGGCAGGGGCTCTTCGGAAATGATCCATTTGACGAGGCGGCGCATCGGCTCGATGCCATCCTGCGGCCCGACGAGGCCCGGGCCGTTGAAGGCATAACCGAGCGAGACGAAGCGCTGGCCACCGTGCAGCGCGCCTTTGTGGCGGATCACTTCACGCAAGCTTTCCGGGAAGATGCCGACTGTCTGCGTATAGGCGTCGATTGCCTCGAGCACTTCGTCGACGGTATCGACGGGAATGAGGTTGACCGTGCGGTCGGCGAGATATTCCCAGAACTCGACACGGTCCGGGGAATGCGAGACCAGCACCGCACCCTCGTCGTTCCGGCCGCCGATGACCGTGTAGAAATCGTCCGAGAGGCGCAGCGTGTCGACCTGACGGCGCAGTTCCGGGTCATAGCGCTTGGGCTTGGTTGTGAGTGCCTCGGGTAGGCGCAACATAGCCTCGTAGGTCAGCCGGCCGAGCTGCTTCAGCCTCTCGACGCCCTCGTCGTCTGTACCGCACGTGACGTACACCATGCGGCACGCGGAGCAGGCCGTCTGATTCCCGGTAGCGACATCCGTCGCGATGCGACTGGCGGCCTCCTGCATCGTCTTCTCGTTCTCCAACGCCTCGCCGCCGACAATGCTGGCCGAGCGCTTGGGATCGAGGCTGATGAGCTCGATGCCGGGCTGGATATACTTGGTCACGTGCTTGACGGATGCAAAGCCGCCCCAGGCGCAAATCTTCTCGATATTGTGCGGCTGGTAGATTTTCGATTCCAACGCCTCGTCACCTCCGCGCCAATAGGCGACCGCAAGATGCTTGGTGATCGGATGATCGGGTGCCATGTCGACCATGGTGCGTGCGATCGCCCCGGTGGTGAAGGGATCGTTCGACGGCACCTTGATGATCGTGTCGCCGCGCGTCACCGCGCCGCGCAGGATCGTGAGCGCACCGAGCACGGGGCCGTTCCCGGCAACGATGTGCAAGCTGCGCGCGCCATAGGCACGAATCGCAACGTGCGACCCGTTGATGGCCTTGCTCACCCAGCTTTCGAGATAGGGAATGCCGATGTTGAACTCGACCATGCCGCGGATTCGCTCCTTGTCGAACATGAACGGCATGTCGTGGAAGAAGCTGTCCATGATCGGCTTGGTCGTCGGTGCGGTGGCGTAGGAGTATTCACGCGCCTCGAGCAAGTAATCGTTCTTCCTGATATCAAGCCGCTCGCCGAGCTCGGCAAGATAGTCGAGGATATTCTCGAAGGAGATTTCGTACAGGTCCCCCATCAGGCGCGCGCTCGCGAGGGGGATCTGGTCGGCGATTTTGTGCGGATCGGGCGCGAGGAAGGTGATGTCTCCGCCGCGGCCGCCGAATTCGATCAGGTCGGTCTCGATCACTTTGCCGCGGATGACGGCATAAGAAATAGGTCTCTTGGCCATCGCAATCACCCTCCCAAGCCCGTCAGGAAGTCCATCGCCTCAGCCTGTGCTTGAGGCGTTGCGGCACACGTGATCTTGTCATCGCCGCCTTGGATTTCGCTGACGCGGTTGATCTTCTTTTCAACCGCCACCGAAGTACGGCCACATTCGCACCGGCGGTCCCAGTCCACGGTGACGAGGTCGCCGGTGACGAGGCCGCCCCAGGTGCCGTCCTGCGTCATATCAAAAAAAGCGCCACGACCGGTCTGCTTGCCTTTGCGAGGCAGTGGTCGGCCCATGTCGAGGTCGAGCAGGAAGACCGTCACCCAAGGGAGCACGTGGTAGCGATCATGATCGCACAGCACCGAAAAGCTGTTCATCTCGGTCATGCCATAGGAGGAAGTCATCCGCTGGGTGTTGAAGAACTTGCAGATCACTTCCTCGAGGTCGTCGGGAAGGGGCACGCCTTTGGCACCGCCGCCGCCCATGAACACCGAGTCGGGGGCAAAGACGCCGGAAAGTCCTTCTTCCAGGCCGCGCTTGGCCGCAGCGTAGAGGAGATTGGAGGTGCTCATGACGAAGACGCGCTGTCCCTGCAGCTGCTTGATCATACGGTTGACGAACTCCAGCTGCTGCGCAGGCATATCTTTCTGTACCTGCGCCCACTCCTCGCGACGGGCAAGGAGTGAGGCCGGCACGTCGACCTTGCTCGCATCGCCCTTGGCAGCGGCCGCACGCAGCCGCGCCGCCAGCCACATGAGATCGGAGCTGATCTTGAAGTTAAAGGCGGTGTGCCAGTAGCTCGGGTCACCCTTGGCAAAGATCTCTCCGGCATACTTTGCGAAAGCACCCGTCGAGCCATGACCATCGCGATAGAGCGGAACGATCGCGTGGATTTTGTCCTCGAGGTCGCCGGGCTTGGGATCCTCGCCAAATTTCTGCGCGAGCTGGACGCGCAGGCCCATCATCGAAAGCCGGTAGTCTCGCTTCGACTTGGGGAAGAATGAGCATGTGCCGGTGCTGCCCGAGGATGTCGCCACGTCGAGCGGCGTTTCGTCGCGAAGCTTGGTGAGCCAGCTGTCGATCGAATCGCAGCGGGAGACATCGACGACGGTCGGATCGTAACGTGTGAGCCTTGAAAGCCAGGTGTTCAGCTTGCCGAACTGCTGCTTCGCGAGCAGCGATACGGGATAGGATTTGTACACATCGTGCGGCATCAGCAGCGGCGCCATTTCGTCGAGCGAATTGATCTGCCTGATTCCCTGCCCGTCAGCGAGCTTCTCCAGCATCTTGATCTGCGGGCGTCGCTCCTCAAGACGCAGATTCATCGCGGTTAGCTGGACAGCTTCCACTTCCTCGGGCGGCAGCGAGTGAATGCGTGTGTTGTGGTAGCCGAAATATTCGTAGGGACTGTTCATCCAGCCTTCGGCTTGGCGCTCGACGGTGGTGTCCCTGGACGGTAAGGATGCAGCCATGTCTGATCTCCGTAGCTTGCGGACCGGCTCATGGGACCGGCTTGCTGAACAGCATGCTGTCACGGAAGGACAGAGTCAACCAAATGGTTGATTGTTTTGATTCGGCACTATGCTGGCGTTATGGAAGGTCGCAACGGTAGCGAGCTGCGAAGGTTGCGTTGCAACGCATCGCTCTGCCGAACGGGTTCAGAGCGAAGTGAGGAAGTCGAGTGCCTCCGCCTGCGCACCGGGCGTGGCGGCGCAGGTCAGTTTGTCCGCATCGCCGGTGATCTCGCTGAACCGCTGGATCTTCTTGTCCATATGGACGGTCGTTCGCCCGCATGGGCAGGACCTATAGTCGACGGTGATGCGATCGCCGCTGACGATGCCGCCCCAGGTTCCGTCCTGGGTCAGATCGAAGAAGGAGGCGCGGCCCGTGCGGACGCCCTCGCGCGGCAGCGGCTGGCCGCTGTCGGGATCCAGCAACAGCACCGTCACCCAGGGCGGGATATGCAGCCGCTCGTGCTCGCAGGTGACGAGGTAGAAATTCTGCTCCGTCATGCCATAGCCGCCGCGCAGCGCGGCACCGAAGAAGGTGCGGATCACCTCGTCGACATCGTCCGGCAAGACGATGCCCTTGCCGCCGCCGCCACCCATCACCACCGAATTGGGGGCGAACTCGGCGCGTACGCCCGTCTTCAGGCCGGATTGAGCGATGTCGTAGAACAAGTTGGTGAGGCCAAGCGCGAAGACGCGCTGCCCGCGCAGCTCAGGCACCTGCTCGCGGATGAAGGCGGCCTGTTGCACGGGAGTCTCCGCGACGATCCGCTCCCATTCCGCGCGGCGGGCGAGGAGTGTTTCGGGTACATCGATGCGACTCGTATCGCCCTTTGCCTGAGCGACACGCAGCCGCCCGGCCAACCAGATCAGATCCGCGCTCGCCTTGAACGACAGGGCGGTGTGCAGCAGCGAGGGGTCGCCTTTGCAGAAGATGTCGAGGAAATAGACCGGCAGCCGGGCCGTATTGCTGTAGCCGTCGCGGTAGAAGGGCGTAAGCACATGGATGGGCTCGTCGAGATCGGCCCGCGATGGGGCATCTCCGAAACGCTGCGTCAGCTGAACGCGAAGGCCGGAGACCGAGCTGCGGTAATCGCGCTTGGTCTTGGGCACGAACGACATGGTGCCGCTCGTCCCCGAAGAGGTCGCCACATCGAGCGGCGTTTGCTCACGGAGCCTGTCGATCCACTCGTCAATCGATCGGCAGTCCCCAACGGCGACGCCGGAGAGGTCATAAGGCGTCAGCCGGTCGAGCCACTTGTTGAGCTGGTCGAAACGCGACTTGGTCAACAACGAGACGGGATAGCTCTTGTACATGTCGTGCGTGAAGAAAAGCGGGGCAGCCTCCTCGAGCCGACTGATTCGACGGATGTTCTGCGCTTCCGCCAGCTTGGCGAGGACCGAGATTTTGGCGCGCCGCTGCTCGAGCCTCAGATTGATTCCGGCGAGTTGCAGGGCGTCCGCCTCCTCGCGCGGTACCGAGTGCATCCGCGTGTTGGAGGACCCGAGCGCGACGTAGGGATCGTCCATCCACGCAAGCGCCTGACGTTCAAGCGCGGTGTCGGTAGCTGCCATTGCCATCACGGCTTCTCCTTCGAGCGCGTCGCATCACCCATGATGAAGTCCCACCAGATGCTCGCTTTTCGCCCAAAGCAATTTGGCCCGCTCCGGATCGATGGAATAAGGGCGCACGCCGCTCCCCTTTGCAGAGACTTTCGCCACCGCGCAGTCTTCGCAATAGCGGCCGCCCACCCGATCGGCGGGCGCGGTCACGGCCGCCCACAGCGTGGTCGCGGCACCCTGAGGAACGGACTTATACCCGCGCTGTGCCGACGAGGTATCGGTCTGCGCCGTGACCATGGCGATCATTTTCTTGATCAGTTCCGGGGTCATATGACGGGCAAGCTCGGTGAGAATGCCGCCGGGGTGCACCGCCGCCGCGCGAACGCCACGCGCCTTATGCTGACGGTCGAATTCCACGACGAAAAGATTCACGGCCGTCTTGGCACCGCCGTAGGCGGTGATGGGGTCATAGGGCCGATGCTCGAAATTCGGATCGCTCAAGTCCAGGTCGCCGAACTGGTGCCCGACCGAGGACACGCAGACGACGCGTCCGCCGGAAGGGATGAGATCGGCCAGCCGGTTCACCAGCAGGAAATGGCCCAGATGATTGGTACCGAATTGCGTCTCGAAGCCATCCGCCGTGCGGCCAAAGGGAGTCGCCATGACGCCGGCATTGGCGATGATCAGATCGAGCGGCTCTTCGGTGGCCCGAAGAGCGTCGGCCGCGGTCCTGACGCTCGCGAGACTTGCCAGGTCCAATTTGACGAGTGAGAAACGGTCGCCATAGGCATCGCGGATACGCGCGGTCGCGGCGTGCGCCTTTTCCCAATCGCGCGCAGTGCCGATCACTTGCGCGCCATGCGCCGCGAGGGCGCGGGCCGTCTCCACGCCCAGGCCGGCGGACACGCCGGTGACCAGCGCGCGCTTTCCGGTTAGGTCGATGCCCTCGAGCACCTCATCGCTGGTCGACTGCCACCCAAAAATCGTCATCGTGTTCTCACCGCTAGATCAGCTTCAGTCCCTTTGCCGCGCTCTTCCAGAACCTTGGGTGCGGATTCAGCGGTCATATCGACGATACCGACAATCATTCGCTGAACACCAATCTCCTCGTACTCTGCAATCAATTCGCTGGCATTCTGCGGCTTGACTGCCAGGCCGTTATAGGAGGCGAATGCTTCGCCAACGCCGAGATTCACGGCCGGGACGAGCAGCGTGATATCCAACTTCTTGAAGTCACGCCCATTCGCCTCGCAAAGCTCTCCGAGCGTGTTGAGCTCTTGTTTCATTTGCGCAGGGCTCAGGTACACCGGCAGCCATCCATCGGCCAGCTCCGCCACCCGCTTGATGGTCGCCAAGTTGTTGGTGTTCGGGTTGCCTGCCCCGATGAGTATCGGCGGATGCGGTTGCTGCAGGGGCTTTGGATAGGAGTATACGGGGGGAAACGATACATACTCACCGCTGAAGCTCGGTGTCTCCTCGGTCCAAATCGTCTTGAGCGCCCGGACGTATTCCATGGTTTTCGCCCAGCGCGAACGGAAGTGAACGCCCATGATCTCAGCTTCCTCTTCTATCCAGCCCGAACCTACCCCGAGTACGACACGGCCTCCTGAGATCCGATCCAAGCAGGCGACTTCCTTGGCCAATATCAAAGGGTTTCGCTGAGGAACCAAACAGATGTCCAAGCCGAGTCTTCAGGCGGTTGGTGCTCACGGCGGCCGCGG
Organism: uncultured Gammaproteobacteria bacterium; assembly: GCA_963801865.1. Lineage (GTDB taxonomy): Bacteria > Pseudomonadota > Gammaproteobacteria > Steroidobacterales > Steroidobacteraceae > Bog-1198. Next base: position 353,670 of record CAWDGY010000002.1, on the reverse strand, counting down.
TCAACCAAATGAACGGATCGGGCATGTGTCGGTAACTTGGAGGCAGCGGCACGCCATAACGCACAGGGTTTTCGATGTGCAGCGGAATTATGATGTGCTCGCCCATCCACAGGGACTCGAATCCCAAGTGCTTCCGCAGTCTTTGCGAGTTCGATGACTGGAGCGCCGTACCAAGTAACGTTCGTGGCGATTCCTATCTTCATGTGAAGTCTTCGCGTGGCTACTTAACCGCGGATATTTCTTGCGCAATTCTGCGAACGCCGTTCCCGGGCCCTTGCGCGAGGCGCGCCTCGATCCGCGCGCAGAGCTCCTCGGGCGTAAGCGCGTCTGAATCGAGCTCGAGGTCCGCACAGTCGTTCTGGTAGGCACGTTCGTAGTACCAGGGAGTCATTGCGCGCAGCGTTTCTCCAAGCTTCTTGACTCCGTCGGGACCCCCAACCGCTTCCACCATCGGCGGCGGCAGCTCGATCTTTCGCTCGGTGACACGCCTTTCGAGCACTTGCCGCGAAGGCTTCAGATTGACGAACAGTACCGGGACGTCCGCCATGCGCCAGATGCAGTCCTGCAGAATCGGCGGGTCGATGAACATCAAATGGTCGACCACCATGTTCTGTCCGACGCGGGCGGCGGCAGCGATCATTTCGTGCATGGCTTCGATCGCCTTCCAGCCGACCGGGCCCCAGCCCAAGCCGTAATAGCCTTCCTGTTTCTTCGCGCCGAATATCGTGTATTGGCCCGGAAACAGCGTGCCGACGAGCAGATCCATCCCAAACATCAGGTAGGCCTCATTGGCGCGCCGGGCAAACGTGCTGCAGGTGGTCGTCTTGCCCGCTCCGGACGTGCCCGAAACCAGGATGATTTGGCCGCTCATCTAACGCCCCGCGTTGCCGCGAACCATCCGGCGGAATTGCTCCATGGGCTGGAATTCCTGAATGTCGCCCCATCCCTTGACGCCTCCGCCGAAATCCGCTTCGAGCAGCGACCAGACCACCTGGCAACGGGGGAAACCGTTGAACATCAGGTGGCTGGAAGTTGTCGCCATAATCTCGGCCGTGCGTCCGAGCCGATCTTCGAGCGTCAGATGGAAGGTGCGCGGGGTCAGCTCGCCCATTTCGGTTACGAGGCGTTTGCCGCCCGCAAGTGTGGCTGTGTTGCCGTCGAGCGTGAGGAAGCCGCCGACCACGCGCTGCTCGTCGCCTTCCCCCATGGTCTGCGCATGGAAGGCCGTGTCCTCCGATGCGATTGCCCAGAAGTAGCTCCCTCGCTTTACGCTGTCGGTCTGCCGTCGGCCCCAGGACGTGTCGCGCAGCGCGAAACTATCGACATCAAAGGTCTTACCGTTGTGCTCGATCCGGCCCTTTACCCGCCCTTGTTGCTCCAGGTGCATGCGATTGTTGGCCGAGGCGCCGGTAGCCTCAATTTCCATGCCCAGGAAGTGATGCGGCTCGACGATTGCCGTCCACAGAAGATCCAACTTGAAGCCGTTGGCGTCATACCGGAGCCGGTATTGCTTCAAAGGCTCGATGATTTTGACGTCGAGCGAATTGGACGCAGTGAAGCTGAATTTCTCCGCGTCCGGCGGGATCGGCTGGAGGTGATGCCAGTCGAAATAGAGGCAGTCCGAGGGATGGGCTCCCGACCCGTCCCACAGGATCGGGCCGCCCATCATCAGCTTCATGTTGGGACGGAAGAAGTAATAGACCATGCCGTGGATGCCCTGCTCGGGAATCGAGAAGGAAAACCAGCAGCTTTCGTTCCAGTAGGGACTGTCGTCACGCTCGGCGCAAAATCGATCGACCTGAGTGGGTTCGCGCATGGAAATTCCCAGTTCTTGAAATCGCTGAGGGCAAGGGCGAGTAATTTACAGCATGCTGTCCCGGGAGGGCGGAGTCAACCAAATGGTTGATTGTTTTGGCTCGGAACTGTGCTAGCGTTGTAGCGAAGGCGAGAACTTGGAGGCCGAGGACAAGTGGCAACCACTGGAAAGACGCGCAGAGCCAAGAATGACAGGGCCAGGACGCGCCCGAGTCGGGCCTATCTACCGGCGGCCGAGCGGCGCAAATCGATTATCGCGGCTGCGCAGCAAGTATTCGCCCGTGCCAATCTGCAAGGCGCGCGTACCCGTGACATAGCGAAGGCAGCCGATGTCAACCAGGCGACCCTGTTCGAGCATTTCGACTCGAAGAAGGCACTGTTTCATGAGGCCGTTGTCAGCCCGCTGATCGATGCCATGCGTGGCGCGCATGAAAGAGTGGAGGCCTATGAGAAGGCCGCGACGCCGGCCGAGCTGGCTCGACTCGCCCAGGATTCAGGCACGCGCCACCTCAAGGACATGATAGAGATCTTTCCGCTGCTCACCGTCGCGCTGTTCTCCGAGCCCGAGCTCGGTCGCAAGCTGTACCGCGAGGAGGTCGCCCCGCTGATTCGCCAGCGCGGCGAAGTGTTGCGACCGCTCGTGAAGGATGGGATCGATCCGGAGCTCGTCGGCCTACTCAATTTCGGCATGCTCTTCGCTCTGGCCATGGACCGATATTTAGGCGACGGGCAGGGTGACTTGTCCACGCTCGCAAGCCAGTTCACGCGTTTTTCGACACAGGGCTTTGCCCGCGAGAAAGGCAAGGTAACGACAGGGGGGAGAAAATAATGGCTCTGCAGCTTGACGATTATCGCCTGCTTGGCCGCTCGGGCGTGCGGGTATCGCCGCTTTGCCTCGGCACGATGACTTTCGGCGTCGAGCCCGGTGCTTGGGGAAGCACCGATGAAGAAGCCACGCAGCTGGTCGACCTTTACATCGACAGAGGCGGCAATTTCATCGATACCGCGAATTTCTACGGGCAGCTGGGCCAGTCGGAAGTTCTGCTCGGTCAAGCAGTCAAGGGCCGCCGCGACAGGCTGGTGATCTCTACCAAATATTCGCTCACCACGTCTCCCGGCGACCCCAATGCCTCCGGCAATCACCGCAAGAACATGGTGCGCTCGGTCGAGGACAGTCTCAAGCGCATGAAAACCGACTATATCGACCTCTACTACCTTCACATGTGGGATTTCCGTACGCCGGTCGACGAGATCCTGCGTGCCTTCGACGATCTCGTGCGTGCCGGCAAGATTCTCTACATCGGCCTGTCCGACACTCCGGCCTGGCAGGCTTCCCGCATGCAGGCGATTGCCGAGCTCCGGGGTTGGAGCCAGTTCTGTGCCCTGCAGATTTCCTACAGCCTTACCGAACGCACGGTCGAGCGCGAGCTCATCCCGATGGCGGCGGAAATGGGCATGGGTGTCTGCCCTTGGTCTCCTCTCGGCGGTGGCGTGCTTGCGGGCAAGTATTCGAAGGCAGACCTCGTTCCGCCCGACATGAATAACCTTGGCTCGCGCAAGGCGATCAACGCGATCACCGGGCGCCTATCGGAGAAAAACCTGGCGGTCGCCGAACTGGTTGGCGAGATCGCACACAAGCTCGGTAAAACATCGGCTCAAGTCGCAATCGCCTGGACGCTGGTCAACCCGGCGGTGACCGCACCAGTGCTCGGGGTGCGCACCGTTGCGCAGCTCAAGGACAATCTCGGCGCGCTCGACGTCGAGCTCACCGCCGATCATGTCGCCCGGCTCAATGCCGTGAGTGACGTGCCCAAAGTGTTCCCGATGGACATCCTCAAGTCGCCCGCCGAGGGCATGATGTTTGGTAATGTCAAGGTTCGGCAACGCGGCTGAACTGCCTCGTCCTCCCTGCCATCGGTCGATATCGCGTGATGGTTTAGACCAATGAAGGGTTGTCAGCGAAGGAATTCAGCCAGTGCGCGCACTCATTTTTTAGAGGCATTGAATGAGCGGATGAGTTCTGCAAAACCCGGCCCGTGACCTTCCGTGTGGTGCAGCTCCCAAGCGTTGCCGGCGGCGAGAGTCATGCCATCCGTTGCGAGCAGCAGTTTTTTAATGGCGCGATTCGAGCGACGACTGGTGGCGAGGATATCGGCGCATAACGCCTCGACCTGGCTATCGAGTTCACCTTCCGGCACTGCAAAATTGGCCAGTCCCATTTCCACGGCCTCTGCTCCCGAATAAGCTCTACCTGTAAACATCATCTGTTTGGCTCTTGCCATACCTACCCGCCGAGGCAGACGCTGAGTTAATCCCCAGATCGGTACCAGATCAAACTTTGAATGCGTGTCTGCAAAATGCGCATTCTCTGCTGCGAGAATGATGTCTGCAGACAATACCAGCTCGAGTCCACCCGTATAACAGTGGCCGCGAACACTCGCAACGACGGGGAAGGGTAGCGTAGCCAGGCGCTCGACGACGCCATTCTCGATCCTTTCTGCCTTTCCACCTTCGGCTCCCGATGAAAGCCCCTGAAGATCGTGTCCTGCACAAAAACTACGCCCGGCGCCGCTGAGCAACAAACAACCCACCTCCTGACTCTCAAGCCAATCCAAATGCGTCGCTATTTCTTCGAATGTCGACAAGCTGAGGGCATTGAGTTTCTCCGGCCTGTTGAGCGTCAAGCGACACAAACCGCTCTCCAGTGTGCAGAGAACTGATCCTTGAGTGTTCATGAATACAACTCCTTACAACTTCGGCGTTCTTTGCTGCTAGTAGCGACAGCCCAAATATTGCGCTCCGAACAAAAGGCTGTTTGCCCGTTGAGCGTCGTTCACGCAAACCTCTGCAGATAGCTGATCACTTCGGTCATATTTTCCTTTTCCCAAAGATTTAAGAACGCTGTCATGATCAACAACTGTGCGCGAGCCCGCTCATTGCTTTCAATACGTGGATCCAAACGACTTCCCACCTTTGCCAGATCGGGAATTTTCAACAGCGTGAGTGGCGCATCCAGCATCCAGTTCAGTCCCATCATGGACACGTAGATGGTCAGGTGTAGCTTCAGCTCTGCGAGCTCGAGCGTCGGGCCTCCACTGTTTCTGAACTCGGTGACAAACAGGCGCAGCAATTCATCCAGATGATGATTCCAAATGTTGATTTCAGCCCCGCTCAGACATCCCCAGATAGCCATGGCCATGTTCATTTGGCTTACATTGCCCCAGTCCATCAGACCGCACTCAACCTCGTTTTGGCTATTACGCCAATACCAAGCATTGTCCACATGGGCGTTCCAGTGACAGAGCGCAATCATGTCGAGATTGCTTTGCAGGGTTTTGTTACCAATTTCCTCCAGCGCCTGAAAGCGGGGCGCTTCCTCCGTGAGCCGCGCGAGGAATTCGTCAGAGCGGATGTTTTCCGGCAGCAATTGTGGAAAGCTCGTCGCAAATCCTGCGTATCTGGCCACGCGCCTGCTGATCTGCTCGGGCGTATGCGCGGCGCGCTTTCTAACCACCAACTTGCCGGGGTCAAACGGAAAGTACTTTTCCACCGTATCCGGCAATAGTCCGGCCCTATGTGTCCCGGCCAGGCGAGCCAATGCCCTGATAAGGGCTTTATAATGTCCGAGGGGATCCGGCATCTGATAGTCGAGGCATTTAGGGTAATGACGCTCGATGCCGTCAGTGCCGTAGGAAATGCGCTGAGTGATGAGAATACCGGTACCGGATTCGTGATGGTAATCGGAGAAGTAACAGATCGGTACAGCGATGGGAAATGCGGGGCTACGTGACAGCAAGGCAAACAATACCTCCAACTCCATCTGGCTTTTCGCTTGATCTCGGACTTCATCGGCAAAATCCCGGGAAAATTTTACGAATAGATCAGTATGTAGGCCGGGTGAAGGCTTCTCGTATTCAACCGAAAGCAGTACCTTACGACCGGTACTGCCGCCCAAAATCTCTTTTAATTCGGTAATACGAGTAACGCGGTTATCTTCTGAAAGAGAGCCAGCGGCACAAAAAGCCTTGGTCAGGAAGGTCTCTGCCCCTGACCTTAAGGCTTCACTGTGGGCCGGAATATCCAGGCCCAATGAGTCGCCACGGATCCAATCTACGCGTGTCAAAACTCTCTCCTAAAAAGGTGCTCAGCGTGGGCCTCTCTTAACTTGTAAAGGCGGCCGAACGACTGGAAGGAGACGGCTTTGGCAGAAGAATCGAAATGCTCCGCAGCCTATGGGCGTGTGACATGGCACGCCGGAACGTCCGGCACAGTCGCGTTACAGGTACGCGCCGGCGCAGGCTCGAATTGGATCGGGAGAGTGCGAATGCCCCAAATGCCCAAATAGGGTCGCCACGTTAGCTGTCCCGCCAACCGCGGTCTGCGAAGGCGCTGGGCGATAAGGTGCACGCCCTCCTCGAGCTGAGCGCGGGCGAGGTGCCGGCCGATACAGAAATGCGCGCCGCGACCGAAGGCCACGTGCGCACTGGCGTTGGCCCGGTCTGGTCTGAATTCCATCGGCTCGGGAAAAACCGACGGATCACGCCCTGCCAATCCCATCAGGAAGAACAGCAGTGTGTCCTTGGGAAACCTGACGTCGCCGTAGTCGAACTCAGTCGTGACGGCGCGATACACGCTCGCAATGCTGCTGTGGCGCATACATTCCTCCACCACCTTACCGCAAAAGCCGAAGTCTTCTGCGCACCGTTCCCAGTCGTGCGGATGCTGCATCATGATGTACATAATGATGCCGAGCATGTTCTTCGATGTGTCGTAACCGGCACTCGCAAACATGATCAAGTTTTGCCGGAGCTCGATTTCGTCGATTTGGCCGGCGTTCTTTGCAGCAATCATGATGTCGAGCAGACCGTCATCGCCCACCCCGCGTCTTTCGTGTTCCTTGATCGCGGTGTCGACAAACTCCCAGAGCAGATCGAATCCTTCCAGCATCGCTGGCAGGATGTCGCGATTGAAGGTGGTGGACGACGCCTGAATTTCAAGCGCATGGCGGATGCGGGGAACGGTATCCGCCGGCACCCCGAGGAGCTCGCAAAATACCGTGATCGGAAAATAGGAGGCGAAGTCGGCGAAATCGAATTTCCCTTTCGGCGCCCATCCATCAAGGAGTTCCGAAATCACTTGGCGCATCAATCCGCGATAGCGGTTGATGTTGCGTGGCATGAAAGCCAACTGAACGCTCGCGCGCAGCCTCCTGTGGTCCGGTCCGTGGCGTGCGATCATCATTTCCGACATGAAGCGGCCCCACGGGGTCTTCTCCGCGCCGTAGAATTCCGCGACGCCATCAAAATATGGCCGCAGCTTGTCATCCATATACACGATGTCTTTGACGGCTTGATATCCATGAATGACGTAGCCGCCCACATCGCTCCTCGCGAGCCACGGGTGCTGGCGGCGCGCGACTTCAACATAAGGCATCGGGTCGATGGCGAAGTCGGGCTGCTCGACCGGTAGAAGTGGCAGGGGCATCTCAGTGAGTAACTGCATCGTTAATCTTCCCTTGCGAGCGAACCGCGCATTGATCCGGACCGTTCAACGCCTAACGCATGTATACCTTCGCTCCGGCCGCAGCATACGGCGCGGTCGATGAGCACGCTTCGAGCACAGAATCGCCGAGCGCTATGCCTCATTGAAACGCGGCAGGGTTCACCTTGATTGCCTTGCCGGATTTGGTATCCACCGGAAAAGAGCCCATTTCAAAGAACGAATACCATGTGGTCCCAACGCGCCGTAGGCAATCGCTTTGCCGGAAGGAAACGAGCTGGCTGGTTCCGTCCTTCATATTCATCTTCAAGTGCTGCTGACTGACCTGCACGCCGAACGCTCCATCGGTATCGATGCTGACAACGGGAATCTTGATCTGCATGTCCCGGACGCCGACGAACTGCGGCCCATAGTATTCGTGCAGTTCCTGATGACCTCTGACTTCGCGTGGTGACCACCAGTCGAAGATTAAGAAGTCATCACCAGGCCCGTAATAGCCCGCCATCTCGTCAATGCTCTTGGGTATTTCGCTCGCTTTCAGCCAATCCAGGATCTCTGTCTTGGCCTTCCCAGCGGGAGCGCTTGGCCCCGGGGCTGAGGGCTTCGACCACGGGAGCGGCCCGCGCGCCGTCACTGCGGCATCGAGGATCGGGGTGGAGTTCTTCTGATCAACCGGCACGGAAAGGTGCTGCTGGATGATTCGCCAATGCCCGTCGATCTTCTTGAAGGCGTCCACTTGTCGGATGGACAGCTTCAGCGGTGAGTTGTCCTTCTTCGTTGCATCGAAGTGGATCTGCATCGCTGCGCAAGCGAACGTTCCGTCGGAAGCGACACTGATCTCATCCATGCGGAACTTGATCGCCTGCAAGGCGGCAAGCTGCGGCTGAACGGCGGCATAAATCTGTTTTCGGCCTTCGTACCACCCGGGGCTAGCGATATCGATGAGAATGGCGTTCTCGGCGAAATGAGACATTACCTTGTCGATGTCGGTCTCGCCGGCCATCTCGTTCTCAATGGCGGTAATTTCGCTAACGTCGTGCGGCTCCCCGAGGGATGCTGCTGCTGCGGGACCAGAAGCACAAGGCAAGAGCATGCGAGCGGCGATCAATGCGGTGATAGCCGCGGACCTATTTTTACGAAGCATTAGCTTACCTGCGGTCAAACCGAAAGAGCTCTTCAAACCCTTACGATACTACTCCAAACGTTCTTATCACTGAAACCCGCATGGAGCTCTGCAACCGTTGGGTCGCGTCGCCGCGCCATGCGGCGGAGGTATTTCAGTCATGCGGACCGGAAGTGCATATTTGTGCACGGACGGACATGGGCCGCTGCAGGTCCAGGCTATTGCCGTGCGAGACAATAATATATAGTTATAGCACCGAGCCGGTCGGCCGATCCCCAGCTGGTATCTCGCGTGCAATGAGGCCGCGGTTGCGGTCTGACGCTCAGCAGCCACACAAGAGAGCCGCCATGTCCTTCGAATTGAACAAGAGACTTGCTGCGAAGCGCGAGCCTCTTCCCAGCTCAGCCAAAGTCGATCCGGTCACCGCCGGAATTATTCGGGGCGCATTCGAGACGGTGTGCTTCGAGGCGGCGACCCATCTGGGACGAGCCGCGTCGTCGCCCATCATCAATCAATCCAACGAACGCAATGGTAGCGTGCTCGACGCTCACGGCCGCCTGGCGGGGGTGTCCATCGGAACACCGCACCTGGTGTTCATTTCACAGCTGACGGCGCGTTATGGACTAGAGCACTTCGACGACTATGACTGGGGGCCTGGCGATGTGTTCTTAGGAAATGATCCGGATTACGGCGGCGGTCATCTGCCGGATTACAACGTCTATGCACCAGTGTTTGACGACAAGGGTGAGCTGATCTTGATTCAGGCTCTGCAGGCACACCAGGGCGACACGGGCGGCAAGGATCCGGGCGGCTTCACCCTCGAAGCGACCGACATTTTCACCGAGGGATTGGCGATTCCGTGTCTCAAATTGATTCACCGCGGTGAGAAACGCCGCGATGTAATTAAGTTGCTGGAACGCAATAACCGCTTCTCGAGCTTTGCAGGGGATCTGGCGGCCATGATCGGCGCAGTTCAACACTGCGTGAAGCTGCTCGAGGACGTCGTCCGTAAGTGGGGATCCGAGGTCGTTAAAGCGGCGGTCAACTACAACATCGATCACACCGAGAAGCGCTTTCGCGGGGAGATTGCGAAGTGGCCCGACGGAAGATACGAGGCGGAGGTGTTTATTGATCACGATACGCTAGGCGTCAAGGACGTCAAGATTCAAGTGGCCTGCATCGTAAAGGGGGATCAACTGACGGTCGATTTGACGGGCACCGATGATCGTCAAGAACTGGTTGGGGTATGGAATACGTTCGCGAACAGCCGGGGTTACGTGATGACGCAGATTGCCTCGGCGATAGACCCCAGCATCGTAAAGAACGAGGGTTTGTTTCATGCGGTGGAGATGATCATTCCCGAGAATACGATTGCGCATCCCCCCGTCAACAAGCCCGCTGCTCTTGGGTCCTTCCACCCCGCATGCGAGATCACAGAGGCGGTTTGCTTGGCGTTATCGCAAGTAGCGCCGGAACGTTCAGCCCCACAAGTCTATAAGATCGGCATGCCCAATGCCGTGATCGGATTCAAGCATGGGCAGATGTGGCTCGATCAAGGCGTCGACGCGCGCACCATGGACTCATCCGCAGTGCAGGGCATCGATGGTTGGGGCTCGTGCCCAGCGGCCCTGGGCAATCTGCTGTTGTCGGAAGCGGAGGATGCTGAGAGCCGTTTTCCGATCATCAACATCAGCCGGGAAATGACCATCGATTCCGAGGGCGCAGGGCGCTGGCGCGGCCAACCCGGCAGTCTGAATGTGAAGAAGATTCTGGAACCTACCACCGCGATGGCGTGGATGGTTTCGGCGTCGCACCCGCTGCGCGGGCTGTGCGGTGGCGACGATGCCAGCCCATATTCCAGCCATTTCGAGGTTGGCACGCCAAACGAGTATGAGGTGGCTCTCACTGCGCGGGCCCAACTTCCAGCGGGTGCCGTGATTGCTTATCAGCACGGCGGCGGCGCGGGCTTCGACTTACCCCTGCTGCGCGATCCCGAAGCGGTGAAGGAGGATGTACTCGATGAAATCGTGAGCTTCGCGCGCGCCAGAGAGAAGTACGGCGTTGTCTTGACCGGTTCCTTGGAGAACTACGACATCCAGGTGGATCTCGCGGCAACCAAAGAGCTGAGACAGACAATGGAAGCCAAAAGAGCGCATGCATGAGGTTTCGGCTCGGTATAGATATTGGCGGCACATTCACGGACTTTGCACTTTTAAGGGGTTCGGAATTAATACTCCATAAGAATTTGAGCACACCCGCCGATAGATCAATCGGTGTCATGAACGGCCTGCAGCGGCTCGCTGCCATTCAGAACATGCAGTTGAGATACTTCTTGGGGCAGTGCGATGCCATCGTGCACGGCACGACCATCGCCGACAATACCTTGATAGAGATGAATGGGGCGCTCACCGGTTTGATCACCACCGAGGGGTTTCGCGATGAAATGGAGTATCGCCGTGGGTTCAAGGAGAGCATTTGGGATGTCAGATTGGCGCCGCCCAAACAAATCACTCCGAGACGTCGGCGCCTCACTGTCCCTGAACGTATTCTCTTCGACGGCAGAGTGCATGTAGAGCTCGATGAAAATGCCGTACGCGAGTGTTGCAGGAAATTGAAGAAGCAAAACGTAGAGTCGGTGGCAATCTCGTTTCTCTTTTCTTTTGTGAATCCAAAACACGAGAAACGCGCGGCGGAGATCGTTGCGCGCGAAATGCCCGGCGTGCACGTTTCTTGTTCCTATCAGGTGCTCCCGCGGGCTCCGGAATACGATCGCGTCAGTACCACCGTGGTGAATGCCTACGTCGCGCCCCGCGTGACATCCTATCTGGAGAAGTTGGTCGCTGGACTCAAGGACGCCGGCTATGGGAATCAGCTCATGGTCATGCAGGCGAGCGGCGGTGTGATGACCAAGGAGTACATAGAAGGATCGCCGATTCGCGTGTTGTGTTCGGGTCCAGCCGGCGGCGTCGTGGGTTCTGCCTATGTCGGCACAGCCAAGGGTTACCCCAATCTGTTGTGCGTAGATATGGGTGGCACCTCCTACGACGTATCCGTCGTCTTGAACGGCGCGGCGCCCGCCGAAGCGGGTTGGAATATGCACCACCGCTATCTGATCGGCGTCCCCATGGTGAAAGTGGAGACCTTGGGGGCCGGAGGCGGCTCGATCTGCTATGTGAACAACGGTGCTCTGGAGGTTGGACCGGCGTCCGCCGGCGCGGAACCCGGTCCGATTTGTTACGGGCGTGGAGGAACGCGACCGACGGTGACAGACGCCCTTTTGTTGCTGGGTATCCTGTCCGCGGATTCAGAGTTTGCCGGTGGCAGCTTTTCGTTGCGCGCAGCCGGAGTCGAGGAGGCGTTCAGACAGATTGGCGATGCGATGGGTTATGGCGCGGAGGATGCCGCGTTCGATTCCTGGCGCGTGGTAAACGCCAACATGACTCAGGCGGTAAGACGATCCACAGCCGAAAAAGGCATCGACCCCGCCGGCATGGTGATGCTGGCCTATGGAGGGAACGGGCCGGTCTTTGCCGCCATACAGGCACAGGAATTGGGTATCGACAGAGTTTTGGTGCCAAAGGCATCTCCGGCTTTCTCGGCTCTCGGCACTTTGGTGGCCAACCCGAGCATCGATGAGGAGCGCTCTTTTATCGCTCCAGCGAACAATCCTGACATAGCTAGACTGAGGGCCCTGTGGAAGGAACTGGACGAGCGTGCAGCGAATTACTTCGAGAAAGCCAATTTCTCGAGAGATAGAATGATCGCCAAGTACCAAATGAAGATGCGATATCCGGGACAAAACTGGTCACTGACATTTGATGTCAAAACAAACCAAGGCTCTCAGGATCTATCTTTCGTTGACAACACGCTCGGAGCGAAGGCCATCGAAGCCTTCAACAAGCGCCACATGGAGGAGTATGGCCACGTGCGTGAAGGCGAGACCCCGGAAATCATCGGAGTGCGTTTGGCCACTTATGTCGAGACACCTATCCCCACGGTCGCGAAGGGATCCAGCGCACCAACGGTCGCTGCCAAGGTCGCCAAGACACGTCGAGCCAATCTGGGTGAGGGGTACATGGAGACCCATATTTTCCGCGGCGCGGAACTCAGAGCCGGGCATGAGATAGCCGGCCCTGCGATCATCGAGGAGACTTTTACGACTATTGTCGTCTACCCAGGCTGGAAAGCTCACGTGGACGACGCGGGAGACTATGAACTGACACGGCTCAATTCAACTCATTGACAGCGGGGGCGCCCAAGACGACGGTTGCGCTGAAGCTGCGCATGGGACAAGTCAGACCTGATCCGGCTGCCTGAGCATACCAAGCGTAGCTTCGAACCCTTACGTGGGTTGAGGTGACAGATACTGTGGTTTCCCACAGGCTTTGTGCCAGAGTGCAGCCTCATCGAGCACCAACGAGCCATCTGCCAAGCTATAGGTCGGAGAAGTGGCTCGGAAATTGACAAAGCTCAGCCCGTCTGGCCCGGAGAAAAAGCCATACTTTGTGTTGGCCGCCACGGCTAACGCGGTTCCGGCGCCATAGATGTGGTTGCCGACTCGCATGGAGCCCTCCGTCACAAACATCACTTCGTCTTCGGAATGGAAATGGAGCGCTGTCTCCACATCGGCATCCCAATACTCATTCTCGTGTAGCCATACCATGCAAGTCGGACATTGGGAGTCCGCGTACAGGGACATGCCGACCTGTTGATCGCCATTCTTGCTCACGGTCCGTGAGACGCGCTCGTCCGGCATCAAATGCACGTGACCGCCGGCCCGCTCTACGGGACCCCGCTCCTTCCTACTGAATTCAAGCAGCGTCGTGCCTTCGTTGCCCGCGATCACGGCCAAGGATGCGCCGTATTCCACGATCGCGCTTGAACGCGGGAGCAGCCGCGCACCTCCCGCCTGTACCTCTCCTCGCCAGACATAGATGACGCGCTCTGTCGGATTACCTGTGACTCGCATGCTCGCGCCGGCAGCCATACGATGCAGGTACAAATGGAGAGGATCACGACCACGAGCGAAGAGGCCACGCGTATCAACTTGTCCAACGGCGCCCGCAGGCGAAGCGACGGCCGGAGCGCTTTCGAGAGAAGCGATTGAGACCTTCGCCATGCAGACCTCCTGTTCAGCGCTTCACGGTATCGCCGTGTTCGACGGGGACGTCGCAAACCTCGTAGACGCAGGCATAGGCGCCCTGCAAGTCGATGGCATCGGACGTCGTGGTCGCGTGGTTCCCGACTTCAGCCAACGATTTGCCGATATCGTCTGTCTCGATCTCATAGATCGTAAGATAGGGGTAGGCATTTCCCTGGAGCGTCGTCGTTAGCCGGTAACGCTGCGCGCTCTTGAAGCCTTTGGCAGAAACGATCTCGGGCAGATGTACGTTCTGATACCACTTGTTGAAATCGTTCTCTCGCCCTTTAACGGGCGCTGACAATGCAATCATTTTGAATTTTTTCATCTGAGCCTCCGCTCGCCGTGGCAGCCATTCAGGTAATTACAATCCATGCGGCGCGCGACCAATCCGCGCCGTGACCAAGCCCGAGAGCCCGGCCTGGATTATCGTACTCTCCCGAGGTGAACGCTACGATTGCCGGCCTATGGCTTCGAGATGGGTTGAGGAGGCGCCGCCGGAGGCGATGGCGAGCGTTCGCGGGCGATTGGCGCAGACGATCCCGCAGGAGATCAAGGTCCCGAGCTACGCCGATTGAAACTAAACTGGTGACAATTTATGTATCTTGGCCGTCATTGAAACGTCAGGAGCAATAATATAAGCTTAAGCAAGAAAATAGCGCCACGCCTTTGGGACAGACGATGAGAGGAGACTAGATGGCTTCGCTCACAGGAAAAGTCGCCGTGGTGACTGGCGCCAGCCGTGGCGTAGGGAAGGGAATTTCCCTCGCTCTCGCGCAAGAAGGCGCCACGGTGTACGTAACAGGGCGGACTGTTACGCCCGGCTCGCACCCGCTACCCGGCACCGTCCGCGAGACCGCCGCGGAGGTCGACCGCCGCGGCGGAAAGGGCATTGGTGTCCAGATCGACCATGCGAATGACGAACACGTCGCGGCACTCTTCGAGCAGGTCAGGCAAGAGCAAGGCCGGCTCGACATCCTAGTGAACAACGTCCTTTCGATACCCGATGAATTGACGCAGGCCGGAACGTTCTGGGAAAAACCCATCTCCACCTGGCAGATGATCGACGTCGGGCTGCGGTCGAATTTCGTGGCGGCCTGGCATGCCGCCCGGATCATGGTGCCGCAGAAGTCCGGCCTGATCGTCGGCATTTCCGGTTATGTCGGAGTGACCTACACCTACGGCGTCATCTTCGGGATCTGCAAGACGGGCGTCGACCGGATGGCGCGCGACATGGCCATCGAGCTCAAGCCGCACGGTGTGGCCTCGCTATCCCTCTGGCAGGGATTCACGTACACGGAGCGGGCGCAGGAGAATCTGAAGAAGGTGCCCGGCATGGCTTCGCAGCTCAACAGTGCCGCGGGCTCCTCTGTCGAGTTTCCCGGGAGAGTAATCGTCGCGTTGGCCAAGGATCCGGACATCATGAGGCGTTCGGGCGGGACTTTCATCAACGCTGAACTAGCGCAGGACTACGGCATCACCGACATCGACGGCAAGGTGATCCCCTCGCTGCGCGCGACGCGCGGCGCGCCGATCTGGATGCCGGTGTAGCGGGCGAAACCGGATAAGGAAACCCGGGCAAAGGTCCGGTCAAAATCAATCAAATGCTTTCGAGGAATCGATTATGCAAGTAGGAATACAGTTGGGATATCAGAATCTGCATGGCATGCCTGACGACGAATTTTTCAGGAAGGAAACGCAACTCGGGATTGAGGCTGAAGCGATGGGGTTCGACTTTGTCGCACCGGTCGAACATCACTTTACCGACTATGCGGCGTGTCCGGACCCTATCCAACTCCTTACCTATATCGCGGCGAAGACGAAGACCATCAAACTCATGACGGGCGCGGTTATCCTGCCTTGGAACGATCCGCTGCGTGTGGTGGAGAAAGCCATCATGCTCGACATATTGAGTGAGGGCCGGGCGATTCTCGGTATGGGCAGGGGCGCAGCCCGCCGAGAATTCAAGGCCTTTCGTGTCGACCTGTCCGATTCGCGCGAGATGTTCGACGAAGCCGCCCTCATCATCATGAAGGGCCTCGAGACGGGTGTAGTCGAAGCCGACACCAAATGGTACAAGCAGCCGCGGACCGAAGTCAGGCCGCGGCCGGGAAAGTCCTTCAAGGACCGCACCGTCATGGTCAGCATGTCGCCTTCCTCGGTGGAGATAGCGGCTAAGTACGGCCTCAAGGCGCTGAGGTTCTCGCAAGGGAAGTGGGACGCGGCGCTTCCCGAAATCAACATGTACCGGAACGTCTTCAAGCAGTTTCACGGCCGCGAAGCACCGCCATTCATCATAAACGATTTCATGGTGTGTTTTGATAAAAGGCAGCAGGTTATTGAATATACTGATAAATACTTCAGCAAATTATTTGCAACCGTAGCGGATCATTACGAGTTTGGCGGAGAACATTTCAAATCGCTGCCCTCTTACTCGACTTACGTGACATTGGGAGAGATGTCGGCCGCAGCCGGCGGCCCCGAAAAGGCCTATAAGGACTATATCCAAGCCAATCTTATCGGCACGCCCGAGGAAATGTGGGAACATCACCTCGCGCGCAAGAAAATGGTCGGCGAATACGACATCATCGCTAACTTCAGCTTTGGCGGCATGCCTTACGAGCTTGTGTATGACCAGTTGAAGCGATTCGCTAACAAGATGATGCCGAAGCTCAAGGGATGAGTATCCGCATCTTCGCCGCAGTCCGCGAAATGATCAGGTCTCCCAGTTGATGCACTTACGGACAGCGCGCCCGAACAAACCTTCCAGCTCGCTGCTCGACAGCTCGGGATTGTCTCGCAGCCAAAAAAGCAGCTCCGCCCAGCTCTCGCCCGTCAGGTTGGCGCTGACGTCGCTCGCCCACATCACCCGTTCCGCGCCAAAGGCATTGAGCGCGCTCTTAAGGAACGGACGCAATGCGGAAAAGGGATAGCCGGAGACCTCGAACAGCCCTTGGGCGTGGGCCCATTTGAGGGCAACATTCGGCCGGTCCGCCAGTCGTAACACCTGCTCGAATTCGGCCTGCTTAGTGCCGCCGCCCATCTCCGGCACCTGAGCGCTCACCCCAGAGTCCGCCAAGCGCTTCTTGATCGCGGCGCCAAATGGCATGCCGCAGTGGTCGATGATGAAGGTGACGGTGCGGAATTTGTCGATCGAGGGGCGCAGCGCGGGGGCATTGCCCGGGATGGTCACGAAGATCGGCAGGCCGCAATCCGCCGCCTCTGAAAACATGGCATCGTAACCGCCTGATGCAAGGGCCGCCAGCTCAACTTTTGTCAATCCTGGAATGATCCGCAGCGCGCGCGCGTGGGTCGTGTCGCGCGCCAGCCGAACCAGACTCCGCATCTCTGGATCGCGACGATCGATGCGAACGACGTAGGAAAATCGGTCGGGGTGCGTCAAGGATGCCAATTCCGCAGTCGGAGTGACCGGGCGGCGTGCTGTGCCGTTGGCAACCGAGTAAGACGGCATTTCCGAGCCGGTGCCGAGCCAGAATTCATCGATGAGAGCCAACTTGATGCCGAGGGCATCCATAGCTGCGAGCATCTCGTCGATCCGGCCAGGACCGAGATGTACCTGGCTATCAATGATCTCCATCGCTCGCTACTCCTAAAGTTTACCGCCGTGAGATGGCCCACCGCGAATTCGCTGGACGGCGGCGACTCTGGTTTGTCGCTTCCAATGACGGGGATGCCGCGCTCAACGAGATCACGTCGCAATGTTACTTTTATGCGCGATGTTACTATCACAGAACTTCAATTGGAGACATACAATGGTCGACGAATTTTCCATCCAAAACACCCTCAATTGCTATTCGGAAGGAGTAAGCCGGGGCGACTGGGACCAGGCAGTCGCAACCTATACCCAAGATGGTACTTGGGAAGTCGCAGGTTCGGAGCTCAAATTTCGCGGGACTACCGAAATTCGCAATGCCATGAAGTTACTCACTGAACCTTTTGCATACCTCGTGCAGATCAATGCACCCGCGGTTATTTCGGTGCACGGTGACCAAGCGACTGCGCGCTCTGCCATCCGGGAAGGCGGAAAGTACAGGAACGCTGACGAAGCGATGGAAGGTTGCGGTTGGTATGAGGACTTGCTGACTCGTACGGCAGACGGATGGCGATTCATCAAGCGTATCTACCACGTTCGCGGCATGTATCGCGTAGCAGTGCTGAGTCAAGCGATAGCAGAATTACCCAAATAACCTTGCGTAAGTGCCGATGGCGGGGGAGGCAGGAGTCAAAGTCGTGCAGCGTTAAAAAGCATATGTAGGCCAATCAATGCATCCAAGATATCCCAACATATTCAGCCCGATCAGGCTCGGTCCGGTCGAAATCCCGGCGCGCTTCTTCTTCGCGCCTCATGGCAGTTCGCTGAGTGCAGGAACCAAGCCGTCCGACGATCTGGTTTCCTACAGTGTCGAGCGCGTGAAGGACGGGGGATGCGGTCTCGTCATAGTCGCCCTAGTTGCGCATGAGCGCGGGCGGACCCGGCAACCTTCGCCCCATCCCCCAGAGAACATTGCCGCCTTCCGCGTGCTAGCGGACGCGATCCATGAGGCAGGCGGAAAGATCTTTGGCCAGATTTTTTATTGGTGGGGTGGCTATGGCCAGTGGCAGCCGCTCAGTCCTCCAGCCCCCTCACTGGGGCCGTCGACGCGCCAGTACGGCTATTCCGACCGATCAGTCTCGACGCATGCAATGAGCAATGATGAAATCAGGGCCATGCTCGCGGCGATTCGGCAGTCGGCTTGCAATCTGCGCGAAGCCGGTTTCGATGGCATTATGCTGCACGGTTCTCACGGCGGGCTGATCGAGCAGTTCCTCTCTCCCTATTTCAACCAGCGCACGGATGAATATGGCGGCAGCCTGGAAAACCGCATGCGGTTCCTCGTCGAATCCTTGCAGGCGGCGCGAAAGGGGTCCGGCCCGGGCATGGCGGTCGGCTTGCGCTTCAATTGCGATGAGATGCTGCCGGGCGGCTACGGGACTGATACCGCGCGCGAGGTGGTGAAGGCCATCTGCGCTCGCGGGCTGATCGACTATATCGATCTCGACGTGGGCGTGGAACCGCAACAGTTCTACCATGGTATGCCGACGGCATTCAGTGAGCCGCAACTCTACCGGCCCTTCGTCGAGGCAGTTCGCGGCGCGGCGGGAGTCGTGCCGGTGCTCAGCGTGTTGGGACGCGTGACTTCTATGGCGGACGCCGAGGCTGCAATCGCAGCCGGCGTGTGTGACGTGGTGGGAGCCGCGCGCCAGCTCATCGCCGAACCCGAGTTCGTTAAAAACGCGCGCGACGGCAGAGAAGGGCGCAGTCGAACCTGCATCGCCTGCAATTGGTGTACGGCGGCGCTGGGCGACGGCGCGCAGGGCTGCACGATCAATCCGGCCAGCTATCGCGAGCGCATGTGGGGCGTTCACAGCTTTGCGCTCGCCAAAAACCCATCTAAAGTCGTCATCGTCGGCGGCGGTCCTGGCGGGCTGGAGGCGGCGCGGGTCAGCGCACACAAGGGCCATGAAGTCGTGTTACTGGAGGCGCGCGAGCGCTTGGGCGGTGCACTCGCGCTCTGGGCGGATCTGCCTGGACGTGAGACCAGCCGCAAGGCGATTGACTGGTGGCAACGGGAAATCACCCTGTGGGGTGTCGATGTTCGTTGCCGGACGGAGGCCAGTGCGGACATGGTGCTCGCCGAACACCCTGATGCCGTGATCATTGCTACCGGCGCGCGCTACAGCACGGGTGGTCGTAGCATCACTTACGATGCCGATATCCCAGGTCACGACCGGCCTTGCGTGTACCGGCCCGAAGACATCCTGCTTGATGGAATACGCCCTGCAGGCAGGATTGTGCTGCTGGATGGTGAAGGCCTGCACGCCAGTGCTGGGATTGCCGAAATGCTGGCGAGCCGGGGGAGCAAGGTGACCTATGTACATTCCGGCTTTTCCCCGCTGTCACCGCGGTTGGTCGACAGCTTCGAGGCGCGCCACATCGTGAGGCGCATGAAGACCGCCGGGGTGCGCTTTTCGTCTACCACTTGGGTAAGAGGCATCGGTGAGAATAGGATCACGCTCTACGATGTGCACACCGAAGAGGAACGAACCATCGAGGGCGTCGATGCAGTTGTCCTCATAACCGGGCGTATCCCTCAGGCTGGGCTAGCGACCGAACTTGAGGGGCGTGTGAAGCAGCTCTTCACGATCGGCGACGCGCTGGCCGTGCGTCCGCTCGCGTCGGCGACCTACGAAGGGCAGAAGTTCGCCCGTTACATCGGCGAAGTCGGTGCGCCATCAACCGTCTGCGAATCCTTTTTCCGGCCGGACGATCCACAAGTCATGCCGCTGCCGTCGGATGTGCCAAGAGCAAGGATTTAGGGATTCGTTGGTGATACTAATTTGGCGAGGAGAGTCCGATGATCGAGATGAAGGGTCGAAATGTCGTGGTCACTGGCGGTGGCAGCGGTATCGGTAAGGCACTGGCAATGGCGCTGGCAGCAGAAGGCGCAAAGGTAGCTGTCGCTGATATCATTCTCCCGAACGCGCAGAAAGTCGCCGACGACATCAAGGTGGCGGGTGGGACCGCGTTCGCCGCCGCCTGCGATGTGTGCGAGCGCGATTCGATCAAGCAGATGAAAACGGAAGTTAACGCCGCGCTCGGTCCCGTATCGCTGCTAATTGCCAATGCCGGCGCAACCTCTTTTGAGCGGATGACGGACATGTCCGATGCCGACATAGATTGGATTCTGCAGGTCAACTTGATGGGAACCACCTATTGCTTGCAGGAATTCCTACCCGATATGATCGCGGCGAGTGAGGGTCACCTCGTGGCGACAGCCTCCATGGCCGGCATGCTCCCGGCCTGGATTCCCTTTCATGCGCCATATTCGGCCGCGAAGATGGGAATCATCGGCATGATGCTCAATCTCGCCATTGAGTTGCGCGAGTACAACATCTTCACGACCACCTATTGCCCTGGTGGCGTCGCTACCGGCATGAAAGACAACAACGAGCGTTATCGTCCGGCGCGATTTGGCGGACCTGGACCCGGTCCGGTGAGAGTGCCGGAAGGCTTCATGCATGAAAATGTCACATCATTCCTGCCCCCGCAGGTGATCGCGCCAATGGTGTTGCGTGCGATCAAGAACAACCGCCGTATCGTCTTTGACCACTCCGATCAGCGGCAGATCTGGATCGATACCTACCAGAGCATCGTGTTGGAAGCCTTCGATGATGTGCTGAAATATGAACAGGAGGTCGGTACGCGGCCCTTGAAGGTACTTTGAGAGTAAGTTTGCCCAACCCGCGATGCGGTCCTGCTCGAACCTTCAGACGCTGACAACGGCTTCTTCACCGTCGAGCGTGAACCGATGCAGCCGGCGCCCACAATCCAGATCATATGGCAAGACCCGATGCATGGTTCCAGTGTTATCCCAGATCAGCAGGTCGTTCATTTGCCAAGTATGCTGGTACACATACTGCGGCTGCGTCGCCCAACTCGTCAGCCGCCTAAGCAATGCATGACTCTCGGCTGGGTGCATCCCCACGATATGCGAAGCGGACGTACTCAAGACGAGCGATTTTCGACCCGATTGGTGCCGCCATACGAGTGGATGGGTCCTGACCGGATAGGAATGCCAGAGTGCAAACTGCGCGGCGGTCGCGTCCGGGATTGCCGGCAACATGGACGCCTGCATCGTGTGAACGACTTGCAATTTCTCCAAAGACGCCTTCTCCGAATCCGGCAAGTCGTCATAGGCTGCGTAATTATTAGCGAACTCCGTCTGGCCGCCGCTCGGCGCCAGGACACGCGGCGTCAGGACCGTAGCGAAAGGCGGAATCTCCTCATAGGTCCCGTCCATGTGCCAGAAGAATGTGCCCGGAAAGAATTCGGCGTAAGTCGGGTTTTCCTTCTTGTCGAAGGTGACCTTCATCAGACCCTCTTCTCCCTCCTGCTTGACCGCTCCCAGTCGCAAATGGCCGAGGGTTCTCGTGAAGGCGCGCTGCTGCTCATCGTTCATTTCAATTCCGCGGGCGATGAGGACACCCCGCTGTACAAGCAGGGTGCGAATCTCCGCGGAGACCGAGCCGCTCAGCAGCGTCTTGATGTCGGTCTTAAGCTCCGTTCCGACGCGCGGTTTGAGATCGATAGTGGTGAGCGTCATGTTCGTCTACGTCCATATTAAAGCTCAGTATTCTTATATTATCACCCTTTCAGTTTCATAGGCTGCGACATCCGAACCGGCCGGCTCGAGCAAGGTGTCGCATCCCGGCAGGACCGCTTCGGTCCGCCACGGGCCGCGCCATGCTCAGCACCTGCTCACTATCGCCGGGAGCACTAATCAATGCATGGCTCGAGGATTCAATCTCACCGTGGTTGCGAATCTTTGAGCGTCGCCACTTCAAGCATGGTTTCTGCCAAGAGCATTTTCAGCCGGCGATTCTCTTCCTCGAGTACAATTAATTTATGCGCAGCCACGTCGACCTGTTGCGAGTGCACGCGCTGTTTGCGAACGCCGCGTACTCGCACGGCGTCCAGATTGGCGTGCAGGATTTCATATTCCGGGTGCAGTAGGCCGTGCAGGAACAAGTGCACACAGTAGCGAGTGTGTTTGTCGATCGCCTTCTCATCAAGAACAATGCCCCATGCGGTCATGCTTGCTGGCCCACCGACCACCAGATAAAGGAAGGCCATCGCCGCTTCCTCGGGATCAGGAACTTCGATGCCCTCCGGTCGTACGCGTCGGCGAATCAGGTCCGTGAGATAGGCAATGGTCGGTGCGGTACCCTGCTTGTTAGTAAACGCCCCAATTTCCGGCATTCTCCCGGATTCCGCGTTGGTGATGCGCATCAAGCGTAACCCGGCAGGGCTCAGGATGTTTGCGACGAGAATCTGTCCGCTTCTTAGAAGCGTCTCCTCGACATCGTCGGTCTCTGCGGCTCGTAATCGCTCCACGGGTACAATCCATGTCTCGATTGCGCGCTGCAGCGATGCCTTAAACAACCCCTTCTTATCGCCATAACGCAGATACACGGTGCGCTTCGCCATCCCGACGGAAGCTGCGACTGCGTCGATTGTCGTGCGCTCGAATCCTTTCTCGAGGAACAGGTCGAGCGCCTTGTCCAGCAGTTCCAAGTTGCGCAGCTTTGTGGCATTCGGTGTCTGGCGACCCGGGCCTCTACGCGCCTTTTCCGAGGGGGCACGACCCGTCTCCCGTCTGTGGCGCTCGTGTTGCTCGCTATCCATCGCTTGCCCGTAATTAGTGAAAGAGATGAAGCCGGGTCCAAGTACCCTCCGCTCCCTTCCCAAGTTTACCTAAGCGGGGTCTGGTGGGTTTGATTTTAGGAGTCGAATTTCGCAGGATTGCATCATTGAAACGTGAAGGATGCTAATATGGCTTCAACTCAATCGGGATTGATCTGCGCGGAGCCGCCGGTGCGCGGGCGGCTGGGATTGTCGATGCACTGATGCTTCGGACAGGCCGGCGGCAGCGTGATGCGGGGGGTGTGATGATTCGGAATCTACCAGCGAAGTGGGATCTCGAGGCGGATGTTGTCTCAATCGGCTCCGGTGTGGGCGGCCTATCGGCGGCCATTACGGCCCATGATCATGGGGCAAGCGCGCTCGTGTTGGAGCGCGCCGATCAGGTGGGCGGCGTCACCGCCTTATCCTTGGGCGAAGTCTGGGTTGCAGGCAATCATCACGCCCTTGCATTGGGAATAAAAGATTCGCCCGAAAGCGGCTATCGTTATCTTAAGCGCCTCTCCATGGGTTATGGAGATGATGCAGCGATCCTCAACAACGTGGTGCACGCGCCGGTGGCCCTCAAATATTTCGAGGAGAAGATCGGCTTGAAGATGCGCGTCATCCGAAATTGCCCCGATTATTATTACGGAGTCACGAACGACGGTGTTGCAGAAGGTCGGTTGCTCGAGGTTTTGCCGTTTCCGGCGGAGACCCTGGGTGCGTGGCAATTGAGGACGCGCGTATCGCCTCTCGTGCCCTATGCCCTGACTCATGAGGATACGTTCGGCAAAGGCGGGATAGCGAACATGAGCAAGTGGGATTACGGCCTCATGGCCGAGCGTCTCACGAAAGATGAGCGCTGCCTCGGTGCCGGATTGGCGGCATATTTCGTCAAGGGGATCCTCGACCGCGGCGTTTCGATGCATACCGGGGTCAATGTGCAAGAACTCATCGGCGACGGCGCACGCCTAGTCGGTCTACGCGCGATGAAGGACGGCAAAGACTTTTTTGTGAAAGCCCATCGCGGTGTCGTTATCGCGGTCAGCAGTTTCGAAAGGAACGCAAATTACAACAAGACTCTGGCACAGCAGCTCAACTTGGAATCGATGGTGTTCCCATCCATTGATGGCGCCAATTTTCGGCTGGCCGGACCGATTGGGGCGCGCATTGCTCGGGTGCCTGATATCACCTCGCTGGGGTTTCACATTCCGGGCGAGGAACAGGAAACCGGGGGGCCTTTGTGGCGCAGCGCCTTACAGCCCATCGGCCTGCCCCATACCGTGGTCGTCAATCGCATGGGCAAGCGCTTTGGAAATGAGGCCTTCTACCGCGCGATTCTTTACGCGGTCGATGTCATTGACGGTGGGACCCAGACGCACCCCAACTTCCCGTGCTGGGCGATCTTCGATAGCCAGGCGCGGGCGAAATATCCCTTCGGTTCGGTTATGCCCGGTCAGGACTTGCCCGAAGGCGTGGGCGCCAGTGCAGACTCCCTGGCGGAACTCGCCGGCAAGATCGGTGTGGACGTCCAGGGACTTGCGGCCACGATCGCCACTTTTAACGGCTATTGCGAGAAGGGCGAGGATCCAGAGTTCCATCGGGGCGCGCATCCCTGGAGTGCGTGGATGTGCGGCGATCCGTTCCACAAGCCGCATCCCAACCTCGGTACGCTAGTGAAGCCGCCATTCTATGCGGTCGAATTGCACCGCATGGGCGGCAGTGCGATTCCTTGCACCGGTCTGGTTGCCGATCATCACTCCCGCGCGGTCGGTTGGGACGAGAAACCGATCGAAGGTCTTTACGTCGCGGGCAATTCAGCGGCCCGCTTGGAATCGGGCGCAGTCATGCAGAGCGGAGTCTCGAATGGTCGCGGCATGACCCACGGTTATCTTGCCGGCCTTCATGCTGCCGGCAGTCCCAGCGATCTGTTGCAAAAGGAAATCAACCGATTAGGCCTTTGAGGCAGTCACGTGATCGAAGCAGAGCAGACGGTCTCGATTAACTCCTCCATTGAAAACGTCTGGGGGTACGTCAACGACATCCGAAAATGGGCAAGTCTCATGCCCGGCTGCCGGGCCTGCACGGTCATTAATCCGGATGATTCCCGATGGGTCCTCAAGGTCGGTGTAGGTGGCCTGGTACGGACGGTGAACGTCCTCGTGCACGTGGATCAGTGGAACGGCCCGGAGCAGGTGAGGTTTTCCTACAAATTGGAAGGAGATCCTGTCGTAGGCGGTGGGTCTTATATGGCCTCGCGAAAGACGGCCCGGGAGACCGAAGTCACGTTGAGGGTGCGCGTTCAAGGCAGCGGGCCCATGACTGCATTATGGGAGGCTATGAGCAAGCCGCTCCTGCCGCAATTGGCGAAGTCCTTTGCCGGACAACTTAAGTCCGAGATCGAGAAGGCCACTGCCGCACCCGCCCTCGACGCAGCCGGGAGTGACAGGCCTTTGGTGCTTGGCGCCATTATTAGAAGGCTGCGTAATCTGTGCGGCCACATTCGGATGAGCTTGACGAGATAAGAAGGGGGGATGCCATGAGCGAGCAGAACAAGCAGACTGCCGTCAGATTCATCGAAGCGTTCAGCAGGGGTGATGCCGAGGGAGCGAAGCCATGCTTGGCTCCGGACGCGGTCACCATCGCGAAGGGTTTCGGCAAGCTTTCCGGCCCGCGCTCCTATGAGTTCATCGTCGCCACAACCGCCGCGTTCAAGGACATCATCCCGGGCGGCCTGCGGCCCAATTTTCAATCTGTGACGGGCGAAGGGGATCGGGTTGCCGTCGAATTTGAGGGCGATGCGACGCTTGCGAACGGCGAGCGCTACTGCAATCAGTACTGCATGGTATTCACGTTTCGCGAAGGCAAGATCAAGCAGGTCAACGAGTATTTCTGCACTATTCTGGCCGATCAGAAAATCGGTCCGCTCCTCTCGGGCGTGGAGCAGCAGAGGAAGAAAGCCAACGTCTAATCGGGAGTATTGGCTGTGACTGAGATCACCGGAAGACCGGCCGTCGTGACCGGGGGCGGAAGCGGCAGAAATTACAGTCAAGCGGTTCAATACCGAAGCGTGGCCGGCGCGAGCCCGGCATTCCTAAGGAGATGAGCAGGATGACCGACTTTCTCGTGGCCGAGTCAGCAGTACGACAGCTGCATGCGCGCTACACCGACGCAGTCTGGCGCAAGGACTACGATTCGTTTGG
This sequence comes from uncultured Gammaproteobacteria bacterium, assembly GCA_963801865.1. GTDB lineage: Bacteria > Pseudomonadota > Gammaproteobacteria > Steroidobacterales > Steroidobacteraceae > Bog-1198. The sequence goes on along the minus strand of CAWDGY010000002.1, from coordinate 327,646 downwards.
GGACTGCTTCACGGAAGACGCCGAGTGGCGGATTACCGGCATGGTCTTGCGCGGCCGTGTTGAAATCGTGGATACGATCAAGCAGCTTATGTCCCGGTTTCGCTGTGTTCTGGTGACGCTGCGGACTCCAATACTCGAAGTGGGGAACGGCACTGCAAGTGGGAGGACGTATCTCACTGAGCAAAGCGTGTTAAGCGACGGCCGGCCATACGGACCGATTGGGATCTATTATGAACGTTTTGTAGATCAGGGAGACCGCTGGCGATTTTCCTGGCGCCTCTTTCAAACTCATTATTCGGGCCCGCCGGATATGTCGGGGAATCTCTTCGATAACCCGGACTACGGAGCACCTCCGGGGATGCCTCCGCTAGATGCGCCCACCTACAATCATTCGAAAGTGGCCTTGAGACGTGACACCAAGTAGGCACTGTAACATCCTGGGTTGCGCTGAAGTCTCAGGTCGTTATTCCGGCTTGAATGCTCAACGGCGACGTCTAGGAGGAGCAAATCGAATGCATAGTCACGACATGACTCTGCCCCATCGGCCCCTCGAGGACCCTACGTTCGATATGGATCCGATGCCCTATATCGAAGCCGCGCGACGGCAACATCCGTGGCGTCGTGGGAGTAACGCGAAATCGAGGCTGACTTTTGGAAGCACGATGCTGGGAGTCGAAGAGGATCTTCAGGTCGATCAATGCATTCAAAATACGGGCACGCAGTCGCAGCATGTGGCGGGTGACCGTATAACCGCCAATAGCGTCCCGCTTGTCAGTGTCGGCACCGGACAATCCCCCGGATGAGCGCGTCCACGCCACGTTTTTGCAGTCAGTGCGGCGGAGCGCTAGTGGAACGTTTCGTCAATGTGGAACAGCGTGTGCGCCGCGTGTGCGCGCGTTGCGGCGAAATTGCATACCACAATCCTCAAGTGCTGGTGACCACTATCGTGGCGTCGGGTGATCGAGTGCTGCTCTGCCGTCGCGCAAGTCCGCCAGCGGCGGGCCGATGGGTGCTGCCGGGTGGATTTATGGAATCCGGCGAGACTCTGGAAGAAGCGGCTGCGCGCGAGACCTACGAGGAAACAGGCGTGCGCTTAGATCCACGCGAGTTGCGTCTATACGGGGTGGCGACCTTGACGGAGATCAGTGAAGTCTATGTGGGCTTTTTGGCCACCCTCGCGGAGTGTACGGACTTAGTCTGTGATTCGGAATGCACCGAGGTCAGCTTCTTTGGCGAAGCCGATCTACCTTGGACGGAGCTTGCTTATCCCGACATTGGCGTTTATCTGCGCCTTTACTTCTGCGAGCGTCGCGGCGGCGCCCATGTGATTCACGTCGGGTGCCTCGAAGATGGACGCGCGGTTGACAAATCCTACCGCATCGCCGATGTCAAAGAAGCGCGCAGACCACGTGCCACACCGACCACCGAATCGGACTGAACTCTTCGAGCAGGCTTAGGACTCCGGTGGCTGGATCATCGAAGCAGCCAACGCTGCAACCGCGGAGGTTTGGGAAGGGGACCGGAACTTGGGAAGCAAGGCGAAGCTAGTCCGCTGGACGGCGGACGGTCAGAAGGGGATTGAAAATGTGTGACGACCATCGAGAAAGGCCCCTTTGGCGAACTCTCGGAGGAGGGGGCAGGGGACGTCTATGTGATCGAGGGCCTTGGCGCGCACGGAATTCAAAACGCCGGCGGATCGCTGGTGACGCATGCAACTCGACGCAAATGAGTTCTTGACCGGAGAGTCTCCATGAACGAAAGTCAAGGCCGGCCCGGCGGATCCTGCCTCCACACGCACAACATCACATTCCATACCTGCGAGATCGAGGGCGATATTGCGCACTGTGAAAGTTATGTGATTGTCGCGCTGCCCAATCGCGACGAAACAACCGCTCGGTTCATCAGCGGTCGCTATATAGACCGTTTGGAACTTGGGAGGCACTATTCATGAACGAATTGGTGGGCAAGGTGGCGATAGTGACCGGCGGCGCAAGCGGACTCGGACGCCGCACGGTCGAGCGCTTCGTGGCGGCAGGCGCCAAGGTTGTCATCGCTGATGTCAACGAGGCGAGCGGCGCAGCGTTCGCTGCGACTTTGGGGCCGACCGCCCGATTCAAGCGCACGGACGTCTGCAGGCGCGAGGACGTTCAAGTGGCGGTCAACTACGCTGCAGCCGAATTCGGCGGCCTCCACATCATGTTCAACAACGCGGGCCTCTCCGACGATTCCTCCGGGCGGCTTCTCGACGAGACCTTCGAGCGGTTCGACCGAGTAATGGCAGTGAACCTCTTAGGCGTGATGCTAGGGACCCAAATCGCGGCGCGTCACATGGCCAAGAACGGTGGTGGCTCCGTCATCAATACCTCCTCGATCTCCGGCGTGAAGGGGGGATACGGTTTCCCGATCTACCGTGCCGCGAAGGCGGGCGTGATCAACTTCACCAAGACAGCGGCGATCGAGCTTGGCGAACACCTAATCCGCGTGAATTGCATCTGCCCGGGCAATATCCCGACGAACATGCAGACTTACGCCCATCCAGGCCCCGGCATGACTCAGGCCGATGCTGATCGTGTGCAGACCGCAATTCTCGCCGTGCGGATGGGCTACCAACCGCTGAAGCGGCAGGGAACGCCGGACGACATCGCTGAGACAGCGATGTTTCTCGGCGGTGACCAGTCCAAGTACATCACTGGCCAGATCATTTCCGTCGATGCAGGAGCGACGGCCGGAGACGCGCGCAGCCAGATCCAGGACATCCTGGACGCCCGTGCCGCGGCGGGCTTTGGAAGTCATGGTACAAAATGACTTCACTAGCGGCGATCTGGGGGTCGAGCCGGCCGCCGACGAGGTACGCACATTCATCACCATGGGGCTGAGCCAACCCATCACGTTCTTGCGTTCACTCAACGGCGCCGACAGTTCCTTCCGCCGCTGCTGGCATCAGCCTCGTTCGAAGAAGGCAGCTGTCCAGTTGCTTTACTTCGTGATTCAGGGCGAGATGCAAGTTGTAAGTCCAGCAGGCTCATACACCGTCAAGCCAGGCCGCTGCACCGTCATTAACGCCGATGAGGATGCGGAGGCCTACGGCTGAACTGTTGATCCGACGCGGCGAAAGGGGGTCGGATCGCCACCGCAACAGGCAAGACTGGAGGGCATGACTCATGGCCAACAACACCATTCGTATTCCGCCGCTGGCGGTTGAAAGGTTCTCCGATGAACAGGCGCTTCTGGTCGGAGACTGGAAGCATCTGAACTTTTCGCGTGTGCTCGTCAACAATCCCAGAATGTATCGCACCTTTGTAACCCATCTTGCAGAGTTGATTGCGCGCACCAACCTGCCGCCGCGAGATCGCCAGATTGTCTGTCTGAGAATGCTGCAACTGTGCGACGAGGTCTATGAAAAGACTCATCACATCACCATCTCCCGCAAGGTGGGCCTTACCGACGAGGAAATTTCCGCGATCCTTCTAGGGCAAGGGAGTTGCCTTACAGATTTTGACCGCACGCTCCTCAAGTCAACCGATGAGCTTTTCCACGACCAGCGCATAAGCGACGCCACCTGGGACAAGCTCGCCGGACGTTATCCCCAGCAGCAACTCATGGAGGTCGTGTTCCTAGCGGGCTGCTATCAAACCATGGCCATGCTGACAAAGAGCTTCGGTATCGAGCTTGAGCCCGACCTCGACAGCTTCAACGCGCTGAGAAGCTATGCTTGATCCGATGCGGCAAAGTGGTCTGCTGACCCGCGAGGAAGCGACCACCGGTGGGAGGATCTTCAGTCGACGCATTCCGAGAGGACGCTATTGACCGGCCGCCCGCTGCGCTGCGAAATCGGGCTGCTACTAGCTACTTTCCGGCGCAAAAATAACGCGCCTGCCCGGGGTGATTTCGCCCGGTCGCCCGGGTATTTCCTGCATGATCGTACCGGATTGGCGGGGGATGGTGCGGCAAGATCATGGCGTTTGTGGCCGCGCTGCATCGATGAGCCGCTCAGTTTCGCTTTCCCAGCCGCGTAAGAGCTTCTTGAGCCTTCGATAGTTGGCGATCGCGTGGCGCAACACCTCGGCCTGCTCGGCCGAGACGACGCGGTGGACGAGCTTGCCGGCGCGCATGTGGCCCCACTCGTAATACGGTCCATGGCGCGCGGTCGGATCATGTGCACAGCGGCAGTTCGGCGAGCCGCAGGTCTTCATGCGCTTTTGCAGCGTGCCCGTACACAGCAGTTCAATGTCGCCGAGTTCTTGGCGTATCCGTGCGATGCGTTCGCGGGCGCGCTCGGCGCCTCGAGGAGGGGTGATCTTGGTCATAAGAATGGACTTGACACTGGTTTTATCTTGCGATAATTATAGCGACAGATGATACCACTTACCTCACTACTGCTCATTCGCCATGCGTGACCAGCATAAGCGAGTTGGCGGGTTAGACGCGAGATGATCGAGGCCTCCCGACCGCAGATCTCCTTCGCCGAAGGCCTGATCGAGGAGGAAGTCGGCTCGCTCTGGGAGCCGTGGATGCGCGAGGTCGATGAGTTGCTTGCCGATCCGGAGCTGTTGCAGATCGTCTACCAGGCGCTCGCCCGGCGCTCACCGCAGAGCCGCACCCGCGGGCGACCCGGCACGCCCGCCGATGTGGTGCTGCGGCTGCTGCTCTTGAAGCACATCCGCAACTGGAGCTATGGCGTGCTCGAACGCGAGGTGCGGGCTAACCTCGTGTATCGCCAGTTCACTCGCGTCGGGGCCCGGAAGGTGCCCGACGCGAAGACCTTGGGCAGGCTCGCCGTCGCGCTCGGCCCTGAGGTTATCGAGCAGCTGCACGCCCGGGTGGTCTCGATCGCTCGCGAGAAGCAGATCGTTCGCGGGCGGCGGCTGCGGGTCGATACCACGGTGGTCGAGACCGATATCCACTACCCGACCGACAGCTCACTCTTGGGCGATGGGGTGCGGGTGCTGACCCGCTCGATGCAGCGGATCGCGAAGCTTGCGGGGCGCGCGGGGACGAAGCTGCGCGACCGCACCCGCACCGTGCGCTATCGGGTGATGGAGATCGCGCGCGCGAGCCGCAGTCGCGTGGCGCAGGGCCAGGAGCGGATGAAGACCTGCTATCGCAAGCTCCTCTACCACACCGCCCGGGTGGTCGGCCAAGCCAAACGCTTCGCCCAAGAGGTGGCCACGGGGGTCAAGCGCGGTCGGCGCATCTTGGATCAGAGGCACTTACAGTCCGCCCGCGCCTACCTTGAGCAGATGATCCCGCGGGTTAAGCAGGTCATGCAGCAGACGCGCGAGCGCATCTTCAAGGGCAACACGCACGCGCCCGGCAAGCTCGTGAGCTTGTTCGAGCCGCACACCGAGGTCATCCGCAAGGGCAAAGCCTCCAAGCCCACGGAGTTTGGCAAGATGGTCAAGATCCAGGAGGCCGAAGGGCAAATCGTTACGCACTACGAGGTCTATGACGAACGTCCGAGCGATGCGGATTTGCTGCTGCCGGCGATCGCTCTGCATGAGGAGCTTCTGGGCCGCAAGCCCTATCTGGTCACCGCCGATGCCGCGTTCTTCTCGCAACGCAACGAAAACGCCGCTCAAGCGCGCGGCGTCAAGCGCGTGGCGATTCCCAATCGCTCCACCAAGAGCGCACAGCGTAAGAGACTTCAGAAGAAGCGTTGGTTCCGCAATGCCCAGAAGTGGCGCACCGGCAGCGAAGGACGCATCAGTCTTCTGAAGCGACGCCATGGACTCAACCGCTGCCGCTACAAAGGCGTGCCCGGCATCAAGCGCTGGGTTGGCTTCGGTGTGATCGCCGACAACCTCATCAACATCGGTCACGCGCTCGCCAATTCACCCGACGGCTGATCGGGCCGTCCACTCACCCAAAAATCCTGACCTTGGTTGATACCGCCACTCGCCGATGGCGGTACATCCGTTATGCTTGGCGCTGGCCGGCGCGCAGCGATTTTAAAAAGGTCATTTTTGCGCCGGAAAGTAGCTAGAGCGCTGCGCGCGCCCAAGGCTTTTAGCGATATCGCGACAGAAGTCACGAGAGGAGTGCCGACGGCCCACCAGAACTGCTCCGATTATTGGCGCGTAAACGCAAGAATGGCTGGCGCGAGCATGGGCCATCCTGCGAAATGTCCGCTTCCGTGCTTGGCCGCATAATCCGAGCGCTGATTCCATTCGTCATCCGGCCATGGGGGATCGGCCAATTCCGAGTGCGGGATGAGCTCGTGTACCCACTCGCTCGTTCTGCGCGTGTGGCTGAGATCGCTCTTGCCGTTGCGGAATATCAATACCGGCATTCGCAGGCGCGCGAATGCCGCGGGCGACATGCCGGGAACAGGTGATGTTTGGGATGGCATGTATGCCAAGGCCCAGCGCTCCATGGTTTCAAGGAAGCGTTCAGGATCTTGGGCGAGAATGATGTCGCGGTTGCGGGGATTGCGCTGGATCTGCTCAGCCCAGCCCGGCAGGGCCGCCACGGCGGCCATTCCGCCGCGGCTCGCGGCGACGGCCGAATTCACGCAGTAGTAAGCTGCCAGCGAAATCAGGCTGATGGCGCCGCCGCTGATCCACCAAAGTATCAAGTGCGAAACGACCTCGGGGTCACGCGACGCAGCGATCAGGGAGACCCTTGAACCCGCGGATCCGGCGGCCAGGGCCGTGGGGCCAAGCTTGAGTGTACGAATGAGCTCTATCAAGCTGCGCGCCTGAAGATCGGACTCACTGTCCCCCTCGAATGAGACATCGGACGCGCCGCAATTGGGTCGGTCCCAGAGCAGCACTCGGCGGCCGCCCGCGGCGAGGGCCTGAGCGAGCTCGGGCAGGCCGGGAGTGTCCATCGGGAACCGGCCGCCCGGCGTGAGCGCGATTGCCGGCGCCCCACTCGGTCCGAACAGTTGATACTCAATGTCGAGGCCGGAGAATGTCGCTCGTGCCATCCGTTCTCATGCCTTTTCTTGGGTGGGCTGCCGCATCATGGGCATATCGGCGGGAATGAGCAATGAGTCCGCGATGAGGTGCTGGTGTCGAAAGTTGTCATCGTTCACCTCTAGGTCATTCCCAACTGAGCGGCTGCTCAGCATAGGCTATCATCCGATGGCGGCGCAACGGAGGTCGCCCAGACTGCCGCCACTGCCGGATCACCTCGCTCGCAAACAAGCTCCTGCCGCCTCTGTGCGCCTCGGGGTGGTAGCCGGGACCAACGACCACAAACCGTGCGATCCCAAGAGCGGTCAACTCCAACATTCGTTCGATGCAAGCCGGAGAGGCTTAACTTGCCCATGGGACACAACTGTAGCTGTGCCCAATTGCAGGCCGATTGGCCCTGGCGGAACTACGGGCACCAGAGCCCAGTGTTTCAGGGGGGTAACAAAACATAATCGGTGTGTGCGATGCACTTTGGCGGCGCTTGACCAACGCACAGCGCCTCAATATGATTTATTGAGTAACGCGCATTACCTTGTAACATGCACAGCTTCAGGCCCAGAGATTGGTTGTTTCGACTGAAGAGCGGGAGTGAAGCGCTATGACCTCGATCACAGTTAAACCGTTAGGCGACGGCCTCTCATTCGGAGCGAGGGTCTCGGGCGTGACCCGGGAGTCAGTAAAGGACGAGGCCGTTCGCAAACAACTCGTCGATCTCTTTCAGGATCGAGGCTTGATCGTCTTCGAAGATGTAGAGCCCACGAGCCAAATGCATGTGGCGATCAGTAACGTGTTCGGACCTCTCAAGGATCATCCGGTCGCGTCCGTCCCGCGAGCCGACCAGGACACGATGCCGGGTGTGATCGACATGCGCTGTGAGCCCAACAGCGCGGGTGTTGTGGAGATCGAAGAGAAGCGGCTTTCGCAGTGGCTCCCCTGGCATTTCGACCACTGCTACAACAATGAATTGAATCGCGCCGGAGTGCTGCGTGCCCTGGAGATCCCGCCTGAGGGCGGGATGACGGGCTTCGCCGATTGCATCGAGCTCTACAAGGCCGTCTCGCCGGAAGTGCGCGACAAGATCGAAGGACGGAATATCGTCTACACGCTCGATCTCGCCTACGCCAATATGCGCTTCGGTAAACCGCGGACTTTCCGCGAGATCGAGCCGCATCCAGGGCACTACAAGATGACCGAACTTGCGAGGACTCTACCGCGCGCGATCCATCCGGCTGTCTGGACGCGGTCCACCGGCGAAAAAGTGCTGCATATCTCTCCCTGGATGGCCGTCGGCATAGAAGGTGAGGAAAATCCGGAGGGTGATGCCTTGCTGGCGGCGGCCTGCGAGGAGATTCTCGAGAAGGTGCATCCCTATTTCCATCGGTGGGCGCCGACGGACATGCTGATCTGGGACAATTGGCGGGTGCTTCACTCGGTGAGCGGACATGACCCGAAATATCCGCGCCGCATGCAGCGAACTACCATCAAGGGTGATTACGGCCTCGGATATTTCGAGAACAATCGGACCGGTGACAAGCTGCTGGAGATGACGGTCTGAGGCGGGCCAGAGAGGTACGCCTCCCGCGGCTGGTCTGATCAGCCGCAACTCAAGTCGTGATCGCGAAAGGGCGTGCTGCGCTGGCGTTTGTCCGTAGCCTGAAAGATGGCGTTGCCCCGGACCACGGACGCCCTGCGCTCTGGCGAGAGAAAGCCTCAAGGTCCATGTGGACCCGGCCTGGCATCCGCAGTCGAAGTGAGCACAGCCGCGTATCAGACCCTCGGCGCGCCATGCAGATGAAGTGGCGCAGAATGTCGAGCGTCGATGGGATTCGGCTGATAGGTTCGAGCAATCGTTTTCATGGCGAGGCGGTGTGATGAGCTACCTACCCTTCCCGGATCGAAAATTCATGCAGTTTTGCTGGCTCGTGCCTGATCTGGATGCGGCCATGACGGCGTGGATACGTAGCGCCGGGATCGGCCCCTTTTTCCGGTTCGACAAAGTCGCCTATGACAAGCCGACCTATCGTGGCAGGTCGTCAGGCAATGCCGACATCTCGGCAGCCATTGCCCAAGCCGGCGAGGTGCAGATCGAGTTGGTCTGCGTCAACGATGAGCAGCCTTCAATCTGGCAGGAAGGCCCTGCCGGCGGCAAATCGGGGCTCCATCACGCGGCACTCTACTGCCGCGACTACGATGCGACTCTCGATGCGTACACCGAGGGCGGCTGCGACCTTATTTTCTCGGGCTTGATGATGGGGTTTCGCGTCGGCTGGATCGACGCCGTACGAACGCTAGGGTTCTTCGTCGAACTGATCGACGCAAATCCGGTGGCGGATAACGTTTTCGCTAAATTTCGTGACGCTGCCGAGAATTGGGACGGAAAAAATCCTATCCGCCGTCTGTCCTGATCCAAGTGGGTGTTGTCCACGACGCCGGTATCGGGGTGGCTGTAAGGTTGCCTCTTATATCCCAAGGTAGACTGACTTGGTGTTGAGATAGGCCTCGATAGGTACCCACGCCGTGGCGTGATCCATAAACGCATCAGCCATTCCAACGGGCTGTGACCGCGCGGTATCCTGCTGTAGCGGCGGCGTCGCCCACGAAGCCTTTGGGCAAAATCACAACGCTTCCCGGTCCGAAAGAAGCGGTGTCGCCTCCAGCTCTCAGGGTCAGTCTGCCGGCCAGCACTTGCACGACTTCATCCGATGAAGCGGCGATCGACCAATGGGTGGCGTGATCAATATTCTCCGCTTCCACGATGTAGGTGTTCCTGTACAGCTCATGCTTGCCGGCCGCGAGCGGCGGCTCGATCCTGCCGGGGGTCTCTCGGCTGACGGGCGGAGGTCCGGATGCGTCGAAATAATCGTGCGGCACGATGGCGAGCTCGCGAAATGGACCGTCTTCGGACATCACACGATAGATTCCGGCCCAGCCCGCCCGAAACATCACCATCTCTCCAGCCTTGAAGGTTTGTTCGACCTTTGTGGCGTCGGTGATGAGGCTCAAAACACCATTGACGACGACAACGATCTCGTCTCCCGCTTTGCCCAGTTGGTGGACTGCGTTCGGTTCGATCTCGACGACGTCGACGATGAGTTGACCGATGTGAGGAAATAGGTGAGCGGACCTGCCGTTCATGTTCTCGACCCAGTCCAACATATGCGCCGTCTCACCCTCATAGGGGACGAGGCCCTTGCCTTCTTGCCAGCTCGGTGGCACCTCAACCCATTTGATTGCGCTATGGGAAACAGGACTAGTGAAAGACATATCAATTCCCTTAAATGTGGCAACGGCACGAAAATTATAAACGTATTACGTAGTCCTGCTGAACTTGCCGGAATTGCCGATCGAGCGTCCTCAATTCGGTGTGGGTCCGCTCTCCAAATTCAGCTCGGTGCGTGCGGATTGCGTACTAAGCCCATTGCATTCGAACCGGAGCTGGCTGAATCTGCTTGACTCAAGCTGCGAGGTGCCCGTTTCATTGGCGGAGAGGGTCAGGAGTAATGGACGAGATCGAGCCAGCGTCAACCTTGCCGAAATTGTTGGCGAATTGTGTTGCTGTACGCGGCGGATGTGATGCCGTCGCTACAGTTGAGGAAACGCTCACCTACGAGGAGCTGGAACGGCGCACATCTAGAATGGCGAGGGCTTTGCTGGCACTCGGCGCGGGCAAGGGCACCCGGATAGCGCTCTTAGCGCCCGGAGGCATCCTTTGGCTGACAGCATTGGTGGCGGGGCTGCGGATGGGCGCTTTGATCTCTCTCGTCAGCACCCTGTGCACACCTCCCGAACTGGCCCACATCCTGCGCAAAGGCGACGTTCAGATACTCATCGGAGTGCGTCGCTTCCTGCGCCACGACTATGTCAAAACGCTGGCCGCGGCTTTGCCGGGATTGACACAAGGGCAAGCAGGGGCGCTCCGTCTTCGAAGCGCGCCCTATCTACGTTCGATCTGGCTCGACGATGCGGGTGGGCTGGACTGGGCGCGCTCGATCGATGATCTACTGACTTGGGCCGATACGCCGGACGCGCCCGATAGGGAACTGCTCGCCGCAATCGAACAAGAGGTCAGTCCTGCGGACGACGCCATCATCGTCTATACGTCCGGCAGCACGTCGCTCCCGAAGGCGGTGATGCACACCCAATGGAATGCGACGCGCTTTCCGCGCGAACTGGCTAAATACTTCCTGCTCAAGCCGGACGATCGCATGATGCCGCACCTGCCGACGTTTTGGCTCGGCGGACTGGGAATGACCATGCAGGTCTTGAGCATGGGCGCGACGCTCGTGTATCCCGCCTCGCCCGAGATCGACGTCGTGCTCGATACAATCGAGCGATGCAAGGTCAACCGCCTCAATAGCTGGGGCGAGGTCATGGTGAAGCTGCGAGAAGCAGCGGTCGCCCGCGGCATCGATGTTGACAGGATTGTGGGCTTGGGACCCTTTCGGGATAAAACAGGCCAGATCATTCAACCGCATCTTCAGGCCAATATTCTCGGGATGAGCGAGACCTTCACCGCACATAGCGCGGAGCCGCTGGATGCGCGCTTGCCCGAGGATAAGGCGGGTTCTTCGGGGCGCGGAGTCGAGGGCTACGAGCGGCGCGTCGTCAACCCGGAAACCGCCGAGAAGGTACCGCTTGGCCAGGTTGGTGAACTCCAAGTGCGCGGCGGCGCGTTGATGTCCGGCCTCTATAAGGTCGATCGCAAGGATGTTTTCACGCGCGACGGCTTCTATCCGACCGGCGACTTGGTGCGGCTGGATGCCGACGGATATCTCTTCTTCGTCGGCCGGCGTGGCGACATGATCAAAACGCGGGCCGCGAACGTCTCGCGGTTGGAAGTGGAAGCGGCATTGCGTGGCCTGCCCGGCGTCGATTTGCCAATCGTCGTGGGTCTGCCGGATCCTGAGCTCGGCCAGCGCGTTGTTGCGGCGATCGTGCCGGCGAAGGGTGCCGCACCCACCGAGGAATCGCTCAAGGCTGGACTGCGTGGCGTACTCTCGAGCTACAAGATCCCCCGGGAAATCGTCTTTATCACGCATGACGACGTACCGAGAACAACGACGGGGAAGATAAAACTCTTCGAGCTGGCGGGCATGGTCGCGGCGCGGATCGGGTAAGTTATGCGTCAGGTAAGAGTCGGGAAGCGATCCTCGGGAAGCGGTTGATTGATCTGCATACCGTTGGAGTCGAACGCTTCGGCCGGCGCCCCCGTCCAGCAGGCATCGGTCGGCTGCACCAGAATCAGATAAGCCCAACGCGGTCGGTCGGTGAGGTTCGCCCCAGCACCGTGCGCCGTCATATGTGAGTGAACCGTCACATCGCCCGCCGCATAGGACATCGGCTCGGATAGCTTCAGCTCGTCGCGGAGATTCGGATAAATATCGAGCAGGTCCTCGCCCTTCTGATAGGTGCGGTAATTGCCCAGTACGCCGAGGCGATGTGAGCCGTTCACAAAGGACATCGTTCCAAACTCCGGACCGTAGTCCTCCAGGGCAACCCAGAAGGTCATGCCGCCCGACCGATCGACCGAGAAGTTGGTGAAGTCTTGGTGGAAGCTGGTGGGCCCGTTTCCGCCGTGTCGTGCCTGCTTCGAGGACGGCAGCTTCGGCGCGTAGAAATCCGAGAAATATCTAACCCCTACCGGCCGGGAGCGGCTCATCAGCGACTTGGCATTCTTGCCGACATGTTCGATCAGTGATCGGACCGGCGGATTCTCGAGCCCGCCGCCATACTCCGCATTGAAGTAGGCGATTTTCTTCTCGACCCCGGGTCCGATGGTCTCGATGACCGCGTTGCTGTCGGCGTCCTCGCCCATTCGTTCAAGAGCGCTCTTCAGTATGAGCTGAACCACCCCCGCGCGAACGAAGCCCTTGAGCTTAACCCAACCGAATTCCTGATAATGCTCAACCTCTTCAGCTGTTACGAAGCGGCAAGGATGGTTACCGACGCCAATCAGAATCGTACGCTGCACGAATGCCTCTCACTCTTGCCGCACGTTGGAAGATCGATCACGGCCGAGCTTGGGATCCTCCAACGGCGGATAAGGGAGATCAGGTTCGATGCCTGATTTCGCGGCCGGAAAAAGCATTCTAGGCCCTTTGCAGTTTACCGTAGTATAGGTTTGACCACGCATAGCCGTCCTGGCATCTTGCGCCCCCGCATGAGCAATTCGCGCCTTCCGTACAGCGGCTCGGGGTCACTCTTTCGACCAGGGCTCGCGCTCTCGACGTCCATCGCGGTGATCTGAGCGCAACCGGCCTAGTCTTGCCTTTCTCCTACCGCACGGGTCCGAAGACCTCGATCACCGGCAGGGGGTTGAAGTACTCCACATGCTCGATGACTTTCCCATGTCGCATGCGCGTTAGCATCACGTAGCTGTTGGCATAGTGTTGCCCAGACAGCAACACAGCTTCCGACCGAGCCGTGGTGACGAATAGCTCCGGATCCTCAGTCCTCCTGATCACCACATCGTGCCATGTGAAGCTCTCCTTTGTCTTCCAGACGGCACTCAGCGCCGCAACGGCCTGGGTGAGGCCGCGCAGCTCATTCGCCACACCGGGCGGCGCAAAGGGCAAGCGAATCACGACATCATCGGCGGCGTGGGCGGGCCAAGCTTCGGCCGGTCCGGTAGCGACGAGGTCGAACCACTCTCTGATCAGGTCGATCACGTCTGTCATCGCGAAAATCCTCCGGTCGCAACCCGCGGTCGTCATCTGGCCGACCTGACGCCCAGCGAGCGGTCGAAGGCTTCCGCGCGGTCGTTGCCGCCGATCTGCTTCATGCTTTCCTCCCTGCGCCGAGCTTGTCTACGAGTGCTGGTTTTCCGGGATGCGTACCACAAGTCCGTCGAGAGCTGCTGTCACGCGGATCTGGCAAGACAGCCGGCTGTTCGGTTGCACATTACAGGCAATGTCGAGCATCGAGGACTCAAGGTCGCCGCGCCGGCCCGTTTTTGCTGTCCAAGTCGGGTCCACGTACACGTGGCAGGTCGCGCAGGCGCAGGCTCCCCCGCACTCAGCGTCGATACCGGGCACACCGTTCTTCACCGCGCCCTCCATGACGGTCATTCCAGGCTCTACCTCTACGACGCGCTTCGCGCCGTTGAACTCGACGTACGTGATCTTGGCCATCAGGCGACGCCATTCTCTACGAGAGCAGGAGTCGATTCGCCGGGCCCCGGCGCGGGCGTGAACTCGATCGGCAGACCCTTCAATCCCCAGACGCCGGGGAACGGTCGAAATCCGTGCGTGCCTGCGAGCTTGGGATTCTTGATGCGCTGAGCGATTTGGTGCAAGCCTTCTTCAATCTGTGCGCGGGCGATGAATTGGCCCAGGCAGATGTGCATCCCGCGTCCGAAGCCAATGTGCCGGTTGATGTGCTGCCGTTCGGGGTCGAACTTATCCGGGTCGGGGACCGCCGAAGAATCGCGCCCGGCTATGCCGTTCGGCAGAAACAGCATGGTGTCCTTCGGAATCAGCGCATCCCGGTACACGACATCTTCATTGGTCAGACGCGCGCTAGTTCCCGGGCTCTGGAAGCGCAGGCTCTCTTCGACGACTTTGCGGCAGTATGCTGGATCCCGTGCGCAGCGCTCATAGATCTCGGGCCGCGTCAGCATCTCGTGCATGATAAAGGTGAGCACGTTTTTCGACGTGTCGTAGCCTGCGACGAAGAGGAAGATCAGCAGGCTCTTCAACTCACCTTCGCTGATGCCGCCGGAGTCCCTGCCTGGAGCAGTGGGTCCAGAAGATCCGGCTCGACATTGAGGCGGCGACCTGCCCTTCGGTCGGCGATGAGCTCGCGCAAGATGACTCTCGAGCACCTCGCACGCCTTCTCGAGCTGCGGAAGGAAGCCAGGGATGAGATTGAAGCTGAGTCCAAGTGCCTCGAGGGAGGAGCGCAGCCCCGGGATGATGGAGGGCGAGGCACCGAGCAGGCTGCACATGACCGTGATGGGGAAGTAGGACGCGAACTCTTCGAAGTCGAAGCGACCTTTCGGGGCCCATTCATCGAGCACGCGGGAGATCACCTGACGCATCAGGTCTCGGTGCTGGTTCGCGGCGCGGGGCGTGAACATGGGCGCCACGACGTCGCGGATGCGCTTATGCTCGTCGCCGTGGATCGCAAGCAGCGACTCGAGTTGAAAGCGTTCCCAACGCGAGCCCTTCGCGTTCATGGCATTGATGATGACTTCGTGCGGCGGACGCATCTGCGCGTCGTTGCCGAGGAGGTCTCTGATCGCCGCATATTCCGTGACGACGTAGCCGTAAGCAGTTTTCGCGAGCCATGGATGCTGGCTACGCGCGGTGTTGAAGTGCGAGAACGGATCCTTGGCGAACTCGGGATCTTCAATGGCCAGGTAAGGCAGGGATAATTCTGTGATGGGCCGCATATGAGATTCCTTCAAATTATAGGCAAATAACGAGCGCGCGCAATCGTTGCTCTGTACTCTATCGCCAAGCGCACAAACGCTGCGCAGTTATTTTCTCAGGTTTGAGTGAAACGCATGTTTCTCGAGCCGGCTTGGAAACGCGTATTTCAAAAAGGATATCCTTGCAATTGTGCAGCCATCGATCTAGCGTCAAGCGAAATTGAATTTAACGATGGCCGCGGTTGCACTTGGGCGAGTGCATAGCGCTACCTGCGTTGCCGGCTCGTGTGGGCAGCGCTTCTGATTTTGAAAACTGGGAGATCCTCGTGAAGCAGTCGTTCTGGATCTGCGCTCTCTGCATGCTGTCTGCGGCGGGCATTTCGCGCATTGCGCTCGCAGAGCGCGCTGCAGCGAACGGCGTTGTGAACTGGACGGGTCATGGCGGGAGCTCGGATGAGACCGATTACAGCGCGCTCCAGCAGGTCAACGGGGCCAACGTAGGGCGCTTGGGCCTCGCCTGGTATCTCGATCTGCCGGACGAGCAGATGCTCGAGGCGACGCCGCTGGAAGTGAATGGTGTCCTCTACTTCACGGGAAGTTACGCGAAGGTGTACGCCACCGATGCGGTGAGCGGCAAACTACTGTGGACGTATGATCCAGAAATTTGGAAGCATGCACCCCAGAAGCTCCGCTACGCGCTCCCGTGTAATCGCGGTGTCGCCTATGAGGACGGTCGCGTCTTTGCCGGCACGATCGATGGCCGGCTGATCGCGCTCGACGCGAAGACAGGCGGTCTTCTCTGGAGCACGGAGACGACTGCGCCCGGATCGGTCCAGACCATCACCGGGGCACCGCGTGCCTTCAACGGCAAAATCATCATTGGCAACGGCGGAGCGGACTTTGGCGCGCGGGGCTATGTCACCGCCTACGATGCGGCAACGGGGCGCCAGGTCTGGCGCTTCTACGCGGCGCCAGGTTCTCCAGAGGAGAACCGAGGCGATGCAGCGATGGAAAAGGCTGCCGCTACCTGGAGCGGATCGTTCTGGAAGACCGGAACTGGGGGAGGTCCGTGGGACAGCATCACGTTCGACAAGGATCTAAACCGAATCTACGTGGGCACCGGAAATGCAGCGCCGTATGATCCCGAGCAGCGCAGTCCGGGCGATGGGGACAATTTATACACCGCCTCGATTCTGGCCCTCGATGCCGACACGGGGAAATACCTCTGGCACTACCAGCTCAATCCGCGAGATTCATGGGATTTCGATTCCGCGGAGCAGATGAGTCTCGCGGAGTTGATCATCGACAGCCGACGCCGCAAGGTGCTGATACAGGCCCCGAAGAACGGCTTCCTCTATGTGATAGACCGGCTCACGGGAAAGCTGATCTCGGCCGGAAAGATCGGCAAAGCGACTTGGGCCGATCATATCGACGTTGCAACCGGGCGCCCCGTCGAGGCGGCGGACATCCGCTACCAGCATGGTCCCGTCACCATCTGGCCGTCGCCTCTCGGGGCGCACAACTGGCAATCGATGTCTTTCAGCCCGAAGACGGGACTGGTCTACATTCCATACATGCAGCTGGGCATGCGCTACGCGAAGGGGCAGGGCACGGGCAAGGACGTCTCGATGGTCGGCATCAGCATGTCGGTCGTCGAGCAGGACTCTCGCGATCGCAAAGGAGACCTGTTGGCCTACGATCCCGTACGTCAGACGGTGCGCTGGAAAGTTGAGCACACCTATTTCTGGAACGGTGGCACGTTGGCCACGGGCGGCGACCTCGTCTTCCAGGGCGCGGCGGATGGCTTTTTCAGTGCCTACGACGCACTCACCGGCAAAGTTCTGTGGCGATTCAACGCAGGGCTCGGCATCATTTCGGCCCCGATCAGCTACTCGGTGCGCGGTATTGAGTATGTTGCCGTGCTGGTGGGTTATGGAGGATCGAACAGCGCGGGTGATCTGATGAACGCGGGCTGGAAATACGGCGCTCAGCCGCGGCGGCTACTGACCTTCCGGTTGGGCGGTACCGCCGCGCTTCCGCCGACGGCGCCGCCCGATTTTACACTGCATCCCGTCAACGACTCGTCCGCAACGATCGATGCTGCCGACGCCGGCGCCGGGGAGCTTCTATTCGCCGTGAACTGTGGCGGTTGTCACGGGCTGAATGTGATCTCGGCGGGGGCGCCGGCACCCGATCTGCGCGAATCGGCGGTCGCGACGGACCCGAGCAGCTTTGGAAGCGTGGTGCATGACGGCACGCTGCTGCAACGAGGGATGCCGCGTTTCGACCAGCTCGACACGGCTCAAGTACGGCAGATCCAGGCGTATATCCGGTTGAAGGCACGCGAGGCTATGGGCGCTCATGCCGACGACCGTGCGACCGATCCTGACAAGTAATCCGCTTAAGGGCCCCGTCTGCCGAGCAGCCTCGCAACCTGCTCGGCCAGGGCGCAGCGGATCCGCTCGGCGGGCCAGCGGTCCTGATTCCCCAATGCCTGGCCGGGTACAAAAAAGGGAATTAAATCCGCCGCGAGAAGGTGAGCGGTAGGCGCTCGAGCGTTTGTGTAGCAAGCGTCGGCAGGTAAGTGAGCTGCTCCGCCGGTACGGCAAGCCGGATATTGCCGAGCCGCTTGACGATTTCCTGCGCCGCGACCTTGATCTCCATCCGTGCGAGCGCTGCTCCGATACAAAGGTGAATGCCTGCGCCGAACGTGAGGTGCTTGCTGATGTTCGGACGACTAATATCCAGGGTTCGCGGGCACGCGAACTGCGTATCGTCATCGTTGGCCGAGGCGAACAGGATACAGACCTGAGCGTGGGCAGGCAGGACCTTGCCTCCGAGTTCCACTTCCCTCATGGTAGTCCGGTAAAGTCCATGAGCGGGAGGTTCAAGCCTCAGAACCTCCTCCACAAAACGCGACAGCAGCCGCTCGTCATCCGCGGACTCATGAAGTTGCCGGGCCAACTCCGGTTGAGTGGCGAGAATCATCATGAGATTGGCCAGCGCAGCGGCCGTCGTGTCGTTTCCTGCGATCAGCAATGCACGGATACAGGACACCTTTTCCTCGAAGGAGAGCGTCGGATTCTGCTCATCGTCCAAACGTGCATGGACCAGGTCGGACATCATGTCCTCCCGCGGCTCAGCCTCGCGTGCGCGAATGTGCGGAATGATGTAGTTCTGCAATTCGCACATTTGCCGCGCGTTTTCGATCATCTGCTCGCGAGTCTGCATTCTTCCGATCTGCGCAAGCAGCGCAGTCGTCCAGCGGGCGATCTTCTCGGTCCCGATGTCGTCGAAATCGAAGCCAAGCTGCTCACAGATGATCCGGGCAGTGAGCGGAGCGCCGATGTCCTTCATGCCATCGCAATGCCCTCTTTCTGCCAGCGGCTCGATGAGGTCTACGACGATCTGCCGAATCCTCGGCTCGAGGCCCTTGACTCGGTGGGCGGTGAAGGCCTTCTCGAGCAGTTTTCGTAGTCTGGTATGAGCGGGTGGATCACTCGCGATGATGTCGCGAATGAATCCGCCGCCGTCGCGATTCATGATCTCGGCGAGCTCGTCGACAAACCCGTTGGCATATCGATCCTGGTAGCCATGCTCGAGGGAAAATGTGATGGGATCGCGCAGAACCGTCTGCGCATCCTCGTAGCGGGTCACGAGATAGGTGTCCAACCCGGGATCGTAATAGACCGGCTCTTGCTTGCGGAGCGCACGGTAGAAGGGGAAGGGATTGTTGCGGATCAGCGGGTCCAAGCGTGAGTCGCCGCCCCTGAGCTCGTAAGTCCCGCCTGCTACTAGGCACTTCGCCGCTGCGTCGGTGTGTGCGTCGTTTGCGCCCATGGTCCGGCTCTCTGGTTATCGACGTCGCGCGTGCCTGCGCCGCTTTGAGTGCAATGTACCGGTCACCCATACCGCGGTCTCGACACTTTACGCCCCCACTTCAATACTTTGCGCCGTGGGCGGTGCGGCGCACTATCGCCGATCGCAATCTGCTGGTGGCGCAGTCACCGCTACATAACGTCCGCCGCAGGCACGCGCCAACAGCTGTCTCGTTACGCGCTGCCTCCTCCGCCTTGCGCCGAGGGGGCTCGATAGCTAAGCTATAGAATAATCAAGACTTTCGGTGACCCGAAAGCCCTGTCGCACAATGGCGCAGCGAAGGCCTTCCTTCCTGGGGTAGCGACACGGGAAGGAGAAATTGTGCGAGCCGAGAATACCATCGTGCTGAGCGTTGATGGTGCATTCGATGTGGTTCCGTCACACGGCACGCTCCAAGCTGGATACTTTCGGGGGCTGCTGGACCTTGTCCGAAGTCGGGGCCGCGACCCGCGTAAGGTTCTAGAGCGCCATGAAATCGATTCGCGGACTTTTGAGGACCCCGATCAGCACATCGAGTGCGCAGCGGCGGTGAACCTCATGGAGTCGTGCAGTAGCCTTCTGAATGACCCGCTGTTCGGGATGCGGCTCGCGGAACGGCAGGATCCTGAGGTCTTCGGCTGTGCAGCGACGCTTGCCCGGGCCGCGCCAAACCTGCGGCTTGCGCTGCAAAGCCTCATCGATTACGTACCGGTCGTCGCACCAGATTGCGAGATCGAAGTGCTAACGGGTCGGGAGACCGCGGAGCTCCGCTGGCGGACGGACACGGGACTGGGCGACAGTGAGCAGGTTAACTACCAAGGCCTTCTTCTCATGACGAAGACCCTGCAAGTGCTCGCGGGACCCCATTTCCGGCCTCACTATGCGACGCTCACCTTCAAGATTCCGCGATCCAATCTTCAACCGATTCAAGATCGGCTGGGTTGCAAGGTCAGCGGTAACGCAGAGGCTCACGCGATCGCTTTCCCACAAGAGATTTTGGATCGGCCGATTGCCACGTCCAATAAGATGCTGTACGGCCTGCTGGGAGGCTATTTGTCGCAATTGCGCGCCGCATCAAGATCTGGCTTCGTTGAACAAGTGGAAAGGTATGTGCGCCGGGCGCTCGCCACCGGGAGCTGCTCAGTCCATGGCTGCGCTGCAAAACTCGGAACGTCGTCCCGCACTCTGCAGAAGCGCCTCACTCGAATGGACGTCAAGTTTTCCAACATCGTTCAGGGCGAGCGAATCAAGCTGGCCAAGCATGCGCTGCTCCATGGCGGTTGCACGCTCGACGAAATTGCACTCCAGCTGGGATATTCCGAACAGACCAGCTTCGGGCGAGCCTTTAAGCGCTCGACCGGCGTGACACCTCAAGCGTTTCGATCGACAGAGGATCGCGGGCGTTTACTCAGCTAGGCGGCGATCTTCCTTTGTCGGCGCCTACGGCGGGATCTGAAGAAAGACGGCGCGCGGTGTCGAGCGCGCAACCGCCCCCGCTGATATCTTGAATGCGACACGACCTGCACGCCCGCTTCAACACACTCATTGACTCGGAGGGAACATCGTGGCCGGCCTAACTCCGCGCAAGGTGGCGCTCGTCACCGGCGCTAGCTCCGGCATCGGCCGCGCAACGGCGGAGCTCTTCGTTGCTCGCGGCTATGCCACAGCGCTGGTGGACCGCGACGACGATGCGGGCCGCGTCGTGGAGACGCAGCTGCGCAAGTCCGGCGAATGTGTTTTTATCCGCTGCGACGTCACCGATGACGGTGCCGTACGGGAGGCCGTCGAGCAGGCAGTCGGCCTCTATGGCCGGCTGGACGCTGCTTTCAATGCTGCAGGCATCGACGGCGACGCCGGTAAGCCTACCGCAGACTGCAGCATGGAGAACTGGAACCGGGTGATGGCCATCGATCTCACCGGGCTTTGGTCTTGCATGCGCTATGAGATTCCGCAGATGCTGAAGACGGGCGGCGGCTCCATCGTGAACTGTGCCTCCGTCGCGGGGATCGTCGGGGCCCCCTATGTGTCCGCCTACGTCGCGGCTAAACATGGTGTCGTCGGGCTCACCAGGGCAGCGGCGCTCGAATATGCCAGGCAGGGTATTCGCGTAAATGCCGTCTGCCCGGGGATGATCGACACGCCGATGACCCGCAAGGGATTGACGCCGGAGTTTGCGGCAAAGTTGCTCGAGGAGAGCCCAATCGGCCGTTTCGGCCAACCGACCGAGATCGCCTCTGCCGTGGTGTCGCTCTGCGACGAGAGTTCCAGCTTCCTCACCGGTCAGGCCATCGCGGTGGACGGCGGTTGGACCGCGCGCTGACCCGCTAGGCAGCCATCCGCTTTCTCCGCGGCGGCAAGCGGTCGATCGTGAAAGCACCGTCGCGGATGACTGCCTTCAGCGCCTGCTCAGGGCGCGAAAGCAGCGTCAGGTCGGCCACCGGGTCACCGTCCACGATGATCAGATCGGCCAATGCGCCCGGCTCGACGATCCCGACCTTTGCGGGTGCATCGACCAGCAGCTCGCCGGCATTCTTCGTCCCCCAGCCGAGCACGTCCTCGGGCGATAGCCCCTCGATGGCGCCATAGTAGGCAAACTCGCGCCCGTAACGGCCCACCTGATGATCGAGCGGATCATCCTGCAACGTGTCTCGAAAGACACCGCAGTAGTCGTCTCCGACGAGAATCCGGATTCCGGCCTTCTGGGCGAGTGGCAGCATGCGCCTGGAATTCTCATACAGCCTCTGCATCTCGCCCGCCGCATCGCCCCACCCGAGCTCGAGCAGGAGCTTGGGATAGATGAGGCTCGGTACCCAGAAAGTTTCGGCCTTCACCATCGCTTCGATGCATTCCTCGTCCAGCTCATCGCCGTGATCGATGATATCTACGCCCAGCTGGACGCATTCGAGGATCATCTCCTTTCCTGCGACGTGGGCGCGCACCCGAGCGCCGCGTTCGTGTGCGGCGTTGACGATCGCCATCATCTCGTCGCGAGCCACGTTGCGATGTGTGCGGCCGAAATAGCCGCGACCCGAGCTGGCGAATACCTTGATCGTCTCGGCGCCGCGCCTGATTTCCTCGCGCACTGCCTTGCGCAAGGCATCGGGGCCATCCACGAACAGATCGGTCCCCGGCGTCTCGAAACGCCGCCACCATTTGCGGCTGTCATTGAGGTCCGCCGTGGTGCCGATGTGATGACCGCAGGCACGAATACGCGGCCCCGGGATGATGTCTTCGGCAATCGCCATCTTGAGCTGGGCGTCGATGTCGTTGCTGCACGAGGCTCCCACATAGCCCGTGAAGCCGCTCTCCAGCAGCACGCGGCAGGTGCGCACGCCGATCGCCATCATGACTCCCGGCGGAAACTCCTTGCCCAGCGGTTCGCCGGCAACGCCTTGCGCCAAGCTGAACCGGTAGAAATCTGCGTGAAGATGACAGGTGATGAGGCCGGGCATCAGCGTCATGCCCTCGAGATCGATGGTTCTGTCGGAATCAGCCCCCGGCTGCGCTGCCACCGATACGACCCGATTTCCATCGAGCGTGACGCTGCGTTTGCCCGGTAGCATCTCCCGGCCGTCGAAAAGCCTGGTATTGGTCAAGGTCAACATGGCTACCCCGTCTGGTTGGTTGTGCCTAGTGAATCACAACACCAAAAGGACCGTCCCGACAATCTAGCCTTCGGTTCCATATTTTGTGCCTACGCCTGCGAGAAGGCATCGATTCGATCGACACGGGCTGCTAATACTGCTCGAAGCGTCTGGCGATTTGGGATCCCCGCATGACGTGGTGTCAATGCTGGTAAGGGGCGCAAATTGCTGCTAAAGCGGCGTTGCCTATCGAGCTCAGACCGCATGTGCCTGTTAGGCTCATTGCCGCGATCGGGCTCACGCCGCGACCAAAGTCGGCTCCGTCGGCGCCCCGTTGGACTGGAGGCCCTAGCGGCACATTATCGAGCGCCATGAAGTCTGAACCCTTTGAGATCGCCGTGCCCGACGCTGAGCTCGACGACCTGCGCCTCCGTCTCGCGCGCACCCGCTGGGCCGACGATCTCGGCAATTCGGATTGGCGATACGGTGTCGAGCGGAGTTGGCTCGAGGAGATGGTCCGCTACTGGCGCGAAGACTATGACTGGCGCGCCACGGAACGAAAGATCAACGAGCTCGGAAACTTCAGGGCCACCATCGACGGGGTCCCGCTGCACTTCGCCCACGTTTGCGGCAAGGGCCACGATCCCATGCCCTTACTTCTCCTGCACGGGTGGCCCTGGACGTTCATGGATTTCTATGCGCTGGTCGGACCGCTGTCGGATCCTGCCGCGTACGGCGGTGATCCAGCGGACTCCTTCGATCTGATCATTCCCTCTCTGCCGGGTTTCGGCTTCTCGATGCCGCTTACAAAGACCGGCCTCGACGTGCCGCGGACCGCCGAGCTCTTCGCGAAGCTGATGACCGACGTGCTCGGCTATTCCCGCTTCGCAGTGGGTGGCGGGGACTGGGGTGCGGTGCTCTGCGGCCAGATCGCCCACGCCCACCC
The DNA here is from genome assembly GCA_963801865.1 of uncultured Gammaproteobacteria bacterium. Taxonomy (GTDB): domain Bacteria; phylum Pseudomonadota; class Gammaproteobacteria; order Steroidobacterales; family Steroidobacteraceae; genus Bog-1198. Next base: position 303,970 of record CAWDGY010000002.1, on the reverse strand, counting down.
TGAGAACGTGATCGGTCTGCTCACATCGATTCCCCTCTTCCCCGCCCTCGACCTGAGGGCGATAACCCCGCAGCACTACGCTCCGGACGAACAGTGGATGCTCGAGCGCAGCGCGGCGACCTGGGAGCTGAGCGCGAGCCACGTGGCCGCCCATAGCAACGATCCGCAGACGCTCGCCTACGCACTCGTGGACTCGCCGGCCGGAACGGCCGCGTGGCTGTGGGAGCGGCGGCGCGCGTGGAGCGACTGCGACGGTGATCTGTTCGCGGTGCACGACCGCGATTTCCTTTGCACCCTCGTATCGATCTACTACCTGACCCGCTCGATCGGGACATCGCTGCGCAGCTATTGGGAGCACTTCCGCTCGGGCATGCCGATCAAGCCCCTGCACGGCCGCACGCCCGTGGTCGAGGTTCCGTGCGCCTTCGCGGTTCATCCCAAGGATGTGATGCTGGTTCCGCGCTCGATCGCGGCGAAAATGACGAACCTCCAGCGCTGGACTGTCATGCCACGGGGTGGCCATTTCGGCATATCAGAACAGCCCGCCAACATACTAAATGAATTTCGCATGTTCTTCCGCACACTGCGCAGCGCGCGCTGACCTCGAAGAGATAGTCGGCTAGGAGACGCTATGGGACGGGTGGTGGTTTGGGCGCTCACCGTCATTTTGGCCATCATTGGACTGGGGCTGCTCGCCGGCGGCGCGGTTCTGATCACGGACGGTGGCAGCCCTTATTATCTCGTCGCCGGGATCGCCATCCTGGCTTCTGCGCTGGCGCTCCTCCGGAGAAGCCGTGCCGCTCCGCTCATCTACGCCGGCCTGCTGATCATGACACTCGCCTGGAGTCTCTGGGAGGTGGGACTGGATGGGTGGCAGCTGGCGCCCCGACTGATCACGCTGGCGCTCGTAGGTCTCTTATTCATGATCCGGCCCGTGACCGCTATGCCAGCCATGAGCAGGTGGTGGATCGCCGGTCCAGTGCTGGCCATCGTCGCCGTCATCGGCCTCGCCTTCGGCCTGCAGGCCGAGCTGAGTTCCGGCTCACCGCTGACAGCTGCCGCGGCTGCCTACTCGGCCGCAAGGCCGACGGAGTGGCGGAACTGGGGGAACACGGTCGGCGGAACGCGCTATGTGCCGGTCAGCCAGATCGATACCGGCAACGTCCGCCGTCTCGAGTTAGCCTGGCGGTACGACTCGCGTCGGCCGCCCCAGGCAATTCCGAGCTTCGAAGCCACGCCGCTCGCCGCGGACGGGCGGCTCTATGTCTGTCTCCAACCGGGCATCGTGGCCGCGATCGATCAGGATACGGGTCGCGAGATCTGGCGCTACACGATGCCCGATTTCGCGAAAATCGACTTCAGCAAGCTCTGGGGCGGCAAGTGCCGCGGCGTTTCCTACTACGAGGCGCCACATCCGCTGCCGGATTGCCCGAAGCGCATTCTGTTCACGAGGCCGGACGGATATCTGATGGCCATCGATGCAGCGACTGGCCGAGTTTGCCCCTCCTTCGGGGACGACGGCGCGGCCGATCTGCGCGTCGGCATGGGAGACTGGCCGCCCGTCGCCATCACCGCCATGCCGTCATCCCCAGCAGCCATCGTGAATGGGGTGGCCGTAATCGGGCAGTCCGTAAGCGACCTCGGATCGCTCGATGCTCCTTCCGGTGTCATCCGCGGCTATGACGCCGAGACGGGGGCGCTTCGATGGGCGTGGGATGCGGGAAGGCCGGATCGGACGCTGCTGCAGCCGGGCGAGACCTACACCCGCGATACACCAAATGCGTGGGGCGTGTTGAGCGGAGACGACGAGCTCGGCTTGGTATTCGTGCCGACGGGCAACAGCCTGCCCGATTACTTCGGTGGCATGCGCTGGAAATTCGCAGAACCCGTCTCCTCGTCGATCGTCGCCATCGACGTCGCGACTGGAAAGGTCCGCTGGACCTTCCAGACCGTGCACCACGATTTGTGGGACTATGATGTGGGAGCGCAGCCCGTCGCTGTAAACCTTCCGGGGCCCAATGGTGTGACGCCGGCGCTGCTCGCGCCGACGAAGCTGGGACAGATCTTCGTGCTCGACCGCCGAACTGGGCGCGCGATTGATCCCGTGGTCGAGAGGCCCGTCCCGCAGGGAGCGGTTCCGGAAGAGCGGACGTCAAAGACCCAGCCGTTCACGACCGGTTTCCCGTCGCTGTCCGGCCCGGAGCTGCGCGAGCGGAACATGTGGGGCCTGACGCCGCTCGACCAGCTCTGGTGCCGCATTCGCTTCCTTCGCGCGCGCTACGAGGGGCCGTTCACGCCCGTCGCGACCCGCGATACGCTCTTCTATCCGGGCACCGCCGGAGGCATCGACTGGGGCAGCGTGTCTGTCGATACAGAGCGCGGCCTTGTGGCCGTCAACACGCTGCGCTTCGCCAATTTCGGCCGCCTCGTTGCGCGGAAGGACGCGCCTACGAGCGAAGGCGGGGGAGGTGGCTGGGTGATCTTCCAGATGGTCGGCACGCCCTACATCTTCGCCGAGACCCCGTTCATGTCGCCGCTACAAGTCCCCTGCCAGGCGCCGCCGTACGGGACCATGAATGTCCTCGACCTCAAGACGCGCAAGCTGCTGTGGAGCAAACCCTTGGGGACGGCGGCGAGCTCCGGGCCGTTCGGGGCGCCCAGTCGGCTGCCGCTCCGCATGGGCGTGCCAAATATGGGCGGCTCGGTCGTCACCGCCGGGGGACTGGTGTTCATCGCTGCGGCCCAGGATCGTATGCTTCGTGCCTACGACATTGGCAACGGACGCGAACTCTGGAGTGCGACGCTCCCGGCTGTCGCGGCTGCAACCCCGATGACCTATGTCTCTTCACGAACCGGTCGACAGTATGTGGTCATCGCCGCGGGCGGCCACTACGGCATTCCGGGACCTCCCGGCGGGGCGGTGCTCGCTTTCGCCCTACCGCAACGCTAGCCCCGGGGCGGGGCGTGCAGATAGACGGGCGTAAGATGTTGAGCGAAAGACCCCCTCTGCTGATAGGTTTGGAACCAGAGCGGGCCGCATGGATCTGCTCCCCGGCCCAGGTGACTTCTTCGTCTACGAATTGTGACGCACATGACTGGATCCAGCGAGCATCCCTATCGGTCGGTGGTAACCGCGGAGGTTGTTTTCTACCGAGAGTTCAAGCTCGCACCTTCGTTCATCCGCAGCCGGTGACGCGTTTGACTGCAGCGGCATGCGCATCCACCAAGAGCTGGATGACGAGCGCTTCCCCTTGATCAGCAGAAGGAACGACGGCGCAATGGAACATTGCGAGGCGGTTGTCGACGCATACGAGCGTGGCGCATTGCGCTTCGACGGGCGCACCGCCGTCGTGACGGGGGCAGGCGGGAATCCGAGCCTTGGGCGAGCGCATGCGCTACTCCTGGCGGCGCGTGGGGCCAACGTCGTTGTGAACGACATCGGGCACGACCCTGAAACGCCAGGGTATTCCGGCACCGCTTCGGCCGAGGCGGTCGCGGAGGAGATCCGCGCCCTCGGCGGAGACGCCGTGGCAGACGCTCATTCGGTCGCGACTGAGGACGGCGCCGCCGCGATTATTCAAACCGCCTTCGACGCGTTCGGCGGCGTTGACATTCTCATTAACAATGCCGGTATTTCCATCGCCGCGGCCTTCGATGAAATGTCCTCGCGGGATTTTCGGCGGCACATCGACATCAATCTGATGGGACCGATCTGGACCTGTCGGGCGGCCTGGCCGCACATGCGATCGAAGGGCTATGGACGCATTGTGAACATCACTTCGGGTGCGCTTGCGGGCTTCACCTGGCTCGCAGCATACGGGGCGAGCAAAGGCGGCCTTTTTTCGCTCACGCGCTCGCTCGCGGCCGAAGGGGCGAAACTCGGCGTCAAGGCCAACGCAGTGAACCCCGGCGCCTTCACACGCATGGTGGATGCGCAACAGGAAGAGACATCGGCGATGCATCGGCATGCACGAGAGAACTTGCCGGCTGAGCTCGTGTCGCCGGTCGTCGCGTTTCTCGCCCATGACGACTGCCCGGTCACGGGAGAATGCATCGAGGCGGTGGGCGGGGAGGTCCGCCGAATTTATCTCGCCCGGACCTCGGGGTTCGTCGACCGCGCCTTGACCCTAGAGGTGGTCGCGGCGCGCTGGAAGACGGTCATGGCCGGCAGCGCCGAGACCGTCATCAACGCTGGCGCCTTTGACCCCACTCAATGGGATATCAAGCCGTATCGCTGAGAGGAGAAACCTATGCTTGAGCAACCCAAGACATTCCAGAGTCGACCCGCCGCCGACGCCGGGATGATCGTGGACCGCGAGCCGCAGCCGCTGCGCGACGCTCGGCTTCCCGCGGGGCTGACGCTCGTCTCGGCCGATAACCATATAGAGCTCACCGAGGACGTTTTTTTCCAAGAATTTCCCGCCCGATTGCGTGATGCCGCCCCTCGCGTCTGGTTCGACAAATATTGGCGCGTCGGCTTCAAAGAGAAGATGGAGGCCTACCCGACCGGCGTTGACATTGATACCGCGCTTTCCAGATCGGTTCTCAATGACGGCTTCGATTTCGAGATCCGTAACAGGCATCTCGATGTGGAGGGAATCGCGAAAGAAATCGCGTATCCGCAAAGCCTGCTCGCATTCATTCGCTACCCGGATCAGGAGATGCAGCAGCTCATGTATGGCACTTATAACAAATATGTCGCCGACCTGGGCGCGAAGAGCCCCGGGCGGTTTTACGGCGTAGGCATTTGCAGCAACTGGTGGGACCCGACAAAAGCCGAGTCGGTGATTCGGCAGATAGTCGATCTCGGTCTCAACAGCTTCATGTTGCCGTTCAGTCCGGGCAAAGACGTCGACGGCAAACCGATCGACTACGCCGGCACGGAAATGGACCGGCTTTGGGCGGCCGCCGAGGAAGCGGGACTGCCCGTGAGCTTTCATATTGGCGAAGTTCCGGCGCAAGGTGGCCGGGGCGGATTCGGTACCTTTTTCATCGTACAGGCGGCCCCATTCCGGCGCGTGCTCGGCAACCTGATCTTCGGCGGCATTCTCGATCGCCACCCCTCTCTCAGGATCGTTTTTGCGGAGGGTGGTATCAATTGGGTGGCGGGCGCGCTACAAGACGCGGAGCTCACCTACGGCGCCCACCGTGAACTCTATGATTGGCAGCTGAAGCACCGCCCAAGCCACTACTGGCATAACAACTGCTATGCCACGTTCCAGACCGACACGATCGGACTCAAGCTGCTCGATCATATCGGCGCCGACCGAGTGATGTGGGCCCAGGACTACCCGCACAGCGAAGGGACATTCGGCTACACCGCGGATGCTGTGAGGGAGATCATGGGCTCGGTATCCGAGGCCGATGCGCGGAAGATTCTCGGCGAGACTGCCCTGGCGCTCTATAAGCTGAATTAAACAGGACCGAAGATGGCCGATGAAGCATCACCGTCAGCGGAGGAGATCGTACTCTACGACAAAGACCCGTGTACGAAGATAGCGACCATCACGCTCAATCGTCCGGATCGCCACAACGCGCCGACCATTGCGCGAGCTCGAACGCAAAGTCCGTTAGGGATGATTCGTTGGTCCGCTTCATTTCATAGTGGAAGCGTTTCTGGGGAGAGGATAGATGGATAAAAGGCTGCAACAGCTTCTCGATCATCATGAGATCACGCAGACGCTGAAAGAATACTGTCACGGCTGTGACCGTACTGATGAACAACAGATGGCGAGCGTTTACCTAGAGGATAGCTTCGACGACCACGGAAACTTCAAGGCGCCGGGAAAGCAATTTGCCAAGATCATGACCGAGCGCATCCTGGCTACGACCGACAGCCTGTTTCACCTGCTCGGACAGTCTTTGATCAACGTGGACGGCGATGAGGCCGGCGCTGAAACCTATTTCTTTGCCGTCTCGCGCAACAGGCGCGAGGACGGCGTAGAGATGTGCAACCAGCTCGGTGGCCGCTTCGTCGACAAGTTGAGACGGGAAGAGGGCCGCTGGCTAATCAAGCATCGTGTGGTCGTGCGCGATTGGGGGATCAGCCTGCCGATAGAAGCCGACTGGACGGCCAATGCCGGGCTGCTGAATGGTCAGAGATCAGGCGCCGATCCATCGTTTGCGGCCCTAGGGCTTTCTCACGGCGGTGTGAGCGCGGGCGGCAGGTAGAGGAAAAATGACTGAGACGCTCTCTGCCTTAGACCAGCGCAATTATCGCAATTGTCAGAGTTGCTTCCGCGGCAATCCGAATCAGGAATACCATCTCGGCGATTTCTCCATCGAAGTGGGTTCCGGCATCGAGGTGCGGGCTGATAAGAAGGCTGCCGGCGGCTGCTCCATCATCCGAGTGCGATCGAACGCCCGCCTATTCCTTAGGCGCCCCTGGTCTCACATCCGGGAGGACTCAACGGAGGTGACGGTGCTGTGGCCGTTCTTCATCGAATGTCACGTAGGTAACGATGCGATGCATGAAGTGCTGCAGCGCGCCGACGCCCGGAGAGTGTCGCTGCAATGAGCGACCCCAAGGTGACATTCATTCAGGCGGACGGCGTCGTGCGGGTGCTCGAGAATATCAAGCCGGGCCGGTCCGTGATGGAGGTTGCCCGCGAGAACGGCGTCGTCGGAATACTCGGCGATTGTGGTGGAACCTGCGCCTGCGCCACCTGCCATGTGTATGTCGACCCCAAATGGGTAAGGGTTGTGGGAGCCCCCGACGACATCGAAGACGCGTTGCTCGACATGGTCGACACCAGGACGGAGAACAGCCGCCTGTCATGCCAGATCACGCTGCGTCCCGAGCTCGACGGCTTGATCGTCACAGTCGGTCCGAATTCTTAGCCTGTTCGGGCTTCAAGAGCGTTGCGCACTTCAGTTCTGAAACAGATCGTCGGCATCAAATCGATGGTGTCCGCGCAGCGTGCGTGGTGTACGAGGAATTCGGGGAGGTCGTGAAGGCTTGACGCCCCTTGGGCCAGGCGCCCAGCGCATCAGGCCGCGCGCATCTGAGACCGGGCCGACTCGAATGCATGCAGAAGCGAGGGGAGCTGCGCTTCGTAGGCCTTGAGCGCGGCGCTTTTGATCGGGCCATATCCGGCGATGCGGCCGGCGGCGGCCGCGAGCTCGACGGCCGCCGGGAGGTTGAACGGGTCGAACTCACCGGCGATGCGATCGATGAGCGCCCGATAGTCTGCGATGAGCCGTCGTTCCATGCGCCGCTCCGCGCTATAGCCGAAGGGATCGAATGCGGTGCCGCGCAGCCCCTTCATGGCGGCGAGAAGCCTGAACAGAGAAAGAGCCCATGCGCCGAAGCGGCGCTTTTTCGGTCGTCCGCCGGCATCGCGCCCGGGGAGGAGCGGAGGCGCCAGATGAAAGGTCAGCTGGAAGTCTCCGACGAACTGGCCGCGTAGCCGCCGCATGAATTTCGGGTCCGCATACAAGCGCGCTACTTCATATTCGTCCTTGTAGGCCATGAGGCGAGCGAGTGTGAGGGCAACCTGCCGCACGAAGGCCTCGGCCCCCTTCACATTACGCGCCTCCAACCGTCGGCGCACATCCTGCACAAATTGGCGGTAAGTCTCCGCGTAGCGCTCATCCTGGTAGGATGCGAGCAGTCGGGTCCTGCTCTCGAGCACCTCCTCGACACTCTCAAGAGGTCCGGAGGTGTCAACGTTCTCTCTGAGCAATCGGCCCAGCGCATCCGGCGAATGTGCGACCAGGCGCCCAGCGGCCAGTGCGCGCAGGTTTGCCTCGACGCAGGTTCCATTGAGACGAATAGCCTGTTCAAGCGAGGCGAGCGAAACTGGCAATAAACCCTGCTGCGCTGCGTAGCCCAGCATCAACACGTTGGTCGCGATACTGTCGCCCGTCAAATCAACGGCGAGCTTGCTTGCAGGCAGGGTGAACAGCGGGCCGCCGTCGAGCGCATCGACAATGGCAGAGCGCATCTTGTCATCGTCGAGGTCCATATCCTTGCGGGACTGAAACTCGCCGGTCGGCAACACGTCCGTGTTGAGTAGCGCCGCGGTGCGTTCGGGTCGCATGGTTCTCAGCACCGCCGGACCGGATCCCACGATCATGTCGCATGCGATGAGGAGGTCGGTCATCCCCTCGCTTAGGCGCGAGGTGTAGATCGTCGCTGGATCGGCGCCGATGCGGATGTGGCTGGTCACGGACCCACCCTTCTGGGCCATGCCGGTCATGTCCAGAATGCTGCAACCTTTGCCATCCAGATGAGCGGCCATACCGACCAGAGCACCGATCGTCAACACGCCCGTCCCGCCGATGCCGCCGACGAGGATGTTGTATCCCTGATCGCCCAAGGGTGCGATTCGGGGTTCCGGCAAGCCTGCGATCAGACGATCGAGATGCTCGGTATCGGCCGCCTCACGCATGGCAATCTTCGCACCGCTGACCGTGACGAACGAGGGGCAGAACCCATTCACGCAACTATAATCCTTGTTACAGGTCGACTGATCGATCTTGCGCTTTCTTCCGAACTCGGTTTCGAGCGGCTGCACGCTGATACAGTTCGATTGAACCGAGCAGTCGCCGCAGCCCTCGCAAACGTCGGCGTTGATGAAGACGCGTTGCTGCGGATCGGTCATCAGGCCGCGCTTACGACGGCGGCGCTTCTCGGCGGCGCAAGTCTGCTCGTAGACGATGCCGGAAACGCCGGGCGCCTCACGCAGCTCGCGCTGAATGCGCTCGAGCTCATCGCGATGGTGAACGCTGGTCATCGGCGGTAATCGCGCCGTTGCGTACTGCTCGGGGTGATCGGACACGAGACGAACGGGTTGGACGCCCTCCGACAGCAGCTGCTGGACCAGGCCGAGGGGTGTCATGGGCAATTCGACCGGCTGGCCGCCGGTCATGGCCACGGCATCGTTGTACAGCAACTTGTAGGTGATATTTGCCTTGGCAGCCACGGCGGCTCGAATGGCAAGAATGCCCGAGTGCGAATAAGTCCCATCGCCCATGTTTGCGAATACATGCGGCGTGTCCACGAGCGGTCCGATCGATGTCCAGTTCGAGCCTTCATGACCCATGGGCATGAACTGCAGCGTATTGCGGTCCATGACCACCGCGACCAACCCATGACAGCCGATGCCGCCGAGCGCGAGCGAGCCGTCGGGAATCTTAGTGCTCGTGTTGTGGGGACAACCCGAGCAAAAATACGCCGGCCGGATGCGCGCACCGCCGAGGGTCGTTGCGCGAGTCTCCAGTGCGCGAAATGCGGCCGCGCCGCGCTTAAGGTTGTGATCCGCGATTCCGATCTGCTCGCACACGAGCTGGATGGCTCCGCGCACGTGGGCCACCGCGAGCTCGCCGCTTGCCGGAAGGAGGGGAACTCCCTTGAGATCGTGCTTCCCCGCGAGTGCCGGCCGCCGGTCCCCGCCTAGAGCATAGAGATGCCGCGCAATCTGATCCTCCATCACGGGCCGTTTTTCCTCGACCACCAGCAGAGCGGTACTGCCGGCGGCGAAATCCGTCAAACGGTCTTTGTCCATCGGCCAGATGAGACCGGGCTTGTACAGCCGGATGCCGAGGCGCCGGCAGGCCGCATCGTCGAGTCCGAGGTCCGAGAGCGCTTGGCGCGTGTCGAGATAAGCTTTGCCGGCGCTCACGATGGACAATGTTCTGCGCTCGCCGTCGATGACCGTACGATCGATGCCGTTGGCACGCCCAAAGGCCGTCGCCGCCGGCAGGCGCCAGTTGACCAGGCGATCCTCTTCGACCAGCGGCGGCTGGTTTTGGCGCAAGTTCAAGCCGCCCGGCGGCAGCTGGATGTCGGTCGGGATCGCGTAGGCGAGGTGAATGTCCGGAAGCTCGACCGATGCCGTGAGGTCGAGTGTGTCGGTGATGCACTTGAGAGCCACGTAACAGCCGCTGTAGCGCGACATCGCCCAGCCGAAGAGGCCGAATTCCAGGATTTCGCCGATCGTGGCCGGGTAAAGGATCGGCAGAAACGCTGCGATCAAGGTTTGCTCGGACTGATGCGCGCTGTCGGAGGATTTGCCGCCGTGGTCGTCGCCCGCGACGGCGAGAAAGCCGCCTTTGGCGGCGGTGCCTTCGAGATTGCCGAGCTTGAGCGACTCGCACGCGCGATCCACGCCGATGCCCTTCCCGTACCAGAGGCCGAAGACACCATCCAGGCCGGACCTTCCGAACCAGTCGATCTCCTGAGTGCCGCGAATGGCGCTGACCGCGAGCTCTTCGTTGAGACCTGGCACGAAGCGGACTGCATGCGAGTCGAGCAGCTTTTGCGCTGCCCACAACGAGGAATCATAGACACCGAGCGGCGAGCCGCGGTATCCGGAGATGTAGCCCGCGGTCTTAAGACCGGCCGCGCGATCGCGCCGTGCCTGCTCCAGCGGCAACCGAGTGAGTGCCTGATTGGAGGACAGGAACACCCGGCCGGTAGGCTTAAGATATTTGTCGTCGAGCGTCGTTGCGGACTTCGTCATGTGCCGGTGGTCGTGGGGTTGCGGACGTGAACAGCGACGTGATGAATGCCTCTAATCATGACTTCCTGCTGTAAATGTGGTGATGCCTGTAAGATGATGAGGGCCTCGACAAGCGCTAGGCAAGGTCGATCGGCCGGGCTAATCGTCTGATTCCAGGCGGTTCCCGACGCGGCTGGGGGGTGTGCGCCTAGGGACAAGGCGGTGTGCAACCAAGGTCATTCCCGAGCATACCCGGCGCTCGGGATCGATCGTAACTTATGCAAGGGCGGGTATGCGTGCGGAGGGTGGCTGGCTATGAGCAAATCCATGATCGTCGGGGCACGAATTTGGGACGCGAGCGGCGGCGCGCCTTTTGATGGCGATGTGCTCGTCGAGGGCAACCGAGTGCGAGCCGTGTCGCGAGTATCGGGCCAGATGCCACAGTCGGGCTGCCAGGTGATCGATGCAGCGGGCATGTTCCTGATGCCGGGGTTGGTGGAGGGCCACGCGCACCTGTCGTTCGAGTCCGTCACATCGACGGAGGACCTCATCACCCCGCCCCCGGAGGAGCATACCCTGCTCACCGCGCGCATCGCGAAAACCCTGCTCGACCACGGATTCACGAGCGCCTACGGCGCCGCCGAGGCGAAGCTCAGGCTTGGCGTCGCCGTGCGCAATGAGATCGACGCCGGACGCCTGCCGGGACCGCGCATCCGCGCGGGCTCGCTCGAGATCACGGTGACGGGTGGCTTGGGAGATGAGAGCAAGCTCCACAACCCGCGCAAGCCCCCCGCGATCGTCGTCGACGGTCCCGAGGAGATGCGCAAGGCCGTGCGTCTTTGCTGCCGTGAAGGGTGCGACAACATCAAGCTCGACGTGTCCGGCGACCCCTTTTATCCGGCGACGCCCGCGCACGCGACGCCGATGGCTTTCGAGGAGGTGCGCATGGCCGTCGAGACGGCGCACAACCTGGGACGACTGGTGAACGCCCATGCGCGCTCGATCGGCTCGATCCAGACTTGCGTGCGCGCCGGCGTCGACGTTCTGTACCACTGTGAATATACCGACGAGCAGACGCTCGACATGCTCGAAGAGGCGAAGGACCGGATTTTCGTGGCGCCGACGATCAGCCTGTTTCACACCATGCTGCACGAGGCTTCGCCGTGGGTCACGCCCGAGGTCGCGCGAATGATGGGAATCGATAAGCTCATCGACGAATCCATGAAGACGCATACCGAGCTGCGCAAACGCGGCATTCGCCATGTCATCGGAGGCGATTACGGTTTTGCGTGGAGCAAGAACGGCACCAATGCGCGCGATCTTAAATTCTTCGTCGACTACTACGGCTACTCGCCCGCCGAGGCATTGCGCTGCGGCACTCGCAACGGCGGCGCGCTCATGACGATGACGAGCGGCGAGAAGCTCGGCGAGGTGCGCGACGGGTATCTTGCCGATCTCCTGCTCGTGGACGGAGATCCTCTGGCGGATTTATCCATCCTCGTGGACGCGGATCGCATCGCCATGATCATGAAGGATGGGCAGATTCATAAGCACGCGAGCGGTCATGCGCAACGCCGCGCCGCGGCCTGATCGATTCAACATTGCTGGAGAACACCTTATGTCAGCCGAATTGAAAGAACCCAAAAGTACGGGCAAAGGCGAGGCCCGCTGCCCCGGCGCTCCGAGCACGCAGGAGATCATCGGCGGCGACAAGGTGGCCGCCCCCGGGTGGGTGCGCTCGGAGTCCTACCAGTTCCTCGGTGATGAGGACATTCCCACCGACCGGTACATCGAGCCCTCTTACGCGAAGGAAGAGTTCGACCGGCTGTGGACGCGGACCTGGCAGTTTGCCTGCCGCGAGGAGAACATCCCGCAGATCGGCGACTATCATGTGTACGATGTTGGGCCCTATTCCTTCCTCATCACCCGGGTCGGCGCGAACGACGTGCGAGCCTACTACAATGCCTGTCTGCACCGCGGCACGAAGCTGCGCGCCTCCGGCACCGAGGGTCGTGCGAGCGAGTTCCAATGCAGCTTCCATGGCTGGAGCTGGAACATCGACGGCTCGAACAAGGCCGTTCTCTGCCCGTGGGACTTTCCGCACGTGGATCGCAAGAAGCTGTCGCTACCCGAGGCGCGGGTGGAGCTGCTCGGTGGGTTCGTGTTCATCAACATGGACCCGGAAGCCCCGGCGTTGGCCGATTATCTCGGGCGCGAGTTCAAGGCTCACATGGACGCTTGGAAGCTCGAGGATCGATACGTGTATTTGCACGTCGCGAAACGGTTCTCGTGCAATTGGAAGCTGGCGATCGAAGCGTTCCTCGAAGCCTATCACGTCATCCGGACACATCCGCAGGTGGCGGTGTCCAATGGCGATGCCAATTCGCAGTACGACGTCTATGGCGAACACGTCGATCGCTTCATCTCGACTCTGGGTGTGCTGAGCCCGCATCTCTACGGCAAACACACGGAAGAGGACATTCTCAGCCAGTTCACGCTGGGCGACAGTGGGGCGCTCGGCGGTACAAAGCCCACGTTGGGCCGAGGCACGACGGCGCGTCAGGTCATGGCGGACATGTTCCGCGGCATGTTCGAGAAGGCGACCAACACCGACTTGAGCGGAGTTTCCGATTCCGAGCTGCTCGATTGCTTCTCGTACACGATTTTTCCGAACTTCTTCATCTTCCCGGGCATCTCGCTGCCGATGGCGTATCGCTTCCGCCCCGATCCGCGCGACCACCGCAAGTGTCTGTACGAGGTCATGTTCCTGCGCCCGGTTCCCAAGGACGGCAAGCGGCCGGAGCCCGCGGAACCCATCTACCTGGGCGACAATCAATCCTTCAAGGAGGCGGCCGGCATGGACCCGGGCTTCGGCGCGATCCTCGATCAGGATACGGACAATCTGTTCCTGCAGCAGGAAGGGCTCGAGGCCAGCGCGAAGCACGGCCTGACGCTCGGCAATTATCAGGAGGTGCGTGTCCGCCATTTCGAAAAAGCGCTGGACAAGTATCTTGCGATGGAGCCGAAAAAGCCCGACAGGGAAAGATTGCCCTCGCGCTGAGACAGGAGATCGTGCAGAGTTCGTTCGCGCGCGTCCTCCGGGTATCGGAGGTCCCGCTGGGGACCAAAAAGGCGGTCGACGTCAACGGCGCGTCGGTCCTCATTGGCAACACCAACGACCGGCTGTACGCCGTGTCGAATATCTGCTCGCACACGCAGGAGAGGCTCGAGTGCGGGCGCATGTCGAGAGGGTGGATTGCGTGTCCGGTTCACGGCGCGCGCTTCGATCTGGCAACGGGCCGTGCGATGAACCCACCCGCGAAGGAGCCCATTGCGACCTATGAGGTCTGCGTTCTCGAGGATTGGATCGAGGTCGCCGTCGCCAGGCAGCGCGCTGATTGCAGCCTGGGGCAACGCAGCACGCGCTTATAGGCTAGCGGAGGCTACCGCAGGAGCCCGCGGCATAGACGCGGCCCCAGGATTCGATGAACATCTAGCAAGGCAGAACCAGCGGGGAGGGCATAATGACGACGCAAGCTTACGACGTGATCGTGGTCGGCTCGGGGGCTGCCGGAGCCATGGCGGCCTTGCGCGCTCATGAGCGGGGCCTTTCGGTACTGATCGTCGAAAAGGCGCACAAGTACGGGGGCACCTCGGCGACCTCGGGCGGCGTCATTTGGATTCCGAACCACGGGCTCAACGGGAGCGACGACAGCCGCGAACAGGCGCTCACGTACCTGGCGAGCATTACCCGCGGCCCGATTCAGCGTGACCGGCTCGAAGCCTATGTCGATCAGGCGCGCGAGATGGTCCGCTTCCTCGCTGCTCAGGGCGTGGCTCCGATCGTCGCGACCTGGCCCGACTACTACCCGGACAAGCCCGGTGCACGCTCGGACCGATCGATCATCTTTGGGACTTTCGATGGCCGCGAGCTCGGCGAGAAATTTACGCTGATGCGCGAGCAGTTCACGCGCTTCAAGCTCCTCAACCGTTATGCAATGGATCTCGCCGAGTTCTTCGCGCTATCGGCTCGCTCGCCGGGCTGGCGCCGCACGCTGATCAAGGTGCTTGTGCGCTACTGGCTCGACACCAGTACGCGCCGCGTGAGCGCGCGCGATCGGCGCTTCACCTCCGGGGCCGCGCTGATGGGACCGATCTTCAAGCGAATCTTTTCCCGCGGGATCGAACTGCGGCTCGAGACGAAGCTCGAGGAGCTCCTCATTACCGACGGCAAAGTCACCGGCATCGAAGTCAGCAACTTCGGCCGCAAGTACGCGATCCGGGCACGTCAGGGCGTGATACTCGCGGCGGGCGGCTTCGAGTGGAACCAGGAACTGCGCGATCGCTTTCTCGCGGTGCCGGGACTTACCCGCCACAGCAGCACGCCGGAAGATGCCAATCGCGGCGAAGCGTTGCTGGCCGGGCTTAAAATCGGCGCCGCGACGGAGCACACGGAGGCAGGGTGGTGGATCCCCACCATGCACATGCCCATGCCGCGCGTGTCGAACTTCGAGGAAATTCATCAGGCGGCCTTCGATGTCGGCCGACCGCACAGCGTCTGCGTCAACCGCAACGGCGTGCGCTTCGTCGATGAGGCGTGCGGCTACGACGACTTCGGCAAGGCGATGGTCGAGGATCATCTGAGAACCGGTGCCAACATGCCGTGCTGGCTGGTATTCGATGCAAGCTTCCGTGCCAAGTTCACGGCCGGCGGTTTCATGCCGACCGTGGTTATGCCCGATAGCAAGATCCCTCCGGACTGGTGGGATCACTACATCTTCAAGGCGCACACCCTCGAGGCGCTTGCGGCCAAGATCAAGGTGCCGGTCGATGCGCTCGAGAGAACGGTGGCCAACATCAACGTCTATGCGCGCAAGGGCGAGGATCCCGAGTTCGGCCGCGGCGGCAACGCCTACGACCGCTTCTTTGGCGATCCGTTCAACCAGCCAAATCCCTCGCTCGGTCCGATCGAGGTTGCCCCGTTCTATGCGGTTGCCATCAATAATGGCGATTTAGGCTCGAAGGGCGGACTTAAAGCGGACTCTCGTGCACGCGTGCTCGATACAAAGGGCCAGCCGATTGCGAATCTCTATGCGGCCGGCAACAATTCAGGGAGCCCATTCGGCAACTGTTATCCTGGCGCCGGCGGGACCATCGGCCCGGCGATGACCTTCGGATTCATTGCCGCAAACGACATCGCCAGCCGGGTTCGGCAATACAGCAGCAAGCGGCCAGAGGAAATCGCCACTGCCACGCTACAAGATGTTGCTCCTGACGGAGCCCAAGAAAGGCCGCGAGCAGGAGTTCAATGACTGGTACGACAAGGTGCACCTGCATCAGCTCGTGGCCCATTCCGCGATCAAGGCGCGATGCGCTGTCCCCGGACTCCTCAACCGGGCTAAGGGGCGAGCGGCGGCAGGCGGTCGAGACGGAATTCGCAGTGCGGGGCAGTCTGTTGGATCTCGATGATGTTGCCTTCCGGATCTCGGCCGTAGACGGTTTTTACATGGCCAACATCCAGCGGTTCCGGGTGACCGAAGCTCATTCCCAGGTCCTGCAAGCGCAGGTATTCTTTTTCGATATCGGTGACATCGACGCAGAAGTGCGTATAGCCGCGGTCGTAGGGCTTGAGCGGCTGCGTCACAACGGGCGCCGGTGCGCTGTACTGAAACATCTCGAGGTAGCACGAGCCGGCGCGCAACATGGCGCCGCGGGCCGCTGTGCCTTGGACGCCGAGGATTTGATCCATCATCGGTGTCGGCGTCCAGCTGAATCCCTCGCCCACTTTCTCGAAACCAAAAGCGTCCCGGTAGAACCTCATCATTCGATCAAGGTCACGGACATGGACCGCAACATGGTGAATGCCCCGGATCATTGATTTCGTTCAGGTGGTGAATGAGGCGAACAGAATGACGCACTTGGTGCGCCGTGACAACGCCGGCGCGCCGGACCGGACGCTGCTATAGCAGGATGAGGCAAGCGGGCATGCGTGCCCGGTCAATGGTGATCTCCAAGTAACTGAAACGCCGGTAGAATACGCATATTGGGTGGAGGAGTGCGTGCCATGGGTAGGGTCTTGTTCATGCGGTGTGGGACGCCAGTGGCCAGCGCAAAGCGCGGGTTGACGCTCGGCAATTATCAAGAGATCCGCGTCCGGCACTTCGAGCGCGCCGTCGACAAGTTCATCGGCAAGCAGCCCTGAGCAGTTTACCAGGACCGCATGTCGGCTAGCTTCGTACGCGTCGCCAAAGTTGCAGACCTTCCGATCGGAACGAAGCAGGCTTTCGAGGTAGGCGGCAAGGCGGTACTGGTCTGCCACGCGCCGGAATGCTGGTATGCCGTGTCGAACATCTGTTCGCATGCCAATGAGAAACTCGAGTGCGGGCGCATGTTGCGCACATCGATCTCCTGCCCGGTACATGGCTCGCGCTTTGACCTGGCAACCGGGCGCGCGCTCAATGCGCCCGCGACCCAGCCGATCGCGACGTTCGAAGTCCGGGTCGTGGAGGATTGGATTGAGGTTCTGGTCTAGATTTCCGAAGCAATGGGAGGCGATCACGCCCCGATGGGTCACCGGTGTCATCGCGGAACGTCACCCCGGCGCGCAGGTCGATGGCGTGCGGGTCGTCATGCGCGACGATGGCACCAATCGGCGGGCGCGGCTGGCGCTCACCTACGCTGCCGGCCGCGGGCCCGAGGCACTGTTTCTGAAGGCCCATGCGCCGTGTCACCGCATCGTCCATCTGCGTAACGGCAATCTGTTCAACGAAACACGTCTGTACGCGTCGGGCGTTCCGCTCGAAGTGGACCACCCGTACGTGTACAAGGCCATCGTCGACTGGCTCGGACTCGATTTCCTGCTGGTCATGGAGGACCTGACGAAACGCGGCGCCGATCCGCGCGACGCCACGCGGCCCTTGAGCGTCGAACAGGTGTCGAACGCACTTCGGTCTCTCGCGAGGCTGCACAGCCGCTATTGGGGCTTTTCCGCGCGCAGCCAGCCGAAACTCCGCTGGGTCAGAACTTGGGAGCCAACGCAAGGCTGGCAGGTGGGCCTCAAGAAGCGGGCGCCCATCGGACTCTCGCGGGGCGCTGCCAGATTGCCGCCGCAGGTCGCGAAGTATGACGGCGATGAGATTGTCGGGCTGTGGGCGCGCTACGTGGATACGCTCAGTCAGGGGCCGATGACGCTGCTGCACGGCGATGCTCACATCGGCAACACCTATGCTCTACCTAACAACGAGGTGGGTTTTCTCGACTGGATCGTGCGCCGCGGAAACTGGTCCCAGGATGTGGGTTATTTCCTGGTCGGGGCTCTGACCGAGGAGGATCGGCGGTGCCATGAGCGGATGCTGATTGAGGAATACTGCAAGGCGCTGACCATTCCCCCCGAGCAGCGGCCCACGGCCGAGGAGGCGTGGCTGCGCTATCGCGCGTCTGCGATCTACGGGCTCACCATTTGGTTGTCCACTCTGGGCACCGATGGCTGGCAGCCGCACGCCATCTCGCTCAAGCTCGCGCAGCGCTATTCGTCGGCCTTCATCGAAGGCGATGCCGTCTCGGCTCTGTCCTGCATCGAAGCTGAACTTGCCTGACGCTCGCGGCATAGCACGGCACAGTGAGGTGGGCGCAGCGGCGTTCGTTCAGCTCGCTGGTTTCGCATCGATCCGCTCGGCGAGCAGCGCCTTTTGCACGAGATACTTGGTGGTCGACCAGCCACCATCCAACGCCAATGTCTGGCCGTTGATGTACCCCGCCTGGTCCGACGCGATGAAAAAGGCGTAGTTGGCGACGTCCTCGGTCGTACAATCGCGCGGCGACGGGGTCATCTCCTGGTTGATGCGCTGGAAAAGCGGGTAGTCCCAGTAATCCTTCGTCATATCCGTCTTGATGACCGTCGGTGCAATCAGGTTGGAGCGAATGCCGCCTTCGCCGTATTGCGCGGCAAGCGTTTGAGTCAGGCCGATGAGCCCGGCCTTGACCATGCAATAGGCGCCGCCGTTCAGGCCGCCATGGATACCGAAGGTGGAACCGATATTGATGATCGAGGCACCGGGTTTCATGACTCGCAGCGCCGCGCGGCAGAAGCGAAAGGGCGCCTTCTGGCTCGTCTCGATGACTTCATCGAGCGTCGCGTCATCGGTTTCGTGGACGGCCGCCCACTTGCCGGAGCCCGCATTGTTGATCAAGCAGTCGAGGCGACCGAACGCCTTGATCGCGAGGTCCACGGCCCGATCTGCGGTGTCTTTCGCGGTCACGTCGGCCGCCAGAGTCTCGACCGAGGTCAAGGCGCTCAACTGGCGGACAAGTTGGTCGAGACGCTGTTGCCCTCGTGCGACCGCCACGATGCGGTAGCCGCCTCTGGCAAAGCGTTGCGAGATCGCTGCACCGATCCCGGCGCTCGCGCCGGTGACCAGAACCACTGGCTTCTGCGTATCTTTCTCAGTCATGGCTACCTCAGTATGTGTGTGTGAGGCTCGCGAGCCTGACACGCCCAATATTACCAGCTACTCCGAATCGGTCATTTCGCTGCGAGACTGTGGGTGATTGGGTCATTGTCTGAATCTGCAATGGCGGGGGCGCGCTAGCGCGTACCAGGCAAAGTGCGGGGTTGGCGGTACTTCCATCCGGCGGACCGAGGGGAGAGTTGCATGTCGAGCAAGGCAGCGGGCGAGAGCCCGGTTCAGATGGATCTACGCGATGTCGATCATCGGGTCGGGCAGGCGGTCGGCGGTGGTCAGGCGTGGGCGGCCTGCTCACCCACCGACATCCGCCGCTGGGTTCACGCGCTCGACTATCCGAATCCGATCCACTGGAACGAGGAGCTGGCCCGCAAGTCGAGATTCGAGGGCATCGTCGCACCGCAATCCTTCGCGGTCGCCATGGATTTCGCACACGGCGTGCAGCCGGCCTGTGTCGGACGCATTCCCGGCTCTCACCTGATATTCGGCGGCGAAGAATGGTGGTTTTACGGCCCACGTATCCGCCCCGGGGATCGCCTTTTCCAACATCGGCGCTTCGACGGCTATAAACTCGCCGATACCAAGTTCGCGGGCCCGACCATGTTCTCGCGCGGCGATACGGTTCACACCAACCAGCATGGGGCGCCGGTCGCGAAGGAGCGCGCCACGGCCATCCGTTATCTCGCGTGCGAGGCCGAGAAGCGCGGGATGTTCAACGCGCAAACGGCACCGGTCAAGCGCTGGACGAGCGAGGAGCTGAAGCAGATCGAGAAGGTTCGGTTCGACTGGCTGATGTCCAATCGGGCCGGCGTTTCGCCGCATTTCGACGCGGTCAAGGTCGGCGACCGGCTGCCGCGTCGAGTCATCGGTCCGCACAGCATCGCGACCTTCACCTACGAGTACAGGGCTTTCATGTTTGATCCCTGGGGATCCTGGTTCTGGGTCATTCCCGAGGGCGTGGAGGATCCCTGGACCACGCAGGATGCGGGCTGGCTCGACGGTTTCACCTGCGATTACGAGGAGGCCAAGATCGATCCGCGCCGTCGCGATGGTCTGTTCGCGGGGCCCTCGCGCGGGCATATCGACCCACAGAAGGCCGGCGAGGTCGGCATGTACCGCGCCTATGGTTACGGCGCGACGATGGGTGCGTGGTTCCACGACTACGTGGGCTTCTGGGCCGGCAACGACGGCTACATCTGGCATTCCAAGTCGAACTTTCGCGGGCCGTCTTTCGAGGGTGACATCACCTATTGCGACGGCGACATCATTGCCAAGAATGAGCAATCGGCTTGGGGGGTGCCCACCGTGACCGTCAAGGTGCGCCTCGCCAATCAGGAAGGCGTCGTGCAGGTCGATGCCACGGCGGAGGTGGGGCTGCCGCCCTGAATATGAACGCGCTGTCGATCGTCCACGGCATGCCGTTGAGCGAAGAGCCAGGTCTCGGGACGCTGACGATTGGCGGATATCTCCGGGAGGTCACGACCCGCTACGCCGAGCGAGAAGCCGTGGTTCTGCGTACCGCGGAGGGTATCGAGCGTTGGTCTTATGCAAACTTGTGGGAGCGATCGGTCGCGGTGGCGCGCGCGTTGCTCGCCGCCGGCGTTGCCAAGGACACTCGCGTCGGCGTGCTGATGACCAACCGGCCGGAATTCCTGGCCGCCGTCTTCGGTGTGGCGCTGGCCGGCGGGGTGGCCGTCCCGCTCAGCACCTTCTCGACCACGCCCGAACTCGATTACCTGCTGCAGGCCTCCGCCGTATCGATGCTGATTTTCGAGCCCCAACTCCTGAATACCGACTTCGCCGGCATCTTGACCAGCCTGGAGCCCGGCATCCGCACCGCAAAACCCGGATCGCTGGCCTCGCAGATGTTTCCGTATCTGCGCCGCCTGATCACGGTGGGCGCCAAGGTCCCGGGCGGGGCGCTCGAAACCTGGTTCGAATTCCTGACGCATGCCGAAGCGGTGCCCCGCGAACTGGTGGAGGCGGCGTCCGCCACGGTGCAACCGAGCGATGCGGCCATGCTGTTCTTTTCATCCGGTACGACGAGCAAGCCGAAGGGCATCGTGAGTGCACATCGGGCCGTTGCCATCCAGTTATGGCGCTGGCGCCGCATCTACGACCACATCGAGGGCGACATTCGTTGCTGGCCGGCCAACGGGTTCTTCTGGTCCGGTGTTTTTGCCATGGCCATCGGCATCACGTTTTCCTACGGGGGTTCGTTGGTGCTGCAGTCGACGTTTGCGCCCGACGAGGCTCTGCGCCTGATGCAGGCGGAGAAAGTGAATCTGCCGCTCGCCTGGCCGCACCAGTGGTCGCGGCTTGCGGAAGCCCCCAATTGGAATCAGGTGGACCTGAGCGGCGTGCGATACATCGAGCGCGCGAGCGCTTTGGCGCGGCACCCGACGATTCGCAGCGACTGGCGGGAGCCCAAGGCGTATGGTGTCAGCGAGACGTTCACCATCAACGTCGCTTACCCCGCGAGCACCCCCGCGCAGATCGTAGGCGAGAGCTATGGCCAACCATTGCCTGGCAATACGCTGAAAATTGTTGACCCGCTCAGCGGCGCCGTGCTGCCGCGCGGTCAGCGCGGTGAAATCGCCGTCAAGGGTCCGACCTTGATGCGAGGCTATGTCGGCGTGCCGCTCGACGAGACGCTCGATGAGGAAGGCTTTTTTCACACGGGGGATGGCGGCTACGTCAATGAAGCAGGCTGGTTGTTCTGGGAAGGGCGCCTGACCGACATCATCAAGACCGGCGGCGCCAACGTTTCTCCGGTGGAGGTGGATCTCGTCTTGAACACGTGTCCCGGAATCAAGGTGGGACAGACGGTGGGCGTGCCGCACGAAACATTGGGCGAATTGGTCGTCGCCTGCGCCGTGACCCATGCCGGCGCCGCGCTCGACGAAGCCTCTGTCCGGGAGTTCCTGAGACAGAGACTCGCCAGCTACAAGGTCCCGCGTCGCGTGCTGTTTTTTCCGGAAGGCGAGCTGTCGATGACCGGCAGCGCCAAGGTCAAGGCGGGTGCTCTGCGCGAGTTGGTCGCCAGACGGTTAAATGCTGAAGATCAGGATGGCGCCTCAGCCGCTCGGGCCGCAGAAAATCGTAACGATTCTTAGAAGGGGCACGACGGGTGACGGCTTTGAACAAGCTGCGTATTCTCGAACTGTCGGGCGGCGTCGCGGGCGAGTACTGCGGCAAGCTCTTCGCGGATTTGGGCGCAGAGCTGATCAAGATCGAAGCACCTGGCAAGGGCAGCGATACGCGCCGGAAAGCACCATGCCCCGCATCATCGACGCACCGGCGAAGGCCAGTTCGATCGACCTCATCAGCGACGCACTGTTGTGGCAGCGTGGCTTTTATCATTCCGTGACGGACAGCGCACAACGCGAGATGCCGATCGTCTACTGAGCCCGCAGTGCGCTGAGCGTCGTGTACTATTCGACGGTGTTGTCACGCAGCGGATTATGATGAACGAGAAGGCCGTGGACTCGACCACCAGGGGACCCCCGCTGAGCGACGAGCCGCTCGGTGCGCTCACGCTCGGGGGTTTTCTGCGCGAGGTCTGCACGCGCCACGGGCAGCGCGAGGCGCTGGTGTTTCGCCCGGCCGCAGGGGCGATCGTCAGGCGCAGCTACGCCGAGGTGTGGGATGAGGCGTTCGCGGTGGCGCGGGCGCTGGTGGCGCGCGGCGTCACCAAAGAGACTCGCGTCGGCCTGATGGCCACCAACCGTCCGGAATGGGTGAGCGCCATGTTCGGCATCGCCCTCGCGGGCGGCACCGGCGTGGTGATGAGCACCTTCGCCACGCGGGCGGAGCTCGAGTATCAGCTGCGCATGGGCGATGTGTCGCTCCTGATCTTCGAGCGCTCGATCGTCGAGCGGGATCTGGCGGACGAGCTGGTCGGCCTCTGCCCGGACATCGGCACCGCACCGGGCGAAATCTTCTCCACCAAGCTGCCGTTCCTGCGCCGCCTGGTGTGCATCGGCGACAAACCCGCTGCGGCCGGCGCGATCGAGTCGTGGTCGGATTTTCTGCGGCCGGAGGCTCTTGCGGCGGCGCCGCTGATCGAGGCGATCTCCCATGAGATTGCGCCGACCGATCGCGCGCTCATTTTCTTCTCCTCGGGATCGACCGCAAGGCCCAAAGCCATATTGCACATGCATCGCGCCGCTGCGATCCAGTGCTGGCGCTGGCGGCGGGTGTTCGCTCTGGATCCGGACGTGCGCACCTGGACGGCGAACGGCTTCTTCTGGGTCGGCAATTTCGCCATGGCGGTCGGCGGCACTTTTGCGGCCGGCGGATGCCTCGTACTGCAGCGGCTGTTCGTCGCCGGCGAGGCGCTGCGCCTGATGCAGGAGGAACGTGTCAGTAAGCTGCTGGCCTGGCCGCACCAGTGGGCGCGGCTCGTGGAAGACCCGCTCTATCAGAGCGTCGACTTGAGCGCGCTGCACTATGTTCCCGTGAGCTCACCGCTGCGCACGCATCCGACGGTCAAGACGGATTGGCACGAGCCTCTGTCGGCCTTCGGCAGCACGGAGACGCTGTCGATCAGCACGATCTTTCCGTCGGGGACGCCACGCGAGATGTACGAAGGCAATCATGGCGTGCCGTGCCCCGGCAACACCATTCGCATCGTCGATCCCCTGACGGGAGCGGTGTTGCCACGCGGTGTAAGCGGCGAGATTGCGGTGAAGGGTCCGACCCTGATGCTCGGCTACCTGCGAGTACCGCCGGAAAATGTCTTTGACGAGGACGGTTTTTTCCATTCAGGCGATGGCGGCTTCGTGGACGAGCAGGGCCGCCTGCACTGGCACGGGCGATTGAACGACATCATCAAGACCGGCGGCGCCAACGTCTCGCCGCTCGAGGTCGATGCGGTCCTCGCGACCTGTCCCGGCGTCAAGATTGCGGCGACGGTTGGTGTGCCGCACGATACCCTGGGCGAGCTGGTAGTCGCGTGCATCGTGCCCGAGCCCGGCGCCGCGCTCGACGAGACTGCGATCCGTGCCTTCGCCGCCAAAAGTCTCTCGAGCTACAAGGTTCCGCGTCGCGTGATCTTTCTCGCCGAGTCGCAGGTCGCGCTCACGGGATCCAATAAAGTGAAAACGGCGGCATTACGCGAGCTGGTGGCGCAGCGTCTCTCCGCCGGTTGATCTAAGGCTCCTAGCGGTTGACGTCGACGACCACGCGGCCGCGAATCGCACCGTTGAGGATGTCGTTCGCGGCGCCCAAGGTGTCTGCCAGACCGATCACGCGGCTGATGCGCTCGAGCGCCGCTGCGTCGAGGTCGCGCGCCAGGCGACTCCAGGCCGGCTCGCGCAGGGCGGGGGGCGCCATGACGCTGTCGATGCCGAGCAGCGACACGCCGCGCAAGATGAAGGGTGCGACCGAGGTTGGAAAATCCATACCTTGCGCCAGGCCGCAGGCGGCTACCAGGCCGCGGTAGCGCGTCTGTGCGCAGGCGTTCGCGAGCGTGTGGCTGCCGACGGAGTCGACCACCGCGGCCCAGCGTTCCTTCTGCAGCGGCTTTCCGGGTTGCGACAGCTCGTTGCGATCGATGACCTGTTTGGCGCCGAGCGCCTGAAGATAGGGCGCTTCGGCCTGCTTGCCGGTCGAGGCGACGACGTTGAAGCCTGCCTTCGCGAGCAGGGCCACGGCGACGCTGCCGACGCCGCCGGACGCGCCGGTCACCAGCACTTCGCCCGGTCCGGGGCTCAAGCCCTGGCGGACCAGTGCATCGACGCACAGGCTCGCCGTGTAGCCGGCGGTGCCGATCGCCATCGCCTGCTTCGTTGTAAAGCCTTCGGGGACCCGCTGCAGCCATTCGGCGTTCACGCGCGCCTTCTGCGCGAAGCCGCCCCAGTGCACTTCACCCACGCCCCAACCGTTCAACAGCACGCGATCGCCCGGACGCCACGCTGCGCTGGTGCTCGTCTCGACGACGCCGGCGAAGTCGATGCCGGGCACCATCGGGAACTTGCGCACGACCGGCGACTTGCCGGTGATCGCCAGCCCATCCTTGTAATTGACGGTCGAGTACTCGATGCGCACGGTCACGGGTGCATCCGGCAGCTCCGTCTCGCTGACATCGGCGAGCCGCGCCGAGTACGCGCCGTCCTGCTTGTTGATCAATATGGCCTTTATCATATGAAGTCAGACTCGTTCCTGGAGCAAGTGGAGAGGGACGGGCACCCGCATGGGGCATCCCGTAAGCCGTTGCGCAACGCTAGCTGACGGAGGGTGGCTAGTCAACACTGGTGTTGTATACTGACGGGCGCCGGCCTCCGCCGGACGACTCACGCCACCGATCGCCTCCATGATGTCAGTGCTACCCAAGAAAATCCGCAGAAAGCGCGACCCCGGAGGGACGCGCGAAGCGATCCTGCAGGCCGCGCGCAAGGTGCTCGCGCACGGGGGCAAGGAAGGCCTGAGTGTCGCCGAGGTGGCGCAGCGTGCCGGGGTCAATCGCGGTACCGCCTACCAGCATTTCCAGACGCGTGAGCAGTTGATCGAAGCCACGGCTGTCTGGGTGAGCGACAAGCTTTATCGGGCCGTATTCGGCCATCCGGCCGTTGCCCGTCAGCACCCCGTCGAGAACGTCAGCCCAAAAACGGTCATTGAGCACCTGGCCGCCTTCGCCATGGAGAATCCCGAACTCGGCCGAGTATGGCTGTTCGAGTTGCTCAGCTCGCAGCGGCCCGCCAGCGACCCGTTTTGGCAGAAATACCGGTCGAGTTTCGAGGCATTTGCCAAGACCGAGCTGGCGCAGCCCGATATCGACACGGAGGTGGCCTGCGTGCTCTCGCTGGCCGGCGCCTTCCTGTGGCCCGTCTGGGCGCGTTCGCACGCCCGCAGCGCAAGAGAGCGTCAGGAGCTGGCGCAACGCTACTCGAGTGAGGTGCTGCGGCTCAGTCTGCACGGCACGCTCAGGCCGGAAGAATTCGGCGCGCTCGATGAGAAGTTCGCCAAGTAGTTGCTAATCAACACCATTGCTGATTACCATTAGCCGGTCCGCAAGCACACCCCCCAAACCACACTCCGAGACACCATGGCCAGTCCTTTCGTTCGCCGCACGCTTCGAGCCGATCCCCATGCAGGATGAATCGACGCCGCGTATTGCTCCGATTTGGCCGCCGGACTGGGACGCGGTCATCTACGACGCGCTGAGCGTGATCCCGCACGCGCGGGACAATGTATTGGAGACGTTCAAGGACGGGACGCCCGGCATTCTCGGCACCAACCTTTTGTGCACCCAGCTGCAACATCCGGCGCTCGCCAAGGCCTTTCTGGCATTCAACGCGCACCATTTCTACGCGAGCACCCTGGAGGCGCGCGTGCGCGAGATCCTGATACTGCGCATCGGCTGGCTGACACGCGCCGAGTACGAATTCATCGCGCATTTGAGCCTGGGCAAGAAGGCCGGTCTCAGCGACGCAGAGCTCGCGCGCATTCAGCGCGGTCCGGACGCGCCGGGCTGGTCTGCGCTCGATGCGGATCTGCTGCGTGCGGTCGACGAACTGTACAAGCATACGCGGATCGGAGACGCCACCTATCAGCGCTTGGCGGCGCATTTCGATGCGCGGCAGTTGCTCGACCTGGTGGCCATCGTCGGCTGCTACGCCTTTCTGGCGATGGTGCTGAACACATTCCGCGTGCAACTCGAGCCGGGCGCAGAGCCGCTCGATGCGGCGACCCACGCGCGCATGGGCGCGTAAATCAACGACAGCTGAGGAGAAGCGAACCGATGTCTCTAGCCGGCAAGAATGCAATCGTCACGGGTGGGGCCTCGGGCATTGGTCTCGCGACCGCCAAGCGTCTGGCGCGCGACGGTGCGGCGGTGGCTGTCTGGGACATCGATGAGGCGGGCGCGCAGCGCGCGGCGAGCGACATCGTGGCCGCGGGCGGCCGCGCCATTGCCAGTCGCGTCGATGTGTCCTCCCGCGCGCAGATCGATGCCGGCGTGCAGCGCGCCCATGCCGAACTCGGCCCGGTGAGCATTCTCGTGAACAACGCCGGCATGACCGGTTTCGTGCCGTTTCTGGAGATCACGGAGGAGGCCTGGGACCGCATGCTCATGGTCAATCTGAAGAGCATGTATATGACCGCACAGGCGGTGTTGCCCGACATGCTGACCGCCGGCTGGGGCCGGATCATCAATATCTCATCATCGAGTGCGCAGACCGGCGCAGCGCGCATGGTGCACTACGCCTCCTCCAAGGGGGGCGTCATTGCCTTTACCAAGTCGCTCGCGATGGAGTTCGCAGCGCAGGGCATCACGGTCAACAACGTGCCGCCCGGCTTCGTCGACACACCGATGCTGCGCGCGAGCGACAAGCTCATTCCAGGCGGCGGCATCGAAAAGACCGCTGCCGCCTCGCCCATGAAGCGTCCCGGCCGCGCGGAGGACATCGCCGCCGCCTGCGCATTTCTCGCCTCGGAGGACGCGGGCTACATCACGGGCCATACGCTGAGCGTCAATGGCGGACGCTATAGTTCTTGAGCCTTCCCTGAGTTCGCGCGCCTTCCCTGAGTTCGTGATTCCCTTCAAGTGCCCTCGACGATGATCGAGCGCCAGGTAGCGGCTTTCAGTCGATGCGGCAGCGCTGCCTGATAGCCGGGGCTGTTGTACCAGGTCTTGGCGTCCGCAACTGTCGGGAATTGCAGGATGATGACGCCGTCGGGCGGCGTGCCCTCGACGGCCTCGAGCGCGCCATACACGGAGAGCGGCGTGATCTTGAAATCGCCTTTGTTCTGGCGGCCCAGCCGCTGGTATTCCGTATATTCTTCGGGTTCGCGGAGCGGCGATTCGCGCAGAAAAATCATGTAGGCAGGCATGGTTTGGGTTACTCCAGTTCGGTTAGCAGCTTGCGGGCAGCCTCGACACAAGGACCGAGCCGCTGCCGCGGACTCGTGCCCGCCAGGGCTTGCGACTGCAGCGGTATCTCGATGCCGATGACGAGGTGGCGCGGCAGCGCACCCAGGATGTCGCGGAGAGGCAGTTCGCCGGTCCCGGGCGCCATCCTTTCGGTCATCGATTCCTGCATGTAGTTGGCGATCCGGGGCCTGAGCGGGACATCGCAAAGCTGCACGTAGCCGATCAGGTTCGGATCCAGCTCCGCCAGATCCGCCGCGCCCGAGCCCGAGCGGACGAGATGCATCGTGTCGATCAGTAATCTGAAATCCGGTCGGCCGACATGGCGGAGGGCGGACAGCGCCGTCGGCAGGTCCGCGACGGCGAGACCGGGCGCGAACTCCAGCGTGGTCTCCACACCGCGCGCCGAGGCCAACTCGACGAGTGCAGCGAACTGATCGAAACTGCGGTTCAGGTCCGGGTCCATGCTGACCGTGTTGATGCGCCTGGCGCCGAGCTCGCACATCGTGTCCAGATCGGCGGCCCGCTGCTGCGCATCCGTCCCGGGCCGCACCGAAAATCCTTCGCCCAGCGAGATGGTGACGCCGCGGTCGCGCAGCGCGGCGATCATGGCGCGCCGCAAGACGGGATCCTCGCGCAGCGACCATTTCGGGTAGCCATGCGGATTGATGTCGATCGGAGTCAGCGTGGCCGAAATGTGCGCGCAGCCCAGATCGGCCGCCAGGTTGACGAACTCGACCGGCGGCAGCCCGAAGACACTGATGCTCTCGATGCCCAGCCGGTTCATGGAATCGATCCCCGGTGACATTGAGCTCGAGCAGTGCCCCGTGCGGGTCGCGGGCGAAAACCCGTGTCAGGCCAATCGACGGGACCTCGTTCCATCAGCGTCCACCGAGCTGAGTCCAGCGTTCGGGCGTCATCCAGACGTATTCCAAATAATGGCCCAGGAAATCGCGTGCATCGAGGTAGAGGAAGCGCAGGTGCTCGCTGCCGCCTTCGAGTACCACCGGGTAGCGCTGATGCTCGACCCGGGCGCGAAATTCCTGCCAGTTGTCGACCCGCATGCAGATGTGGTGAAACTTCAGCGAGTCATCGGCCGGCAGGGCGTCGCGATAAACATCGACCAGCCCCGAGACGGGCTGGATCAGCTCGTACTGCAGGTTGTTGATCCAGATGAACGACAGTTTCGAGACGGCAATGCCGCGACCGGCGGGGGTCTGCACCTCGACCGTCGGTTCGAACACCCGCGCATCCTGCACACCGCCCCGCGCTCGGAAGCTCTCGACCGCCTTGTCGATATCACGCGTGACATAGGCGTTTTGATAGTGTCGTCCTTCCAGCATGTTGCTCTCCCGCCGTTTCTGCTAGAGTATAGGCGAACAACACTGTTGATCAACTTTTTTGATCCTGCACGCAGTACCCCGGGTTCCCCGTGAACGATATCGAGTCGATCAAGGCGCAGTTCGAGATCATGAATCTCAAGGCCCGCCACTTGCGTATGCTGGATACCAAGGACTGGGCGGGGTATGGGGATTTGCTGACGGACGACTTCGTGCTGGACATCAGCGCCGGAACCAATATCCCCGTCATCCATGGGCGCGACGCCGCCTTAAAGATGATTCAGGCCTCATTGAGCAACGTGACG
Organism: uncultured Gammaproteobacteria bacterium; assembly: GCA_963801865.1. Lineage (GTDB taxonomy): Bacteria > Pseudomonadota > Gammaproteobacteria > Steroidobacterales > Steroidobacteraceae > Bog-1198. The sequence continues at coordinate 274,546 of CAWDGY010000002.1, read as the reverse complement.
ATCGTCCACCAGGCGCATATCCCGGAGTTCGATCTCCGCGCCGACGAGGCCCTGGTGATCTGGCCGATCCAGGATCGCGTGTTCCGGGGGTCCGACGAGCCGTCCAGCAGCGGGTACGGCCATCATCACGACCGCTGGGTGCGGCGCAATGGCCAATGGAGGCTCGCCAGTGAGCGCCTGACACGGCTGCATGTCGATGTTTACCCGCCACTGTCGGCACCCGGTCGTTGAAAAATAACGGACGATGGGCGAGGGGGAGATGGTATGAGCGGTTTCGATGAGACCTTCGATTTAGTCGCAGTGGGAAGCGGCGGCGGATCCATGTGTGCGAGCCTGGTCATGCGTTCCGCCGGCAAGAGCGCGGTGATACTCGAGAAGACCGACCTGGTCGGGGGCACCACGGCACGTGCCGGCGGCGTGATGTGGATACCCAACAACCCGTTCATGCGGCGCGACGGCATCGAGGATAGCAGCGACAAAGCCCTGACGTATCTCAATGCGGTGATCGGGGATGCGAGGGACGCGCCGGGTGCGACGCCCGCACGCCGCCGGAGCTATGTGACCGAAGCGCCGCGCATGATCGAGTTTCTCGTCGGCCAGGGCGTCAAATTGACACGCGCCTCCTACTGGCCGGACTACTACGATGAATTGCCGGGCGGCTCGGTGCCGGGTCGCACGGTCGTGGCCGAGTTGTTCGATGCGAATGAGCTCGGCGCCTGGAAATCCAAACTGCGGCCGAACTTCCTGCTGCTGCCCGGGATGCTGGAAGACGTCATGAAACTGCAGCTGCTCAAGGTATCCTGGAGCTCCAGGCTCCTGGCCGCCAAAATCGGCTTGCGCGCCATCGGCGCCAAACTGACGCGACGGCATTGGGTCACCAGCGGCGCCGCCCTGCAGGGCCGAATGCTGCAGGCGGTGCTCAAACAGGGCATCGACATTCGCACCGAGTCGCCGGTCAGCGAGCTGATCGTCGAGGACGGCAGGGTCACCGGCGTCGTCACCGTCAAGAATGGCCGGCCCTGGCGCGTGGGTGCGCGTCTCGGCGTGCTCGTGAATGCCGGCGGTTTTTCTCACAACCAGGTCATGCGCGACAAATACCAGCCGGGCTCGCAGACCAAGTGGAGCATGGCCATCCGCACGGATCAGGGCGAGATGATCAACGAGATGATGCGTCGCGGCGCCGCCATCGCACAGATGGAGGAGGTGGTGGGAAATCAACAGACCATCCCGCCCGGCGCAGAGGACAGCGAGCTCAAGCCCCCCGCGCAATCCATGACGGCGAAACCGCATGCGATTCTCGTCGACCAGAGCGGCGTCAGGTACATGAACGAGGGCGGCTCCTACATGGCTTATTGCAAGGCCATGTTCGAGCGCCACAAGTCCGTCCCTGCGGTGCCGAGCTGGGCCATTCTCGATAGTCAGTACCTGGACAAGTACATGCTCGCGGGCACCATGCCGGGCAGCAAAAAGCCGCAGCGCTGGTATGACGAGGGGTATCTGCGCAAAGGCGCGACGATCGAGGAGCTTGCTGCGCAACTCAACATGAAGCCGCAGACGCTTCGGGCAACCGTCGATCGCTTCAACGCCTTCGTGGCCAAGGGCAAGGACGAGGACTTCGGTCGCGGAGTACGCGCCTACGACCGCTGGCTCGGAGACCCTTATCACAAGCCCTCGGCCACCCTCGGCAGCATTTCCGAAGGGCCCTTTTATGCCGTCCCCGTGGTGCCGGGAGACGTCGGGACCTATGGCGGGGTCGTGACGGATGAGTTTGCGCGAGTGCTGCGCCAGGATGGCTCGGTCATTTCCGGTCTGTATGCGACCGGCATTTCGACAGCGTCGGTCATGGGACGCGCTTACCCAGGTGCGGGCTGCAGCATCGGGCCCGCGTTTACCTTCGGCTACATCGCCGCGAAACATGCCGCCGGCGCCACGTCGGGCGCCGCGTAGTCGTAGGCCTGAATATGCCTATAATTAGGACCGTGTAACGCGCAGGCATCCCATGACAGCCGTACCGATGCTGCAATTCGACGTGCAGGCTTCGGGCATCGCTGCCGAAGTGGCGATCGTCGATCTCGCATGCGATGCGGCGCCGGCACTGCCGCCCACCGCGATCGTGATCGGCGTGGACCGCGCCGGCGCGATGCCAATGGTCAACGCGGCGGATTTCGATTTGCTGTTGACCGCGGCCCCGCTGCCGACCCGCGACTGGATCGCCGTGAACGCTGCCGAGATCGACTCGATGCTCGAGCACCTTTGCGCGCAGGTAAATGCCTTCGGACTGCCCGCCGCGGTACTCGCGCAGGTTTTGCGTATCGGCGACGGCCTGCCTGCGACGCAGGCGTTGCTGCTCGAATCATTCGCCTATTCCGCCTTGCTCGGTGGCCAATCCTTTCGGGACTGGCTGCTCCGGCGTGGGCCGCGGGCGATGCCCTCCCCCGGTACTCGGGTGCGCTGCACACGAGAGGGCGCGATATTGACGATCACGCTCGCCCATTCATCGCGCCGTAATGCGATCGATGCGTGCATGCGTGATGAACTCGTCGAACATCTGGCGTTCGCTTGCGATGATCCCACGCTGCCGGCCGTGCACCTGCGCGCCGATGGCGCCGACTTCTGCGCCGGGGGTGATCTCGCGGAATTTGGCGAGTCGAGCGACCTGGTGCGTGCACATGCGATTCGCACGCTGCGTTCGCCGGCGCGCCTGATGCACTCATTGGCGGCACGTACGACGGCATTTTTGCACGGCGCCTGCGTCGGTGCCGGCATCGAGATTCCCGCGGCCGCCGGTCGGGTCATCGCCACACCCGAGACCCGCTTCTGGCTGCCGGAGCTCAAGATGGGTCTGATGCCGGGGGCGGGCGGCACGGTGACGATCGCGCGGCGCATCGGGCGGCGGCGGATGTTCTTCTGGGCGCTGACCGGCCGGCAGATCGATGCCCGCACCGCACTGGAGTGGGGGCTGGTCGATGAAGTGCGACCGGTCGATGCAGTGCGAACAGTCGACGACCTGCGAGGCCACGGGTGAGTACGGTTCCGCCGATCCGCGGGGCGGCCATCCGCTGGGCGCAGTCGGGACTCATGTGGTTGACGGGCCCGGAGCGCGGCGCACCCCTGGTACCCGCCTTCGATGCCATGACGGGCATCGATGAGTTGGTGGACGAGCTGCGCTCCAGTGCTCTGGCTTTCGGTGCACGGCTGGACATCGATCCCAGTGTGCTCGGCGGTCGCGCGCATCTGCTCAACCTGCGGCGGGGCGGCCTGCAGTCCTGTAATCGCAGCTGCCGCCTGCTCGAGGCACGTGATGGATGGATTGCGCTGAGCCTGCCGCGGCCCTCGGATATGGAACTATTGCCGGCGTGGCTCGGTATCGAGGCCGACGAGGATCCCTGGCAGGCAGCGGGTGAACGTGTGAAGCGTTTCGACCGGAGCGAACTCACGGCCATGGCAGAGGGGTTGCCTCTGGCCTTTGCGGTTCTGCCGGAGGATTCCGCGGCGGCCGCGCCCGCCGCGGTGGCGTGCACGCATCGCTCCGCGACGCCGGCGCGAGGGAGCATGACCCGTTCGCCGTTGGCGATCGATCTATCCGCGCTCTGGGCGGGGCCGCTGTGCGGGCAGCTGCTGCGTCAGGCGGGCGCGCGAGTCATCAAGGTGGAAAGTGCGGCACGCCCTGAGCCCGCACGTCAGATGTGGCCGGTTTTTTTTGATCTGCTGAACGCCGGCAAGGAATCGGTGGTGCTCGATTTCGGCAACGCAGCCCATCGGGCGTTTTTACGCGCCCTGATCGAAGCAGCCGACATTGTCATCAGCAGCGCGCGGCCGCGCGCCCTGGAGCAATTGGACTTGGATCCCGCGGCACTGATCCGCGACCGGCCTGCACTCGTTTGGATCGCCATCACGGCGCATGGGTGGCGTGGCACCGACGGGCAGCGCGTGGGCTTCGGCGACGATGCGGCGGTCGCGGCCGGACTCGTGGCCAGGGGCGGCGATGGTCGGCCGGCATTCATGGCGGATGCAATGGCCGATCCGCTCACCGGAATAGCGGCTGCCGCCACTGCGCTGTGCGCCCACCGGCAAGGCGCAGGCGGGCTTTACGACATCAGCCTGCGCGGCTGTGCAGAGCGCGTCGCCCACGCGCGCCGCCTGATGCCGTGCGAGCGCGGCGCGGTGCACGCACGCGGCGCAGATTGGTGCTTGCACATCGATGACCTTGAAACACCGGTCTCGGCTCCGTGGGCGCTTCGCGTGCGCAATGAACGAGCCGCGCCGGCCGGTGCCCACACACAACGCATTCTCGAAGAGTTCAGGGGATCAGCTTATCGACGATGAGGTCCGCGGCCGCCTCGGCGGTCATCTTCGTCGTGTCGATATGAATGTCGGGTGTCTCGGGCGACTCATAGGGCGAGTCGACGCCGGTGAAGTTGGTGAGCTGACCTGTGCGCGCCTTCTTGTAGAGGCCCTTGACATCGCGCCGCTCGGCTTCGGACAGCGGCGTGTCGATGAAGATCTCGAAGAATTCGCCCTCTTTCATCATGTCGCGCACCATTTGCCGATCGGCGCGGAACGGCGAGATGAAGGCAGTGATGACGATGAGACCGCCGTCCGTCATGAGCCGCGCGACCTCGCCAACGCGACGGATATTCTCCACGCGGTCGGCATCGGTAAAACCGAGATCCTTGTTGAGTCCATGGCGCACATTGTCGCCGTCCAGCAGGAACGTATGACGGTTCATGCGCACCAGTTTCTTTTCGACCAGATTGGCGATGGTCGACTTTCCTGCGCCCGAGAGGCCCGTGAACCACAGCACCGCCGCCTTCTGATTCTTGAGATGGGCATGCGTTTCGCGAGTGACGTCCAGCGCCTGCCAGTGGACATTCTGGCTGCGGCGCAGCGAGAAGTGCAGCATGCCCGCCGCGACCGTCGCGTTGGTGAGCTTGTCGATCAGGATGAAACCGCCGAGATCGTGATTGGTTTCGTAGGGATCGAAGCAAATCGGCCGATCGGTCGAGAGGTTCGCGACGCCAATGGCGTTGAGCGCCAGGGTTTTCGCCGCAAGATGCTCGAGGGTATTGACGTTGACCTGGTATTTGGGGGCCTGGACCGCGGCGGTCACGGTCTGTGTCGCGAGCTTGAGCCAATAAGGTCGCCCGGGAAGCATGGGTTCATCGGCCATCCAGACGATGGTCGATTCGAATTGATCGGCGACTTGCGGCGGATCGTCGGCCTGCGCGATCACATCGCCGCGCGAGCAATCGATCTCAGTGCTGAAGCAGATCGTGACCGATTGGCCGGCAACTGCGAGATCGACATCGCCGTCGAGAGTCACGATTCGACTGACGGTCGATGTCTTGCCGGACGGTACCACCCGGATCTGGTCTCCCGGTTTGACCGTCCCACTCACGATCAGCCCTGAAAACCCCCGGAAGTCGAGATTCGGACGGTTGACCCACTGGACCGGCATGCGGAAGGATTTCGCCTGATCGACGTCCGCATCGATTTCGACCGTCTCCAGATGCTCGATCAAGGTCGGTCCCTGATACCACGGAGTGTTCGCCGAGCGGCTGGTGATGTTGTCGCCGGCGAGGCCCGAGATCGGCACGGCGAGGAAATCGCTGATCCCGATCGAGGTGGCGAAGGTGCGGTAGTTGGCGATGATCGCGTCGTATTTTTCCCGATCATAGCCAATCAGATCCATCTTGTTGATGGCCAAGACGATATTGCGGATGCCGATGAGGTGGGCGAGGTAGCTATGCCGTCGCGTTTGGGTCAGCACCCCCTTGCGAGCGTCCACCAGGATCACGGCGAGGTCCGCAGTCGAGGCGCCGGTAACCATGTTGCGGGTGTATTGCTCGTGGCCCGGCGTGTCGGCGACGATGAACTTGCGCTTTTCCGTCGCGAAGAAACGGTAGGCGACATCGATGGTGATACCCTGCTCACGCTCGGCGGCGAGGCCGTCCACGAGCAGTGCAAAGTCGATATTCTGGCCCTGCGTTCCCACTCGCTTGCTGTCGCTCTCCAGCGTGGCGAGTTGATCCTCGAAGATCATCTTCGCGTCATACAGCAGCCGGCCGATCAGCGTCGATTTGCCGTCATCGACGCTGCCGCAGGTGATGAAGCGCAGCAGACTCTTGTGCTGGTGCTGAAGGAGATAGGCGTCGATGTCCTCGGCAATGAGTGCGTCGACTTGATAGGACGGGGCTTGCCTCTCGGTTGCCATCGTTAGAAATACCCCTCCTGCTTCTTCTTCTCCATGCTCGCCGTTTGATCATGATCGATCGCGCGGCCTTGACGCTCCGAGGTCGTCGTCAGCAACATTTCCTGAATCACCTGCGGCAGGGTTTTCGCCTCGCTTTCGATGGCCCCCGTCAACGGGTAACAGCCCAGGGTCCGGAAGCGAATCGAACGCATCTGCGGCTCCTCACCTTCCTTCAACGGGAAGCGCTCATCGTCGACCATCAAGATGAGCCCGTCGCGCTTGACAGTCGGCCGCTGTTCCGCGAGGTAGAGCGGCACGATGGGGATGTGCTCCAGATGGATGTACTGCCAAATGTCGAGCTCGGTCCAGTTACTGATTGGAAAGACCCGGATCGATTCACCCCTGGCCTTCTTGGCGTTGTACAGCCGCCAAAGTTCGGGCCGCTGATTTTTCGGGTCCCAGCGATGATTGGTGGAGCGGAACGAGAACACGCGCTCCTTGGCGCGACTCTTCTCCTCGTCGCGCCGTGCGCCGCCGAAGGCGGCATCGAAATGATACAAATCGAGCGCCTGCTTCAAGCCCTCGGTTTTCCACAGGTCGGTGTGCAGCGAACCATGCTCGAACGGATTGATTCCCCGCTCCTTGGCTTCCGGATTCTGATACACGAGGAGTTTCATGCCGCTCTCGTGCGCCATCCGATCGCGCATCTCGTACATCGCCTTGAACTTCCAGGTGGTATCCACGTGCAGGAGCGCGAACGGCGGGCTCGACGGAAAGAATGCCTTGCGGGCCAGATGCAACATCACCGCGGAGTCCTTGCCGACGGAGTACAGCATCACCGGATTCTCCGCTTCGGCAACCACCTCCCGGAAGATGTGGATGCTCTCGGCCTCGAGTCTCTGCAGATGGGTGAGCGATGTCATGTCTGTGGGGCTAGCTTACCTGGCGCCGCGGCGGCCTGCTCGAGTCCCCAGGCGGCAAAATGAGGATTGGCGAAGTCCGGTTTACCGTAGAGGAGCGGCTCTCCCGCCAAAGTCCTGACCATGCCGCCGGCCGCTCGCAGCAGCGCATCGCCGGCGGCAATGTCCCATTCCATGGTACGCCCCAGCCGCGGATAAAGGTCCGCTTCGCCCGCTGCAACGAGGCAGAGCTTGAGCGACGAGCCGGCATTGGTCTGGCTGGCCACCTTTCGTCCGGCAAGGAATCGGTCCAGCGCCTCGGCATCGCCATGGGAGCGGCTGGCGACGACGGTGAGCCCGGCGGCGGGCACGGCGCGGCAGGCAATGGCGCGCCGCCGCGAATTCTCCTCGAGGAATGCGCCCACTCCCGCGGCGCCGGCGAACAACCGCGACAGTGCCGGCGCCAGAACCACACCCAAGGTCGGGCAACCGTTTTCGATGAGGGCGATGTTCACGGTGAATTCGCCGTTGCGGTTGATGAATTCCTTGGTGCCGTCCAGGGGATCCACCAGCCAGAAACTTTCCGCCACGGCGGGGATGCGTCCGGCCGCCGCCGCTTCCTCGGAGACCACGGGAATCGAGGGCGTGAGCTTCGCGAGCGCCGCCAGAATGATGGCTTCCGCCCGCTCATCTGCCGCGGTGACCGGCGAGGTATCGGATTTGCCTCGCACTTCAAAGTTCGTTGCGTAGACCTCCAGAATGGCCTCGCCTGCGGCCCGCGCAACCGGCAGCAGCAGTTCCAGAAGTTTTCCCCGAGGCGGGATAGAATTCATCGCGGCAGCCGCTTCACGCGGTGTGCGATTGCCCCAAGTGCACGTGACAAGACAACTGTGTTGTTCATTTACGCGACTATAGGTACCGCCACGGCCTTCGTCAAATCGTCGCAAGCGAGCGAAATCCAGGGATTCTGAGGCACAATACGACTCCCAATCGCACCGATGCAGGACAAGCAACCATGAACGAATCCATTTACGAGATCCCGGTGCGCCGCATCGACGGCACCGAAACGACACTGGGCGCCTATCGCGGCAAAGTGATGTTGGTCGTGAACGTGGCCTCTGCGTGCGGGCTGACGCCCCAATATGCAGGCCTGGAAAAACTCTACGAAGAGAGGCGGGGGGCGGGGCTCGTCGTCGCCGGGTTCCCGGCCAACGAATTTGGTGCACAGGAGCCCGGCTCAAACGAAGAGATCGCCGAATTCTGCAGCTCGAAGTTCGGCGTGAAGTTCCCGATGTTCGAGAAGATCGTCGTGAAAGGCCAGGGAGTCCACCCGCTTTATCGACGCTTGATCGAGGCTCAGCCGCGAGCCCAGGAAAAACCCGGCAGCGACTTTCGTGCGAAGCTCGCCGGTTACGGCATCAAGCAGGAAAACGCCGCGGATATCCTGTGGAATTTCGAGAAATTCCTGATCAGCCGCGACGGAAAGGTGGTCGGCCGGTTTGCGCCGGATACGACTCCGGACGATGCGCTCCTCAAGGAGGCCGTGGATCGGGAACTGAACCGCGTCTCCGCCTAGAATTCCAAGCTGTCGATGAGCCGCGTGCCGCCGAGTACGGCCGCCCCCAAGGCGACCAGCCGATCGCGGGCTGCGGGATTACCCAAATCGGTGCGGTTGCGGATTGCGACATAATCGGGACGCCAGCCGCGCGCGATCAGCGCGTCGGTCGCATCCCGCTCGAGTCCTTGCCAGTCGGTGCGGCCCGATTTCGCCGCAGTGGCGGTCTTGCTCAGCACCGCATAAAGCTGCGCTGCCTCGATCCGCTCTCGGTCACTCAAGTACCCGTTGCGGGAGGACAGCGCGAGCCCGGTGGAATCGCGGATCGTCTCCGCCGCGATGAGCTCGATCGGCAAGGCGAGTTGTCGCAGCATGTTCTGAATCACGAGCAGCTGCTGATAGTCCTTTTTGCCGAATACCGCCGCGGCGGGTCGTACGATGTTGAAGAGCTTCAGCACGACGGTGCTGACGCCCGTAAAAAATCCCGGTCGTACCGCCCCTTCGAGGATGTCGGCCAGCCTCGCGGGTGGATGAACCTTGAATTCCTGGGTCTCGGGATAGACTTCCTGCTCCGCAGGCGCAAAGGCGATGTCGCAGCCATTCTCGGACAGGAGCGCGCAGTCGTGCTCCAGAGTGCGGGGATAGGAGGTGAAATCCTCGTGGGGCGCGAACTGAAGTGGATTGACGAAAATGCTCGCGACCACGGGGCCCCCACGCTCGCGGGCGATCCGCACGAGCGACAGGTGGCCATCGTGAAGATTGCCCATCGTCGGCACGAGCGTCACGTTGGACACGGCGTCGAGGGCACGGCGTAACTCAGCGATCGTGCGAACTATTTTCACGCTATGCCAGCTGTCAAAAGCTATGCAGCTTGTCGTCGGGAAACCGACCTGCCTTCACGTCCGCGACATATTGCCGCACGGCAAGTTCGACGCTCGTGGCGCCATCCATGAAATTACGTACGAATCGGAACGGCTCGCCCGGCGTCAGGCCGAGCATATCGTGCAGCACGAGGACCTGTCCGCTGCAGCTTGCGCCGGCGCCGATGCCGATGGTCGGGATGGACAACTGCTGCGTCAGATCGCGCGCCACTTCGGCGGGTACCATTTCAAGGACGAGGAGTGCGGCTCCGGCGGCGGCGAGCTCCTTGGCGTCTTTGCGCAGCAAGCTGGCTGCCTCCTCTTCGCGCCCCTGCACCCGGTAACCGCCCAACGCGTGTACCGACTGTGGTGTAAACCCGAGATGTGCGCAAACGGGGATTCCCCGTTCGACGAAGCGGCGAACGATCGGTGCGGTCCAGGCACCGCCTTCCAGTTTCACCATCTGCGCGCCGGCCTGCATCAATTGCACGGCATGATGCACAGCGAGATCCGCTGACTCCTGATAGCTTCCGAACGGCATGTCCGCGATAACCCATGCCGTACGGTTGCCTCGAGCGACGCACCCCGTGTGGTAGACCATCTCGTCGATGGACACCGGCAGGGTGGTCGGGTGGCCCTGGATGACGTTGCCCAGCGAGTCTCCGACCAACAGTGCATCGACTCCGGCAGCATCGAGCAGGCGCGCGAAGGATGCATCGTAGCAGGTCAGCACGGCGATCTTCTCGCCAAGCGCGTGCATCGCACGCAGATTGTGCAGGGTCACAGGCTTGCGGTTGCTCATAACCTATTCTGATCTATAAGAGGATCGCGAGCTAGTCACGGCGGCTCCCCTTGCCCAGTGAAGGCCCGGAGATAGCTCCATGCAAATATTCCCCTGATGGAGGATTCGTTGACGATATCATCCTCGTATCGATTCCGCGAAAGGTGCTCTCTGACGTGATGTCCGACTATTGGAGGGCGCTATTCGGCGGCATGCTCATTGGGGCAGGGACCGCAACGCTATTGTTACTAAACGGCAAGATCGCGGGAATTAGCGGTATCGTTGGAAATTCCGTCCGCGGGGCGTTCGGCGCGACGGGCTGGCGGTTTGCCTTTTTGGTCGGGTTGGTGTTGCCCGCCGCCGTTCTTGGACTGGGCCCTATCGCATTTGCGCAAGACTCGTCCGTGCTCGCTCTATCGGGTTTGCTCGTCGGCTTTGGCACGAGCATGGGGAATGGCTGCACCAGTGGGCACGGCGTGTGCGGTCTTTCCAATCTATCGCTGCGATCGCTTACGGCCACTCTGACCTTCATGACCGTCGCCGCAGTCACTGTGTTTCTGGTGCGGCACGGTGGACTCGCATGGCGTTTCTAACGGCATGGCTGGCGGGCATTTTTTTTGGGTCGGGTTTGCTCCTGTCCCGCATGTGCGATCCGCAGCGAGTGCTTGGGTTTCTCGATATCGCCGGGCAGTGGAATCCGGCGCTGGCGTTTACAATGGCCGGTGCGATTCTCGTTGCGGCGCCGGCGTTCTGGTACGTGCGCCGGCGTGGACACAATTTGATGGGGGAGGCCGTCGAGCTGCCGCCCCGGTTCAACATCAGCGTCCCTTTGATTGCCGGAAGTGCCATTTTCGGAGTCGGGTGGGGTCTGTGCGGAATTTGTCCTGGCCCGAGCTTGCTGTTGCTGACCGGCGGTTCTGTTCAATCCGTGGTCTTCGCCGGCGGGATGATTGCGGGATTCTTTGCCTTTCGTCTGCGGCCGCGCAGAGCCGGTTCCTAGCCAGGTGCGCGACGGAGGAATCGTGTCGAAAAAATTCAAGATGACTCACATCGAGGCGATTCTTCTGCTGACGGCCTTCGCTGCCGGGACGGTCGATGTGATCAGTTTTGCCACGTTGGGCGGCGTATTCGCATCGGCGATGACGGGAAATTTCGCGCTTCTGGCCTACTATGTCGCTCAAAGCGACTCTCAGTCGGCCATGGGCTCGGTAATCGCCCTCAGCGGCTTCGTCGTGGGCTGCGCAGTCGGCGTTTTGCAGCGGCGCGGACGGCCACAGCAACAGGCACTCAGTCTCCTGCTCTTCAGCGAGACCGGTTTGCTATTGTTTTTTGCGATTTACGCGCTTTGGACTCCGCATGTTCTCCACGGGCGCGGAAACGATCTGCAGATTGCACTGCTCTCGGTCGCGATGGGATTGCAAGCGGTGCTCGGCCAAACGATCAGTCTCACGACGATCGTCTTCACAACCACCCTTACCAAGCTCGTCGGGACACTTGCCGGCTCGATCGCCGATGGCGATCCATCTGCGCTGAGGGACGTAAAAATACAAAGTTCAGTGGTCTTTTCGTACTTGTTTGGCGCCTTGCTCTCCGGCACCCTCATCGTTCGAAAGGCGGACGGAGTGGCGCTGCTGCCGCTCATCGGTGTTGCCTCCGCGCTTGCCGTGCATCGAATGGCCGGCCGACAGGAGGCGTAGGTACCATCGCCTGGAACTGGTATACCCGGGTGACGTGCGGGCGCCAGCTTCGTGACACAACCAAACAGGGAGCTGAGATGAGACCAGCCAATCTTGGATATACGATGCCCGCCGAGTGGGCGCCGCACGCTGGCTGTTGGATGGCCTGGCCGAAGCGGCTCGAGTTGTGGCGAGAGCACCTCGAGGCGGCGCGGGAGGATTACGTACGCGTCGCCCAGGCCATTGCCCGATTCGAGCCCCTGACGATGATCGTGGATCCTGAGCAAGCAGCCGATGCGCGCCGCAGGTGTGGCCCTTCGATCCGAATTGTTTCGCTGCCCATCGATGACTCATGGCTGCGCGACTCCGCGCCGACCTTCGTCGTGAATGCGGAGGGCGGTCGTGCCGCCGCCGCTTTCACGTTCAATGCCTGGGGCAATAAGTATCAGCCGCACGACAAGGATGCGGCTTTAGGCGAGCGCATCGCCGCTCTTTGCGAGCTGCCGGTTTTCAGATCGAAACTCGTCGTCGAGGGCGGCGGGTTTCTCTCGGACGGTGAAGGAACCCTGATCACTGCGGAAACCTGCGTGCTCAATTCAAACCGCAATCCCGGCTGGAGCAAAGCCGAGGCTGAGGATGAACTGCGCGCCATGCTCGGCGTGCGGAAAGTGATCTGGCTGCCGGGCGATGTGGAGGACACTGAAACAGACGGGCACGTCGACGGTTATGTTGCGTATTTCAAGCCCGCCGCCGTTTTATGCGAAGTGGTTGCGGATCCGGCAGACCCCAGATTTGCGATCATGGCGGAAAATCGTAAGGTGCTGCAAATAGAGACCGATGCCCGGGGGCGCAAATTCGAGGTAGTCTCAATTGCCGAAGCCCCGCGCTCGGCGGTGCCGGCCGGTGCGCAGGGATACTGCCGCTCCTATGTCAACTTCTATGTCGCCAATGGTGCCGTGATTGCTCCTGCTTACGGGATTTTCGAAGATGCGTCGGTCATCGAAACTCTACGACGTGTCTACCCGGGTCGAACGGTTGTCTCTGTTCCGCTGAGGGATCTGTTTCGCGGCGGCGGCGGCATCCATTGCATTACCCAGCAGGAACCGGCCGGGTGACGACTGATCGCGCGTCGAGGGCAGAGCCCGCGGTCCCGCGGCTGGCGGGAGGGATCGAGGACGCGCACCTCAGTGATACGCGAAATGGGTGTTTGTTGCGCGCCGCGGCGCGGCGCACGGCCTCGGGCGTGGGACCGTCATCGATACAGCATGTCCGCTTGCGATCATGCGTGACGTACGAATGGATCCGCGCACGAGGAATTGTGCTGGTTGGCAAGCCAAATCGAATCGGCGGAACCAGCCGACTTGGCCGGCACGATTACCTAAATTGCGCGATGAACGTACCCAGATTTGGCGGCGAATCCGTAATTCTTTGCGCGACCGATGCCGATCGGTTACAACTGGCGCCACCCACCTCTCGCGGACGGTATTGCAGCCCCGGCCACGGCGTTGGCGTCCGATAAGACCGATGTTATGGCCGTCGTCCAGACGTATAGTGCTAAATAGCAGCGCCGCGACCGGAAGGCGGACACACAAGTCGCAGAACGAAAAAGCAGGTTGGACGAATTTCCGCAACGGGTGAGAGGAACGGCCATGGACACGGGCGACAACTCGACGGTCATGTCCAAAGACGTGGTGGTAGTAGGCGCCGGCTTTGCCGGGCTTTACCTGCTACACAGGCTGCGCAGTCAAGGGTTCTCCGTCGTGGTGCTCGAGGGTGCCGACGGCGTTGGCGGCACGTGGTACTGGAACCGATACCCTGGAGCGCGCTGCGACATCATGTCGGTCGACTATTCCTACAGCTTCGACCCGCAGCTGGAGAGGGAATGGCAATGGTCGGAAAAATACGCTACTCAGCCGGAGATTCTCTCCTACGCCAACCACGTGGCCGACAAGTACGACCTGCGCAAGGACATCCGGCTCGCCACCCGCGTGCAGCAAGCGATCTGGGATGCACAGGCGAGACGCTGGCACGTCCGTACCGGGATGGGTGACGAGATCAGCTGCAGGTTTTTCGTGATGGCCAGCGGTTGCCTGTCCCTGCCGAAGGAGATCGACATCGATGGCGCCGACCGCTTCGCCGGCGAGATCTACTACACGCACCGCTGGCCTCATGAGGGCGTAGACCTCACCGGCAAGCGGGTCGCGGTGATCGGGACCGGCTCATCGGGGATCCAGGCCATTCCGGTCATTGCCGAGCAAGCCGCGCAGCTGACCGTATTCCAGCGGACTGCCAACTTCTCGCGGCCCGCGCGCAACGGACCGGCGCCGCCGGAGAAGCTCGACGCTTTCAGGGCCGATCGCGACGCCTACCGGCGGGCCGCCCGCCTGTCGATGATCGGGGTCTCGGTCCCGATCACCGAAGTGGGCGCCCTGCAAGTGTCGGACGAGGGGCGCCGCACCGTATACGAGGCGGCGTGGAACTCGGGTGACCTGCTGCCCACCACCTTCGCCGACATGCTGACCAGCCCCGCGGCCAACGAGACGTACGGCGAGTTTCTCCGGGAAAAGATCCGCTCGATCGTGAAAGACGCCGCGACCGCAGAGGCCCTGTGCCCCAGCGGCTATCACTACGGCACCAAGCGGCCCTGCCTCGACTCGGGCTACTTCGAGACCTTCAATCGACCACACGTTCGATTGGTTGATCTACGCAAGACACCGATCACGACCATCACCCGGACAGGCATCGACACCACCGCCGAGTCGCTGGAGTTCGATACCATCGTGTTTGCGACTGGCTTCGACGCCATGACCGGCGCCATCGTCGCGGTCGATATCATCGGCCGAGACAAGCTCTCGCTAAAGGACAAGTGGTCCGCGGGCCCGAAAACCTATCTCGGACTCACCACCGTCGGCTTCCCGAACTACTTCATGATTACGGGCCCGGGCAGCCCCTCGGTGCTGTCGAACATGATGGTGTCCATCGAGCAGCACGTGGAGTGGGTGTCCGACACCATCGGCTACATGCGCCGCTGCGGCCTCGAGACCATCGAGCCGACCGAGGCGGCCGAAGCCGGCTGGGTGCAGCATGTGAATGACTGCGCCGACATCACGCTCTTCCCGACGGCCAACTCTTGGTATATGGGTGCCAATGTGCCGGGCAAGCCACGCGTATTCCTGCCGTACATCGGGGGAGTGGACCGATACCGAAAGGCATGCGATGAAGTGGTGGAGCAGGGCTACCTCGGCTTTCGCCTCCAGGGCCCCGATGGCACGCGGTGCAACGATGGTGTGATCCGCCGGCTGCAACCGGACGTGACGATTGTGCTCGAGATGATCGAGAGCCTAGGCCTCCCCCCGATCGAGTCTCTGTCGCCGGAGGCGGCACGGGCGTTGATTGCGGCGCTGGACCAGCAGCGGCCGCGTGGCCCCGCGGTGGGTGAATGCAGGGACGGCACTCTGCCCGGCGTCGCGGGGAGCCTTAACTATCGACTTTATCGGCCGGCCACGGCCGGGCCTCACCCGGTGGTGGTCTACTACCACGGCGGTGGCTGGGTGCTCGGCGGGCTACGACTCCGATGATCCGTTTTGCCGCGACCTGTGCGTTCGTTCCGACTCGATCATCGTGTCGGTTGATTATCGGCACGCGCCCGAGGCGCGTTTCCCGGCAGCGGTCGAGGACGCGTTCGCGGCATTGCAATGGGTCGCAGCCCATGTCGAGAGTCTGGGGGGCCAGTCGGGTCCGGTGGCGGTGGCCGGCTGGAGCGCCGGCGCCAATCTCGCTACCGTGGTGTGCTGGCTCGCGCGCGATTTCGGCGGTCCCGCGATCGCTGGCCAGCTTCTGCTCGCTCCGGTCACCGATGCAGACCTGACCCAGCGCTCGTACGAGGAGAACGGCGAGCGCTACGTGCTTACAAAGGCGCTCATGCACTGGTTCTTCGACCACTACGTCGACCTCGCCGACCGGGCCGACCCGCGCATTGCGCCGCTGCGCGCGGATGACCTGTCAAATCTGCCGCCGGCCGCCATTGTCACCTGCGAGTTCGATCCATTGCGTGATGAGGGTGCGGCGTACGCTGCCGCACTCTCCGCCGCGGGCGTCGGTGTGCAGCACATCGCCGCGCGAGGCCATACCCACACCTCGCTCACTCAAGTAGACGTGGTTATCTCTGGCGTGCCGTATCGCCAGAGGATGGGTGAGGCGCTGCGCCGATTTGGTGTGGGGGTTCGGACTGGCACCCGCCCCGAATGCGGCGGGGAACACCTAAACGGCCATCAAGCGCCGTAGACCAAAACCGCTAGTATTTCCCGGCAAATCCAAGGTTTTTAGCAATAGCCGTTAACCGGTGTAAATGCCACGCTTTCGACCGAAACGGCCGCGTAGGGCCGGCGAGTCCCTTGTCAGGGTGATGACCGCCGGCGGGCGTTGACCCAGGCGCCGCCCCCGGTGACCGTCAGCTATCGCGGATCGCGCCAGCGCGTTACTTGGGTTTCAGTCCAACCCGGGTTCCTTTTCGTTTGACAGTTTTCTTCTTTGCCTTGCGGCGCATGCTGATGAGTTCGTCGATAAGGTCGTCGACGGGTTTGCGCTTCTTTGCCTTGCGACGCATCCAAACTAGTGCATCGAGAAAGTTGTCGAGTGCTTGTCCCTTTATTTGTTTCTCTTTGTTGATTGTTCGATCATCCCTGTCGATAGGCGCTGCACGCTAGGCGCATTCGGTTCCAGGCGCGTTGCGGTGTTGTGACAAATTTGTAACATCGGCGGACGCGAAACTGGAAGAGCAAGGAACCTGGGCCCCTCACATTCCATTTAGCGCTACCTCGATGCGCAGGGAGCGGAGTCCATGAGGAGCCGAGCCAGCTTGCACCGACTGAGGTGGTGGTCAAAATTTAAGCAGATCGAGTAAGCGGCTGAATCACATTGACGATTTGGTTACAAACTGGGGTTGTGCACAGGGTTATCCCCCGAGATAGGGGATAGAGGGAAGGCAAGGGGGGAAATCCCTATTCGCTCCGCTGCTCGGCGAGTCATCTCATCTTTCATACTGTCCGGCCGCCATCGACCCCATCCGGACGACCACCAATGACCGCTTCAGAGCAACCGAACATGCGATGTCGGTGAGTCCGACCGCCAGACTCAAGCTGAATGGTTTTCAATCGGATTGTCGTAGCGACGATTGACAGCCACCGAATTTCGGCCGGCTGAACGCGCGCTACCTACCGCTGAATTTATAGCTGAAGCGCAACCCAATGGTTCGGGCACGACTCACCGTTATAGCTTTGTACCACTGCGTGTAGTTTGCATACAGTTCAGCCCGCGTGTCGGTGAGGTTCTCTCCGTAGACTTGCACCAGCCACGGGTCCTTTCCAATACCGAGCGCCGCATCATAAGTTGTGAAAGCGGGCAGGTCATACGCCGTGGAGTTGCCCTGCAGGTCGGACAGCTGATTGGTGGTAGCGAGGGAGTGTGACTGATGCACCGCCCCGATCTGAGCGAACGCGTCATAGCCGTCGAACGGGAACTCATAGCGTGCGCGGATGTTGCCTTGAAAGGGGGGCGCCCCCGCGAGCGAGCTGCCGAGCGTTCCGCCAGGATTCGGAACTTTCTCTCCTCTCGAGGTCTGCAGCGCGCTGAAGTCGATCGGTGTTCCGTCGGCCCACAGGAATGTCGCCTGCTTGATTAACTCGCTGTGATTCCACGCGGCGCCCGCCTCGACAGTGAGCCCGGTCGTGACGCGCGCCACGCCCGAGGTTTCTACGCCGCGCACTCGGTAGTTACCGCCGTTTAGGCTTACGCCGTTGTTGCTGATGAAACCGATGGCGTTCACATCGATTTGTGCGTTGTTCCAGTCCTCCTGATAGATCGCCCCATTCCATTGGATACGCCGGTCCATCCACAGCGTCTTCCAGCCCAGCTCGTTGTTGGTGAGGTTATCGGGTGCGAAGTCGAGGGGCGCTGTCCAGCCCCCGTGCTTATGGGCTTGCGCTTGGTACGCATAGCCATTCCCGCTGTCTGCCAGCGGCGAAGTAGCCGGTGCTGCGAACGGTGCTCGATTAGTGCCGCCTGCGCGGTAACCCTGCGACCAGGTGAAGTAGAGCAGCGCATCCTCGGTGACTTTCCAGCTCAAGTTCGCGCGGCTTCTGAAGCCGGTAAAGGTCCGGTCAAGGTTTTCTGCATTGACGTTGGTGAAGTTGGAGTGATTCACACATGGATCGGGCACCGTCGGAATATTGGTGAGCTGCTGGCAACCGAAACTCCCCACGGTCGAGCCAACCTCCGAGGACTCGGTACGGAAGTAGCGCGTGCCGGCCGTCAGTGCCAGTTTTTGCGGAATGAGATCGAAGTCGACGGACGCGTACGCGGCCTTCTGTGTGTAACCGCGTGTGATGTCATTGAAGAAACCGTCCCCCAGCGGCCGGATGTTCGGGTTGTTCGAGGTCACTGGTGCCGGTACAAACACGGCGCCCGGCGTATAGAACATGACCGGACTGCCGTTCGGCTGAAGCGGTGATCCGTTCAGGGTGTAGTAACCGGTGGGCGGCCCGATTGGATGGAAGTACGGAAGCGCGGTGAGATCGAACCAATCGACCTGGTCCTGAATCTGGTAGTTTTCATAGAATAAACCGCCGATACCGCGGATCCGCCACTCACCGGGGGTGCTCACGCGCAGCTCATGACTTTGGTGAGTGTTGCGCTCCCGCTCATGCCAGGTCGAGCTGGGCGTGAAGCATTGCGCCGTCGCAGGAGTCGGACCAGGATTTGCGCACTGATAGTAGTCCACGTATCGGCCGCGCGCGTAATTCGTGTAGTCCTGAACCTGCTCGACGTTGCGCACGAGGTACGCACCCGCATAGAGGAGCTTCAGGGCACCGACGCGGCCGTTGATTGTGAGTGCGGTATTCTCAAACTTGTCCTTGTCGTAGGACGGGTTGTAGAGCTGCACGCTCAAGGCGGGTAGCGGCTCACCGAGCGAATTCGTCGCCATCTCGGCAAAGACCCCGTCCGCCTCCATATTCTGATAAGACTGTGCAAGTAACGCGTTCCAGTCACCATTGAACTGGTAGAGGGCCTCGACGCGCAGCCCCGTGTAGGTGACCGGATTGATGTGATTGGCCACAACGTCGAAGTTGTTGATGACGAAGCTGTTGGCAGGAACTTGGCCATCTGCGTTGGCGTAGTGAATGCCGAGGTCTGTGGTGGCACGTGCAAAGGTCGCGGGGATGTTGTTGATGTATCCGCCGCGCTTCTCGTTGTAGATCACCCCGCGCACGGCGAGCTTGTCGGCAATGAGCGGAATGTTCAAGGTGGCGTCGACATTGCTGCTTTGATCGCCGTGCGCGGTCGTGGCGTAGCCCGCGTTCACGATGGCTTCGGTCACATTGAGCTTCGGCTTGTTCGTGATGTAACGCACGACACCCGCCTGCGCGCCCGCCCCGTACAAGGTGCCCTGCGGACCCTCCAATATCTCAATGCGATCGAGATCGGCGGCATAGATGTCAAGATTGCGGTTTGGAAGCTGCGCGGATTGCTCATCAAGGTACACCGCGACGTTCGGAAAAATACCGGCGGAACCCGACCCCTGTATCGCCGTCACGGCTGTGCCGAGGCCGCGCACATAGATGTTGTTCTGACCGGGACCCACTCCCTGCGCGGTAACAGCGGGCAGGTACTTCACGAAATCATCAAAGGTCGTGGCATTCAGCTTGGCGAGTGTCGCCCCGGTTAACACCTGGATCGTAATCGGTACGTTCTGCAGGTTCTCCTCGCGGCGGTTGGCGGTGACAATCACCTCTTGCAGTTCGTCTCCTGCCGGGGTCATCGGAGCAGTCTCCCGCGGCGGCCCAACCACTGCGGCGAGGATGCGGATGCTGCGCAGTGTGAGGTACTCGAACTTAAGTCCGGTGCCCTGAAGAATTCGAGTGAGCGCTTCATTGGCGCCGAGTCCCGCAGAAACAGCGTGGGACGTCTGGTGACCGAGGACACCCGAGACATAGACGAGCTGCAGGCCGGTCTGGCGGGCGAACCCAGCAAGCGCCTGCGCGAGAGGCTCTGCAGGAATGTCGGCGGTCAGCGCCGTGGGTTCAAAGGTCTGGGCGAGCGTCGTCGGAGCATCCAAGAGCGCCACGGGCGTCGAGATCGAAAGCGCGCGCAGCACCCCAGACATCACGGTCGCGATGCCCGCTGATCGGTGACGCGGTTGACCCCCCATACGCTTCCCATTCGGACATTTTTTGCGTGCCCTTGCCCCCAGCATAGCGCAGGGATGGCAGAATCAGGTGCAGGACGCAGCTATGCCTGCCCTCACGACACGCGAATCCGCGTCGGGGTCACCTCGACCCGCACACCCTTGAGGCTGCGCAGGAAGGCAATGAATGCTTCGGGATCATCGGTGGCGAAGACCCCACTGATTTGTAGATTCCGTAAGCGCGGGTGTGGCGATCTCGATCGGTTTCGAGTGTAGCGATTGTATTCAGCCGCGACATGCTCCAGCGGTTCGTGGTCAAACACTATTTCTCGACGCAGCCAAGCCGTGGCGCTCTGCGCGTCGACCGCTATGGGTGTGGCCGGCCACTCTGCCTCCGTCACGCGTATCTGCTGGTCGGCGCCCAGCTGGACAAATCGTGGTGGGTGGTTTTGGCTCGAGTTCGGGCCGAGTTTCTCTAACATCGAAGATGGTCCGACGGCGACCCGCCCCTCGATCACGGTTACCACGGTCGAGTCATGCTCCAGATGCACATCGAATTTGGTGCCGAGGTCGACGACTTCAGCGGACCCGGCAAACACCCGAAATGCTCGATCCGGCTCGTGGGCGACCTCGAACTCCGCCTGGCCGGAGGTGAGCATGACCAGCCGTTCCGTCTTGCCGTACCGGATGGTGACCGCACTGTCGGTATTGAGGTGCAATACTGAATTGTCTGCCAAGCGGCGAGTCAGCTGCTCACCGTGTCGGGTCTCAAAGTGCAGTGCCGTGATGCCGTCGGGCGCCAGGGGGTGCTCGATGGGCCTCACGTTCCACCTCAAGAGCAAGCCGAGACTCAATACAGCGCACGCCGCCATCGCCACTACCGCTGTGAGCCAGCGGCCTGAGGTTCCGGCTTTAAGGGCGTCAATCACGCGCGACCGGAGGGATTGCACCGGAGTGTCCTCCGTGGCCTTTGCGCGGGCGAGAATCGCCTCGAGGGAGTACTCAGGATCGGTGCGCGCCTCCTTCAGATCGCGCGCAATCGTCGACACGCCGAGGAACTCTTCGACGTGGACGGGCGAGGTCTTGAGCCATGCCGCAAGGGCCGCGGAGTCTTGCGCATCGAGTGGCCCCTCATCGTTCGCCACGAACCACTCGCCAGCCTGTTCGGCGATCGCGGCACGGACTTGCTCCTCGTTTGAAATCATAGATTCAACCTAGCGCCGCCATGCGGCGTCGACAATGACCTAGCGCCTGCGCCACGTACTTTTTCGCCATCTGTGGGGACACTCCGAGGTGCACGGCGATCTCCCGATAGGTCAGTCCCTGCGTGAAGCGAAGCTCCACCGCGGCACGGCATTTCGGACGCAGCTGCTTCAGCACCACTCCGAGCCGCGCGACCCGCTGCGTCGCATCGAGGTCCCCGTCGAATGCGGGCAGGGTTTCGAGTTGCTCGTGCGCCGGAGCCTCGTCGATGTCGATGCCGCTCGCCTGCCGACGATCGAGCACCGCGTGCTCCTTCACCAGATTGTTGGCCACCGTATAGAGGTAGTGGACGGGACTGCGGATCGCTCCCAGATCGGGTATCCGCAGCATTCGCACGTACACCTCCTGCGCCAGATCCGCCGCATCGGCCTTGGCTCGGATGCGGCGCAGAAAAAACGACTGCAGAGCCGCCCGGTGCTCGGCAAAGAGCCGCCCCACCTGTGATGGTTTCGGCTCAGCCGCAGCCATGGTGATCCATGAAATTCCGCCTCATCTTGCATATGAGTCCCCATGGTCTGAAATGGCAACCAAAATTTTCGGCGCGCCCAACCCCAACCGTCGCTGAAGAGACCTCCAGAGCCATCACCCCAATTCAGGGGTGTCCATTTCGGCGCTCGAGGACTCGTTTGTTAGAGAACGGATGAGCGCGAATCGGTTTCAGCGCGTGCCGTCAGTCTCGACGGCATGGGTTGGGAACCGATCGGACTAACAGCCGTCGATGCCGTGCCGTAGCAGAAGGTCAAGGGGGGATTATGTCGCGACTTGTAGCGGTTCGCTTTTTCGGGGCGGTGGTCGCCAGTCTTCTGGTAGTCGGCTGCGGAGGGGGCAGCGGTGGCGGCCCCGCGACGCTTACTATCAGCTCGGGTTCCCTGCCGAACGGCGCAACGGGGGGCGCCTACAGCGCTACGTTATCGGCGAGCGGCGGCGTGGAGCCTGTGACCTGGTCCGAGACCGGAGCCTTGCCGCCCGGTTTGTCGCTAGACCCATCCGGGACGTTGACGGGCACGCCCGTCACTGCCGGAACCTATTCCTTCACGGTCACGGCCGTCGATTCGTCCGGTCCGGCGCTCATGACCTCGCTTCCTGTCAGCATCGTTGTGACCGATTCCCCCATCATCATCAGCACCGCACCCCCACCGCCGTCCGGAACGCTGACCTATCCCTACTCCGGCTATGGATTCGCGGTGTCGAGCGGGGGCTCACTGCCGTTTACCTGGAAGGTGACGCTGGGCGCAGTGCCACCGGGTCTCACGCTCGGTGCCGACGGCTCGCTAACCGGCACGCCGACGGCCGCGGGCTCCTTCGCCTTCACGGTCACGGCGATCGATAGCGCTCAGACCTCTGGGAGCGGCTCGCAGCCCTTCACCGTCACGATCAGTACTCCAGGGCCGCCGGTGGTCACCGCTGGACAAACGCCGCCCGGGGGGGTCCATGGCACGCCCTATTCTTTTCAATTCGGGGAAACGGGCGGTCTCTTGCCGATCACCTTTGCAGTGACGCAGGGCGCGGTGCCACCGGGTCTAACGCTCGGCGCCGACGGCTCGCTGACCGGTACGCCGACTAAGGCCAGCTCGACGCCGTTCGCATTTACGGTCACCGTCACCGACAGCAGCACACCGACCCCGGCAACGAACTCGGTCGCTTATGCGGTTACTATTACCGAACCCCCACCGCCATCAATCAACAACGCGCCGCCGCCCACAGCGATAGTAGGCTCGCCGTATAGCTTCCCATTTACGGCAAGCGACGGACTCGCTCCGCTCCTCTGGACCCCGTCGAGTGCGCCGATGGGAGGCCTCACCGTCAGCCTTGACGGCATTCTGAGTGGAACACCGTCAACGGCAGGCATCTTCCCCCTCACGCTGACGGTCAAGGACGCACTGAATCAGAGTTCGTCGGCCACGCCCTTCACGGTTCGCGTCGCTATGGCCCGGCCTGCGGCGGCGTTCATGCCCACGGGGAGCATGACCGTTGCCCGCGACGGGCATACGGCGACGCTGCTGCTCGACGGGCGCGTGCTCATCGCCGGCGGTGGGGTGGCCTCCGCGGAGCTGTATGACCCGACGAGTCAGACGTTCACCGCGACCGGCAGCATGACGCTCGCGCAGGACGCGCGCAGCGCCACGCTGCTTGCAAATTCGACGTTGCCGAACTACGGCAAGGTCCTGATGGCCGGCGGCGGGGATTTGATCGCGGAGTTCTTTGATCCGAAGGCCGGCACGTTCACGGCGACCGGCAGCATGGTTGCGCCACATCTCGGGCAGACCGCGACGCCGTTGCAGAACGGCCAGGTACTCATCGCCGGAGGTGAAACGGCCAAAGCCGAGCTCTTCAACCCGTCCACCGGCACGTTCACGGCGACGGGCAGCATGACGGTCTCGCGGAGCGGACATACGGCGACGCGGTTGTCCGACGGGCGCGTGCTGATCGCCGGGGGCGTGCAGGACTTTCCCGCGGGCACAGTGCCGATTCAAGGTCCCGGGGTCGCTTCCGCAGAACTCTACGATCCGGTGAGTGGCTCGTTCACCTCGACCGGCAGCATGAGCGAGGGACGCACCGGGCATACAGCGACGTTGCTGGTCGACGGTACCGTCCTTATCACCGGACCGGACAACACGGCCGAGCTATTCAGCCCCGGGACCGGAATCTTCTCAGTGGTTGGTGAGCTGATAACGCCGCGATGCGGAGCCACGGCGACACTGCGTAACGACAGCACGGTCCTCGTCGCAGGCGGCCGCGCCTGCAGCGGTCATATAACGTCGCGCGCCACGGCGGAGCTTTTCGCTCCCGAGAGTGGGGGCTTCGTGGCGACGGGTTCGCTCATCACGGCACGGGACGGACATACGGCGACGCTGCTGGTCGATGGCACCGTGCTAATTACGGGCGGGGCTACGCACACGGTCAGGTGCATCCGGGAGCTTGGTTGTCTCGCGTCAACCGCCGTGCTTTCGTCGGCTGAACTGTTCAAGTAGCGTATCGGCGGCGGTGCCGATCCCGATGGCCAGACACGACATTCGCAGTCGTGAGTCATTATGCCGTTCAGCGTCGTGACGCACTTCCGCAGGCAGGACAAGAACACAACCAAAATCGCGCCGGAGTGTTGAATGGCCGCTTTGGTCCGACCGATTCGAGTAGTCGACTGTCCGGGTTTGGCCGGGTGGAGCCGGTGGCGGCGACAATCGTCCACGGACTCGTGACGACCCTCTACTGCCGCCGGTCAACGGCCGCTTTGTGGCACCCTATCCGTAGCGGGGGCGCATTCAGAAAAGAACGGTGAAGCTTTTGTTGGCTACAGAGATTCGAAATAAGTTGCCTGCGGTCACCCGAGTCAAATTACCACCGCCTGCGGCGCCGTTCCTGCGCCCGCGACGTCGATATCCATGACGACGGTTGTCACGTCATCGACGCGATGCGCAGCCCGCTCGCCACTCTCCATGGTAGCTTGGTCACCCACATGGCCCGCAAGTTTCACGACCCCGTGATGTACTTCGACGCCGATCGTGCCCGCAACCACATTCTGTTCCTGACCAAGCTCAGCGAGGACGTCGTGCTGAATCTGCATGTCGTTTGTCATCGGCCTACTCCTTCTCTGTTCATCCGCGAATCTCGGTCCCCGACGGGGACGTGATCCGCGGACAGCGAAAACTCACGCTCACTGCGGGGTCGAGCTTGGCGAATGCGTTTGCGGACACAAACGCTGCAGAATGCGCCGGATCAGTCTCCCGATCACCAAGTATGTCAAGCACAAGCGTCGCTGTAATGCGTTGATTCGACACCTATATCATTACCAAAATAATTCACCCATCAGCGGAACTTTGTTGGATCATCTTTTGGTGCGTTCTGCCTACGCTCGTTGTGCAAGATCTCTGGTCGTAACGCTGTCCGCTAAGGGCGACTATTCGTTGGCGGCGCTACGTCGCATTCATTGGCTGGAGAAATTAATGTCGAACGAAATCACGAGTGGAAATATGAATGAGCACGGCGGGTCAGGAAAGAATGATCCCAATGCAACACCGATGCGTCGAAGAGTGGGCAGCAGTCGCAGGGCTCGGCCCCGCGAACCGACAGAAGCGCCACTCAACAGGCCGGTTCCGATCACAAGAGCGGTCAACAGGTGCAGGGCGGATCGCAAAAAGACGGAGCAACAAAACAGAGTGGCCCACGTCACGTCGCCGATCAACAACCGAGCGATCAAAGCCACAAGGGCGGTCACTTCAAGTAATTTGTGCAGCAGGCGTCCGGGGTCGGTTTACCTCTGACACCGTTCTCTTTGCATATTTTCGAGTCGCTGCATGCAATTCGCGGGGCGGCACCCACAACAAAGACGGCGATAGTGCACAAACGCTCAGATCGAGCCCCGTCAACAGTCAACCATTGGAGACAATTATGGAATCAATTACCTTTCAGCGATACGTACGGTATGTACAAGAACGCCGGACCTGGCCCGGGACCCGCGCTCATGGGAGCCGATACGCTGATCGGAAACGATGTGTACAACACGGCGGAGGAAAGCTTGGGCACGATAAAAGAACTCATGATCGATATGAGTTCGGGAAAAATCAATTATGCCGTACTGTCCTACGGCGGTTTTCTTGGCATGGGAGATCGTCTATTCGCGGTACCGTGGCAGGCTCTAAAGCTGACACGGCCAATAAGCGGTTTACGCTCAATGCGACAAAAGAGCAGCTGAAGAATGCACCGGGTTTTGATAAGGATCGTTGGCCTGCCATGGCGGATACCACATGGGCGTCGGATGTGCATAAATTCTACGGCGTAAAAACGACGGGTAGAGTTCAGTAGGCGAAATCGGTGGAGGAACCGGGGCTAGCGACTGCGCTAGCCCTATTCTGCTGAGATCGCAATCGGAGAGAGCAATGATTCGAAGAGCACTGGTACTGTTGGTCATGGCCGGCGTTTGTGTCGCGATTAGACGTGGCCTCCAAACTGATGAAGTTCGGCCAGCCAGAGATAATACGGCCGAGGCGCAGTGGGCGAATGAGGGTGGAGCTAACGCACCGGCGTCAGCATAGATCTTGAGCGACGTGCGCAGTCGGACCCGTTGCGGGCATTGACGAGCGCGGTCGTTGAGTGGATTGTTAGCCTATGAAGCAGCCCCTTGCTGGCAAGCATCGACCCAAGCATGCCGTGAAACTGAACGACGTGCAGGACGTTGATGCGAAGTATGGTCTTGCGCCAGTGATCGAGCCAGGCGTATCGACGGATGGTGACGTCCCTGGCGGAATGCAATTTCACTTGGTCGAGTGCCCGTATTGCGGCGAGTGCTTTGAGACGTCGGTTGACACGAGTTCGGGCTCCGCGCGCTATGTGGAGGACTGCCAGATTTGCTGTCAGCCGATTGAGTTTAGCCTCGAAGTAGATTCCTCGGGCCTGCTCCAGTCACTATCAACCGTGCGCGGCGATTAGTGACTAACGCGAGATCGACTGCTGACCGATCAGTGACCCCACCTTGGCACTATACGCTCGGGGCAAGCCGCTCGAATGGGTGGATCGCCTGCGGGACGCAGCCTGACCAATTACGGCCGTTGGTAACCGTCAGGTATCCGGGAGGCAAAGCGATCGTTGGGGAATAGCTTGCGTTTCCTGAGAATCGGCGCACCGTTGGTGACGCGGTTTCAGTGGAGTCTCCTTGAGCCCCGTGCTATCCGCGTCAGCAATGGCCCATCGGTTCCCGCAACTCGGTCTCCGGACCTATGATCGTCGTCCGAGTCAGCTTCGAAACTCTGATGGTGACGGCTATCGCGATGCGTTCGACAGCCATCTACGCAAGGTAAATACTATGACCCCTTTGGATTTCGTTTTGGCGCAGATCGCTCCGCTTCAAGCCGCCCTGGATAGGCTGCCCCCTCACAGCCATATTGCGGCGCTGTTCTCATTGACCTTGTATCGTTTGGAGGAAGAGGCCGACGCCATACGTCGCGTGGCAGTTGAGAGGGCGGCATAGCAGTTTCTCTGGGTCTGCCGCAGGAGAATCATTGCACACGGACTTTTGCAACGTCAGCAACGGCGGAGAAAGGCCCTGCTTAACTGAATAGAGTCGTGCGGTACGGACGTTCTCGCGGTGGATGGTCGCAGTGCTTCTTGACCTAATCGCTACACAGATGCAGGTACCGAAAGGCTGCCTGCCGATTGGCGCGGATGTGACTCTTCAGTGTTGGTTGCCCTTTTGAAGGCCGGATTCACCTTTAGGATAGTACCCAAGGGCAATCGCGCCGTGAATTGAGTGCCGCCGTCACGGGTCGAGACAACGGAGATTCGGCCCTGATGGGCGCGAACGATTTGGGAGCAAATGTGCAGGCCCAGTCCCAGGCCATTTCGACTTTCGGACCCGGAGTGACGCCAGAACGGCTCGAAAATCTTTCCCAAACTTTCCGGTGGAATGGGCTCGCCGGCATTCCACACCTCGAGGACCAAGTCATGCTCATCGGCGCTTGCGCTGATCTTCACAGGGCTGTTGGGCAGTCCATGGGTCAGTGCGTTTCCTAAAAGATTGGAGGCCACCTGCTGAAGTCTGCCCAAATCACACCGCACCGAGCGGTTGACACTGATACTCGAGAGGATCTTGCAGTCCGGTTGCGCATCCTGTAGTTCTTGAATCACTGTTGTCAGACCCGTGTTGATGTTCTCGATGTCCGTCAATTCGACGCCGATTCCGCCGCCGAGGCGTCCGCGCGCGAAGTCGAGCACATCGTCGATCAATGAGGACATGCGCCGAGCATTGGTTTTGATCCGCGACGCAATGCTCAATAAAGCCGGATCGGTGAGTTTGCGCTCCAACAGGTCACCGCTGGCAAACACCGCGTGAAGGGGATTACGCAAGTCATGCCCTAAGATGGCAATGAATTGCTCGCGCAGTTCACCCGCTGCGCGTTCATCGAGCAACGCGCGATGCTCCTGCTCCTGCAGCAATTGTCGATCGAGATTCGAGCCGATAAGGGCTGCAAAGTGCTTGAACATCGACAGGACGCGCGGCTCTACCTTAGACGGATCCCGATCGAGGGCACACAAATTCCCGAAATAGCGGCCATTTGCAAGAATAATTGGCACCGAGACGCAGCTCTCGATCTGATAGAGCTTGAGCACAGGGTGGTTTCGATGGCGCGGATCGGCGCTCATGTGCTCGATTACGATGGGGGCGCGCAAGACGTCTGCTTCAACCCACAAGGTCTTACTGATCGAAAGCTGGCATCCGGGCGTGATCCCGAGGTGCATTTCATCCTTGACCGCACATGCCGTCCAGATCTTGTCGGTGACTCGTGCCACCACGGCGAATCTCATACCGGTGATTTCGCACAACACCTCGAGCAGCGTGGGCACAGCATCGATACGGCCTATGGCCACAACGGCTCTCGCTACGTCTTGCGCGGTATCGGCCATAGGATTGGTGATTCGCCTCCGTGGGATCGACATGGTCCTCTCTGGTGCCCTTTCGGCATCCCTGTGCGCCAAGGTTACGATTTCGAAACTCTCGTGCCTGGAAAGCGCCCCGCATGTGGTTTGCCAACTCCACGGTACGCTGACTCGGCGTCTGGCTCGCCGCCAGCGAGTTGCAACGGACCTTTCACAGAGGCAGTCGCGATGCTCAAGCGAGGCACCATGGAAGGGCGCTCAGAAAACGAGAACGATGATCGCTTCCGCTTAGCTTCATACATCGCGGTATCCGCCGCCTTCACGAGGTCGTCGGTGGTTGTGCCATCGGAAGGGCAAACCGCTATGCCAATACTCGGGCGTACATGGAGCGTCAGCGCGCCGATTTTGAACGGCGCAGATACGGTTTCAAATAGGGTCGAGGCGATGTGCTGCAAACGGTCGCGGCTAGACACCCCAGTGATTAGACACGCATATTCGTCGCCGCCCAATCGGCTCACCAGATCCTCGGCGCGAAGCGCATGGGCGAGCCGCTCCGCGATCAGATTGAGGAGGGCGTCACCGGTGGCGTGCCCATACGTGTCGTTAAGTGCCTTGAAATCGTCGAGGTCGAGGTAGATGACGGCAAGGTGGGGAGGCCCAGCGCCTTCATTCCTGAGCGCACGTCCGAGGCGTTCGCGGAAAAAACGACGGTTCGGCAACGCGGTCAAATCGTCATGAAAAGCCAAATAGCGTGCCCGCTTCTCTCGCTCTTGGGCGTCTGCCAACTCTTCCTGCATCTTGGCTACCATCGCTCGCAAAGTCGTAACTTCTTGTCCTAAGTGATAATTTCGGTGGACCTCAAGCTTGAGCGAGGTATAGAGCCCACCACGTCGTGGTTCCCGCGATTGAAGTTGCCCATCGATATCCTCGTCCCTATCGACTATCTGGTCTTCGCGCGCTGCAGTGACTTTCCGGCACCTGAGCTTTATCTTGAGTGATCGAAACCAATCATTCTGTGGGGAGAAGATCTCCCCAGCCGAGCGCCCATCTGGTGGGCCAGCCGTTTTAGCCGGCTTTGGCGACGTGCGTGCCCCCCGCTCCGCGGATCTCGCGCTGGTCACGAGCGTCGGCTTGGATGTCGTGAAATCGCATATTCCAGGCGTTTGGCTCATGGGATTCGCTCCGATCAACTCTAGAAATGTGACTACACCCCGGAATTCGAGATGAAACCAGGCGCCTCCTCCAAGGCATTATTTAAAATTGAGTTGACTCAGTCGGTACGGTAACCGACATAACCTGCGATGGCTTGATCTTTAAGTCCGTAAGTGCGACCCCTCCAGACGAGATAAAATCGGAGGCTGCGTAACCGCAAAGGCGTCGATCGGTTTTCCGCCGACGATGCATTGTGACGCTAATTTCCGTGAAGACGCTATCTCAGGACCCCAGGTGCCTTCAAAGAGCCAGCGTTTGACATAACGCAACTGAGGACTAGTTTTTTCTCTAGGTTTCCGCTTCGTATCCCGCCGTACAGACGGGCGGCGGCCATCCGGTCACACTGACGCCAACGCTGATGGATGACCTACGGCGTATCGCTCCCCTCCGGCCGTCTGCGAAGCGCCCTCGAGGGGAGTTTTTCTATGTTGTTATTTGGTGGGATACGAGGAATCTCGTGCAGAAGCCCAGTACAAATCAGATTCGGGAAGCTTTGAAGTTCAGTCAATTTCGCTTCAAGTTGATTGAGTTCTTGAAACTGCCGTTGGATATCGGTGAGACCGCGTTGCGAGAAGTGCTCGAGCGCACCAGTCTGCGGTGTGTGTAGAAATTATCTCGCTCGCGCGGAGCGCGTTGACGAGATTCTGAAGTCCGAAGATACGGTTAAGATGAGCGCGCCGGCCAGCGGTGTTGTGGCCATGAATCTCAGGCGTATCAATTTGACGCCGACAGGCCACGTTACTTGTGTGGGCTGCAGGGCAATTCCATTCTGAGCTTGGCCTGGGTATAGGGGTCTTTGACCGTTTTATAGCACCCGCATGCAGCCGCTTCGAGGCCTCTCTGGTCGAGGATCGTGATGGTGCCGCGCCGATAGCCGATGAGATTGCGTTCCCTCAGGCCGCCCGTTGCCGCGCTGACGCCCCTCGCCGCACGCCTAGCATGAGCGCAAGAAATTCCTGCGTAATTCGAAACTCGTTGGAGTTGACTCGGTCGTGGGTCATCAATAGCCAGCGGGCCATGCGCTGTGTCACCGCATGGAAGCGGTTGCACGCCGCGGTCTGCGCGATCTGGATCATTAGTAAGTGGGTAAAGAGAAACAATTCTCGCCGCAACGCAGCGCTCTCGCTGAATTCGCGGCGAAAATCCGCTATCGTCATCCGCATCGCCTCGCCGTCGCCCTGTACCACGGCACGAAAGGGCGAGACAGCGACACCCAACGCCATAGGAACCCCGATCATGCCTTCAGGGCCGATGAGTCCGACCTCCGCAGCTCGGTCATCATCCACGGTAGTCAGCATTGAGACGAAGCAGTCGTTGGGAAAGTACACCTCCCGAATCCGAGACTGGGATTCGTAGAGAGTCTGCCCGAAGGCTAGCTCGACCGGTTCGAGGAATGGCAGCAGTTTCCGGTAATCGTTGCGGGGCAATGCAGCAAGCAGGCGATTCGAAATCGAGACTTGTTCTTTGCCAAGCAATTAAAAATTCTCCTAGTGTGCCCGGTTTGCAACTCCTCGTGGGGAGCCATTTCGGGCTAAGATCGGTCGCGGATGGGGGCGATCGAAGTTTAGGGTGTTTGCAAGAAGGAATTTAGTGTAACAAAAACAAGCAATTATGTTCGGTACCGAACAAAGATGTAAGAACTTGTTCGGTAGCGCACACAGGTGTCCGGTAGCGAACATGCAGGCGGGCGTCGAGTCGCCTAGAATAGAGCTGGTACGGGGGATGCCCATCAGCCTAATTGCTCCTCGGAGTTTTGTGGAAATTTCTTCGTCGCAGTCTTTAAAAAATCACCTGCTTGCGGCGCTGCCGCGAAGCTGAATGGC
This sequence comes from uncultured Gammaproteobacteria bacterium, assembly GCA_963801865.1. Lineage (GTDB taxonomy): Bacteria > Pseudomonadota > Gammaproteobacteria > Steroidobacterales > Steroidobacteraceae > Bog-1198. The sequence continues at coordinate 242,734 of CAWDGY010000002.1, read as the reverse complement.
AGCGCTGGCTGCCCGAACTCGAACCCGTCGAGATGCCGCTGGGCAAGTGCTGTACGAATCGGGCAGTCCGCTCGAGCCATGTCTACTTCCCGGCCACCTCCATCGTCTCGCTGCTCTACGTCATGGAAGACGGCGCCTCCGCCGAAATCGCCGTCGTCGGCAACGAAGGCATCGTCGGCATTTCCCTGTTCATGGGGGGCGAATCCACCCCCAGCCGCGCGGTGGTGCAAAGCGCCGGCCGGGGTTTGCGCCTGAAGGCGCAAATAATGAAAGAGGAGTTCAACCGGGGGGCCGGTGCTCCATTTCCTGCTGCGCTACACCCAGGCGCTGATCACGCAGATGGCGCAAACCGCGGTATGCAACCGCCATCACTCGCTCGATCAGCAACTTTGTCGCTGGCTGCTGTTGAGCCTGGACCGGTTGAGGGCAAGGAACTCGTGATGACGCAAGAACTGATCGCCAACATGCTGGGCGTGCGCCGCGAAGGCGTGACGGAAGCCGCGCTTAGATTCAACAGGCTGGGTTGATTAGTTATTTTCGTGGACACATCGTGGTGCTCGATCGCCCTGGGCTGGAAAAGCGTAGCTGCGAATGTTATGCGGTCGTCAAAGGAGAATACGATCGACTGCTTCCCGAAAAAGTGGCGAGTTAGCGAGACCGGCCGGCAACCTGGGGTGATTTCCCTTCCTTGCAGGGACCCCCGTATGTTCAGCGCTCCCGAATCCGCGAGCGTCCGGTAACGGGCGATCATTTCGGTGCCGCCACTGGCAACTGTTGGCCGGGAGCCGCAGGTCACCGCCGAATTGCCGTGGATCAACCTCCGATGACTCAAGTTGAGCTTATGAGACGTTCGCAGCCGTCCGCTTTTCGGCGGCTCACAAGGCAAGCAATTTAGCTCGACGATCGATTGCGGTCCTATGGTGACCGTCAATGGCGTGGCGATTCGGGCCCAATGAAAGGGAAGTGGCGATGGGCGGCCCGCGAGACTCATGAGCTGCAGCGCCGCTTTTGCATTACCCGCAGCCACATTTGGGGGGTGCTGAAAGGAGGGTGTATGATAAGTTTTGACCCGTGGTGATCAATTAATACAAGACCGTCAGCACACCACTTCCTCGAGTCGTACGATCGCTGACCCATCGATGCCGGTTCGCTCGGAGATTTCGCGGCTCTTACCTGGGATATCAACATTCAGCCACCGTTACCGGATGTAGCCCGCCAAAGGCCCCTGGTTCTAAGGAGGTAGATCATGTCGTTCGAAGCGCAAGTCTCCGCATTCCGAGATTCTTTGCGCGGGCCATCGTTTCGTCCGGGAGACTCTGGATATGATGCCGCTCGTACTATTCCCAACGCGATGATCAACCGGCGTCCCGCGGTTATCTCGCGCTGTGCCGGCGCGGCGGACGTGGTCGCATGCGTGCAATTCGCCCGCGAGCATGACCTGCACGTGTCCGTTCGCGGTGGCGGCCACAGTGTTGCCGGAAAGTCGGTTTGCGAGGGCGGCTTGATGATCGATTTGTCGGCGATGAAGGGACTGCGAGTGAATACGGTGGAACGCACGGCGCGTGCGGAGCCGGGCCTGACTCTGGGCGAGTTCGACCGTGAGACGCAGGCGTTCGGTCTTGCCACGCCGCTTGGAACCGTTAGTAAGACCGGCATCTCCGGGCTGACGTTGGGTGGCGGCTATGGGCATCTGCATGCCAAGCATGGCCTCGCCCTCGACAATGTGCTGAGCTTGGATGTTGTGTTGGCCGATGGCCACCTGCTCACGGCGACGCCAACGCAGAACCCGGATCTGTACTGGGGAGTGCGGGGCAGCGGTGGCAATCTCGGCGTGGTGACGTCGCTGCTCTACCGGTTGCACGAGGTCGGCCCGGTTCTTGGTGGCGGAGTTTTCTTTCCAATCGCACAAACGCGCGATGTGCTGCGCTTTCTGCGAGACTTCACGCCCGGCAAACTTGCCTGACGAACTCACGGTGATGGCGCTTGCGCTTACTCATCCGGAGGCCGGGCCGGTCTTCGGCGTTGGCGTTTGTTACAGCGGGAGCCACGCGGAAGGAGAGAAGGTGCTGAAGCCACTACGCACCTTCGGCAAGCCAGTCGCCGATGTGATCATGCCGATGCCGTTGGTCGCAGTGCAGTCGATGTTCGACCCCTTTTTTCCACCCGGGCGACAGGTGTTCGTGAAGTCTAGTTTCATGGACGAACTCACGGATCCCGCGATCGAGGTGTTGGCGGAATATGCCGCGAGTCGCCCATCGTCCCTGGTGTTTGCGCCGGCAATCGAGCACTGGCACGGTGCGACGACCCGCATCGGCGCGACCGACACCGCATTTCCACATCGAACGCATCCGTTCAATTTCTTTGCGTGGTCGACATGGGTTGACCCCGCCGAGACGGACCTCCATATGCGCTGGACGCGCCAGTTCTGGGATGCCATGAAGCCGCACTTGGCGTCGGGATCGTATGTCAATTACATTTCCGACGACGAGGATGGCACCGCTCGCGCAGCCTTCGGTCCCAATTATGAGCGACTGGCCACGCTCAAGAACCGATAAGACCCGGCCAACCTGTTTCGGATGAACCATAACGTACGGCCGGCACGGTAGTCACGACAACGCGACCTCAGGCGAGTTGGCGGCACCGCGAGAGACCCATGTCGTTAAGGATTGTCCGACCTGTCTATTACACACAGTGCGTCAGGACAAGCCTGATGCTTCCAGCGGGTGAAATTCCCGCCCCGACAGAGGTGGAGCCGCCTCACCGGGAATCGAGTCTTGGGCTCAGGAGGTAACGATGAGCTAAGCGTAGACAGAGCGACGAGCAGACCGTAACGCAAGTGAAGCGATTGAACCTCGTGAAAGATTTATCCGCAGGCCGACAATGTTGTGTGTTTTGGAAGGCAATAGTAGGTCCACCGTGAATGGCGAGGGGACTGGAGACTGCGGCGGGGTCAGAGAGCACGGTATGTTCGGAGATGGAAGTGTCAAGGAACCTGAGAGATCCACCGTGGTCTCGACCGGCGCTAGAGGCTGGCCGAGTATGCCGGACAACACGGAGCATCCTGAGAAAGGCAGACGCTGCGGTGGAAGTCGGATTCGCTGGTAGTACTCCGAGCGCGGGAAAGCCGCGTACATGGGGAAGCGGCGAAGCAGATGAAGACTGGCTTTGGGGAAACATTACCTGTACCCACGGAGGCAGGATAATTGATGTCAACACAACTGAGTCAGATAGCGAAGAGAGCAAAGTTGGATCGAAAGGCGCGGTTCACGTCCTTGGCCCATTTGCTAACGCCGGAGTTTCTCACGGAGACGTGGGGAAAGATGAACCGACGGGCCGCAGGCGGGGTCGACGGACAGAGCGCCGAGCAGTTTGAACGTGAGCTAGGGACGCAAGTTGAGGCGATCTGCGCACAACTGAGGGCAGGCGCGTCTCGGGCACCACCGGTCCGCAGGGTAGAGATACCCAAGGGGCCGGGCAAGGTCGGGAAGAGGCCGTTGGGAATACCGACGGTTAGAGCGAACTACCCAGGTATCCAACGAGTCTTTGGGATGGGCTGAGGTCCGTCACCCGTTTCATCCCTTAAAAGGGCAACGTTTTCCCGTTCTTAAAACTCGGCGTGTCGGAAGGACCGAGACGCTCATTTTGCGCGATCCCACTCGCGGCAGCATTGCTGTTCGACGTGAGTGGACTGATTGGGATACGGCAACCACGGGAAGTGAAACGGTGACGCCGGCCCAGCAACTTTCCCTCGAGTCTCTGCTCGAGCTTGCGAAACTTGTCGACGATCTGCGTCATCCGGCGCCCGCGAGATTGACCGATGAGAAATATGTATTTATTATCAGACCACGGCTATGACTGGTCCGCCAGATCGTTCAAGCAAACCATCGTCGGCGTTGCGCAGGCGCCGGCAAGCGTTGCTGCGCAAACTTCCGCCATTGGATGCGATCTTGCGCGGCTCGCTTATCGAGCGCTACAAGCGCTGCGGCAAGCCGGGCTGCAAGTGTGCCGAGGGTCCCGGCCATGGCCCGAAGTACTACCTGTCGGTGAGTTTTCCCGGCGAGCGACCGCAGATGGATTACGTCCCCCAGGAACATCTGGAAGCGACCCGCGCGCTCGTTGCGAACTTCCACGAGGTCGCGCAGGGCTCGAGGAGGTCTGCGCGATCAACCGCGAGCTGTTACGGCGCCGAGAGGCGCTTTGAAGGCCGGCGGTGAGCGCAACCTCGCCGCCGCCCACCCCACCGATAGACGCTGTCGCCGCTGCGCGGCTCCTCGCCAACATGGTCGAGGCATGGCTCGTCGCAGAACCGCGCTCAAACACCACCGAGGAGATCACCGATGAGTGCAATGATCGAAGTCAAGCATCGGAGTCGACCGGCCTACGTGTACGTTCGGGAGTCCACGCTGGCCCAGGTGCGCCACAACCAGAGAGTACCGAGCGTCAATATGCGCTGCGCGACAAAGCATTAGCGCTGGGATGGACGCTGCCAACGATCCGGACATTGGATCGGGACTTGGGCGTATCGGGAGCTCAGATGGCGGGCCGGGAGGACTTCAAGACGCTGGTCGCCGATGTATCGATGGGCCAGGTGGGAGCGGTGTTTGCGCTCGAAGTGTCGCGCCTGGCGCGCTCGAACCTCGACTGGCACCGTCTGCTCGAGCTGTGCGCGCTGACGAATACCCTGGTGATCGATGCCGATGGCTGCTACGACCCGGCGGACTTCAACGATGGATTATTACTTGGGCTCAAAGGGACAATGGCGCAAGCGGAGTGCATTTTCTGCGCGGGCGCCTCCTCGGCGGTAAACTAAATAAAGCGCAAAAGGGAGAGCCGCCATCCGCTTCCCGTCGGATATGCCTACGACGATGCGAACCATGTCGTCGATCGAGACGCGGAGGTACAAGGGGCGATCACGCTGGCGTTCCACGTTTTCTTGAGACCGGCAGCGCATATGCGGTAGTAAAACGTTTTGCCACGCGTGGTTGCGCTTCCCCAAGCGCTCCTACGGCGGCTTGGGACGCAAGCTCGTATGGGGTAAGCTACACACAGCCGGGTCTGTGGACTGATCAGGAATCCGTGTTATGCGGGCACCTACACGTATGGGCGATATCAGTATCGCCGGCAGATTAGACACAGGGCGAAGTCATTAAGCATACGCAACGGGTGGTGATGTCGGATGGCGCGTAAACCTTGCCGCGCATCACGAGGGCTATATCACGTGGGAGTATTCCTCGCGAACCAGGATCGCTTGGCGAAGAATCGCACCAATGCAGGTGAACCGATCTTGAATGGTCCGGCGCGCGAGGGCCTTGCGCTGCTGCAGGGGCTGATGCTGTGTGGCACCTGCGGCCGCGCGCTCACCGTGCGGTATCGCGGCAACGGCGGCTTATACCCCGTGTATGTGTGCTCCGCACAGCGACGCGACGCACGCGCGACGCGCGACTGCATGAGTTTGCGTTGCGATTTGCTCGACACCGCCATCGCCGCCAAAGCGCTGCAGGCGTTGAAGCCCGCGGAACTGGAGCTTGCGCTCGCGACGCTGCAGGAACTCGAGATGCGCGATCAAACGGTGCTGCGTCAATGGCAAATGCGGCTCGAGCGCGCCGAGTACGAGGCCGCTCTCGCCGAGCGACGCTACCAGGAAGTCGACCCCTCGCAGCGCTTCGTAGCATCGACCCTCGAGCGTCGCTGGAATGACACCTTGTTGAGCGTTGAAGATCTCAAGAGGCAGTATGCCGACTTTGAGCAGCAAAAGGCCCGAGTGGCCACACCGGAGCAGAAGGCGAAGGTCTTGGCACTCGCGCAGAATCTGCCGCGCTTGTGGCACGCCGCGACGACCCAAGCCCGCGATCGCAAACGAATGCTCCGCTTGCTCATCAAAGACATCACCGTCGAAAAGTCGCACGCTGCAAGGCAAGCAATCCTGCACGTCCGTTGGCAGGGCGGTGCCTGCGGCGATGTGATCGTGGATCGGCCGCGACCCAGGGCCGAGGCGATCCGCTATCCCGAACCGATCATTGCGCGCGTTCGCGACCTCGCCAAAACAATGACAGATCCCCAGATCGTCGCCGAACTCAATCGCTGCGGTGAAAAAAGCGCGACGGGGCGCCCTCATACCATGCACACGATCTCTTGGATCCGATGGAAGTATAAAATCCCAGCTCCCACGCTCAAGCGACCGGAGGAATTGACGGTGCAGGAACTGGCGGCACAACTGGGAGTCCAGCCCGGGCCTGTGTACTACTGGGCCAAGCGTGGCATCATCGAATCGCGCCGAATCAATAACGGCTCGCCGGTCTGGATCACGATCGATGAGATCAAGTTACAGGATCTGCGCGATCGCGTAAGTCGTTCATGTAAAATGCAAAAGCAACCCAATGTTCAAATGCTTGCTGAGCGAGGTGCAGTATGAAGTCACCGTGCCCACTGTCTCTGATCGCATCGCGCAAGCGGTCGTCAAAGCATATCTGGAGCCTGAGCTGGAAAAGCATTTTCATCCAGACTCATACGGATATCGACCTGGAAAGTCGGCACTGGAGGCCGTAGGCGTAGCACGCCAGCGCTGCTGGAAGTATGCCTGGGCACTCGATATCGACATAAAGGCTTTCTTTGATTCAATTTCGCACGAACTTTTAATGAGAGCGGTGGAGAAAGCATACGGATTGTGCTTGGGTGTTGTTGTACATCGAGCGGTGGTTAAAAGCCCCCGTTCAGATGGAAGACGGCACTCTCGAACCTCGGGAGAAAGGCAGTCCGCAGGGGTCGGTTATTTCGCCCTTGTTGGCTAATCTTTTTCTCCATTATACGTTCGATCGGTGGATGACCAAACACCATCCGGATATACCGTTCGAACGTTTTGCCGATGACGTCCTTTGTCACTGTGACAGTGAGCGACAGGCGCTAGAGCTGAAGGAGCAGCTGGAACAGCGGCTAGCCGAGTGCGGGTTGGAGCTTCATCCGAGCAAGACGCGAATTGTCTACTGCAAGGATGATGACCGACGGGGACACTATCCGAACGAGAAGTTCGATTATCTGGGCTACACGTTTCGAGCCCGACGATCGAAGAATCGCTGGGGTAAGTACTCGTCAACTTCGCGTCCGGAGTCAGCAACGCTGCGACCAAAGCGATCCGACAGCGTCTTCGCGACTGGCAGTTTGGTTGTCGCATTGATAAGTGGATCGACGATCTGGCGAGGATGTTCAATCCCGTCATTCGGGGTTGGCTGAATTACTATGGTCGTTACTACAAATCGGCGCTTTATCCGACGCTTCGCTATCTGAACCGATGCCTCGCGCGTTGGGCGATGGCGAAATACAAACGCCTGAGACGGCATAAACGGCAGGCCGAGCTGGGTCCGGAAGGTTTCCTTACGCGATCCCCAAACTCTTTGCCCACTGGTCGATGCTGGCGGGTCACGGCTGGACGGTAAGAGCCGGATGAGCGGAGACGTTCACGTCCGGATCCGTGAGCGCCTGGGGGTGAAACTCCCCCCGGGCGACTCGACCCGTAGTGTTGTGTCGCAGTCGGGAGGAAGCGGAATCTGCGCTGGCCCGTATGCGTGCTTGGGTGAATGCAAATGGACTGGCGCTACACCCTGACAAGACCCATCTTGGGGATTGCCGTGTGGAGGGTCAAGGGTTCGAATTTCTCGGCTACCGGTTCGAGGCAGGACGGCGTTGCGTGCGCAATAAAAGTCTGAAATCCGTGCGGATCAAGTCCGCGCGAAGACCAAGCGTAACGAGGGAAATTCCCTTGAGTACGTGATTGCATCACTCAATCCAACTCTGCGAGGCTGGTACGCCTACTTCCAACATGCCCACCGTTTTACGTTCTCGTCACTCGACGGCTTTATTCGCCGCCGTTTGCGCGCAATGTTACGCCGACAAAAGCACCGACCGGGTCAAGGCCAATGCCGACGCGATCACACACAATGGCCGAATGCCTTCTTCGCCCATACTTGGGCTTTTCACGATGTCCGAAGCCCATCGATTGGCGCGTCAATCCCGATGCGGAAACAACTGACTGGAGAGCCCGTCGCGGGAAAACTGCACACCGGGTTCGGAGGGAGGGGACGGCGACAGCCGTTCCCTACCCCTATCCCTCGACCCTCTGCTGCCGATCGCCACTGTCCGCTTTGGAGCAAGACAATTGAAAGCGACAGACGCCGCGGCTACTCGTCGGGTAAGGATGAACCATTGCTGGTCCATCCTCCCCTAAGAACCGTACGTGCGAGTTTCCCCGCATACGGCTCAAGCCTGACAAAGACCCCGATTGGGGATCCGGCGGCTCGACCGGCGATCTTGTTGGAAGATATCAGACCGCTGCTCCCGATCTGACCCGATGACTACGACGCGCACGTTTCGCAAAATAGTCAGCGTAGGCCGGATCATATGGGGTGGCATGGGCTTGAACCTTAACGTGCCGGACGATGGGTAGGCTTGCAGCGGAGAATAGATCCAAGCAAGTTATCCGTCCGGCCTCGTCCCGGATTCGCGCGAAGAACACCCATTGCCGCAGTCCGACTTGTCGGAAGTACCGATGCTTCTTCCACAGTGCGGATTTGTGGGGATGCCGTCGCTTGATCCAGGTCCACAGCGCAAGAAACACCTGGCTGTCCACATAGGCAAAGGTTCTTTTTGCTACCACATGGCGGTAGTAGTTAGCCCAACCGCTGAGTTTGATGTTCAGTTGCTGGATCAACTGTGCCGTCTTATCCGTCGCGCGGGCCTTTATCAATCCCCGGATATCATCCAAGAAGCGTTTTACCGCTGCCTTGGAGGGCTTGATGAGCATCTTGCCCGAGTACTTACGTACGTTGAATCCGAGAAAATCAAAGCCATCCTCAATGTGTGTGATACGGGTTTTCTCTTCCGAGAGCTCCAGACCACGTTCTTTAAGGAAGACCACTACTGCGGGTTTGACCTGTGTCTCCAGAACTTCTTTCGAGGCTCCGGTGATACAAAAATCATCAGCGTAGCGAATGACATTGATCTTCTGGCGATGCGGTGCAGCCTTGCGGGCCGCCGCTTCCAGTCCATCTAGTGCCATATTCGCCAGAGCGGGTGATGCAATCCCGCCTTGCGGTGAGCCGGCTTCCGTGGGATAGACGATGCCTTCTTCCATGTAACCCGCCGCCAACCATTTCCCGAGGATGAGTTTATCCATCGGGATGTGATCTTGAAGCCACGTGTGGCTAAGTCGGTCGAAACAGGCTGTAATGTCCCCTTCGAAAATCCATTCGGCCGAGTGCTTGCTACCCAAAGCGTTGAAGCATTGTCCGATGGCGTCGGCAGTCGAACGCTTGGGTCGAAACCCATACGAGTTCGGGTCCGCTAGGGTTTCCGCTACGGGTTCGAGCGCTTGCAGGTATAGCGCCTGCATCGCCCGACAGGACATAGCGGGGATGCCCAACGGTCGGAGTCTGCCGTTTTTCTTAGGAATATAAACACGCCGTAGCGGCAAAGTTCGATAACTCCGCCGTTGCAGCGACCGGGCGGCCTTGAGTTTCTGTGCTGCAGTTTTCCACACAGTACCATCCACGCCGGCCGTTTTTCGACCGGCGTTTTGGGTCACTCGTCGCACGGCTAACAGCTTAGCCGCGAACGAATGGGTCAGGAGCCATTGCAGGGATTTGACCTTGCCCCAGCGCCCTTCCCGAACTGCCTTCGCAATACGCATCTGCAGTCGTAGCACCTGTCGTTCGATGGATTGCCATTCGATGGCATCCCAATGTTCTTCAGGCGGGGACGCACCGATCCTCGGCTTGGCCGCGGTCGTCATTTGCTCTTCCCCTTGGTCACGATTCCACAGACTCTCTTGCGAGGTAAGACCCGTCGGACGTGGGCTCACTTTCGTGCCAGGTGATGTTGCAACCCGTATCCGGACAATTACCATCCGGCCTTCGCTTCTTCCGACTTCCCAAGCCCGCACCGCCAAAGACAAACCTTGCGGTCTGTTGTCCCCGAAGGGAGCGATACGGGGTTTCGACGTTCCGTCTGTTTGAGTTCATCGGGTTAGGTGCCTGCTGTTGACCGGGGGGATCTGACGGATCACGAGAGCAGACTACCAAGCCGCTCTTCCCATCCCCATTACCTTTTGGTTCAAGCGTGTTAGCCATTTCCGCTTGTCGATGAATAACGATCTTTATCGCAGGTTCACTTGTGTTCACCATACCGATTATCTAGCACTCATCCGGCTCGTGGCTGCCAGAAGGGTATGCCTCTTGCGATTGATACCCCGCGCCTTGCGGCGCTTCGTTACATTGTCGGAGCCGCTCTTTATTCAGGCCCCTAGATTCACCCCGTGATAGGGGTGGTTCCCTCCGTTGCCGTGGGAACAACTCAATCAGCGACATCGTCTCGCACCGACAGGTTCATCTTGCGCAGGAACGCCTTGTAGCGCGGATCGCCCTCGATGTCTTTTAGAAGGAGCGAGTACCCCTTGATGTACGGCAGGCCCGTGTCCTTTTGGCGGTATGCGCGCTCGAGCCACTCGAACGCCTGCGCCTTCTCTCCGCGATATGCATGGACATAGGCGATCTGTGCCGCCATGCGGTCGGCTGCAGTTCGTGTGAGCTGCGCCAGAGTTGCATCTGCCTCAGCGCGTTTTCCCATTGAATAATAAATGACGGCCAGAGCGAACTGCTTGGCGCCGTCCATCGATTCTTGCTGCGCTTCGTGCAGCGCCGCGTCGAATTGCTCCATGGCTAGTAAGGCAATGCCGGTCATGGCATAAGACCATGCGTAGGAAGGGCTGATCTCGTACACGCGCCGATATTCGGCTATCGATTCGGGATAGCGCCCCGCTCCTAAAAGAAGGATACCGAAATCATAGTGAAGGTCAGGGCTCAGTGGATCGAGACTCAGTGCTGCGCGAAAGTAGCGCTCACCTTCGTTCCATTGGCCCATGTAGGATGCAACGATACCCATCGCATCTAGGCCACCGCTAAAGCGAGGATTTATTGCGATGGCCTCCTCGGCCTCCCGTTTCGCACAGCCCAATCCCAGTCATAGTCGGCATGGATACGGCTCATCAGGACGTGACCGTAGAGCGACCGGGGGTTCTGTTTCAGTAAGCGCTGAGCGCTCTGACGCGCCTGAACAAAGCCGGTTTTCTGGGGCTCATACACGTCTTCGGCCAATTCCAGTTGGGCCAATGCCAGGGCATCATCCGCACGCGCCAGGGATGGGTCCAATTGCAAAGCATTTTGAAAGTAATTTATGGCCTCTTCCAATCCCGGCCTGTCGCCCCGATCGAGCGCGTGTGATCCGCAGAGATAAAAGTCATGGGCATCCGGATTTATCGCCCGAGACTCGGAGACCGAAGCTGCTTCGACCGTTACCTGCAACGCCCGCGCGATGCTTACCGCAATATCCTGCTGCATTTTGAGAACATCGCCTACCTTGCGCTCGTAGCTCTCCGACCACTCGTGCGCGCCGGTTCGCGTGCAGATCAGCTGTGCTGTGACTCTTACCTGGTCTTCGGAACGTCGCACGCTGCCTTCAACAAGGTAAGCGGCGTCAAGCTTTGTGCCGACCTTTCGCAGGTCCTCATTTTTTCCTTTGAACTGAAACGAGGAAGTACGACCAATGACGTGAATCCTGGAATCTTCGCCAGCGATCGAGGGTCTCCTCTGCCATGCCGTCGCCAAAATACTCCTGGTCCTTCTTCTCACTCATGTCCGTAAACGGCAGCACCGCAATCGATTTGTCTGTAATTGCGATAGACGCCGGCGCCTTCGCGCCGTGATGGGTCGATGGCCAGAAATAGGCACTCAAGCTGCCTGCGAGGACCAAGGCAAACACCCCTCCAATGATTGCAACTCGGCTCCTCTTTCTCCCCGGCATGACCCGGACGCTAGGACCCGGCGTGTTCGCGGCCGCCGAACCCACCGCGCCCTTAAGTTTCCCCAGCGCCCCCGGCATCCCGAGCGACGGCACATCGATCCATTGCGAATTCGAGAGGAAATACTCGAAGGACCGACTCAAGGGCGCGGTATCCAGCCGAAATGCAATGATCCGTTTGTGCTTGGACGCCGCCCGTTCGACCTCCCGGCCCACGTGTGATGACGCCACCGCACTCCCGGAGAGCACCAGCACGATGGCCTTTGCCTCATTGATCGCCGCGACGATCGCATCCGCGTACTCGGTGCCAGGCCGCACATCGCGTGGCGCCAGCCAGCACCTGAGCCCTTCCTTCTCCAGGCTCTCGACAACGGCGTTGGCGACAGTGGCATCCGACGACGCATAGCTGACGAATACGTCGGGCGTGGCGGAATGCGCGCCTGTAATCTGCCCTTCGCCGTCGCCTTCGGCCACGTCGTCCCCCCCGACATTTACGTCATGTTGGCAGATGATCCCCGTGTTTATCAAAGATTAGCGTACTTTGGTCGCCGCCCCAGTCGAATGTCGCCTTCGGAGCAGGCAGGCTCCAGGCCGGAATGTCGGGTTGTGGCCGGTCAGCGACCGTCGTCGCTGACCGACGCCGACCTTCACGCCTCAGTTTGTTCCGCCATCTCCAAAGCGTCATCCACCTCAACTCCTTTGTTGGAGGAGCCTGCTAGATTGCAGGAGGACGGTTTGTGGGCGAGATCTTCTTCTTCCAGTGGTTCCTTGTGCAGTCGCCGACCGGCCAGAAGCGGTCCTTCAACTAAAAACTCTCCCAACGAAAAAGGGACGGACCAACCCATCGCTGACCGTCCCCAAAACGCTACTAAACGAAACAATATGAGTCCCGATATGACGCCAACGGAGTGCGATAGTCTATACAGCCTGAACCGAACTAGAAGGGGACTTTGTCGATCCCTCCCGCCCGTTTCCATTCGCCACCGATCATCCGGGCGGCCTGCCGCCGGCAACGACGATGGGTTCGCCGAGCGCTCGCCGATATTCCTCCTCGCCGATCGCATCCACCGACCGCAGCTTCGCCAGCAGCTCGTCGATCAGCGAACGCAGCCCAGGCCCCGGCGTGCCGTGCGCGAATGAACTCTGGTATTTGATCGGCCCGGGGATGATCGCGACCAGGAAGGCCATCTCGGCCGGCGTCAGCTCTCGGGGTTCGCGACCGAAATAGCGGCGGGCCGCGGGCCGCAGGCCACGCAGGTCCGGTCCCCATTCGATGATGTTCAGGTAGATCTCGAGGATACGATCCTTGCCGAGCGCCGACTCGAGCAGGAACGTGATCGCCAGTTCCTGCAGCTTGCGTCCGAGCTGCTTGTCGCGCGACAGGAACAGGTTCTTGGCCAGCTGCTGGGTGATTGTCGACGCTCCGCGCGCGGCGCCGCCGCGCGACCAGTTGGTGAGCAGCGCGGCGGGTAGTTCGCGCAGGTCGATGCCGCGATGCCCGTAAAAGCCTGTGTCTTCGGCAAGCAGCAGAGTGCGCACGAACAGCGGCGGAACGTCGCGCAGGGCGATGAAGTCGGGGGACGCGGGCGAGACGTCGATGGGGCGGTGCGGCCCGGGGCCGTCTTCGGATCTGAAGATGAAATCGCCGCGCAGGCGCGCGACTGCCGGCGGCATCTGACGTGGCGGCCTGAAGTCGATCTTCTGGCTCACCGAGAGCGAGGCAGGGTCCGCCAGGCGTCCGCGTACACGCACGTCGATCGTGGCCGAGCCAAGGTCACGGCCGGCGCCGGGCGCCATTCCCAAGCTTTCGGGCACCGCGAGCCCGGATGCACCCAGCAGTTGCGCGAAGTCCAGATGCTGCATGCCGAGTGCGAGATCGACAACCGGATCGGTGTCGAGATCGCGCAGTGTGATCGAGCCCGACAGGGCGGCACCGGCCACCGTCGCGTGGACCTCGGGGATCTCGATCGTGCCCCCGATCCGGCGCCAGGCGCCATCGAATCGTATGGTGACGTCCGTCGGATCGCCGAGCTGCGGCTCATCGGCGGCGTTATCCGCCAGCGCTCCCAAGCGCGCGCCGCGCGCGCCCATGTCCACGTGGAAACGGAGCGCATCGGTGCTGGCCTGAAGGTCCACGCGGCCGTCCGCGATACCACCATCGAGCAGCGGGTGGGCGTCGCGCCGCACGTCGAGCAGACGTCCGACGTCGAGCCCACGTGCCTCGATATTCCACGCGCTGCCCACCGGATACGCCAGCTTGCGGATTGACAGGCCGGCCTGTGGCTCCACCAGCGTGAGCCGGAGGTCCTCGCCGAAAATTCCCGCCATGTCCCAGGCAGTGGCCGGCGAGCTGACCCTGACCCCTGCTGGCCCCGCGAGAGTGGCGGCGCGAACTGCGAGTCGCAAGCGGCCGGGCCACGTGGCCGCGATCATGTCGGCATGCAGTCGCACTCCATGACCGAAGTCGAGATCGAATCCCTCCAATCGCAGCAACGGCCAGACGCCGACGTGTACCACACCGATTCGGGCAACTGCGCCATGGCGCACGGCCGCGGACTCGATCCGCGCTCGCACCCCGTGCTCGAGCATGGATCTCAGCAACAGCGCGGCCAGGCTTACGACCAGCGCCGTGGCGATCGCTCCGAGCCACCACCGTCGCCTGCGGGTTCGAAACGTAAACATCGACGCAAGGATGCCACAGCCGGATCGCGCGCCGGCTGTTGGGCGGCGGCCTAGGGTCGCAGACGGCGTCGATCAGGTCCGCTTCAACCGGGCCCTTCGAGTCGACAGCGGTCCCCTAAACATTGGTGCCGCACCGCAACTTCGCATAGTGCCCATTTCGGCCCCAAGCGGCCGCCCATGGATGGCATCTTTCCGGATGCCCAACAAGCGCCTATATTTTATTCATTCTCGCCTTAATACAAGCCTTACATTCCGCGGATCCGGACGATGATAACGCGTGAATTTCGGACGGGCGATCAGGCCAGGTAGGCGTGCTCGGGGACGCCGAGCAGATCGAGGGTTTGGCGCTGAAGCTCAGTGAGCTGCGGGGGAAAGGACTGGACGGGCTTGTCGTCGCGTAGCAGCGTGTGACGTTCGGCCAGGCTGAATAGGCGCAGAATCTGCTCGGTGGTCGGGACGCTTGCAGAGGCGCTGCTCCGGGTAGATGGGTAGCTCCTTGATGCGTTCGCGTTTCATGGCGAGGCGCAGCTCCCGTTCGATGAGCGCCTGGACGAGAAGAGCCAGGAAATACAGGGTAAAGAACGCCTCGATGCGCATGGTGTTTTTGAGAAAGACGGGCGCGATCTCGTGCACGGTCTTGATCTGCTCGAAGCGTTTCTCGATGGTCGGCTGCCCTTTATGGGCCTCGAGGACCTGGGCGGCGGCTCAAGTTGCGGTCGTTGCAAATCAGCGGATACATGCCGTCGCTCTTTTTGTCGTAGTCGATGGCGGCCTGATCGATCGACCATTCCAGGTCATAGCGGCGTCGGGTGACTCTGCCGGTACTCGGTATCGGGTCCTGGACGACCGCGGTGAGTCTGCTTGAAGGTGTGCTCGGGTCGGGGGACGCGCTTGACCTTGAGATAGCGGCGCGCATGGTGCTTCTCGAGAATCAGCTCGACTTCCAGATCGATGCGCGGCCCGCCGCGCACCCGTGAGCGCGGGCCCAAGATGCGCCGGCGCAGTCGCCGTGAGCGCCTCGATCGCGGTGGCGATATTACGGTGACGACGGGCCTGTTGGCGCAGCGTCAGCAAGGTACTCCAGACCCAGATGATAGTGAAGCCTTCGGCCGAGCCGATGGGATCGCGGTAGACGGACCAGATATCGCGCGGTCCATCGGGGCGGCGGACCGAGGGGCGATCCCAGACCAGTTCCCAGGACGGGGTGTCGGTCTGGAGCCATTTGCGAAATAGCTTATCTTCCCGCCGCGAACGCGGCAGCACGGTGACGAAGCGCCCGCCCGCCCGGTCGATGAAACTCAAGTTATCGTGGCTGCAGAGCTTGGAATCGGCGACGTAGAGGAAATCGGCGCGCCCGGCCACGGCCTTGAGCGTGGTCCAGGTCTCGATATGGGTAATCGAGTCGTTGGTGTTGCCGTCGGCGGTGCGAAACTGCACCGGAACGCCGCCATCGGCATCGGTGGTGAGGATAAAGAGCAGTTGCTTCAAATCCGGGCGGTGATCCTTCGAGTAGCCGTAAGTGATCGCCGGGGCCTGCTTGCCGGACCGACCGGAGGGCGTATTGGTCGTCGGTATTGACCGCAGAAGGCAATCGAGGTGCTGTCGTTATGCAACTGCTCGAGTTGCACGGCAAAGCGCTTTGCCACCGCCAACACGACCTCGGTCAGGAACGCGGCCCGATCGGCCTCGAATAAGTCGATCGAGGGCTCGTCCGAGGCGATCATCACTCAAGGTTTAGCTCAAGGTTCCCGCCGGCGACCCCGAAGAGGCCCGTAGCGAAGCCGTGCACCGTCTCTTGCGCCCGGTAGATCGGCTCGCGCTCGACCACGATCGAGCGCAGCAGCACGCCGAGCGCCTTGGCGTGTGACACGCGACAGCGCGGATCGGTCGTCGGGACGTATTTATCGAGGAGCGCCGCGAGTCCGATCCGGTCGATGAAGTGATTGACGAGGGGAAGAGGTCCCAGTCTCTCGGTCCTAAGAGAGAAGTTTGCAGAGCGCGGCGAGCGTACTTGCATTACCATCTTCTGGCGATAATAATATCGCCAGTTCACATATCAGTCAATATCCTTGCCGACCTGCAGTGAACGCCAAAGCCGGAAAATCCGAGAAGAAGATCGCCGAGATCAAGCGCTCGCTCTCGGCGCTCGAGCATCTATCCTCGGGTACCTTGCTCAAGCGCATGAAAGTCTGTGGCAACCCGCGTTGCCATTGCGCGAGCGACCCGGCGGCCCGCCACGGACCGTACTACGAATGGAGCTATCTCAAGGGCGGGCAAGCTGCGTCACCGCACGCTCACGCCCGAGCAGGCCGAGATCATGCGGCTCGCAATCGCCAATCATCGCAAGGCCAAGAAGCTACTGCGGGCCTGGGAGGCTCAGACCCTGCACCTGATCGAACTCAAGGCGCCGAAGTAGCCCCCGGTCCGCCGCGCCGGGGGCCGGAAATTACGCCGAAATGTCTCCCGGGATCCGCGGAATGTAAGACAAGCGGGGACTTGTGGCGACACTTTACGACAAAATTGGGCGCACCTACTCCGGTCGTCGAGAAGCGGATCCACGGATCGCCGCGGCCGTTGCGATCGCCCTCGACGGCTGCACTTCGATCCTCAATGTGGGCGCGGGAAGCGGGTCGTATGAACCTGCGTCCAAATCGGTAGTTGCACTCGAGCCGTCTCGCACGATGATTGCGCAGCGACCTCGAGGCGCCGCGCCCGTGGTTCAGGGCATTGCTGAGTCCCTTCCGTTCCGCGACAGAAGCTTTGATGCTGTTCTCGGCGTACTAACGGTGCATCATTGGAAGGACAAACAAAAGGGCTTTTCGGAGTGTCGTAGGGTAGCCCGTTCACAAGTCGTATTTCTCACGATTGACTTTGATGTTTGCGCACGATTCTGGCTCTTCGACTATTTCCCTGAATTGATTGTTGACCGGTATATTTTTCCTAGTATCGAGCGATATGTGGATTCTTTTGGATCAGTTCAATTGATATCAATTCCGATTCCGGCAGACTGTCGCGACGGCTTTCTAGGCGCGTACTGGAAGCGACCAGGAGCGTATCTCGACCCGCTGGTTCGTGGAAGCATCTCGACTTTCTCAAAGATCGGAAACATCGATGCCAATCTCACCCGACTCGAATCGGACATCGAATCTGGCACTTGGGAACGACGGTATTCGAGCCTTCAAGATCTAACTGCGGTTGACCTAGGTTACCGCCTGGTGATTGCTCGTAAGCCCAGTGAAGACAATTGATCGTACTGCGGGTTTCGACCCGTTCCTGCCAGCTGCGAACGGCGGCTTAATGGCAACCCGCTGTCAACGTCATGCTTATCCCCTCATCCATTGGGGGGCACGGGGGGTGGGGTCCACTCTACGAGCCATACATTGGAAAGGTCTACGTCGGGACATTGCGTAAGGACTCGTTTGCACGTCCTTGTGAGATCATCTGCAGGCGTGCGTGCATCATTCTTTTCCATCATCGACAGTCTGTCGCGATCTTGCATGCACTCTGGCGAACGCACGAGGTGCAGCTGCTCGGCTTCAGCTTCCTCGTGCAGCCTACGTTTGGGCTTCGCATTGCACGATTCGGCGACGGTATTCTTTAGTCGAGCTAGCTCCGCCGGACGGTCCGCGTAGGACAAGTATTGACGTGCCGGACCTGCCGTCGCGACACTGTATCGCAATCTGGTCTCGGCTGGATAAGGGCTTATTCAGCCCGGTGGCGGCATTCCCTCCTAACCACCCGATTTCACCGTGCTGGATTTGGAGGCGCTAGCAATTCGTCGATCACGACTCTTACCGGCGGGGCGTGAGGGTCGGCTTTCGGGCAGCGAAAGTGTCGCTGTCAGACTTGATCTCTCGGCGCTCTGATTAGTCCGCTCCAACATCAACGGTCGAGTTCGGCTAATCGGGCTGTAACCAGGGATCCAGGCCAATACTGAAATCCCGTACTGGTTCTGCGCCCCGGAGGTACTGGATAAAGTAGTCCCAAGTGCGTTTCATCACATACGATGTGTATAAATTGTGGTGATTGCCGTTTGGGTAATAGATGAGGTCATAGGGCTTATTCGCCCGTGTCAACGCTGCGATCAGCAACTGGGCCTGATTAGGCAATGACTCCTCGTCGCTGTCTCCATACGTGATCAGCAAGTGACCCTGCAACCGGTTGGCCAGGCGCGTGACGTCGACTTTCTCCCAGTTCTCGGGCACCTCGTCAGGATGTCCTCGATATTGAGAGCTATCCGCGTAGATTGGCAGGCCGATATAGGGTTCATAGCCCGCATACAATGCCGAATAGTCATATGCGCCGGCGCTCGAGATGGCGACCTTATAGAAATCGGGACGGCTCAAAATGGCCTGTGCCGAAAACGTACCGCCCCACGACTGTCCGGAGACGCCCACCTTGGACATGTCCAGCTCCGCATGTCGCAGTGCAAGCTGCTTAAGCGCGGCGACGTGATCTTCTATGCCGACCTGAGTAAACCCCGGATATCCGGCATCGCGAAACGCGCTGGAGCGCATCGCGGTACCGCGACCGTCGACGAACACCATCGCGAAGCCGAGACGAGTTAGCGCACTGCCCCCACAACGGCCTCCGAGGAGGTACGCCATGGGGAAATTGCGCGGGGCTTCTGCACTCGACGCTCCATTGTAGGCGCAGTCAACGATCGGATATTTGGACCCGGCCTGGCGGTCGTGCGGCTCAAAGTAGACTGCGTACAGATCCGTCTTGCCATCGGCCGCCTTAACGCGTTCGCGGACTGGAGGGACCCAACCCGCCGCGTATAGACGCGACGCGTCCGCGCGCTCGAGTTCTGCGATGAGGTGTCCATCGCCTGTCGAACGCAGTTCACTCACGGGTGGTCGATCGACCGTCGACCATGTGTCCACGAACACGCCGCTGTTTAGCTGAATGTATCCAGAGGGACTAGCCGGAAGAAACCGGTAGTGCGAAAGGTCATCGTGCGCGACATCGAAGGGATGATCGGCATCCGCGTCAGTTAGGCGAACAATCGCGCGGCCGCCGTCCAGACGCGCTCGATACAAATGGCGATAGTAAGGCTCCGTAAATAAATAAAGGTATCAAGTAGAAGGCACTTGTATTATGCTTTTGCGTAGTGAACACCGTGTCCGATTTGAAACGCAAGTTTCGTCTCGCGTGGCCGCATTTGGACGAGAGAACGCGACGGATTATGGCAGCCACTGAGGCGATGAGCTTGGGCTACGGCGGGGTTTCCTTGGTAAGCCGCGCGTGTGGCTTGTCGCGCAAGGCCATTCGCAAGGGGATTGTGGAACTCGAACGCCGAGGCAAGCCGCTGCTGGGCCGTGTGCGTCGTGCGGGAGGCGGACGGAAATCGATCACGCAGTCCGATCCCGGACTGGTGCAGACGCTCGAAGCATTGATCGATGA
The DNA here is from genome assembly GCA_963801865.1 of uncultured Gammaproteobacteria bacterium. Lineage (GTDB taxonomy): Bacteria > Pseudomonadota > Gammaproteobacteria > Steroidobacterales > Steroidobacteraceae > Bog-1198. The sequence goes on along the minus strand of CAWDGY010000002.1, from coordinate 222,802 downwards.
GCAGACGCGCGGGGACCCCGAGTCGGCACTGCGCTGGATATGTAAGAGCACACGCTCGATTGCCGGAGAGCTGCTCGAGCAAGATCATCCGGTCAGCCACATGAAAGTGGCGCAGATTCTGCACGACCTGAACTACAGCTTGCAAGGCAATCGCAAGACCGAGGAGGGTGCGGATCACCCCGACCGCGATGCGCAGTTCCGGCACATCAACGCCACGGTCAAAAGGTGTCTGGGGCAAGGCATCCCCGTCATTTCGGTCGACACCAAGAAGAAAGAGCTCTTGGGTAATTACGACAATGCCGGTCAGCAATGGCTGCCGGCCAAACACCCCCTCAAGGTTCAGGGTCACGATTTCCCCAGTCCCACCGTTCCCCGCGCCTACCCGTATGGTATCTATGATATTGGTCGCAATGCCGGTTTCGTCAATGTCGGGACCGACCACGACACCGGCGCCTTTGCGGTGGCCTCCATCCGCGGCTGGTGGCGTTCGGAGGGTCAGACACATTTACCCGCAGGCGACATCGATTCTCATCACCGCCGACGGGGGTGGTAGCAACGGCTGGCGCTTGCGGCTCTGGAAGCTGGAGTTGCAGAAGCTTGCCGATCAAACGGCATTGGACATTTCGGTCTGTCATTTTCCGCCCGGCACCAGTAAGTGGAATAAGATCGAGCATCGCCTCTTTTCCTTCATCTCATCCAATTGGCGCGGCGAACCTTTGCGAGACTACGAGACGATCGTCAACCTGATTGCTGCGACGACGACGGCGAAGGGCTTGAAGGTTACCTGCCGGCTGGACCGGCGAAAATATCCGATCGGACGCGAAGTGACCAACGAACAGATGAAGCAAGTCAATCTGGAGCGCAACAAGTTTCACGGCGAGTGGAATTACTTGATCAAACCAAACGTGAAGAAGAGTTGATACCTTTATTTATTTACGAATCCTAAGGGTCGCGACCAGTCTCACGGCCCGCGGCCGTGAAGTAGATTTCACGACGTGTTTCGTCGATTGTCTGTACGTCGATAACCGCCCCATCGCCTCGAGTGATCGCATTCTTTAGATGGCCGGTTTGCGCGTCATACAGGTAAAGTTGGGACCATCCCGTGCGATCCGAGAACCACACTATTTCAGCGCCATCACCCACCAGGCGTACATTGGAGGGGTCCCAAAACGTATTGAATTCAAATCTCGTCAGCGCGGATTCCTCAATTACCTTCGTCACGGTCGCGGTTGCCAGATCAACGCGAAACACTACCGCCTTTTTCCAGCCCGGCGAACGCGACAAGATAAAGGCCTGATTGTGACGTTGGCTCCAGCCCAAAACAGGGGCCCAGCCCGATGGCCAGCTCAGCTCCGGGTAACCCTCGGGCAGCTGAATGACCGTTCGCCGCCCGCTCTTAAGATCGAAGAGAAAGTATTCGATCCTCACGGTGGCACGATCACCAGGTAGCGGAACGCGGACATTGTGAACCACAGGACGCCGTGAGCCCTCGGGCGGCACCCACTCCACATAGGGCCACAATTCGATGCCACGCTCATCGATGCGTGGCGCAATAACGTACCGGCCATCCGGCGACCAATACGTCTGGAAAGGTGGCGAGACTACGCCTGCCTTCAGCATGCGGATGGTGACAAAGGATGAGAAGTAGGGCGGCTTTGCCCACGACAATAGCTCGATACCGTCGGTCGTTAGCGCTCGCTCCTGTCCCGTGCCCATGTTTCGCACAAACAGATTGTTATCGCGCACCAGCAGGGCCTGGCTGCGGTCAGGTGATGTCAGCAGCTCGGGTGTTGTCGGGGGAGCATTGACCAATCGGCATGATGGGGCCTTTAGGTCACACTCGACGAGCTTCGCGCCGAGCTCACCAGTGAGCTTGTTCAGGTCGCCGCTTAAGGTTACGTCGGTCAAGGAAGCCGGCAATCCCTTGCCGGCTTCCTGCTGCCCCATGGCTCGGTACATAGCTCGCGCAAGCGCTTCATGGTCGAAGGCTGGTGCCTTCACACCCTTGCTTGTAACTACTACGAACTCCCGACCGTCGTTCCCATCACGTTGATACCAGAATGTCCCTTGATCACCAATCCAATGAGGGGACACCGATTCGTTGCGCACTGCGTCTTGCAGATTGGGGTAAAGCAACCTCACAGCCGCCGCGTAATCCGCGGAAGACGGATCGGTCGCGGCATCCGCGATCGGACTACAGCCAATTGAAGCAACGATGGCAAGTAAGGTATTAAGTTTCATGGAATGACCGTCCAAACAATTTTTGCAACGACTTCGCCGAGGTGGCGAGCTAACGCCAAGCAAGATTCATTGTGGGCTCGCCTGGATGACAGTCGATTGTCTTGCTAACAAGCGCCAATTGCCCTGCTCGAAAACAAAGACGTTCGTGAAGCGCCTTTCGAGAGTCTTCACGCCATGCGTTAAACCCAATTCACTGTTTGGCTTAGGAATAATCGTTTCGCGTCCCATCACGATCCCCACATTGCCCGTAATCGCTGTGGCCTCGATAGTACGTTCAATTGCTTCGCTGGCTATTTTACCTTCCGACAACAGCTTGATGAGCTGATCTTTTCGAACGATCTGATTCACCGGACTATTGACCATGTAATTGGGATGCATCAAAGACCGCATGGCGTTGGCGTCACCTGTGAGAACATTTCGCAATTCCTCTGCGTCGGCGGCACGCAGGTTAGTCTCATTGGGTTGAACCGCGGCAGCGAGAGGCAGCGTCACAAGCAAAAGAGGTATGAAGCAAACGAGAGCAACGCGATGGATTAGTCTGCTCACGGGAATATCCTCTCTTAGCACCGAAGGCGGCTCAAATAGCATGATCAGGAGAACACCATACGGCCAATGTCGAAGACACACAATTGAGTGTCCGGTCAGCGGCGGTCAGATTAGCACCATCGACGCCCGAGTTTGGCCGGTATGCGCCTGGCATTCCTCCAGAGAGCGGCCGCTGGGCTGCTGCTGCGAGACATCGGCGAATTCGAACACGCCTTATCGAGGACGGCCCTCTATTACAGTCGTGCCCGTGGGCGCCGTCGTTATGACTGCCCGCGTCAGTTCGAAACCCGCGGCGCGATACAGCGAGCGATATTCGGCTTCCGTGCGCTCACAGCCGCCGGTCCTGGCCAACATGTTCAAGTCGGAGAGCAGCGGATAGATCGGCGGAACGGTTGCCTGTAGCATGGTTTCCAGCAAGACAAGGCGTCCGTGAGGAGCTACGGCGGCGCGCACCACTTTCAGAATGGCCACTGCCTTCTCGTCATTCCAATCGTGGATCACTCTGGAAAGAAGATAAAGGTCAGCCCCCCCGGGCACGGAAACAAAGAAGTCACCCGAAGCGACTTCACAGCGATCGGCCAGTCCTGCCTGTTTGATGGTCCGCCTGCCGCCTTCGACGGCATGGGGCAGGTCGAACAGCACGCCCCGCATGCTGGGGGTTCTTTTGAGGATCTCGGAGATGACCCTGCCGTGACCTCCGCCCACGTCAACCAGTCGTGTGCATTCTGAGAAATCGTACGCTTCGAGAACGCCCGTAAAATGCAGGGTAGAGAACGCGGTCATCATGGAGTTGAAGACCTTGTTCAGCTCGGGGTCGCTCTGCAGCCAGTCGATCCAGCTGCCACCACCGCTGAGCATCTGCCCGGCGCTTTCTCCGGTTTGGACCGCTCTTAGAAACAGCCCGTCAACCCTTGCCCCCGACTCGCCTCCAAAGAACAACGCCGCGGCGTGTAAGGATCCCTCGACATCACGCCTTAGTAATTCCCCCATGGGCGCTAGGAGGAAGCGGCCAGCAGAATCTTGCGCGAATACCCCGATGCCCACGAGCGCCCGCAAGACGCGCCGCAGCGACTGTTCGCTCACCCCGGCTACCTGCGCGAGTTGCTCGGCGCTCTGGGCGCCAGTCGCGAGCAGATCGGCGACTCCCAGCGCTGCGGCCACATGCAGTGCTTCCGAGATGAGGCGCATCACGATCAGCTCCAGCAAGCGACCTGCGCATTGTGCTCCAGCGGCATTCCATGCAGTCATTGGAGGCTCCTTGCGGCGCATTGCCCTTCAGATTTCGGAAATTTGCGGGAGTGGCAACACGCTGTCTCGCGCCATAACGACGGCTGCCGCGGCGATGAGCCCTGCGATTGCGATTGCTGTGAACATGGCGATCGGCCCGGGAAAGGCTTCCTGAAGAAATCCGGCCACCCACGGACCAAGTATGGCGCCCACCCGGCCTACGCTGAGTTCCATGCCAACAGCGGTCGCGCGTATTCGTGTTTCGTAGGCGTTAGCGGTGAAATTGTTGAGAACGAACTGCGCGCCGAAGAAAAACCCTGCCGACCAAACGAACGCAAAATTGGCGACATGGCTGTGCGATACCGCCAGCGCCAACACCGAAGCCGCACCCAGTACCCACCAGGACCCGATCACGACTCGCCGCGATCCAAGTCGGTCGGCGAGATAGCCGCAGGTAAGGCCGCCGACAAACGTGGAGATCTGCAGCAGTGCGCCGAACCCGAAACTTGCGGCAAAGCCCTGACCACGCTGCAGCATGACCGTTGGCAACCACCCGGAGAGCCCAAAAATGCAGAAGAGACAAAAAAAAGCCGCGGTCCAAACGCACAGCGTCGTACGGCGGTACGACGGTGACAGCAGAGTAGCGATGGTGTTTTGCGTTACGAGCGGTGGCTCCAGAACCAGAAAAGCGTCACGGTAGCGCCCGGCGTTTTCAGGGCGAAGCCGTGCCAAGATTGCCGCGATCTCCGACGTTTGTCGTTTCATCGACAGATAGCGGACCGACTCTGGCAGCGTGACATAAACGATCGGAGTCAACAGAACCGACACGCCACCACCGATCCAGTACAGGCTTTGCCAGCCATACGCTGGTGTCACCAGAATGCCGACCACACCGGCCAGGCTGCCACCCAGCGCCCAACCGAACGCCACTGCCCAGATGGCATAGGTGTTCGCGACACGCCGAGGCGCGAGCTCGTTGATATAGGTCGTCGCGAGGGGTAGCAGAACCCCCAGTCCCAGGCCGGTCAGCAGGCGAAGCGTGCAGAAAGAGGCGAACGAGTTCGCAAACTGGGCGGTGGCCAGAGTGAAGATGCCGGCAAGCCCCAGCCCACCGAGTAGTGTGACCCTACGGCCGATTCGATCCGCCAGCGGCCCGTGCGCGGCGGCGCCCAACAAAAAGCCGACGAGCCCGCTCGAGACGAGCAGGCCCGCCTGCGCTGGCCTGAGATGCCACGGCTGCACGACATAGTGAATGACGTACGAAGGATTAAATACATCGTAGCCATCGAACAGTGTGAGTGCACCTATGGTGACACCGATCTGCGTGTGGAATCGGCCGACGCGCGCGCGAGCAAGCTCTTCATCGACACGTACGGATTCGCCGTGCATTTGCCGCTCCTAGAGCGCAACGAACAAAGACCACCGCCCAAATAGAGTCGCACATCATGATCAATCCGGCAGGCCGGCCATTCGCAAGGATTCGGCCAGATTCGCCGCATCGGCTGGGTTCTTGAATGGCTGTTTTGTCATGTAGTGCGCGATCGAGAAGTCTGGTTTCATCGTCAAACATTCCTTCGCGCTGACACCGGCGTTGTCAACATCTGCCAGCCGGGCATAACAACCGGCCATATGTGCGGCGATCGGATAAGGACGAATATGCGAATAGCCGAACACTGCTAAGGCCTCCTCGTATCGATGCAACAACATGTGAGCGCTCCCCATCTCGCGCCAGTACCAAGGCGGATCAAAGTATGGATCGATCTCTTTGGCATGCGTGTACCAAACTAGCGCCTCTTCCGCTTGGCCGGCGTACATCAGGGCAATCGCCAGTTCGGCTATACTCCATTGATTGTTGGGATTCATCTCGACTGCTCGGCGCGCATATTGCAGCGCCAGGTCAAAAGAGCGCCGAAGTAGATAGGCTTGGCCGAGAATTGAAAAACAGGTGCTCTCGTTCTTGTCAAGCTCGACTGCGCGCTTTGCTAAGTTGAGCGCCTCTTCCAATGCGGCATCTGATGTGCTCGCGTCGTCTTCCCATTTGCGAAGGTACCAAGCAGCAAGTGAGGCGTGAGCAAGGCCATAGCCGGGATCGATGTCAATGGCCTTCTCAAACAACCTTCGTGCCTCCGCCGCGCCGTCCGCTTCGGCCCAAGGTAAAGCGTTTCCCTTCAGTAGGCACTCATAGGCGGCCAGGCTGGCCGGCGGCTTGCGTCGCGCACGTTCTGCATCCGAGACTTGGACACGGCCGACGAGGGTACTGACGATGGTTTGCACAACTTCGTCTTGGGCTTTAAAAAGCTCCTCCAATTCATAATCAAATTTCTCGGCCCATGTGTGGCTGTCGGTCTCGGTATCAGTCAATTGTGCATTGATCCGGATGCGCGCGCCCACACGCCGCACGCTGCCTTCGACGATGTAGCGGACGCTCAATTCGCGCGCGACCCGCTTCATATCGACCGCGATACCACGATACCGGAACGAGGCTGAGCGAGACCGCACCGCGAGAAGACGCCAACGCGACAACTCGGTAATGATGTCCTCGGTGATCCCGTCGCTGAAATACTCCTGTTCCGGATCCCCGCTCATGTTGCTGAAGGGGAGCACGCAGATCGCGACTCGAACTGGCCCGATAGCGGGAGCGGGTAGCGCCGAGTCTGGCTTGGGGGCGTCGGATTGAAGCGCGCGCCCGTTGGGCATCCTATTCGACATCTGAATGAGGTCTTTCGGCAATCTGTCGGAGGAATTCTCGTCCGCCAAGGCTTTCGACGAAATTGGCGCAGGCGGGGTGGCGGCTGGGCCATCAACAATTTCCTCGACGGCGGCAACCATCTGGTATCCCCGTCCTCGCAGACCGGCAATGTAGCGGGGTGCGCGCGGATCATCGTGTAGTGCGTCCCGCAGCAACTTGATGCGCTGACTAATAGTTCCGGGACTCACGACGATGCCTGGCCATACCAGTCGCATCAATTCATCCGTAGAAACTAAATTGGGTGCGCCTCGCACCAACACCAGCAAGAGATCGTACGACAACTTGGGAAGCGGGATAGGAGCGTCGGCGCGGCTGACGAGCTGACGTCCAGTGTCTATCTGCAAGTCGCCGATAAGGTATTTCATCGGATCTGGCCGGTACAACAAGCATTTGAGTTTACACCGGGTTAAATCATTGGGTGAGGAGACACGATCCCGCATGGCATCCGGCGCAGAATCGATCGTCCGGAGCTATTTGCTGCGCCCGCGGAACCGCCCGAGCAATACGATGCGTCGACCGTCTGCTTTGCCATCCTGTTGCAGCGTCCGGGTTTAGCTCCGTACACAAGTTGATCGACATATCGGCGCCAATGTGCCGAATACACCTCCGCTGAATCAAAGCTTTGAAAAAGCTTCACCTACTCTTGGCGTCACTTTCATGCACGTCGGGGCCTATCTCCGTAAATTATGAATCGAAGAGTTCCGAAATCGCCGCCGGCTACTTCGCTGAAAAGGAGATCGTCACATGCATACCGCGACACAACTGACCGTTCGATCGATCAGCCCTCTTATCTCAATCCGAGTTGCGGCTCTGGTCGCCCTCTTTGCCTTTACTTCCGCCACTGCACTTGCCGATCAGCCCCCCGCCACTCGCGCCGCGAAGGTCTCACTTGCTGGCCTTGACCTGTCGACGCTCAAAGGTGCCGGTATTGCCTACGAGCGCATCAAGACCACCGCTGAGCGTCTTTGCTCCCGGCTGTCGGACCCCCGCAAGATCGACGATCAGGCGGTTTACAACGTGTGCGTCAGCAAAACCGTGGCCGATACGGTGCGGCGCATCAATTCACCCGCTATCGCGGCCCTCGAGAAGTAGCTTGCCGAAGCGCTTGGTTGACCTTTCATCAGGTGCCTGCAGCGAACAGCCCCATCTACGCTGCAGGTCGCCTAACTCACAATTTCACCGGCCGCTTCGGAGATGGATTTTATTGGGGTCGAAAGGCCGGAAGTGGGGCCGGGCGGAGCCCGTGGCGTCGGCGGTGACCGCCAACGCGTTCCCCCGACCCCCTACTTGACACCCGTGGACGACCGCTTTCGGGAAGTCATTTCGCGAAAAACTAGCCGCTCGATATGTCGAGGAGCGGCACGGCAAAGATATTCGCCGCGGTAATTTCCGCCATGAGGTCGTAGTGAAACTTGTCGATTGGGTGCTTCAGTTTCTGAGAAACCTCAAACACCCGCTTGATCGATTTGGCGCGCAGATACCAAAGCAGATATTTTTCGCCATTGATCTCCGTCGTGAACCACGATTCGACGTGGACGTCTTCGTCCATGTGTGTTGCCGCGGCTTCATCGAGCCGTGACGCTATCGTGCTACGCCACTCTTCAACTTTGCCTTCAGAACCTGGCTTAAGCTTAATAAGACCAGATGCGTATTCCATGGGGCTACCTGCTGGTTACTGCGGAAGACAGTAGGCGACAGGTCGCGTTAGAGACAACGCCAGGTCTCTCCAGAGCCGCCTAACGTCCACGTCTGCGATCGGTCGGGCCATCTCGATCTGTCGTTGCCGTGGACAACACGCCGGCTCTAGGCTGTCGGTCACATTGTACTAAGGACCATTATTTGGATTGGGTGTGTTCTTCAACGAGGCCACCACAATCTTGCCGTCTTTGACCGGTAAGGAACTACCCGGGTCCTTGTCAGTGTGTAGGTGGTGCTTTTCACCGTTGTATTCATAGACCACATCAAACCCCGCTGGCTCCTCTTTACGATCATACACGGTGCTGCAGCGCTGTTCCGTGGACGTGTACGTATCACCCTGCTGGGTTTTCTGCTGAATCTTATTGCCCGCATAGCCGCCGGCAGCTGCGCCGGCGACGGTCGCGACAGTTTTGCCGCTGCCGCCGCCAACCTGATGACCCAGGAGGCCGCCGACCACGGCACCCAGCCCGGTTCCTATCAGGCGATTCTGATCCTGCACCGGCTTCGTATGCGTGACGGTTTCATCATGGCAATCCTGTCGGGGAATCTTGACGGTCCGAGTCAATGCTTTGGCGCTGAGAACTTTGGCCGAATTCGCAGACTCGTACATGTGGTAGCCAGCAACCGCAGTACCGGCGACCACTACAACAGCGCCGGCGAGCACGCCAGTCAAAAAAGATATTTTCACAGATCCTCCTAATCACTCTCTGCACAATTTAGCGACAGCGTCGGATTTTATTGTCATCATGGCTATCGCGATCCCGATCGTCGTGCCGCTCATCAAAAGTCTACGTGCGCCCGGTGAGAATGTTGTCGGGACTGCGTCACATTTTGGAATCCTGGCGAGTTACGCGGATCCCCGCATCCTCTGATCCGACTCAGTGTTTGCGCCAAAGAATACCGATAGCTATCGCAGCGCCGACGTCTGCATTCAGCGACATCACATTCGTTGTTCTTGGATGTGCGCATTTCAGCAAGTCCTACTACCGCCGGGCCGCAACCTGCCATCTCCCGAGCAGAGAACGGTGACGGTGATCACGGTGGCCATCCCTGCGTCTGGTAGATAAGTGATGGCTGGGTCGGTGCGGCGGCCGGGCGAGGTGCTTGGTCTGCGGTGCAAGCGCGTCGCTTCTTACGGATGCGCTGATCGCCCACAACCATTGAATGGGCAGGGGATTTACGCCATGAACGGTTTCCTGAGAGCGACCTTTAACCGTCAAAAATTCCAGGGACTCTTTATCAACACGGCCCTCGGCAATTTTGCGGGCTATGTCGCCGGCTCACTGGTCACGCTTGTATCCACTCATCATGCGGTCGAACGACGCGCAATCAGGAATCTCTTCGGCATCCTGCCGAGGAAGAAATTCGTCGTTCACGAGGTGCCACCCTGGCTCGAGTGGATGCTGGCGCTGATTGTGGGCTTCCTCGTCATGGAAGCCGTGCGCTACTGGTTCAATCACCGCAAGTACGCCGCGTTACTCAGTGCATTGCGGCCGAAGCGAGGGACTGAGAGCGGCCGTCCACCGGATCGCATTTCGGCTTGACGCCGCGCCTATAAATCCGGCGCTTGAATATTTCCTAGGCGAGTCGCAGTGGATCGATGTGTCGGCGCTGAGGATGCCGACGGCTTTGGCAAAACTGGCGGAGGCGGTTGGGCAGGGACCGGCAACTCCGGCGCAACAAATTCCGGCGACCAAGCGTGCTGGTCGAACGAAGAAGCGATTCGCGATCGCCGCAGCGACTCTCGCGTGTGGGCAACGCACGAACGCTTCTATGTCCTACTAACTTCCAAACAGCGATTGCCTGGGCGCTAATTTAGGCGTAAGAACCTCGACAAGGACGTTGGCCGCTCCGCATGAAGGAGTAATCTACCGCCTATCCAACCCGAGCTGATGCAGGGAGTGCCAGTCTATGCGAAGCCCTAGATGGCCGGCTTGGTTCATATTACCTGCCAATAGCGACCGCGCGCGGATAAGTAGCGCCACGTTCACCACCGTTCTCCTCGTTTGTTTTATGAGGAGTCCGCCCGTTTCCAGCGCAACGGTCCCGGTCAGCGGGCCGAAGGACTCGCCCGCAGTGGCGGCGCTGAAGCAGTCCGGGCGTTATGAAAGCCTCCGCAGTGCTTTTCGCGAGGCGCAACATCAAGTCGAGCCGCAGGGCGCGGGCTTTCGGCTAGAAAACCCAGAGAACCAACTGCAGGCCGAGTTCCACAACGACGGCCTGACGGTGCAGCATCCGAAGGGCCGCTTCGGATTGCGCCTGGCAGCGTACGGCTACGGTGAGCGTCTGCAGACTCCCGCGCCCGCTTCCATTCATGCCGCCGGAACGCGCATTGAATACCGCCGCGGACCGTTGACCGAATGGTATGTCAACGCGCCGCAGGGTCTGGAACAGGGGTTCACCTTGCGCGAGCGGCCGGAGCACCCGCAAGGGGGGCCGCTCAAGATCGAACTGGCGGTCAGCGGCGGCGGCCTGCAGCCGGCACTGGTCGGCGAGCACATTGAGCTGAGGCGCGATGGCCGCGCTGTGCTGCGGTATACCGACCTGCGAGCCTGGGATGCGGCTGGGCGGGTGCTCGCTGCGCGCATGGTCGTGCACTCCGGGCGCATTCGTCTTGAGGTGAACGACCGCGGGGCGCTCTACCCGGTCACAGTCGATCCCTGGATTCAGCAGCAAGAGCTGACCGCCTCCGATGGCGCGCGCGACGACGTGTTCGGATATTCGGTCGCCGTGAGCGGGGAGACGGCCATCATCGGCGCTGCAGGCAAGACTATCGGGAACAATTCCGGTCAGGGCGCCGCCTACGTGTTCACGTGCTCCGGAACCCCTTGCACCTGGACGCAGCAGCAAGAGCTGACCGCCGCCGATGGCGCGCGCGACGACGAGTTCGGAAATACGGTCGCCGTGAGCGGGAATACGGCCATCATCGGCGCTTGGGGCAAGAATTCCTTATACTTGCCTGGAGATCCGGAGACGGCCGTAGCCCCGCAGGGCGCCGCCTACGTGTTCACGTGCTCCGGAACCCCCTGCACCTGGACGCAGCAGCAAGAGCTGACCGCCTCCGATGGCGTGAGCGGCGACGAGTTCGGAAATACGGTCGCCGTGAGCGGGAATACGGTCATCATCGGCGCTCCATACAAGAACTCCTACCAGGGCGCCGCCTACGTATTCACGTGCTCCGGAACCCCCTGCACCTGGACGCAGCAGCAAGAGCTGACCGCCGCCGATGGCGCGCGTGGCGACGTGTTCGGATATTCGGTCGCCGTGAGCGGGGAGACGGCCATCATCGGCGCTATCGGCAACAATTCCTCGCGGGGCGCCGCCTACGTATTCAAGTGCTCCGGAACTCCCTGCACCTGGACGCAGCGGCAAGAGCTGACCGCCTCCGATGACGCGGGCGGCGACGTGTTCGGAACCCGGGTCGCCGTGAGCGGGGCTACGGCCGTCATCGGCGCTCCGGGCAAGACTATCGGTAACAATTCCCTCCAGGGCGCCGCCTACGTATTCACGTGCTCCGGAACCCCCTGCACCTGGGCGCAACAGCAAGAGCTGACCGCCTCCAATGGCGCGAGCCGCGACGAGTTCGGAAACCGGGTCGCCGTGAGCGGGAATACGGTCATCATCGGCAACAATTCCTCGCAGGGCGCCGCCTACGTATTCACGTGCTCCGGGACCCCTTGCACCTGGAAAGTGAGACGCTGGTGGCCCTTCAGGACCCGCAAGCAGCAGCAGCAAGAGCTGACCGCCGCCGATGGCGCGGACGGCGACGAGTTCGGATATTCGGTCGCCGTGAGCGGGAATACGGTCATCATCGGCGCTGCATACAAGAATTCCTACCAGGGCGCCGCCTACGTGTTTAACTCGCCTGCTGTGGCGATCACCGGGCCGCCGACGCCGCCACCACCGCCGCCACCACCGTAACCGAGGGACCGCTATTTAGAGTCTCCCATCGAGTTGTGCGTCTGCCGCCTGTGCAAGTGACGTGGTCTGAGCGCACCCATCGCGATCCTGCGCAGCGGTGGATGCGAGAGAGAATATTGGAAACTCTCCTGGCTCTGCCCGGTATCCTCTCGCCCGCTCTCAACAGCAGCCGTTCAGATTTCGATAAGCGGACGGTCGCCGAAACACCAAATTAGGTGGACTTGCCCGCAGATGTTCCCCCTGGCACCGGCAGGCCGACCTTGCGGCATCCGTATGTAGAAAATTGAAAGCGCTGCGTGACCGGCTGCTGTTGGGCCGAAGTAAGTGCTTCGGCAAAGCTACTTCTCGAGGGCCGCGATAGGTGAATTGATGCGCCGCACCGTATCGGCCACGGTTTCACTGACGCGCACGTTGTACATAGCACGCCTTTCGGACCCATTGTTGACGCTCATGGGCGACCGCTTCCGGGAAGGAAATTCGCATTCGCAACAGGCTTTACCTGCTGCTGTGAGTGGCGGTCTTGTTGGTGATCTTCCAGACGCCGTTGATCCTGAGCAGATTGTGAAAGTCGATCCAGCCACTGGACTTGTCTGCGTCAAAGCTCAGCTGGACCGCGGCAGCATCTCCCACCTGTGTTACCGAGATGAATCGACCCACGACGCCCCAACCGGGCGGCGCGGCCCATCTTTCAAAGTCCTCGGAGATCCGATGCTTATGAAGACCGCCATCGGCGTCGATGTAGAAGATCCAGGCGTCCTCTTCAAAAGCTTCCCGGAACTTGCCGACATCATTGTCATTAAATGCATCAATGTAGAGCCGCATAACTCGAACGATCGCGTCGTAGTCATCTGTTCTTGCGGTCATGGCGACCTCCTGCTGTTGATGCTAACTGTAACCATACCTCATTCTGGTTGGAGCGACGACGGCAGTCGACCCCCGTTTCGGCCCGTCATGACCGGCCGGTTTCGGGAAAGCGGATGGAGGTCGCGTCCAATGCGCGGCGGCTCGTCCGATCATGCCGAGATACGATCCTACTTCGATATGAATTGAGGCGGATCTGTAAGAGCGCCGCGAGCGCTCCTGATAGAAAGGCGACCCCCAGCGGGATGCAAGCTACCTTCTCTGCTTGTCCATGAATTGGAGAATGAGGCTGGCGATTTCGTCGTTTCTCTCATCCAGCGCAAAATGACCAGCGTCGAGTAAATGGACTTCTGCCTCGGGGAGATCACGTTTGAAAGACTCGGCACCGGCGGCGATGAACGACGGATCGTTTCGACCCCATACTACGAGAGTTGGTGGCTTATGCGCCCGTAACCAAGCCTGCCAAGCGGGGTAGGAAGCCACATTCGTTCGATAGTCATACAAAAGTTCAGCTTGGATTTCCCGTTGACCAGGCCGCGAAAGAAAAGAGAATTCGTCCGTCCAGGTATCAGGATTGTATCGTTCAGGTCGCGACGTGCCCAAAGTGTGGCGCTGCTCGGTGGCTGCCTGAGAAACAAATGCCTCGAAGATTTCAGGATGGCCAGCTCGATCGGCCCAGTAGCTTGCTATCCCGGTCCACTTAACGCCGAGACCTTCCTGATAGGCATTCGCATTCTGCAGGATGAGAGCGCGAAGTCGCTCGGGATGTAACTGCATCATGCGAAACCCGACGGGTCCGCCATAGTCATGCAGATACTGCGAGTATCGCTCGATGCCAAGTTGCTCAAGGAAGCGGGTGGTAGTTGCGGCCAAATGATCAAACGTATAGGCATACGATGACGGTGGAGGAGCCTCACTTTGCCCGAATCCCGGAAAGTCCGGCGCGACGACGTGATAGTGAGTCGCGAGCAATGGGATAAGCGAGTCATATTCACGGGATGACGACGGGAAGCCGTGCAGCAACACGATGGTCGGCGCTGAGCTGACACCTGCTTCCCGGTAGAAGAGATTGACCCCGTTTACCGGGATCCAGCGATAGGTCGTTGTCGCTGATGTCGACTCTATTGAAGCGCTCTGCGCCATGGTGACCTTGCGACTGCAAAACTGATAGCGAGTAATCGACTTAAAAACATCTAGCGCCTGAATCGATGGATTCGTCTAGCGCTGCCATACAATCTGCGCGCGCCGAATATATTTCAAAGCGCGGCGCGATACTCGCCCACGCCACTATGCGAGGCACCCAGAAGAAACGTTTTAACCAAGATATTAGGCCAGACCGCGAGGCCGACCGGTATTGGACCTAGGTATTGGCCGGTTGGCCCTATCGGTCGCGTGGCTTTTTAGGTAGATCAAAAGAACGCGCCAAACACCTATTTACATAGGGTTTGGCGCGATACCTATCGATCGACGTCCCGTCCCGAATGGGGCGGGAGCGTAGCAATTACTGCACGCGGTCGATCGCCGCATCATCCATCTTGAGACGGAAGTACAGGGCTTTCTTCAGCGAATGGATGGCCCTATGGGCATCGGCAATCGCAACTGCCTTGTTGCCGCCGAAGTCATCTGGAGCCGCCTCCATTTCTCTCAAGGCCTCGTTCATGTGATTGATCGCCTCGACGATGCGGGGGTGCGCCGCTCGTTCCGATTGGACGCTGAGCTCCGGTGCCGCCGACGCCACCATCGGTTGAGCCGCGAAGCCGATCCCCATCAGCAAGCCGGTCGCAATCATTCTGTTCAATGAATTCATGAAACAAATCTCCTCGTGTGACGCACGCTAAATCAATTGTCGTACCCGTGAGATCAAACGCGCGCGGATCGGGTGCGACGACCGATCCGCTTGGACTTAATCTTATCTTCATCTGAATCGGAGAAAGTTCATCTGGATCCCAAAATGCGTTCACCGTTTCGAGACGCAGATCATCGACAAGGCGAATTCAAAATCCCGGGCGCCTCGAGCCTCTTTGGGGTCAATAATGAGGTCATTATTCATCAAAAGAGTTGACTATCATCCGAAGGGTTGATATTAATCCAATACGATGAATATCGGTGCAGCGTTGCAGGTCATTCCCCGCGGTAGCAGCGCGGGGGGAAGTGTCGATGGTGACGCCGACGGTGCGCGGCTCGACCGCGTGTTCGCTGCGCTCAGCGATCCGATCCGCCGCAGGATCCTGGAGCGGCTCGACGGCCGGTCGCTGCTCGTGTCCGAGCTCGCATCGGGCTTCCACATCTCGCTCCAGGGCGTCTCACGCCATATCCAGGTTCTGGTGCGCGCCGGACTGGTGCAACAGGAGCGCAGCGGACGCATCAGCCGATGCAGCCTCGATGTGGGCCCGCTCTTCGATGCGGCCGTCTGGCTGAATCGCTATACCAAGTACTGGCAGCAGCAATTCGAGCTGCTGGCGGCAACACTCGCGGAAATCGACGAACGGCGCGCCGCCGAGTCTTCGCCTTCGAAGAGGCGCAGACGGCCTGCGCGGCGCAAATGACACAACAGTGAGGAGGCATTCACATGACCGATCATCGGATTGTTTCTCGAGACGAATGGGTTGGCGCTCGGCGCCGGTTGCTCGACAAGGAGAAGGAATTTTTGCGGCTGCGGGATCAACTGAGCGCCGAGCGACGCGAGCTGCCGTGGGTTCGCGTGGAGGAGCAGTACGTCTTCGAAGGGCCTGGGGGCAGCGAAACTCTTGCGGATCTTTTCGCGGGGCGCAGCCAGCTCATCGTCTATCACTTCATGTTCGCTCCGGAGTGGGATGCGGGATGCAGGGGCTGCTCGTTCTGGGCGGATAACTACAACGGCATCATTCCGCATCTGAACCAGCGGGATGTTTCGCTGGCGGCGGTCTCGCGCGCGCCCCTGCAGAAGCTCAAGTCCTTCGCCGCGCGCATGGGGTGGAACTTCAAATGGGTTTCCGCGGCGAACTCGGAGTTCAACTATGACTACCAGGTATCTTTCAAGCCGCAGAGCATTGCGCAGGGCACCGCCATGTACAACTACACGCGATACGACGAATCGATGCAGGACAAACCCGGCTTCAGCGTGTTCTTCAAGGATGATGACGGCGCAATTTTTCACACGTACTCGACCTACGCGCGGGGACTCGATCCGATGAACGTCGCCTTTCAGCTGCTCGATCTCGTGCCGAAGGGTCGCGACGAAGCGGGCTTGCCGCACCCGATGTCGTGGGTCAAGCTGCATGACCAATACGCGACCTGACGAACCCGAGGTGCGCACCGTGAATTACGCTGACGGATCGGAAAAAATGAATGCCTACCGTCGACAGATCGCGGATCTTCGCGAGAAGATGCGTGCGACGCTGGCGGAAGTCGAGCCGCAGGAAGTCCTCGACTACGAATTTCGGACGCCCGAGGGAACCTTACGACTCTCAGAGTTGTTCGATGGTCATGAGGACCTGATGGTGGTGCATAACATGGGGTCGTCCTGCCCGGGCTGCACCCTCTGGGCCGATGGATACAACGGCGTGCACCACCACGTCGTGACCCGCACGGGTTTCGTCGTCTCGAGTCCCGAGCCTCCGGCCGTGCAGCAGAAATTTGCCGCGAGCCGCGGCTGGAGATTTCGCATGGTGAGTCACATGGGCACGAGCTTTGCGGCGGACATGGGCTATCGCTCCGCCGACGGCCGGTGGCGACCCGGCGTCTCGGTGTTCAAGCGCGCAGGGCCGAAGATCCTTCGAGTCTCCGATGCGGCCTGGAGTCCCGGCGATGATTTCTGCACCGTGTGGCATTTCTTTGATCTGCTGCCGGACGGCGCCGCCGGGTGGAGACCCAAATTGAGCTATCCATAGGAGGCGACCGTCCATGTGTCCTTTGTGCATTGGAACCGCAACCCTGCTCGTTTCGAGCGGCACGTCCGCCGGCGGCCTCACGGCATTTCTCTTTCGACGCCGAAGCGCTAGGCTTTTGGAATGGCCAGTAACTGAACCCAGTAAAGACCGCGCCTGGAGGCCTGACCCGCGGCATACGCAATCCCCATCTCGGCGAAGCGGGGGTTCATGATGTTTTCGCAGTGACCCGGACTCTCCAGCCAGCCTTGGACCACTTCTTCGGGAGATTTGGGGCCGTAGGCGATATTCTCACCCACCAATTTTTCGCGGTAGCCGACCGCGCGAACCCGATCCGCCGGTGAGTGCCCGGCGAGATCCTCGTGTTCAAAATAGTCGTGTTGGGCCATGTCGACGGCATGCCCGAACGCGACGCCCGCGAGTGTTTCGGACAGTCTCACGGGCGGCGCCGGCCCAAACGAGCGCTCGCCGCATCGAGCTCCGCGAGCACGCACATCGTTGACGAGTTCGAGCGCGCGCCTCGCCAGGAGCGGCGCCTGCGCGGCCGCCGGTATCGCGTAGGGCGAGGCCAGCACCAGCCAGGTCTCGATACCGCGGCGATAGATCCCGATGTCGCGCAGCTTTTGATCGGTCACCGTGCGGCAGCTGGAGCGCTTGATCGAGTCGACCGTGGTCGATTCCGCGCCGCTGAGATGCAAGGATGCCGTCGTCTCGGCGTGATAGCCGCTGCGCTCCGCGGCGGCCGCCGGCGTCCGGCCCGCGGCCCATTGTTCGGCCGCCCGATCCAACAGCGCGTTGGGATGAAGCGGTCGAGCGGCCGGTAGAATACCGCCGCAGCCGCCTTCGCGCAGCAATTGCACCGCGGAGAGCGCGTCCGCTCGCGCAACCGCACCGGCCGAGACTCCGCCCCATAAGATCGCCAGAATCCAAATAGGACGGTTGGCCAAACGAGTCACCGGTACCGCTCCTGCTGCTCCATTGCATTGGGGAACGCGGGAGCCGTGCGGCGGATGACCGCGGCCGGCGGAACTCGATCACAGAAATCTCAGGGGGTGACGATCAGATCCATGGGAATGTCGTGTGCCTGGGGGTAGATCGTCGGCAACACCGCATCCGCGTAACCCAGCCCGATCGCATAGGGGCGCGGTGCAGCCGCGGCGAGCGTGCGGTCGAAATAGCCGCCGCCATAGCCGAGACGGAATCGGTGCTCGTCGAAACCGACCAGCGGAACGATGACTGCATCGGGCATCAGCACCTCGCGCTCCTTGGGAATTGGAATATTCCATATTCCCCTTTGCATGGAAGCTCCCGGATTCCACCGCCAGAACTCGACGGGCGCGGCCCTTTGGACCACGACGGGAAGCGCAACCAGGCCGCCGGATGCAATATGTTCCTTTGCAATACTCCGCACGTCGAATTCGCCGCGGATCGGCCAGCAAATTCCGAGTACCCGATAGGCGCTCAAATCGACCGCCTGCACGAGCCGTGTACACGCACTTTCGCTCAACGTACGGCGAACATCGGGGGAAAGCGCCATGCGGCGGCGGATCAGTTCTTCGCGCACAAGCGTGCGCCAGGGCCGGATGTGCTCCCAGTCGGTGGAGGACGGCGCCGGGATCGGATCGTGAGGCGGCATACATGGCGTTGACGCGCCAATCAGGCGCAGCCCGCCACCTCGTTGGCGCGATCGATATTGAGCTCGTGGGATCGCAACATCTCGGAGAGGTCGGCGTGCAACTCGTCATTGCGCACGCGCGGCAACATCTCGCGCAGCTTGCGCACCACCCAACCCTGGCCGCGATTGAGAAAAGCGATGCGCGCACGCAAGTCGACGATCGCCATCGCTTTGCCGTAGAACGCTCCGGTGTTTGTCGAGGGCCGCTCGGTGAGCTTCCTGAGGTGGCGCACCAGCATGGCGCACCAGCGTGCTTCGTCCCGCTGGACCGCGAGCAGGAGTTCTGCGAGCGGTCCCGTGCCGGCCTCGTGTGCGCTGTCGAGAGCGACGTGTGCGCCCGCTCGCTCCGCTTCGAGCAGCTCATTGAGGAAGGAAATGAGTTCATCTTTGCCGGCATAACCCATGTAGACATCGCTCACTTCGTGCATCGAGCACGCTGGAGAGCTGTATTGCGCGGAGGTCGTTATCGCAGCAGCGGTCGGTGCGGCGATGCCGAGCTCACCGAGCGCCTCGTCCAGGATGCTCTTCAGCCGTTCGGCGGCGGGCGGGACGGAGGTGATCAGCCCCGCGCCTTCACCGGCATAAAGCGCCATGGCTTCAAATTCCCCGCTCATGTTGCGCAATGGCGAGTCCGTGCTGAATAGGTAAATCGGCCGTCCTTTCTGCTCTCCGATGACGTGCCGCCGGCCGCTGAACGGATCGCCGTGTTCGCCTCGCGTCACGCTGTTCGACAGAACTCGCACTGCGGCTCCTTTCGGCCAGTTGATGTGAAATGCCTCGGTGTGGACGGTATCGCCGGGCTCGGAGGCGACGATGCGTGTCTTGTGATAGTCGTGCGCAAAGGATTCTTGCGTCGCCAGGAAGCCCGTACCGATCACGACGCCCTGCGCGCCCCAGCGAAGAGCGTCGGCGAGTCCTTTGCCGTCGACGATGCCGCCGGCCGCCAACACCGGCAGATCGAGGCGCGTTGCGATCTCGGGGACCAGGTCGGCAAGACGCGATGTCCCACGTACGTGACCACCGGCTTCGAAGCCTTGAGCGATTACGATGTCCGCCCCGGCGGCGGCGGCCTCCGCGGCCTCCCGCGCGGAACCCACTTGGCACAGGATCAAACACCCGGAATCTTTCAGCCGGCGCACGATATCCGGCCGAAGGTCCCAGAACAGCGTCACCGCGGCGACCCGCTCCTCGATGACGGTTTCTATTTCGGCTTGGAGAAGATCCGCCGGCGTGGCGGCTGGTATGAGATTGACGCCGAAAGGGCGCGTCGTCGCCGCGCGCACGCGATTGATCTCGCGCCGCATGAGTTCGGGCGGCTCCCGAACCATGCCGAGGAAGCCGAAGCCGCCGGCCGTACTGACGGCAGCGACGAGCTCCGATCGGGCAACACCGCCCATTCCGGCCAAGACCACGGGAACCTCGCACCCCAGGATTTCGCAGACCCGAGTGCGAAGCGTGGTGATCACGGCAGAGGCGTCCCGCCCGGCGGGCACTTCGACTTGATTTCGCCGTTGCTCTGTACGTAAAACATGTAAATAATATGCATGTTTTAGTGACGACAATCAACCCCACCCGATTCGGCGGGGGACAAAAGGACATGCCATGCGACTGACACTATGGACCGATTACGCGTTGCGTACGCTGATTTACGTCGGAGCGAACACGGGCGAACTCTCGACGATCGCCGAGATCGCGCAGAGCTTCGACATTTCGAATGCTCATCTGATGAAGGTCGTGAACCAGCTCGCTAAGCAGGGGTACATCGAAGCCATCCGCGGCAAGGGTGGCGGCATCCGGTTGGGGCGTGCGCCCGCTGACATCCGCGTTGGAGCGGTGGTGCGCGACACCGAAGAGGATCTGGCCGTGATGGGCTGTTTGGACGGAACCAAGTTTTGCCGAATTGAAGGCTGCTGCGTTTTGCGCAACGCTCTGCGCAAGGCGACGCTCGCGTTTCTGGAGACTTTGGACGGCTACACCCTGGCGGATCTGTTGGTGCCGCGTGCGAGGCTCGCCTACAGTTTGGGATTGGGCTGATGTGCGTCGCTCACTCGAGGTCGGGGTAGGGGCCTCGCCCGCCATCGCTGATGAGCCGCTCGATGCGCGCCTCGAGAACCGGCAGAGGTACGGATCCGAGCTCGAGCACCGCGTCATGGAAGGCGCGAACATTGAAACGCGGGCCGAGCGCCGATTCGGCCTTCGCCCGCCCGCGAACGATCGCATCCTCGCCGAGATAGTAAGACAGCGCTTGCGCGGGCCAGCTGATGTATCGGTCCACTTCGGTTTCGATTTCGTGTTCCGGCAGCGCCGTATAGTCGTGTAGGTAACCGATGGCCCGATCTCGACTCCAGCCCTGGGAATGAATACCGGTATCGATCACGAGACGCGCCGCCCGCCAGATCTGATAGTTCAGCATGCCGAACCGATCATAGGGCGTTTCGTACATCCCCATCTCGAGTCCCAGCCGCTCGCAATACAGCGCCCACCCTTCGCCATAGACCGATAGATAAGAGTGCTGGCGAAATTCCGGCTGGTGCTTGTGTTCGAGTGCGAGCGACATCTGGAACGCATGACCCGGCGCCGACTCGTGCAAGGTGAGCGCCGTGAGGTTGTAGAGAGGACGGCTCGGCAATTCGTAGGTGTTGAGGAGGAACACTCCCGGTCCGCCGCGCCCGGCCGTATAGAACGGTGCGAGATCGTCGGGTACGGGCCGGATGGTAAAGCGCGCGCGCGGCAGCAATCCAAAAAATTGCGAGGCTTTGCCGTCGAATCTTTTTGCGATCCAGGCCGCGCGCATCAGCAGCTCCGGGGCGGTCTTGGCCTGAAATTGCTGATCCGTGCGCAGATACTTGAGGAATGCCGGGAAATCGCCGGTGAATCCCGTCTCGCGCATGGCGGCGAGCATTTGCTCATGCAGACGAGCGACTTCTGCCTCACCGAAGTCGTGAATCGAGGCCGGGTCTCGATCGACGGTGGTGAATTCCCGGATCTTCGCCCGATAGTAGGCCGCGCCATCGGGCAGGTCGGAGGCGGCCAGCGTGGTACGCGTGCCGGGCAGATACTCGGTGCGCATGAACGCGAGCAGCTCGCGGTACGCCGGCTGCACGGTCTCCTTGATGATGCTGATTGCCTGTGCTCGCAGACCGGACTTGTCCGCCTCCGCGATGCCCGGCATGTCCCGAAATGGCGCGTAAAACAGGCTCGTCTCCGGTGCGCTCTCGGTGATTGCGGTGAGCGAGGCGTCGCGCCCCTGAAGCGTTACCCGCGGCGGCGTAAACCCACGCCGCAGGCCACGGCGCATTTCATCGATCTGTTCGCGAAAGTACCGCGGGATGTCCCGCATCTGTGCAAGCCAGTTGCGGTAATCCTGCACGCTGCGATACGGCCGCCGCGCCGTGTAACCGAGACTGGTCCAGAAGGTGGTGTCGGCGTTGACGGGCATCTCGTAGTCCCGAAAGCGCTGGTTCGCGATCAGCGTTTCGATCTGCGGGCGATACACGTCGTAATTCAACTGTTCGGCCGCCGAGAGCGCGGCGCGGGGGACCGAGTCGAGCTTGCGCAGCACGCCCTCCCAGGTGCGAAGCCGCATCTCCTGGGTCGGCGGGTCGACCTTGGGCAGATGATCCTGAATCGGCTTCTCCGTATCTTCATCGTCGGGGATTTGCTGATCGCGCCATTGCCACTCCTCGGTGTAAATGGCTTGTAGACGAGCGTCCGCTGAATTCCCCTTCGAGGTGCAGGCGCAAATGGCCACGGCCGTCGCGCACAGTGCTGCCGCGGCGTAGGCGGACCGTGAGTTGCGCGCGCGATCGCCTTGCTCGATCATGCAGACACCGTATACGATCGATCATCCTCCAGGCAACCTCGGACGACGGTGGCGATCCCATGACAACACCACTCTCATGCACTTGGTCGGGCGTCTTTCCGGCAGCGACGACGCAGTTCGACGCGGAATTGGAAGTCGATCTGACGGCGACGCGAGGAGTGCAAAAAACCCTCCTCGAGGAGGGTGTCCACGGTCTCGTATTGATGGGTACGGTGGGCGAGGGCAATTCCTTGAGCGCCGAGGAGAAGCGAAGTGTGCTCCAGGGCGCAGTCGCAGTCGCCGAGGGCCGGGTGCCCATCATTGCGGGTGTCTCGGAATTCACGACGGCTGCGGCGGTGCGTTTCGCCCGCGATGCGGAACGCATCGGGGCCACGGGCCTCATGGTGCTGCCGGCCATGGTCTACGTGCCGACTCCTGCCGAGCTCGAATATCATTTTCGAGCGGTGGCGGCGGCGACCGGGCTCCCCATCATGCTTTACAACAATCCACCTTCTTATCGGGTGAATATCGATCTCGCGACGCTCGCGCGTCTCGCGGAGGTTCCCACCATCGTCGCGCTCAAAGAATCCGCACCCGACCCAAGGCGCTTCACCGATCTCATCAACGCTTTCGGCGAACGCTTCACGCTGTTTGCAGGACTCGACGATCTGGTCTTCGAGGGCATGACGCTCGGCGCCAAGGGCTGGGTCTCCGGACTCACGAACGCGTTCCCGGCCGAGTCGCTGCTCCTCTACGAAGCGTTGCGCATCGGCGACCTCGAACGTGCGCGCAGCATTTACCGCTGGTTCATGCCGCTCCTGCACTTGGACGCGGAGCACGACCTCGTTCAATCGATCAAGCTCGCGGAGCAGATCATGGGCCGCGGCACCGAGCGGGTGCGCCCGCCGCGGCTGCCGCTCGCCGGCGAGCGGCGCGCTGCCGTCACCGCGATGATCGAGCGGGCACGCGACACGCGCCCTCGGTAAATGCACCGATCGCGATGGCCATGATCCGCGTCATCGATTCTCACACGGGCGGAGAGCCGACGCGCCTCGTGCTCGACGGCGGCCCGGTGTTGGGTGAGGGGCCCCTGGCGGAACGGGTTCAGCGCTTCCGCAGGCATTTCGATGCCTATCGTTCCGCCATCGTGAACGAACCGCGGGGGTCCGATACCCTCGTGGGCGCGCTGCTCGTCAAACCGCAGCGCGCCGACTGCGCATTCGGCGTGATCTTCTTCAACAACGTGGGCTACTTGGGGATGTGCGGGCACGGCACGATGGGCCTCATCGAATCGCTGCGCTTTGCAGGCGAATTCGCCCCGGGCTCGACCAGGATCGACACGCCCGTGGGAGCGGTCGACGCCGAGCTGCATGCGGATGGTCGCATCAGCGTAGGCAATGTGGCGAGCTATCGTTCCGCACAGGCGGTCGCGGTTGAGGTGCCCGGTATCGGCGCGGTGATCGGCGATGTCGCCTGGGGAGGAAATTGGTTCTTCTTGATATCCAGTCACAATCAAAGCATCGATCTTCGGCACGTCGAGGCATTGACCGATTACTGCTGGCGGGTGCGCGCGGCGATCAATGCGCAAGGCCATCCGCTCGTCGACCATGTCGAGCTCTTTGCCCCCTCGGATCTGCCGGGGGCACGCAGCCGCAATTTCGTTCTCTGCCCGGGCAGGGCCTATGACCGCTCCCCGTGCGGCACCGGCACGAGCGCGAAACTCGCCTGTCTTGCCGCCGACGGCGAGCTCGGCGAGGGCGAAGCGTGGATCCAGGAGAGCTTGATCGGCAGTACGTTCGTCGGCACCTATCGGTGGCGCGATCGCGCCAAAGGCGAGATCAATCCAACCTTGACGGGGACCGCACACGTGACGGGCGAGACCGTCTTGCACCTCGATCCCGAGGACCCCTTCTGTTGGGGCATCCGTCCGTGAGCGTACCTGCCAAATGCCCTCAAGGGCGTTTCGCTCTGCCCGGCTTTGGTCGGGAGCTTGCGCCGCCGCGATCGAGATCCGCCAATAGCGACACCGCCGCGGCTCGAAATCGATCCGGGTCGCCGTAGGACCGCGCCACGAGCATCGCGCCCTCGAGGGCGCCGAGAAGGACGCGCGCCCGGGCATTCGGCGGCTCGGTGAACACGAAGGTGCGCCTTTGAACGCCGCTCTGCAGCACCGCTGTGAGCCAGCGTTCGTTCGCATCGAAAAACGTCGTGAGCCGCTCCTGCATGGGGGCGGGGAGTGTCGCGTATTCGGCGGCAAGCATTCCGCACAAGCACATGCGGTCGCTGCGCAGCACCGAATCGTAGAGATCGACGTAGCGACGCAGCTTATCGCCGGGCTCCTCGACCTCCCCGTCGATCGCGTCGAGGGCGGCACCGAACGTACGCTGATACCGCTCGATCAGCGCGGCGCCGAGGTGCGCCTTGGACGGGAAATGGTAGTGCAAGCTGGCCTTCGTGACGCGCAGCTGCGCTGCGACATCGGCGTAGCTGAAACCGTTGTAGCCGCGCGTCTGCGCGAGCTGCTCCGACACGTCGAGAATCGCCGTTGCGGCGGGCGTGAGCGGGCGCGCCGGGGCGTTTGGCAGGGAAATTTTTTTCACCGATTTGAGCATGATCACTTGATATTAACTTACTAGTAGGTAAAATTCCACCCGCTTGAGCCGACCGCCAAGGGAGAGCAAATCCCTTCATACCATCCCACGCTCCGGAGATCTCAAATGCACAATCACGAACAGAAGACCGAGCACAAGTCCTTCACCAAGCCCGACGAAGTTCGTCAATTCCCGCATGGCAGAGCCGAGATCTTAACGGTCGGCGATGCGCAGGTGGGCCGAATGGTCTTCGAGCCGGGCTGGCGCTGGTCGAACGACGTCAAGCCGCTCGCCAAGACCGCGAGCTGCGAAGCACCGCATTTCCAGTATCACGTCACCGGAAAGCTCGCGATTCGGATGGATGATGGAACCGAAATCATCGCCGGCCCCGGCGATATCACCTCCTTGCCCAAAGGGCACGATGCGTGGGTCGTCGGCGACGACCCCGTCGTCGTCATCGATTGGTTCGGGGCGAGCAACTACGCCAGCCGATCCTGAGGCCGGCCCACTCGGGTTCGGGCTTGGGCTCGAACCCGAGCCCTCGGCGCGGGGGCCGGTGGCCAGGGGCCGGTGAAGGACGGTGGCAGGGGGCGGTGACGCGGGACTACTGATGGTCCCGCGGAATGGGCTCCTCCCAACTCTTGGTGCGGAGGAGCACGCCGTCGCGCAGCAGCGTGCGGGTGTACTTGTAGAAGAACGTATGCGCATCGCTCGATACGTCGAGGCGTCCGCGCCAGGTGAGCGTGTGATCCTTCACCGCTTGCACGTACTCTGAATCCCCCTGTACCCGCGCGATGTCCGGATGGGCGTCATCGACGTCGTAGGTCAGACGCTCGGAGTGATCGAAGCGTCCCCAGGGGTAGGAGACAGCGACGCCGCCTTCCCACACGACCGTGCTGCGTTGGTGAACCTCATCGCGCAGCACCGTCCATTTGCCCGGCCATGCGCCATCGCTGCCGCTCGCTTTGATTCCCGGCGGCTCTTCCACCGGCTCGGGCGGCGCGGCCACAGGCGCCGGCGGGCCATGCAGGGGCACACGCGGCAGAATGACCCGCGAAGCATCGGCGCCGCCGAGCATGAGCGCGGTGGTCATGGAATAGGGCGTCGGCCAGTTCATCGGCCAGAGCGCATTGGAAATCGAGATGCGCAGGCGATGGCCTTTCGGAAACACCCATGAGGCGAGGTGCAGATCCCACGAGAGCGGATAGACCTTGCCGGGCGACAAATCCACAGGCTCCGCCATCGAGTTGCGCTGCGCGCCGTTGATGCCTGCGCCGGTGACGAAGGTGACCTGACCATCGGGCGCTACGTCGGAGAGGCGCACGAACCAGTCGGCGAGCGGCGCATCGCTCGACACCTGCATCATCACGTGCGGCAGCCCCAGAATCGCCAAGGGCTCGTCGAGCGCCGGCGAGTCATAGGTCAGGCTGAACGCATCGACCGGACGCTGATCCGTCAACAGCTCCCCCCACCAAAAGCCCGCTTCGACACCGGTGGAGGGCACGTAGCGCAGCTGATCGCGGCCGGTTGCCTCGCTCGCGGCGGCGAGGCGGTGCTCCGGTTGCAGGTACAGCGTGGTTGGAACCAGTCCTGCCGGCGGCCAACTCTCCGCGCGCCACTCGCCGGGTACGTCCTGCGATTGCGACCCGGGCGGACGCCAATGCTGCTGATAGATGACGACGCGAGGATCTCGCCGCACGCCGGTGTCGCGTCCTTTGAGCCAGTAGTCGAACCAGCGCACCGCCTGGTCCCGCCACTCGTAGAGCGGTCCGTAATCGGCGTCGTTCGGATAGCCGTGATTCCACGGACCGATCCAGGCCTTGAGGGGCGCCTTCACCCGCTCGAGCATGCGCGGGATGCTGTCGCGGTAGCCGTCCTGCAGTCCGCCGATTAGAAACGCGGGTACCGTCAGCTCTTCGATGGGCCGCAGCGGTGCGCGCCAAAACGCCCCATCGCGCTGATGCCTCATGTAATTGAGCGACCATGGCGTCGAGTCCATGCGCGGCCCGATCACCGCCTCGTCGAGATTGAAATCCGGTGCGCCGGTGCGCCCCTGATCCAAATCCATGGTGAGCTCGAACTCATCGACGTGAAACACACCGTCCATGTAGTGCACGTCTTCCTTGAACAGCTCCTCGGTGGCGGCCGCGGCGAGAATGGCTTTCAGCGCCGGCGGCTTGCGCAGCGCCATCTGGATGGCGTTGAAGCCGCCCCAGGAGATGCCGAGCATGCCCACCTTGCCGTTCGACCAGGGCTGGCGCGCGAGCCAGGCGATGACTTGCTCCGCATCCTTCTGCTCCTGCGCCGAGTATTCGCGCTCGGGAGGCACTCCTTCGCTGTTGCCGAAGCCACGAATGTCCACCCGTGCGCCGACGAATCCGCGCTTCGCGAAATACGTATGCTCACCGTAGTCACGGATCGCCTCATCGTCGTCCTTTCGATACGGCAGGTATTCGAAGAGCGCCGGGAATCGATCGGCCCTCTTGGCGCCGGTCGGCATGTACAGCGTCGCGGCGAGCCGCACGCCGTCTTGCATCGGAATCCATGTCTTTTTGATCTCGACGCCATAACTCGGCGGCGAGGGCGGCAGCGCCGCTGCCGCCGGCACGGCGGCGGTCGACTCGGTGGTGCCCGACGCGGCGGCGCTCGACATGGCTGCGCTCAGGATCAGAAACCCAAGGGTGTTCCTCAACACGGGCGCTCAGTGCGGCGCGCGCGCGGCCCGAGGTGTCCTCGCATGCCGTCCCACCAGCCTTGAATGACCGCAATGACTTTGCGTGTTTTCATTTGTTCGTAGAGCAGTATCCGCTTGCACAAGCGGAACGAGCGAGAGAAGCTCTTCAGCGCCCACAGTCCGAACGCGTAATGCCCATACTCACGCAGCATCACGGTATCGTTTCTGGCGATATAGTAGCGACGATCGGGCGAGTGATTGGTGGTCCACCGGTTCATCCACAAGACGCTGTGCTCGCTCGCTGCGCCGATCGCGTGCGACATGAGCGTTTGCCGCGTCTTGATCACCCGAAAGCCTTTCGCGCGCGCCCGGAAGCAGTAGTCGGAATCGACGTAATCAATGAAGAATTCCTCGCGAAACGGACCGACCTTGGCGTGCACTGCCAGCGGGATCAAGGAACCCGACGTGATCACCGATTCGACTTCTTCCCACGGGCAGGTCTCGGGCGACGCAGCGGTCAGGACACCCGAGCTCGCATCGTGCGATGGCCGGTTCACGTCGCGAAAGCCCGCTCCGATCACCGCCAATCGTTCTCGCTGTGGGTAGGAGGCGTACACCGCAAATAAAGCCTCGAGCAGCCCGGGATTGACGCAGCTGTCCTGATCGAGCAGCAGCACCCAGAGGAATCCAAGGGCCTCGGCGCGCTCGATGCCGATGTTCAGCGCCCGCGCCACGCCGAGATTCTCGGCATTCAATACCAGAGTTATTGCCGGATCCCCGGGATTCTGGGTCGGACTCTCGGGCGAGTTTTCGGCCGCGTGCGCGGTGAGTGCCCGCAGCATCCGTACCTCGGCAGCGTTGGAGCCGTTGTCCACGACCACCAACGCGCCGACCTGAGGGGCGATGCGTGCGACCCGGTCGGGAAAGCCGCCGTCTGGATGGTAGGTCACCACGATGGCGCAAACCTGCTTCGTGTTCATGGCCGCCCCGGCAAGCTGCATGTCGAGATGTTCATCGTAGCTGGCATACTAACGGACCGTCACGGGGAGTGAATGATGCTCGAACCAATCACCACCGGCGCCCTGCGCGTGAACGGCGCGCGCTTGTGGTCGCGCTTGATGGCCATGGGGCAAATTGGCCGGACCGCCCAGGGCGGCTGCAATCGTCAGGCGCTCACCGACGGCGATCGCGAAGGCCGCGAACTGTTCAGCGCCTGGGCCCGCGCCGCCGGCTGTGCCGTGCGTGTCGACGCCATCGGCAATCTGTTCGCGCGCCGCCCCGGGCGCAACGACGGGCTGCCCGTGGTCATGACTGGGAGTCATCTCGATACCCAACCGACGGGCGGGAAATTCGACGGTGTCTACGGCGTGCTGGCAGGCCTCGAAGTCATCGAATCGCTGAACGACCGAGGCATCACCACCACGCACCCGCTCGAGATCGGCGTGTGGTGCAACGAAGAGGGCTGCCGTTTTCCCGCCGCCATGATGGGCTCCGCGGTATGGGCGGGCAGAATGCTCCTCGCGGAGGCCTATGCACTCACGGATCGAAACGGCCAGAGCGTACGGCAGGAACTCGGGCGATTCGGCGTAGCCCTCGATGCGCCCGTGACGCGCCAGCCGGTCAAGGCGGCACTCGAAGCGCATATCGAACAGGGACCCGTGCTCGAGCAGAGGGCCAAGACCATCGGCATCGTCACCGGCGTTCAGCACATGAGCCGCCACGAAGTCGTGGTGCTCGGGCAGGAGGCGCACGCGGGCCCCACGCCCATGGAGATGCGGCGCGATCCGATTCGCGTGCTCGCCGAGGTGTTGCCCGCGTTGTATGCCGCGGCGGCACGGCACGGTCGCGAGGCGCGCCTCACGGTGGGCGTCATCGAGACTTTCCCCGCCAGCGCGAACACCGTTCCCGGCCGGTTGCGCTTCACGGTGGATCTGCGCCATCCGGAGGCGGGGCATTATCGGTCGCTGCGCGAGGAGGTCGAGCAAGTCGTGGTCGCGGCGCTTTCGAGGCACGCCCTCGAGGGCCAAATCCGCTGCGTATGGGAGGCGCCGGGAGTGGTGTTCGATGCGGACGCGGTCGATGCCGTGCGCAAGGCGGCGGCGGCCCTGCAGTACCAGGCGATCGAGATCGTGAGCGGCGCAGGCCACGACTCCTGCAACCTCTCCGCCGTGGTGCCCACCGCCATGATCTTCGTCCCCTGCGCGGGTGGGTTGAGCCACAATGAAGCCGAGAGCGCATCGGCCGCCGACCTCGCGGCCGGCGCCGATGTTCTGCTGCATGCCATGCTGTCGCTGGCGAATGAAAAATCGGGGGGACACCATGCAGAACCGATCGATTGACGGGGCGACGCCGACGGCGCGCATTCCCGGTGCGACGCCGCGCGCCGGTGTACGGCTCGTCGGTGCGGTGCCCTGCGGCGTGCTGCTCGGCGCTGCGGTGTGCGGCGGCATGTTGCTCGATGGCGCCGCGCCTCGCGCGCGGGCGGCCGAACCGTCCTCACCCCCGGCAGCGGCGCTCAGCGTCCTGCAGTGCGGCCACCTCATCGATACGGCCGCCGGCAGGGTGCTCGGAGCGACCTCCATCGTGGTCGAAGGCCAACGCGTGCGCGACGTATTGGGCGGTGTGCAGTCTCCGCCGGGTGCGAAGGTCATCGACTTGCAGGCTCAGACCTGCATGCCGGGGCTTATCGACAGCCACACGCATCTGACCGAGGAGACCAGCCCGACGCGCTACGTCGATCAGTATCGTTGGAACATCGCCGACTACGCCGTGCGCTCGACCGTTTACGCGCGGCGCACGCTGCTCGCCGGATTTACCACCGTACGCAATCTCGGCGATCGGGCGAACGAATCGGTGGCGCTGCGCAACGCGATCAACGCCGGGATCATTGCAGGGCCGAGAATTTTCACGGCGGGTCGGGCGATCGGTTCGACGGGCGGCCACGCGGATGCGACCGATGGCTATCGTGCCGACCTCGCGGGCGATCCCGGTCCCACGGCGGGCATCATCAACAGTCCGGAGGATGCGGCCAAGGCGGTGCGCCTGCATTACAAGCTCGGGGACGATCTCATCAAGATCATGCCCTCGGGCGGCGTGCTCGATGAGAGTGCCAGCGGCGATAATGCGCAACTCACGATCGAGGAGATTCGTGCCGTGACTGCGACGGCGCGCGATTACGGCTTCACGGTCGCCGCGCATGCGCACGGCGCCGAAGCGATTCGCCGGGCGGTGCTCGGCGGCGTCGATTCGATCGAGCACGGCACCTTCATGGACGCGGAGGACATGAAACTCATGGTCGAGCACGGGACGTGGTACGTGCCGACCATCATTGCGGGCGATTTCGTCGCGCGGCACGCGAGCGTACCCGGGTATTACCCGCCGCAGGTGGCGGCGAAGGCCGCGGCAATCGGACCGCTCATCCTCGCGACCGCGAGCCGCGCCTACAAGGCGCACGTCAAGATCGCCTTCGGCACCGATGCCTCCGTCTACCCGCATGGCCAAAATGCCCATGAGTTCGAATTGATGGTGCAGGCCGGCATGCCGCCGATGTTCACCTTGCAGGCGGCGACCATCAACGCCGCCCAGCTCCTCAAACACGAGAAGGATCTCGGCACCGTGGCGCCGGGCAAGATCGCCGACGTGGTGGCCGTGCCCGGGGACCCGATCGCCGATATCAGCCTCATGCAGCGCGTGAGCTTCGTGATGAAGGATGGGACTGTCTATAAGCTCAACTCCGCCCCCGTCGAACCCGACGGCGGGGCGCCCCAAAGCAGGTTTTAGGCCGGGGTCTTCGAGAATCCGTGATCGGTGTACTTAACGTAACCATCCGGGGCCCTTAACCTCGGGCGCATGAAAGCAGCGATCGAGTCTTCTGCACGGGATGTTGCAGTGCAGAATGAACGTGTACCCGCCGACGAAGCGGAGCGCTTGGCATCCGTCCTGCGGCTGGGGCTGCTCGACACGCCGCCGGCCGAATGCTTCGATGCCGTCGCCCGCCTGGCGGCAACGGCCCTGCGCGTGCCGGTGTTGCTCGTGTCGCTGATCGACGATCACCGCTTGTGGTTCAAAGCGCGGATGGGCCTCGATGCGTGCGAAGCCGCGCGCGCGACGTCGTTCTGCACCCACACCATCCTCGAGCGACGGCCCTTCATCGTTCAGGACGCCACGGCGGATCCGCGCTTCGAGAATAGTCCGTGGGTAACCGCCGCACCGTACGTTCGCTCCTATGTGGGCGTGCCGCTGTTCACGCGCGACCGGCAACCCGTCGGGACGCTGTGCGCGATGGACGCGCAAGTGCGCCGCTTCGGCGATCTCGAGGTCGCATTGCTCAGCGAGTACGCGAAGATCATCGAAGAATTCTTCGGCGCAAGGGAAGTGGCGGCGAAAGCGGACAGCGTCATCAAGTATGCGATGGAGCGCGAGAAGTTGTTTCGCGAGACCTTCGAGCAGGCCGCGGTGGGTATCGTCCACACCTCGCTGGCCGGCTCGGTGCTGCGGGTCAATCAACGCGCGTGCACGCTGTTGGGCTACAGCCTCGGACAGTTGCGCGGTCAGACCCTGATCGACCTCACCCATCCGGAGGACCTGCCGAAGAGCGTGGTCGAGTTTAAACGCATGCTCGCGGGCGACATCGACAGCTACTGCCTCGAGCAGCGACTCTTGTGCAAGGACCAGCGCTACCTATGGGCATCGCTGTCGGTCGGGCTCAAGCGCACAGCGTCGCGCCTGCCGGACTATGCCATCGTCGTCTTCGACGACATCTCGGCCAGGAAACAAGCCGAAGCGGATCTCGTGAACGCCCGCGATGCTTTGCAGGAAAAAGTCGTCCTGCAAACGCGACGGCTGCAGGAGAGCAGCGAGGCGCTGCAGATGCAGGTGAAGCAGGCCCTCGACGCCGCGACGGCCCTGCGCGAGGCACAAGTGGCGCTGCAAGCCTCGAACAACAAACTCGCCGCGGAAAGCGTCACCGACTATCTGACCGGGTTGCCGAACCGGCGCAGTTTCAGCCGGCGCAGTGAGCAGGCCGCCCAGGCGCTGCGGCAATCGCACAAGCCGTACGGTCTCATCTTGTTGGATTTGGATAACTTCAAGCTCATCAACGATCAACACGGCCACGACGTCGGCGACGACGTGCTGCGGGCCGTGGGCAGAATTCTCACCGATCAGCTGCGCAACTCCTCGGACATGGCCGCACGCTTGGGCGGCGAGGAGTTCGCCGTGCTCTGCTTCGGCGACATCAGTGAGCAGACGCTGCACGATGTGGCCGAGCGCATCCGCAACCACATCGGCAAGGAGGCCCTCGCCGCGCCGAAAGGGCTGGTGCGCTTCACGGGGAGCTTTGGTCTCGCCTTGAGTCAGCCCGATGATCCGGACTGGAAGACGATTTACGGCCGGGCGGATGCCGCTCTCTACGAGGCCAAGGCCGCCGGCAAGGACCGGATTTCCTTCGGCCGCTCCTATTCCAAGAGCGCGACCGGACGCCTGAAGGCGCTGCAGATCGTCCCACCGTCGAGTTAAGCCGCCTGCCGCCTGCGGTTGATCGCATCGCGCAGCGCCGTCGCCTCGCCGCGGATCGCCGCGCTCTTCCCGCCGCCCGCGTAGATGATGGCGCGCGAGGAGCTGATCAGAAGTCCGGTTCCCTGGGCATTGAGCCCGGCGGCAAGAATGCGCTCGAGGTCCCCGCCCTGCGCTCCGATTCCAGGCACCAAGAACCAGAGTGCGGGGTGCGCGCGCCGCAGCTCGGCCATTTCGGCCGGACAGGTCGCCCCGACCACCAGCATCAGGTTGCGATGCTCGTTCCAATGCGCGGCGGCTTGCGCGGCGACTCTCTTATAGAGCGGCTCACCGTCGATGAGCAGATCCTGAAAATCCCGGGCCCCGGGATTGGAGGTGCGGCAGAGCAGCAGCGCACCGCGGTCGGGTCGCGCGAGAAACGGCCGCACCGAATCCTCGCCCATGTAGGGATTGACGGTCACCGCGTCGGCGCCATAG
Organism: uncultured Gammaproteobacteria bacterium; assembly: GCA_963801865.1. GTDB lineage: Bacteria > Pseudomonadota > Gammaproteobacteria > Steroidobacterales > Steroidobacteraceae > Bog-1198. The sequence continues at coordinate 188,960 of CAWDGY010000002.1, read as the reverse complement.
CGCTCGAAGGCCTCGCGCGCGTAAGCCTCCGCGGTGTTGCCGATGTCGCTGCGCTTGGCGTCGAGGATCACGAGCGCCTGCGGAGCACGCTCGCGGATGTAGCGAATGCTCGCCGCGAGTTCGGCTTCCCTTCCCAAGGCGCCGTAAAAGGCGATTTGCGGTTTGTACGCGGCCGCGATGCCCGCGGTTGCATCGACGATACGCCGGTTGAACGCGAGCAGCGGTTGTGGATCGGAACGCACGTCGGCCGGAATCCTCTCCAGATCCGGGTCCAACCCCACGCACACCAAACTATCGGCGGCCAGGCGCGCTTGCTCGAGGCGGTCGGCGAACATCATCGGCATGCTCATGATAGCGGGCACACTAGGAGTATGCTTGAGAATAAGTGAGCGCCGTCGTGCCAAGCAATAAGTCTCGTGGCGGCCCGCGGCTGGTGCTGCAGCCCGCGGGGCGCCGCGCGTCGCGGCACACCAGCAGCAGTGCCCTCAAACGCTTCTTTGCGATTGCCGACGCCTGGGAACTCTCGCCTCTGCAGCAGTGCCGCCTGCTCAAGATCCCCTCTCCGCAGGTCCTCGAGCGCTATCGCCTCGGTCAAGCGCCGCGCCTCTCCGCCGTGCAACAAGAGCGCGCCGCCCTGGTCGCCAACATCCAGTACTCGCTCACCCGGGAGCTGAAGAGCAAGGATCGCGCGTGGGCCTGGGTGCATGCGCCGCGCAAGGGGCCGCCGTTCGAGGGCGACAGTCCGCTTTACTTCATGTTGGAGAATGGCCTGCCGGCGCTGCGCGAGGTGGCCCGGCTGCTGGTGCGCAAAAGCGAACCACGCTGAGCTGCGCTATACTTGGGGGCTGTTTCGAAGCGAATGTGGCGGAATTGGTAGACGCGCCAGGCTTAGAACCTGGTGGGGCAACCCGTGCGAGTTCGAGTCTCGCCTTTCGCACCACCGGCCTCGAGCGCGCGGACTCGCAACCCTAACGAGGATAGACATGCAGGTTTCCGTTGAAAGTATCGGCAAATTGGAGCGCCGCATGCAAGTGCAGGTGCCGGCCGAGCGGGTCAGCAAGGAGATTGCGACCCGCTTGCAGCATCTGAGCCGCACCGCGCGCTTGAACGGCTTCAGACCCGGCAAGGCGCCGCTGACCGTCATCCGCCGGCAATTCGGCCAGCAGGTCCATCGCGAAGTGATCGGCGAGCTGCTGCAGTCGAGCTTCACCGAGGCGGTGACACAGGAGCAGCTCGCGCCGGCGGGCAACCCGCACATCGAGCCGAAGACCATCGATGAGGGACAGGACCTCACCTATGTGGCGACGTTCGAAGTGTTCCCCGAAGTCGCCCTGCAACCCATCGATTCGCTCGAGGTCGAGCGCGTCAGCGCCGATGTAGCGGAGAGCGACATCGATGCGATGATCGAGCGGCTGCGCAAGCAACAAGTGAAATTCACGCCGGTGACCCGGCCCGCGGCGAGCGGCGACAAGGTGACCGTCGACTTCGAAGGCTCGATCGAGGGCACGGCGTTTGCCGGCGGCAAGGGCGACAACGTCGCCATCACGCTCGGCGAGGGCCGCATGCTCGCACAGCTCGAGCAGGGACTCATCGGCGCCTCAGCGGGCGAGGCAAAGGAAATCGGCGTGGACTTCCCGGCCGACTACCGCGCGACGGAGCTCGCGGGCAAGCACGCGGTCTTCCAGGTCACCGTCAAGAGCGTCGAGGAAGCCTCGCTGCCCGAGCTCGATGAGGAGTTCTGCAAGGTCTTCGGCGTGACCGAAGGCGGCATTCCGAAGCTGCGCGCGGATGTGGCGGCGAACATGCGCCGCGAGCTCGAACAGGCGCTGCGCAACCGGAACAAGACGACCGTGATGGAGAAGCTCTATCAGGCCAATCCGCTCGACGTTCCGAACGCCTTGCTCGAGGCTCAGGTCAGGGACATGCAGGTGGAGGTCATGCGCCGTACCGGCGCCAAGGACGTCTCGCAGGCACCGCCGCGCGAACCGCTGGTCGAGCCTGCACGGCGCCGGGTCGCGTTGGGGCTCTTGATCAACGACATCATCCGCCGCGAGAAGATCACCCTCGACCCGGCACGCTCCAACGCGCGGCTCGACGAGCTGGTCGGCGCTTACGGTGATGCGGCGGCGCTCAAGCGTGCCTACCTGCAAAATGCCGATGCGATGCGTCAGGTGGAGAGTCTGGCTCTCGAAGATCAGGTGGTGGACTGGATCTTGGCGCATGCTAAGGTGCATGAGCGACCGTCCAACTTCAAGGAGTTGATGAATTTCGACGGCTGATCGCGCGGCAGACGTCGGCCCGCATGGCAACGGCCGGCTGATCGTGCCGAACGAGTGTAAAGTAGGCCGCACGCTTGAAATTTTTGCGGGCGGGCCTCATCGACGGTTATCGGGGCTTTACGTAATTCAGAAAGGCGACATTATGACGACTCGAGCACTCAATTTGGTTCCGATGGTGGTGGAGCAAACGGCCCGCGGCGAGCGCGCCTACGACATCTACTCGAGGCTGCTCAAGGAGCGGGTGATCTTCATCGTCGGGCCGGTCGAGGATTACATGGCGAACCTCGTGGTGGCGCAGCTCCTGTTCCTGGAATCGGAAAACCCCGAAAAGGACATCGCGCTCTACATCAATTCGCCCGGGGGCTCGGTGAGCGCGGGGCTGGCGATCTACGACACCATGCAATTCATCAAGCCGGACGTGAGCACCATTTGCGTCGGTCTGGCGGCCTCCATGGGGGCGGTTTTGCTTGCGGGCGGAGCCGCCGGCAAGCGCTATTCGCTGCCCAATTCGAAGATCATGATCCATCAGCCTTCGGCCGGTTTTCAGGGCCAGGCCTCGGACATCGACATTCATGCGCGCGACGTGATGGAGACGAAAGAGCGCCTGAACCGCATCCTGGCCAAGCACACCGGTCAATCGATCGAGCGCGTCAAGCAGGACAGCGACCGCGACAACTTCATGAGTGCAGAAACCGCCCGTGCCTACGGATTAGTGGATTCCATGCTCGAGAAACGTGGCGAATTACCGATAAAGGGCTAGCGGGGCCTCAATTCGGCAGTGGGCAGCCGCGGTACGGTCCAAGAGGGGTCCCGGTCACAGCTTGCGCGAGGCATCCTTTGCGTGCAGTCCGCCGGGTGCTATATAGTCAGTGTCGTCGCCGTGCCGCTTAAGGCTTGGGTTACGGGTGCGGTCAACTTGAGGAAAGCATGAGCGAAGATTCGCGCGGCAAACATGATGACGGCAAACTCTTGTATTGCTCTTTCTGCGGGAAGAGCCAGCACGAAGTACGGAAGCTGATTGCCGGCCCTTCCGTATTCGTCTGCGACGAATGTGTCGAGCTGTGCAACGACATCATCCGCGAGGAGCTCGAAGAGCGCGCGGAGCGCACGCGGGACAAGCTTCCCAAGCCGCAAGAAATCAAGAAGGTCCTGGATGAATACGTGATCGGCCAGGAACGCGCCAAGCGGGTTCTCTCGGTCGCGGTCTACAACCATTACAAGCGCCTGCAGACGCGCGGTGCCGAAGGCGTACGCTCCCGCGACGAGGTCGAACTTGCCAAGAGCAATATTCTCCTCATCGGCCCGACGGGTTCCGGCAAGACGCTGCTCGCCGAGACGCTCGCCCGGCTGCTGAACGTACCGTTCACCATCGCCGATGCCACGACCCTCACCGAAGCGGGCTACGTCGGCGAGGACGTCGAGAACATCATTCAGAAGCTGCTGCAGAAATGCGACTACGACGTCGAGAAGGCTCAGACCGGTATCGTCTACATCGATGAGATCGACAAGATATCGAGAAAATCCGACAACCCCTCGATCACCCGCGACGTGTCGGGCGAGGGTGTACAGCAGGCGCTTCTGAAGTTGATCGAGGGGACGATCGCCTCGGTGCCGCCGCAGGGCGGACGCAAGCATCCGCAGCAGGAGTTCCTGCAGGTCGACACCACGAACATCCTGTTCATTTGCGGCGGTGCATTCGCGGGCCTCGAAAAGATCATCATGAACCGCACGCACAAGAGCGGCATCGGCTTCGTCGCCGAGGTGCGCGAGCAAAACGCGCGGCCGCACGGCAATGACGTATTCCACGACACCGAACCCGAGGATTTGATCAAATACGGCTTGATACCGGAGTTCGTCGGGCGCCTGCCCGTGGTTGCGACGCTCGAGGAATTGGACGAAGACGCGCTGATCTCGATTTTGCTGCAGCCGAAGAATGCGCTCACCAAGCAGTATCGCAAGCTCTTCGACATGGAAGGGGTGGAGCTCGATTTCCGCGAGGATGCGCTGCGATCGGTGGCCCGCAAGGCGATGCAGCGCAAGACCGGCGCGCGGGGTCTGCGCACCATTCTCGAGAACGTGCTGCTCGACACCATGTACGACCTGCCTTCCTTGCGCAACGTGCAGAAGGTCGTGGTCGATGAACAAGTGATTGAAGGTCAAAACAAACCCTACATTGTCCATCGGACCGAGGAGACTCGGTTGGTGGCTCCAGTGGAGGAGCAGCGGCGCCCCACGGGCTCGGATCATCTTTGAGCCCGGCAATGAGCGACATCGGAGTCTCTTGAACCAGGAAGGTACGGCTTGAAACTCATCTTAGGCGGCCGCATGTACCTCCGTGGTCATGCAGAACATGTCCCAACCATAAGGCAAGCCTAGTGAGCGACGAACCCGTAATCGATGTTCCCCCTGTAGTTCCACCCCTGTCGGCCATGCCCGTGCTGCCGCTGCGCGACGTCGTGGTGTATCCGCACATGGTGATCCCGCTGTTCGTCGGCCGCGAGAAATCGATCGTGGCGTTGGACCTCGCCATGAAGGCCGACAAGCGCATCCTGCTGGTGGCTCAGAAACAAGCCGACGTCGACGATCCGAAGGGAGAGGACCTCTACCGGGTCGGAACGGTTGCGACCATTCTGCAGCTTCTGAAGCTTCCCGACGGCACGGTGAAAGTGCTGGTGGAGGGCGTCGATCGGGCCAGCATCGAAAAGCTCGCGGAGGGGGAATTCTTTTCCGCCGAAGTGACCCCGATGCCGGATCAGGAGCGCTACGAGGAGCGCGAGATGGACGTGCTCACCCGCTCGGTGATCACGCAATTCGAACAGTATGTGAAGCTCAACAAGAAAGTGCCGCCCGAGATCCTCACCTCGCTCGCGGGCATCGAGCAGGCGGGCCGCCTGGCCGATACGGTCGCGGCGCACATGTCGTTGAAGCTCTCCGAGAAGCAGAAGGTTCTCGAAATCCCCGACGTCCGCAAGCGGCTCGAGCACATGCTCGCCGTGATCGAGGGCGAGATGGACGTGCTGCAGATCGAAAAGCGCATCCGCGGCCGCGTCAAGCAGCAGATGGAGAAGAGTCAGCGCGAGTATTACCTGAATGAGCAGATGAAGGCCATTCAGAAGGAGCTCGGCGAACTCGACGAAGCGCCGAACGAAATCGGCGAGCTCGAAAAGCGCATCAAGGCGGCGGGCATGCCGAAAGAGGCGCGCGAGAAGGCCAATTCCGAGCTCGCCAAGCTCAAGCTCATGTCACCGATGTCCGCGGAAGCGACCGTGGTGCGCAATTACATCGACTGGCTGGTGAAGTCGCCGTGGAAGAAGCGCAGCAAAGTGCACCTCGACATCGCCGCGGCGGAGAAAGTGCTCGAGGCCGATCATTTCGGCTTGGAGAAGGTCAAGGAGCGCATCGTCGAGTACCTCGCCGTACAGCAGCGGGTGAAGAATCTGCGCGGCCCGATCCTCTGCCTGGTGGGACCGCCGGGCGTGGGCAAGACCTCGCTCGGGCAAAGCGTCGCGCGATCGACCAATCGAAAGTTCGTTCGCATGTCGTTGGGCGGCGTGCGCGATGAGGCCGAGATTCGCGGCCATCGGCGCACCTACATCGGCTCCATGCCGGGCAAGATCATTCAAAATCTCGCCAAGTGCGGCGTGCGCAATCCCCTGTTCCTCCTCGATGAGGTCGACAAGATGTCGACCGACTTCCGCGGCGACCCGTCCTCGGCGCTGCTCGAAGTGCTCGATCCCGAGCAGAACAGCACCTTCAATGACCACTACCTCGAAGTGGATTTCGATCTCTCCGAGGTGATGTTCGTGTGCACGGCGAACAGTCTGAATATCCCGGCGCCGCTCCTCGACCGCATGGAAGTGATCCGCATCCCCGGTTATACCGAGGACGAGAAGAGCAACATCGCGCGCCGCTACCTGCTGCCCAAGCAGGTCAAGCAGAACGGCCTCAAGACCGACGAGCTGGTGGTGGCGGATGCCGCCATCCTGGACATGATCCGCTATTACACGCGCGAGGCCGGGGTGCGCAATCTCGAGCGCGAGATCTCCAAGATCGGACGCAAGGCGGTCAAGCAGTTGCTGCTCAAGCCGAGCGATAAGACCGTGACGATCAGCTCGAAGAATCTCGACGCGTACCTCGGCGTACGCCGCTTCCGCTACGGCAAGGCCGAGGAGAGCAATCGAATCGGTCAGGTGACGGGTCTCGCATGGACCGAAGTCGGCGGCGAGCTTCTCACCATCGAAGCGGCCGTGGTGGCGGGCAAAGGCAAGCTCACCCATACCGGGCAGCTCGGCGAGGTCATGCAGGAATCCATTCAGGCCGCCATGACCGTGGTGCGCAGCCGCTCCGCGATGCTCGGCCTCGATGTGGATTTCTATCAGAAGGCCGATGTGCACATTCACGTGCCCGAGGGCGCGACGCCGAAGGACGGCCCGAGCGCCGGCATCGGCATGTGCACCTCACTGATCTCCGCGCTCACCAAGATACCGGTGCGTTCGGATGTGGCGATGACGGGCGAAATCACGCTGCGGGGCGAAGTGCTGCCGATCGGCGGCCTGAAGGAGAAGCTGCTGGCGGCCCACCGCGGCGGCATCACCACGGTGCTCATTCCGGACGACAACACCAAGGATCTGGCCGAGATCGCCGACAACATCAAGGAAAAGCTCGATATCCGCTCGGTGAAATGGATCGACGAGGTGCTGCAGGTGGCGCTGACCCATATGCCGGTGCCGCTGCCGGCGACGGACACCAAGCCGCCCGAAGCGATTGCCGGCGAGAAGCGCCGCCGCAAAACTCCGCGAGTGAAGAGCCAGGTCCACGCGCACTGAGGGCCTCCCCGGTGTCGCCTGGACAAAACTCGAGGTGCCCCGCCGAGCCTCCCCGGTGTCGCCTGGACAAAACTCGAGGTGCCCCGAGCTCCGCCGGTGTCGCCAGTAATTTCCAATCCAAGTATGAGTCTGAGCGGGGGCGGTTTGGGGGGGGGTGGGCGCCTGGGATGACCAAAGGAGAGGGATCTTGCCTGAAGTCTTGATCTTCGTCTTCGATCTTTCGATCGTTCGCTATCAAATGCGGCCAAGCGCAGTCTGGCGGCGCAGCCGCCAGAAGCTCTTGGATTTCTGACTTGTTTGGAAAATTCGAGCGCATGGGAAGGTCTATGAGCGGCGATCTGGAGGCACCCGCTACCTGAGCATCCCCGCAATTGCGATCTGTGTGACTCGTGACGCTCATCGTGGATCAAGCGGCTGACCTTGATCGGCTGGCAATGGTTTTGAAGAGTCTTGCTCGAGCCTCGTTCAGGCGCTCCGCGGCCTCGTTGTCGCTGATCGCAGTGGCGAGTGCGTCGAGATCTGGGAAGCAGATGCCGGGTTTCAAAAATTGCTCGGCATTGGGCAGGGATTTGAGTTTCTCATACGGCGTCATCATCAGCTTGTAGGGGTAGCGCTTGCGTTGCCGGCCCTTGGCGTCCGTGATCGTTTCGGCGAACAGACAGGGGCGATGCAGATTGATGTAGGGGTTTAAGTGTTCGCGGCAAAACTCGTTCACCACGCGAGCGAAGCGCTGCGGAATATGGCTGTAGCCCAAGTGTTTACGCACGATCGAGCCGTTCTTCGATTCGGCCTGCGCGTTGTCATTGCTGTGGCGGGAGCGTGATTTGGTGTGCTCCTCGATGAGCAATTTATTGAGCATTTCGGCGACGTGCCGGTTGATGTATTCGGAGCCGTTATCGCTGTGAAATCCTCGGATCGGGAAGGGGAAACTTGCGAGCATTTCCTCCAGCACCGGGATCAGATACGCCTCGCTGATCCGTTCGCAGGTCGCCACCGCCTCGAACTGCGTGACGCAGTCCACCGCATTGATGTGGTAGACGCCCTTCAAGCCGTCTTGGTCGCCCTGGTGCACGCTATCCAGGCGTAAATACCCCGGTCGGTTATTGGGCGCCGGCGCCCGCCGGGTGCCGATCGGGATGCTCACCGGGCGCGTCTTGGTCCACACCACACGCTGGCGCTGATAGCCCGGGCGCTGGCGCAAGTTGTACAGGTGCGCCACCGAGATCGCCGCCAGGCGCTCGTAGCGCCGATCGCCAAACAGCCCAAAAGCACGCTCCATGAGCTTCTTGGTGGCCGGCCCCGAGAGCGTGCCGTGCAGAGAATCGGTGTGCGCGAGCAACAGCACATCGGCCAGCGTATACAGGCTCGAGAAACTCGTGCGCGAGCCGCGATAGCGCTTCATCAGTGGTGCACGCTCGGCAGCGCGCTTGACCAGCCGCGTGAGCTGCTGGCGCGAGTAACCGCTCACCCGCTCAAGAAACCGCAGCACCACGGCCTTCTGCACCCGCTTCAGGCGCCGATAGCTGAACCGGCGCACCGTGCGCCCGATGAAGCCGTAACGCTCCTCGGCGGCCACCGCAAAATCCACCGCGATCGTCCCGTCCAAAAAAGCCTGCAGCTGTGCCAGGGTCTGTAACTGTCCGTCGTTCATCTGGATCACCATGCTTCACATCATGGTCGATCCCAGCTACCCGCTCAGACTCATACCCCGTTGGAATCACACCCCTCCCTTCAGACTCATTCTGGACAACGCAGTGTCGGCTCGCGTAGACTTCCGCGCCTCTTCCAGGGGGTGCTTAGCTCAGCTGGTAGAGCATCGCCCTTACAAGGCGAGGGTCGGGGGTTCGAACCCCTCAGCACCCACCAACATGCGGAGTGGTAGTTCAGCTGGTTAGAATACCGGCCTGTCACGCCGGGGGTCGCGGGTTCGAGTCCCGTCCACTCCGCCATTTCCTGACGATGAGTCCCGCGCGTGCCATTTGGCCGCGCCAAGGGCGTAGGCGGGCGCTGAGGGCTAGCGGGGAGAAGGTCTTAAAGCAATGCTGCAGACGATTCACGACAAGCTCAAGGGATGGTTGGCCGGTGTCGTGCTCGGGGCGATCGGACTGGTTTTCGTCTTTTGGGGCATCAACTGGACGTTGAGCGCGCCCACCTACGCGGCGAAGGTGAACGGCCACGAAATATCGGGCAACGAGGTGCGCCAGACCTACCAGCAACAGCTCGCACAGTACGAGCGGCAGGCAAACGGCCAGCTCGACGATGCGCAGCGCGCCGAGCTCAAGAAACACGTGCTCGACGATTACGTCAACAGCGAGGCCTTGGTTTCGCGGGCGGACGAGCTCGGCTATCGGGTGAGCGACGGCGAATTGCTCGATGCCATGGCGCAGGTGCCGGCATTTCAAGTGGACGGTAAGTTCGACAAGGCGCACGCGGTCGCGGTCCTCAAGGCGCAGGGCCGCTCGGTGGCCGAAATCGAGGCGCTGTTCCGGCGCGACGTGAAGCTGCGCCAGCTCGACGCGGCGCTGAGCGAGTCGAGCTTCGTGACCCCAGCCGAATTCAAACAGTTGAGCGCACTCACGCGCCAGCAGCGGGAACTTGCCTGGCTCACCGTCCCCGCTGCCAAGTATGCCGCCGATGCGACCCCGGACGAGGCGGCGCTCAAGGCGTACTACGAGGCTCACAAGGCGGAGTACATGACGCCGGAAACGGTGAATTTGCGCTACGTCGAGATCAGCCTCGCCGAGCTCGCCAAGAAGGTGAGCGTCGACGATGCGCAGCTCAAAGCCTATTTCGACGAGCAGAAGTCCAAGACCCCCGAGCGCTATACCCAGCCTGAGCAGCGTCGCGTGCGCCACATCCTGCTGCAGGTCACCGACCCGAAAGACGATGCCGCAGCGAAGGCCAAGGCCGAGGGCATCTTGAAGCGCGCCGAAGCCGGCGAGGACTTCTCTAAACTGGCCAAGGAATTCTCGCAAGATCCGGGATCCGCGCAGCAGGGCGGGGATCTCGGCTGGTCCGACCGCAAGGTGTGGGTGCCGCCGTTCGCCGATGCGGCGTTCAGCATGAAAGAGGGTGAGATTCGCGGCCCCGTGAAGACGCAATTCGGCTACCACATCCTCAAGCTCGACGGCATTCAGCCGGCCTCCGTCAAGACCTTCGAGCAGAGCAAGAGTGATCTGGAAGCCGATTACCGCAAGACCGAGGCCGAACGGTTGTTCAACAATGCCCAGGACCAACTCGCCGATGCCGCCCTGCAAAACACCACCGACATCGATGTGGTCGCGCGCAAGGCCGGGCTCGTCGTGCACGACATTCCGGACTTCAGCCGCACGGGCGGCAGCGGCGATCTCGGCAAGTCGCCGGCCGTGCTCGAAGCCGCCTTCAGCGCCGATGTGCTCGACGGGCGCTTGAGTCCCATCGTCGAAGTGGAGAAAGGGCGCGGCGTCGTGCTGCGAGCGACCGACCATCGACTGCCGACGCAAAAGCCCCTCGATGCCGTACGCACCGAGATCGTTGCCGCCTGGAAGAAGCAGCGCGGAACCGAACTCGCCGCCGCTGCGGCTGCGGAGGCGGTCAAACGGCTGAACTCGGGCGAGTCGTGGGACAGTCAGGCCAAGACGCTGGGTGTGACCGCCCAGCCGCCGAAGTTCGTGGGGCGGTCGGAGCAGGCGGTTCCGGTGGAAATTCGTCGCGCCGCGTTCGATGAACCCAAGCCCCAAGGCAAGCCGATTTATTCGAGCGTGCCGCTCGCCCTCGGGCGACACGGCGGTCGTCGCGTTGAGCGCCGTGCGTGTCGATCCCAGCGGCGATGCCAAAGAGCAGGAGGCGCAGATGCGGCGCGAGTTTGCGCGGGCGGCCGCCGCGGTCGAAGCGCAGGGCTATGCGGCGGCGGCGCGGGCGGACGCCAAGGTGTCGCTCAACCTGCAGGCCATCGAGTAGGCCGGGCTGCCGGGCTCGGCGGGTGAATTAGGCGCGTCATTGTCGGACCTGTTGCACCAACTCTCGGATTGGTACCTATCCGCCTTGAGCGAGGGCGGCTATTGGCTGATCGCCGGATTGATGGCGTTGGAAAGCACTTTCGTGCCGATTCCGAGCGAGACGGTCATTCCTCCCGCAGCGTATCTCGCCCATACGCAAGGCCACCTCTCCCTGGTCGGCGTGGTATTGGCCGGCACCGCGGGCTCCTGGGTCGGCGCCTGCTTGATGTATTGGGGCGCGCGCGCACTCGGCCGTCCCTTCGTGCTCCGCTTCGGACCTTATGTCGGGTTGGCGGCGCGTAAGATCGAGCTCGCCGAGCGCTGGTCGGCGAGCTACGGATGGGCCGGGGTGTTCCTATCGCGCCTGCTGCCCGTGATCCGTCACCTCATCGGGATTCCGGCCGGCATCCTGCGCGTCGACTTTCGCTGGTACTCCGCCGCCACGCTGGCGGGCTCCCTACTGTGGTGCTCCGTGCTCGCGTGGCTGGGGGCGACGGTCGGCAAGCATCCGGAGCTGCTGCAGGGCTCGCTGCACCGCTTTTTGGCGCTGGTGCTGGCGGTGTGCGCCGTTCTCGGCGCGCTGTACTACTTCTTCGTACATCGGCGGGTGTCCCAGCCGGTGAATTGACCCGTGTTCTATACTGGTATCAAGTCGCCGCGTGTCCGGCCGCCGGGGGTGGCGTCGCCGGGCACTCCGACCGGGAATTTCGTGAAGATCGCAGCGGTCGCCGTATTGATTTTCGCTTCGGCGCGCGGGCCGGTCAGATCGTACATGGTCTGGCTGACCGCGCCATGCCACATCGCCTGGTGCGACTTGGCGTCGAACACGTCCACCGCGATGCGGGTTTCATCACGCACCCAGGGCCCGTCGTAGGCCCAGGCGCCGCCGAACGCTCCGGGTCCCCACCCGTAAGCCGGGCCCCAGCCTCCCCAGCCGACGCCGCCCCAGCCGGCGTAATAGTCGTCGAACACTTGCCTCGTGCCCAAGGCATAGCCGACGATGCAGTCCGCCGTGTCTCGATCGGCGACGCGTTGAATGCCTCTGGCGGCGAGATTCGCTTCGATCGCGGCGCGCAACCGGTCGGCGTTCAAGGGATTGCCGAATGCCGCGGGCTGATCGGCATTGGCCACGTGTTCACGAGCAAACGTATAGGTGTGGCAATTCACCACGGAGAAATGCGGATTGACGTCGGTGGTGACGGGCAGGGTCGTGCAGGCCCCGAGCGCCGCCAAGCACGCTGCCGCCCCCATCCCGCCGATGATTCGAGTCTTTGACATAATACTGACCTCTCGCACAGACCACGGCATGGATCGCGCAGGACCCCTGCGACTGAACGCGGGAGCAGTGCGTGCGTTGACCGTCACCCGCCTTCCGGCTCAGGCGGAAAGCTCATGCCGACGGAGTTGAAGCCGCCATCCACGTAGGTTACCTCACCGGTGATTCCGGCTGCGAGATCCGAGCACAGGAACGCCGCCGCGTTGCCGACGTCCTCGATGGTGACGTTGCGCCCGATGGGCGAGACGGCCGCGACGTGCGCGAGCATTTTGCGAAGTCCGGGGATGCCGGCGGCGGAGAGCGTCTTGATGGGTCCGGCCGACACCGCGTTGACGCGTATTCCCTGAGGCCCCAGGTCCGCTGCCAGAAAGCGCACGTTGGCCTCCAAACTCGCTTTCGCGAGCCCCATGACGTTGTAGCCGGGCAGCGAGCGCACGGCGCCGAGATAGCTCAAGGTAACGATGGCGCCCGCGCGGCCCCGCATGAAGGGCAGCGAAGCACGGGCCAATGCCGTCAGGCTGTAGCTCGAAATATCGTGGGCCACCCGAAACCCTTCGCGCGTGGTGGCATCGATGAAGGCGCCCGTGAGCGCCTCGCGCGGTGCGAAGGCCACCGCGTGCACCAGAATGTCGAACGAATCCCAATGCTTCTTCAGGTGCTCGAAGCCGCGCGCGATGTCCTCATCGACCGCGACGTCCATGGCAAAGGTGATGTCGGATCCCAACTGCTTGGCGAGCGGGCCGACGCGATCGGCCATCCGTTCGATGTGGGAAAATGCCAGCGCCGCGCCCTCACGGTGCATGGCCTGCGCGATGCCCCAGGCAATGGAGCGATCCGTCGCGAGCCCCACGATCAGGGCGCGCTTGCCGTTTAGAAAACCCATCGTTTCCCCCAATATTCGTCTTGTCCGGCCCGAGTCCGGTAGCGTCTCTAGCCCTGCTGCCGACCGGGTTCGACGTACATGACCAGCCGCTGCCCGGCGCGGATCTGGTGGTGTTGGTTCAGGCCGTTCCAGCTCTTGAGCTGGGTGACCGACACCTGGAACTGCCGCGAAATACTATAGACCGTATCGCCGCGGCGCACCGTATAGAGCACGCGCCGGCCGCTCACCACGCCTTCGTCGCGATAGCGGCGCGAGCTTGCCTTGATGACGAGCCGCTGGCCTTTCACGACCGGATCGCCGAGGGCGAGGTTATTGAGCCGCGCCAGCGTGCTCACCGGCATGCCGTGACGGCGCGCGATGCTGCTCAGCGTTTCACCCGCGCGTACCTTGTAGACGATTTGGTGCTGCCTGCGCCCCGTGTCGGTTTCCGGCCGATCGACGCGCGCTGCCGCCAGCAGCACCTTGTCGGGCAGCTGCACGCTGATTTCCGGGATCCGCAGCGTCTCGCCGGCAGTTACGCGTCCGCCTTTGAGATCGTTGATCTTCGCGATGACCGCACCGGAGGTGCCGTATTCTTTCGCAATGGCCGCCAGGGTTTCGTGCTTGCCGACATCGTGCATCACGTAGCGGACGCGATCGTCGGCGGGGAGCGTCTGCAATCCCGCCTCGAAGGCATCGGCGTTGTCGATCGGTATCAGCAGGCGATTGGGCCCATCGGGATCGGTTGCCCAGCGGTTGAAGCCGGCGTTGAGCGCGATGAGCTCGTCATAGCTCGTGCCCGCGATTTGCGCCGCCACTTTCAAGTCGATCTGCCCGCCGGTATCGATGACGGCGAAATACGGCTCGTTCGGGATCGCCGCAAATTCCAGACCGTAGCGCTCGGGCTCGGCCATCAAACGCTTCATGGCGAGAAGCTTCGGTACGTAGGCGCGGGTCTCGGCCGGCAAATTCAGATGCCAAAAATCGGTCGCTCTGCCGACTGCGCGGTTGTAGTCGATGGCCCGCTGCACCCCGGCCTCGCCCACATTGTAGGCGGCGATCGCCAGCAGCCAGTCGCCGTCGAATTGGTCGTGCAGTGCCTGCAGATAATCCAATGCCGCTCGTGTCGATTCGATCGGGTCGCGCCGGCCGTCGTACCACCAGTCCTGTTTCAAGCCGAAACGGACGCCGGTGGCGGGAATGAATTGCCAGAGTCCCGCGGCGCGGCTCACCGAATAGGCGAACGGTTCGTATGCGCTCTCGACCACCGGCAGCAGCGCGAATTCGAGCGGCATGCCGCGCGCTTCGACCTCGGTGACGATGTGATACATGTAGCGCTGAGCGCGCTGGAACACGCGTTCGAGATATTCCGGGTTGTGCTCGAACCAGGCGAGCTGCTGATCGATGGCCGGCTCCTGGACTTCGTCGAAGGCAAATCCGGCGCGCATCCGATCGAACAAGTCGTCATAGTCCTCGCCGTTGTGGTGCTGCCATTCCCGCGGCATCGTGAGCGACGGCGTGGCACCCGTGGGCGGGACGGCATCGCTCGGCGGCGCGGGCTCGGCGCTCGGTGCGGGCGGCAGCACGATGCGCTCGTGCGGCGGGGCAACCGCCTGATGGGCGCATGCGCCGAGCAGGAGGGCGATGCCGGCGATGGGGAGGATACGCAACGAAACGACAGTCATCCTTGGCGCCTTCGAGTTCCGCTAGCGGAACTGGTCTTTCCAGGCCCGCAGCACGCCGAAAACCTCCGCTGGGTCGCGAAGCGGGCGACCGGCATGCCGTTCCGCGGCTCTCTGCACCTCGGGGTTGTCGCAGCGCAAAAAAGGATTGACGCGGCGTTCGAGGGACAGTTGCGAGGGCAGGCTTGGGCGGCCCGCGGCGCGCAGCGCCGCGACGCGGTCGCGATACTCGAGCGCTGCGCGATTGGCAGGCTCCACCGTCAGGGCGAAGCGCAGATTGGCCGCCGTGTATTCGTGCCCGCAAAACATCCGGGTTTCCGGCGGCAGCTCCCGAAGCCGATTCAACGAGGCATTCATTTGCGTAGGCGTACCCTCGAACATGCGGCCGCAGCCCGCGCTGAATAGCGTATCTCCGCAAAACAGCGCGCCGTGCCCCCAAAGCGCTATGTGGCTTAAGGTATGTCCGGGCACGTGCAAAATATCGAATGTAAGTCCCAAGTCTGGTAATTCGCAGCGCTCGCCGTCGTGTACCGTGCGCGTGCGCTGCGCAATGCGCCGATCATCGGGGGCGATGACCGGAACCGGCCCCAACTCCAGCAGCTCCGAGACGCCCCCGATATGATCCGGGTGATGGTGGGTCAGCAAGATCGCGGCTAAGCTTGCGCCGCTGCGATCGAGTTCGGCAACGACCGGCGCGGCATCGCCCGGGTCGACGACGACCACGCGGTCGGGCGCGTGCGGTGCGGCGATGAGCCAGATGTAATTGTCCGCGAACGCGGATACCGGCCGCACATCGAGGGGGCTTGATTGGTTTGACATTTTGCGGCGTATTTAACCTGTAACATATGAAGTCCGCTAGTTTTTTCATGAAGGAGCCCGGTTGCAGCTGAGTCGCGACAATACGGCCCGGGAATGGTTCGAAAGCCCCCTCGGTGCGCACGTATTGCGGGAGGAAACCGCGCTCGCGCGCGTCGCACTCGATGACGTTTTCGGCTTCGAGCTGCTGCAGGTGGGTACCTGGGGCCTCGAGCATCACTTGCTCGGCGGTGCCCGCACGCAGCATACGACGCTGCTGGCGCCGGATCTCGGCCCGGGCGTGACGCTGTGCGCGCCCCTGGACTCATTGCCGTTTGCCTCGGACTCCATCGACGCGATTTTCCTGCCGCATACGCTCGAGCTGGTCGAAGACCCGTATGCCGTGCTTCGCGAGGCCGAGCGCGTGCTGTGCGCCGAGGGTTGCCTGGTGATTTGCGGCTTCAACCCGTTCAGCGGCTGGGGTGCGCTGCATCGGTTTGCGCAGTACTTTCGTCGCCGGGCATTCCCGCCGCAAACGCGGCGCATGCTCTCCGAGCGCCGGCTGCGCGATTGGATGGCATTGCTGGACTTTGAGGTGGCGAGTGTGTACGGATACCTCGGGCCGATCCCGATGACGCGGCGTCTGCGCAGGGCAGTCGATGGATTCTCCGGCGAGTCCGAATACCGGCCGCGCGCCGCGTTGACGGCCGGCGGGTACTTGCTCAAAGCGCGCAAGCGCGTGCAAACGCTCACCCTGGTGCGCCCGAAACGCTGGGCGCGGCAGCGCGTGCTGGTGCCGGCGGCCGAACCCACCACCCAAGTGGGACCGTGACGGAGGTCGAGATCTACACCGACGGCGCTTGTCGCGGTAATCCGGGTCCCGGCGGCTGGGCGGCCCTGCTCGTTGCCGGCAAGCAGCGCCGGGAAATCTCGGGCGCCGAAGCCGCGACCACCAATAACCGCATGGAACTGATGGCGGCCATTCACGGGTTGGGTGCGCTGAAACGCCGCTGCTCGGTGCAGCTGTACACCGATTCGCGCTATGTATTGCAAGGGGCAACCGAATGGCTGCCGAGCTGGAAGGCGCGCGGCTGGCGCACGGCCTCGCGCGAACCTGTCAAGAATCAAGACTTATGGGAGCAGCTCGATGAAGCGGCGGCCAGGCAAGATATCGAGTGGCACTGGGTCAAGGGACATTCCGGTCACGAAGGCAATGAGTATGTCGATCAGCTGGCGAATCGCGCCATCGACCGCCTTTTGGCGGGAGGGTAGGACCTGATGCGGCAAATCGTTCTCGATACCGAGACCACCGGCCTCGAAGTCGAACTCGACCATCGCATCATCGAGATTGGGTGCGTGGAGCTCAACAATCGCCGCCTGACCGGCCGCTCCTTTCACCGCTACTTGAATCCGGATCGCGACATCGACGAGGGTGCCCTGCAGGTGCATGGCTTGACGCGCGAACAACTCGCCCGCGAACCGACGTTCGCGCAGGTCCATGCCGAGTTTCTGGATTTCGTCCGCGACGCCGAACTCGTCATCCACAACGCGCCGTTCGACGTCGCCTTCCTGAACGCCGAGCTCGCGCGACTCGAGAGCGGAGCGCTGCACATCCACGAGCTGTGCCGGGTGCTCGACACGCTCGCGCTGGCGCGCCAGATGCATCCCGGACAGCGCAACAATCTCGATGCGTTGTGCAAGCGCTATTCGGTCGACAACTCGCACCGCGAATACCACGGCGCGCTGCTCGATGCGCGGATTCTGGCCGAGGTGTACCTCGCCATGACCGGCGGGCAGGCGAAGCTCATCCTGAGCGCGGATTTCGACACGGCGCGCAGCCGCGCGCGCCTGGACGCCCCGCACCGCTTCGGCGATTCGGTGCGCATCACGGTGATCCGGGCGAGCGAGGAGGAAATGGCCGCGCACGAACAGGCGCTGGCGCGGCTCGACAAGGCCTCCGGCGGCACCACCGTGTGGCGCGGGCTGGTCGGTGAGACCGGGGCGGGCCCGCCTGCGTACACCGCCGCGTGAGCGTAGTAAGATCGACCCCATCAACCCCCGCGAGAGGCGTCGTCCATGGCACATCTGAATTCCTCTCTTGAGGCGTGGCAGGCCGTCGAGGCACACGTTCGCGAGATCCGCGACGCGCATTTGCGCGACCTGTGGGGCGGCGATGCGCAGCGCTGGAAAAACCTGCACCTCGAGCACGGCGAGTGGCTGCTCGACTTCTCGCGCCAGCGCATCACGCAGAAGAGCCTGGCGCTGCTCTTCGATCTCGCGCGGGCCGCGGATTTGCCGGCGCGCATCAGCGCCATGTTTCGCGGCGATCCGATCAACACCACCGAGCGACGGGCGGTGCTGCACACGGCGTTGCGCTCGGAGTTTGCGGGTTCGGCGGCAATCCAGGCGGAAGTGAAGGATTCCCGGCAAAAGCTCGCGCGCTTCGTCGGCGCCGTTCGTGCGGGCGAGAAGCGCGGGGTGAGCGGCAAGAAATTCAAGCACGTGGTGAACATCGGCATCGGCGGCTCGGATTTGGGGCCGCTGCTGGTGTGCGATGCGCTCAAGGCGGAATGGAGCGGGGATCTCACGCCGCATTTCGTCTCCAACGTGGACCGTACACAACTCGAGGACTTGACCCGCAGCGTCGATCCGGCCGAGACGCTGGTCATCGTCTGCTCGAAGACCTTTACGACGCAGGAAACGCAGGCCAACGCGAATGCGGCGCGCGCCTGGATCGTGGGCGCGCTCGGCGACAAGGCGCCCGCCAATCATTTTGCCGCGGTCTCGACCAACGCCGCCGCCATGGATGCGTTCGGAATCGCCCCCGATCACCGCTTCACCATGTGGGACTGGGTCGGCGGCCGTTATTCAGTGTGGTCGGCGGTCGGCCTGATCGCCGAACTCGTCGTCGGCAGCGAAAAATTCCAGGATTTTTTGAGCGGCGCGCGGGGCATCGACGAGCATTTCCTGCGCGCGCCGCTCGAGCGCAATCTGCCCGTGGTCATGGGGCTGCTCGGGGTGTGGAATCGGACTTTCTTGCAGCTGCCGACCCTTGCAGTATTGCCCTACGACCAGCGGCTCGCGCGATTGCCCGCGTATCTGCAGCAGCTCGAAATGGAGAGCAACGGCAAATCGGTGTCGCTCGCCGGAGAGCGCGTCGATTTTGCCACGGCACCGGTCGTGTGGGGCGAGCCCGGCTCGAACGCGCAGCACTCGTTCTTTCAGATGCTGCACCAAGGCACCCCGACGGCGGCGCTCGATTTCATTGCGCCGTTGCGCGGTTCGTGGGGCGGCACCGAGGCGCAAGACCTCGCGCTCAAGAACTGCTTCGCCCAGTCGCAGGCGTTTGCCTTCGGGTATACGCCCGAAGAGGTGGAGGCCGAGATGCGCAAGGCCGGCGCCGCGGCGGACGAGATCGCTCGGCTGCGTGCCCACCGCGTGCATGAAGGCAATCGTCCGAGCTCGCTGCTGCTGTATCCACAGACCACGGCGCGCACCCTGGGCGCTCTGCTGGCGCTGTACGAACACAGCGTCTTCGTGCAAGGCACCGTTTGGGGCATCAATTCGTTCGATCAGTTCGGTGTCGAGCTCGGCAAGAAGCTCGCCGCCGGCATTTCGCTCAAGGGCGACAAGGCGCCGGCCGGGCACGGCTCGCTCGGCCTCGCCGCGTTGATCGAGTATGTCCTGAGCAAGCGCTGAGGATTCTCAAATACTCTATAATCGCGGGCCTCGAAGCTAAGGCGATCGATTTTGTCAAAACCACGCAAAGGGATCATTTTGGCCGGTGGCGCCGGCACGCGGCTGCATCCCATTACGTTGTCGCAGAGCAAGCAGCTGCTGCCGATATTCGACAAGCCGATGATCTACTATCCGCTCGCCACGCTGATGTTGGCGGGAATTCGGGAATTCCTGGTCATCACGACGCCTCGGGATCAAACGGCCTTTCGCGACCTGCTCGGCGGCGGAGAGCAATGGGGAGTGAGCTTCGAGTACGCGGCCCAAGCGCAACCCAATGGCATCGCACAAGCGCTGATCATTGCGGAGTCCTTTCTCGACGGCGCGCCATCCGCCCTGATCCTCGGCGACAATATCTTTTACGGCGCGAATTTGCCTGAGCTATTGAAAGAGGCGTCCGCACGCGTCACCGGCGCCACGGTGTTCGGCTACTACGTTCACGATCCGGAACGCTATGGGGTGGTCGAGTTCGATGAGCGGGGCAAGGTGATCGGGTTGTTGGAGAAGCCGCCCCGCCCCCCGTCGAACTTTGCCGTGACCGGCATCTATTTCTACGACCCTCGCGCGAGTGCGATGGCGAAATCCTTGCAGCCGTCCGCGCGGGGAGAATTGGAAATTACGGATCTGAATCGTGCGTACTTGAAGCTTGGAGCGCTGCACGTCGAGAAGCTCGGACGTGGAACGGTATGGCTCGATACCGGAACGCACAAATCCCTGCTCGACGCCGGTATTTTCGTGCGCATCATGGAAGAGCGGCAGGGCCTGAAGGTGGCCTGCGTGGAGGAAATCGCGTGGCGCTGCGGCTTCATCGATGCCGAGCAGCTGCTGAAGCTCGCCAAACCGCTCGAGAAAAGCGGCTATGGGGAGTACCTCTCGCGGATCGTGCAGGAGGGGGCGCAATCGTGACGATCACGGCTTGCTTCTCCAAGCGCCGCTCGATCCGGCGGTTGCGCCGATGAGGGTTCAAGAAACGCCGATCAGCGGAGTGCTGGTCATCGAGCCGCAGGTGTTCGGCGACAAACGCGGATTCTTCATGGAGACCTGGCGCGCGGATAGATTTGCCGAGGCCGGTATCGATGCGACATTCCGGCAGGACAATCACAGCCGCTCGATCCAATGGACACTGCGCGGTCTGCACATGCAAGTCGCCCACACCCAGGGGAAGTTGGTGCGGGTCGCGAGCGGCAGCGTATTCGACGTCGTCGTCGACCTGCGGCGCAGTTCGCCGAGCTTCGGCCAGTGGTGGGGGGTGGATCTTTCCGCCGAGGACCATTGCATGCTGTGGGTGCCTCCCGGCTTGGCGCACGGTATTCTGGTGACCTCGCCGAGCGCGGATTTCCTGTACAAATGCACGGACGTCTACAGCCCGGCTGACGAGCGAACGTTGGCCTGGGACGATCCGACGCTCGCCATTCAATGGCCCCTGCCGCCCGGCGTGGCGCCCGAGTTGTCGGCCAAGGATGCGCGGGGAAAGAGTTTTGCCGAGATCGAGAAATTCGCGTGAGGGTGCTGGTGCTCGGCGCCGCAGGCCAGGTGGGGAGTGCGGTCATCAGGGCAACCCCCGAGCCTCACCGGGTCATCGCCAAGACCCATTCGGAATTCGACATCACCGATGAAATTGCGGCCGAACGCTTGCTGGCGGACGCCGGGGTCGATTGGATCGTCAATGCGGCTGCGTATACCGCGGTGGACCTTGCCGAGGAGCAGCCGGCGCAGGCGGCAGCGGCCAACGATACGGGCGTCGGAGCGCTGGCGCGGGCCGCTGCGGAAGCCGGCTGCAGGCTGCTGCACTTGTCGACGGACTTCGTGTTCGACGGCGAGTCCAACCGTGCTTATCAGCCGGGCGATGCCGCCCATCCGCTGAGCGTTTACGGAGCGACTAAACTCGGCGGTGAGCACAAGGTCATGCACAGTGGAAGCGAAGGAATCGTGCTACGGACCGCTTGGGTGTATGCCGCTGCGGGGCGCAATTTCGTGCTGACCATGCTGCGGCTCCTGCGTGAGCGTGACCGGGTCGGCGTCGTCAGCGATCAAATCGGCACGCCGACCTGGGCGCAGGGTCTGGCACACGCCATTTGGGATCTGATGGAGGCCGATGCGCCGGCCGGGATTCACCACTGGACGGATCTCGGAGTCGCGAGTTGGTACGACTTTGCCGTCGCCATTCAGGACGAAGCGCTCGCGCGCGGATTGTTGACGCGCGCCACGGTCATCGTACCCATTACGAGTGCGGAGTACCCCACTCGCGCCAAGCGGCCGGCGTTCAGCGTGCTCGATACGCGTGCAACGCGCACGTTGCTGCGGACGCCGGCGGCCCATTGGCGCCACAACCTGCGCAGGATGCTCGATGAGCTTCGTACCGCATAACGTGTGCATCACGGGCGGCGCGGGCTTCATCGGCGCCAACTTCGTGCGCCATTGGCTCGATCACACGCACGAAGGGCGGGTCGTGGTACTCGATGCCCTGACCTATGCCGGCAATGTCGCGAATCTTCGCGGTTTGGAGCGCGATCCCCGCTATATCTTCGTGCGCGGGGATATTTGCGATGAGGCTGCCGTCCGCGCACTGCTCGAGGGCCACCAGATCGATACCCTCGTGCACTTCGCCGCCGAATCGCACGTCGATCGCTCAATCCTCGGCCCCGACGAATTCATCCGCACCAACGTGCTCGGTACACACGCGTTGCTCAAGGCGGCGAAGGCATTGTGGCTCGACCGACGCATGGTCGCTGCGCATCGCTTTCACCATGTGTCGACCGACGAAGTGTACGGTTCGCTGGGGGCGGAGGACGCGGCCTTCAGCGAATCGAGCCCGTATATGCCCAATTCGCCGTACTCCGCGAGCAAGGCCGGGTCGGATCACTTGGTGCGCGCCTACCATGAGACCTATGGTCTCGACACCACGGTCAGCAATTGCTCCAACAATTACGGCCCGTACCAGTTTCCCGAGAAATTGATCCCTCTCACCCTCATTCACATTTTGATGGGGAAGCCGCTTCCCGTGTACGGCGACGGCCTGCAGGTGCGCGATTGGCTGCACGTGGCGGATCACTGCGAAGCGATTTCGCTGACCCTTGCGAACGGCAGGTCCGGTGAGGTCTACAATATCGGCGGCAACAGCGAAACCACCAATATCGAGGTGGTCCGCACCTTGTGCGAATTGACGGATGCGCGTCTCGCTGGATCGGCGGAGTTGCGAGCCGCATTTCCGACTTGTCCGGCGATTGCCGGCAAGCGCGCACGCGACCTGATCACCCACGTTCGCGATCGGCTGGGTCACGACCGGCGCTACGCCATCGACTACCGTAAAGCGAACCGCGAGCTCGGTTACGCGCCGTCGTTTGCCCTCGCGAAGGGCTTGGGCGCGACCATCGA
This sequence comes from uncultured Gammaproteobacteria bacterium, assembly GCA_963801865.1. Classification (GTDB taxonomy): domain Bacteria; phylum Pseudomonadota; class Gammaproteobacteria; order Steroidobacterales; family Steroidobacteraceae; genus Bog-1198. The sequence continues at coordinate 166,153 of CAWDGY010000002.1, read as the reverse complement.
CTGGTACCTGGATCATCGGGACTGGTGGCGGCCGCTGCTGGGGAGCGAGTACGCCGCGTGGATTCAGAAGAACTACGGGAGCTAAACAGTTGCCCGGATCGCGGGGCACGCTATGATGGGAAGTTCTGTGGTCCCCGATAGGCCGTTAAATCGATGGGAGTTGGGTAGTTGATCAGCGTACGCACCAGCAATGCGAAGTAGAGCTTTGTGGGCGGCGCTCGCCTTGATGTCGCTCGGCCTGGCTGCGTCCGCGCAGTCGCCGACTTCCGATCAGCTGCAAGCGCTCAAGGACACACTTTCCCCCGACCAGCAGGGATCCATTCTGCAAGGCGTGTTGGGCAATAAGGACACCGGCGGCAAGAAATCGGATCAAAAGCTCAACATGCCGGAGACGGTGAAGCCGAGGAACCGCCAGTCGGATCAATACGACGATTTCGGCAACAAGATCAAGACGCGAGACGGGCGGTCGCTGCGGCAGCTGAGCGAAGATCCGGAGTTGCGTGCCGACGATACGATCTTGATCGAGCTCAACCCCAAGGGGGTGCCGTTTCCAATCAGCCCCACGAATATCCCCAATGCCTTCGGCAATAATCTGAATGGCACCGGCGCGGGCGGGGTCGGCGGCGTCAACGGCGTCAACGGCGTCAATGGGGCCAACGCCGCAGGCGCATTGGCGGCGCTGAACGGCACGCCCGGCACGACCATGCTCAACGGCAACCCGAACAATAACCCCAATAACCCCAACTACAACCCCAACGAGGACCTCAATAACCCGTTCGCGGAGAAGCCGAAAACCGACGAAGAGAAGGAGAAGATCCGCGACTTCCGCAAGCAAGTCCTGCACGGCAACCCGTATAAGCTCAACCATTTCGGTGTGCTCGAGATTCCGGGGCTGCCGGCCATTCCGCTCGCGGGCTTGACGGCCACTGAAGCGAGCTCACTCCTCAACGGCGATCCGGATTTCAGCGAGTACAACGTCAGGGTCACGCTGCTGCGGCTGCAGCTGACGGGAGACGAGGCGCTGAAGCCCTTCGGTTATGACTTGTTCGAGGGCGAGCCGAGTACGTTTGCGCCGGTATCGGACATTCAGGTGCCGCCGGACTACGTCATCGGCCCGGGCGATACGTTCAGTATCCTGCTCTATGGTAGCGAGACCGGCACCTACACCCTGACCGTCCAGCGTGACGGGCGCGTGAATTTCCCGAAGCTCGGACCCGTCAATGTGAGCGGCCTGTCCTTCGATGCGGCGCGTGCGCTCATCGAGCAGCGGGTGTCGCAGCAGCTCATTGGAACTCACGTCAGCGTGACCATGGGCGATTTGCGATCGATTCGGGTATTCGTGCTCGGCGACGCCGAGAAGCCGGGATCGTACACCGTGAGCGGATTGTCCACGATGACCAACGCCCTGTTCGAAAGCGGCGGGGTGAAAAAGAACGGATCGCTGCGCCGGATCGAGCTGAAGCGCAACGGTCAGTTGATCGGTGTCCTGGATCTCTACGACCTCCTGCTGCACGGTGACACCAGCGGCGATCGCCAGCTGATGCCCGGCGATGTGATCTTCATTCCCCCGATCGGCGAGACGGTCTCGGTCTATGGGGCCGTGCGGCGCCCGGCGATCTACGAGCTGAAAACCGAAAAGACGGCGTGGCAGGCGACCGAGCTTGCCGGCGGCCTGATGCCCGATGCCGACCCGAATCTCGGCCAACTGGAGCGCATCCTGCCCTCTCGCTTGCGTCAGATGCGCAACGTCGATTTGACCACACCGGCAGGTCGTACGGCCGAATTGGCCAACGGCGACAAGCTGCGCATTCCGGAAATCAGACCCACCTTGGAGAACTCGGTGAAGCTTTCCGGGTATGTGTATCGCCCGGGCGCGTTCGAATGGCACGCGGGACTGCGTCTCAGCAATATCCTCAGCAGCTTCGATGAGCTGCGGCCGAACGCCGACAAGCACTACATCATGATTCGCCGCGAGCTGCCCCCGGACGAGAGAGTGGTGGTGATTTCCGCGGATCTAGAGCGGGCCCTGGCCGCACCCGGTTCGGCCGCTGATCCGGAGCTGCGACCGCGCGATCAGATTTTTGCGTTCGATTTATCGGCAAGCCGCGAGAAGCTCTTGGCGCCGGTGATCAAAGATCTGGAACTGGAGGCAACGCCGGAAAACCCCGAGCAGATCGTCAGCATCGACGGCAAGGTCAAGGCGCCGGGCCGCTACCCCTTGGAGATCAAGATGCACGTCAGCGATCTAATCCGCGCCGGCGGCAGCATGGAGGATGACGCCTACGGGGGTGAGGCCGAGTTGACGCGTTTCTCCGTGGTCAACGGCGATGCTCGACAGACCGAATTGGTTTCCGTGAATCTCGCGGCGATCCGGCGCGGCGATACCAGTGCGGACCTGGTCCTGCGGCCCTACGACATCCTCGTGATCAAGCCGATATCCTCCTGGGTCGAGCCGGGGACCATCGAGCTCAAGGGCGAGGTGCGCTTCCCGGGCAAGTATCCCATTCACCAGGGCGAGACGCTGCACACCGTGCTGGTGCGTGCCGGGGGCCTGACTGAGTTTGCCTTCCCCTATGGTGCGGTATTCACGCGCGAGGAGCTGAAGAAGCGCGAGAAGGAGCAGATCGAGGTGCTGACCAATCGCATGCAGAGCGACCTCGCTGCGTTGTCCCTGCAGGCGATTTCGAGCAGCGCGGCCACCAATTCGGGCAGCGGCGGCGCGAACGCGACGCAGGGCATCGCGGTCGGACAGCAACTGGTATCCCAGCTGCGCGAAGCAAAGCCTGTGGGCCGCCTGGTCATCGACATCAATCAGGTGATCAAGAACAAGCCGGGCGCGCCGGGCGATGTGATCGCGCGCAATGGCGACATGCTGCTGGTGCCGAAGAAATTGCAGGAAGTCACCATCCTCGGCGAAGTGCAGAGCCCCACCTCGCACGTGTTCCGGGCCGGCCTTACCCGCGACGACTACATCGCCAAGAGCGGCGGGATCACCCAGAAAGCGGATCGCAAGCGCATCTACGTCGTGCGAGCGAACGGCGATGTGGTCGCCGGAGGGCGGACGGGCTGGTTCAGGCGCACCCAGACCGTCGAGATGCGTCCCGGCGACGTCATTGTCGTACCGCTCGATACGGAACGGATCAACCCGCTGCCGCTGTGGCAGGCCGTGACGACGATCATCTACAACCTGGCCGTGGCGGTGCTCGCCATTCACAGCGTGTAGCCGTGATTTCGTGCAGGGATCATCGATGAGCGTCGCGGAGCAGACCGCTGCATCGGACGTGAAGCTGAAGAGTCTCGCGGAGATCGTGTCGCGCGATCGCAAGCTCATCCTCATCGTCACGCTGGTGTTCGGCGTCATTGCCCTCGTCGGCGCGATATTTTCGGAGAAGCAATACAAGTCGACGGTGCAGTTCTCCGTCGTGACGAATCAGCAGCATGGGGGCGGCGCAGGCGGCATGATGTCGCAATTCGGCGCGTTGGCTTCGCTCGCCGGGGTGTCGATCGGCGGGGACAGCGAGAAATTCGAGGCGATTGCGCTGCTGCAATCTCGGTACCTGACCGAGATGTTCATCGAGCAAAATGATCTATTGCCCGTGCTGTATCCGAAGAGTTGGGATGCCAAGGCAGGACGCTGGATCAACAGCGACCCGAAGAAGATACCGACCCTTTGGAAAGCGGAAGTGCAGTTCAGAAAGCTTCGCACGGTCGTCCAGGATCCCAAGACGGGGTTGGTAACCCTCAGTATTACGTGGCGCGATCCGGTGCTTGCGGCGAAATGGGCCAATGGGCTCGTTGCGTTGACCAATAAGCTGTCCCGCGACAGAGCAATACGCGATTCGGAACGCAATATCGCGTATCTGCGCGATCAGGCGACCAAGACGCAGCTCGTGCCGGTACAGACCGCTCTCAGCACCTTGCTGGAGAACGAATACAAGCAATCGATGCTTGCCGGCGGCAATGAGGAGTATGCGCTCAAGGTCATCGATCCCGGCGCGGTGCCGGAACTTCCGTCGTCGATCCGCCGGGCGTTCGTGGTTCTCGGCGGTCTTCTGGGCGGGCTCTTCCTTGGGCTGCTGTTCGTCTTCGTTCGATCTTCCTGGCGCGGGGAACGTTGAACGCCGCAGCCATGAATCTGCAATCGGCCGCCCCCTGGCGGCTCGTCGCGGGTGTGCTGCTGGCCGCGGGGAGCGCGGCATTCTTTTGGCAGCCCTTGGGGCTGCTGATGATGGTGTGTCTGTTCGCCGTCATCAACCCGACGAACGACTTCAAGTGGCTGTTTCTCGTGTCCGCCTGCATGCTATTCACGATTCTGAATGTCTCGAAACTCGAAGATGAGGATTTGGCGGTTTATATCAACCTGCAGGATTACCTGGCCGCAAGGCCGTTTGAGACGCTGTTCAATCAGGAAGAGCTGCGCCTACTCTCCGGTACCTATCGAGTGACCGAGATCGGCTTCTATGGTCCCCTCTGGGTGATTGGACAGGTGATTCCGGACAGCAGGACCGCGCTGGCCGTCGCCGCCACACTCGCCATCTACGTGCCGACCTTTCTGGGGCTCGCTCTGATCGCCCGATCGGAAGAGTGGAGCAGGGGCATGCTGCTGACGGTCGCATTCTTCGCCTTTTTTGCGGGAATCAATTTCGTGCAAAGCACGCATTTGATCCGGCAGTATGTTTCGGGAGCTCTGCTCTTCTACGCCTTTGCGTTATACCTCACGAATCGTAATAGATGGGCTCTGTTTGCCGTGCTGTCTGCGTGTGCGGTTCATAATGGCACCGCACCCATGATTCCTGCGGTGCTGGCTACCTTAGGGTTGTTCCGCTACCGCGAAGGCGCAAGGCGGGGGTTCGCCAGTCTCTTGTTCCGCAGCGCTTGCATGCTCGTTGCCTTGGCGGTAACCATGGCGGCCATTCCGCTGGTGCAGGGCGAGTTCATCACCAAGGATGTACCCAACATTCACGCGGGGCATTTCGTGGTCGTGGGCGCGTTCTTTGTCATCGCTCAGATTGGAATACGGGTCCAGCACTTGCGTCTCAGGTCGCTTCATTATGCGCGTCTGGCGTTCCTCGCCATCTACATACTCAGCCTCGGGTTCTTCATTGTCGGCCTTCCGCTTTACGCACTTCGCTACTTTGCGTATCTCGAATGGCTGTACGGATTGCTGCTTGCAGCGATCATCTTCCATGTGTTTCGAAATCGTCCGGGATTGCAGGTGTTTTTCCGCTTTACGGTGTGCCTGGCGGCGGCGGCAATCCTGGTCGAGAGAATCACGGTCTCCGAATACATGTTCGGACCCGGTAACAACTATCTGCTGAGCTGGGATTTCTTCCAAGTCGCGCAACTGGTGTCCCGTTAGGCGATTCAATGTTGTAAAACAATAGGCGGTCAGCCTTTCGCTTCGCCACTCCGATGACCCCAATACCACGCCATCGCTTCGGACAGTCCGTCGCCGATGCAATGCGTGGGCTCATATCCCAACAAACGCCTGGCTTTGCCGATATCCGCGAGTGAATGTCGAACGTCTCCGGCCCGGAAATCCCGATAGACCGGGGCAAATCCGGCCAAATGCGCGAGGTGCGGAGCGAGCAAGGCACGCAGGCGCTCGAACAGCTCGTTGAGCGAGGTTCGCTCTCCCACGGCAACGTTGTACACCTGGTTCACGGCGGCAGGGTCGGGGGTCGTCGCCGCCAGCAGGTTGGCCTGTACGGCGTTGGCGACGTAACAGAAGTCCCTGCTGGTCTCGCCGTCGCCATTGATGTAGACGGGCTCGTTGTGAATCATCGCGGCGATCCACTTGGGGATCACGGCCGCATAAGCTCCTTCGGGATCCTGGCGGGCGCCGAAGATATTGAAGTAGCGCAGACCGATCGAGGGAAAGTGGTAGTTGCTCGCAAAGACATCGGCATACAGCTCGTTGACGAGCTTGGTCACCGCATAAGGCGATAACGGCTTGCCGATCAAGGATTCGACCTTCGGCAGACCCGGATGGTCGCCATACGTGGACGAAGATGCAGCATAGACGAACCGCTTCACACCGGCGGACCGCGCAGCCGCCAGCATCTCGAGGAAGCCGTCGACATTGACCGCATTGGTGGTGATCGGATCTTCGATCGAGCGCGGGACGCTTCCGAGTGCCGCCTGATGCAGGACGATATCGACCCCGTCGCAAGCTCGCCGGCAAGCGTCTCTATCGCGTATATCGCCTTCGATAAAGCGGAAGCGGCGCCACCGAACGAGTGTCACGCGGTGCTCGACTTCCTGGAGATTCTCGCGGTGTCCGGTGGCGAAATTATCGAAGCCGACCACCTGCTGGTCGAGCTCCAGCAGAGCCTCCAGAAGATTGCTGCCGATGAAACCAGCAGCTCCGGTAATCAGCCATTTCCGTGGGGCGTTAACGAGCTCCGTGCGCACCTGCTGGTAGCGGATCACAGCCGCCACATGCGGAATCCCGCCGCGGTGATGGCGGTTCGGTCAAACGCGGACTTGACGTCGATAAAGACCCCGTTCCTTTTCAACCCGCGCAAAAGCTCGCGCAGCGGCATGTCAAGGTAACTTCTGTGAGGAACCGCGGCGACCACGGCATCGGCTGCGGCGGGCAGTTCCTGCCAGGTCATCAGGGCCACGCCGTACTCGTGCACTGCATCGCGGGGGTCCGCGATCGGATCGTGAACGCTGACCTCGCAGCCGAGCTCCTTCAGTTCCCGAACCACATCCGCCACTTTGGAGTTGCGAAGATCCCGACAATTCTCTTTGAACGTGAGTCCCAGCACGATCACCTTGGCGCCCGGCAACGGGCTTCCGTTCTTGATGAGCTGCTTCAGCGTCTGCTGCGCGACGTAAGCGCCCATGCCGTCGTTGATTCGCCGCCCCGCCAAAATGACCTGCGGATGGTAGCCAATCATTTCTGCCTTGTGTGTCAGGTAATAGGGGTCGACGCCGATACAATGCCCGCCAACCAGGCCCGGCCGGAAGGGTAGAAAGTTCCACTTGGTGCCGGCCGCCTGCAAGACTTCCAAGGTATCGATCCCGATGCGGTCGAAAATTAGCGCCAGCTCATTCATCAGCGCAATATTGAGATCGCGCTGCGTATTCTCGATGACCTTGGCTGCCTCCGCGACTTTGATGCTACTCGCTTTGTGCACACCGGCCGTAATGATGGATGAGTAAAGATCGGCGACTTTGGTCAACGTCTGCTCGTCATCACCCGAGACCACTTTGATGATCCGCGATACGGTATGCTCCTTATCGCCGGGATTGACTCGCTCGGGCGAATAGCCGACATGAAAATCCTGCTTCCACCGCAGGTTCGAATGGCGCTCCAGCACGGGGACGCAAACCTCCTCGGTGGCGCCCGGATACACCGTCGACTCGAATATGACAATGGCGCCCTTCTTCATATGCCGGGCAACTGTCGTAGAGGCTCCGATCAAAGGGGCAAAATCGGGAATGTGCGCCGCGTCCACGGGTGTCGGGACTGCGACCACGATGAAATCGGCGCGACGCAATTCCGAAGGGTCGCTGGTGGGCGTCAATCGCGCGGCGGCCTGCAGATCCTCGCTCGACACCTCCCCCGTAGGATCGCAGAACCTGCGGTAGTTATTTATTTTGGTGGCCGATAAGTCGTAGCCAATCGTGTCAAGTTTCTTACCAAATTCCACCGCGAGTGGCAGGCCCACGTATCCCAACCCGACGACGGCGACGACTTCATTCATCCGTTTCGTTACCTTTGATGATCATCAACGCCCTAGCGCTTGGTCGCTACGATCCTGACCTCTCCCTGCGGACCGAGAATCGTCGAGCCCCACTTCGAGGCGAGCAGCATCTGCGTATCGTCAATCACGGACATTCCGCGGGCATGTTCATGCGTAAACTCACCTGACTGGCGCAGCAGGGCCAGCACTTGGTCGAGGAGATAATACTGACGTGGCGCCCTGAGATTATCGAGGAAGGTGTAAATCAGCCCCTCCCGCACGCGAAGCTCACGAAGTATTCGGTAGTTCTCGTCGACGTCGAGGGCAGTGACGATGGGCCGGAAGCGGTCGTACACATCCCAATACAGCCCTCCTGCGCCATACAAATAGAGCCAAAGCTTGCCACCCGGCCTCACGATGCGGAAGTGCTCGGCCAGACCGCGCTCCGGCGCCGCGGTATGGTGCAGTACGCCATTCGAGAAGACGAAATCGAATGATCCCGTCTCGAAGCGGCCAAGATCGGTCACATCCTGCTGGACAACCTCGATATTGCTCAGCTGGTAGCGCGCCGCCGTGCGCCGTAGATACTCGAGCGACGCTTCCGACACATCCACCGCCACGACACGGCGCGCGCCCGCTTTCGCCATTGCGATGGACGCACGCCCGGTCCCGCAGCCGCCGTCCAAGCAGACCTTGTCCCGGAAGAATGCCTCGTCCAAGCCGCTACGCCTGAGTCGCTGCTCGACCAGACTCACCGAGTGATCATAAGTGCTCTCGCCATACGTCGTCCAAGCGCGTGCGTATAGTTGCGCTACGGACTGGCGGTCGGGAGCGGCACTTTCCTTCGATTCGCCCGGCGCCATTTCGCGAGCCCGAATATTGGCGGCGTCAGCCATCGCTTTAACTCTGCCGAGAGCCGCGGCGAGCACTGGATATGGATCGTCGTTTGGATTCCGGAAAATCCGATCCAGCGCCAACAGCACATCGAGCGCGGCCTCCACGCGAGCATAGGCTCCGCCGCCCTCCGTGGGCAGCTGCGCCATGGCGGGTAAGCAATCTTCCAAAGCCTGATCAATTGTCTGTCGATTCACAACGTCCTCCCGACGCCCTGTCCAATTTAAATCCTCACCATGGAGTTCGGCTGCGGTGCGCAGTACGGCGCCAATCGACAGGTCGTCCGCGGGTAGGGAGGCAGCCAGCCGCGTGGCAAACGCGTAGTCGGCCGCGGTGTCGACCATCAGATGCCGACCGGTCGAGCGCCATGACGCCATGGGATCGATGTATTGTATGCGATATCGTTCGCTGTGATTGTAGTAGTGGAGGGTCAGGTGCTCGCGCTCGCTCGCGTCGAGGCGGCCGTCACGATGCAGTCTCGCCATGGTATCGGCCTTGTAGATCTCACAGTCCAGTCCGGTCGGAAATCGAGTCTTGGTCGTCGCAAGATCGAACGCTTCAGTTCGCTCCACTTGCTCGAGACAGAAATCGACGATCTCAGCGTCTACGAAAGGACAATCTGCAGTCACCCGCACAACCGTGTCCAGAGAGAATCGCTCCGCGGCGGCCACATAGCGCGCGACCACGTCCGCATCGGCTCCGCGAAATACAGGCACCCCTGCCTGTACGGCAATACCCTCGAGCACGTCGTCTGCGGGCAAATCGGTCGTCGCCAAGTAGAGAGCTGCGCGGCGCGCCGGCTTTAGCCTTCCAAGCAGAAACGCCAGCATGGGGACGCCGCGCAGGGACAGTAGCGCCTTGCCCGGAAGTCGCCGAGAGCCGCTTCGAGCGGCAACCACGATTCCGACTCTACCGAGACTCATTTGAGCTGGGTGACCATGTGCCGCGCTAGTTGGATCGTGTGCTCAGAATCGATGAAAAAGCTCTCGGCCGCTGAAACGACGAAGCTCGAGATCGATCGGCCACTGAGCGACCCGGTCGCCAGATTTCGGTTCCGCGTCGCGATGCAGGTCTGCGAGTCGCGATAGAGTGAGTCGAAGTCCGAGCTGAGTTCGCCGCGGCTGCCGAGGGGCTCGAGCCCGTGAGGCGAGCGGCGGAACACCCGGCTGCGAATCTCCTCGACCGCGCTCGCCGAGTCGGCGTCGCTGATCGCCAGCGTGCAGACCGCCTCCTCGAGCGTATCGGTCGTCACGAACGGAGTCTGGATGTACCGCAGGACCGTCACGCCGCTCAACGACGGGTCCAGATCGCGCGCAATCCGCTCCAACGTCGGCACGATGCTCGACGAGCGAATGGTGCTGCGCGGGTCGCGCAGCACAAAACTCAGTCGCGGATCTTTCCGCTGCTTCACCGGCAACGCCGCTGCTTCGTTATCGCAGGTAACGACGACGTTGTCGAACAGTGGCGAGGAGAGACTCACGGCGATATCACGCTCGAGCAGCGACTGGTCTCCCAGCGCTTGGTTCCACAAGTCAGGAACGAAATCGAAGTTCCTGCGGCACGGGATTACCGCGATGATCGGGCGGAGCAGCGCCAGCTGATCCTTGACCGCGTCCTTTTTTATCTGACGTCGCGCCGACACGATGCGCGAGACGTCGGTCGTTAGGTTGGTGCCATGGCGCCTGTAGTAAAACAGCGGCAGGTTGACATTCGCGCACTTGTGCCGAGAGGCCAGCTTTGTCCATAGGTCAAACCCGTCCTGTGCTCCGAGGTCTTCCCGATAGCCGCCGAGGTCGCGCAGGACGGCGGTTCGCACAAGTGCACACGCACCATTCGGCGGCAGATCGACCATGTGATTCGACTCGTAAAGCCTCTTGCGGCGTTCGTGAGCAAACACCTGGCCGAACGCATCAACCAGGAAATAGTCCGGGAATACCAGTGCCAGATCGGCACGCCGGTCGAGAAGATTGCCGAGGACGAGCAGAATGTTCTCGTCGAAGACGTCATCGCCGTCAAGCCGGATCAGGTAGCGGCCGCGCGCCCGCGCGAGCGCGAAGTTCCCGACCGACGGCAGGCCGATACTCTCGGTTCGATGCAGCGAAATCGCCGGGTGGCCACGGTATAGGCCCATCACCGATGCCGTGTCGTCCGTCGAGCCGTCATCGACAACGATGAGCTCCCAGTCGTCGACCGTCTGGCGAAGCACGCTCTCAATCGCTTCGCCAAGGAAACGCCCGTAATTGCGGCTTGGGATGTAGACCGTGAAGCGCGGTTCGCCTGTTCCCCAGGCCGCGCACTCGGCCGACGGCTTTGTATCGCTCATGCTACAGGAGTTCCGCCAGCCGGTCGCGGAATCGCGACAGATCGGCCAGTTCCTCCGGCGTCATGCTGCACGCGTGGTCCGGGCCGTACATGGTCTTGTCAAGCGTGAAATGTTTCTCAATGATCCTCGCGCCTCGCGCGAGCGCCGCCATTGAAGCCTCAACGCCAACGGTGTGGTCGCTGAAGCCCGCATATCGCGTGAAGTCGGCCTTGCCGAGCTTAACCTCGGACAGCGGGGTCGGATATTTCGAGATGCAGTAGAGGAAGTCGACTCCACCTGCGGCGCGAACCTCCGGAAAGCCGTCCTCGTCCCACATCCCGAGCGACACGATCAGACGCCGGCCCGTTGATGCACACGCGTCGATCAGCGCCCGATCCCTGACGGATCGCGACGCGATTTTGTAGCGCCGCACGCCGACCCGCTCTAACCAGCGAACCCGTTCGATGTCGAACGCCGAGGCCATGAACTCGATTCCTACGCGTGCGCATTCCGCGGCCAGCATCTCCACGTCGGCGCGGCTCAACTCTGTGCGGCAGTTGTAGTCGAACCACTCGTTGCCTTCCACGGGGAACAAGGCTCGCGCATCGTACACCTGGAATTTCGCGACCGAAGCTCCAGCCGCCTTGGCCGCTGCGATCAGACGCCGGGCGAGCATCATGTCGCCGTTATGGTTCTGGCCGATCTCTGCGATGATTTCCAATTGCGCTCCGTTCCAGCCAAGCATTCAGCGTGATCATACAGAATATCGTGTGGCCGTTGAGCCGCACGGGGTCATTGAGCATGGCGCGTGCGGTGTCTCCCGCGCCCGACGCGACGATGCCCGTTCGACATAGTGCGGACTCGGCGGCGAACGCATCGTCCACCAGATCGGCCCATTCGCCCTTCAGCCAATGATCGATGGGCACGTTGAACCCGTGTTTTGGGCGGGCGACAACATCTTCTGACAGGACGTCGGCGAATGCACGCCGCAGCACATATTTCAATATGCCGTCCGGGCCGACCATTTCGTTGAACTCGAGCTTGTCGGCGTGCGACAAGACTGCGGGCGCCGCGAATGGTACCCGCGCTTCGACCGAATACGCCATGCCCATCCGATCGACCTTTGTAAGCATCTCGTTCGGGAAGTAGAAGTCGCGGTCCTGCGCGATGAAATCGACCGGTCGCCAGGGTTCGGCACGAAACCCACGGAAGTGGCGCAGCGAGGATGCAAGCCCATCCCTGAATTCCGGCGCGAACAGCGCAGCCTTCTCGTCCTCGTGAGCATAGTAGTGCCATGCCCAGGCGCGTGCCTCTGTCGGCAACGCCGCGATCGCCGCAACGCGCTGCGCAAGCGGCATACCGAAATTCTGGAACGACACGATCCCCGTTGGCAATGCCGATGCAGAGCTCGCGTGGGCTGCCAGAGACGGGTACCAGCTGTACCCGCCAAAGCACTCATCGGCTCCATCGCCCGACAGCAGTACCTTGATACCTGCTTCGCGCGCCGCCTTGGCGACCGCCAGGATGCCGAGGCCGGATGACACGGCAAACGGTTGGTCGCCGTGACGAAAGAATCGGTCCAGCTCACTGCGAAAGCATTGGGCCGTCACGTGGATGGCGTGGTGACGCGATCCGATGCGCCGAGCCGTGGCCGCCGCCGCCGCCGACTCGTCGGCGCTCCCGTGTTGCGGATCGGCGACGTCCTCGAAGCCAACGCTGAAGGTATCCAGCGAGGCCAGCTCGCGTGCCGCGATCGTGGCGACGATAGAACTGTCCAGTCCGCCGCTGAGAAAGCTGCCAACCGGGACATCGGACAGCAAGCGGCTCTTGACGGCCTCTTCTACGACGCGGCGCGTCTCGGCGACGACGACGGGCAGTTCGTGGCTCGACAATGGCTCGCGTCCGAACCGGTTGCGATACGGGCGCAGCCGCGTGCCATTGTCGTCGACGACCAGTGTGTGGCCGCGCGGCAGCGCCAAGACATCACGGTAGACCGTGGCCGGCTCGGGTATCCATAAGAACGTCGGAAAATCCCAAATAGCCTGGTGGTTGAGCGCCCGATCGAGGCCGGGACAAAGCACGAGCGCAGTGATCTCCGATGCAAAGGCGATCGTGCCGTCGGGCAATCGACTGTAGTAGAGCGGCTTCTCACCAGGAATGTCGCGCGCCAGAATCAGCTTTCGTTCGGGAGCGATCCACAGAGCTGCCGCAAACATCCCGTCCAATCGCTCAAACAATTCTTCGCGATAGTGCTCGTAGAGATGGCAGATTACCTCCCCGTCCGACCGAGTCCGAAAGACATGGCCGTGCAGTTCGAGCTCTCGCCGTAGCTTCGGATAGTTGTAGATCTCGCCGTTGTACAGCAGAGCGACACTGCGATCGGCATTGAAGAGCGGCTGGTGACCGCCCGAGACATCATTGATCGAGAGGCGCCGCATTCCGCCGCTGAAAGGCCCATCGCGAAAATACCCAGCCTCGTCCGGCCCGCGATGATGCAGGGCTTCAAGCATTCGCTCCAGCGCGAACTGATCAACGGGACGGTCCGATCGGAATCCGGCAATACCACACATACGGGGGTTCGGCAAGAAATCAGCGGCCATTCCGCCCGCAGGAGTTTACTTGTTTGCGCCGCCGCTGGGACCTCTTGCGCAGGAATCGCTCCGCATGCCTCCGCCGCCTCGTGGCCGCGCGCAGCGTCATGGAAAATTGGCTAAGCTACAACCCTGCCAAGTACACCGCCCACCTAATTACTCGGTCCGATTGATGAATTTCAAGTACCGCGCGGATATCGACGGTCTGCGAGCCATCGCCGTGACATCCGTGGTCGCCTATCACGCCTTTCCGACTCTGGTGCGGGGCGGCTTCATCGGCGTCGATATCTTCTTCGTCATCTCTGGATATCTGATCTCGACCATCATTCTGGAGAACCTGCAACGGAATCGATTCAGCTTCCTCGATTTCTACGCCCGCCGCATACGACGCATCTTTCCCGCACTGATCCTCATTCTGGCCTGTTGTCTGCTAGCAGGCTGGTGCTGGTTGCTCGCCTCCGAATATAGCCAGTTGGGGAAGCACGTGGCGGCCGGCGCTGGCTTCGTATCGAATCTGGCGCTGTGGCGCGAAGCCGGCTATTTCGATGGTGGCGCCGTGACGAAGCCGCTGCTGCATCTGTGGTCACTCGGCATCGAGGAGCAGTTCTATCTGCTCTGGCCGCTGCTGCTGTGGCTCTGCTGGAGGGTGCGTGTCAGTCCGCTGCTGGCCATCCTCGCTATCGGAGTGCTGTCCTTCGGACTGAATATCGGCGAAGCCCATACCAACCGCGTGGCAGATTTCTATTCTCCGCAGACGCGCTTCTGGGAGCTGTCCTGCGGAGGCTGTCTTGCTTGCCTGACGTTGTTTTCGCATCCGGCATTCGAGCGGCTTCGAGTCCGCAGTACTCACATCCAGGCAATCGCCGGCTGCCTGCTGCTGGCCGCCGCGCTGCTGATCATCTCGAATGCCCGACCCTTTCCTGGATGGTGGGCGCTGTTGCCGGCCGCGGGCACCATGCTGCTGGTGTCAGCGGGGCCCGAAACCTGGCTGGCTCGCCGGGTGCTGTCGAACCGTGCGCTCGTGTGGGTTGGGTTGATCAGCTACCCGCTGTATCTGTGGCACTGGCCTCTGCTCGTGTTCGCACGCGTGGCCGGAAACAGCGGTGCGGACCTGTCACGCTCGCTGCGCCTCCTCATCCTGGTGGTTTCGGTTCTGCTGGCGTGGGTGACCTACGAGTTCGTCGAGCGGCCCATTCGCTTTCGCGCCCGGTCCAAAACGACGACGGTGGTGTTGCTGGCCGCGATGATGGGGTGTGGCCTGTTGGGTTGGCAGGTTGCGGCGCGCAACGGGCTCGAGAGCCGCTCCCCCGCGTTCCGTCGCGCCGACCTGGAGTTCCTCAATTCACACACATTTCCAGAAGCGGAAAACTGCCGCCTTAGCCTCTTCTCGCAGGCGCAGGCGCCGGACCGATGCTCAGCCAACTCCGATCAGCCCGAAGTCGCATTGATTGGAGACTCGCACGCCGGACACTACTACAAGGGCCTGACAGCGAGCCGACTAAAAGCCGCCGTTATCTGGAACGGCGGGTGCTACCCGGGCGCCAGTCTCGAGCGGTGCCGAAGCAAGGAGCGCGCGCTGGAGGATTTGATCGCCCACCGGGCATCTTCGCTGCGCCTGGTGCTGTTGAGCGGGTATCTCAACGTCTATCTAAACCCGCGCACCCTGAATGGCGCGCCCAACGAGGTGTATGAAGAGGTGCGCCAGGAAGTCGGTGTGAGCGCAGGCGAGGATGCCGTTGCACAATTCATATACGCCGACTACGCACGGCTCATCGGCAAGCTGCGCGCAGAGGGCTTCCAAGTCGGGATTCTTGCTGACGTGCCGGAGCTGCTGCGACCCGTGATCGGCTGCAGGGCCACCCACGACTGCGACCGAGCACCGCCGACGGCGAAAGTGTTGAGTTCGCAGCGCCGAGCGCGACAGCTCTTGGCCAGGCTACAGGCGCAGTTTCCGGGCCTTGCGCTGTTCGACCCCGTGCCGCTGTTGTGCGATTCGCTGTCCTGTCATTCTGAGGTGGGAGGCGTGCTGATGTATCCGGATGACAACCACCTCAATGAATTTGGCAGTGACTACCTCGGCGGGCAGCTGGTTTCGTGGATCGAATCGAACTACCTGCTACCGCCACCAGCCGTTGGCCGATGAGTTGCGCCGACGCGGGGTGGCCTGCCGATTCATATGCTGCGAGACTGCGATATTGGTCGACCAAAACCTCGGACGCATCGGAGCCCTCTTGCGGCGTTGCAGCATATCAAGTGACCGGCTAAGCGGATGAGCGGCCTATTCCCGACACTGCGTGTCCTCGTGCTCACCATTCGGAGCGTGCTGCTGCTGCCGATCGGATTCGTGTGCTACTGGTGCACCGGACGCACGCCCGGGTTCGCTCACCAAGCGCTCATATGGCTCTTCTGCGTAACGCGGGGCCGCTCCAACGACCTGTTGTCACGGATTGTTTCGCGTTTTCGCCCACAGGTCGCCATTGGATCGCCGGTGGGCGTTTTGGGCGACCTCAGCGGCGGCAGGCTTCAGGATCGCGCCAAACGCTTGCGCGAGGACGGCTTCGTCGTCTTCGAACGGGCGCTCCCCGCCGCAGCCTGTGACCGCCTGATGCAGTTCGCTCAGCGCACGCAGTCGCACGTGCGGCGGATGGACGGACAACTCCGAACCGCCGAAGCGGCCGTCGCTCTCTTCGACCCCGACCGCCCGCAGGCGGTACGGTATGACTATCCTGCGGGCGTGCTTCTGGACAACAGCGATGTGCAATCCCTGTTGGCAGATCGCTCGATACTCGCTCTTGCACAGGAATATCTGCAATGCCAGCCGGTGGCGGACGTTCTCAACATGTGGTGGCACACGAACTATAGCGCGCGGCCGGATGCCGAGGCGGCGCAGTTTTTCCACTTCGACATGGATAGGATCAAGTGGCTGAAAGTGTTCGTCTACCTGACGGAGGTCGGCCCGGATAACGGACCGCACAGCTTTGTAAGGGGATCGCATCGAACGGATGGAATCCCCTCGCGGCTATTGCTGCGCGGCTATCAGCGCTTGACCGACGAGGAGGTCCGGGATGCGTATGCGGGAAGGGCCGGCGCATCTCTGGAATTCTCCGCGCCGCGAGGATCCATCATCGTCGAGGATACGCGAGGCCTGCACAAGGGAGCCAACGTGCGCGGCGCGCCGCGGCTGATCCTGCAGCTGCAGTTCAGCAACGGACTGTTCGGCGCCACCTATCCGCGAGCGCGAATGACCCGCGCGAGCGATGCATCGCTGCAAGAAATGCTGCTGCGGGCGCCCGCAATCTACCGGCAATACACTTGAGGCGATCGCGATCAGCGGCGCGGCGACCAGGTAACGACGGTTCCCGGAAGGTTCGGGCGGTGCGCGAGGTAATCGATCTTCGGCGCATGGGCCAGGCTGATTCTTCCGGCGCGCACCAGGCTGTTCAGCGTCGACAGAAGATCGGTGTTGTATCGGGTCCTGCGCGCCGATATCCGGGTCGATAGCCAGAGCATGGGCTCGGTGGGAAGCGGCAGGAGCCGGGGGCCGGACTGCCACCCTATCGGCTCTATGTGCACGACCTTGTAGAGGCCGGGAAGCTCGAGCAGCGCGTCGAACGTCGCGTGTCCGAACGTGGTGATTTGCTCGATGCTGTAGCAGGTGAAAACGAATGTTTTTGCATGCCTGTCGAAATCCGCCAGCACCGGCTTGTAGTAATCGAATTCGAACGATTGGTAGCGGATATTCGCGTCGAGCTGCGCGAGGAACGACCCGCATTCGCGCCCGGCCCGCGTATATTCCATGCCCAGGTAGTTTGCCTGTAGAGGACCGCCGTTCAACCAAATGTCGAATAGATTCTTGCTGTAGCCGCTGCCAAGTTCGATGACGTTCACCGTATCGCCATCGATCGCCCTGCTCAATTCGCGTTGCATGGTGAGGGCAAACAGCAGCTGTTCGAAAGCCGGGTCCGCAATTCCAGAAACCCTCCGTCCTGCGACCCGGTGCCCATACCTGCGCAGCAATTTGACGTTCGGATTTTTGTCCGCCGGTCTGTTGAGCAGCGATAGGACGCGAGCAAGATTCGTGTTGCCTTCACCCACCAGACGCTTCGCCTTTTCCAGCACCGCAGTCCAATCGCTCTGATACTCTTCATAGGCATTTTCCCGCATTCTTGCTCCTGAGTTATTCCGGTGGTCGATGGCTCGCGCCCGCCCCTCGTGTCCACCCGCGCGGTTACAATAACGAATTGTAACCGACGAGCGCGGCAATCCTCCGATGATAACGGCTACTATTGACGCCCTTTCAGATAATAGCGTTCCGCGATCTTACGAATCATGCGGGTTGGGAGATGGAGTCATGCAGTTTCGGATAGCCCGCTGGGTGCGCGGATTCATGGGTTTGGTGAGATATCGGCGGCTCATCGGCATTCATGGCTCAGCCACGGTCTCGGCGAAGGGAACCTTTGCATTCGGCAAGCGCGTATCCGTCGGCAGAAACAGTCTCATTCAGGTTCCCCGGGATTCCACGCTCATTCTTGGCGACGGTGTCCACATAGGGCGCGACGTCGAGATCACTCCTGCAACTGAAATCATCATCGGCGATTTCACGTCCGTGCAAGACCGTTGTATCTTTCTCGGTCAGGTCAGCATCGGCGCACAGTGCCTATTTGCGCCGAACGTACTGATGACGTCCGGAACGCACCGCTATGCGGAGAAACCGGCGTGGTTGATCCGGGATCAGGACCGGTTGCTGGCTGATCCGAGCTACGAACCGGTCAGCCCGCGTCACCTGCCGATTCGCGTGGAAGATGATTGCTGGATCGGGATAAACTCCGTTGTAATGCGAGGCGTAACCATTGGTCGCGGCAGCGTCGTTGGCGCAAACTCCGTGGTCACCAAATCGATCGCACCGTACAGCGTGGTGGCCGGGGCGCCGGCGCGTCTGATCGAGCGGCGACTGAATTTTCTTCCGCCGCGGGCCATTTCGGGCGTCAACCCCGATCATCGGCCGTACTTTTATTCGGGTTTCGATCTGCGGCAATCGACGCTCTCGGCGTTTCCCACCGGCGCGCGGGCGCGCGGACGATTCCAGGTGGCGCTCGACTGTACCGCTTCGCGCAGCGTCCGTATCGAGATCGAGACCGGCAAGCCGGCCCTCATCAGCCATTCGGCGCAGCGGCGAGAGCTCCGTGCCGGATCACAGACCGTGTCCTTCGAGCTGGAGACGATCCCGCGCGATGGTCTGATCACCTTCGAAGTCGTCGACGCCGAGGGCCGTCCCTGTTCGGCGACGATACAGCGCATCAGCGCCGAGGCTTAGCATCAATGCGGGTCGCACGGTATTTATCGGAAGTCATTCGTTTCTCGGCCCGCTCATCGCCCTGGGTGTCGGTCGTTCTAAGCCTGGCGATACTCGGCACACTTATGGAATTTGCCGCTCTCAGCGTTTTGGTGCCGCTGACGCAGCACATCAACAATTCCCATATGTCTCCGATTGCGCAGTATTGGAATTCCCTGTTGATATCGTCAGGCGTCTCGCCGGATACGAAAACATGGTTCGAATTGTTTCTTGGGATGATATTGATCCGGATCGTTTTGCAGTTCGCGTACTCGGTGCTCACGTCGAGCGTTTCTCGCGACGTGACGGCACTGCTCGCCTCCGGCGCCTTCCGAAAATTCATCATGGAAACTTCGCTGCTGGAAATTCAGCGGCATAAGATCGGCCATTTCATACAAATTGCCGGAGATGAAGCGAGTCGAGCCGGCCAAATATTCCTCTACTTCAGCCAGCTGCTGGTTGCCACTTTCTCCGTGCTGGTGACCATCGCGGCGATGCTGGTGTTTTCGAGCAAGCTCGCCGTCGGCGTCGCGATATTCGTCGCGGTCACCGGCGTCACCATCCTTGGGAGCACGCGGCGGGTGTATCAGATGGGAAGCGTGATAAAGGCCGAGTCCCGCGTTGCGACCTCGACGTTCCTCGACGGCTTGAACGGACTGCGCTCCGTGCGTTCGATCGGCGGCGGAGGATATGTCGTCGGGCAGTACGCTGAACAAGTCAAGAAATACCACCGCACGCTCGCAAGGGTGGACTTCACGACACACGCGCAGAAGAGTCTGCCGCTGATCATCCTCCTGCTGCTCGTGCTCGTCGTGATTTTTCTTTTGTCGCCGCAAAGCATCAGGCATTTCGATCTGGCGTCCACCTTGGCCGGAATGATCCTGCTGATGCGCTTCTTCCCATCGGCGGGAGCCTGTTTGAACAATGGAATGAAATTGCTCGCGGATCTGCGTGCGGCTCACGACGTCGTGTCCATCGCGTCGGCGCCGGTCCCGCAGACGCTGACCGAGCATCGACGGCCGTTGCGGGAACCCATCCGCGAAATCGAGTTGTCGAATTTGAGCTACCGGTACGAAGGGGCCACACATGAGGTGCTGAGCGGATTGACGTACGCATTCAAGGCAGGTTGCAGTTACGCGATCTGCGGACCGTCCGGAAGCGGCAAGTCGACCTTGGTCGACTTGATTCTCGCTCTGATTCCTTGCGACGGGACGAAAATACGCGTCAACGGCAGGCCGCTGTCGGAGCTCAACCAACAGGATTACGGCAAGCGGGTCGTACTGGTCGAGCAACAATCGCGAATTTTCAACGATACCGTGCGCAACAATATCGTCTTCGGATTTGCCGCTTCCGAGAGCGAGATCGAACGGGCGGTGCGTCTCGCCGGATTCGATCAAGTGGTGAGCAAGCTACCGGCCGGACTCGAGACGCTGCTCGACTATCAAGGCACGAATCTTTCGGGCGGACAGCGCCAGCGATTGGGAATTGCGCGGGCACTGCTGCGAAACCCGGATGTCCTCGTTCTCGACGAAAGCGTGAGCGCGCTCGATGTGCCGACACGCAATGCGGTTCTGGAGAACATCTTGCTGCATTTCCGCGACCGGATCGTCATCGTCGTCACTCACGACCCGGCGGTGATTTCACAGATGCAGAGCACGCTGTTCCTGCACGCACAATCGCCGGCCGCCGGATTCTCGAGCGATCATGACGAAGAGTTTGAGCAAATCAGCGGCGAATTCCCGGCGAAATTGTCCGAATCCGTCGACGACACGACCGAGCAGTGAGCTTGCTTGCGGCGTGAGCGGGATTGCTCACCGGTACCGATGGACGCTCCAAAGATTTGCGAAGCTCGAGAGGATCTATGAACACCCAATTGCGGCGGGATTTCATTCGACATATGTCAACAATCGGCGCCGCGGGCACTCTGGCCGGTGTGGCGGGCGTGGGATCGGCGCAAGGCGAGGGGAATGCCGGCGCGACCGCCGGCTGGCCGGTGACCGAGGCCGAGCGCGCCGCCGCCGTTACACCGGCCAATCTGCAATTTGCGTCGGGCGACGTGCGTCGCTACGGGGCCGATCCGTCGGGCAAGCGCGACTCCACGCAGGCATTCGCGGACGCAAATTCCGTAGGGAGCCACGGCGGCGGACCGATCCGCATTCCCTCGGGTCAATATAAATATGCGCCCGCCGGTACGCTCAATATTGCCGTCTCTTGGTTGGGCGACGGCGCTCACGAAACGATTCTGCTTTGCGATACGTCTAAATTCGCCGGTGAGTTCTTTCGGGTGGTGGGCTCGACGGAGCTTCGGGATTTGCTTTTCAAGGCCACCGGTACCGCCAAGGTGGGAACGGGCGTTCGACTGGCACCGACGGATTCGGGCCAATTTACGGGCCATACGCGGCTGACCCGCGTTTGGGTGCTGGGATTCAATTACAACATTCGCTGCGACAACAACTTCGAAGTGACCTTCGATCAGGTGCGCTCGCAGAGGGGTAACGAGGGTTTCTATTGCGCTCCGGACTCCGGGGAGGGAAACGGGTACTGCACGACGCACCTTCATCTGAACTGCTACTACGCCGAAAACGACAGAAACGTATTCTATGCGCCGAGCATCCGCTACGCATTTCGCGCAATCACGTTCGTGGGCGGTACCATCGAGGGGGCGACAGGAGATGCGTGTCAATCGAGCTTCACACGTTGCTCGCCTCTGAAGCTCGTCCAAGTCTACTTCGAGGCCGCTCCAAAGATTCCCGCGCTCATTTTGAACGATTGTACAGCCGGCATCGACGGCGCGTACTTGAACGGCACGGGGGGCATCACGGCCGGCCCGCATAGCCGTATCGACCTGCGGGGCGTGGTTACCACCACTGCGACCGATGTATTCAGCGGGGGAGACGGCACTCAGCAGGTCGTCATGCAGGACTGCTCGTGGCCCGCCTCGGGAAATACGCTCACGCTGGCAAATATCAGCCTGTGCAACACCTCGATCAACGGCACGATGTACCGCAATTGCGCGGCGGAGGCATCGTCGCTGGGCGCGACCCGATTCAGCCGCCAGTCGACCCTGGTCAATACGACTACCGCGCAAGACGTATATCGGTTTCTGAGCATCGCCGGCGACCCGACCGGCGGATCCCTATCCGGGCGGTTTGAAATTATTGCACGGGACAAGGCCGATGCCACCAACCAGGCAATTTACGAATACTGGATCGGTTCCGCAGCGGGCGGGCCAAAGCACGCATCGTTGGTGCAGCTGCAGCGCCTGGTGCGCGGCATCGACGTTGGTGCCTCCGCCGAACCGCTCTCGCTCGCGGCGGATGGCGATCGCGGTGGAGTGAAGCTGCAATTCCTCAAGAACTGGGGCATCCAACAGATCACCATCGAGGTTCTCTTTCACGGCGTCACGAATTCACGTTGATGTGCGCCGTGCAATATACTGTGCCGATGGCTGAAACAAGAGAAATCAAGTGAGCGCTCTTTCCCGTGCAGTGCGGCGCATGGGGGACGCAATGCGCGTTCTCATCGACCGGTATCGAATTACCAAGGCTGAGGGGGCATTTCTTCGCACTGTCGAGGACTCAACCGGCGCAACCCCGCGGGGAACGGGCGGCGAACCGGTGGTGCTCGTCGAGGCCGTGGAGGATCACTACTATCTTGCGCTGTTTGCGCGCGTCGTCGCCCGGATTGCAGCCGAAAGGCCTGTGAGAGTCCAGCAGTTCGTGCCCCGCAGCCTGCGGCCGGCGAGCACGAGCTCCTTGATCAATTTGGTCAAGAGCTTGTGCTACTACAACGCACTCACCGATAGAAAATGGACCCGCCTTTACGGAAGCTTCTGCGGCTGTGTGGCCTATCGATCGGCTTCGCCACCGCTGCTCTCACGCACCGGTATCGCCGATCTGATCGATGCCCGGCGAATCTGGAAGAACCTCGAGTCCAAAGAGTCGCTCCTGGAGTTGGAAATCTCCGCAATCAAGGTGGGCGATCTCATCTACGACAGCTACCTGCGCTTCAAGCCCGCCGCCACCGTCGATTTGAAGAGCGCGTATCTGTGGATCGTCATTTGGCAGACCCTGCGTGACTTGCGGGCTGCGCGCGCGTACCTGTTCACCGTGAAGCCGGCAATGTTCCTCGCAACGTACAGCGCCTATATTCAGCACGGCGTCGCGGTGCGCGTCGCTTTGGCGGCCGGCATCCGGGTATTTTCCTTCGGCAACCATCAGGAATTCTACAAGCAGCTGTCTCCGACGGATTGGGTGCATACGCGCAACCCGGATAACTATCGTTCAGGCTTCGCCAGGCTCGAAAATTCCGCAGCGAAACTCACGCAGGCCGAGACGGCGCTTTCCGCACGCATGGCAGGCAGGATTGACGCGGCCACCGCATACATGCAGCGCTCGGCCTACGAAGGTTCGGCGGCACTCCCGGCGGCGGTCTCGGGATCATTGGTGTTGTTCCTGCATGATTTTTTCGACAGTCCGCATTGCTATCGCTGGATGATATTTTCGGACTTTTGGGATTGGGCGACTTTCACCCTGGCGCTCGCCAGGCGGGCGAACATCAGGATATTCGTCAAACCGCATCCCAACCAGGTAGCGAGCAGCAAGGCCGTCGTTCGGAAATTGATGGCGGATTATCCCGAAGCGACGTGGTTGTCCACCGACACCTCCAACCGGCAGCTTGCCGAGGGCGGGATGGGCTGTGGCGTCAGCATTTACGGCACTGTCGCTCACGAGATGGCGTATTTGGGCATTCCCTCGATCGCCGCCGGCCACAATCCCCACATCAGCTTCTCAATCTGTCACACCGCCCATAGTCAAGAGGAATACAGCCGCTTGATTTTGAATTACCGCAATCTGCCCCGTTCGCCCGAAAGAATGCGTCGCGAGAGCCTGGAATTTTATTGCATGCACAACCTCGCGGGGTCGGCGGACGAAGCGGCTCTGCGCGAAACGCTCATACGCTTTCGCACGTTGCTGATCAAGTCGGGCGGTTATTTGCACGATGGTGCCCCCTTCATATCCTTTGCGCAGGAACTGAGCGAGGCGCCCGCGTTCCGCAGGGCATGCAGGCAGTTAGCCGCGCGCCTCACCGAGGACTGCGGGCGCGAAACGTTGCAAGACTCTGCAGCAAAGGCGGCATGCAGGGTGGGTTGATTCAGCGTGCAATGCCCCGACCAATCGCATCGATCGCCGGCGCTGCAAGTCTTTGCGCGGGGAGAGACGGATTTTCGGGAATGTCCGACGTGCGGGCTCGTATTCCGCGAGAAGTTTCCCTCGGCCGCGGAATTGAAGACCCTGTACGACGAAGCCTACGCGGAGAGCAATGTCGATCAGGCGGATACCGATCAGGAGTCGGGCGCGTTTGCAAGCGGAGCGTACGCTCGATATCTGCTGGCCCGATACATCCGTCCGGGCATGCGCGTGCTGGATTTTGGTGCCGGCACGGGGGAACTCGTGATGCTGCTACGCCGGGCCGGCGTGGATGCTTTCGGACTGGAGTATTCGAGCCCCGCACGCGATTATTGCGCCAGGCGCCGGGGATTTCAGCTCGCGCACGAGCTGACCGCTTTTCCCCCCGAGAGCTTCGACCTGGTGGTCATGATCGAGGTCGTCGAGCACTTGACCGACTTATGGGGCACGCTCGCCGGCGTGCGGGAGATGCTGAGGCCCCACGGGTTACTGTTCATTACCACACCGAACCGTAAGAGTCTGAGGGCGCGCCTCGAGGGCGGACTTTGGCGGGAAGCACGCAAGAAATTTCACTTGTTCCTGTTCGATTCCTCGAGCGTCGGGTTCCATCTGCGGAAAAATGGGTATGGCCACGTGGAAACAGTTCCGTTCAGCCCGGTACCCCGCCCTGGACTCAAATATTGGCTGTTCGGCAGGACCATGCAGATTCTCTCACTGCCGGGGACCCTGTGCGTCACTGCGCACCGCGGCTGAAGCCGCTGTACGCCCGTCCCGCCGTTGGTAGGAGATGCCGATGCCCGCGCCGGGATACCAGTGTTCGAGCGGCCTTTCCTGAAAGAACGTAAAGTTCCGGTCCGCCGCCAAGGAGAATTCGAGAAGCTCGTTCGTGACGTGCGAGTTATCGCCGAGCACGATCGCATTCTCGGACAGTTTCTTCGCGACCGTTCTGTACTCGAGGCCTTCGTATTCGGCCGAGTGATCGCTGTCGCTGATGTATAGATCCACGGCAGCGTCGAATTTATTCAGCGATTCGACGGCATCGCCGTACACGATGCGGCCGTAGTCGGCGTATTCACCGGAAAGCAGATAGCCCGCTTTGGGATTGATGTCGAATCCAACGTAGCTTCCCAGGTGGCCTTCTGCTGCATTCTTCTTGAGCGCCGCGGTCAATACACACGAGCCCAATCCTTTGTCCACTCCGGTTTCGATGATCACTTTGGGCTTCATGGCCCGTGCGATCGCATACCAGCCGATCCTCCTTCCCAAGCGTACTTCGCTATCTGCGATGAAGGCCCAATCGCTTTTGGCCGTAGCTGCCGCAATGTGATTTTTGAAATCCGCGTCCTCGTCGATTTCCCTGAAGAAAGCCATGATTTCATCGAAGCTCAAATTCACGATGCCGGCGATCATGGATGCCAGGTAGCGCTTGTTCGTCTCTTCCAGATGATAGGTGAAATTCGCGGTCTCCTTCGAGCGCACCAGCCACTTGAGCAAATGGGACAATGGTCGCTTGAAATACCCAAGCGCGAATTTCGCCCTATAGGCGAGGAGAGCCGCGGAGCCTATGATCGGGGTCCTGGCGACCGCCGTGGTCAGTTTGCTCATGTTGAGTTGCTTTGCGAGCGGGCGGCGCGGGCGGCCACTGCCGCTCAAGAACTCGCTTTCCTCTTCTCAGCGACGACTCTCACCTGAAACCAAGACCGCTCCACCCGGCCGTAGATGCGGCAGGCGAGATCGAACAGTGTTCGGCCCCCCAGGTTCGCGATGAATCGATACTTCGGCGGCCACTTATGGATGTAGGCCTTCGACTCGAGGATCGAAAATCCCGCCTCCGAGAAGAGATTTCCAATGCACATCGGACTCCAGCTATAGAGGTGGTGATTGATGTCGTTGGGTACGTAGCGATACGAAATGGACTCGCAGGGGACCACGAAGATGATCCTGCCCCCCACCACCAGCTTCCCGTATAGCGAGCGCAATTCCTCGAGCGGCTGCAGAGTGTGCTCCAGCGCATTGTTTGAAATGATCACATCGACGTATTCATCCGGTACGTCGTTGACCCGGGTGAACACCTCGATGCCGTTCTTCTTGGCGATCTCGACCGCCTGCGGATTCACCTCGACGCCCGCCTTGCGGCTGCAGTTGAGATTCTTCAGAAGAAATCCCCCGCCGCAGCCGAAATCGAGGACCCTGCTGTCCTTCGATATGAATTTGCTGAACTTGCTCTGATTTGCCCAGCCGCCGAACGCTCCGATGGACGATTGCCAATCGAAATACTGATCGTCGTAGTGGGTGCTGATCAAATCCGACATAGATTTCCTCTCCTGCAGGCCGACTACTCGGGGAATTCGGGGCCGGATACAATGACACCCGCCTGCAACCCTAAGCAACCCCCCCCATGAAGCACAAACTCATCGATCTGCCTCTGCGAAGCGACCATCGAGGAAGCCTCGTGTTCGCCCAGGAAGGCGACCAGATACCCTTCCCGGTGAAGCGAGTCTTCTACATCTACGGCATTCCACAGGGCAGCTCGCGCGCCGGACACGCGCACCGGGAGCAGCATCAGTATTTGATGATGCTCTCGGGCACCTGCCGGGTGCGGCTGGACGAGGGATTGGACCATGCCGCGGTGTCGCTGGACTCGCCGCAGGTGGCGCTGTATGCGCCGCCTATGACGTGGCTCGACATCGACGGATTTTCCGCAGGATCCATATGCCTGGTGCTGACGTCCGACCTCTACGATGAGCGCGATTATGTGCGAGACTATGCTGAATTCAAGCGTTTGGCTGCCAGCCGCGGGGTTTCCTCGACCGATTGATGAAAATTCTAATTTTGAACCGCGATTACCCCCGGTTTCTCGCCGATATGTACCGGTCGAATCCCGCATTGACTGAAGCGTCTTACGCAGAGCAGCTCGCGGCGCGCAACTCGAGTCTGTTTGGCGTTGCAGACTTCTATTCCCACGGCTTCGCTGCATGCGGCCACAGCGCGCGGGATATCCACGTCAACAATCTGTGGCTGCAATCGGCGTGGGCCCGCGAGAATGGCCTCAAGGTCCAAGGGGCCGGGCCCCTATCACCGCCGGGCAGCGCACCGGGTTCGCGCTTCTCGGTGGCGATGGGGTTCGCGCGCCGGACGCTGCAGCCCATCGCGCGCCGGTTCCTACCGCGCCAAATCGGCAGGGACGAGGAGATGATTCTCGCGGCGCAGATCGAGCAGCTGGATCCGGACATCATTCTCAATCAGGAAATGAGTTACATTCGTACCCGCTGCCTCAATCGAATCGTAAGCCGCCGAACGAAAATCGTCGGCCAAATCGCATCGGCGTTGCCGATCGGCGAGAGCTTCCAGCGCTATGATTTGATCATTTCCTCGCTGCCTAATCTGGTCCGCCACTTCGAAGCGGCTGGATCGCGCGCCGCATTGAGCCGTCTGGCATTCGACCCGCGCGTCTTGGAACAGGTGCCGCAGCCGGCGCAGCGCGATGTGAGCGTGTCATTCGTCGGCAGCGTGTCGGCGGATCACGGTGCGCGATTGCGATTGCTCGAGGCGCTTGCGCGGCGTCTGCCGCTCAAGGTTTGGGGCAACGGCGTGGAACAGCTGCCGAGATCCTCGCCCATTCGCGGGTGTTTCCAGGGAGAGGCGTGGGGTGCGCAAATGTATGGTGTTCTGCGCCGGTCGCAAATATCGATCAATCATCATATTGATCTCGCGGACGGCTACTCGAATAATATGCGATTGTATGAAGCGACCGGGTGCGGCGCATTGATGGTCGTGGATCGGGGTCGCAATCTGTCCGAGCTATTTGCGCCGGACAAGGAGGTGATCACCTATGCGTCGAGCGAAGAATGTCTAGAGGCCGTGGAACGGATGTTGTCGGATCAGGCCGGATGCGCCGCAATTGCCGCCGCCGGCCAGCGGCGCACCTTGTCGGAACACACCTACGCCCGCCGTACTCGCGAGCTCTCCGACCTTCTGCTGCAGTTGTGATTGGGCAACCATGAATGAAATCAGCATACCGATCATCGATTTGTCCGCGGGATATCGGCAATACCGCGATGAAATCGACGCCTGCGTCTCGCGCGTCATGAGCAGCGGCTGGTACATTTTGGGTGGCGAGGTCGCCCGATTCGAGAATCAATTCGCCGCGTGGTTGAACGTCGAGCACGTCGTCGGCGTCGCGAACGGCACCGATGCGATCACTCTGGCGCTGCGATCGCTGGGGGTCGGCGCCGGAGATGCGGTGTTCACGGTCTCTCACACCGCCGTTGCAAGCGTCGCGGCGATCGAGCTTGCGGGGGCGACGCCGGTGCTGGTCGATGTGAATGCCTCGACGAGGAACATCGACATCGACCAGTTATCGGACTCGATCCGTGAACTGCAGCGTGCTGCGGGCGGATTGCGACCGAGGGCGGTTCTGCCCGTGCATCTTTACGGGCACTCGTGCGATATGTCGGCCTTGACGCGCTTGTGTGCGCAGCACGGACTGGAACTGATCGAGGATTGCGCCCAGGCGCATGGAACTCGATACGAGGGTGCGCTGGCAGGATCCTTCGGCAGCGCCGCCGCGTTCAGCTTCTATCCCACCAAGAATCTGGGTGCTTTCGGCGATGCGGGGGCGGTCGTGTTTCGAGATTCAGCGGCGGCGAACCGCTGCCGCGCCCTGCGCGAGTATGGTTGGACCAAACGGTACGTGAGCGAATTCACCGGTATCAACAGCCGCCTGGACGAGCTTCAAGCCGCGATCCTGGCGACGAAGCTGCCGCACCTGGACGAGGAAATCGGCGCGCGCCAGGCCATTGCGCGCCTATACGATGACGGTTTATCGGGCCTCATCGAGACGCCGGTCGTCTCGAAGGAAACTCGGCACGCCTATCACTTGTACGTCGTCCGCTGCGCCGAGCGCGATTCGCTGCGCAGCAGCTTGAAGCAGGCGGGAATCGGTTCCGGTGTTCACTATCCGGTGCCGGTGCATTTGCAACCGGCGTACCGCGGCCGCGTTGCAGTGAGCCGCGGCGGCCTTGCGGTCACCGAGGCGCTCGCTCGAGAGGTCCTCAGTCTGCCGATGCACCCATTTCTCGTCCCGGAGCAGGTGCAACGGGTGATCGAGGTCGTCGGCGCTTGGGTGAAGCGGCGTCGAGGAACAACCCGGTGAATACCTACTGCTGCTACTTCGATCACCGCTATTTGCCGCGCGGTCTCGCCATGATCCGGTCGCTGAAGGCCTGGGATGCCTCGGCGGTGGTCTGGGTGTTGTGCCTGAGCGAAGAATGCCATCGGATTCTAGCGAAGATCGGCGAACCCGGAGTCAATTTGCTTTCCCCCAGGGATCTGGAGGAGGCTTACCCCGCCCTCGGCGAGGCGCGATCCAACAGAAGCCTCATCGAGTATTACTTCACCTGCACGCCGTCGCTCGTACGTTTCGTCCTGACCAGGTCCGACGAAGGGGACGTCGTCACTTATGTGGACTCGGATCTGTATTTCTTTTCCGATCCTCGACCGCTGTTCGCGGAACTCGGGTCCAACGCCATCAGCATCATTCCCCACCGCTTCCCGCCAAAACTCCAATATTTGGAGAAATTCGGCCTCTATAACGTCGGATGGATGAGTTTTCGCAACGATCCCCGGGGGCGTGCGGTCGCCACTTGGTGGCAGGACCGCTGCAACGAATGGTGCTACGACGTCCTGGACGGCGATCGATTCGCCGATCAAAAATACCTGGACCGTATCGCCACGGACTTCGAGGGCGTGGTGGTGCTGACCCACCGCGGCGCCAATCTGGCGCCGTGGAATCTGGGGGGGCACTCCCTGTCGTACCGCGACGGCGGAATCGTCGTCGACGGGCAATGGCCGCTCATTTTCTTCCATTTTCACGGTTTGAGGCGCGTTGGAAAATGGATCTATATTCCGGGACACTTCCGCTACAAGGCGCCGTTCGGCCGTTTGGCACGGATTGCCCTGTATCGGCCCTACGTCCGACACCTCGGGCAAATCGATAGGGAAACGTCGGCTTACTTCGTCGCCCCGACGGCGACTCTGACCCGCTACGTCAGCGGCGAAATAGGCCTTGGCGAGCGGGTGATCTCATCGCTGAAAAAGCCGTTGAAGGACGCCATGGCGATCCTCGCCGGCGAGTTTCTCATCGTGTCCGAACGGCAGCCCTACCAGCCGGCTTTCACAACCCATGTCGGGCGCACGGACCTTGACGATCGGAGCGTTGAAAATGCCCGGTCGGCGGCTCGCCCACTGCGAATTTTGCTGGTTCATAACTATTACGGTTCATCGGCGCCGTCCGGTGAAAATAATGCGGTCGATGCCGAAACCGCCATGCTGCGCCGCGCCGGTCACGAGGTGCACACGTTCAACCGCGAGAGCGATGAGATTCGCGATGACGGGTGGCGCGGGCTGTTCCATGGCGGGTTGACGGTCACGTGGAACGTCGTGGAGCTGTGGCGCTTCAGGAAGTGTCTGCGCGCAATCAAGCCCGACATCGTTCACGTGCATAACACATTTCCACTGATATCACCGGCGATTTTCTGGGTGATCCGAAACGTGGCCGCGAGCGTGATGACGCTGCACAACTATCGTATATTTTGCGCGAGTGCACTGCTATTGAGGGACGGCGCGGTATGCACCCGGTGCCTGGACGAATCCTCGGTGCGACCGGCATTGCGGTATGGGTGTTACCGTCAAAGTCGGCTTGCAACGCTGCCGCTGGCGCAGAGCATCGCGGTGCACAGGGCGATCGGCACGTGGCGATCGCGGGTGGATGCCTTCGTCGCGGTCACCGAGTTCCAGCGCGACACGATGGTCGCAGCCGGCCTGCCCGCGGACCGGATGCATGTCAAGCCGAATTTCTTCAGCGGTTCACCCACCGTCGCGGATTGGCAGAAGAGGCGCGACGTCGCTCTGTATGTCGGGCGGCTGACTCCGGAGAAAGGGGTGGAGTTTTTGGTCCGCGGATGGCTCGAAATGGGGCCGACCGCGCCGCCGTTGCGTATCATCGGCGAAGGGCCGCTTCGCGCCTCGCTCGAAATGCTCGCGAAATCGCGCGGCGCGACCCAGGTCGAATTTCTCGGCGCCCTCGCGCCGGAAGCCGTCGTCGGCGAGATTTCCCTCGCGAAACTCCTCATCGTGCCCTCGATCTGGTTCGAGGGATTCCCGCTGGTATTGCAGGAGGCGTTCGCGGTCGGAACTCCGTGCGCGGTGGCGAATATCGGAGCGCTGCCGACCATCGTCAAGGATGGCACCAACGGGTTGGTGTTCGAGGCTCGAAGCCCAAGCGCCATCGCTGAATTGGTTGGCCGCGTCTGGGGTGACGAGGCCCTGTTGAGCAAACTTTCCGTCGGCGCGCGGGCGAGCTATGAGTCCCGCTACACGGAGGACATGAATCATCGCAAGCTCATGCAGATCTACTCCCTGGCGATGATCCAGAGGAAACTCAGCATGAGGACCGCAATCCGTTTTGCCTAACGAACCTCAGTCGGCCGCTCGGGAATCTTCTCCATCATGACCGCACCGCTCAAACTGAGTATTCTTTGCCGCATCTCGCGCGGGATCGTTCGCATGATGAGGCCGAACGGAAAATCCCACGGGTAGGGCCGGTTGATTCGCTCCGACTCCTCCGCACTCGTGATGAGCTTGCTGGAACGCCACCCCGCGAGCTTGAAGAACTCGAACCAGTCGGTCACCTGAAACCGGTACGGTGCGGCTTTGAGTCTCTCCGCCCAACCCCTGGGCAACGACCGCTTGCCGGCGTTGTCGAAATCCTGAATCCAGAATCGGATCGACGGAATTGCCGACAGGTCTCCCGCAAGCGTTGCGGCATCTTCATTGGAGAGGAAAGGTATTACGCCCTCCGTGATCACTAAAATACTCCGGGTCGACGCCGCGTAGCGGGCGAAGAGTTCGTCGCGGGACGCACGATTCAACAGATCCGCCGCGACGCGCTCGAGCTTGCACCTCGGCTCGTGACCGGCGAGCTTGGAGTTCTTCAGTTCGAGGATGTTGGGAAAATCCACTTCGATCCAGCGAAGTTGCGGCGGCAAAGCCATGCGATAGGGTCGGGTGTCCAAGCCCGCGCCCAGGTTGATGACCGTATCGATGCCAGTCTCGAGCGCCTCGACTATCAGCCGATCGATTGCCGAAGTGCGCAGCACCACGCCCCAACCCACCAACGCTCCGCGCGGCATCGAGCGGGCGATTTTGCGGCCGCGTTCACCCGCCAATGTGGCGGCCAATGGATCATTGAAGGCCGCGTGCTTTCTGCGTGCTTCCTTCGCGCGATAATGCGCCACCCACAGCGCCGTGTCGGAGACATTTGCAATCAAAGAATCATCGGCCATGGATCGCGTGCGATTCAGCGAGGCGAGCGGGGGAGGTTCAGCCATCGTCGAAATACCAGCCACAGGAACAGCGGGCTCGATATGAGGGTGCGCCTCCACAGCCGCTTCGGCTCGAGCACGAGTCGATGCACCCACTGCAGTCCCATGCGGCGAATCCAGGCGGGCGCATGCGGAATTCGACCCGTGTAGAAATCGAAAACAGCGCCGATCGCCGCTCCGCAACTCAAGTCGCAGAGTTGCATCAGCTCGAGAAGCACCTTCTCCTGTTTCGGCGATCCGAGCCCTATCCACAGGACGTCGGCGCGATAGGAGGCAACCTCCCGCGCCATCTGTTCGATTTCGGCGCGGCCGAACTCTTCCCGGTAGGGGGGCGCATACGCGCCGATCTCGGGAATACCTGGAAATTCCGCGCGGTATTTTCCGACCAAATCCGCCAGCGATTCCTCGGTGCCGCCGAGAAAAAATACGCGACCGATCTTGCGCGCCGACAGCTCCCTGCTCAAGGCGAGGAAGAACTCGAATCCATAGACTCTGACGGCCCGCCGCCGATTCAACAGCAGGCCGGCGAGCGATAGACCGACACCATCGCAGAAGATGCCGTCGGCGTTTACAATCGCGCTGCGGAACGCAGGCTCATGTTCTGCTATAACGACCGAGTGAGGGTTCAAGAATACGAAGGATTTCGGGTGGTCCCGGTTCAACTCGTCGCAGATGCTCGCGGCGACCCGACTGACCGGCTCGTCCAACACCGAATAGCCAAGGATATCAACGTGGTTCAGCATGTTCACAGCCAACGATTTTACGCAAGAATACAATTTTAGTGTGCGGGCCGTCGGACCTTCACTGTCTTGAGCCGGGTGCTCGTCACCGGAGCGACCGGCTTCGTGGGTCTGAGACTCTGCGAATTGCTGACGCAGCGGGGTTACCGCGTACGCGCGGCGGTACGTTCGCAGGGACGGCAAGCGAGACATGCAGCGGAAACCACCGTCGTCGCCGACGTCGGCCGGCGAACCGATTGGGCGGCGGCGCTCGATGGCGTGGAATGCGTCGCGCACTTGGCGGCGCGGGCCCATGTGATCGGTGACCAGCGCGGCGAGTCGGATCTTTACATGGAGACGAATGCCCACGGCACCGAGCGGCTGGCCAACGCGTGCGTCCGGGCGGGGATTCGGCGCTTCGTTTACTTGAGCAGTGTCAAGGTGAATGGCGAAAGGACGGCGGCGGGGCTCCCTTTCTCCCGCGCGGATGAGCCGCATCCGGCAGACGCCTACGCGGTGTCCAAATGGATCGGCGAAACGAAGTTGACAGAAATTGCGGCAATCTCGTCGATGCAGACCGCCGTCGTGCGATCGCCCTTGGTCTATGGGCCGGGGGTTCGCGCCAACTTTCTGCGGTTGTTGCACTGGGTCGAGAGCGGAGTACCGCTGCCCCTCGGCCGCGTCGACAACTCACGCAGCCTCGTGAGCGTGTGGAATCTCTGCGATCTCATCGAACGGTTGCTTCGCGATTCGATTCCGCCAAGCGCGGTCTTCATGGTCTCGGACGGTGAAGACCTGTCCACGCCGGAATTGATTCGGCGAATCGGCCGGGCCATGGGCCGACCCGCGCGACTCGTGCCGGTACCGGTGGCCGTGCTTCGGTGCGCGACGGCATTGAGCGGACGACGGGCGGAGTTCGAGCGCCTGTGCGGATCCTTGACGATCGACATGTCCCCGACCCGTGCCGAGCTCGGATGGCATCCGCCGGTTTCGGTTGACGAGGGGCTTTCCCGCACGACCCGCTGGTATCTGTCGAGGGTGGAGGCCCCGTGATGCATGCGCTCGCCCTGTCGGCCGCGTTGCTCCTGACGATACTTGCCGGGTGGGCGGCCACCGGGCTGGTGCGCCGCCACGCTCTGCAGAATGCCATGCTGGATATTCCAAACTCGCGAAGTTCCCACGACGTTCCGACCGCGCGGGGCGGCGGGCTGGCAATCGTGCTCGTATTCATCCTCTGTTTGCTTGTTCTGTGGTTTCTTCAATTGCTCGACCTCAATACCGTCGCCGCCCTGGTGGCCGGCGGCGGCGCGATCGCGGTCGTCGGCTATCTCGATGATCGCAACGCGCTGCGTGCACGAGTCCGCTTCGCTGTACACCTCATCGCCGCTCTCTGGGTGGTCGGCTTGTTGGGAGGCCTCGCCGATCAATCGCTGCGCGTGTTTGGGCTGCAGGGCATCGTTGCGGGGAGCGTGATCGCGGTATTGGCACTGGCTTGGATGACGAATCTCTTCAACTTCATGGACGGTATCGACGGAATCGCAGCGAGCGAGGCCGTGTTCATTGCGACGGCGGCAGCGTGGCTGGGGTGGCGGCAGGGAGCCGATGCCGGCATGACGCTGGCGATGCTCGCGTTTGCGGGCTCAACGGCGGGTTTTCTGATCTGGAACTGGCCGCCGGCGCGCATATTCATGGGCGACGTCGGCAGCGGATTTCTGGGGTTCAGCCTCGCCGCCCTCGCGATTGCCGCGAGTCGCCGCGGGATCATTCCGATCGAAGCCTGGGTGATTCTGGGCGGCGTGTTTCTGGTGGATGCCACCTTGACCTTGCTGCGCCGAATCGTGCGCGGCGACCGTTGGTTCGAGCCGCATCGAACACACGCGTACCAACACCTCACGCGCCGTTGGAATGCCCACCGGTCGGTGACCGTTGCAGTGATTGTAATCGACGTCCTGTGGTTGCTCCCCTGGGCCTGGTTGGCGACGAACTTCCGGAATCGAGCTCCCTGGTGCTTGGCGGCCGCCCTGATTCCGCTCGCGCTGCTCGTATTGGCCGCGGGCGCCGGCCGGCGCGAAGAGTAATCGCCCCGATGATTCGGTATCATCTACGATGGGAGACGGAACCGGATTGGCGATCCAAACAGTGCGGAGTCCGATTTGACTAAGACAGCCTTGATCACGGGCATCACCGGGCAGGACGGCGCTTATTTGGCCGAGCTTCTGCTCGCCAAGGGCTACTCGGTTCATGGCGTCAAGCGCCGCGCCTCGTCCTTCAATACCGACCGTATCGATCACCTCTACCAAGATCCGCACGAAAAGAATGTGCGGCTCAAGCTGCACTATGGAGACCTCACCGACTCGACGAATCTGATCCGCATCATCCAAGAGGTGCAGCCGGACGAGATCTACAATCTGGCGGCGCAAAGCCACGTGGGGGTGTCGTTCGAAACACCGGAATACACCGCGAATGCGGACGCAGTCGGCACCCTTCGCGTGCTCGAGGCCATCCGCATTCTCGGGCTCGAGCAAAAGGCCCGCTTCTACCAGGCGTCGACCTCCGAGATGTTCGGCAAGGTGCAGGAAATCCCCCAGCGCGAGACGACGCCCTTTTACCCGCGTTCCCCCTACGGCGCCGCCAAGGTGTACGCGTACTGGATCACCGTCAACTATCGGGAGGCCTATGGGCTCTATGCCTGCAACGGCATCCTGTTCAACCACGAGTCCCCCCTGCGCGGTGAAACCTTCGTGTCACGCAAGATCACCCGTGCCTTGACCCGGATCCAGGTCGGTCTGCAGGAGACCTTGCATCTCGGCAATCTCGACTCACGGCGCGACTGGGGGCATGCGCGGGACTATGTGCGTGCCCAATGGCTGATGTTGCAGCAAGATGAACCCGAGGACTTCGTGATCGCCACGGGCAAACAATTCTCGGTGCGCGACTTCGTGATTGCCGCCGGTTCGCTGCTCGACATGAGAATCGAGTGGCAGGGCGAGGGAGTCGACGAAGTGGGCGTCGACAAGGCCACCGGTCGCACGCTCGTTCGGGTGGATCCGCGCTATTTTCGCCCGACGGAGGTGGAGACCCTCCTCGGCGATCCAACCAAAGCGCGGCAAAAGCTCGGCTGGAAGGCGGAGATCGGTTTTTCCGAGTTGGTCGCCGAGATGATCGCCGAGGATC
Organism: uncultured Gammaproteobacteria bacterium; assembly: GCA_963801865.1. Lineage (GTDB taxonomy): Bacteria > Pseudomonadota > Gammaproteobacteria > Steroidobacterales > Steroidobacteraceae > Bog-1198. The sequence goes on along the minus strand of CAWDGY010000002.1, from coordinate 129,874 downwards.
TCGAGGTGGCGAAGCGGGATGCCTTGGTCGCGAAAGAAGGTTTCAAGGTCTACAGCCACCACGAGTAATCCTGTGCAGATCAGCAAGACTTCGCGGGTCTACGTCGCCGGCCACCGAGGCTTGGTGGGCTCCGCCCTCGTGCGGGCTCTCGAGCGCCAGGGGTATCGCAATGTCATCGCTCGCACGCATGCGCAGCTCGACCTGACCGATCAGGCCCGGGTCCGCGAATTCTTCGATGCCGAGCGGCCCGAGGCCGTCATCATGGCCGCTGCGCGGGTGGGCGGTATTCAGGCCAACAATTCCCATCCGGCCCTGTTCATTCGCGACAACCTCCTGATGCAGGACAATGTGATCGACTCGGCCCATCGTTCCGGGGTCGCCAAGTTCGTCTTCCTGGGCTCGAGCTGCATCTATCCGAAGCTCGCGCCGCAGCCGATCAAGGAGGATTCCTTGCTGACGGGACCGCTGGAGCCGACCAACGAGTGGTACGCGATTGCCAAGATCGCCGGGGTCAAGATGTGTCAAGCATTCCGCCGCGAGTACGACTTTGATGCCATATCGCTGATGCCGACGAACCTGTATGGTCCGGGCGACAACTTTGATTTGCAAAGCTCGCACGTACTGCCCGCGTTGATCCGCCGCTTCCACGAGGCGAAAATGCGCGGGGATGCAGCCGTGACGGTGTGGGGGAGCGGGACCCCGCGACGCGAGTTCCTGCACGTCGATGATTTGGCGGACGCGGTTTTGTACCTTTTACAGCATTACGATGCGGAGGGGATCGTGAATATCGGCTGGGGCGAGGATGTGACGATCAAGGAACTCGCAGAGCTCATTTTGTCGGTGATCGACTACACGGGACGACTCGACTTTGATACTACGAAGCCGGACGGCACGCCTCGTAAACTTCTCGACGTTACGCGCCTGACGGAGTTGGGATGGCGACCAAAGATAGGGTTGAAGCGGGGTATCGAGGATACTTACGCCTGGTTCACGGAACATTTGAGCGACGCCCGACTCTAGAGGATGGTGGCTCGGTCAACGCCGATGTGTGTGGTACGTTATTCGAATTAACTCAAAGTAAGCTTTCATTTCTTAACACTCGATTTCTGTACACTTGGGCCAAGGGAGTCAAAATTCCTCGCTCCTGGCGTTCTGAGGTGCGAATGAACGAGCGGGGGTCGCGCATGTGTCAGGGAGGCTCACGTTGGGATCGAAGAGCGTAAAGAGTTCGGGCGATTACGTTCGGCATACGGTTGAGCTGCCGCGGCCGACCAAACGCATCATTTCGATCATCTCGGACGCCGTCATGATGCCGTTGGCCCTGTGGGCCGCGGTGAGCCTCAAGGCCGGCTATACCGCATTCCAATTGACCGATTGGGCCGCTTATGTGGCGGTGGTCGCCGTCAGCATTCCGATTTTCATTCGCTTGGGTTTGTATCGAGCAGTCATCCGCTTTCTCGGTCATCAGGCTGTGTTTGCGGTTGCCTTTGCCATCACGCTGAGCGGCGCATTGCTCGGAATCTTGGGGATGGCCTTCGATATCAGGGCGCTCTCGTGGAGCACCGTGATCATCTATTCCTGCCTTGCGCTGCTGTACGTCGCGGGTTCGCGCTTCGTGGTGCGCTACTACCTTCTCACCCGCTACATTCAACCCACCGTGGCGAGGGTTGCCATTTACGGCGCGGGCGATGCAGGTGCGAGGTTGTCGACGGTCTTGTCGACCACGCGTGCGTTCGATCCGCTGGTTTTCATCGACGACAACAAGAGCCTCCATGGACGCATGGTGAACGGCATCAAGGTGTTCGCGCCGGAACAATTGCCGGTGCTCATCAAAGACCGGGGCATCGATCGAATCTTGTTGGCGTTGCCCTCATTGAGCCGCCGGCGCCGTCTCGAGATTTTGAGCGTGCTCGAACCGTTGGGCGTGCATGTGCAAACCGTGCCGGAATTCGAGCAGCTCGTCACCGGAGATGCGACGGTCGGCGACATCCGCGAGGTCGATGTCTGCGACTTGTTGGGCCGCGATTCGGTGCCCCCGAAGGCCGGATTGTTCGATGCGTGCATTCGCGATCGGGTGGTCATGGTGACCGGCGCCGGCGGATCGATCGGCTCGGAATTGTGTCGACAAATCATTGGGTTGGGCCCGAAACGCCTGGTGCTTTTCGAGATGTCGGAGCTCGCGCTGTACAACATCGAGCGCGAGCTGCGCACGATGGCGGAGCAGAATTCCCTGCGGGTGGAATTGGTCGGGCTCATCGGCAACGGCCATCACAAGCTGCGCATGCGCGAGATCTTCCTCGCCTACCGCGTGCAGACGGTCTACCACGCCGCGGCGTACAAACATGTCCCGATTGTGGAACAGAACGTCATCGAAGGCATTTACAACAACGTGATCTCAACCTGGCATACCGCCGAGGCAGCCCACGAGACCGAGGTCGAAACCTTCGTGCTGGTCTCCACCGACAAGGCGGTGAATCCGACCAACGTCATGGGCGCCACCAAGCGCTTCGCTGAGATCGTGCTTCAGGGGCTGCACCATCGCGGCACCAAAACGCGCTTTTGCATGGTGAGGTTCGGCAATGTGCTGGCCTCATCGGGGTCGGTGGTGCCCCTGTTCAATGAGCAGATCAAGGCGGGTGGCCCGGTGACGGTGACTCATCCGGAGGTGATTCGCTATTTCATGACCATTCCGGAGGCGGCGCAGCTCGTCATTCAAGCCGGCTCCATGGCCGACGGGGGCGATGTATTCGTGCTCGATATGGGCAAGCCCGTCCGTATCTGCGACCTCGCCCGCCGCATGATCCATCTCATGGGCCTCACCGTGCGGGACGAGCAGCATCCGGACGGCGATATCGAGATTGCCTTCACCGGTCTGCGGCCCGCGGAGAAGCTCTACGAGGAGCTCTTGATCGGCAATAACGTCACCGGGACTCAGCACCCGATGATCCTGCGGGCCATCGAGCATTTTCTGCCCTGGGAGCGGGTGCAGAGCATGCTCGATGAGATCGTGGCCGCCATGGGCCGCTTCGATTGCCAGCGCGCGCTGCAGCTCCTCAGCGAAGTGGTGGTCGAGTACAAACCGGCGCCCGAGTCGCACGATCTGGTCTTCGCGCGCCAGGCCGTTGCTCCCTTGGACGACCGCAAGGTCACGAGCCTCAAGGTCCGCCGCGTGGTGCGAAACACCGGGCCGACGAGCGCAGGGCCGACGGACACCGCGCGCCCCTAGCCGGGCGGCCGTGGGGACAACGTGTCGAACGGCACTATTTTGGTCACGGGCGGAGCAGGCTACATCGGCAGCCACGTCGTACGACAACTGGGCGAAGCCGGCGAGCGGGTCATCGTCTTGGACAACCTCGGCAAGGGCTTTCGGCAAGCGGTGACCGCGGGCGAGCTCGTCGTGGGCGATGTCGGCGACCATGCGCTCGTCTCGCGGCTGTTGGCCGAGCACGCCGTCGATACGGTGATGCATTTTGCCGCCCACACCATCGTGCCGGAGTCCGTGGCGCTGCCGCTCAAGTACTACGGCAACAACACCTGCTCGACGCGCAATTTGTTGCAGGCCTGTCTCGAAAACCAGGTTCGGCATTTTGTCTTTTCATCGACGGCCGCGGTGTACGGCATGCCGGCGGACGGCTACGCGGACGAAGAGTCGCCGACCCGCCCGATCAATCCGTACGGCACCTCCAAGCTCATGAGCGAGTGGATGCTGCGCGATGCGGCGGCGGTGAACCCGCTGCGCTATGTTGCACTGCGCTATTTCAACGTGGCCGGCTCCGATCCCGGCGGTCGCATCGGGCAGGCGACCCCGGGGGCGACGCTGCTGACCAAGGTCGCTTGCGAGGCCATGGTCGGCAAACGCACCCATGTGTCCGTGTTCGGCAGCGATTACCCGACGCCCGACGGCACCGGGGTGCGCGACTACATCCACGTCGAGGACCTCGCCTCGGCGCACTTGCGGGCGCTCGACTATCTGCGAGCCGCCGGGCGCTCCGTGACGCTCAACGTGGGGTATGGCCACGGCTATTCCGTGCGCGAACTCCTGGCGATGGTCGAGACGGTCGGGGGAAAGCCCCTGATCATTCGCGAGGAGGCGCGACGGGCGGGGGACCCGGCCTACCTCGTGGCGCGGGCGCAGCGCATCAAGGCCGAACTCGGCTGGCAGCCGCGCTACGACGACTTGCGCGCGATCGTGTCGAGCGCGCTCGCCTGGGAGCGCAAGCTCCTGCGCGAGCCGTGGGCGTGAGCCTGTCTTTACTTGACGGGCCAAAACCGCTACCCTTTCCGGCACTTTTTCCTAGTTAAATCAGAATATTACGAATGCGAATCACGATTTTTGGGTCCGGCTACGTCGGGCTCGTGACTGGCGCCTGTTTGGCCGATGCCGGCAACCATGTGGTGTGCGTCGATGTGGACCAGCGCAAGATCGAGAGGCTCAAAGCGGGCGACGTACCCATCCACGAGCCCGGCCTCGACGGCTTGGTGAAGCGCGGCTCCGATGCGGGCCGCCTGCTCTTTACGACGAACGCCAAGGAGGGTGTGGACCACGGGCAGTTTCAACTGATCGCGGTGGGCACGCCCCCGGATGAGGACGGCTCGGCGGATCTGCGGCACGTCTTGACGGTGGCGAATACCATCGGCGAGCACATGACCGAATACAAGGTCGTGATCACCAAGTCGACGGTACCGGTCGGCACCGCCGACAAGGTCCGGGACGCGGTCGCAGCGTCCCTCAAGAAGCGCGGGGCCAGCATCGAGTACGACACGGTCTCCAATCCGGAATTTCTGAAGGAGGGGGCCGCGATCGCCGACTTCATGAAGCCCGACCGCGTCGTCGTCGGCACGAACAGCCCGCGCGCCGCCGATCTGATGCGGATTTTGTACGAACCGTTCACCCGCAACCACGACCGCATGATCGTCATGGACGTTCGTTCGGCCGAGCTCACCAAGTATGCGGCGAATGCGATGCTCGCCACCAAAATCAGCTTCATGAACGAACTGGCGAATTTGGCCGAGCACTTCGGCGCGGACATCGAGGCGGTCCGCCTCGGGATCGGTTCGGACCCGCGCATCGGCTATTCCTTCATCTACCCCGGCGTGGGCTACGGAGGATCGTGCTTTCCGAAGGATGTGCAGGCCCTGAAGCATTCGGCGGACGAAGTGGGCTATGAGGCGAGCATCCTGCGCGCCGTCGAGGCGGTGAACAACCGGCAAAAACGGGTGTTGTTCGACAAGATCCAGGCGCATTTCGGCGATTTGCACGGCAAGACCATCGCCGTGTGGGGCTTGGCCTTCAAGCCCAATACCGATGACATGCGCGAAGCTCCGAGCCGGGTCTTGATGGAAGCCTTGTGGGCCGCGGGGGCCAAGGTGCGGGCCTATGACCCGGTCGCCATGCCCGAGTGCTTGCGCATCTACGGCCAGCGCCCGGATTTCGTGCTGACCAAGACCAGCCCGGAGGCCCTGCAGGGCGCCGATGCGCTCGCCATCGTCACCGAGTGGCAGGAATTTCGCAGCCCGGACTTCGACTACATCAAGGGCACGCTCAAAACGCCCGTCATCTTCGATGGCCGCAACATTTATGACCCGCACCACGTGATGCGCGAGGGCATCAGCTATTATGCGGTCGGCCGAGGCAAGCGCATCCAGATGGGCAAATCGTGACCACGTTGATACCGGTAATCCTGTCGGGCGGAGCGGGCACGAGACTCTGGCCGCTGTCGCGCGAAATGTATCCGAAACAGCTCCTGGCGCTCACCGGCGAGCGCACCATGCTGCAGGAAACCGCGCTGCGCCTGGCGGGCATCGCGGGCGCCGGTAGGCCGATCGTCGTCTGCAACGAGGCGCATCGCTTCGCGGTCGCCGAGCAGCTGCGCACGGTGGCGATTCATCCATGCGCAATCCTGCTCGAGCCCGTCGGCCGCAACACCGCTCCCGCCGTCGCGCTGGCGGCTTTGAAGGCCATGGCGATCGATCCGCAGGCCACGCTCATCGTCGCCCCGGCCGATCACGTGATTCGCGACGCGCGCAGGTTTCAGCAGGCGGCGGAGGTTGCCGCCGGCCTCGCCGGCGAGGGCAAGCTGGTGACCTTCGGGATCGTGGCGCACGCACCCGAAACCGGCTATGGCTATATCCGGCGCGGCGAGGGCGAGGGTCCCTCCTACCCGGTCGCCCAATTCATCGAAAAGCCGCCCCTGGACGTGGCGCAGCAGTTCGTCGCATCCGGCGACTATTTCTGGAACAGCGGCATGTTCGTCTTCACGGCAAGCCGCTACCTCGCGGAGCTCGCCGCCTTCGCGCCCGACATCCTCGATGCGAGCAGGGCCGCATTCGAGGCGGCCAAGACGGATTTGGATTTCATGCGCATCGATAAGGCGGCTTTCGAAAAATGTCGCAGCGACTCGATCGATTACGCGGTGATGGAAAAGACGCGCGATGCCGTCGTGCTGCCGTTGGACGCCGGCTGGAGCGATGTGGGCTCGTGGTCCTCGTTGTTCGACGCGCTGCCCGCGGATGAGGAGGGCAACGTGCTGCAGGGCGACGTGTTGGTGCACGACACGCACGATTGCTACGTGCATTCGACCAGCCGATTGGTGGCCGCCGTGGGCATGGACGATCACATCATCGTCGAGACCAAGGATGCGATCCTGGTCGCTCCCAAGGACCGCGTCGCGGATGTGAAGGATCTGGTCGCCAAGATGAAGAAGTCCGGCCGTAGCGAATCCTCGTTGCACCGGGAGGTATTCAGACCCTGGGGCAGCTACGACAGCCTCGACAACGGCGACCGCTTTCAAGTCAAGCGCCTGTCGGTGAAGCCGGGCGGCGTGTTGTCCTTGCAGATGCACCACCACCGCGCCGAGCATTGGATCGTGGTGCAGGGCACGGCGCGGGTCACCTGCAATGACAAGACGTTCCTGTTGTCGGAGAACGAATCCACGTTCATTCCGGTCGGCGCGACGCATCGCATCGAGAATCCCGGCAAGGTGGCGCTGCACATCGTCGAGGTGCAGTCCGGCTCCTATCTGGGCGAGGATGACATCGTGCGCTTCGAGGACAATTACGGGCGCCAAGGGACCAACACTTGAGTCAGATCACGTGCTTCAAAGCCTATGATCTGCGCGGCCGGATTCCCACTGAACTGAATGACGAGGTTGCGTATCGGGTCGGACGCGGCTATGCCGAATTCCTCTCGCCGCAGCGCGTCGTGGTCGGCCGCGACATCCGGCTCTCGAGTGCGGGCCTGGCGGATGCGCTGTGCCGCGGGCTCACCGACAGCGGCGTCGATGTCTACGACATCGGCGTCTGCGGCACGGAGGGGGTGTACTTCGCCACCTTCGATGGCGGCTACGATGGCGGGATCATGGTGACCGCCAGCCACAATCCCCCCGACTACAATGGAATGAAATTCGTCCGCGAGCAGTCGAAGCCGATCAGCGCCGACAATGGCTTGCGGGAGATTCGCGCTCTTGCCGAGGCGGCGCAGGCGCCGCGAAGCGCGCGCCGCGGCCTGCGGCACAGCATCGACACCATGCAGGCATACACGGCGCACCTCTTGTCCTACGTCGATTTGCAGAGGCTCAAGCGTTTGAAGGTCGTGGTCAATGCCGGCAACGGCGGCGCCGGGCTCATCGTGGACCAGCTCGAGCCGCATCTGCCCTTCGAGTTCATCAAGGTGCACCATGAGCCCGATGGCCGCTTTCCGAACGGGGTTCCGAATCCGATGCTCGAGGAGAACCGGACCTCGACCATCGACGCGATCCGCGCCCACGGTGCGGACTTCGGGCTCGCCTGGGACGGGGATTTCGACCGCTGCTTTTTCTTCGACGAGCGCGGTGCGTTCGTCGAGGGCTATTACATCGTGGGACTCCTGGCCTCGGTGTTGCTGCGCGGTGCGCCCGGCGGCAACGTGGTGCATGATCCGCGTCTGACTTGGAACACGATCGAGATCGTCGAGGCGAGCGGGGGCCACGCGGTGCAGTCGAAGTCCGGACACGCCTTCATCAAACAACGCATGCGCGAGGTCGACGGCGTGTATGGCGGGGAGATGAGCGCACACCACTATTTTCGCCGCTTCGCCTATTGCGATAGCGGCATGATTCCCTGGCTCCTGGTGGCGCAGATCCTGTGCGAGTCCGGACAGAGCTTGTCGAGGCTCGTGGGCGAGCGCATTCGGCGCTTCCCGGTGAGCGGCGAGCTCAATTACCGGGTGCCTGATTCCGTCGCCATCATGCGGGCGATCGAGGCTCGCTACGCACCGCAGGCGCTCAAAGTCGACCGCACCGACGGACTTTCGTATGAATTCGCGAACTGGCGCTTCAATCTGCGCACCTCGAACACCGAGCCGCTGATCCGTCTCAATGTCGAGGCGCGGGGCTCGGAGAAAATCATGCGCGAGCGGACCGATGAGCTGCTCGCGGTGCTGAAATCCCACGGCGCCGTCGCCGCGGATCATTGACGTCAGCTGCCATGCCCACCGCGGTCCCCAAACTCAGCGTCGTCATTCCGGTCTACAACGAAGAGCAAGTCCTGCCGAGCTTGTTCGAGCGCCTGTATCCCGCGCTCGACGCATTGGGGATCACCTACGAGTGCGTGTTCGTCAATGACGGCAGCAAGGACCGCTCGGCGGCGCTGCTGCGTCAGCAGTTTCAGCGGCGGCCCACGCAGACCCGCGTGGTGCTGTTTCATGCCAATTTCGGGCAGCATTCGGCGGTGATGGCGGGTCTTTCCTATGCGCGCGGCGACTACGTCGTGACTCTCGATGCCGACTTGCAAAATCCGCCCGAGGAGATCGGCAAACTGGTGAGCATGCTCGATGAGGGTTATGACTATGTCGGCACGATCCGGCAGCAGCGCCAGGATCGCCTATGGCGCCGCACGCTCTCGAAGGGAGTGAACAAGCTGCGCGAGTGGATCACACCGGTGCGCATTACCGATCAAGGTTGCATGATGCGCGGCTACGCCCGTTCGGTGGTACTTGCCCTCAACGAGACGCGCGAGGTCAACACGTTCATTCCGGCGCTCGCCTCGTTGTATGCCATGAACCCGATCGAGGTGCCGATCACGCACGAAGAGCGCCATGCCGGCCGGTCGAAGTACTCGCTCTACAGCTTGATTCGGCTGAATTTCGATTTGATCACCGGCTTCTCGGTCGTGCCGCTGCAGCTGTTCTCCATGGTCGGAATGGCCGTGTCCGTCCTGTCCGCGCTGCTGGTGGTCTATTTGTTCGTTCGACGCCTGATCGTGGGCCCGGAAGCGGAAGGGTTGTTCACGCTGTTCGGCGTGGTGTTCTTCTTCATTGGTTTGGCGCTGTTCGGCATCGGTTTGCTGGGTGAATACGTCGGACGGATCTACGCGCAGGTGCGCGAGCGTCCGCGCTACATCGTCCAGGCCGTTCTCGAGGAGGGCGGCGAGCACCTGCCGCACAGCAGGCGCGCAACCGACAACCGTCAGGGCCTCTTGCTGTGACGCGGGCGGTGGTGTTCGCCTACAGCGAGGTCGGGGTTCGCTGCGTTCGCGAGTTGTTGGACCAGGACATCGAGATCCCGCTCCTGTTCACGCATGCGGATGACCCGGGCGAGACCCCATGGTTCGGCAGCGTCCGGGAAGTCGCGCAGGCGCACGGCGTGCGGGTCGAGACAGCGGATGACCCCAATAGCATCGAGTGGCTCGCCGAGGGACGGCGCGCGCGCCCCGATTTTCTCTTTTCCTTCTATTATCGGCATCTGCTCAATGCCGCATGGCTCGCCGTGCCGCGGCGCGGTGCCTTGAACATGCACGGATCGCTGCTGCCCAAGTACCGCGGCCGGGCGCCCGTGCACTGGGCGATCATTCACGGCGAGACGGTCACGGGCGCGAGCCTGCATTACATGCTGGAGAAGCCGGACGCCGGCGCCCTCGTGGATCAGCAGGCGGTGGAAATTCTGGAGAACGACTCCGCGCTCGCCGTGTCGATGAAAGTGGCCGAGGCTGCGCAGCAAGTGCTCAAGCGTAGCCTGCCGAAATTGATCGCAGGTTCCGCAGCGGCGCGCGCGCTCGATCTGAAGCAAGGCTCGTATTTCGGGCGGCGCCGTCCCGAGGATGGCCGCATCGACTGGCGCCAGGGCGCCCGAGCGGTGCACGATCTGGTGCGCGCCGTGGCGCCGCCCTTTCCCGGTGCCTTTACCGAGGTGAACGGGTGTAGGCTGTCGATCCTGGAAACCCGGGTCGACGCGGAGCCGGCCCGCCATGCCGCGCAAGCGCCTTGTTTGTATGCCGCCGCCGATCGCTGGTACGTCGACTGCGTCGACGGCAAGCGCCTTCAGATTCTGAAGCTCGCAATGGCGCAGCGGCCGATCAACCCGCAGACGCCGCCGCCGGCCCTGTCGAAACAGCCGCTCGCATTGACCTGAACTCAAAGTCCTAGAGGTTTAACTTGAAAAATATTCTGATTCTCGGGGTCAATGGCTTCATCGGCCACCATTTGAGCAAGCACATTCTGGAGTGCACCAATTGGCACATCTACGGCATGGACCTGCAGTCCGAGCGCGTCAGTACGCTGCTCAGCAATAAGCGCTTCCACTTCGTCGAGGGCGACATCACCATCAACAAGGAGTGGGTGGAATACCACGTACGCAAATGCGACGTGATCCTGCCGCTGGTGGCGATCGCGACGCCCGCGACCTACGTGCGCGAACCGCTGCGGGTGTTCGAACTCGACTTCGAGGCGAACCTGCCGATCATCCGGCACTGCGTGAAGTACCAGAAGCGCGTGGTGTTTCCATCGACCTCGGAGGTCTACGGCGCGTGCCGCGACAAGGAATTCGACCCGGAAACCTCGGAGCTCGTGCTGGGACCCATCCATAAGCAGCGCTGGATCTATTCCTGCGTCAAACAGCTGCTGGATCGCATCATCTGGGGATACGGACAGGAGGGCCTGCAATTCACGCTGTTTCGCCCGTTCAATTGGATCGGCTCGGGGCTCGACAGCATGGATGATCCCAAAGAAGGCAGCTCGCGGGTGCTGACGCAGTTTCTCGGCCACATCGTGCGCGGCGAGTCGATCAAATTGGTCGACGGCGGCAGCCAGACGCGCGCCTTCACCTACATTGACGATGCGGTGGACTGCCTTACGCGCATCATCGACAATCCCGGCGGAATTGCCGACGGCAAGATCTACAACATCGGCAATCCGCACAATCTGTACTCGATTCGGGAGCTCGCGAAGATGATGCTCGAGGTCGCACTCGCGAGGCCCGAGTATGCGCCGACGGCGCGCAACACCAAACTGGTGGATATTTCCGCGCTCGATTACTACGGCAAGGGATACGCCGACATCCCGGCGCGGCTGCCCTCGATCAAGAACACGACGGCGGAGCTCGGTTGGACGCCGACCACCGACATGCGCTCGGCGCTGACGGCGATTTTCGATTCCTACGCGCACGCGTTGCCCTCGGCCTCGGCGCTGCTGTCGAGAGATGCTTAAAAACGCGCACATCGGCCTCAAGGTCGATGTCGATACGCTGCGCGGCACTCGCGAAGGCGTGCCGCGGCTCGCCGCCCTGTTCAAGAAACACGGAGTCGAGGCGAGTTTTTATTTTTCGGTCGGCCCCGACCACACGGGGCGCGCGCTGCGCCGGGTATTTCGCAAGGGCTTCGCGCAGAAGGTGGCGCGCACGTCGGTGCTCAAGCACTACGGGCTCAGAACTCTGATGTACGGCGTGCTGCTGCCCGGTCCGGACATCGCCCGTCATGCCGAGGCCGCCATGCGCAAGGTGCACGACGCCGGCTTCGAGGTGGGATTGCACACCCATGACCACGTGCGCTGGCAGGACAGCGTGGCGGGCGCCGATGCGGCGTGGACCCGCACGGAATTCGAACGGGGTCTGCACGCCTTCGAGCGCGTCTTCGGCTTCCTGCCGCAATCGCATGCGGCGGCCGGTTGGCAGATCAACGAGCACGCGCTCGAGCTCGAGCGAGAATACGGCTTGCGCTACGCGAGCGACACCCGCGGCGGCACGCCGTTCTTGCCGCTGCTGGCGGATGGCCCGAGCACCTGTCCGCAGCTGCCGACGACGCTGCCGACCTTCGATGAGCTGCTGGGGCGCGGCGGTGTCGATGAGGCGACGATCGCGGAGGCGGTGTTCCAATTGTCGCGGTTGGAGTCGGCGCCGCCGCTGCAGGTGTTCACCCTGCATGCGGAGCTCGAGGGGATGCTGCTTCGCGACGCCTTCGAGTCGCTGTTGGTGAAGTGGCGCAATACCGGCGCCTCCATCACGGGGATGGCGGCCATTCATGCGCTTGCCACCCGGGGTCCGTTGCCGACGCGCGCCGTCGTCATGGGCGAAGTGCCCGGACGCTCGGGCGTGCTCGCCGTGCAAGCCCCGGGCACGGCTGCCTGAAGTGCACGAGCCGGCGGTCCCGAATCCGCGCGAACGGTTGACCTATGGGTGCCTGTCGCTGCTGGTCGCGGTATTGTGGCTTGCCACGCTGTCGCTGCGTCCGCTGTTCAATACCGATGAGGGACGCTATGCGGAGATTCCCCGCGAGATGGCGAGCGGCGGCGACTGGATCATTCCTCACCTGAATGGTCTTGCCTACATCGAAAAGCCGCCGCTGCAATATTGGGCGACGGCGCTCTCCTTGCGCGTTTTCGGCGCGACGGAGTTTGCGGCGCGCCTCTACACCGCCGTGTGTGCGCTCGCCACCGTGGTTGCGGTGTGGGTGCTCGCGAGGCGGCTATGGGGGCAGGCGGCGGCCTGGCGGGCGGCGGCCGTGCTCGGCAGCATGCTGCTGTTTCTGTGCATGGGACAGCTCCTCACCCTGGACATGAGCTTGACGTTCTACATGACGGTGTCTCTCGCGGCCTTCTTGCTGGCGCAGACCGCGGCCGCGCCTTCGATGAGTCCCGCACCCGCCGCCGGCAGCGTGGCGCAGGAGCGCCGCTTCATGCTCATCGCGTGGCTTGCCGCGGCACTCGGCGTTCTCACCAAAGGCCTGGTGGCGGCCGCCATTCCCGCCGGCGTGTTGGTCCTCTACAGCCTCTACGCGCGCGATGCCGCGCCGTGGCGCCGCCTGCACGCATCGAGCGGCTTGCCGCTGTTCCTGGCGGTGACCGTTCCCTGGCACTGGCTCGCAGCGCGACGGCTGCCGGACTTCCTGCAGTTCTTCTTCATCCATGAGCATCTGGCGCGCTATTTGACGCCGAGTGCGGACCGCGAAGAGACCTGGTGGTTCTTCGGCGTGGTGTTCCTGCTCGGCAGCGCGCCGTGGACGCTCGCCGCCTTGAGAGTCGTGGCGCAGGGATGGCGGCGGCGCGCGGCGCCAGGGGTATTCAGTCCGGAGCTTTTTCTCTGGATCTGGGTGCTGTTCGTGTGCGTGTTCTTTTCGCTCTCCGATTCGAAACTCATTCCCTACATCCTGCCGGCGATGCCGGCGCTCGGCGTGCTGATTGCCGCCTCGCCGACGCAGGTGCTGCAACGCGATGTGCTGCTCACGGCGTTCTTGACCGTGGCTGCGGCGATCGTGCTGGCACTGCTCTGCATCTATGCGCCGAAGCTCTTCGCCCCGTCCAATCGCAGCGTTTATTTCTTCTCGCTCGCCAAGCCGCTCACCGAGGTCGCGGCGCTGCTCGCGGCGTCGGGTTTGTATGTATTGTCGCAGCGGCGCCGCGACGTGACGCGCTCCGCGGTATTCTTAGGGGTGGGCTGGTGCCTATCCGGATTGCTGCTGGTGCGGGCCGCGGCGGCCGTGGCGCCCGTCTACTCCGGAGTCATGCTCGCCCGTGCGCTGCCGGCCGTGCCGCCCGAGGCGCGCTTGTACACGGTCGGCACCTACGATCAAACGCTGCCGTTCTATTGGCGGCGCACGTTCGAGCTCGTGGCCTATCGCGGCGAGATGGATTATGGCTTGCGGCACGACCCGGGCGCCGGGACGGCGAAGGTCGAGGATTTTGTGGAGCGGTGGAGCGGGGAGGCCGCGGCCTACGCGGTCATGGAGAATTCGATGTTCGATGAGCTGACACGCCGCGGGGTACCCATGCGTACGGTCGGCCGCGATGTGAACCGGGTGTTGGTGTCGCGCCGATGAGCTGGATCACGTGGACCCTGATCTTGAGCGGCGTGGGTTTGAACGCGGCGGCGCAATTGTTTCTCAAAGCGGCGACCCGGCCGCTCGCGGCGTTCTCGGAATTCGATTTGCAGACCGCCTCGTTCGCCATTCTCGTCCTGTTCAAGAGCACTTTCTTCTGGATGGGCATGCTGTGCTACGCGGCGAGCGTCTGCGTGTGGATCGGCGCGCTCACCAAAGCGCCGGTGAGCACGGCCTATCCGATGCTTTCGCTCGGCTACGTCGTCGTGGCCGGCATCTCGGTGCTCGCGTTGGGGGAGACGCTATCGCCGGCGAAAGTGTTGGGGATCGCGCTGATCTGTGTGGGTGTGGTTCTGGTGTCCAGGAGCGCCGTATGAAGTCTTTTCTGCCCTTTGCCCGCCCCTCGATCGATGCCGAGAGTATTGCGGCCGTCGCCGAGGTGTTCAAATCCGGACAGCTCGCGAGCGGCCCCAAAGTGTTGGAATTCGAGGCGGCGCTCGCCGCTTATCTCGGTTCGGGTCGACACGTGCGCGTGATGACCTCGGCGACGGCGGGGCTCGAGATGGCGCTCGAGGTTGCCGGTGTCGGGGAGGGCGATGAGGTCATCGTTCCGGCGATGAGCTTTGCAGCGAGCGCGAATGTCGTGGCGCGGGTGCGGGCCAAGCCGGTATTCGTCGATATCGATCTCGAGACGCGCAACCTGAACGTCGACTTGGTCACGGCGGCCATCACCTCGAGGACGCGGGCCGTCATGCCCGTGCATTTCTCGGGGCTGCCGGTCGACATGGACGGCTTGTACGGGATTGCCGCCCAGCATGGTCTACGCGTGGTCGAAGACGCCGCGCATGCCATCGGTTCCCGCTATGGCGGCAAACTCATTGGCAGCTTCGGCGATCTCGTCGTATTCAGCTTCCATCCCAACAAGAACATGACGAGCATCGAAGGCGGCGCCATCGCCACGGCGGACGCCGCAGCGGCCGCACTGTTCGAGCAGTACCGGTTTCACGGCATCAAGCGCAATGCTCAAGGGGAGGTCGATGTGCTCTTCCCGGGAGCGAAGAGCAATCTCACGGATGTGGCGGCGCAGATCGGCATCGATCAACTGCGCCGCCTGGATGGCTTCAACACGCGCCGCCGCGAACTCGCGGGACGCTACTTCGAGGAACTCGAGGGCTTCTCGGCCCTGGTGCTGCCGGCGCGCGGCGATTCGGGCCATAGCTGGCACATGTTCACGGTGCTCATCGATTTCGCCGCTCAGGGCATGACGCGTCCCGACTTTCAGAAGACGATGGCGGACCGCGGCATCGGCATCGGGGTGCACTATCCGTGCATTCCGGGTCTCACGTACTACCGCCGGCAGGGCTACGATCCCGAAATGACGCCCGTGGCGGCACGCGTCGGTCGCGAGACGGTCACCTTGCCGCTGTTTCCGGCCATGCAGGCTGAGGATGTGACCCGCGTTTGCCGCGAACTGCGCGCCGTCCTGCGTTGAACCCCGCGCCGTCCTGCGTTGAACCCCGCGCCGTCCTCCCGGCGGCCGCGCGGCTTGCGAGGCGTGGGACGATGGCGCAGACTTCGTCGCTCCTTTTTGCAACTTCAAAGGGACATCGACATGAATCGCGTGGCAAGTTTTGCGTTGGCGGCGTGCGTGCTGGCGGCGCCCGTGTATGCGGCCTTGAAACCCGGCGCCCAAGCTCCCGATTTCACCACCCAGGCGACCCTGGCCGGTAAGCCCTTTACCTTCTCCTTGGCCGACGCATTGAAGCACGGGCCGGTGGTGTTGTATTTCTATCCGGCGGCATTCACGCCCGGCTGTACCGCCGAAGCGCATGAATTCGCCGAGGCTACGGATAAATTCAAGGCCATGGGCGCCACCGTCATCGGCGTGTCGCACGATCCGATCGACACGCTCAACAAGTTTTCGGTGAGCGAATGCCGCAACAAGTTTGCGGTCGCTTCGGATGCGGACCAGAGCATCACCAAATCCTATGACGCCGTGCTCGCCGCCAAGCCCGAATACGCCAACCGCACCTCCTATGTCATCGCCCCGTCCGGCAAGATCATTTACGAATACACGGCCATGAATCCCGACAAGCACGTGGAGAACACGATGGCGGCCGTGGAGAAATACCAGGCGGCGCAGAAGAAGGGGTCGTGAGGGTTTGAGCGCGCGGCCCGCCTGCGCGCGCGCGCGCAAGGCGTCCGTCACTGACTCACGCCATCGGTTCAGCGCATTTCAACCCGCTCATCGTTCGTCTGAGACCGGCCCTTTGCGACCAGTCGCTTCAGCTCGGCGAGTTGTCGTTTCAGCTCGCCGACTTCCGCGAGCTGCGATGCCTGCAGCGCGATCTGGTGATGAAGCCGCTGTACCTCGCTCAGCAGCATGGGCGTGAGCTCATCGTAGCGCACGCCTTGGATTTGGCCCGCATTGTCGCGGAGCACGAGCTCCGGATACACCTTGTCCACTTCTTCTGCGATCAGTCCATATTGCACCGCGCCGCCGGGGTCGGTCCTCAGGTGAAACGATACCGGTCGCAGCTGCTCGAGTTTCTCGCTGTTCGCACCCATCGGCTCGATCGCCGTCTTGTACCGTTCCGAGGAAGCAAGCACTCCGAGCTCTCCCGAGGAGGTCACGTAGACCGCAGCGCCGGTCACCGGGTTGCTGGCGATGCCGGCAATGTAGGCCGCCTTTTGGGTACCTTGTACGCCGATCCGGATGAGGGCGTTGTCGGCGCCCGCACCCGTATTGCCGATCTCGATGTTGTTGCTTCCATTCGTCACGTAGTAGGCCGCCTGGTATCCCATCGCGACGTTGTTGGAGCCCGTCTGGTTCGAATACAGCGATTGATAGCCGAAGCCGATGTTGCTGTTGCCGGTGGTATTGGATCTGAGCCCCGCGTAGCCGAAAGCGGTGTTGCCGGTGCCGGTGGTATTGGCGGGAAGCGAGTACGCGCCGAAGGCCGTGTCGTAACCGCCGGTGGTGTTGACACTGAGAGAATAGGCGCCCACGGCGGTCGTGTAGTTTCCGGCCGAGTTACCAAGGAGGGCCTCGAAGCCGATGGCCGTGTTGTAGTTCCCGGTCGTGTTGCTGTAAAGCGCCTCGTAACCCGAGGCGGTATTGCCATTGCCGCTCGTGTCGAGATAAAGAGCGCCAGCTCCGGTGGCGGTGTTGTTGGCTGCGGTCGATTTGGAAGCCAGCGCGTTTCCTCCAACGGCGGTGTTCTGGTTGCCATCACTGCACACGAAACATTGCGCCAGCGCCCGATTTCCCATCCCGAGTACGGCGGCGCCGATCAAAATGACGCAGACCTTGAATGCATGGCTCATGGGATGTTCCCTCGCAGGTTCAGTGTCTTGAATGTGGTGCCCGGCAATTGCACGCCTGAGATCGCGGTGGTGTGCAGCCGACTCTCAATTGCGTGAGGGGAATACGCCTTGCACGGCAATGCACGGCGTAAAAGCTCCGCCGTTGGCGGTAAATATCGAACCCCATTTCGGAAGGGCAAAGTTGGTTACGCCGTCTCCGCCGTAGATCGTTCCGATCAGACTGAACAAGGCTTGATTCTGATTAATAGGTAACAGCTGCCCGTCCAGCGGCAGCCACCCGACCGGGCAGAAATTGAAGGCAAAGGTTTGAATCTCGCCGAGAAATGGTTCGTAAGCTTGGGCTACGGCAGGGCGCGGGGACATGCAGGCGACCGATACCAGTAACGTAGCGCTGTAAATGAGTCGCTTCATGCGCATTGCTTCTTCGCTGGCACGTCCCGAACGACCGACGGAACGCTACCCGGGCGGGGGGTCAAATGCAAGCGCCTCGCCATGGCGGTTGTGATTGATCTGGCGCATCAAGAATCCCTAATGCTGCACCGCAACTTGATGCCGCGCCAGTCGCGGGTGTATATGCCGCGGAATAAATAGATCGACCGACCTGGCCCGAAGCTGACAGCGATGAGGCGGGGAATGAGCGGCATGCAAGGCCCCTCCGTCAATTGCGAGGCCGAGCCAAGATATCCCGGATGACTTCCCATGGTTGCAACTACGGAGGGGGACTGACATGCGACGCATCATCTGCTTCGTCTACGGGGTGACCTGCTACGCGATTTTTTTCGTGACGTTTCTGTATCTGATCGGATTCGTGGCCAACTTCATGGTCCCGAAGGGCATCGATGACGGCGTTCCCATGGCGACGCTGCCCGCGCTGCTCATTGACTTGGGATTGATCGCCTTGTTCGGAATCCAGCACTCCGTGATGGCCCGTCCCGCGTTCAAGAAGCGGCTGATTGCGTTTCTGCCGGAGAGCGTCGAGCGCAGCACCTTCGTGCTGGCGGCGAGCTTGGCCCTGATCATTCTCTTCTGGCAGTGGCGCCCGTTGTCGCCGGTTGTCTGGCTCGTTCAATCGCCGGTCTTGCAGGCGAGCGTGTGGGCCCTGATGCTTGCAGGCTTCGGTATCGTACTGTTGTCAACCTTCGTCATCGATCACTTCGATCTGTTCGGCCTTCGTCAGGTCTGGCTTGGACTGTTCAGCAAGACCTACCGGCACCCGTCCTTTCAGGTGACCTACTTCTACAAGTTCGCCCGCCATCCGATCTATCTCGGCCTGCTGCTCGGCGTCTGGTGTACACCGCGGATGACGCTCGGGCATCTGCTCTTCGCGATGGGAATGTCTGTCTATATCTTGATCGGTATCCACTTCGAAGAGCGCGACTTGGAGATGTTCCTCGGCGAGGACTACCGGCGCTACAAGCAGCGGGTACCGATGTTGATTCCCAATTTTGGGAAGCCGCATGAGACGATCAAGGAGAGACCGCACGTAGCGGAGACTTCCGCACACTGATGCGCCACGAGCGTCGATCGGACGGCGGGGCGTCGCGCCCCGCCGTGATCACGGCAGCGAGGTCGAAGGCAACCGGCGCTCGTCCCGGCAGACGTGGCGCTCATTTCGAAACCTCGAGAATCTTTGCGATTCGCGTTTCGGCATCCGTTCGCACTCGAAATTCCACACGCCGTGACCGTGCCGGATCTTCCACGCCGCTCGCATCGAAGACCGGATGTGATGAAGACAGCCCATTGGCGGTCACATACTGCCTGAGCCAAGCGCGTTCGCCGTTGACCTCAGGAAGGCTCAGAGCGAAGACCAGGGCGGATCGTGTGCGAGCCTGCGAAAGCTCCATATTTCGGAAATACGCGTCTTCGGGCGTCGTTACGCTGGTCCAATTCGATGAGGTGTGCCCTTCGATGCGTACCTCGCTGATGGCGGCCCTGTACTTCGGAGACGTGAGGATGCGGACGTAGCGCGGAAAAAAGTCGCTCAAGATCGCTCGAAATTCCGGCTTCAGCTCGCTACTGCCCTCCGCGAAAAGCACGTCCGGCTCGGTAAAGCGGATCGAGAGATCGTTCTTGATTAGTTGCGCCTTCCAATTCTGCAGATCGAGCTTGAATTCCCGATATAGATCGTCGTAAAGAGCGTCCTTGATTTCGCTGTAGGCGATGGCCACCTCCTTGACTTTGTCGGCGTCTGCCTCAACGCGGATCATGTAGGTGACGGCGATGAGGAGAAAGAGAACCATCAGGCCGGTCATCAGATCACTCAGTGGAATCCAGTGAGTCTCCTGCGCAGAACCGGCGTCGGTATCGAGTTGATTGGCGGCCAATTTAAATCCTCGCTGTTTGCATGAGTTTTATGCAGGGGCTGCGTGAACGACGCATTGCTGTGGGAACATCGTCCAGATGGGGTGGCGAAATCCTCAGGACGGCGCCGAGCGCGACTGTCTCACTCGCATACCCTGATCGATTTGTCGGGTCATCTCTGACATTCTCACTTCCAGCCGCGAAAGACTCGTCGCCACCTTTGACACCACTTCCGCGAGACTCCACAGGGAAGAATACAGTTGCTGCGACCGTGCCTCGTTGGTGGCCAACAGGTCATGCAAGGACGCAGCGGTCGTCGTAAAGACGGTCGATTTGTTGACCAAGTCCGCGTAGCGACGAGATGCCTCTGTCATGGATTGTCTGGTCTTTGTTTCCTGTTCGATGAGTACATTGAGCTGTTGCTCGTACTGCTTCTGCCACACCACCAGTTTCTCCACGCCTGCATTGAGTGCCAGGAAATTCTCGCCGAATTCAGTGTGAAGGTTTGCGTTGAAATCCGTGATGACTTCGGAAAGAGCTTTAATCAGCGCCTTGGAATTGGCCTCGACGATTCTTTCGGCGTAGTGCTCAAATGACTGATTTAGACGATCGAGGCGCTCGTTGGCTTCCGTGCGCATGATCTTCATTTGACCGAGCAATGTCGACTCGTCGGTCCCGGCGATGGATCGATTGAGCCGGCCGAGGAGCTCTGCTAAATCATCCACCGTCGCACCCGGCCTCTCGCCGTCTCTCGCCAAAGGTGGGCTACCGAGGAGCAGGACTCGCAACTTGATGGTCAGGGCCCATCCGATGCCAAAAACCGACGCCCAAAATGAGGTCCGAATGCCTCGCAACAGCTGAGGGACGCTGCCCTTGATGTCGCTGGGATTAAAGTCCAGGAGTCCCCATGCGATACCGGAGAAGCAGAAGAAGATTCCCAGTGTGGTCAGCAGCGTCGGTCCGAGGGACGCGGACACGCGACTCCATCGAATGTGCAATACAACGCCGATCAGCGAAATGATCACGATCGCCGCTTGCGTAAAGACACCGAGACTTCCGAGGATCTGGATCATGCATCTGCCTTAGATTGCCGGCTTTCGAAGTATGAGGCGCAGTAAGTTGGGCCGCATCATATTTACACGAGTGGCGGCCGCAGCGGCTGGCGGGGGCGTCGAATGGCGCACGTTCAGAATGAGAACGAAGCGGGGAGCATGTGCCGCGCGCTTTACCAGCGGTGCGGCGGCTGACGGCGTGTGCGGCCGACTAGGCGCGCCGCGGCTCGGCGCGCGCGGCGGCCGGATTCGGCGTGCCGGCCGGACTCGGCGCGCGACGTTGCAATGCACAAATTGGGCGGTTCGCGCTCACGGTGGGCTCATCATCCTACCGCATCTGTGCGAAATCCCTGACAACGGCCGCCGCGCACGTCATGATTTAGTGGCTTCGCTACGGGTGTGTGAGGTGAAGCAATCTGGGTCGCATCGGTGAGGAGTTCAGGTACTGGGATGTCGAGGGCGTGCCCGTGCTCGTGCAACGCACCGCCGACGGCGGTTGCAGCGTCAAGGCTCACGACACGGATCCGCCGCGTGATTTTCCGCTGAACAGTGTGCTCAGAAACGGCACGGTAATTGATGCGGAAACCTTCGCTTGGCTGTGCGCGTATCCCTACTGATCAGTGGCTGTCCCGCGTTTGGTTGCCAACCGGCGGTGCGTAGACCAACATAGCCCCATAAGAAGAAAACGGAGAGAGGGATGGCAGAAGGCTTGCTCGGTGGAATCCTTGGAGAAGAGGACGAGAAGGCCGAGGTCGAGGCTCGGGACGCTTTAGAGGGCGCCGAGGCATTCGCTTCCGCGGTCGCTGCCAAGCTCGCGGGTAACGATCCCGAAGTTGCACGTGATACGTCGGCATTTTTGAAAAAGCAGACGCAACTCCTCGAGATCCAGGCCGAGCATCTGAAAGACGAGCATCAGGCGCGGCTTCATTATCTTCGCGGGCAAGCTCGTGAGGTGGACATTCGGCGCTTTGGTTTGCGTTTGCGTGTCGGCTTTCAGCTTTTTCTCGTACTCGTCGCGACCTGCATTGGCATCGGCGCCGGTATCATGATCCTCGATGCCGTCAAGTCGCGCAGCGTCGTGATCGATCCGTTCGAGTCGCCCCCGGCGCTTGCGGCGAGCGGCCTGAACGGCAAGGTCGTCGCGGGTAGACTCCTCGATGAACTCAGCCGACTGCAGGATGCGACCCGCGGTAGCGCGGAAAAGCGCGACTTGTCGAATGCCTGGGCGAATCAAGTCAAGCTACAAGTGCCGGAAACCGGGATATCCCTTGGCGAGATCTCACGCCTCCTCAAAGAGTGGTTTGCGCATGATCTGCACATCGACGGCGACCTGGTTGAGACTCCGACCGGCGGTCTCGCGCTGACCGTGCGCGGCCAAGGTGTGCCGCCGAAGACGCTCGAGGGTGCAGCCTCAAGCCGGACTATTGGATCGGCTACAACAACGTGATGAACACGCTTTGGATCCTTGGCGATGAGGAAGGTGCGTGGCGCGCCGGCGAGGACATGCGCAAGGCCGCCGGCGGCAGACCCGGCGCGGCACCCGAGTTATATTTTCAGAACTTCGACACGCTCACGTGGAATCTGGGAGCCTGGCTGAATGCCACGGTTGCCGATGCAGAGGCGAACGCGGGGGTGGGAACGGGTCTCTCCACGTCCGGGCCTTCGATCGCCGATATCCAATCCCGGCTGCACGACACGGAAGCTGCCGATCTGACGCTCAAAACGACTAAAGAGGATCCGCACGATCCGACCATTGGCGCGATATCCCATTTTGTGCGCGGTCGGTTGGCGGCCGAGGCCGGCGACACGGCGACCGCCGCGACCGAGATGGAAGCCTTCGGCGCGGCCGATGCCAACCCGATTGTCTCGACCAGCTATCCTGGCTACGCGTGCTGGATCGCACCGGCCGAGGAAGCGGCGGGATTTCGCGACAAGGCCGATGCGCTACTCAAGGCCGCCGGCTCGTTCGTAGACTGCTACCGCTTCCGCGCCGATATTCTCAATGGGCGCGGCGACTGGGCGGGTGCGCAGAAGGTTTACGCCGATGCGGTCGCTCTCGCACCGGATCTGCCCGCCGCATACTACTCCTGGGGCGTGGCGCTCGCGAAGCACGGCGACCTTTCAGGCGCCGCGGCAAAACTCGAGGACGCAAACCGGCGCGGGCCGCATTGGGCCGATCCGCTCAAGGCGTGGGGGGACGTGCTCATCAAGCAGGGCAACAGCAAGGACGCGCGGGCCAAGTACGACGAGGCGCTCAAGTACGCGCCGAACTGGAAACAACTCCAGGTAGCACGCGAGGCGGCGGCGAAGCACGCAACGTAGAGAGCACCACACATGGCCGACCCCGGGACAAATCCGAGGACTTTGGGCTGGATGAGCTCGGCATCGCTCGTCGTGCTCCTGCTGATCGGCGTCAGTTGACTTGACGGTTGCGGCCCTCCCAATAGGGCGCGCGCAGCTGGCGTTTGAGCACCTTCCCCGCGCCGGAAAGCGGTAATGGCTCACTGCGAAACTCGATGCTGCGCGGGCACTTGTAGCCGGCGATCAGGCGGTGGCAGTGGGCGATGAGATCCTCCGCGAGCAGTTGCTCGCCGTCTTTGGCGATGACAACCGCGTGCACGGCCTCGCCCCAGGTATCGTGTGGGACGCCAATGACCGCACACTGCGACACGGCCGGGTGCTTGAGGCACGCATTCTCGACTTCGACCGTGTAGACGTTCTCCCCACCGCTGATGATCATGTCCTTGATCCGGTCCACGATGTACAGAAACCCCTCCTCATCCATGCGGCCGGCATCGCCCGTATAGACCCACCCATCGCGAAGTGTCGCAGCCGTTTCCTCGGGCTTATTCCAATACCCGAGCATCGCATTGAAACCGCGTACCCGAATCTCTCCGATGGTGCCGCGCGGCACCTCCACTCCCTCCGCGTCCACCACCTCGACCTCGCAAGACGGCAGGGCGCGGCCGACCGAGGTGAGCTTGCCGGCCGCACGCCCGCCGAGCGTGTGGAGATCGGGCGACATGGAAGTGACGGTCGGCGATAGTTCGGTCTGCCCATAGGCATGAATGAACTGACAGTGGGGCAGCGCGTGCATCGCCTGATGCAGTACCTCTTCAGGCATCGGCGATGCGCCGTAGATCAGATGCTTCAACGAGGAGGTGTCGGTTTTCGCGAGCTTCGGATGCGTCACGAGCATGTGGATCATCGTCGGCACGAGGAGCGTGCTGGTCACGCCGTGCTCTTCGATCGCCGCAAGGACGCGCTCGGCGGTGAAGCCGGGGATGATCGCATTCTGGGCTCCCGCCAATAGCATCACCATCATCATGGAGAAATCCGCAATATGGAACATCGGCGCAGCGTGCAGGTAGATCGAGTCGGGGCCGATCGGAAATACGGTCATGTTCGCGGCGGCGCACGCCCACAAGGAGCGATGCGACAGCATGACTCCCTTGGAAAATCCTGTGGTACCTCCCGTATAAAAGATGCCGGCGAGGTCCTCGCCGGTGCGGCCCACGTCCGGCATTCTGGCCGAGCGCTCGATGAGGTGTTCGTAGGATGTCATGCCTGCGGGCGTCGCGGCGTCACCCATGTGGATGATCTCGGCGATCGACGCGAGCTGCGGCCGGATCGAGGCGGCCAGCGCGGTGAAGGTATCGTCGACGATCAGCACCTTGGCGCCTGAATCGTCCATGGCATAGACGTTTTCGGCCGCCGCCCAGCGGATATTGAGCGGCACGACGACCGCACCCGCCCAAGGCACCGCGGCGTAGGTTTCGATGTAGCGGTCCGAATTGAGCGCAAGCACCGCAACCCGGTCGCCGGGCTGCACTCCGATGGACCGAAGACCGGCTCCGAGACGCGCGACGCGCGCCTCAAACTCGTCCCAGCGGCGGCTGCGCGCGCCAAACACCGTGACGCGGCCGCTGGGATTCTGCTGTACCGCGCGCTTGACGGACTGTGTGATACCCATGTTCCTCCCTGCGCGCGACGGACGGCCCATCTTGCGCGAATCGCCTCGCCTCGCCACATCCCGGGGTCGATGCGAGCTGCGAATCTTAGCGCGAATCCGGCCTTAGACGCAGCTTCATGGGACCGGCGAGAGCGGGCCGGTGAGGCGAAGGAGCTATATTGCATCCCGGCTAACATGCGCGGCGCGCTTCAAGCTACCATCGGCGTGCTGGCAACGTACACCGCCAAGGGGCCGAGGTAATGCACGAGGTTCGTTCCAGGCGGATTGAACTGTGCCGCATCGCGCAGTGGCTCGCGATCGGCCTCCTGCTTGGGAGTCCCGCGTCGAGTCAGAGCAGCGACGCTCCCCGCGCACCCGCTGACCGATTCGCAACCCTCGTCGAGATCAATGGCCCCATCGGACCCGCGCTGAGTCATTACCTCGAACACGCGCTCGCGGATGCCGACAACCAGCACAGTTCGGTAGTCATCCTGCAAATGGACACGCCCGGCGGTCTCGACACCTCCATGCGCGACATCATCAAAGCGATTCTTGCCTCGCCGGTTCCGGTGGTGACCTATGTGGCACCAAGCGGCGCACGGGCGGCAAGCGCGGGAACGTACATTCTCTATGCGAGCCACCTCGCCGCGATGGCCCCCGCGACCAATCTCGGTGCTGCGACACCGATTTCGATTGGTGGCGAGTCGAGTGCACCGCCGGCCAATCCGAGCGACGACAAAAAGGAAAAGCCACCCGATGCACCTTCCACGGGAACCGCGAGCGAGCGTAAAGCGGTCAATGATGCCGTCGCGTACATTCGCGCGCTCGCGCAATTGCGCGGCCGCAATGCCGACTGGGCGGAAGCCGCCGTCCGCAATGCCGCGAGTCTGTCCGCTGACGATGCGCTCGAGCGGCACGTCGTGGAAATCATCGCGAAAGACGTACCGGATCTCTTGGGGCAGCTGCAGGGGCGCAAGATCAAAGCTGCTGAGCGCGAACTCGTGCTCGATACCCGCGGACTCACGGTGCGGAGGATTGCGCCCGACTGGCGCACACGGGTGCTGCTGGTATTGACCCATCCCACCATTGCCTACGGACTGCTCTTGATCGGCATCTACGGCTTGCTGCTCGAAGGTTATAATCCAGGAGCGGTCCTTCCTGGGGTCGTTGGTGCGCTGGCGCTTTTGCTCGGGCTCTACGGCTTGCAACTATTGGCGGTCAACTATGCGGGTCTCGCCCTCATGGCGCTCGGTATCGGTCTGATCATCACGGAATTCTTCATGCCGGCATTTGGGTCGCTCGGCGTGGGCGGCTTGGCGGCGTTTGTCGTCGGCTCCATCATTCTATTCGACAATAACGCATCGGGACTGCAGGTGGCATTGCCGTTGATCGCCGGAATTGCCGTGGCGGGTGGGCTCCTCATCCTCACCATCGGTTGGTTGGCGGCTCGTGCGCGCCGCCGGCCCCTGAGCGCCGGGGTCGAGACCATGATCGGCGCGACCGTTGAAGCGGTCGGGGACTGTCAGGATCGGTGCGTCGTGCGCTATGGCGGTGAACTGTGGACCGCCCGCACCGCAGGTCCACTGCGTGCGGGTCAACAGGCCCGGATTGTCAAGGTAGTCGACCTGACTCTCTGGGTGGAACCACAGGATTAGAAGGAGTCATTCATGAGCCTTTCGTTACCGATCGTCGTCGTCATATTGCTATTGCTCATCATCGGTTCCGTACGCGTCCTCAAAGAATACGAGCGTGGAGTGATGTTTACGCTCGGTCGGTTCACCGGCGTCAAAGGCCCCGGTGTGCGGCTCGTGCTGCCGGTGGTTCAGCAGATGAAGAAAGTGGAACTTCGCACCGTCGTGCTCAACGTGCCGAAGCAGGATGTGATATCCAGGGACAATGTTTCCGTGAAAGTCAGTGCGGTGGTCTATTTCCGCATCGTCGATCCGGAGAAAGCCATCTTGCAGGTAACCAACCCGTGGGAAGCCACCAGTCAGCTTGCGCAGACCACCCTGCGTTCGGTGGCCGGGCAACACGAGATGGATGAAATGCTGGCGCAGCGCGACAAGCTGAACGCCGCGATTCAGCAAATTCTCGATGCGAATACGGCGGCCTGGGGTATGAAAGTGAGCAATGTCGAAATCAAGGACATCGACCTTGATGAAACCATGATCCGCGCGATGGCGCGACAGGCGGAAGCCGAGCGCGCCCGACGCGCCAAAGTGATCCACGCAGAAGGCGAGAAGCAGGCGGCGCAAAGCCTGGCCGAAGCCGCAAAGCTGCTATCGAGCGAACCCGCATCGCTGCAACTGCGCTATCTGCAGACGCTTGCCGACATTTCCAGCGAAAAGAGCTCGACGATCGTGTTCCCGTTACCCATCGATCTGATCGCGCCGCTCCTGAGCGGCCAGGCCAACCGTGGACGTGCGTGAAGAGGCTCCGTCGTGAGGACGCGGACGCCTGTCAATCTATGCTGCCAACGAAGATCGTGGAATCGACCGGGTCGGCACGCGAGGCTGCATCCGCAATGGCGCGGGCGAACTCCTCCACGGTCGGGAGTGCCCCCACTTGTGCGCGGCGGATTTCGGTCATGCCGCGATGCATTCGCTCGAGTAGCCTTGGGGTTATCGTACCCTCGATTATATCGCCGCTGACGACCACGAAACCGACCCCGAGCTCGGCAAATTCCGTGCGGCGCGCACGAAGGGCCTGTTCGCCGGCATACTTACTCGCCGCGACCGGCTCGTATGGACCGGAGACGCCTTTGGACGCGTAGAAATGCGCCAGGTGGCTGGTCACGAAGACAATGCGGCTGCCCGTCGGCATCAAGGGAAGCGCTGCATCCACGATGCGCACCTGCGCTTCGAGATTGAGCTGCATCGCGTAGTCCGGCGGCTTGCCTTTCTCGAGTCCTCCGCTTGCGTTCAGGATCAGTACATCGACATGTTCAAATTTCAAACTCACCGATTTGAGCATTGAAGCGACGTCGGCGTCGCTGGTCAGATCTGCCTGTGCGACCAGCGCACGCCGCCCGAACGAGCGCACGGCCGACGCGATTTCCTCGGCTCGTGAGCGCTTGCTATGGTAGTTCACGACGATGTCATAACCGCGCTGCGCCAGGGCCAACGCAGTCGATGCGCCTACCCCACGCGATGCACCCGTCACCAAGGCAACGCGATTCTTGTATTCCGCCAAGAGACCGACCTTTGTCCCGCCAGGCGAATGGTCAGTGCGCGGCCACTTCCACGCGCGCGTCGTTGAAGCAGGCGCCGTCGGCCAGGTCCGCTTTGTGCGAGGGCGCCAGTGCCGACACCGTCTGCCCGTTCGGACTCGTCCGCAGCCAGGCTCCTTTCTCCGAGCTGACGACACCGGGGCGCACAGCGGTCGTAATGTGCAGCGGCAAGAACACTTCCCCGAGCTCATTCCAAACTTTCACCGAGATCCCATCAGCCAGCCCGCGTGCAGCGGCGTCGACAGGATTCATCTCGAGCGCCGGAGTGGCGTCGCTCGCGGCGAGACCTCCAAACGTGGACGTGATGCGCTTGTCGGAAGCCGGTGTGATGAGCGTCAGCGCATAGTGAGAGGCGAGCGGCCGGTACTCCGGCAGTGCCGCGCCGTAACGCGCGCCGAGCGTCGCCGATTCCAATTCGACCTTGCCGCTGGGCGTCCGCGGCGAAACGTTCTGGAAAAGCACGGGTTCGCCACCCGCATACTCCATGCTGATCGCCCGATCGGTGGGAACCCGGCTCGCGCGCAGACCCTGCATGCGTGGATCATCCGGGTTCAGCGCAGCGTCCATCAGTTCGGCGTCACTTGCGGTGAACGCCGGATCCTCAAAGCCGAACTTGGCGGCCAGGCGGCGAAAAATCTCGGTATTCGGCAGGCTCTCACCGACCGGCGCAATCACCGCCTCGGCACGCTGCAGATACTGCTGGCCGTAGGCCGCGTAGATATCCGCGTGCTCGAAGTGCGTGCACGCCGGCAATACCACGTCCGCGTACGCCATGCTGTCGGTCATCGCCACTTCGATGCCAACGATGAACAAGTCCTCGCGCGCCAATCCCTGCTTCATCCGATTCTGATCCGGGTGCACGACCACCGGATTGTGGTTGTAGACAAACAGGGCCTTGAGCGGCGGGTCCAGGCTCTGATCGACCAGGAGTTTGCCGACGTCGATGATGTTGATCGTGCGCGTCTGCGCTGGCACGAAGTCGGTGCGGGTCAGTCGATCGAGCGTCTTTGGGAAAGCGTGGCCTGCGCCACCGACCAGCCCACCGCCGGCGACGCCGAATTTGCCCGCCAGCGCCGGGAGAGCTGCAATGGCACGTAGCCCCGAGCCGCCGTTCTGATTGCGCTCCAGGCCATTCCCCCAGGCGATCACCGCGGGCGCTGCGTCGCGGTACCACCGCGCCAAGACACGAATGTCGTCGAGCGGGACACCGCAGATCTCTGCGGCACGCTCGGGGGGGTAGGTGCGCGCGGCCGCCATGTAAGCGTCGAACCCGAGCACGTGCTTGTCTATGAAGGCCTGATCGAGGCCACCGAGCCGCTCCAATTCAACGGCAATAGCCCAGGCCAACACCACATCCGTGCCGGGGCGGACGGGCAAGTGCAAATGCGCTTGTTCGGCCACTTTGACGCGCCGCGGGTCGATCACGACCAGCTTCGCGCCGTTGCGCTTGGCGGCATTGATCTGTCGCATGAGGTGCAGATTGCAGGCCGTGGCGTTGTTGCCCCAGACGATGATCAGCTTCGCAAGACTGACCTGCTGGAGCGGCACGCCGGGAGTCGCGCCAAATGTGCCTGCGTAGGCCGCGCTGCGGATGCCGCCACACAATGGGGTGCGGCTCAGCAGTGAGGCGCCGATCCTATGAAAGAAGCGCAGCGACATCGAATCGCCCGCGAGCATCCCATGTGGGCCTGCATAATTGAGCGGCAGCAGCGCTTGCGCACCGTAGCGATCAATGATGTCGCTGACGCGACCATGAATCGTGTCGAGTGCCTCATCCCAGGAGATTCGCTCGAACTTGCCCGCGCCCTTCGCACCGACCCGCTTCAGGGGGTGGCGCAAGCGGTTCGGGCCATGGACAAATTCGGGATAATAATTGGCCACTTTGGCACAAATGGCACCGTGGGTAATCGGATTGACCTTCGAGCCTCGCACCGCGACCACCCGATCGTCGGCAACCGTCACGGAGAGACTGCAGGTATCCGGGCAATCGAGGGGGCAGACGCTGGCTTTTTCCACTTTCACGTCAATCCACCTTGGTTTGGGTGATTCGGCCAGATTAACTCAACTTCGCGAGGGGCAACAGTTTGGCACTATCGCTCAAACGAGAGCCGCGGCACTGATTCGACCAAGCCGCGTGTGGCGCGGTAAACTCGGGCGCATGCAGCGCGCAAATTGGCATCAACACAATCAGAAAATCACCAATGAGGTCCCAATGTCCTTACGCACGCCTCGCCTCGATCGACGCTTGCCAGCCGCCTTGGCGGCGGCGCTCATCTTGGTTGTACTGTCTCCTTCCCTTGCTGCCGGCGATTCGCCGTTTACGGGACTCGAACTCGTCGCCTCAAAGAATATCGGCGCACTGTACCGCCGTCCCGACGTGGACGTCTCGGCCTATGGCAAAATCATGATCGGTGAACCCACGGTCGAGTTCAGTAAGAACTGGAACCCGCGCAACTATGGAAAGTATGGTCTCTCGGCGGCGCAGCTGACGAAGATCCGCGTCGATTTGGCGACCATGGCCAAGAGTGTCTTTGCAAAAGCCCTCGGTGATGGCGGATATGAAATTGTCACCGAAGCGGGCGACGGTGTACTCGTGATCACGCCGAATATCGTCAACCTGTTTATCAACGCCCCGGAGGTCAAAAGCGCTGGACGATCGAAGACCTACACCATGGATGCGGGTTCGGCGACGCTCGCTCTGCAGGTCAATGACGCCGTGACAGGCACCTTGTTGGCCGTGGCCCTCGATCAGCGCCGAAGCGGATCTTCCACCATGCAGTGGGCCACGTCGGTGTCCAATCGAGCGGCGGCCGAGGAGATGCTCAAGGGCTGGGCCGAACAATTGAAACGCGAGTTGGACGCGGCGCGAACCAAATAGTGCAGGGCGAAAATCCCAGCTCGGCGACCTCACCGCTGCCGCCCGATAGGCGCGCCATGGTGGCGGGCGTGACGCTCAGCACGGTCGCAATCGCCACCTTTTTGCTCATGCCGCAGTTCGTCGAAGCGGCGGTTGCGGATTTGCGGTATTCCGAACAGCAGGTCGGAATCCTGTCCTCGGTGGTGATGGTCGGCTCGACGTTGGCCGCCCTGGCCGCGAGCTTCTGGATCCGCCGCAGTTCGTGGCGGCTCGTTGCCTCGATCATGCTCACCGGGCTGCTCGTCGCCAACGGCGCTTCGATGGTTTTGCACGGGCCGGCTTGGTTCATCGCATTGCAGGGCGTCGGCGGCTTCTGCGGGGGCTCGCTGTATTCGTTGTCGCTCACCATTCTCTCGGACTGCCGCCGTTCCGACCGCTACTTTGCGTATTCGGTCGGCGCGCAGACCATGTATCAGGTATTCGGGCTCATCGCGGGACCCTTCTTGATTCATCACGGCGGCGTGAATGCGATGCTGACGCTGTTCATCGCGCTGTGTGTCCTTGGGTTGCTCTTCGTCCGGTTCGTGCCGGACCACGGTCGTATACAGACCGCCGTGCCCGTGGGCGCCGGCCTCCTGAGCCGACCGGTGCTGCTGGCACTCGCAGGCTGCTTCCTGTTCTACGTCAACATCGGCGCCTACTGGACGTACATCGAGCGCATCGGCACCACGGCCGGTATTGGACTTAGCGCAATTTCCAACGGACTGGCTTTCTCGACGGTGGCGAGCATGGCAGGGGTATTTCTGGCCTCTTGGCTCGGAGGCCGTCGCGGATTCCTCTTGCCCATCGCGTGGAGCGCGATCGCGGTCGTGATCGCGATGCTGCTGCTGTTGGGCAAATTGCAGCTGACGGCCTACGTCGTTTCGGCCGTAATCTACGGAATTGCCTGGAACGTATCGATGACCTACCAGTACAGCACGGTGAATCTCGTCGACCGGAGCAGGCGCGGGGTCGCGCTCGCCCCCGCATTCCATAACGCGGGCGGCGCGGTGGGGCCCGCGATCGCGGCACTCGTCGTGACTGCGAGCGATCACAGCGGCGTACTATGGCTCGTGGGTGTGAGTGTGCTCGCGAGCCTGGTCTGCTTCGTCATCGCGGCGCGCCTGTACGCACGCGCTCAAGCTGCGTTACGGGTGCTCGTCCCGGAGCCGACCGCCCAGCGCGGCTGAAATGCTGGCGATGAACGCGCCGATCAACATGGACAGTGCGGTGAAGATCGAGGCTTCGGCGGCGGCCTTTCGCGCCGCGTCCGCGGCCGCGCGGGTCTTGTTCGCCGCATCGATGGCGGCCGCCAGGAAATCATCGACGCGCCGCTGCGCCTCGGCCGGCGGTACGCCGGTTTGTGCTGCGACGAGGGCCGCCAGATAGGCACGATCGGCATCCGGCACATTGCCGTTCGCGACGGCGTTGGCGACGATGTGGGTCGCTTCGACGCGCGGGTCGGGACCGTTTTGACCGGTCGTCGCCGAGCCCGGGGTTGCGGGGCGGAAGAGCTTGTCCATGCCGTAGGTCATCGTGGGTGTGCCCGCCGAGAGACCCGGCGAGGGACTTGCGGCGGGGTTGTTCGAGGTCACGTTCTGCGCGTTCGAGGTCACGTTCTGCGCAATGGCGCCCGCGCCTCCGGAGGCCGCTTCCGAGACGGCGCGCACCCCGCCGCCCACCAGCGCGGATACGGACCCCGCGAATACTACGGCAACCAGCACGGTGGCCAACGACCAAGTGATCAGTCCGTGGGCCGTGTCGCGAAAGAATACCTCGTGCGTGTGCGTCCCGTACCAACGGGTGCGCAGCCTTCCGGCGATGTATCCGCCCAGGCCCGCCGAGATCCACTGCGTCACGATGAGCCAGATGGCTGTGGTGACCGTGAACGTCGTGGCCGACACGCCGCGGCCGGGCCACGGCGATATTTCTGCGAATCCGAGACCGGATCCCAATGCGAGCAAGATCAGCGACGCCGAGACGGCAACGACCGCGCCGGCGATGATCGCGGCCCACGAAGCGGCGGATTTGCCGGGGACGATCGCGGTATCGACTTGATTCAAGTAAGGATCGGAATCGGTAAGAGCGCGCGCGTCATTCACCCGCGGATCGAGTGTGCGTGAGCCGAGGATTGTTTCCATGACAGCTGACCTAGTGGTGCGAGCACATGGCGAGCAGCAGGATAATCGGAAGAGGAACGCCTAGCATCCAAAGCAATATTCCGCGGCCCATGATTTAATTCCTTGTGATTGGGATCTTGTCGACGCCAACGTTCTGTGGCGGATCGAAGTCTGCGCCGCCCCACCGTCGTCTTGTATCGCCGATTTACAATGAGTGAATGTCAGCTATTTCTGACTTTTCTCGCGAGTTCCCGCCGGCCGTATAGTATTCGCGCCTCGCAGACGGCGACGTGGAGCGTGTCTTGAAGCAGAGCCTATGGATGGTCAATGTCGGTCTGGGTCTTTGCCTCGCGAGCTGCGCGGGCAAGCCACCATCACCGTCTGCCCCGACGGTGAGCCCGGCACAGGGCCGCGCACTCATCGAGCGCTCCATACCGAGTACGGCGCAGGACCGCGCGGGCTGGGCGACAGATATGTACGCGGCATTTACCGTGCTCGCGTTGGAGCCCAGTCACGAAAACATCTGCGCGGTGGTAGCCGTCATCGAACAGGAATCGAATTTTCACGTCGATCCGGTGATTCCCAATCTGGCCGCCGTCGCATGGCGTGAGATCGACTCCCGCGCCGCGCGTGCCGGGATGCCTCGGGCCATCGTCCACGGTGTGCTCGAGCTCAAGTCGCCCACCGGCCAGAGCTACAGCGATCGGATCGACCATGCGAGGACGGAGAAGGAGCTCAGCGACATCTTCGAAGATTTCACGGGCTCGGTGCCCTTGGGACGGAGCTTGTTCGCGAGCTGGAATCCCATCCGTACCCGCGGGCCGATGCAGGTCAACATCGCATTTGCCGAGCAATTTGCCTCGGCGCATCCGTATCCATATCCGGTCAAGGTGAGCATTGCCGATGAAGTGTTCACCCGCCGCGGCAGCCTGTACTTCGGGACCGCCCACCTCCTGGCATATCCGGCGGCCTACGACCGATACTTGTACCGATTCGCGGATTTCAACGCCGGGCAATACGCGAGCCGCAATGCCGCCTTTCAGATTGCCGTGAGCGACGCCTCGGGCATCCCGCTGATTGCCGATGGCGCGCTCGTGTCGCACGACGGCGATGCGAGCGGTCCCGGCAGCACCGAGCTCGCGGTGCGTTCGCTCGGACCGAAACTGAAGATTGCCGATGCGGCGATTCGCGCCGCGCTCGAGCAGGGCAGGAGCAAAGAGTTCGAGCGGACTTCGGTCTATCAGGGTGTTTTCGCGCTCGCCGAGCGGGCTGTGGGCCATCCGGTGCCGCGCACCGCCGTGCCGCGCATCAAGCTGCAGGGACCCAAGATCACCCGGCAGCTCACCACCGAGTGGTACGCCCATCGCGTCGATGAGCGCTTTCAACGATGCTTGAGCCGCTAGCCGCTAGTCGTGCGCGCGGGGCATGAGCAGCTTCGCGATCAATGCCGTCCAGCCCGTCTGGTGCGAGGCGCCCACGCCGCGGCCGTTGTCGCCGTCGAAATACTCATAGAAGGGAATGTATTCGCGATAGTGCGGATCGGTCTGCAGCTCCGGGTACTGGCGCAGCACCGGGCGCTTGCCCTGGGAGTCCTTGAGGAAGATACGCGCCAAGCGCTGCGATAACTCCGTCGCGATCTCTTCGATGGACAGGTAGCGGCCGGATCCGGTCGGGCATTCGACCCGAAAATCACTACCGTAGTAGTGATGAAACTTCTGCAGCGATTCGATGATGAGGAAATTCATCGGGAACCAAATGGGGCCGCGCCAGTTCGAATTGCCGCCGAATTGACGGGAGTCCGATTCGGCCGGCGCGTAGCGCACCGTGAGATCGCTGCCGTCGACCCTGAACACGTAGGGGTGCTCGAGGTGCGCCCGCGAGAGCGCCCGCACGCCGTAGTCGGAGAGAAATTCCGTCTCATCGAGCATGCGCCGCAGCAGCCGCTTCATCCGGTGTCCGCGCAGCAGCGACAGCAGCCGCCGCTTCCCGCGGCCCGGATCCTGCCAATGGGACACCAGAGCGGCCAAGTCGGGGCGGTTCTTGAGAAACCATTCCAAGCGCCGGCGAAAGCCCGGCATCCGCTCGAGCATTTCCGGCTCCAAGGTCTCCACCGCGAACAGCGGAATCAACCCTACCATGGAACGGATGCGCAGCCGCACCCGGACATCCCCGGGCAGATTGAGCACGTCGTAGAAGAACTGATCCTCTTCGTCCCACAGGCCGCCGCCGTCGGCGTACATGGAGCTCATCGCCTCGGCGATACTGAGAAAGTGCTCGAAGAATTTGCTCGCGATGTCCTCATAGACGTGATTGTGTTCGGCCAGCTCCAGGGCGATGCGCATCAAATTGAGCGCGTACATCGCCATCCAGCTGGTGCCGTCCGACTGGTTGATGTGGCCGCCGGTCGGCAGCTCCGAGCTGCGGTCGAACACGCCGATGTTATCGAGGCCCAAGAAGCCGCCTTGAAAGATGTTGCGGCCGAGGGCGTCCTTGCGATTCACCCACCAGGTGAAATTCAACATGAGCTTGTGAAACACGCGCTCGAGAAATTCGAGGTCCCCATGTCCGCCGTGCTGCTTGCGGTCGATTTGAAACACGCGCCACGCCGCCCACGCATGCACCGGCGGGTTCACATCGCTGAATGCCCACTCATAGGCGGGAATCTGCCCATTCGGGTGCATGTACCATTCGCGCGTCAGCAGCACGAGTTGATGCTTGGCGAAATCCGGATCGATCAGCGCGAGGGGTATGCAGTGAAACGCCAAATCCCAGGAGGCATACCAGGGATACTCCCACTTGTCGGGCATCGAGACGATGTCGGCATTGTTGAGATTGCGCCATTCGGTGTTGCGGCCGCGCAGACGCGCCTCGGGCGGAGGATGCTGGCCCGGATCGCCTTCGAGCCAGCGGGGTATGTCGAATTCGTAGTACTGCTTGCTCCAGATCATGCCCGCAAAGGCCTGGCGCTGGATCGCGCGTGCGTCGGCCGAGTCGATGTGCAATTGCAGATCGCGATAAAATTCGTCGGCCTCGGCGTGGCGCGCCGCCAGGAGCCGATCGAAATCGGCAAACGGCGCCGCCACCGGACCCGGCGTCAGGCGCAGCCGCCGCTCCACTTTGCCGCCGGCGGGCACCATGGATTGAAACCACACGCCCGCTTTGGTGCCGGCCTGGGCGGGATTCACGCGATCGCGCCGCGCCTCGACGATGCGCTCGTGAAACCCGTCCTTGAAATAACCCGCCGCGCGCACGTTCCAGAGCCGCTCCGTATTCGATTCGTTTTCCGTGAACAACAATTCCGCGGCGCCGTCGGCGTAGAGGCGGCTCGCTCCGAGCTCGGCCGGCTCGATGCCGATCGCGCCATCGCCCAGCGCGCGCAACGCGGGCTTTAGCGAGCCCGGCTCCCAGCTCCAGGTATTGCGCAACACCAATTGCGGAATCAGATGCAGCGACGCGGCATCCGGACCGCGATTCCAGGCCGTGATTTTCATCAGAATGTCGCCGGGCTCGGCCTGCGCGTATTCGACGAATACATCGAAGTAGCGATCATCGGCGAAGATGCCGGTATCGAGGAGCTCGTATTCCGGCAGCTGCGTGCCGCGCCGGGCGTTCTCCTCCACCAAATCCGCATACGGAAACGCCCGCTGCGGATACTTGTAGAGCATCTTCAAATACGAATGAGAAGGGGTGGCGTCCAGATAGAAGTACTGCTCCTTGACGTCCTCGCCGTGATTGCCCTGACCGTTGGTCAGGCCGAAGAGCCGCTCCTTCAGAATCGAATCGCGCCCGTTCCACAGCGCCAGCGACAGGCACACGCGCTGTTCGGCATCCGAGAGTCCCGCGATGCCGTCCTCGCCCCAGCGGTAGGCGCGGCTGCGCGCGTGGTCGTGCGGGAAGTATTCCCATGCAGTGCCCCCCGCGCTGTAGTCCTCGCGTACGGTGCCCCACTGGCGTTCGCTCAAATAGGGACCCCAGTTCTTCCAGCCATCGGGTGCGGGGACCTTGGCGAGCAGTCGCTCGCGCTCGACGTTCATGGATATTCCTTACGGCTTGACGGTCTTGCGCTCGAGATATTTCCAGGAACGTAGTATCTCAGCGACGCTCCATGCCTGTGCGAAGCAGCCGCGGGCAATGTGAGGCGCGTCACCATCGAATATCTCGCTAACGGAACCAACGCACGCACTCTCCAGGTGCTGCGCCATGGGCGCGAGAAAAGACTGGGCCAATCGCGCATCCCCGTACACCCGGTAATGCGCCAGAGCGAACGGCCCGAGCAGCCAGCTCCACACGGTACCCTGGTGATAGGCGGCATCGCGCTGCCATGGATCGCCCGAGTACTGGCCGCGATAGGCGGGATCGCGCGGGCTCAAGCTGCGCAGCCCATGGCTCGTCAGCAGCTCCCGCGCACAGCAATCGACCACGGCGCGCATTTGCGCGTCGGACAAGGCGCTGTAGGGGAGGGATACCGCGAACAGCTGATTGGGGCGCAGGCTCGCATCGAGGCCGGTGCCGCCGTCGACGTCGATGACATCGAACAGGCACTGGCCCGCTTCGTTCCAAAACCGCCCGAACCCCGCATGGGCTCGCGCCAGGAGCGCTTCGCAGTCACGTTGCTCGGTGTCGCGGCGCTCGTGGACGGCGAGGCGCCCCGCGATGGCGAGCGCGTTCAGCCACAGCGCATTGATCTCGACCGGCTTGCCCACCCGCGGCGTGAACACGCGATCGCCCCGCTTCGCGTCCATCCAGGTCACTTGCACCCCCGGTTCACCGGCGCGCAACAGGCCGTCGCTCGGATCGACGCCAATGCCGTAGCGGGTGCCTTCCACGTGCGCACGGATGATTGCCATCAGAGTCGGAAAGAGCTCGCGCAGCAGATCCGCATCGCGAGTCGCGGCGAGATAGTCGTGCAGCGCGTGAAACAACCAGAGCGCCGCGTCGGCGGAGTTGTATTCGGGGCTCACGCCCTGATCGGCAAAACAGTTGGGCAGCATGCCGCGGTCGACGAAGCCGGCAAAGGTTTTCAAGACTTCGGCTGCGAGGGCAGGGCGCCCGAGCGCCGTCGTCAGTCCCGGCAGCGCAATCATCGTGTCGCGGCCCCAGTCGGCAAACCACGGATAGCCTGCGATGATGCTCGCGGCGGCCCCTTCCTTGACACCGCGCCGCACGATGAACTGCGCCGAGGAGACGGCGAGGCTCTGCACCCAGGGCGGCGCGGATCTTGGCAGAGCGCCTTTGAGCCGCTGCGACTCCGCAAGGATGGCGGGCAGCACCCGCGATGCCGGCGGCGGCGCGGCGGTCTCGGCGCTTGCGCTCACGATGAGCGGCTGGCCGTCGGTCAGCGCCGCGGCGAACAGACCGGGCACGAACAGGTCCTCGAGCGCGCCCAAGCCCCGCGCCGCCTCCTCGCGGTGCCAGAAATTCCAATACCAGGCCTCGATCGGCGTGTACTCGCCCGCATTGAGGCGCAGGGTGAAGATCCGCGCGCCCTCGAAGGCGCGTATGGCGCAGCTCTGTCCGCCGGCCTCGACCGCGAAGGGCCGCTCGCCGCGCCCCTCGCCGTGATGATCGCGATACGTGACCAAGGGCTTGAATTCCACCCGCACCGGCCCGCAGCCGCGCTTGAGCGTCAGCGACAAGTAGCTGACGTTCGCCCGGGGAGCCATGAAGATGCGTTGTTCGATGAGCGCATCGGCGAGCGCGAAATGCCACGTGGGGATGCCGTCGAGGACGGCGAAGGACTCGATGTGGATGAAGCCGCGGGGATCGATGGCACCGCCGGCGAACTCATTCGCGCTGAGCGGATAGACTTGGCCCCGGTAGGTCGCGCTCACATCGACCTTGGCGACCAGCACGGTGCGCTCCACCGGAGGATTGAGGCTTGCCGTGAGAAAGGCGTGGTAGCGCCGGGTATTGGCGAGGGCGACCGTGCCGCACGCGTAGCCGCCCAGACCGTTGGTCACCAACCACTCGTGACCGGCGGCACCTTGCCACGTGCCGCAGCAGTTGCGGCCCAGAGTCAAAAACGCAACCTCTTCAAATGCATGGATCCCCGGCGGTGACGGATTGCCGGTAGAATAGACCTTTGAACGCAACGGGTGGTGGATGGTGCAGGAAACGCGCGGCGGCAAGGCCGCATTGATTTGCGGCTCGGTGGCCTACGATACGATCCTCGTATTTCCGGACCGCTTTAAAACCCATATCCTCCCCGACAAGATTCATATCTTGAACGTCGCCTTTCTGGTGCCTGAAATGCGCCGGGAGTACGGCGGCTGCGCCGCCAACATCGCCTACAGCTTGCGCTTGTTGGGCGATGTCGGCCTGCCGATGGCGACCGCCGGACATGATTTCGCCCCGTACCGTGAGCGGCTCGCCTCCCTCGGGATCGGCACCGATCACATCAAGGTCATCGACGACACCTTCACCGCGCAGGCCTTCATCACCACGGATCTCGACGACAACCAGATCACGGCGTTCCATCCGGGCGCAATGCAATATGCGCACGTGAACAAGGTGTCCGATGCCGGGCCGGTCGCTCTCGGGATCGTCGCCCCGGACGGGCGCCAAGCGATGATCGAGCATGCGGCACAGTTCGCGGCGGCCGAAATCCCGTTCATTTTCGATCCCGGGCAGGGCCTGCCGATGTTCGGCGACGAGGAGTTGCGCACCTTTATCGACCAAGCGACGTGGATTACGGTCAATGACTACGAATGGGGGCTGCTGCAGCAAAAAACCGGCCTGACTGCGGCGCAGGTCGCGGCCCGGGTGAACGCGCTGATCGTCACCCGCGGTGCGGAAGGATCGACGATTTACACCACGGGCCGCACGCTGGGCATTCCCTGCGTCAAAGCGGCGCAGATCGTCGATCCGACGGGTTGCGGGGATGCCTATCGCGCTGGTCTAATTCACGGGTTGCTGCACGGGCTCGACTGGGAAACCACCGGCTGCTTGGCCTCGTTGATGGGTTCGATCAAAATCGAATCGCGCGGACCGCAGAATCACGACTTCACGCGCGCCGACATTCGGCGCCGTTTCCAGCAGAATTTTGGCCAAGTACCTGAAGGGATTTGACATCATGAGCAAGAGTTTTTCGTTTACCTCCGAATCGGTCTCCGAGGGGCACCCGGATAAGGTCGCCGATCAGATCTCGGACGCGGTTCTCGATGCGATTCTCGCGGCCGACCCGCGCGGCCGCGTCGCCTGCGAAACGCTGGTCAAGACCGGCGTCGTCATCGTCGCCGGTGAAGTGACGACGAGCGCCTGGGTCGATGTGGAGGCCCTCGTCCGCAAGACCGTACTCGACATCGGCTATGACACCTCCGAGATGGGTTTCGACGGTGCAAGCTGCGGGGTGCTCAATATCATCGGCAAGCAGTCCCCGGACATCGCCCAAGGCGTCGACCGCAAGGACGAGCGCAAACAGGGCGCCGGGGATCAGGGCTTGATGTTCGGCTACGCGACCAATGAAACCGATGTCCTGATGCCTGCCCCCATCACGCTCGCCCATCGCCTGGTCAAGCGTCAAGCGCAGGTGCGCAAGAGCGGCAAGCTCCCCTGGCTCAGGCCCGATGCCAAGAGCCAGGTGACGCTGCGCTACGAGAACGACCGGCCGGTGGGCCTCGAGGCGGTAGTCCTCTCGACGCAGCATTCGGATGACATCAGCACCAGGCATTTGCGCGAGGGGGTCATGGAAGAGATCCTCAAGCCGGTGCTGCCGGCCAAATGGATCGACAAGCGCACCAAATACCACATCAATCCTACCGGCCGGTTCGTCATCGGCGGTCCGGTCGGGGACTGCGGTCTCACCGGGCGCAAGATCATCGTCGACACGTACGGCGGGTTCGCTCGCCACGGCGGCGGTGCGTTCTCCGGCAAGGACCCCTCCAAGGTCGACCGTTCGGCGGCCTATGCGGCGCGCTACGTGGCGAAGAACATCGTGGCGGCGGGACTCGCGGAGCGCTGCGAAGTGCAGGTTTCCTACGCGATCGGCGTCGCCGAGCCGACCTCGATCATGGTGGAGACCTTCGGCACGGGGAAGCTCCCCGACACGCGCTTGACGCAGATCGTGCGGGCGCATTTCGATCTGACCCCCTTCGGCCTTCGCGAGATGCTCGATCTCGCGCGGCCGATCTATCAGAAGACCGCGTCCTACGGCCATTTCGGGCGCAAGGAAGAGGAGTTCACGTGGGAGCGTACCGACAAGGCGGACGTGCTCGCGGCCGAACTGAAGACGACGCGTG
Organism: uncultured Gammaproteobacteria bacterium; assembly: GCA_963801865.1. Taxonomy (GTDB): domain Bacteria; phylum Pseudomonadota; class Gammaproteobacteria; order Steroidobacterales; family Steroidobacteraceae; genus Bog-1198. The sequence goes on along the minus strand of CAWDGY010000002.1, from coordinate 88,699 downwards.
CTGCCTGAAGCAGCCTACTTCTAAGGAGTCGACACCATGAATGCAGCGATGAAAGCGACCTCTGATTTTCTGGTCAAGGACTTGGCCTTGGCCGATTGGGGCCGCAAGGAAATCAAGATCGCCGAGACGGAGATGCCGGGTCTCATGGCCATTCGTCACGAATATGCCGCGGAGCAGTCGCTGCGCGGGGCGCGCATCTCGGGCTCCTTGCACATGACGATTCAAACCGCCGTGCTCATCGAGACCTTGAAGGCCTTGGGCGCGCAGGTGCGCTGGGCCTCGTGCAATATCTATTCGACCCAGGATCATGCGGCCGCGGCGATCGCCGCCGGCGGTACCGCGGTATTCGCCGTCAAGGGCGAAACGCTCGCGGAGTACTGGGATTACACGCACCGCATCTTCGAATGGCCCGACGGCGGCTTTTCGAACATGATCCTGGACGACGGCGGCGATGCGACGCTGCTGCTGCACTTGGGCGCCAAAGCCGAACAGGACGTATCGCTGCTCGCGGCGCCCGGCAACGAAGAGGAACAATCCCTCTTCGCCGCCATCAAGGCCAGGCTCAAGTCAGACCCCAAGTGGTACTCGACGCGGCTCACCCGGATCAAGGGGGTCACCGAGGAGACCACCACGGGCGTCAAGCGCCTGTATCAAATGGCCAAAGAGGGCCGTCTGGCATTTCCGGCGTTCAACGTCAACGACTCGGTCACCAAGTCGAAATTCGACAACCTGTACGGCTGCCGCGAATCCTTGGTCGATGCGATCAAGCGCGCCACCGATGTGATGATCGCGGGGAAAGTCGCGGTGGTGGCGGGCTACGGCGATGTCGGCAAGGGGTCTGCACAGGCGCTGCGCGCGCTGTCGGCTCAAGTTTGGGTCACCGAAATCGATCCGATTTGCGCGCTGCAGTCTTCCATGGAAGGTTACCGCGTCGTCACGATGGACTACGCCGCGGACAAGGCCGACATCTTCGTTTCCGCCACGGGCAATTTTCACGTCATCACGCACGAGCACATGAAGCGCATGAAGGATCAGGCGATCGTGTGCAACATCGGGCATTTCGACAACGAGATCGAAGTGGCGGCGCTTCGCCAATACGCCTGGGACAACATCAAGCCGCAGGTCGATCACGTCATTTTCCCCGACGGCAAACGCATCATCCTGCTGGCGGAGGGCCGGTTGGTGAATTTGGGCTGCGGCACCGGGCACCCGTCCTACGTGATGAGCTCTTCGTTCGCGAATCAGGTGCTGGCTCAGATCGAACTGTTCACGCAAACCTCGAAGTACCCGGTCGGCGTGTACGTGCTGCCGAAGCACCTCGATGAGAAAGTCGCGCGGCTGCAGCTCTCCAAGCTCGGCGCGCAATTGACCGAGCTCACCGACGTGCAGGCACGCTACATCGGCGTCTCGAAGCAGGGGCCGTACAAGGGCGATCAGTACCGCTACTAGATGAAAAGAACATGAGCACCAAAGTATATCCCGACGCCGCCAGCGCATTGCGCGGCGTCATCAAGGACGGTATCACGTTGATGTGCGGTGGATTCGGGCTGTGCGGTATTCCCGAAAAGCTGATCACCGCGCTGCATGATTCGGGAGTGCGCGATTTGACGGTGGTCTCGAATAACGCCGGCACCGACGGCGGCGGACTCGGGGTGCTGCTCAAGAGCCGTCAAATCCGCAAGATGATTTCCTCCTACGTCGGGGAGAACAAGGAGTTCGAGCGTCAATACCTCGCCGGGGAACTCGAGCTCGAATTCAACCCCCAGGGCACGCTCGCGGAGCGCATCAGGGCCGGCGGCGCCGGCATCCATGCCTTCTTCACCCAGACCGGCGCGGGCACCTTGGTGGCCGAAGGCAAGGAGACGCGCGTGATCGACGGCGCGACCTACGTGCTGGAAACCGGCTTGGTCGCCGATGTGTCTCTCATCAAGGCGTGGAAGGGCGACACGGAAGGCAATTTGATTTATCGAAAGACGGCGCGCAACTTCAATCCGAACATGGCGACCGCCGGGCGCGTCACCGTGGCGGAAGTCGAAGAGCTGGTCGAGGTCGGAACGCTCGATCCGGATCAGATTCATACGCCCGGCATCTTCGTGACGCGCATCATTCACGGCGCCCCATACGAGAAATTGATCGAGAAGCATACGGTGCGCAAACGCACGGAGGGATCCCATGCCGTGGTCGCGTGAGGATTTGGCGGCGCGCGCGGCGCGCGAGCTGCACGACGGTTATTACGTGAATCTCGGCATCGGCATCCCGACGCTCGTGGCCAACTACATTCCGCCCGGTATGAAAGTCGTCCTGCAGTCCGAGAACGGCATGCTCGGGATCGGGCCCTTTCCCTACGAGGGTGAGGAAGATCCGGATCTGATCAATGCCGGCAAGCAAACCGTGACGGCGCTGCCGATGAGTTCGTATTTTTCCTCCGCCGACAGCTTCGCGATGATCCGCGGAGGCCACATCGACATGGCGGTGCTCGGCGGCATGGAAGTATCCGAAACCGGCGATCTGGCGAATTGGATGGTGCCCGGAAAAATGGTCAAGGGCATGGGCGGCGCGATGGATCTGGTCGCCGGCGTGAAGCGCATCGTGGTGGTGATGGAACACACCTCCAAGGACGGTGAGTCGAAGTTCAAACGCCGCTGCGAGTTGCCGTTGACCGGGGTCAACGTCGTCGACATGCTGATCACCGATCTGGCGGTGTTCTCACGAGCCACGCGCAAGGACCGGTTCAAATTGATCGAAACCGCCCCGGGCGTCACCGCAGAGCAGGTGCGCCAGAAAACCGCAGCCGATTACCTGAGCTAGCTCATGGTCCTAAGTGCGGCCCGGCGCTGCTGTTCATCGCGCACATCGGCGTCCGTAAGACCGGTATTGGCCGCAATGATCTCCACCAGCCGATGGGCGGAATCGCGCGGCAAATTGACTTCGTGGATCCGCTCCCAGATGCGGATTCGCTCCTCGGCGGTCTTGAGGCGGGAGGATTGCTCGGCGATATCGTGCCGGCGGCGCTCCGCGGCCTCGGCCTGTTGATGAACTAGGCGCGCGCGATAGTCCATCATGGGGTCCTCTCCGGGGGGTTGTGTGGGGCGTCCCATGCTGTGGCTTGGCTTGAATTGCGTCACGCGAGTCTCCTGTTTAGCGCGCCAAGGTACCACTGTATGGGACGACGCGAACCACTTTCGAGCTTATATTATGTTAAATGACTTTGAAAATCATACTCGCCGCCGGCGCCTGCGGCTCACGCGGAATACTCAGACAGGCGCCCAGGGCGCAAAGGCTCGATAGGGCGCAAAGGCTCGATTCCCGATCATGAAAGTCATCACCAATGCCTTCTGGCTGTCCTTTTGCCGAATCGCCGCGGATCTGTTGAGCTTTGTGCTGTTTGCCGTCATCTCGCGCACCTTTGGCCCGGCGGGGACGGGCGAGTATTCCTATGCCTTCGCCATCGCCACCCTGATCTCCCTCCTGTCGACCGCCGGATTCGAGGACTATGGCATTCGCCAATATGCCCGCGCGGGCGAACATGAGCGTCCGCGGCTGTGGCAGGACCTTTTGCAGACGCAGTGCGTTCAACTGCTCATGGGCATCTCGGCGTTGGCGATCTTCCTGCTGTGCAGCCCGATGAACGCGAGCGGCCTCGTCGTGGTTCTCGAATTGTCGATCTACGTGGTCGGTTGGATGGTCTCGCACACGTTTTTCGTCCCGGCATTGGCGTCCCAAGCCATGGTCGGGCCGGCGGTCACGGATCTCACCTGTCGTCTCGCGGCGATCCTGACCGCTCTGCTGCTGGCATTCACCACCCACCTGCCTCTGCCTTGGCTCTTGGCGGGGTTTCCGGTCGCGGGAATCGTACTGACCTGTTTTGCACTTCGCAGCGCCACACGGCACGGCGCCGCGCTGCGGCTCGGGCGCGATTGGCGAGGAGTGATCGCCACCTGGCGCGGCACCTCCGCGTTCGCGGGTTCGGAGATTTTGAACCAGTTCTACGCGCGCACGGATCTGCTGCTGATCGCGTACTTTCTCGGCAACGCGAAAGTCGGCCTGTATGCGACCGACATCAAGTTCGTGGAAGTGGGCATATTGCCGCTGGTATTGCTCGGCACCGCGGCGTACCCGCTGCTCAGCACGCACGCGGCGCGGGATCTCCCGGCATTTGGCTATTCGGGACGCGATTTCACCCGCATCGTGTTCTTCTTCAGCGGCTGGCTCGCGATTGGCATCTATTGTCTCATTCCGCTGCTTCTCGTGCCCCTGTTCGGCGCAAAATTCGCGCCCGCCGCCGCATTGCTGCCGTGGTTCGCGCTGTTCGCGGTGATGAAGGCCTGGGAGGTCGCCTTTTATAGGCTGCTCTACGCCGTTCGGCGGCAATCCTACTATTGCGGCAGTCTCGTATTCGGCACGGTGATGATCGTGATTCTCAATTTTCTGCTCATCCCGCGCTATGGAATCCTGGGTGCCATCATCGCCGCCATCGCGAGCATCGCCGCCGTCGACCTGATTTGCGCGTTCGGGCTGCTGCGGCAGTTGGGAGCGGCGTTCCTCACATCGATCACCGCGCGTCTCGCGCTCGCGCTCGGGATCACGGCAGCGGCCGTCGTGCTCGCGCAACGACTCGCCAATGCGGGTCCGTGGATCAGTGCTTGCATCGCATGCGGGCTCTTTCCGCTGCTCGGCATCCTGTTCGGACTCGTGCCGCACCCCCGGCACAGCCTGCTGCTGCGCCAACCACAGGCGGGCAACCCCTGATGGCAACGGACGCAGCGCCGCGAATCTGCTGGTTGACCACGGAGTTCTTCCCGCCCGAGACCGGCGGAACGGGAATGATTGCCGCACGCCTCACCCACGGACTGAGCGAGCGCGGTCTACACGTGCACGTGGTGACGCGGCAGACGGTGCCGCGCTGCGCCGCCCGGGAATTCGTCGGCAAGGTTCTCCTCACCCGGATCAACCCCGCGGGTCGTATGAAGGGTGCGGGATGGCGCGCATTTCCCGCGATGTTCGAATTCATTGCGCGGCTCGCCCTGTTGTTGATTGCGGAGCGCAAGAACTACGACATCGTCGTGGTGTCGGGCATGAAAACCATTCCGATCACCGCGGTGCCCGTGTGCCGCCTGCTCGGCAAGCAATGCGTCGTGCGGGTCGAGTCCCCGTTCGAACTGGTGGAGCCGATTTCGGCCGAAAGCCTCGACATGATGCATGGATTCGCGGGCCGAATCGTGAGCGCCGCCTTGAAGCGGATGCAGCGTGCGGTGTTGCGACACGCACATTGCGTCGTCGCCATCTCGCAGGACATTGCGGATCGACTGCTGCGCTTCGATCGGCCGCCGGTGCGCATCGCCCGCATCCCGAACGCGGTCGATTTGACGAAATTCAAGCCGGTCGCCGCCGCGGAGCGCGAGACGTTGCGCAGGCGCTTGGGATTTCCCGCCGGCCGAACCATCGTGCTGTACGTCGGCAGGCTCTCCCGGGCCAAGGGCGTGATGATGCTCATCGAAGCGTGGCCCGCATTGATCCGCGCGCATCCCGAGGCCTATCTCGTCATGGTCGGAAGCGGCAGGGACTCCTGGGACGATTGCGAGGACGAGATCGTCGACTACGTGCGGCAGCACGCACTCGAGGCGCACATCGCCATGGTCGGCCACAGCAACAGTGTGCACGAGTATCTGCAAGCGGCGGATCTGTTCGTGACGCCGAGCGACTACGAGGGCTTCTCGCTCACCCTGGTCGAAGCGCTGGGTACCGGCATACCGGTGGTGACGACCACGGTCGGGGCCGCGCCCGAAATCATTGAAGAGGGCGTCAACGGCTTCCTGTGCCCGCCCAAGGACCAGGCGGCGCTGAGCGCGGCACTCGAGCGCGCCCTGGTGCAACAGGCTCGTTGGGGAAGCATCGGCGCGCGGGCGCGGGCATCGGCCGAGGCCTTCGACATTCCCCAGGTCGTCGAGCACTACGTCACGCTGCTTCGCGATCTGCATCGCTAGAGGCCCGCAATCGCCGCGCGCAGGGCGGCCAGCCAAGACTCAGCGCCGCAAGCGCTTGGCGATGCTTTGCAGATAATGAGCGAGCACGCGCCGGAACTCGGCCGGTGAGAAGAGCACGCGCTTACCGTCGATCAGCGTGATGTCGCCGACGCTCGAGAGGGTGTGCAATCCGGCGGGATAGTGGCCGTTCGGGTCGGGCTCGACGGTGGCCGCCTCCACTTCCTCGAACGCCGTGGGTGTGAGCGTCACGACGCGATTGATGATCACCCGGCCGCCGTAGGTTGTGGAGCAATCCTGGGCGGGCCGGAAGAGCACGCCGTTCGCGTGGAACGGAGTTCCGCCGGGCCTGGCCGAACGGACATCCATTTTCACGGGATTGCCGGCGTGCGGGTGCCACGGACCGCTGATCGCCGCTGCATGCCACAGCGACAATTCGCACGTCGTACCCTTGGCCGTAGGCTCGGAGCCGGCCAGCCACCACGTTCCTTCGTGATGGAACAGCGTCGCATCGACGATCGGGATCGCCTCGAGAAGCGCGGCGGCTTTGACCCACCGATCGGGAAAGCGCTCGATCTCGTACAGGCCCACCTCTGCGGCCTCGTGCGATTCGGGAATGCAGCGCAGGCGTCCCTCCACCTCGATGAGGTAGGGATACGAGAGGTGCACGGCAGGCTGCGGCCCGATCTGCACGGGCACCGGTGCCGTGGCTGCGGCGGGCTCGACGGCGGAATCGAGCGGGAGATCGACCGCGGCAATCGTCCCGCGGTTGGTGCGGTAGCTGAAGTGCTCGTACAGGATGGTCAAGCGCCCTTCGCGGATGACACCGAAGGGATCCGCCTTGAATTCGGCACGATTCGCCGCCGGCAGCCACGTGATCGGTGCCGGCGGCAGATCTGGATTGAGGAACGCGCTGATCGGCCGATCGATGCGACCGACGTTCCATTGATCGTGCCGGCACAGGGACCGCAACCCCATACGCAGCATCCGGGCGGCGACCCGGCATCGATACGCGAGACGTTGTGCGCGGGTCGGCGCGCCGCGCGCCGCGGCGCTGGTGCGCAGCGGCTCGGCGGTCAAGCGGCCAACGACGCCGTTGCCAATGTCGCGGCACAGCTGGGCCGGCCAACGGGCGATCCGCTCGAGCACCTGCGCGCGGTTGCGCGCGGCGCAGAGTTGGTCGGTGCGCAGATACCCTTCGCGCAACACCACGACCTCATCCGCTGAGCGCTGCAAACGCACCAGCAGCGCCGCCGTTACGGGCTCGCCGTCATACACCTCCCAAAAGCCGCCGGGAATGCCGCGATAACGCAGCCAATCGCCGACATGGAACGCCCAGACTCCGTATCGGGCCGCCGCGTGAAGTTCAGGCGGGCAAGGCTCTGCGGGACGGTCGGCATCGCTTTCGAGGCAAAGAATGAAATCGAGCGAGGCGCCGTCGGGCGGCCTGTCCGCACGTGCCACCAATTCCGTGAGCGTCACGGCCGGAAGCGCGGCCAGGCGAAGGGCCAAGCGGTCGGGCGCGCGCGCGGGCGCGGCAACGGGCGCCGGCGCCACGGGACGGCGATGGATCACGAGCACGGCGCGCGCGCGCTCCACGGCGAATAGTTGTTCCAAGCAGTCGAGCTGCCAGCTCTCGAAAGTCGTTCCGTCGCACAGAATCGCGAATTGGGTCTGCAAATCACCCTCGAGCTGATTTTCGCCGCAAGCGCCGGCGGCTTGGGGACGGACACACGCGCTAGTCCGAAAGCCTAGACGATTCCCTCCGATGTTTCATCTGACTCATAGTACGTTGAGCCGCTGCGCGACACCGGCCGTCGGCCGTGACGCAGCGATTCACATCGAATATGCTAGTCGCGACCCATCGGGCGTCGTTATGGACTCAATTCGGATGTCAAAATCGAGCGATATTCATCCGGGTCCAGCCAGCTCCGAACCCTCATCGACGCCCGCGCGGTTATCCGGCGCCGAGCTCACCGTCGTCATACCGACGCTGAACGAAGAAGGGAACATCGCGGTGCTGGTCGAGAAACTGCGGGAGGTGCTGCAGGACATCCATTGGGAGGTCATATTCGTCGACGACGATTCGCGCGATGGGACGCGGGTGGCCGCCGGTGAGCTCGCCCGGGCCGATCGACGCGTGCGGCTCCTGCATCGCATAGGCCGGCGCGGTCTCGCCTCCGCCTGCGTCGAGGGCGTTCAAACGAGCACCGCGCCGTACATCGCGATCATGGACGCGGATTTGCAGCACGACGAAACCTTGCTGCCGCGGATGTTGGAGACGCTCAAAACCGAGGAGATCGACGTGGTGGTCGGCAGCCGCTACGTCGCGGGCGGCGGCATCGGCGCTTGGGATTCGCGCCGCGCCGGAATGTCGCGCTTGGCAACGCGTCTCGGCCGGCTCATCTTCAAGGGCGAGGTCGCGGATCCGATGAGCGGCTACTTCATGCTTCGCCGCGAGGCGTTCGATGAGTCGGTGCGGCGGCTCTCGGCGGTCGGATTCAAGATTCTCATCGATCTTCTCGCCTCCGCCGAACGTCCGCTGCGGGTCAAGGAGCTGCCGTATGAGTTTCGGCCGCGCGTCGCCGGAGAGAGCAAGCTCGACACCCTGGTCGCGTGGGAATACGTGGTGCTCGTCGCCGATAAGACGGTCGGCCGATTCGTGCCGGTGCGTTTCATTCTCTTCGGATTGATCGGATTGTTGGGACTCGGCTTGCATCTGATCGTTCTGTGGCTGGGGCTCAATGTCGCGGCCGTTCGCTTCGCAACCGCGCAGGCCATCGCCACGGGCACCGCGATGCTCGGCAATTACACGCTCAACAACTGGTTGACCTACCGCGACCGCCGACTCAAGGGTTGGCGATTCGTGCGCGGTCTGATTTCGTTCGTGCTCATCTGCAGCATCGGTGCCGTCGCGAATGTCGGTCTTGCCTCCTTCCTCTTCGGCAACGGCCGTTCCTCGTGGTGGGTCGCGGGTATTGCGGGGGCCGCCATGAGCTCGGTGTGGAATTACGCGGTCTCCGCGGTCTTTACCTGGCGAGTCCGATGAGCTTCGACTATGTCGAGGGGCTGTTGTTCGCCGTGAACATCTTTGCCGCGGGCAGCGTGGCGTCGTTATTGAACCACGGGCTCGGATGGTGTCCGCGATTCGTGCGCTGGCTCGGCATGTTGACGTTTGCGCTGTACCTGTGCCACCGCCCGCTGCTGTATTTCTTTTCCGCGCTCCGGGTGGCAAAGCCGACCTCGGCGCTGCAATTGGTGTGGCTGTTCGGGATGACGCTCCTGGTCGTCGTCGGCATGGCGCACCTCGGAGAGTGGCTGCGCCGTCAGATGAGGGAGCGACTCTTCGTAGGACGACGCGCAGCCCAATAGACATAATGGTTTTGCGCTCGCGACGGAGCCCGCAGTTTCACCATCGCACGTGCAGACGCTGCGAGGGGAGGCCTGGACGGGCAAGTCGGGCCAGTATACTTCGGCGTCTGTATACTGATTGCTTCAAAAGAAAGCACGCTAGGGGTCTTGACGGGTAATGAAGATTGGTATCGTTGGATGCGGGATGATTTCCGGCCATCATCTCACCGCGGCGACGCGCTACCCCGGTAGCGAAGTCATCGGGCTCGTGGATCGCGATCTGGCGAGGGCGCGAGCCCAAGCGGAGCGTTTCGGCGTCAAGCGCAGCTTCGACAACCTCCCGGAGCTGCTGGCGCTCAAACCGGATATCATCCATGTGTTGACTCCGCCCGCGCTGCACCTCGCGGTGGTCGTCGAGGCGCTCCAAGGCGGCGCCCACGTCTACGTCGAAAAGCCCATGGCGCTTTCGGTGGCGGATTGCGATGCGATGGCAGGGGCCGCCGCGGCCGCCGGTCGGCAGCTATGCGTCGGCCATAACCAGCTGTATTCGCCGCCCATGATCGAGGCGCAGGCGCTGATCGCCCGGCAGACCTACGGCGAGATCGTGCAGGCGGGGGCGTCGTTCAACTATGACGTGCGCCGCAACCCCAGTTTCGGGCAGCACCACTGGTCGAAGGATCTGCCCGGGGGGCTCGCCGAAGATCTCGCGGTGCATTCGCTCGCCCTGCTGCTTCGCCTGTTGGGCGCCCCGCAGCGCACCTTCGCGGTCAGCCGCGGATCCGCCGCCGTGCCGGGCGGCAAGTCGGCCGATGTCAAGGCGGTGGTGGAGTGCGAGCGTGGTCTCGGCGCACTCGCCGTCTCCCTGCGTGCCCTGCCCGACATGTCTCTGCTCGACATCTGGTGCGAGCGGGCGATGCTGCGTCTCAACCTCTCCAGCATGACGTTGACGATTTATCGGGACCTGCCGGTCAAGCGCAGCATTGCACGCGGATTGTCGAATTTCGACGTCGCCGCGCAATTGGTCGGCTCGACGGTGAGCACGGTGTGGAAGCTCGTGCGCAAAAAGGTCGACGGCTCGTATGGGATCGTGCCCATGATTCACGCCTTTTACGCCGCTCTCGAGGCCGGGCGGCCGGCGCCGGTCGGAGCGGTGGAGGGGACACAGGCGGTGAGCGTGCTGCGCTCGATTTGGCCCGCCGCGCCGGGTCCCGCGCTTCAAGAGACGGGTTCATGAAGGCATTGGTGACCGGGGCGACCGGATTCGTCGGTTCGTACTTGACGCGGGCGCTGCTCCGGCGCGGCGATACCGTGCGAATCCTGGCGCGAACCGCAGAGCGAGCCGCCCCGCTGCAGGCGGCGGGAGCCGAGGTGCGTCTCGGCGACATCGGGGAACCGGCCAGCCTGCAAGGCAGCGCCGCGGGCATGGAGGTCGTCTTTCATCTGGCATCGGCGGTGGCTGCTTCGACGGCGGTGTTCGAGCGCACGGACGTGCAAGGTACCGAGCAAATGCTGCTCGAGGCCCAGCGGGCGGGTGCCCGGCGGTTCGTGTATGTCGGAACCCTGTCGGGCTATCCGCTGGCGAAGCACGATTCCGGTGTCATCGACGAGCGGACTGCCTTCGATGACACGGGACTGCTCGGCAACTACGCACGTGCCAAGGCCCGTGCCGAAGCCGCGGTACTGGCCGCACACCAGCGCGGCGCGATCGAGGGGGTCATCGTGCGGCTGGGGCTGGTCTGTGGGGTCGGCGCCAACGTGATGCCCGCCCACGTCGGCCAGCGCCTCGGGCGCGATCGGGTCATTTTATTCGGCGATGGCAGCGTGCCGTTGCCGCTCACTTACATCGACAACTCGGTCGATGCGCTGATTCTCGCCGCCACGGTGCCCGGGATCGGCGGCGAGTCCTTCAATATCGTGGATGACGATATCTTCACTCAGGCGCAGTACCTCGCGCTGCTGCATCAGACAGCGGGCGGAAAGCCCCGCGTGCTGCGTCTGCCCAGGATTGCCTATTACGCACTCGGCCTCGTGTCGGAGGTGGCCGCGGCGGCCCGTAAGAAAGAGCCTACGACCAATCGTTATCGCATCAAGACGCGCCTCGCGCACGTACGATGGGACTGCAATAAAGCGAAACATATGCTGCAATGGCAGCCGCGGGTACGGTTGCGGGATGGTTTGACGACCGTATTTCGCGAGCACGCCAGCGCGCGCTGAAGACAAGGAGAACCAATGAGATCAAGCAAAACGGGGATGGCACTGAGCATGGCCGGCGCCGTATGCCTGCTCGCCATGGCGAGTGGCGCGCTGCGTGCGCAGACGCTGCCCGACTACAAAGTGCACCCCGGCGATAAGATGATCGTCGGCGTCTACGATGACCCGAAGCTTCTGCCCCAGGAGATCACCGTCGCTCCCGACGGCAAGATCTCGTATCCGATGGTCGGGGTGCTCGTGGTCGCCGGCAAGACCGTGGAGCAAATTCGCGCCGAGCTCGAAGCGCGGCTGAAGAGATACATCGCCGAGCCGATCGCGACGGTGATCGTCACCGACGTGAAGGGCAATGTCGTGTACGTCATCGGTCAGGTCACCAAGCCCGGCTCGATCACCATGAATCCCACCATCAACGTGCTGCAGGCCCTGAGCATGGCGGGCGGCGGCAACCCGTACGCCAAGCTCGACGGCATCATCATCATTCGCAGCTCCGGAGGGACACAGCGGGTGATCCCGTTCCGCTACAGCCAGGTGGCCTCCGGCAAGGATCTGCACGAGAACATCCAACTGGAGAGCGGCGATGTCGTCGTCGTTCCTTAGTGGCCCGCGCGGCATGAACATGAACGTTGCCGCGCGTATCTCGTTCGCCGCACTCGTGATGGCGGCGCCGCGCCTGTTCGCGGCGGAGTGGTATGTACAGCCCAATGCCACGCTGACCGTGGAAGGCGATTCCAACCTGGAGATGCAGCCGGGCTACAAAACGCGCACCGAGGGCAATCTTGCGATGGCATCGGCGCTCATCGGCATCACGTCTCCCACTTCGGACACCACCATACGCCCACGCATCGAGTATCGGAACTATCCGGAGGATTCGCAGGACAATCGGCTGGAAGAGTATTTTGACTTCAATTCATCCATGAGCGGGCAGCGCAGCAGCGAGTCGATCTTCGGCAGTCTGCAGCACCGCGATGAATTCAATGCCGAGTTCAACTCCGCGCTCTACGATAACTTCTACCCCACCGCGCCGCCGACCTCGCCGGAAACCGGCAAAGCGACGGTGGGTGCCACACGGGACAGCGCGTTCGTCGTGCCGAGCTACAATTTCCGCTTCTCCCCGCTGCTGGCGGCGACGGTGACGGGGATCTACCAGAAAGTGAACTACTCGCCGAACGATTCGAGCGGCCACGTGGATTTCGAGTACTACTTCGGCAAGGCGGCGGCGAGCTGGACCTTCAGTCCGAGATCGGAGCTGTCGTTCGGCGGTTTCGGCTCCAAGTACGAAGCCACCCGCTACAATTCGAACGCGACCGGATCGGGCGCGGTGGTCGATTTCGACACCAACTGGACGCCGATCCTTTCGACCACGTTCGAGGCGGTGTATCAGCACACCGACATCAATACGAGCATTCCGCCGCCGCTGATCACGACCTCGAACGCGTGGGGCGCCACGGCGAGCGTCGCGTACAAGACTCAGATCAGCCGGCTGCGATTGGACGCGGGCCGTATGATTACGCCGTCCGGCGGCGGCGCGGTGTACACCGCGGACCAGATCAAAACCCAATACGACCGCGATTTGAGCGAGCGGCTCTCGGTGACCGGCGCCGTGATCGGGCTGAAGAACAGCTCGCTGGTGGCGAGCCAGAACGCCAATGACCGAAAGTATCTCGAGACGGTGCTGGAAATGAAATGGAATTTGACCCGGACCTGGTACCTGCAGGGAGGCTACCAGTACAGTTGGGAAAAGTTCGACATCTATCAGACGGGTGCCGCCAACAACCGAGTCTACATCAGGGTGGGTTATCTCGGCCTGCCGCCGCAGAGGTAGCAGCATGAGTCCCACCACGGCCCATCATCCATCGACCGTCGGCGATTATTTTGGAGCGCTGCGCCGGCGCTTCATCTACATCGCCACCATTCTGCCCGCCATCCTGTTCGTCTGCATCGTCGCGGCGTTCGCCATTCGTCCGAAATACGAGGCGACGGCGACGATCATGCTCGAGCCTTCCTCGGTGCCGAAAGACATCATCGAAACCACCGTCATCAGCTATTCGGATCAGCAGATCGAGATCGTGCAAGGCCGCGTGATGACGGTCGACAGCCTGAAGCAGGTGGTGCAGGAAATCGACCCGTATCCGAAGCTCATGAATTTGACCGCCGCCGAGAAGGCGCAGCGGATTCTCGAGGACACCTCCATCGAGCGCGTGGATCCGGTCACGCTCAAGCCGCAGACCGAGTCGAACGCCTTCTCATTGCATTACGACAATCCGGATCCGCAGATCGCGGCCGCGATCGATGCGCGCCTCGCGCAGCTTTTCTTGAGTTACAACCAGGTGCGGCGCACGGAAGCGGCGGCCGAGGCTGCGGGATTCCTGCAGAAGCAGTCGGAGGATCTGGGCCGACAGATGCACGAAGTCGATGCCCAGCTTGCCGCCCTGAAGAGCAAGTACGGCGAGGCAACGCCGGAGTACTCGCTGCGCAATCAGGCGACGATCGAGGACACGCAGCGGCAGCTCGACAATCTGCAACAGCAGATCTTGGCGGCGCAGGGAAAGGAATCGATGCTGAGCGTGCAGCTCAGCCAGATGAGCCCGAATCTGATCACGCAGTCGGGAGATCTGACCGACATCGCCACCGTGCGCGCGAAACTGACGGAGGCCGAGCAGCGCTATACCCCGGATCATCCGGAAGTGAAGCGGCTGAAGCATGCGTTGGAAACCCTGATGGCGCAGCAGGCGGGCTCATCCGGGAACTCTCCGAACAAGCTGCTGGCGAACTCCAACAATCCCCAGTACGTGATGACCGCCACGCAGCTGCAGTCGGCCCGCGCCGAGCTCTCGAACCTGCAGGCGCTCGCAGCGACGATCAGAGCCAAGCTCGATCGCAGTCGCAGCTTGGTGCAGCAAACCCCCGGGGCGGAGCGCGAGTTCTCGGCCGTGCTGCGCCGCAAAGAAGTCCTGCAGAACGAATATCAGCATTTGCAGGACCGATTGCAGAGCGCCAATCTGGCTGAGACGTTCGAGAGCAAGCAGGGCGGTGAGCGCTTCACCATGATTCACGCGCCCTACGTGCCGAGATTGCCCGTGTATCCGAACCGCGTGGGCCTCATCCTGCTCGGCCTCGTGCTCGGAGGCCTCTTGGCCGGCATCGCGGTCGCCATCGCCGAGAGCACCGATAAGAATGTCCGCACGGCGCGCGATGTGTCGCTGCCGGAGGGCGTGCCCCTGCTCGCGAGCATTCCGTTCATCAGAAATTCACGCGATCGACGCCGCCGCTTCATTATGTTGACTTCGGTCCTGACGGCTTATTCGCTGGCATTTCTCGTGGTAGTCGCTGTGATAATATCGGCCGCACATCGTTAGCGTTTGCGCGCAAATGCATCACCCGTTGCCTGCTGTGTAGGGATACATGTCGATCATTGAACATGCCATCGAGAAGAGCCGGGCCGCCGGACAACAGCAGCCGCGTTTGCGTCCGCGCCGCGCGGGCGACGCCGATGCGGAGCGGATCGCCGATCGTGCGGAGCTCGCCGCGGCGATCGATCCCGCCGCGCGGATTCTGGGATTGGCCGTCACGGTCGACAGCGTGCAGTGCCGCGAGCGGCGCCTGCTGCTGCGCAGCTCTTCCGAGCACGATGGCGCGGCCATCGCGGCCTATCGCATGCTGCGCACCCGTCTTCTGCAACGGGCACGAACCAAGGGGTGGACGACGATTGCGGTGACCAGCGCCGGACCGAACGACGGCAAGACCCTGACCGCGATCAATCTCGCCCTCAGCATGGCGCGCGAGAAGAGCCGCGAGATCGTGCTGCTCGACATGGACATGCGCAATCCGAGTGTGTGCCGCGCACTCGGTGTACATCCGCCGCTCGAGCTGCGTAGGTACCTGGAGAACGGCGAGCGCGTGCGCGAGCTGTTCTTTTCGGTCGGCGGCGATAACTTGCTGATCGCGGGCGGCACCTTGCCCACCGAGCACGCCTCCGAATTGCTGGCCTCGCACCGGGTGGAGGAGCTGTTGAGCATCGTACGGCAAGGCACGGTGCACCCGATGGTGATCATCGATTTGCCGCCGGTGCTGCTCACGGACGATGCGCTCGTCATCGCGCCGAAGATCGATGCCCTGCTCGTCGTGGCCTCGGAAGGCCTCACCGGTCGATCGGATCTCGCCAAGGCGCTGCATGTCCTCTCCGAATTCCCAATTGCCGGCGTGGTCCTCAATCGGGCCGACGAGACCAGTCCGGGCTACGACTACGGCTATGATTACGGCTCTTCCAAAGGCGCAGGCGGCTAGATAATCCGACCCCCGCCCTTCGGATCGAGCATGCCGAAATGAGGCGCCTGCGACTGCTGGTTGTCTCCTCCGACACCTTTCCGCCGACCCGCGTCGACCTCGTGGTCCTCTTCGGCGTCGAACTAGCCGGCCGGGGACACCGGATCGATCTGATCGTGCAGAGCGAGGCCGCCTGCCCGCGCCCCTATGTCACGCAGTGGGAGGGGGTCGGGCCTGGGTCGGTGCCACCGATTTGGGCCATTCGCTGTTCAGGCGGCTGCGCAAGCATGCACTCGGCATCGCCAACGACTGGCGCTTGTTTTCGCGCCTTCGGGCCGAGCGTTACGACGCGGTGGAAGTGAAGGATAAATTCCTGTCGGGCGTTTTGGCGCTCCTCGCCCGCCGCTTGTATCACGTGCGGTTCATTTACTGGCTGTCCTATCCGTTTCCCGAGCACTACCTGCTGCTCGCCCGAGAGTCGAGCGCACGCACGCGGATCCTGTACACGCTTCGCGGCCTGGCCTTCAAGTGGCTGCTGTATCGCTGGTTGCTGCCCGCGGCCGATCACGTGTTCGTGCAAAGCGAGCAGATGCGCCTGGATGTCGCCGCCCAGGGCATATCGATTCACAAGATGACGGCCGTGCCGATGGGGGTGCGGGTCGATCTGGGCGCGCCGCCCGAGCCAGCGCAGAATCGGCGCGTGTTGCCGGCCGGGGTCCCGTGCGTCCTCTACCTCGGCACCCTCACTCGAGTGCGCCGGCTGGATTTTCTCATCCGCGCGTTCGCCGCAGTCCGCACTGCCGTACCGGCGGCCTTGTTGTACCTCGTGGGTCAGGGGGATCATCCCGAGGATCAAGCGTTCTTGGCCGACGAGGTGGCGCGTCTCAATCTGCAATCCGCGGTGGTTTTCGTCGGGCAGCTGCCGCAGGCGCAGGCGCTCGCCTATGTGCGGGAGGCGGACGTGTGCACCTCTCCCTTCCACCCGACGCCGGTGCTGCAATCCACCTCCCCGACCAAGCTGGTTGAATACATGGCGCTCGGCAAAGCGGTCGTGGCCAATGATCATCCCGAACAGAAGCGCGTGATCGAGGAGAGCGGAGCGGGCATTTGCGTCCCGTATGCCGAGCAGCCCTTCGCGGCGGCCATCGTGCGCCTGCTCGAGGAGCCGGAGACCGCGCGGCGCATGGGAGAGTGCGGGCGGCGCTACGTCATCGAACATCGCTCCTATGCCGTCATCGCCGACACCGTCGAGAGGCGCCTGCTCGAGATCGTCGAGGGCCGCCCCTGATGCCGGCCCAGGCGCGGGTATGCATCGTCAACCCGTTCGAGCACGGCGGTGGCGCGGAATATCAGATCAGCTTGCTGATCGATGCGCTGGCTGCGACCGGCCGGTTCGACGTCCACTATCTCACGCATTTCATCGACGAGCGCGACCGCACTCGCAACTACCGGGTGTCGCGCATCGGCTCGGGGGGTCCCATCCCGCGCTTCGGCTATCTCTCGGAGGCGCGGGCTCTCTACGCGCGGCTGAGCGAGCTCGAGCCCGCCGTCATCTATCAGCGGGTCGCCTGCGGCTACACCGGCATTTGCGCAGCTTATTCACGCCGGCGCTCGGTGCCGCTGGTTTGGCATGCGGCTCATGACACTGAAGTCACGGCGCAGGTGCTCGATCCGGCGCGTAACTTCGTGCGCCTGCGTCTCGAAAAATGGGCGGTCGAGTTCGGCATCCGCCATGCGACGCGCATCGTGGTCCAGACCCGCCGTCAAGCGCAGCTGCTTCAGGAAAACTATGGTCGAACGGCGGACGCCGTGGTCGCGAATTTTCACCCGCCGCCCGTCGAGCCCATCGACAAGCGCGGGCCCCTGAGCGTGATCTGGATTGCGAATCTCAAGCGCTGGAAAGGCCCGGACGTGTTCGTTCGTCTCGCCCATGCGCTGCGCGATCGTCCGGAGGTGCGCTTCATCATGGTCGGGGCGCGAGCGGCGGAATCGGGAAATCAGCGCTGGCAGCATGCGCTCATGCGCGACATCGAGGCCACGCCGAACCTCGAGTACCTCGGTCAGAGGAGCCACGAGGAGGTGAACCAGCTGCTCGCCCGGGCGCATATCTTCGTCAACACCAGCACTCACGAAGGATTTCCGAATACCTTCATTCAGTCCTGGCTGCGCGAGGTCGCGGTGGTGAGCCTGCAGGTGGATCCGGATCACGTCCTGGAGCGCCAGCAGGTGGGCATCGCCGCGGGTTCCGAGGCAGCACTGATCGCGGGCGTGCGCCGCTTGATCGAGAATCCGGACGTGCGCACGGGCTACGCCCTGCGCGGACGGGAGTATGCGAGCGCGTCTCATTCACTGCGCAATACCGAGGAGCTGATTCGACTCCTCGAACCGCGCAATTCCCGTTGAAATAAGTTAGATCTCCGTATTACGGGGTGGCGCGAATGTGCGTAAAGTCGCTTGCATGTCCACATCCGTTCCGCACTATCGCCCGGACATCGATGGTTTGCGGGCCGTTGCCGTATCGGCCGTCCTGATTTTTCACGCTTTCCCGAGCCGCCTACCGGGAGGTTTCACCGGCGTCGACATTTTCTTCGTCATTTCCGGCTTCTTGATTTCCGGAATCATATTTTCGGGCCTCGAGCAAAACCGCTTCAGCTTTGCCGACTTCTACAGCCGTAGAATTCGGCGCATTTTCCCGGCGCTTGCGCTCGTCTGTGCGGCTTGCCTCGGGGTCGGCTGGTTTTGTCTGATGCCGGCGGAATTCCGGCTGCTCGGCAAGCACGTGCTGGGCGGCGCGGCGTTCAGTTCGAATTTCGTTTTGCTGGCCGAGTCCGGCTATTTCGACATCGACGGGGCCATCAAGCCGCTGCGTCATCTTTGGTCGCTTGGAATCGAAGAGCAGTATTATATCGTGTGGCCCGCACTGCTCTTCCTGTGCCGCAAAAGCAGGCGTTTGACCGCCCTATTGCTGATCAGCCTCGGGCTCGCCTCGTTCGCATTGAATCTGCACATGACATGGGCCGGTCGCGCGATGGCCTACTATCTGCCGTTCACGCGATTTTGGGAGCTCATGATCGGCAGCGGCCTGGCCGCTCTCGCACGTCCTCGGGCGGCTGGCGCGCGCGACGGGGCTCGCGGGTGGAATCTCACCGCCGCTCCACACGTCGCCGCGCTCATGGCGAATCTGCAGTCTTGCACCGGCGCGCTCTGCATCGGCTTGGGCTTGGTCTTGATCAACGGCCAGCGGCCGTTCCCGGGTTGGTGGGCCTTGCTCCCCTGTGTTGGAACCGCGCTGATGATCTCCGCGGGAAGCGGCGCGTGGATCAACCGCCGCCTCTTGGCGAGCCGACCGTTCGTGTGGATCGGCCTCATCAGTTATCCCCTCTATTTGTGGCATTGGCCTTTGATTTCCTTCGCCAATATCATCAGTTTTCATCCGCTGTCGGTCCCCTTTCGGGTCGCCCTGCTGCTCCTCAGCGTCGCGCTCGCCTGGTGGACCTATCGGTTCGTTGAACGTCCGGTGCGCACCTCCAGGAATCGCATTCAAATGCGCCGGGCCACCCTGGAGCTCGGCACATTGATGATGCTGTTGGCGATCACCGGCGCCATGGTGGGCGACAGGCTGGTGCACTCGGCGTCGTGGCGCGATCAGAAAGTCGCCAATATTTCCGAAGCAGCGGCCGATTGGGAAAGCATCGACAACGAGCTGATTCCCGGCAGCGTGAGCAATGTGGTTCTGTTCTTTGGCGACAGCCACATGGAGCAGTACTGGCCGCGAGCGGAGCTGCTGACGCGCAGCGTCGAGCCGAGAAGAACCGTGGAATTTCGCACGATGGGCGGATGTGCGCCGATCCCCACGCTCGAGCGCTCGGGGAGCCACTGCGCCGAATTTGTGCGACTGGGTCTCGCACGCGCAGCGGAACCAAACGTCGATATCGTCGTCTTTGCCGCTCAGTGGCGGGGACTCGCCACCTACGCGGACTACTTTCATCCCGACCGTCCGGAGTTGGGGCCCTTCGATGTCCTCGCTTCGCAGGACGCCTGGGTGTTCGAGGAATTCGAACAGGCGCTGGCGCACCTGCGGCACGCAGGAAAGCGGGTCATCGTCTTGTTGTCCTCGCCGGCGGGCAGTGCATTCGACCCACGCAGCATGGTGGATCGCCGCGGCTTGATTCCTCTGGCAAGGACCGTGTTGCCGGTCTCACGTGCCGAACTCGAGAGCACGTTCTTTGCCGTCGACAGCCGCATCCGCGCTGCCGCCGAAAGAGCCGGTGTGGAGGTCGAGGATCCGATGGATTGGTTTTGCGACGGCTCGGTTTGTCCGGTACAGGATTCGGCGGGACGGCCGTTCTCGAAGGATGGCTCGCATGTGTGTGCATCGGTGGTTCGCTCGAGAGCGACGGGCCTCGATCAATTCATCCTATTGAGCCCCCCGCAGCCCGCGAGCGCGGCGGCTCATACGCCTTGAGGGCGCTCTCCTCGGGCTAGGCGGATGCGCCGACCTGCTTGGAAGCGCCGAGCGGGCGGGCCGGTACGCCGCCCACCGCCGCGTTGTTGGGGACATCGTGCACGACCACGGCGTTGGCGCCGATGATGGCATCGTCTCCGACGCTGACGCGGCCGAGGATCTTGGCGCCCGCGCCGATTTGCACCCGGTTGCCGACCCGCGGGGCGCCGAACGGGTCGTCGTAGCCGGTATTTCCCAAGGTCACGCCATGTCGGATCAGGCAATCGTCGCCGATGACGGAGGCTCCGTGAATGACGATGCAGCCATGGTGCTCGATGCTGAGCCGCCGGCCGATGGTCGCCGTGGAACCGATGCAAATGCCGCAGAGGATTTCGGTGATCTTGTTGAGAACGATGTACACGATGGTCCAGGGGGCGCGCAGAATCTTATTTTTGATCACGAAGCGGGCGTGCCCGAAGCGGTACACCAAGAGTGCCCAGAATCCGAGGCCGAGCAGGCCTTCGCGCTGCGCTTTGATGTCCTCGAGGATGATATTCATGGCGGATATTGTCGTCTTGTTGTGGACGTTGGGTAGAGCGCGTGCGACATTAATGACTATGCACGAGATGTCGCGAAAAGCACAATACCGCGCGTTGGCTTGAGGGCTGCGTCATGCACGCTTATACGCTCGCCATCATCTTCTGCATCATGCTGTGCGAGTTCCTCGTCAAGGCGCTCGACCTGCCGCCGATGTTGCGCTTTCTGCCCGAGGCGATGTCCGCGCTGCTCCTCGTGTATGTGCTGTTTGCGGGCACGCGCGAGCGCTTTCGCCTGGTGGCGCCCAAATATTGGTTCGCCTTCGGCGCGCTCGCAGTGGTCGTGATTTGCGGCATCATCAACAACCGTTCCGGTGTGGGTCCCATGCTGAGCGGCGCGAGATTCTACCTGCGCGCGTTGCCGATGTTCTTCCTGCCTGCGGTGCTCGTGCCGACGGAGCGGCGGCTCAAGCGACAATTGATGTGGCTGCTGTTGTTGGCGCTGGTGCAAGTTCCGGTCACCCTCTATCAGCGTTGGGTCATCGCCAGCGCGGGCCGCTTCTCGGGCGACGACGTGATCGGCACGGTGTTGGATTCCGGCATCCTGTCGCTGTTCCTCATCTGTGCCGTGCTGGTGCTGACCGGCTTTCTGTTGCGGCGGCGGATTCGGCCGCTATGGTATTGGCTCTTGTTCTTCGTGCTCCTCATCCCCACCACGATCAACGAAACCAAGGTGACGGTGATATTGCTGCCCGTCGGACTGCTGGCGACGCTGATGATGGGGGCGGAGCCGGGCAAGCGATTGAAGTACCTGGGTATGGCGAGCGCCGGGCTGATCCTCGCCGGCGCCATGTTCGTGCCCATCTACAATTATTTCGAGGAGCAAAATCCGTACAAAAATGAACGCGACATCACCGCCTTTTTCACCGATCCGAAAAAACTCGGCCGATACTTGAGCTCGGATGTCGGCGGCCTCGGCACCAAGAAGGACGTGCGGCGCGGGGATGCCCTGGTCGTGCCTCTGCAATACCTGGCGCAGGATCCGGTGCGCCTGATGTTCGGCCTCGGCATGGGCGCGGTGTCGCCGTCCAATCTGGGCCCGAGCTTCGCAGGGTCGTATTTCCAGTTGTTCAAGCCATTCCTCATCATTTCATTCTCGAGTCTCATCTTGGAGTTCGGTGTTCTCGGCGTGCTGCTGATCGGATTGCTGATGTGGATGGTGTTTGCCGATACGCTGAAGGTGGCCCGCAGCGACACGGGGTTCATCGGCGCACTGGCCGCCGGCTGGACCGGTGTCGTCGTCATTTTCGCCATCGCCTTCTTCTATACGATCGTTCACGAGTTCACGTCGGTGAGCTACCTGTACGGCTATTTCTCAGGGCTCATTTGCGCGCGCTGTATGGCGCTTGCGTACGAGCGAGGCGCCGCGCCGGCCCCGCAGCCCGGCCTACGGAAAGTCTCCGTGGGCTAGGGCGCCTAAGATTGCCCGTGGGCTAGGCGCTCAAAGTTTGCGCCTTGGTATAGAAATCATACGTATGACGGTAGGGTGTGTCGGTCAGATAGCGCCAGGCGTTCAACTCCGGCAGCTCGAAGCGCCGGAAGCGGCGCAGCGCGGCGCTCGCGCCCAGCGGTACGGGCGTGCGCTCGGGAATGTCGTCCCAGCCGAAAACGAAATAGCCGCCATCGCGCAACCGCGACCAGCACCGGTCGATGGCCCGCTCGAGGGCGGGCGCGGTGTCGAGGCCGAATCCGTACACGCCATTGCACAGGATGAGGTCGAAATACCCTTCCACGAAATACCGATCGAGCTCCTCCAGCCCCGCCATCACATGCCGGCGCGCGCCGAACCTGCGCGCATTGCTCGACACATCGATGGTGCAGTAATCGCGATCCCGGAAAAACATCCGTTCGTAGTGCTTGGTGTACCAGTCGCAGCCGACGAATAAAATGCGGCGGATGTTCGGCAGGCGAAGGAGGCAGGGGAAGATCACCTGCTCGAGCACCCGCCGATCTTCGGTCTCGAGCGGCACCGGCAGCCCCAGTCCGTAGCGTATGACGCGGCGCGTAAAGCCGAAATCGGTGAGCAGCCGCACCAATGGACTGCGACCCGACGCCGGCTCCCCGAGCCGCGCGGTACCGCGATAGATTTCCGCTTCGCGCCGCTTCGAGCGCTCGGTCGTGGGCATGGTCTGCGACCTCGAGAGACCTTAGGGAAGAAACCAACGCGTTTTCAGCGTACCTTTGACCACGTTGAAGGCATCGAACTCGTGCAGCCCCGAGAAGACGCACCAGACGGTCCTGCCGTCGGCACTGATCCATTGTACCGGCACATGCAGACCTAAAAAATCCCCCTGCGCGTCCGGCCCGAGCGACCCCCAGTCATCGTAGTAACCGATCGTGGCCCAGGGGCCCCAGGGATGCGGCGCTTCGAAGAGCCCGACCTTGCCGATCGAGGAGTCCTGCTCCCGGCTCGACGGATTATGTCCGGCGGTGAACAAATATCGCCGCAGCGCGGCGTCATAGACCACTTCCGGCGTATTCACATTGTTTGCATCGAAGAAGATCGCGGCCGCATCGGCCTCCTGCGCCGACCACGCGGGGGCCCGCCCGCGCGCATCGACGCCGGTGAGATATTCGTATACGCCCGGAATCGACGGATCGGTCGTCAGCCGATTCTTCGGCACTCGCTTCAGGTAGACGTGCTGCGAGTCGCCGGCGCGCGCGTAGTAGAGGTAGATGTACGCGTCGAAAGCGCCGGCATTGTCGCGGCCGAAATTGAGGAACGTCCCCAAGGTCGAGGCGCTCGACCATGGCGCAATCTGCCAGCTCCGGCCGAAATCCGTCGACCAGGCGAGCGTATGCAGCGGTCCGCTCTCGCCCGCATGCACCGGATCGGGCGAATTTTCAGTGGTCCACAAGTCGCCGATGGCGTACAGGACGCCGTCCACGGCAATCAAGCTATCGACTTTGCCGCCGAAAGTAGCTGCATATTCCGCGTAGGGCGGGGCGCCCCAAACGTTCTTGCCGGCAATTTTAAACGCGCCATCGGCGGCCGCGCCTGCGCCGACTCGTGCAAAGCCGAGGCTCACGCGACCGATGTTGTCATCGTTGCCGTCGAAGCCGCCGCCGTCGCCCCAGGCGCAATAACCATTGCCATCGCCCGCCCAAGTGCAGGGCCACAGGTCGCTGCCGATCGCCTGGCGCGAAGGAACGGCCGCCGAAAAATCCCAGCGCACCGCGGTGATTGCCCGGCTCGCCGGATACGGCGCCGAACCGAGCGGGCCGCCCTCGCGCCCGGCGGGCGAAAGGCAGGCGGACATCGCGAGCGTCGCGGCAAGCATGACGGCGGGGTTGATCAGGCGCTTCAGCATGGCAGCCAACTATAGCCGTCCCCTCGATCGTCGGCAGCTGCTGCAGCGTCGGCAGCCGCTGCAGCGTCGGCAGCTGCTGCGATCAGGGGAACCGATGGCCTATACTCACGCTGGTGTCACCATGACGCAACCACTGCCGAACACTTACTGGGTATTGCCCGGGCGCCTGCTCGCCGGCGAACACCCGTACGGAAATGACGACGCGGATACGCGCCGCCGGCTCGATCAGCTGCGCGATGCGGGCATCAATTATTTCGTCGACCTCACCGAGGAAAACGAAATGCCGAGCTACCGTGGACTGCTTGCGCCGCAGAGCCACTACCTGCGCTGTTCGATTCGCGATACGAAAGTGCCGGCATCGATCCAACACATGCAGGAATTGCAGTCGCAGATTCGCACCGCCCTCGAGCTCGATCGGCGCATGTACGTTCATTGCCGCGCGGGCATCGGCCGCACGGGCCTCGTCATCGGCTGCTATCTCGCCGAAGAAGGCCTCGAAGGGCAGGCTGCGCTCGATGAGCTGAATCGATTATGGCATCAGTGCGCGCGCGCCAGGAGTTGGCCGGTCGTGCCGCAGACCGATGAGCAGGCCGACTATGTTCGCAGCTGGCCGAAGCACCGCAAAGCCGCGAAACGCAGGCTCGTGCCGCCGCGTCTGCGCACTCGCTGAATGCGACCTGGATCACACCTGCGCGCCGATCTCGCCGCGCTGTGAGCACGCGCATCGCTACACATCCGCGCTTCGCGTGTCCAGATTTTTTTTCTGTGTCGGTCTCAGCCGACATATTGCCGTCGCGTACAAAGCGTAGTTGACTAGCACCATCGAAAGGGCAAACCCGTCGTGAGATGGGGGCGCAAAGCTTCCGGTCTGTAGGTGACAGATAGCGGGGTTGCCGGTGGTGGCGCATGCGTGCGCCGTTGCTTGTGAACTCGGCTGATTTATCTAGTCCTCCGCATTCCGGCCGTCATCACGCAGTCAGGAACGGTGGACATGGCATCAACGGCAACGGTTCGAATCGCTTTTTTTCTTGTGACGATCCCGGCATTCATTCTCGGCGGCTGCAGCGGCGGCTCGAGCAGCAACACGGGCAGTTCACCGACGGCGAACACCGCAACCAGCAACGGCCTTGCGATCTCGGGCACTCCCTCGCAAGCAGTCGCGGTCGGCAGCAGCTACAGCTTTCGCCCGACCGCCAGCTCGTTGAGCGGAGTGCCGCTCACCTTTTCGATCACCAACCTGCCCGCGTGGGCCACCTTTGATCCGGCGACGGGCATCCTCGCGGGCACGCCCGCCGCTGCGAACGTCGGCACTTCCCCCGAGATCACGATCGGCGTGAGCGATGGCCAGGCGAGCGTCACGCTCGCCGCGTTCGCGATTGACGTCGTGCAGGGCGGAGCCGGCGTGGCGAGCCTGTCGTGGACGGAGCCGCCGGCCAGCGCGAACGGGGCTCCGACATTGGCCGGATATCATATCTACTACGGCGAGAGCGCGGCCGATTTGACGCACGTCGTCGATGTGTCCGACCCGGCCTCGACCAACTACGTCGTCGATGATCTCTCGAGCGGCCAATGGTATTTCGCAATCGCCACTTACGACAGCAATCACATCGAGAGCGGCTTGTCGGCCGTCGTGGCCGTCGCGATTTGAGCGGTGCGCCCGACAGGCGCGCATCAACGACCGCGGGGCCCGCGCGCAGTGCCCTCAGTTGCGCAGGCAAGAATCGTGCATTTCACGATACTCGGCGAGCGACAGCGCACAGAACGCTTCGGCGTAGCGGCAGGTGTGGCCAAAAAAGGCCGACGAGCGGAATGCGTTGAGGCCGAACTGCGTGTGCAGGTAATCCGATTCGGCGAGTTGGGTGCGGTAATGCATCAGCGCCTTGCGCTTCAGCGGCTCGGTTGCATCGATGTTGACCAGGCAATTCGGAAACAGCGGCGTCCAGACCTCATAGCCCATGCATTGGAACTTGAGGTCGGTGCCGAGCGTTGCATCGAGCAGGATCTGGCTGACGGCGCGGTGATCGGGATGCTCATCCAGGAAAAACGGCAGGTACACGAGGTCGAACCGGCCGGCTTCGAGGATCGCCCGCAACCGCTGCGCCATCGCGGGAGTGGATTTCAAGGAGCCATCCACGGCATCGAGAAATTCCAATTTCTGAATACCGAGCTCCGCGTGCGCGAGCTGCGCTTCGTGCCTGCGCGCGGCGATTAACGCTTCCGGAGAGCACTCGCCGCCGGTCAACGAGCCGCCGTATCGGCAGTCGGTGAGGAATGCCGCGGTGATGGACGCGCCGCAAGCGACGTGCTTCGCCAGGGTTCCGCCGCAGCCCAGGAGCTCATCGTCCATGTGAGGCGCGAGCACCAGCACGGTTTCCGCCGCGGGCTCCCAAACGAGCGCGGAGCGATTGAACACCTTGGCGGTTTGCAGCAAGCCGTACGTCTTCAGATACGGGCGTGCTACCCGGCTGAAGCGCTTGAGAAAGAACTTTGCGAGGCTTTGCATCCCACCCTCGATCCGCACCCGAGCTATCCGGACCCGGATGAAAGGCGCCCGGGATTCTCCCCGCCGCGCAATTCCCGCGCCGCATGCGCCGCCTCGCTCGCCTCGACGGGACCCGAATATTGAATCACCCGATCGACCTTGTAATCCTTGCTGCCGCCGGCGTGCGTGAAGATGATCAGCTCGCCCAACAGCCCCAGGGCAAACACCTGCACACCCAGCACGATCAGCAGCGAGGCGAGGAGCATGGCGGGTCGGTCGGCGAGCGGACTGTGGAAATAGACGCGCTCGAATACCAGGTACAGCAGCTCGAGAATGCCGAGCGCGAAGGTCGCCACGCCGATCATGCCGAAAAACCGCAACGGTTTCTTGGTGAAGCGCACCAGGAAGAAGACGGTGAAGATGTCGAGAAAGCCGCGGGTGTAGGTGCGCGGCCGGTACATCTCATCGTGCCGATCGTCTTTCGACTGTCGCAACGGCACCTGGGTGATGCGAAATCCCTGACGTTCGGCGAGCAGCGGCAGAAAGCGCTGCTGATCGCCGTACAGATGGACCTCTTCGAGCACCTTGCGGTTGAGCGCGCGGGCGCTGCAGCCGAGATCGTGGAAGCTCAGGCGTGTGACGAATTTCAACAGCCCGTGAAAGGCCCGCCGCCGCAGCGCTTGGAACCAGTTGGTCGCCCGCGGTTCGCGGTAGCCCACCGCGACATCGGCGTCGCCGAGCGCCGCGACGAGTTTGCCGATCTCACGCCCTTCCACCTGCAGATACGCCGGCAGCGTGAGGATGACGCCGCCCGCCGCATGCTCGAAGCCGATCATCAGGGCGGTCGCTTCACCGAAATAACGCGTCAACGACACGATGGTGACGGGTTCTCCCTTGGCGACCAGCTGCACCAGGGCGCTTTCGACCTCCGGCTGCGGGCCATCGAGAACGAAGATCAGCTCATACGGGGTGCCGAGCATTTGCAGACCGGCCTTGTACTCGGCGTACAGGTCGGCGACGGGCGTCGTGCGCTCCCCGACCGGTACGATGACCGAGACGAGAGTGCGCGTTTCAACGGACATCATGGTGTGCTCTTCTCCGCAAGGCTCGATCTCATGGTGAGGCGTGCAAAGTGCTCGGGGCGCACGTCGCCCAGCCGATAGATCAATTCACCCAACGTGCCGCTCGCCATCAGCATCAGCGAGGCGCTCAAAAAAATGATGCCCGTGCCGGTCAGCGGCAGCGACATGCCGCCGTTGTGCGGCATGGTCACGACCAAGCCGGAGATGAGCGCAAGCGTTCCGATCAGCATCAGCGGCAAGCACAACAGGCTGAACCACAGCAAGGGGCGCGAGGTGAAGGAGGTCACGGTCTTGATGACCATCAGATCGAGCAGCACCTTGTAAATGCGCGACAGGCCGTATTTGGACTTGCCGAATTGCCGGGCGTGGTGCCGCACCTTGATCTCCGCAATGCGTGGACCCGCGATCGAGGCCATTGCCGGAATGAAGCGGTGCATTTCCGAGTACAGCGGAATGCGTTTGATCACCGCAGCCCGGAATGCCTTCAAGGAGCAACCGTTGTCCGTGATGCGCACGCCCGTGACTTTCCCGATCAGCCAATTCGCGATCTTCGAGGGAATCTTGCGCGACAGCAGACGGTCCTGTCGCTTGTGCCGCCAACCGACGACGATGTCGAAGCCTTCCGCCATCTTGGCGAGAAAGTGCTCGATGTCGCGCGGATCGTTCTGCAGATCCCCGTCCATCGTCACCAGGATCTCTCCGCTCGCATACTCGATCCCGGCCGCCATCGCGGCCGTCTGCCCGTAATTGCGGCGGAATTTCACCAGCCGAACCCGCGCGTCGCGCCGTGCGATGTCCTCGCCGCAGCGGGCCGTCGCATCGCGGCTGCCGTCGTCGACGAACACCATCTCGTACGCAATGTGCAGCGGATCGACCGCAGCGACGATCGCCTCGTGCATGGGGCCGATGCTGTCCTCTTCGTTGTAGAAGGGGACGATGACGGAAAGCTTAGGTGTCGCGTGCAAGCCGATTCTCGCTGGTTTTGGCCGGCTGATGCAATTTTGGCCGGATGATGCAATTTAGCACAGGGAATATGGTTTCAGATCAACACCCCGGGCGCGCGAAGAACTTGGGATTCAAGTCGCGATTATAAACGGCTATTGTTCAATCCCGAATTGTCATAAGCGCCGCCGGAGTATACTCCCGCGATTCGCATGAAACTTCTCGTCACGGGCGCCGCTGGGTTTATCGGATCTGCCACCGCGCAGCGCCTGCTGGATCGGGGCGATGAGGTGTGGGGCCTCGACAATCTCAACGATTATTACGCTGTCTCGCTCAAGCGCGACCGGCTCGCGCGGCTGCAGGCGCACGGCTCGTTTCGCTTCGTTCACGCCGACCTGGCCGACGTCGCGGCGATGGCGAGCTTGTTTGCCGCAGAGAAATTCGAACGCGTCGTGCATTTGGGTGCCCAGGCGGGGGTACGACATTCGCTCAAGGAGCCGAACGCGTACGTGCAGAGCAACATCGTCGGTACTCTGAACGTACTCGAGGGCTGCCGTCACAACGCGGTCGCGCACCTGGTATACGCATCGTCGAGCTCGGTGTACGGCGCCGGCACGAAGCTGCCGTATTCCGTGCATGAGGCCGCCTCGCATCCCGTATCGCTCTACGCGGCCACCAAACGGGCGAACGAGCTGATGGCGCACAGTTACTCGAGCCTGTTCGGCTTGCCGACCACGGGCCTCAGGTTCTTCACGGTCTACGGGCCCTGGGGGCGACCCGACATGGCGCTGTTTTTGTTTGCGCGCGCGATTCTCGCCGGTGAGCCCATCGAGGTTTTCAACCGCGGGCATCACAAGCGGGACTTCACCTATATCGAGGACATCGTCGAGGGGGTGGTGCGCGTACTCGACCGGGTTGCACAGCCCGATCCGCGCTGGGACAGCGAGCACCCCGATCCGGCGAGCAGCCGTGCGCCGTACCGGATCTACAACATCGGCAGCAACCGTCCCATCGATCTATTGCGCTACATCGAGGTGCTGGAAACGTGCCTGCAGCGCAAAGTGGAGAAAATCATGCTGCCGATGCAGCCGGGGGACGTCGCGGATACCTTTGCGGACGTCCGCGAGCTCATCGAGGATGTCGGCTATAAACCGTCCACGCCGATCGAGGTGGGTGTGCGCAACTTCGTCGACTGGTATCGCGACTATTACCGGGTGCGCTAGCGATTGCACCGGGCGCCGGCGACGGTGCCGGGCGCTAGCGTCTACCGCGTGTGCCGGCGACGGCGCGCCGCTCAGTTGAGCCCATCGGTGCTGCGCCGGCCCGCCGCGCCGCGCCGTTCCTGACCCGCCCAGTACCTGCCGCTCGGGGCGAAATCCGACGCGCGCCGCAGGGTGCGGCGCCGATCCTCGTGGTGGCGGTAGCGACAGGCGCAGGTGCGCGCGTCGCAGCCCTCGAGGGGCAGGAGCGGCGCATCCTTCGATAAGAAGCGAACGCGCACAAGCCCGCGGGCCTTGCCGCATGCGCGCGGATTCGGCACGATCGATACCGAATGCCAGGGATTGGTCACCCAATGCTGGCGCGCAGTTCTGCGTACCGAGGCCGGCCGTGGCTCGGTTTGCGCCGCAAAGAGTGACTTGATCAGCTTGGTAAGCGACATTCGCCGTCCACGAGAATGCCAATCGAAAGGGGTGGGAAGATCGCCGTCAATTTTGGCCAATCCATTAACATAGTGCAAGGGGCCGCGCATCGATACAAAACAAAAAATCCTGCTGATTTCGGCCGATGAATTCTCCGGTGTGAGACCGGCCCTGATGAAGGCCTTGCAGCGTGCCGGCTGCGAGGTCACCTATCGGCGCCAGACGCTGCGCGAGCTCGGCTGGCTGCGTTACTGGTACGCGATGCGAATGATGCTGAGTGCGATCTGGGTGTATCGGGGTGCGGCGCTGCTGCTGCGCGAGAGAACCCTCGCCGCCTTCGTCGCGAGGTCCCGAGTCAACACCCTCCTGGTGAACCGGCACTCCTCGGCGGATGCCGTGATTCTGATCACCGCCAATTCGGGCTATCGATCCTTACCCGCCGCGCGCAGGCCGCGATTGTTCATCTATACCGATTACGGGAATTTGCTGTCGAAGGGCCTCCCCGACCGGGGTTTCGCGCTCGCGGAGCGCAAATTCCCGGCGGTGTGGAATCGGCTGGAAGGGCAGGCGCTCGCGACCCAAGACCGGGTGTTCGTCATGGGTCAGCACGTCAAGCCCGCGATGGAAGCGGCCTATGGCATTGCTGCCGAGAAGATCGTCGTGGTGGGGGCGGGTCCGGGGTTGGACCTGGACATCGTGCGCGACGCAGGCAGCAAGGATCCCACCGGCCGCACGATCTTGTTCGTCGGCAAGCTCGCCCCGGTGAAAGGATTGGCCGTCCTGCTGCAGGCATTCGCCATCGTTCGCGCCGCCTACCCGGATGCGGCCTTGCACGTGGTGACCGGCAGTCATATCGCCGCCCCGGGCGTGGTATTTCACGGCAAGCTCAATGAGCGCGAGCTCAAGGAGCTCTTCTATCGCTGCAGCGTATTCACCATGCCGGCCTTCAAGGAGCCGTTGGGACTGGTGTTTCTGGAGGCCATGTGGTCGAAATGCGCCTGCGTGGGCACGACCACCGGGTCCATGCCGGAGCTCATCCGGGACGGCGTGACGGGATGCCTGGTGCCGCCGGGGGATTCCGAGGCGCTCGCGGAGCGCCTGATGAGCCTGCTCGCGGATCCGGTCGCCACGAGGGCGATGGGCGAGCGCGGCTACGCCGACGCGAAGCAGTATTGGAATTGGGAAGCGGTCGTCGGGCGAATGCAGGCAACGCTGCGCGGATGATCATGGCAGCCGTACCCTGCCGCCTATCGTATCACTCGACGAGCCCGCATCTGCAGCAGCTCTACACGGGGTTTTGGATGCTGCACGTCGGCGGTTTCATCCGCCTGTCGCAGCAGCTGCGCCGTACGCCGTGCCGGTATGCGAGCGATGCACCCCATTTGAAGAATGCGGGTCACGCCCACCTCGACGCCCTGCTCGATGAGCGCCTGCGGCTGCATTTCGACACGCACGACTCGGTGGAGATTGCCGAAGGTGAGCTCGAGAGCTGTGACCTCTATTTCAAGCGCTCCTACAGCGCCGCCGTGGTCGATGCACTCCCCGCGCCGCAAAAAAACAAGCTCCGCCCGCTTGGATTGAACTACGAGGTGCTGCCGGACGGCGTGGATACGTTCGCGATGCGCCGCGGCGCGGCCCTGCACGGGATGTCCAGAGCCACCCTCGCGGCGTTCAAGACAGCGCTCGATACCGGCAATCATGTCGGTTTCCAGCCGCGGCTCGCCGTCATGCAGGCGGCGCCACCGCTCGATGCGCCGCCACGCGTCCTGTTTCAGACCGCCGCGTACGATCCCTACGATGATCCGCAGCGCGCCCGCGACAAGATCGAGGAGCGAGCGCTGCTCAATGAGACGCGTGCGCGATGCATCCGGGGATTGAGAGAGGCGTTGGGCGATCATTTCCACGGCGGATTCATCCGCAGCTCATTCGCTCTCGAGCGGTATCCCGACCTCCTGCTGCCCGCCCAGGCGACGCAACAGCAAGCGTACTTGAAGACCCTGAAGTCGTATCCGATCGGCGTCGCCACCCGCGGTCTACACGGCTCGACCGGATGGAAGCTCGCCGAATACGTCGCCTTTGCGAGGGCGATCATGTCCGAAGAAATCCGCGACCACGTTCCCGGAACTTTCGAATGCGGGCGCAACTACCTCGAGTACGCCTCGCTCGAAGCGTGTGTGAACGCTGCGGTGAAGCTGATCGAGGACCGCGGCCTGCGGCAGGAGCTCATGCGCAACAATGCCGCCTACTACCAATCGCACCTCAGGCCGGATTGCCTGGTCAGGAACGCGCTCAGCGCGGCGCTTGCGCCGGGCTCGCGGTGAGCGGGGCGGGGTCCTGCGCCTTCCTTGCACACAGGACCACCGATAGGAACTCGAGCTGATTGCGCGGATGTTGGAACGCGGCATGCGCCGCGAAGCGCTCGAGCGGCTGCCTCAGCCGTTCGATCGGCGTGATCGAGACCTCGGTCCAGCCGTGCGCCTCGAAAATCTCCCGATACCGGTACGGGCGTACCCGATTCGGGGTGCCGCGAAAGCGGAAGATGCCGTACACGCCCTCTGAATAGCGGTAGATGTTGTTCGGATCCTGGTCGCGAATCCAGCGCGAATGCGTCTTCAAATCGATCTCGGCCACGATGATCGCGCCCGGCCTGCAGACGCTGCTCAGCTGCCGCACCGTACTGACCACGTCGTCGAAGTGTTCAAACGCCGCCTGGCTGAAGACCAGATCGATGCTGTTCGCGCCGAAGGCGGCCGCGAGGTCGAAGTCCTCGCGCACCGCGAGGCGCAGGCGCGATGGCTCGCCTGCGCGGGCGGCCTTGATTTCATCCTCGAGTGAGGCGGCATTCGCCGCACCCTCCCGGGCGCCGATCCGCTCGATGAGAGTCGCATAAAAGCTCGGCGGCACCGAGCTCATCAGGTCGTTGACATCGCAGGCATTGTAGGCGGCGGCTCCTTTGGCGAGCAGATACACGCCGACGCCGAGGTCGGATCCCGGACCGAGCTCGAGCACGCGCTGATCGCGTACCGAGCCGTCCGTGCCGGTGTAGGTCTTCAAATACGACAGCCATTCATCGACGACCTTCAGGTCGTAAGCAATGCACCGCTCGGCGTCGGAGAGTTCGAAGGTTTTCGGCGAGGTGTATCCGCGAAGGGCGTTTTTTGCTTTTGCGAGCGTCAGGAAAACAAGTCCCGCCGCGTACAGGAAGGCATTCCGCATATCGAATTGGCTTACCCTAGTGCGGTTGTGCGGGCCTCGGCCTTGCGCTCGGCCGCTGCAGCGGCAGGGGCGCAGAACGGCCCGCAACCCGCTTCATGACCTGCATGGTCGACTCCGCGATCTCGTCCCAATTGTAGCGCCTGCAGGTGGCGCGCAGGCGCTGCGCCATGCGTGCACGTTGCGCGAGGGTGGCCGCCGCGAACTCGCGCAGCTTCAGCGCCAAGGTGTCGGTGTCGCCGACCGCGAAATAGCAGGCATCGTCCAGACCGGTCTCGCGGTTGGCGGGGATGTCGCTTGCGAGGATCGGCGTGCCCAAGCGCATCGCCTCCAGCAGGGAGATCGGTAATCCTTCATGCGAGGAGGGCAGGGCAAAGATGCCGGCATGGCTCAGCAGTTCCTGCACCTCCGGCGGCGTGAGAAATCCGGTATTGATGATGGTGCTGTCGTCGCCGCAGTGCTCGCGCACCAAATCGCTGTAGCGCTGCGAGCCCTGGGCGCCGCCCACCAGCAGCAGCTTCCAGCCGGGCAGGCGCGCGGCCTTGAAGGCGGTGACCAGATCGAGTTGGCGCTTCTCGGGCACCAGCCGGCTCACTTGGATGACGTAGCGATGGCGGGTGAGGCCATATTTGTCGAGCAGAGACTGGCTCTGCACGGGCTGCAGGTCGGCGACGCCGTTGGGGATCAGGGTGCTGTTGCGATGGTACTTGTCGGTGGCCAGAGCGTGAATGGAGCGCGAAATGACGATGCGCTCATCGGCGAAATTCATGCCGAGGCGCTCGCCGAGGCGCAGCAGCGCCCGCGCCGGGCCGTGCCATTTCTCGCGCAAGTAGTCCTGGCCGTGATGCGTCACCACGACTTTGAGCCCTAAGAGCTTCGCCAGCGGAACGAACAGCCACGGGCCGACCGCGTGAATATGCACCACGTCGGGGCGGCGGATGGCCGCATACAGCACGCCGAGGAAGGTATGCACCAGGGCTTCGACGCCCTCGAGCTTCGGGGAGGCGAGCCAGCGGACCTTCACTCCCCGCCACAGCGTGGGCGATCCGGCCGGACGATAGGGATTGCGCCCCAGGACCGTGACGTTGGCCCCGAGTGCCTGCAGGCGCGGATACAGCTCCGAGGCATGCACCTCGACGCCACCCGGGACATTCGGTATCCCGCGCAGCCCCAAGGCCATAATGGTCAGCCTCGTCCCCTTATACTTCATCAACTTCCCCTCAATTTATACCAAGCATCAAGTCGTTAGTTTTTAATTATGTTATCAAACAGTTATCCCGATTTCCTGATACAAGTTAAGCATTCTATCGCGATACGCGCCCGGGGAGAACTCCGCGCGCATCCACGCCCGCCCGGCGGCGCCCATACCCCGCAGCCGCGCGGGCTCGAGACGCTGCACGCGCTCCAGGATCGCCACCAGCGAATCGACGTTGCCGCTCTCGAAAACGAAGCCCGTTTCCTCCGGGCGGATCAATTCGGGGATCCCGCCGATGTCCGCGCCGATGATCGGCCGCGCCAGCGCGCTCGCCTCCATGACGCTGATCGGGGCATTCTCATACCACTCCGAGGGGATGACGACGGCACGCGCCGAGCCGATGGCGGCGCGCAGCTCGGCGCCGCTCAAGTAGCCGGTGAATTGCACATCGCCGCCCAACTCCTGCGCGAGCTGCCGCAGCGCCGCCTCCTCCGGGCCGGTGCCGATGATGCGCAGTCGCACACGCGCCTTCGCCGCCGCCTTGACCAGCGTCGCGACCCCCTTCTCGGGTACCAGCCTGCCGAGATAGACGAAGGCATCCCCGAACTCTTCGCCCGCCTCGAACGCATCGACATCGATGGAGTTCGGGATGTGCGCGAAACGGCTGATATCGAGGCCCCATTCGGCGAATTTGCCGAGGAAAAATCGGCTCGGAACCACGAAGCGGGTCACGTTGCGCATGTAGATGTCGAGCGCCTTGTGGACGGTCGATTCGAGCCACACCAGCGCACTCATGGCGGTGGAGTCCTTGATGCACCGGTTCCACACGACATTACGCAAGGCACCACCGCGACATCGTTCGCAAATCGCGCCTTGAGTATGCATTTTGTAGGCGGGGCAGACCAGCTTCAGGTCGTGTAGGGTAAGGACTACGGGCACGTCGCGTCGATGCAATTCCACCAGCACGGACGGCGAGAGGTGATGGTAGATGTTGTGGGCATGGGCAACCTGCGGCCGGATCAGCCTGAGGAGCCCGCGCATGCGCTGCGCGGCTTCGAGGGAATAGATGGCGCCGACGGCCCGTGTAATCTTTGCAAGGGGCGAGTGTCGGCCGGCGCCGTCGGTTTCATCGACGAAGTGCGCCGACCAGGGCGAGGGCTCGTTCAGGGGGTTTTGCATGGAGAAGGGCACGACCTCCCAGCCCGCGTTTTCGAACAATCGATTGTGCTCAAAAAACACCACCTCTGACCCACCACGCCGGTAATAGTAGTTATTAATCGACAGCAGCTGCGGCATTGTTAACTTATTGGACGCAAGCGACTGTCTATCACGCGGATGCACTCGAAAAGAGTGCCTACGTCACATAAATCGAATGTCATGGAGGCTCATCGTGTGACGCATGTTGGGGTTCGAATAATAACGTAGAATCCCTCGGGCTATGCGCCGAGTTGAGGCGCGAGAGGTACCTCGATGGATCTGACCGTCATTCCGACGTTTCGCTGCAACTCGCGCTGCCAGATGTGCTACATCTGGCAAAATCCCACGGAGCCCAAACTCGAGGTCACGGCCGAGACGCTCGCGAAGCTTCCCGCGGGCTTCGACAATTTGAATCTCTCGGGCGGCGAACCGACGACGCGTCGAGATCTGGCGACGCTGGTCGATATTCTCTATCCGAAAGCACGCATCATGGAGATCAGCTCCAACGGCCTGCATCCCGAGAAGCTCGTTCCGATCATCAAGAAATATCCGAACATCAAAGTACGTTTCAGCCTCGAGGGCAATGAGACCACCAACAATCGAATACGCGGCGAAGATGACGGCTACGCGACCAAGACCAAGGGCTTGCGCATGCTGCAGGAGGCCGGCGGCACGGATCTGGGCTTCGCCTTCGTCATTCAGGACGAGAACGTCGATCAGCTGGTGGAGACCTACGAATTTGCCCGCCGCCAGGGATTCGAGCTCGCCACCTCGACGCTGCACAACGCCTGGCAATTCTACAAGAACGACAACTTCTTCTACGATCGGGTCAAGGTGGCGCGGCAGGTCGAGGGCCTCATCACGAAGATGCTCGAGAGCGGCAAGGTCAAGAACTGGTTTCGCGCTTATCTCAATCTCGGCTTGATCGAAAAGATTCTCGGCCACCCGCGCCTCATTCCCTGCGTCGCCGGGACGGGCTTTGCGTTCATCGATCCGTGGTCGGATGTGTGGGCGTGCAACGTGCGCAGTGATTTGCCGCTCGGCAATCTCGCCCGGGAGAGTTGGGAGAGCATCATGGCGAGCGAGACGGCGCGCCAGTCGATCAAGAAGGTTGCCGCCTGCGAACAGAATTGCTGGATGGTCACCACGGCGCGCACCGCCATGCGTTCGACCTTGATTCCGCAGGCACCGAAGGCCGGTCCCTTGCTCTGGGTGTTGAAGAACAAGGTGAAGGCGACCCTCGGTCAGAAGATCGACTTCGACAGCTACATCGACTATCACGACGTAAAACCGACGCCGCATGTACCGCGCGTGTCGTATCTCGAGAAGCATGCCAAGGTCAAGTTGGTGCGCAATCGCGATACCACCGATAAGCACTATCCGTTGAAAACGTTCGAGAACACTTGACGGGAGACGCCGAGAGCTCGCGCCGTGAACGATGAGGAGCCCCTGCCGCCGCCGCCGACGACCCAGCGGCGCACGTTCATCTTGGCAGGCCTGGGTGCGGCGGTGCTTGCAGTGGCCGGTCTTAAGTGGCTGCCGCGCAAGGCGGCGATCGGCAACCCGCCACGCGAGCAGACCGCGGGCACGCTGCTGTGTCCCGCCTGACCACACCGGCATCGATCGGCCATTATCGCGCCGACATTGACGGCCTGCGCGCGCTCGCCGTGTTGAGCGTCGTCGGCTATCACGCCTTTCCGCGCTCGTTGCGCGGCGGCTTTACGGGCGTGGACGTATTCTTCGTCATTTCCGGGTTTCTGATCTCGGGCATCATCTTCGAGGATTTGCGCCGCGGCCGCTTCAGCTTCGCGAGGTTCTATGCGCGGCGATTCCGGCGCATCTTCCCGGCGCTCATCGTCGTGCTCGCGGCCTGTCTCGTGTACGGCTCGCTCGCACTCGCGCCGGATGAATTTCGCGAGCTCGGCAAGCAGGCCGCCGCCGGCGCCGGCTTCAGCTCCAACATTCTGCAGTGGCTGCAGGCGGGCTACTTCGATGAGAAGGCGACGACGAAGCCGCTGCTGCACTTGTGGTCGCTCGGCGTCGAGGAGCAGTTCTACATCGCGTGGCCCATCCTGCTCGTCGCGGCGTACCGCCGCGGGCGGCTGTTCCAGTATCTGTGCGGCGGCTTGCTGCTGATCTCCTTTGCGGTGAATCTCATCGAGACCCACACGAGTCCGAGCGCGGCCTTCTATTTGCCGTTGCCGCGCTTTTGGGAATTGCTCTTGGGCGCGCTGCTCGCCTACCGATTCAGAGCCGGCGCCGGCAGCGCCGGCGATACGCCCGCCGCCTCGCAGGCCGGCCACGGCCGAAGCGGG
The DNA here is from genome assembly GCA_963801865.1 of uncultured Gammaproteobacteria bacterium. Lineage (GTDB taxonomy): Bacteria > Pseudomonadota > Gammaproteobacteria > Steroidobacterales > Steroidobacteraceae > Bog-1198. The sequence goes on along the minus strand of CAWDGY010000002.1, from coordinate 50,476 downwards.
TGGCGCGCCGCGGCGGGTCTCGCGCTGATCGGCGCGGGATTCATTTGGATCGACGGCGAGCGCGCCTTTCCCGGATGGTGGGCGCTTCTTCCCACGCTCGGCACGACGCTCGTGATTTCCGCGCCGCAGGCCCGGCTCAACCGCACGCTGCTCGCGGCGAAGCCGCTGGTGTTCATCGGATTGATCAGCTATCCGCTGTACCTCTGGCACTGGGTTCTGCTGACCTTTGCGCGCATCGCAAACTTCGGCGAGGAGCCGCCGCGCGCCTGGCGAATCGCCGCCATCGCCGCGAGTGGCGTGCTGGCCTGGCTCACGTATCGCTGGGTCGAGAAGCCGATTCGCTTCAGCGGTCACCGCGACGCCATTCCGCGGGCGCTGGTCGCTTCGATGGCGTTGTGCGGGCTCGCCGGCGCCGTGGTGTATCTCACCGACGGCTTCGCGTTTCGCTATCCGCCGGAGATTCGTGCACTCGCGGCGTTTCACTATGACGATGAGCGCGATTTCTACGAGCAGTCCTACCGCGGCGGAGAATGCCTGCTCTCCGCCAAGGACACCTTTGCGGATTTGTCGCGCCGCTGTGTCGATGCGGGGAGCGCAGGCCGCCTCGTGGCTCTGTGGGGCGATTCGCATGCCGCCTCGCTCTACCCGGGCTTGCACGCGGCCCAACAGCGCAGCGCCTTTCGCATCGCGCAATTCACCTCGAGCGCGTGTCCGCCGGTCATCGGTCTGAAGAGCGAGCGGCGGCGCAATTGCGCCGCCTTCAACGATTCGGTGATCCGCGAGTTCGGCCGGCTGAAGCCCGATGTGATCATTCTCGAGGCGCACTGGGCGCTCTACGGCGGCGCCAACGGCTGGCCGGAATTCGATGCGGCGGCGCTGCACCGAACGATTCAGGCGCTCGAGAACCTGGGGGTGCGCCAAATCGTGGTCATGGGAAGTCTGCCCACCTGGAAGATCTATCAGCCGCGCGTGGCCTTTGAAATCTGGCGTCACGGCCACGTGCTGCAAGATCGAACCGCGGAGTTTCTCGACGCCGAGCCCTTTGCGGCGGACCGCATTGCGCGCGCCGCGGTGGCCGGAACCTCCGCCGTCTTCATCTCACCGCTCGAGCTGCTGTGCCGTGAAGGCCGTTGCCTGATTTCAACCGACCCGCACGCCGCCACGCCGCTCGCTTGGGACAATGATCATTTGTCGCTCGCCGGCTCCGCCTTCGTCGCCGATCGCGCCTTCAAGTCGATCTTGGGCGCGCTCGAGCCCGCGACATGAAGCGCCATCTCGAGGCACTCGCGGGCGCGGAGTTCGACGTGCTCATCATCGGCGGCGGGGCGTTCGGCGCCGCTGCGGCGTGGGACGCGACGCTGCGCGGCCTGCGGGTCGCGTTGATCGAGCAGCGGGATTTCGCGAGCGGCGCCTCGGCCGAGTGCTTCAAGATGGTCCATGGCGGCATCCGCTATCTGCAGCACGCCGATATCCGGCGGCTGCGCTCCTCGTGTGCCGAGCGCTCCGCGATGCTGCGCATCGCCCCGCATCTGGTCACCCCGCTGCCGATCTTGATTCCGACCTACGGACACGGCCGGCAGGGCAGGGCATTCCTGGCCGCCGGCATGTACGTCTACGACCTGCTCACGCTGGGGAGAAATTCGGGCATCGCCGATGCAACGCGCCGCATCGCCGGCACCAAGCTGTTCTCCCGCGCCGAAACCCTGGATCTCTTTCCCGAGCTCGAGCAGCGCTCCCTCACCGGCGGTGCGGTGTTCGAGGACGGGCAGATGTACAACACGGCGCGCCTCGTGCTCGCCTTCGTCCAATCCGCCGTGAGCCGCGGAGCCGTCGCCGCCAATTACGCCGAGGCGACGGGATTTCTCTGGGACCAGCGCCGCGTGTGCGGCGCGCGCGTGCGCGATCGGATCCACGGCGAGGAGTTCGACATTCGCGCCAAGCTGGTGCTGAACGCCGCAGGCCCGTGGGCGGATTATCTCCTCGAGGCGGGCGAACGCTTCGGTGCGCACCGGCGCGGCCATTTTTCGCGCGACGCCTGCTTCATCGTCAACCGCAAGCCGCAATCGCGCTACGCGCTCGCCGTCCCGGGCGCGAGCCGCGACAGCGATGCGGTGGTGAGCCGCGCGGCGCGGCATCTGTTCTCGGTGCCGTGGCGCGACTGCACCTTGATCGGAGTGTGGCATCGGCTGTTTCCCGAACGTCCCGAAACCGCGCGCGTCGAGGAGGCGGAAATTGCGGCCTGGATTGCCGAAATGAACGCTTCCTATCCGGCGCTGCGCCTCGAGCGGGAGGAGGTGATCTATGCCAACTGCGGCCTCGTGCCCTTCGGCGACAGCCGTACCGCGGCGGGCGAATTGAGCTTCGGCAAGGAATCACGCTTCTTCGACCATCGCGCCCAAGGGATCGCGGGATTGGTGACCCTGATCGGCATTCGCTACACCACCGCGCGCGGCGATGCGGCCCGGGCACTCGACTTGCTGCTCGAGCAGATGCCGAATGCGCCGTCCCGGGCCGCCACCGAATCGACGCCCCTGCTGGGCGGCGACATCGGAAACTTCGCCGCCCTCGAGTCGACCGCGGGCCGCGAGGTCGCGGGCGCGGTGCCGCCGGAGACCTTGCAGGCGTGGCTGCGCAACTACGGTACGCAGTATCGGACGCTCGCCAAATTGGCGAGAATGCCGGGTCAAGCCGATGCCCTCGCCGGTTCGGCGACGGTGCATGCAGAGCTCACCCACGCCGTCGAGGACGAAATGGCCATGCATGTGGAGGATGTGATTTTGAGGCGCACCAACTTGGGCTCGGGCTCGCATCCGGGATCCGCCGCCATCGAGGCGGCCGCGTTGGCGATGCAGCCCCTCTTGGGCTGGACGGAGGATGAGCGGCGAGCCGAGGTCGCGGCGACCGAAGCCGTGCTCGAGCAGCACTTGGCGGCGGTGCCTTCGGCCGCGACCGGTGCAACGAAGCGCCGTGCGGTCCCATCATGAAGATCCTGGTGACGGGCGGCACGGGGTTCATCGGCTCGAGGCTGGCGCTCGATGCGCGAGCCCTCGGTCACGAGATCGTGGTCGCCGGCCAATTGAATTCCGATGCCGAGCGCGCGCGCTGCCAGGAGCTGGCGCAAGCCGGCATCGCCATCGAACAGGGGCCGCTGCAGGATGCGAACTATGCGGGGCGCATCTGTGCGGGCTGCCAGGTGGTCATTCATCTCGCGGCGGCTCAACACGAAGCCAACGTGCCGGATGAATATTTCTTCGACGTGAACGTGAACGGCACGCGAACCTTGATCGAGGCGAGCAAACGCGCCGGCGTCGAACGCTTCGTCTACGGCAGCACCATCGGCGTGTACGGCGAATACGCCGGCGTGCCGCTCGATGAGAACACGCCGCCGCGGCCGCTGAACGTCTACGGCAGGAGCAAGCTCGCCGCCGAGGAGGTGGTGAAGTCCTACCGCGCCGAGCTGCCGACCAGCATCGTGCGCATCTCCGAGACCTACGGGCCGGGCGATTTCCGCCTGCTCAAATTGTTCCGCGCGCTCGACCGCGGACGCTTCCTCATCATCGGCTCGGGGCAGAACCAGCGCCAGGCCATTCACGTGCGCGACCTGGTGCAGGGGCTGTTGCTCGCCGCGACGCATCCCGCGGCGGTCGGCGAGACCTTCGTCCTCGCGGGGCAGGAGACGATGACGACGCGCGAGATGGTGGAGCACGTCGCACGGGCGCTCGGGCGCACGGCGCCCCGCTGGCATGTGCCGCTATGGCCCTTCCTGGCGGCCGCCGTGGCGATGGAGAAGACGCTCTCGCCGTTGGGGATTCAGCCGCCGCTGCACCGCCGGCGCCTGGATTTCTTTCGCAAATCCTTCGTGTTCTCCACCGCCAAGGCGCAGCGTGTGCTCGGCTTCACGGCCTCCGTGCCGTTTGCCGCCGGCACGGTGGAGACGGCCCGCTGGTATCGCGAGCAGGGCTATCTTGCGGGCCAGGGCCCTGGTGGGGCGGGCCAAGCGCCCGCCGGGCCGCGCTAGGCGCCCGCCGGGCGCTCGCCGACGGCCGCGATCTTTTTCGACACGATGCGCACCTTCTTCCCGTACAGCCGAAAGATGATGCGCATGGCGACCTCGAGCACCCCGGTGACCGCGAGCCCGACGTAATTGAACGGATTTTTCCAAAAAACGTACAGCTTGAGCGCGAAAGGTTCGACTCCTTGAAACCCCGCCAGCCCGAGTACCTGGCCGATGCTGTATTCGGTCAAGTTGTAGAAATGATCGATGTTGTGCGCGAGATTTTCCGAGCCGACCAGCGGATTGGCGCCGTTCATGGCGTAGACGATGACGCGCCCGCCGGGGCGCAGCGCCTGGCGGCACAGCCCGAGGAAGGCGATGGTCTCATCCAAGGTGAGGTGGTTGAGCTCCTGCTCGGGAATGATGCAGTCGTACTCGCCCGTTTGATGCTGCGAGAGAAACGGAAACACTTCGGCGACTTCGCACGGCAGATGGCGGCGCAGGGCGTGCTCGACCTTGGCGGCGTCCGAATCGATGCCGAGCACGTTGCGGTAGCCCGACTGCACCAGCAGATCGACCAGGTATCCGGGTCCGCAGCTGATGACCAGAATCCGCGCCTGCCGGTCCTGCGGGATGCGCGCGAGGTAATTCGCCCGGTAGTAGGCGTTGAAGGAAATGTAGCCTTTGTCGATGTCCGCCGGCGCCTGCCAGTACGAATCGAACGGCTCCAAGCGCGCGGCCAATCGGGGGTGGGCGAGACCGCCCGGCAGGGTGGTCACGGTCGCGCGCGGCGCGGATTCTCGCGCGCCGCTGGTCGGCTGAGTGTTCGACATGAGGGCAGGCTCCAAACGATAGGTAAACAGTATATATTGCACGCAAGTCCCGGATGAAAATCCTTTTTTGCAACTATGAGCATCCGCCGCTGGGCGGCGGCGGCGGGGTGGTCATGGCCGCTCTGGCGCGCGAATTGGCGCGCCGCCACACGGTGACCGTGCTCACGTCCCGGGCGCTCGGGCTGCCGGCGGAGAGTCTGGAGGGCGGCGTGCGCATCGTGCGGGCGCCGGTTTTCTTTCGCCGCGAGTTCGCGGTCGCGAATTTCCCCTCGATGCTCGCCTATGTGCCCGCCGCCACGCTGCGCGGCTTGACGTTGCGGCGCTCGGGCACCTTTGACGTAATCAACACGCATTTCGTCGTGCCGAGCGGTCCGGTCGGCCATGTGCTTCGACTGCTGTATCGAATTCCGAACGTGCTTTCGGTGCACGGCGGCGATTTGTACGACCCGAGCAAAGCGAGCTCGCCGCATCGGCACGCGTGGCTGCGCGCACCGATCCGCTATCTTCTCCGGCACGCGGACCGGCTGGTCGGGCAGTCGCGCAACACCTTGGAGCACGTCGAGACCTTCTACGGCGTGCGCCGCCCCGCGGAGCTGATCCCGCTCGGCATCGAGCGGCCGCCGCGCGCCGAGCGCTCCCGCCGCGCGTTCGGGCTGCCTGAGGACGCCTTCGTGATGGTGACCGTCGGCCGCGTGGTCGCGCGCAAGGCGACGACGTTGCTGGTTCAGGCGCTTAAAAGCGCAGCGCGACCCAACACGCATTTGTTGATCGTCGGGGATGGGCCCGACGCGGAGCCGGTGGCCCGGGCCGCGGCGCAGGCCGGCCTCGCCGACACTGTGCACTTGACGGGTCAGGTTTCGGAGGAGCGTAAATTTCAAGCGCTCGCGAGCGCCGATATTTTTGTCTCGGCGAGTCAGCATGAGGGGTTCGGCTTGGTATTCTTGGAGGCCATGGCGTACGGGTTACCCATCATTTGCTTCGATCACGGCGGCCAGACGGATTTCCTGACGAACGGGGAGACCGGCTGTCGTCGTGCGCCTCAACGATGTCGGGGCGTTCACGCAGGGCATCGTGCAACTGCACGATTCGCCGCCGCTCGCCCGACGCATGGGACAGACCAATCTCGACCGCGTGGAGGATTATTTCATCGACAAGTGCGCGCAGCGTTACGAGGCCGTGTTCGAGGACGCCGTGCGCGCAGCGCGCGGCGCGCCGCCGCTCGGAGAAGGCTGATGTGCGGCATCGCGGGCATCATCGGCACGCTCGACCCGCAAGGGAATGACATCGCCGCCATGCTGCGCTCGCTCGCGCATCGCGGCCCGGACGGCGAGGGCATCCATCGGGAGAGCGGTGCCGTGCTCGGGCATCGGCGACTCTCGATCATCGACTTGGAAGGCGGCCGGCAGCCGCTGCGCAATGCCGAGGGCACGATCTGGCTGGTGTGCAACGGCGAGATCTACAACTACGTGGAGCTGCGTCAACGGCTCGAGGCGCGCGGCCATCGATTCGTCACGCACAGCGATTGCGAAGTGATCATCGGCCTGTACGAGGCGTACGGCGATCGTCTGCTCGAGCACCTGCGCGGCATGTTCGCGTTCGCGCTCTGGGACTCGCGCAAGCAGCGCTTGCTCGCGGCGCGCGACCATCTCGGCCAAAAGCCGTTCTTCTACGTCGCGCAGCCGCAACGCTTCGCGTTCGGTTCGGAGATCAAAGCCCTGCTCGCGCTCGATCCGAGTCTGCGCCGCTTGAACCTCGCCGCCTTGGATCAGTACCTGGCGCTGCGCATCATTGCGCCGCCGCTGACGATGTTCCGCGACGTCGTGAAGCTGCCGCCCGGACATCTGCTCATTCTCGAGCAGGGCGCTGCTCCCCAGGTGCGAGCGTATTGGGACCTCAAGTTCCAACCCAAGCATGCGCCGATGAGCGAAGCGCAGCTGATCGATGAGCTCGACGAGCAGATCGTCGAGTCGCTGCGCCTGCACATGGTGAGCGACGTTCAGGTGGGCGCGTTCTTGAGCGGCGGCCTCGACTCGAGCCTGCTGGTCGCCATGCTCGTGAAGCGACTGGGCGTACGCGGCTTGCCGACGTTCACCATCGGCCTGCCCTACAAGCAGTTCGATGAGGCGCCGCATGCGCGCAACGTCGCGCTGCGCTATCACACCGAGCACCACGAATTGACGATCCAGCCGACGTTGAAAGAGGTGCTGCCGGATCTCGTGTGGCACCTCGATGAGCCCTCGGACCCGCTCTCGCTCTGCGCCTGGCACGTCGCCAAGCTGGCGCGTCAGCATGTCAAGGTGGTGATCGGCGGCGACGGCGGCGATGAGCTGTTCGGCGGCTACGACCGCTATTACGGCAACCTGTACGCGAGCTACTACAGCAAACTGCCCGCGATTCTGCGCCGCCAGCTCCTCGGCCCCGCGCTCACCCTGCTGCCTGCGGCCGGCTGGTACAAGAGCGTCGGCCACCAGCTGCGCTGGCTGCACCGGCTGTCCTTCCTCGAGGGGAGCGAACGCTACGCGGCGAGCTTGTCCTATTTCTATTTCGACCGTGAGCACCGCCAGAGCATCTTCAGCGAGGCGAGCCGCGCCGAGCTCGCCGCCGCCGACGCGGAGAACGCGCTGAAGGCCCCCTTCGATGCGCTCGGCGGCGATTTGGTCGACTCGCATGCTGTACGCGGACAGCAAGGTGCGCCTGCCGGATCATCCGGTGATGATCAGCGATCGGATGAGCATGGCGCACGGGCTCGAGGCGCGCAGTCCCTTCATGGACCACAAGCTCGCCGAATATGCCGCGCACCTGCCGTGGACGCTCAAGGTGCGCGGCCGCCATTTGCGCTACATTCAGCGCAAGCTCGCCGCCCGCTACCTGCCGCCGGAAATCCTGTCGCGCTCCAAGCAGGGGTTCTCCTCGGCACTGCCGTACATCCTCAAGGACGAATACCGGAATCTGTATACGACCTACCTGCAGAACTCCGAGCTGGTGCGGGCGGGCGTGCTGGCGCGTGCGCCCATCCAGCAGCTGTTGCAGGAGCACTTGAGCGGACGCGTCGATCACGGCAACCGGCTGTGGCTGCTGATCAATTCGGAGATCTGGTATCGCATGATGATACTGGGGCAGCCCAAGGAGAGCTTTCGGGAGGCCGGCGCCGAGTCGCCGATCGCGACGGCGGCCTGACGGCAAAGGACAGACCCATGCGTATCGGAATCATGCTGCGCCACTACGACCAGCATGGCGGCGGAGTGCGGGTCTACACGCATCGGATTTTGCGCGCGATGCTCGATTTGAACACCGCGCACGAGTTCGTCTTCTTGTACAAGAATCCGGCGCTCGTCGGTACCTATGCGAAGGACGAGCAGGTCACGGAAGTCGCTCTGCCGGGCGACAATATTCTCTGGTGGGACCAAATCGAAGTGCCGCGCGCCATCGAGAAGCACGGCATCGACGTGTTGTACAACCCGAAGTACTCGCTGCCGCTGCGCGCCGGCTGCCCCACCGCCTGGGTGTGCCATGGCTTGGACTGGTACGTGATGCCGTGGGCATCGCGGCGCATCGATCGCTTGAGCCACAAGTTTTTGGTGCCGCGCTACGCGAAAAAAGCCGACGCGATCATCGCCGTCTCGCAGATCACCCGTGAGCACGTGATCGAGTTCCTGCCCATCCCCGCCGAACGCGTCTTCAGCGTGTATTCGGGCGTCGACGAGTCGTTCAGGCAATCGGCGGCGTCCGCAGCGCGAGTGCAGCTGCAACAGCGCTACGATCTACCGCCGCGATTTTTCCTCTATTCGGGCGCCATCTATCCGCCGAAGAATTTCACGCGGCTGGTGCAGGCATACGCCAAGGTGGGACCGGCCGCCGGCATCAGCCTCGTCATCGCGGGCGGTGAGAATCGATTTCTCTCCGAGCACGAGCTCAAGGTTCCCGAGGAGATGGGCTTGACGCCCTGGGTGAAGTGGTTGGGATGGGTGGACCCCGGCCTCTTGCCGACGCTGTATCAGATGGCCGAGGTGCTGCTGCTGCCCTCGCTGTTCGAGTCGTATGGCTTGCCGATCGTCGAGGCGATGGCCTCCGGCTGTCCCGTGCTCACCGCCGATCGCTTCGGAACGAAGGAGATCGCGGGGGACGCGGCGCTGCTGGTCAATCCGGAGTCGGTCGATGACATTGCAGCGGGAATGTACCGTCTCGCGCACGAACCCGTGCTGCGCGCCCGCTTGATCGCCGCCGGACGCGAGCGGGTGCGCCCGCTCACCTGGACGCGCTGCGCCGAACAAACGCTCGAGGTGCTCGAGCACATTGCCGCGCATCCCCGGCGACCTCACTCGTAGTTTTTCCCTTCCTCGATGCGCAGCGGTCGGTGCGCGGCATCACATGGCCTTATGTGAAAATGTGACCTGTCTCACGCTCACGACAGTTGAAGAATTCGCCTAAGCACTGTTAACTCGAGCACGTTGATTTGGCAAACCCGTCGAAAGGCGGGGACGCAAAGCCTCCGGTCTCCAGGGTCCTCAAAGACTCTAGATAGCGGGGTTGCCGGTGGTCGCGTTCCTCACGCGCGCTGTCGTTAATCCCCTTTCATCCCGGTTCGTTGCGTCGCCACGTTCGTCGCATCCGGGAGCAAGGGGTAGAAGATGGCGCTGCGAATCGTCGTTGGGTTGCTGCTCGCTGCCGTCCTCTCCGCGTGCAGCGGCGGCGGCAACGGTCTCGCTGGTTCGAACACCACCGGCGGCGGAACGGCCACCGCCTCCTCGAGCGGCACCGTGACGGCATCGCCGATCACCCTGCAGGGAGTGCCTGCGAACACCGCCACGGTCGGCAACAACTACCTCTTTCAGCCGTCGGCATCCTCCAGCAGTGGTGTGGTGACGTTCGCGATCGAAGGGCAGCCGAGTTGGGCGACGTTCGATATGAGCACGGGCACATTGAGCGGCACGCCGAGCAGCAGCGATGTCGGACTCACGCCGGACATCACCATCATCGCCAGCAACGGCGGCGACACGGGGTCGGTGGGCCCCTTTACCATTCGCGTCAGTCCCTCGATGCCGGGAGGCGGCGATGCGCCGCCGACCATCGAGGGAACTCCCGCCGCGACCGTGAGCGCCGGCCAGAGCTATACGTTCGAGCCCCAGGCGAGCGATGCGGCCGGCAAGCCGTTGACCTTCGCGATTTCCAACGGCCCGTCCTGGGCGATGTTCGACACGGCGACCGGTCGCCTGTCGGGCACGCCGAACGGTGCGCAAGTGGGTAACTACACCAACATCGACATATCGGTGAGCGACGGCAGCACGAGCGTGGCGCTCCCGATGTTCTCGATCGCCGTGACCCCGAGCAACCCCGCTGCGCCCAGTATCAGCGGCACACCGCAGACCCTGATTGCCGCCGGCCAGAGCTACAGTTTCCAACCGAGCGCCACCGATCCGGCGTCCAAGACGCTGACGTTTTCGATTGCCCAGCTGCCGTTCTGGGCCACCTTCAGCACGACCACGGGAAAGCTTTCCGGCACCCCGACCGCCAATCAGGAAGGTCCCTACCCCAATATCGTCATCAGCGCGAGCGATGGGTCCGCGAGCGTCTCGCTCAATCCGTTCACGATCACCGTGGCGCAACCGGGGGCGGTGGCGGGACCGGTCATCGGCGGCACGCCGGTGACCTCGGCGTCGGTGGGAGTGGGCTATAGCTTTCAGCCCACCGCGAGCGATCCGGCCGGCAAGACCTTGACGTTTTCCATCGTCAATCGTCCCACCTGGGCGAGCTTCAATGCCGCGAGCGGGCAGTTGACCGGTACACCGTCGAATGCGGATGCCGGCAGCTACCCGAACATCCTCATCAGCGTCAGCGACGGCACCTCGAGCGCCGTACTGCCTGCATTCAGCATCGTGGTCTCCCGGCCGGCGACGGCCGGCAGTCCGACCATCTCGGGCTCTCCGGAGCTCTCGGTGCTCGCCGGCTCTGCCTATAGCTTTACGCCGAGCACCACCGATCCCAGCGGTGGCAAGTTGACCTTCAGCATCAAGAATGCCCCGAGCTGGGCGAGCTTCAACACGGCTACGGGCGAGCTCTCGGGCACCCCGACGGCGGCGGAGGTGGGAACCTACTCGAACATCGGCATCAGCGTGAGCGACGGCAGGACGAGCGTCTCCCTGCCTGCCTTCCCCATCGTCGTGACGCAAGATGCGACGGGCAGCGTCACCTTGGACTGGGTGGCGCCGACGTCCAACACCAACGGCACCCCCTTGACCGACCTGGCGGGCTATTGGATCTATTACGGCACCAGCGCGAACGCCCTGACGCAGACCGTGCAGGTTGCCAATCCCGGCATTCTCACCTACGTCCTGAACAACCTAACCCCCGGCACGTGGTACTTCGCAGTGACTGCCTACACCAGCGCCAACGTGCAGAGCAACCAGTCGGCGGTGGCGAATCAGACCGTGCACTGAGACCGTCGATGCGGGAGGGTTCACCAGGATGGTGAACGGACCGATCGAAGCTGCGCTCGCGCCATTGGTCGCCCGGATCGTGATGGGCGGGCTCTCGACCCACATCGTTGACGGTCGGCATGCCCCGCAAGCTTCCCGTCGCCGGATTGAAGCTCGCCCACGCCGGCCGCCCTTCAATGGCGAAGCGGATGCGGCCACTGCCCTGCAATACCGTGGGTTGAAAGGTGTAGTCGGTGCCGGCCGTGACGCTGCTCGGGGGCGCGCCCTCGAGCACGATGGGCGCCGCTGTCGGCTGGGGGGATAAAGCGCCGCCCGTCGAAGCGGCGGTAGTGGAAGCGGCGGTATGGAAGCGGCGGCAGTCGAAGCGCCGGCAGTAGAGGCGGGCATGCCGTTGCCGGGAACGGGCGCGCCGGCACAGGCAGCCAACAGCACCGCAGTGATTATGTCAATCGTGACGCGATACGCGCAAAGCTGCAGCCGATCCTCCTATAATTTAACCAATTCAGGACGCCGCAGAAGTGGCGGGCACAAGACCCGATTCGTTAGAGTATCGCTTCGGGGCACGGTTTCGCGATGCCCGGTAAGCGTATCCTATCGTACTGAATCTGCTGCGCGACGTGAGCGGCCTTCGAGAGGTTGAAGTTGCGGAGGGGCCTGTCTTGATATGAACGCTGTGAGTGCTCCTTTGATCGACGAGCTGCAAGGCGCGGCCGCGGGCGCGGCACCAGAACCACAGTACTTTCCGTCCGGTGACTACCATCTCTTCGGCTGGCTGCACTGGCCGGCCGACAAGGCGACAGCGAACGTCGGTGTCGTGATTTGCAAGCCCTTCGGCTTTGAATCGATGAGCGGACATCTGAGTTTGCGCACCTTCGCTGAGACGGCGGCCGAACTCGGCATACCGACGATGCGTTTCGATTATGTCGGTACTGGCGACTCCGACGATTTGGATCCGGGGGCCGATCAAATCGATGCCTGGGTGCGCGATGTCGTGGCGGCGGTCAACGAGCTGCAGCGACGCACCGGCGTCGAGCGCGTGTGCCTGCTCGGATTCCGGCTCGGTGCGTTGCTCGCGGCCCTGGCGGCACCCCAATGCAAGTGCGTGAGTGCGCTGATCGCCGTCGCGCCGATCATCAACGGCGGGCGCTACCTGCGCGAGCTGCGCACGTTCGAGCTGGCGGCGGCGCGGTTTGCCGCGACCCAGGAGGGAGCCGCGGCGGCCCGGCCGGGTGCGTCGCGGCGTAACGCGGCGGCGGCCGGCAGCGGGGAATTGGAGGTCAGCGGGTTCCGCCTGTCGGCGGCGACCGTCGCCACGCTGTCGCAACTCGACCTCATGGCGCGCGGCGCGCCGCCGGTTTCCGAGCTGCTGGTGATCGATCGAGATGATCAGCCTGCGGCACGTGCCTGGACTGACGCGTTGTCGGCGGCGGGAGTCAAAACCGAATATCTGACTTTGCCGGGCTTCGTTCTGATGATGATGAAGCCGCCCAATCTCACCGTCATCCCACGCGCAATGATCGCCGCTGTGCGCGAATGGCTCACCCGGTTTCAGCTCGCCAGCGGGCGGAGCGATGCCGGCCGGGTGCGGCATCGCGATCCTGAATTGAATCCGTCGTCATCGGTGTTACCGCTACGGGGTGCTGCTGCGGCGATGCCGACCGAGCGCCCGCTCGTGATCGCCTCCGACCCGTTGCTGTTCGGCATCGTCACCGAGCCGCCGAAGGGTGAGGTTCGACGCGGCGGAGTGATTCTGCTCAACTCCGGCGGCGACCATCACATCGGTCCGCGGCGTATGTACGTCTCGCTCGCGCGACGCTGGGCCCGCCATGGCTACGTCGTATTGCGGATGGACCTCGCGGGTCTCGGCGACAGCGCCGTCCGCCCGGGGCGGGAAGTCAACGAGACCTTCCCACCGCGTGCGATCGAGGATGTACGCGCCGCCGTCGAGTGCCTGCGCAGCCGTTTCGCTCTTACCGAGGTTACGCTCGGCGGAATGTGCTCCGGTGCCTACCACGCGCTACGAGCGGCCGTCGAGGGCCTGCCGGTCAATCAGATTCTGATGGTCAATCCGCTGACTTTCTTCTGGGAAGAGGGCATGAACGAAGAGGACGTTCAACCGTGGGAAGTCGTTCACAAACCCGGCGCCTACCTCGGACGGGCTCTGTCGATGGAATCTTGGAAGCGGTTGTTGACCGGCGATGTCAGTATCTGGCGAGTACTCAAAATCTACCTCATCCGCCCGTGGCTCGCCGTGCAATCGAGGCTGCGCGATCTGGCGCGACACCTGCACATCCGCCTGAAGAACGACGTGGGTTGGGAACTGCAGGAACTGGCGGCACGCGGTATCCGCATCGTGTTCGTTTTTTCGCGCGGCGATGCGGGAATCAGCCTGCTTCAGCTGCAAACCGGGTTGTCAGTGAAAAAGCTCGGCGAGCGCTATCGCGTGCGCACCATCGAGGGTGCCGATCATGATTTCACGCGCAGCGCATCGCGCGCGGCCCTCGAGGATGTCCTCTCGGAGGAGCTGAGCGCGAGTCGGCCGTAAGCAGGCAGACCGCACCTTCAGGCGGCGACCGCGGGTGTTCGCCGGCGTATTTCCAGGATGGACAACACCAGCAACCCGATCACGTTCAACAATTCGCCCATCAAAACTCCCAATAGCGCTCCGACCACACCGAAGCGCAACATACCGAGATAGCTGATGCTCAGCGAGAGCAGCGAGATGATCAAGGTGAGGGTCGTGAGCGGCCGAAAGCGGTGCCGCACGGTGAGTAGATAAAGCAGTTGATCGCGCAACAACATGATCAGGCACACTGCGAACCACAGCAGCAACAACGTGTCGCGATGCGCGAACTGTTTCTTCAGCACGTGTGTGAACAGCCAATCTCGGCCCCACCACACAGTGGCGAGATAGCCGATCGCGAGGATCGACAGCATCATCGCCAGGGTGATGGAGCGACGGAAAACCTTTGCAGCGCCGTCGCGATCCATCCACGTCGCGGCCGTCGGCAGCATGACCGTACCGATCCCGGTCGATAGCAGATTGATGGGCATGATGGTGAGCCGCGTCGCTGCAATGGCCGCCACCGCGGGAACGTTCAGGACGCCGGCAACCAGATAGCTATAGCCTTGATTCATCAACCAATGAACCGAGGCGCCCCCGGCGGACCATCTGCCCAGGGGCGCAAAAGAGCGCAGAATTCCCGGGGCACCGCGAATGTTCCACGGTTCGAAACGCCAAAGCGCCTTGGCGCAGAGCACACCACCCACCAATGCGGAAAATGCCATGCTCAACCCGGCCAGCGCCGCAGGCGCCGGCGTGAGCGTTGCGACGAATGCGCCGGCCACCAGAAGCGCGGTGTAGACCGTATCCGCGCGCAGCACATCGACGGGACGGCGATTTCCCAGCAACACCATGCGGAAAAACTCGCGATAGAGTGAGCCCATGGCGGCCGCACCGGCCGCGAGCACGATGAGCGCGGTCATCACCGTCAAGATTCGGCCGAACCAGAGCAGCAGCGTGCCGGCGAGGATGACGCCGGCGGCCATGGCCCAGAGCCGGCGCTGAGCCCGGTACAGCCCGCCGACCAAGTCAGCGCGCCCCGCCGGATCCGCACGGCTGATGCCGGTCACCAGTTGCGGCTGTATGAAGGCATTCTGCAGTATGGTGAGCAGCACGATGGAGTTCTGCATGAGCACGAAATAGCCGTATTGCAGGTCGGCGGTGCGCCTGAGCAATACCAGCCCGACGATGAGGCTCGCGCCGGAGAGGAGCGCCTGCATCAGCACGGCGCTGCCCAGCAGCCTGAAGAACAAAGCCTTACCGTGCGTAGGCACGGTAGCGCCAGCCCCAGAGCACGGATAATTTGCCAAGATTGGCATAAGCCGTGATGAGCCACGCCGCGGCGCGGTGTCGTCCAAACGGCAACACCAACAACGCCAGCATCGATGCCACGATCATCTGCACCAAAACGCGCAGAAAAAACCAACAGCGCCCCGGCCAGCTGATCGGCCCGTAACCGCCTTTAAGCGTGTAGCGCGCAAATCCCTGGCCGCCACTGACGGCGCGCAGCAGCAGCCAGCGCAGCGACAAGCGCTTTGGCTCGATCGGTTCGAACACCTGTGCTTTGTCGTACCAGACGATCTTGGCTCCCTTGCGCGCGAGCCGCACGAGCAGGTCCACATCCTCGCCGGCCATCAGGCCATGGCGCGCATCGAATGGGCCCGGCTCTGCGCGCAAAAGACTGGTGCGCAGCAGTAAATTGCCGAATCGCATGCCGTCGAGGGGCACCTGAACCCCGTCCGGCTGATGGGGAAAGTCGTAGAAGCGACCGCGACGGATCCACGCCGGAGCGGTGGGCGGCACTTGCGGCTCGACTGGCGCCAGTACCCCATCTGCGTGGAAGGTTTCCACCGCATAGAGCAATTGCCCCAACCATTCCGGGGGGGCGCGCTCATCGTCGTCGATAAAGGCAATCCATTCCCCCGTGGCGAGCGCGACCGTACGGTTGCGCGTCATGGCGATATTCGGTTCCGGTTCGATGCCATAGTCGAGCGGAAAGGGTGCACCCGCCGCTCGACACTGATCGACGATGGGTCTTGCGCCGCCGGCGGAATCGTTGTCAACGACGACCACTTGATCGGGTAGCCGCGATTGCCGTGTCATATCCTCCAGCAGGGCGCGCAGTCTCTCATTGCGTCGGTAGGTGGCGATGCAGACGCTGACGTTCGGCGATACGGGGGTTTGCATCGGAGATTTTTGATTTATGGCCGGTCGGTACGCAGTTCAGGGGTCATCATGAAATCATACCTGCTGCGCAGATTCACGCCAGCATCGAGTTCAGGCGGCGTCGTCTCGGTATACCGCAGCCGCAGTCGCCGCGCGATGGTCATGAGATGAATCTGCATCTCGATCCGGGCAAAAAACTCACCGATGCAATTTCGCGGACCGGCGGAGAAAGGCAGCATCGCCAGCGGGTGCCGGCCTCGAGACTGATCGGGACCGAAGCGCTCCGGGTCAAAACGCTCCGGGTCCTCCCACAGTGCCGGGTGGCGCTGGATGAGGTACGGTGCAATATAGATTTCCGTTCCCGCGGGCACGAAATACTCGCCAAGCGCATCGTCTTTCACCGCCTTGCGCGTCATCAGCCAGCCCGGCGGATACAAACGCATCGTCTCCTCGATGACTTGACGGGTGTAGGTAAATTTGGGCAATTCATCGATTTCCAGACTGCCGTGCTCGGGCGCGCTGCCGAGTTCGGCCGCCAGCTTGTCATCGACCGCCGAGTGGCGGGAAAGCAGATACCAAATCCAGTTGAGGACACTCGCCGTGGTTTCGTGGCCGGCGACCACGAGGGTCATCATTTCCCGGGCCAGCTGGCGATCCGACATGGCCTCGCCATTGCGGTCGCGCGCCTGCATCAGCATGCCGAGAATGTCGGTGGCTATCCTGTTCTCTCGACGGCGCTGATCGGCAACCTGGATGATGAGCTTTCCGAGCAAGCCGAACGATTGCGCGAATTGCACATTGCGGGCCGGCTCCTCCGACAGGATATTGAAGTGGGGGGCGACCTCGGGGTAGTCGCTGCCAAACAGCGAAAGGAGCACCACCTCGAGGACCATGAGACTGATATCGTGCGTGACGTTGACGCTGCTGCGCTGGTCGGCCGCGTGCGTCCATTTCTCGAGCAATGCGGTGTTGGCCGTTTGGATGACGCCGGTGAGCTCGCTCACCACTTTTCGGTGGAACGCGGGTTGCAGCATACGCCGCTGCCGCACCCAAAAGTCGCCTTCACTCACCATGATGCCGTTGCCTAGCAGCAAGGCGATGCGCTTGATCGCCTGACCTTTTCGGTAGTTTTGCCAATTTTTGAGCAGCACGTGCTCTGCATATTCAGGCGCACTGATCACATAGATGCTGGTGCCATAGGCCGAGGCCTTATAGATATCCCCATACCGCTCGAATTGTTCGCTCATCCACACCAAAAGATCTTGAGTGGTGTCGTACTTGTCGACCGGTCCGGGCGGGATTCGGGTGGACGACTTGCTTTTCATATCATCGCGATCCCGTTTGCGTCGGCCACGTTCGAATTGTTGGGATTGAACTCCTACATTAACGTCACGGCGACCGGCTCGCAACGCTGGAGCAGACGACATGCGAAGCCTGTCGCACTGCGGAGAGGGGACACCGTTGCACGAGCTTTGCAACCCAGAGTGTGAAGCGCGGCACAGTTCGCAATGCATTAGGTAGCGAATCGCCGACACTTTGCGGTGGCGCCGGAACCGCTGTATCAATCATTCCCAGCAAAGAATCGGCGAACAGCGGTAGGCGCGGGATGCGATGCCGCCACACCATGGGATGAGGTTCAGAGATGACTCGGATAAAGCGTAACAAAAATCCTCTTCGGGCGGCGGCGCTGTTGGCGCTCGCGATGCTTGTTTCAGCGTGCAATGACGGATCGACATCCGCACCGAACTCTTCTGCGCCCTCATCGGTGGTGCCGACGACGTCGGCGGACCCCATTTCCTTCTCCGCATCGAACTATCAGGTCTCTCAGGATGCGGGCTTGACCACCCTCACCGTGACGCGCAGCGGCGGAGCGACCTCGGCCATCAGCGTCGACTACGCGACTTCCAATGAGACCGCAGTGGCCGGCACCGACTACACGGCGGTCAGCGGCACGCTCGAGTGGGCGGAGAACGATTCGACTGCACGGGCCATATCCATACCGATCAGCAACGCCACGGCGTTCTCGGGCGATAAGGCATTTGGCGTCGTACTCAGTAATCCCAGCGCAGGGGCCAGGATCGGCAGCCCCGGCAGTGTCACGGTGACGATTTCCGGCGCGGCCTCGGCCGGTGTCGGGACGTTGCAGCTGGCGGGTGCATCGTACTCGGTTGCGCAAAGCGCCGCGGCGGTGACGATTACCGTCAATCGCACGGGGGGCGCCGTTGGAGCGACCTCGGTCGCGTATGACACAGCCGACGGCAGTGCCGCGGCGGGCACGGATTACACCGCCAGCAGCGGTGTTCTGTCGTGGGCGGACGGCGATTCGACCTCGAAATCGTTCTCGGTGCCGATCAGCAATGCCTCACCGTTCTCCGGCAACAAGACCTTTACGGTCGCGCTGTCCAATGCCACCGCGGGGGCGATGCTCGGCACTCCGGACAGCGCCACCGTCACGATCGCGGGCGACAATTCCGCTCCCGTGGGCAGCCTGCATCTCGGCACCTCCAGCTACACGGTGGCCCAAAATGCCGGCACGTTGACGGTGAGCGTGGATCGCAGCGGCGGCTCCAATGGCGCCGTAAGCGTCTCGTATGCGACGAGCAGCGGCACGGCGGTGGCGGGCGCGGACTTTCACGGCGGCCGGCGGCACGCTGGATTGGGCCGATGGGGATTCGACCCCGAAATCGTTCTCCGTCGCTGTCAGCAACGCGACGCCGTTTTCCGGCAGTAAGACCTTTACCGTCGCCCTCTCCGGCCCCAGCGCCGGGGCCACGATCAGCAGCCCGGGCAGCGCCACCGTCACCATTTCCGGCGATGCCTCGGCCGCGGTGGGCAGCTTGCAGCTCTCAACCTCGAGCTATGCGGTGGGTCAAGCGGCCGGTACCCTCACGGTGAGCGTGAGTCGTACGGGTGGCTCCAGCGGCGCGGCGAGCGTGTCGTTCACCACCACCAGCGGCACGGCGGTGGCGGGCAAGGACTTCACCGCCGCCAGCGGCACGCTGCAATGGGCGAGCGGCGATGCGAGCGCGAAGAGCTTCTCGGTCGCGATCAGCAATGCGACACCATTCTCGTCCACGAAATCGTTCACGATTCTCTTGTCGAGCCCGAGCGCGGGGGCCGCGCTCGGCAGTCCGAGCAGCGCGATCGCGACCATTACGGGCGATGGGACGGCCGCCGTCGGCAGCTTGCAGTTGTCGGCCTCCAGCTATGGGGTGGGGCAAGCAGGCGGCACCGTGACGATGACGGTGAATCGCACCGGCGGCTCCAAGGGTGCCGTGAGCGTCGCGTACGCGACCAGCAACGGCACGGCGATCGCGGGCACGGATTTCACCGCCGCCGCCGGTACGTTGCAATGGGCGAGCGGCGATGCGACTTCCAAGAGCTTCTCGGTCCCCATCAGCAACGCAAGCCCCTATACGGGCAGCAAGGCCTTTACCGTCGCGCTCTCGGGTGAAACCGGGGGAGCGACGCTCAGCAGCCCGAGCAGCGCTACGGTGACCATCACGGGCTCCCGTAGCACCAGCACGTCGACCTTCTGGGTGTATTACGACGGGGTATTCAATTGGGGCGGGGATTATTCCTTTGCCGCTGCCGCCAACTACAAAGACACGACCGGAATTCCCGAAGAGGGCGCTTATGACATTGCCGTCACGCTCACCAGTGCGTGGGGAGGGTTCCTACCCTACGCGGGCGGTACGGTGCCGCTCTGGAATTTCAATGACAATGCGTACAACTATCTCGTGATCGATTTGAAGCCCACCGTCGCCAATCAGCAGTGGCAGATCTATTTCGTCAAAGTCGGCGATATCTCATTGCCTTCAGGGTGCGCGATGAATGTGCTGAACTTCGGTCCCGCGCCCGTGGTCGGCAAATGGGCGACGTATAAAATCCCGCTATCCTCGCTCTGTGTAGCACAGACGGCGATTTACAAGGTCGCCATCCAGGATCAGACCGGATTGGCGCGCAATACCTGGTATGTCGACAACCTCGGCTTTTCGGTCAATTGAGGCCCTGAATTGCCGTGAATTCGCTGGGGCGCGCGGGGACTCTCGTCCCCGCGCATTGCAGTTCCTTGTCGGCATGTGGCGACTGTTGCATCGGGTGACGAAGGCCGCTTAAATCGCCGCTGACCGATTGATGTACTGCGCACGAAGGCCGCAGTACGACGTAAATAATATGGGGGGGCTGCATGACACGCGTCAACATCGCCATCGGTTGCTGCGTACGCGTGCCGGCATGAAGCTCGCGGTCGTTTTTTGGATTTTCATCGGCGCGATCGCCGCCTTCTACCTCGCGCGAGTCATTCGTGTTTGGATCGCACTCAGGGATTTGCGGGAGTGGCCGAACGTCATCTTTGAGAAACGCAGACGCAAGAAAGGGTGAACGTCAAAGCTCGGCGATGTCTCTCACGAGACCGCAAGCCGGCGTGCTCCGGTCAGTCGTTTCGCGAGTGCGGCAAGCCGCAAGAGCGGTCCGGCGACGGCCAGGGCCAGGAATGGCAAGTAGGCCATGAGATGCGTGACTCCGCTCTGAAATGGATTCTTGGCGAAATCGACCAAGAAGGCGAACGAAATGTACTCGACTCCGAGCGTGCGCAAAATCCGCCAGATTCTGGGACCCAACATCGCGGAAAAGCGCTCAAAGGATAGGAGCGCCAAAAGGTACGTCCAGAAAACACCAATGCCGAAGAAGATGAGCGAGGCCCGAGGCGGGCCCACGAAGCGGTAATAGAGCAAAGCAACGAGGCCAAGATGGACGAGATGAGCCGACGCGAACGAGAGTCCTAAGTCTCGACCGCGTCGTGCCAAGGCTCGGAACCTCGCGCCGAACAACGTAACGAGGGCGCCGCCAACCGACGCCGGCCAGAACAGGAGGAACGACCAGCGCGCCGTCACGCGCAGGGCCAGGCCGAGCTTGTGGCCCGATCCCACCCCCAAACCGATCACGAGAACGATGGCGAGCCCCACGGCAAACGATGCGGCCATCCACTTCGCCGTCGCCCGTTGGTGCATCGCTGTGTTCAACGCTCCACCCCTAAAGAGCGCGATGCTCGAGTCGCGACTTCGCGCCGCGCCGCGCGACGACAAAGCCCACACTCAACGCCGCAAACGGTATCAGCCAGGAGACACGCGCCCCATAGCGATTGTGCGGACCCGAGAGGATTGCGCATATCACGGCGTTGAACGCGACCCCAATCGCGATCAGGGCGAGCATGTAGAGCTGTTCGCGCTCGAATCCTCGCCGCAATGCCGGCCAGGCGAGCACGCTCAGGAGCGTTAGGGCTCCAGCGGCGAAGATCACCAGTTGGATGGCCGATGCTCCACGCGTTGGCATCGCGCCCCGATAGGCGGCGCTCGCGCGAAATGGCGCGCGATACTCGACCGGCAATTTGGCGATGTTGATGTCGAAGTATCTCGGGATCGTAAACTCGTCCAAGCCCATCAACGCAAACTGACGCAGCGCATCCGCGATCCACGCTGTTGCAACACCCTTCGGATCGTATCGCAGCACCGCCCAGGCGAAGCGATATTGCTCCGCCGATAACTCGCGGCGTACGTCCGCCGATGCGGGCGCGAACACGCCGGGAGGATTCTGAGACCAGATGAACTCATCCGCAGGCATCGGCAAGCGCGGTAGAAACTCACAGACCTTGAAACCACTGGCGGGACACGTGTCGTGCAGGTAGCGATAGCCCGGACCATCCTCGATGACGCGCGCCGTCAGGAAGGGCGGCCGCAACGGCGGCGCGCCGACCAGACGGGTGACCGCGACGCTGAACGCTGCCTCCGCTGCCGCGGCAAGCAGCAAACAGCCGGTGATCACTGCGAGCCCACGCCAGTTCGCCCACGAGCGCTTCAGCAGATCCATGATCAGCGCCAATGCCAGCAGTGCCGCCGCGATCAGCACGTGGGATGAATGCGACACCAGCGAGAATACCAGCAGTGCCGCCCATAGAACGTAGTCGGCTCGCCGCAGGGAACGCGCACCGATCAGGCTCGCGCACGCCAGCAATGTCACCGCCGCAAACAGATCCGGCATCAGGAAGCTCACGTAGAACGAGGCCGAGGTCAACACACCCACAGCCACGCCGGCAATCGCCAGCCGTGGCCACACGGGTACTCCGAATGCCTTCAGAAACAGCCCCATCGCGCCCATCAATAAAACGGCCTGCACCAGCACCGTGAACCAGAAATGCCCGATCCGATCCCCCAGATAGAGCAAGGCGCCGTAGTACACCGAGCGCCCGGACAGCACGGTCTTGTCCTTGATGGAGCTGACGCTCGCCGTCGTTGCCGGGACTTCGCCGGGCGGCGCCTGCGCGTTCGCCGCCGATCCATCGTCCTCGAGCTGTGTCCAGGGGCTCGAGAGTCCGGTGAGCTTTTGCAGCGCGGCGTCGGGGGCGCGAATATAGGCGGTGGTGTCGGGAAAGAAGAACGGCTGGCCGTTGTACAGCGCCGGCCACATCAACGCCCCCGCTGCCACGATCGATCCAAGAATGATTACCGCTGGGGTGCTGCGCATAGTTCGAATCTCATCGGATCCAAGGTGCCGCGGTGCTATCGTTCGAAAACGTATCGCCGCGCCGCCAGATAGTTAACCGTCAATCCCATCAACGAGCCTACCGCAACCGCGATCACCGGATGATCGGCGCAATAACGACTCATTCGGACCAAGCTGGCGTAAACGCCCAGATTGATCACGGCCCCCGACAGCTGCGACACGGCAAACCTGCGCCATTGCCTGAAGCGATGGGTGGTAGCGCGCTGCTCGAAGGTATACCGACTATTGAGCGCCCAGGTAAAGGTCACTGCGCCGAGATACGACACTCCCCGACCCGCGTAAAGTCCAAGGCCGAGGTGCAGGGCAACATAAAGTACCGCCGTATCGACCACGAACCCCGCTGCGCCTATGGCAGTGAATGAGAAAACCTGGGCAGCGGTACGGCGAAAAGCCAGCATCCTCTCAGCGCTTGGCGCCGGCTCCGGGCTGCTGGAGATAGATCAGGCGCTTCATCTCGCGGCGGCCCAGCGTTACCGCACTCAACACGAGGCCGGCCGCGACGCTGAGCATGGCCGCAAGCACCAGGCCGGTCGCCAAGATGGCGGTCGGGAAGCGACGTACCAGGCCAGTGTGGAGGTACTCAATGAATACCGGAACAAAAAGTACCACCGCCGTGAGAAAAAGCCCCAAGCCGATCATCCCAAAGAAGAACAGAGGGCGCTCTTCTTTGATCAGAATGACGATCAGACGCAATATGCGCGCCCCATCGTGGAACGTGCTCAGCTTGCTCGCCGAGCCTGCAGGACGACCGCGATACTCGGTGTCGACGTCGGCCATCAACATGCGCAGCTCCAGCGCATGCACGGTGATCTCGGTTTCAATCTCAAAACCCGCCGTGAGACAAGGGAACGACTTGACGAAACGCCGCGAGAACACCCGGTATCCGGTCAACATATCGTTGGTACGTCGCCCAAATACCAATGCCACGAGCGCCGTCAGCATCCAGTTTCCGAACCGGTGACCCGGCCGGTAGGCCTCCTGCAAGTTCGAACGACGCACACCATTGATCAGGTCGAGATTGCCGTCGATCAGCATGCGAATCATCCGGGGAGCTGCCGCCGCTTCGTAGGTGCAGTCGCCGTCCACCAAAACGTAGATGTCGGCATCAATATCACTGAACATGCGACGAACCACATGGCCCTTGCCTTGGAGTGGCTCGGTCCGCACGAATGCCCCGGCCGCCGCCGCCGCGGCGGCCGTACCGTCGGTGCAGTTATTGTCATATACGTAGATTTGTGCGGTCGGCAAGGAGTGCTGAAACTCTTTGACCACCGCGGCGATCGTTACGACCTCGTTGTAGCACGGGATCATGACGGCTATGGTCGCGGCGTTCGCACTGTTTGCGGTGTTCGCGGTGTTTGCGACGTGCTCGGCAACCGGCACAGAGAGTGTAGTCACGGCTTGAGTCCCTCACCCAGCTCAAATCCATTCAAGTAACAACGGCCACGGCAAAACAGGGATTGAGCGTGTGCCCCCGCTGTGGGAGCAGCGCTACGGCTGAGCCAACCACCCATCGGCGCCGAAGAAGTATGACATTGGCACTTCGCCAGAACAAACAAAGCAGCATCTTCGCCGTCGGTGGCAGGACAGTCTCTGCTAGACTCGAGCGCTCAGATGGAACGCTCGTATCAGATTTCGTGCGCGGCCGCGCTGCTGATGATCGCAAGTGTGATGGGTTGCGGTCCGGCCTCCGTCACCTCCGTGTCCTCGGCCGCAGCGAACAGCACCGACAGCAGCGAGGTCGGCTCACCGCTCTTCTGGGTCTATCATGAAGGCAAGTTTTTTTGGTCCGGCGACTACTCGTACAGCGCGACGATCAACTACGCCGACACCAGCGGCGGCCCGCTGAGCGGTCGCTACGATATCAAAGTGTCGCTGACCGGGCCTTGGGGCGCTTGGCAACCGTTTGCCCCGAATTGGTCTTTCGATACCACGCCGTACACTTATCTGAGGTTCGCGTTGAAGCCGGTTGTAGCCAACCAAAAAGCGAGCGTTTATTTCATGCTGGTTGGCGACAAACCGGTGGGCACGGGCGTCGATCCATTCAAGTATGGACCTGCCCCTGTGGCGGGTCAGTGGGGGGTCTATACCATTCCACTGAGCGACATCGGAGTTTCAAAAACGAAGATCTACAAATTTGCGATCCAGGACCAAACCAGCCTCGGTAACAACGTGTTCTATGTGGACAATGTCAGCTTCGTGGGCGCGGGGGGTCGACCGTAGCGAGGCGGACTCGCCATGCCCAAGGCTCAGGGCACGAAGCCGACGTTATCGACATACCAGACGTTGGTCGCCAAACCGGTTTCGTCCTGAATGGAGAATTTATAGATCGGTGCGCCGAGCACGCCCAGGTCGGCAAGGGGAATGGTGTAAGTTGCCCACTGACCCGCAACCGGAGCCGGTCCGTATTGGGACGGTTCCACGGAGACCCCCACCGGGATGTCGCCCACCTTCACAAAATAAACATGCCACTGCTGATTGGCGACCGTTGGCTTGAGGGCGAAGGTCAGCTTGGTGTAGGGCTTGGAATTGAAATCCCAATTTTGAGCGAACGGCAGCCATCCGCCCCACTGCGAGGTGATCGTTACTTTGATGTCATACGGGCCGCTGAGCGGGTGGCCACTCGTATCCCGGTAGTCAGGCGATGCATCAAATGAATAATCGCCCGGCCAGTCGAAAAGTCCGTTGTAGTAGACCCAGGACGTCGAGGTGGACGTCGGGCCGACCGAGACCTGGACCGAGGCCGGCGTGGTACCACCCGCGCCCGTGCACGTCAGCGTGTAGGTGGTCGTGCTCCTCGGTGACACGGCATCCGTGCCGCTGGTCGCTTGAGGCCCGCTCCAGCCCCCGCTCGCCGTGCACGAGGCCGCGTTGCTGCTCGACCAGGCGAGGGTCGAAGCGCCTCCCGAGGCGATCGCCACCGGATTCGCGGTCAAGGTGACGGTGGGCGGCGGTGCAGGCGTAGCCGCGTTGACGGTGATCTGTACCGAGGCCGCCGTGGTGCCACCGACGCCCGTGCAGGTGAGCGAATAAGTCGTCGAGCTCGTTGGCGACACGGCCTGCGTGCCGCTGACTCCTCGAGCCCCGGTCCAGCTCCCGCTCGCCGCGCAGGAAGTTGCATTGGTGCTCGACCAGGTCAAGGTCGAGCTGCTTCCTGAAGTAATGCTCGTCGGCTGCGCGGTGAACGTGACCGCCGGTGCCGGCGTTGCGGTCGCAGCGGGAAGCACGGTGATCGATGTCGCGCCACAGGAAGATGTGGTGTTGCCGATCGAGTCGGTGGCGCAAACACCAAAGTCATACTGCCCTGGAACTTGCGGAGTTCCGGTCAGATCTCCGTTCGGGTTGACGATCATGCCCAGCGGCGGCGTGCCGATGGGCAGCGTGCTCGATTGGTAATAGTAGGGTGCGGTTCCGCCCGTAATGGCATTGATGACCGTCGCGGCGTAAGGCAGTCCCACGGTCGCCTCGGGAAGCGGGTTCGCCGGCGTAAAGATGAGGGTACCGCCCGTCGGCGAGACCATCGACGTGAAATTATTCGACGCGGAATCGACCGTGCCGAGGGTCACGATCGCCGCCCGTGTGAACGAATAGCCCGCGAGGGACGCGCTCACCGTATAGGTTCCGCTCAACAGGCCGGAGAAGCTGTAATTTCCGTCGAGATCGGTCGTGGCTGATCCCACATTGACGCCGTTCAAAGTCATCATCACGCCCGCCGCGACGGCACCGCTCACTGTCCCGGAGATGCGGTACGTCAGCGCGCTGCTCGGCGCCGCCACAAAATCCACGCTGCTCAGGGATGCACCACTCACGCTCGCTGCGCGGCTCACCGGGCTGAAAACATATCCCGTCGCGCTCGGTGTGATGGTGTAGGTTCCGTTGCCGAGCGCCGCAAAACTATAGCTGCCGCTTGCATCCGTGCTCGCGGAATTCGTTGCCGAGCCGCTCAGCTTGACCGTCACCGCAGAAGCGCCGCTCACGGCACCGGAGATTGTGTACGCAGCGCCGCTCGAGTTGCCGGTATCTAGAGCAGAGCTGGTGTTGACGGACGGGTTGACCGTGCCGCCGCCGCAGCCGGCCACTGCAAGACAGGTGAAGGCGAGCAGGGCGGACGATCGATACAAAAGAATTCCCCAGTGCCAACAGTGTTTCTTAAGCTTCCGTGCGATGCGGCAACGGCGTGTGCCGTAGGAACCTCAGCGGGGAGTGCGCGCCATCCGAGCCCGGCCCGCTCGCGCCAAGTATATCGGCACGCCAGCGATTTACGAGGGCAGTGATCAGACTCTTCCCCCGTTGTTTTGATTGCATGCGTAACGCGTTGATCCGGAAAGAGCCGGCGCTCAGCGCACAGCCGATGAGTCAATTTGACAAAACGTATGCGAAAGGAAGACTTCTCGCCCGGATTTGCAATCGTGGACGGCGAAGCGGTGGACGCATCGGCGGCTTTCCGGTTAATTTCGTGAGCAAATACCTTGAACCGAGCGTGGCCTGGGCTCACATTAACATCATGAAGAAGAGCGCGTCGCACCGAGGCACGCGGAGCGGGTGCATGCGCGAATGGGTGGATCAGGTGATGAATCGGCACGTTCTCGGGCTCTGCGTACTGTTGATCGGATGCGTTCCGGTTGTCTCCATGGGGCAATCGACCGTCACTCCCTACGCCGCCGAAAACATCGTGCACGACAGCAACATTTTCGACCTATCCTCGAGCGGCCCGAGCCCCGTGGGAAAGAACGGCCCGACCTTCGAGGATACCTATCTCGAGTCCCGCGCCGGCATTGACGGGACCTATTTGTTCGATCGGCAGAAGCTCTACGGAACGGCCGAATTCCGCCGTTTCGTTTATGACAATTTCACTTCGCTCGATCATAACGAGTACATGCTCGATGGCGGCTTGCGTTGGAAGTTGCTCTCCACGTGGGATGGTGCGCTCGAGTACCGACATGAACAGCGCATGGTGCAATTCCTGGATCTTGCGCAGGGGACGGACCTCATCCTGGAGACCGAAAACAATGCGGAGGCGTCCGCCAACGTCACCATGACGCCCGAATGGCGCTTGGAGAGTCGAGCGAGATATGTGACGTTGGATTCACCGCGTGCGGACATACCCGGTCTGAGTTTGCAGCAAGATTCGCTCCACGAGGGGCTGCGCTATCTGGGCGTGTCGAATCTGTCAGCCGGCATCGACGCCGAGTATTTGAAGGGTAAATTCCTCAACGATCCGACCGCCGAGAATCCGAATTACCATCAATCCACGGTAGCGGCCGCTGCCACCTATATCGTCTCGGGATTCACCAACTTTACCGGCTATGTCGGCTACACCAACCGCACAGATCCGACGAATTCCGGTCAAGGTTTATCGGGCGTAACCGGCAACATCATTTATCAACACAGCCTCACCGGCAAGACCTCGGTCAACGTCCAGCTAGCCCGCGCGATTACCAGCTATGTCACGACGGGCGGCACCGAGCTCGACACGTCGGCTGCGGTAAGCCTCAACTGGCAGGCAACCTATAAAATCGCCGTCAAGGCGGGGTACTCGTACATCCACAGCGAATATCCGCAAACGCCCGACGGAGGCTTCTTCATCGACCGTATAGATCATTTCCAAATCGGCAATTTGGAAATGGACTATCAAGTGCTGCGCTGGCTGTCGATCCGCACCTATGGCCGCTATCAAACGCGACATTCCACCGACGTGACCTACACTTTCAATGGCACGATGGTCGGCATCGAATTGGTGGCGAAGAAGCTTAGGCCCAATCAATAGCTTACGTATGAAAGCGCCGAACTTACGTGCAGATGTGCCGAATTATTTGCAAATATTATCTTTAACGTCGGGTGAGGAGAGTAGTCTTGGAAGCCTCTAAAGTCGCCCCCGCGTACAAGGCGATGATTGACAACAGCGACACGCTTTCCTGCGAACAAAAAGCTCTGCCGGTGACCGTGCAGTTCAGCGACTATCAGTTGCCTGAATTCATGCGCGTCGTGGCAGCTTTTGGTTCAGAGACCTACGCCTACGTAGTGACTCCGAATGTCGATCACTTGATCCGCTATTGCGACGACGCCTCGTTTCGTGAGTTGTATCGGGCCGCGGGATTCGTGTTGCTCGATAGTCGGTTTCTGGCGTATGTACTGCAGTTGACCTCGGGCCTGCACTTACCAACCTGTCCGGGCAGCGATGTCACCGAGCAGCTTTTCGACGAGTGATTGCGCCCGGCGATAAGGTGGTGGTGATCGGCGGCACCGAGGCGCAGGCGCAGATGTTGGCGCAAAAATATCGCCTGAGCGGGCTCCGGCACTTCAATCCGCCCATGGGGTTCATCCGCGATCCGGTGGCCGTGGAGGAGTGCCTGCGCTTCATCGAGAATGAGAGCCCATTCCGGTTCTGCCTATTGGCCGTCGGTTGTCCGCAGCAGGAAATGCTGGCCTGCGCACTGCAGACTCGCGGGCGTGCCCTGGGGTTGGCGCTGTGTGTGGGCGCATCGATCAATTTCTTGACCGGCGTGGAACGGCGCGCGCCAAAATGGGTCCGTAAGGCTGCGCTCGAGTGGCTGTATCGCCTGATGCATCATCCGACGCGGCTGGCGAAGCGGTATCTGGTGCGCGGACCGCGGATTTTTTTGCTGTTGCCGCGACTGAAATTTCTATTGCGTTCCCCTAGCCTCCGTCGCAGCGGATAATTCGCGATCCTAGCGTCGAAATCGATTCGGCACATACCCTCGCTCGATGGTGTGCGAGCGCTGAGCTTTCTGCTGGTATTCGTCGCGCACGCAGGGCTCGGGAACTTCGTGCCCGGCGGTCTCGGGGTCACGATTTTCTTCTTCTTGAGCGGGTTTCTAATCACGACGCTGCTGCGCGCCGAATTCGAGAAGACCGGCGCCGTGAATCTACGGCATTTTTGGCTGCGCCGCGCGCTGCGGATCTTGCCGCCGTTCTATTTGGTTCTGGTGGGTGCGGTACTCGCCACCCGGCTCATCGCTCCGGCCCTGTGGATCTCGCCGGAGGCGGTGACTGCGCAAGCGCTGCAGTACTTGAATTACTGGACCATCTATCATACCCAAGAGAACCAGCCGTTGGGCACGGGCGTGTATTGGTCACTTGCCGTGGAGGAACATTTTTATCTGCTGTTCCCCTGGCTGTTCGTGGGGCTGCAACGGTACAAGGTCTCGGCGCGCAATCAAGCGTTGATTCTGTGGGGCCTGTGCATCGTGGTGCTGCTATGGCGTTGCATCCTGGTCTTTGCGTTCCATTCCTCCGAGGACCGCACGTATCTGGCTAGCGATACGCGCGTCGATTCGATTCTATTTGGCTGCGCCCTTGCGGTGTGGAACAACCCGGTATTGGACGATGTTTCCTTGCACGAACGCCGTTGGAAGTATTTTTACGTGCCGTTTGCGGTACTCGTCATCGCGGGTTGCCTGCTCGTGCGCGGTGCGCAATTCCGGGAGACTTTCCGCTATTCCCTGCAGGGAGCGGCGCTGACGGTGTTATTCATCGCCGCCATTCGCTATCGCCATTGGGCGCCCTTTGCGCTGCTCAATACCGCGCCGATGAACTTCATCGGCCTCTTGTCGTATTCCTTGTACCTGCTGCATCTGGTCGTGATCTATAACCTGGCGGTCATCTTGCAGGGGATGAATCACGCGCTTCAAGGCGTGCTGGCGCTCGCCGTGTCCATCGCTCTGGCGTGGTTGATCTATCTTACGGTTGAGAAGCCGTGCGCTCGGCTGCGCAAGAAATTATCGGAATGAGTTGGCTCGGTCACCGGTGAGCAATTGCCGGCCGCGCTCACTTTAGAACTTTGTGCGAAAAACTCGGTGATCCGTTTGTCGCATGTGCTTGGCAACTTCATCGACGTACGGCTCGCGCATCATGCCGATGTGGGTTCCGACGATACGAACGATCTCGGTCTGCGGAGGCTTATATTTGTGCCACGTGCTTCCGTATTGGGGTAAATAGAACACCGGGGTCACGCTCGCTTCATAAACCACGACGTCCTGCGAATAATTTTCGGGCACGTACGCGAACAGAGCTCCCAGGAGCCGGTGGATGAATAATTTATGAGCGGGTGAATAATTACCGTAGATGACGTAACCCCCGCCCAATTTCACGCCGCGTCGGAGCCCGATGGAGCTCCGTGCGATGGCTGACGATTTTTGAAAGATGCTTCGAACCCATGCCTGGAGGGATCCGTTCCTGATCAAATCTCCGTGGGCAGCCCAGCCGGACAGATTTCGAGCCAGCTCGAGCCAATAGCGCGGCCTCCAAGCGCTGAGGGCGGCGCCGACATTCTCGGGCGCTCCGTCGATCACGAGCAGCGGGCCCACCGTCGCGTCCGCAGGCGCGCAGTTTCTTGGCCATCTCGAGTGCGATGACCGCTCCGATACAGTATCCGCCCAGCATCAGGGGGCCTCGTGGTTGGAATTTGGTCAAGGCGTCCACGTACTGATCGGCGATCGACTCGATGGAATGACCGTAATTCACATCCCGGACCTGCTTCGGGGGCGCTTGAATCCCGTAAAATCGGACCGCCGGATCGAGTTTTTGTGCGAGATTCAAGAAATCCCCCACCGTGCCCGAGATCGAATGGACGCAATAAAAGGCGGGGCTCGAGCCGTCCCTGTTGAGGGCGCTATCGTTGACGGGGAGGATCATTCTCTCTGAGTTGCGCGACGCCTGGGCGAATAAAGCGACCGTGTTAAAGGGTATGCGCGGGGCACTCATGAATGGAATCTTACAATGCGTGCGTGGCCGTGCCCCTCATATTCAGTGCCTCCGGCGTGCCTCGGTTCACAACTCACTGTTCGATCCATCGCGCTGGACATTGTTTCTATTCGAGGTTTTTGCGTGCGAGCCACAATACTCGCGTCCCGGCGGGCAGGGTAACCGGTAGTCCGATTGAACTCAACGGAGTGCTTCAGAGCGCAGCCGGTCGGCCAGCCGCAGTGCGAGCGCGACCACCGTCAAGGTGGGATTGGCCTGGCTCGAGGTGGGAAAGACGGACGCGCTCGCGATCGAGAGATTCGCTACGCCGTGCACGCGGCAGTCGGGATCGACGACGCTCGCGCGAGGATCATGGCCCATGCGGGTGGTGCCGAGATGGTGTCCGCCGTAAGCTCCATAGCGGGTCATCTCGAATTCGATGCTGGCCGGGTCATAGGCGAGGGTACCGACACCGCAGCGAGTGACATTCTCCGCGAGCAGCGCGAGCGCGCGGCTCACCGTCGCGACATCATTGTCCGTATAGCGCCAGTCCACCCGCAACCGCGGCAGCCCGAGGGCATCGAGGTCCTGCATCAAGGTGACGCGGCTCTCCGGATTCGGTTGCTGCTCTGCGTGAAAGTCCAGACTGAACAAATTGGCCTTGGGTTTGATGATGATCGAGGGGAATTTGCGCTCGGCCAGCTTGCGGTCCTTCAACATGTGCCAAGCGAAGCCCACCGCGTCGAAGGGGCCCCCCATGACGTTGCGGATATGCTCGAGCCAAGTCCTCAAGCTTGCGCGCTCATCGCCGTGCAGGCGCTTGCCGTATTCGTATGGGATCACGAACTTTGCCAGGAAGAGCAGCGAGAGTATTGCGTTGCGGTGCGCGGGGTCGGTGATGCGCGGGTGATGCAATCGCGCGATGAAGTTGCCGATGCGCTCTCGGCGCTGCGACTCGGGCTTCAACGCGATGCGGCGGCGGCAGTAAATGCCCTCATCCGAGACATCGTAGCCGTTCCACACGGCATCGAGCGGCCGATGGATGCTCAATGCGCCGACGGTGCCTGCGAGGTGGCACATGTAATACCGGCCGACCAGATCGTGATCATTGCCGATGCCCTGCGTCTGCACGTCACGACTCGCCAACAGGAGCCGTGCGACCTCGAGGCCGCCCGTCGCCAGGACGAATTGCCGGGCGCGCGCGCTCATCGACTTGCCCGCGAGCGTGCGGATGGTGAGCGACTCCAGCTGGTTGCCCGAGGCATTGAGCCGGAGCGCGGTGACGTTGCCATGCAGCAGCACGCGCACGTTGGCGGCGGCGCGCAATCGCGATCCATAACGCACGCCGAAATCCGTCGGGCAGCTGAAGCGCTCCAAGGTATCGGTGCTGAAATCCGGACACTCGAAGCCCTCGATCATCGGACGCAGCGGCCGGTCAAAGGACTCGGCGAGCGTATAGGCAAAATCGCCCGCTTCGCAGAGCCGGTTCGCTTTCGGGTAGAACGGCAACAGGGTATCGCGATCGATGGGCCAGCCGCTGTGCGGCATGAAGTCGCGATACTCGAAATCGATCGCATCGAAGGGCATACAACGACCGCCCCAAATCGTCGTGGTGCCGCCAAAACGCCGTTCCCGGTAGCGATCGAGTGGACTGTGCAGGCGCTCATCGGCCACGCTGCCCAGGTAAAGGTCCTGCGTCGCCCGCTCGGGTTTGAGACCGCCGGACTCGAGCACGAGCACGCTGAGCGGACTGCCGGCGAGCTCGAGGGCCAGGGTGATGCCGGCCGCGCCGGCGCCGACGATACAGAGGTCGGCGGATAGCGTATCGCCGTCCGAGAATTCATTCGCATCGAGAATCATGCAGCGTCGCAGCCCATCACTGGACAAATGCCGACAGCAGTCGGACGTAGGCCGATTGATAGTAGATTCCCGGCTCGGTCACAGCCCAAGAGCGATCGGGTGAGCTCGCGTTCCAG
Source organism: uncultured Gammaproteobacteria bacterium (assembly GCA_963801865.1). Lineage (GTDB taxonomy): Bacteria > Pseudomonadota > Gammaproteobacteria > Steroidobacterales > Steroidobacteraceae > Bog-1198. The sequence continues at coordinate 17,246 of CAWDGY010000002.1, read as the reverse complement.
TCCTTGTACGATTTCTGCGGCGGTTGCCCGGTGGGGGGCGATAGGCTCAATGGCACGCCGTCCTTGGCGGCATTGGCGTTGGGGCCACCGGGGACATAGCCCGGCGCCGGGCCGCAGGCGGAGGTCTTGGCATCGCTCCAGCGCGACTTCGCCTGAAACCAGACGTGAAATATCTCATTCGCCGATACGGTGGCTCCGTAGGCATACATATTGCTGAGGTAGACCATGCCGAAGGGATTGACACCATGAAAGTAATGCAGGATGCCGAGTGCGCGGGTGCGATAGCTCGAGGTATCGCGAAGTCCGAGCTCGTGACTGATGACGTCCAAGTTGGTGTTACCGTAATTGGCCCGCGGGTTGTTGCTGCCCCAATGATATTGGCCCTCGTGCAGAAATGCGCGGTACAGGTCATCATCGGGGTTGAATCCGTAGATTTGGTTGCCGGCATGCACATCGGCCAGCTTGTCGGCCAGGATCGCCTTCTTGAGGGCAGGCTCGGCACTGGGTAAGGTGGTATACAACAGCAGCGCCTCGCCTTGATCGGCCTTGTACCGTGACCAGCCGATGTCGTGGTAAGGATGCGCATCCTTGTAGTGTTCTTCGATGTAGTTCTCGAAGCTCGGATTGTCGGTGAGCGCGAACAGGTAGATGGCGGCCTCGACGGCGAGGCTGTTCTGATCTTCGATATTGAGATCGGCAATGCCGGCGTGCACGACGCCCGTATCGCAGCCGGTTTGCTTCGCAGGCGTGTTCCGATAGCGACCCCAAGCGAGCTGCGCCCGCCGTTTCAAATCGTCCGCTTCGCCACCGAGAGTAGGTATGGTGCCGAACACATAGGCCGCATGCGCCAGCATGCCGGCCCCGGCGATGGTCGCCGAAGTACAGCTCGGGACGTAGAGGCGGGCGGAGTGATCGGAACTCGGCGGACTCGCCGACACCCAGTCCACCCCGCCGACTTTCAAGGCAAAGCTGCCATCCGCGTATTGCATTTTCTTCAGCCAGTTCGTCTCCCAGCGCACTTCGTCGATCAGATCCGGAATGCCGTTGCCGGATTCGGGGATATTGAAATCGTCGGTAAAGACGCGACTATTGGCGCTATAAGCGGTGAGGAGTTGATGCACGGCCTGAGCGGCAAAAGTGACGTATTTATCGGTATCGCCGGCATCGAACCAACCGCCGCTCAAATCTCTCACCTTGGCATCGTTGCCTCGATCCGTGACGTCGCGCGCTTCACCGTCTTGATGCCTGCCGACGTAGGCGGCATCGTCGGTCCAACAGGGATCCGCAAAGGGCGCCGCCTTCGCGATGGCGCTGCGTTGATAGTAGTACATGCGCATGGCCGCTTTGAGTACCTTGCGATACACCTGGGGGTCGATCGCGAAGGTCGGTGAGCGTGCATGGCGGGCGACGTCGTACACGAAATATTTGCCCGGGGCGCTCAGGGGAGAGAAATCGAACCACCAGCCGCGATCGCCCGACAAGGCGTCCACGGCACCCGCCTTCCAGGCCACGGGCGACCCGGAGAACACCGCCTCGCCGCTGTCGGCACGACGCACCTCATAGTGATCTCCCGGAGCAAAGCGGTCGCTCTTGTCGTAACCCAGGATGGGATCGCGAATGACGGCGACCTTGGCTTCCTCGGGGAGATACCCGAACTGGTCGACCAGGATGTGGTGATCGAGCGCAATCCGACCACTCGCGGTCGAATCGGCAGCGGGCGAGGGGGTCTGGGTGTCCCCGTCGCTGCATCCGCTCAGTCCGAGCAGCGGCGCGAGCAAACAGAGCGCAACGAGCTTGAACATTCGCCAACTACACTGCAGATTTATGTGACGGATACAGTACTCTACTTCCATGAATAGGTCCTTGACACTGCGTACCGTGCGGATGCGCGCGCCGCTCAACCACGGCTGGGTGCGCGACGATCGTGGAGCGCTGCTGGTCGCGCTGATGGTGTGGGTGTTGATCCTCTATTTGGCCATCCCCGCTAATTACTTGAGGGGCGAAACGTTGGCCTCGCCCGACGAGACGATGGGCGCGGCCAATCCGTTGGCGAGAACCATCAAGCTCACCTTGCTGATATTGAGCACATTCATCGTCCTTCGGCGGGGCGGGCTCGCATTGATGTTGTTGCGTTCTCTGAATCCGTTTTTCCTGCTGTTCCTGGCGTTGGTCCCTCTCAGTGTACTGTGGTCCATCGAGCCGTCGGCCACGATGAACCGCTATGTGTCGATCCTGTCGATCGTGCTGGTCTGTTTTGCATTCACCATGACCGGATGGCACCGTACGCGCTTCCAGGATGTCGTGCGTCCCTTGCTGACACTTTTATTGATCGCATCCGTCATCTTTGGAATTCTGTATCCGGATCTTGCCATCGAGGCGGGCGAAGGCACACTGAAGGACGCATGGCGCGGGCTGACGAGTCAAAAAAACCAATTTGGGATGTTGTCGAGCTTTGGAGTCTTATTCTGGCTCCATGCGTGGTTCAGCAAAGAGTCAAGGTGGTGGATCGCGTTGCCCTTTGTCGGACTGAGTTGGTATTGCGTGCTCTTATCCCGCAGTTCCACCTCACTATTAGCGACCACACTCTCGACCTTATTCATGGTCCTAGTGATGATGACGCCTGCGAGCATGCGACGCTTCATGCCCTATATCGTCTCCTCGTTCGCCGTGCTGGTCGTCGTGTATGCGCTCGCGGTGCTCAATCTGATCCCTGGAATTGGGCTGTTGCTCGATCCCATTGCCGAATTGTCCGGCAAGGATCTGTCGTTCTCCAATCGGGCCGGCATCTGGGACATCATCAAAGAGCACATACAATTGGCTCCGCTGCTCGGTTCGGGATACGGCGCCTACTGGATCGGTCCTGTGCCTTCCTCACCCTCCTATGTGTTCCTCGCACGGATGTATTTCTACCCCACCGAGTCGCATAACGGCTACTTGGAAATCGTCAATGACCTCGGTTTTGCGGGGTTGACATGCCTATTGGGGTATCTGGTTTCTTGGATTTACCAATCGCTGCAACTCATGAAGTTCGATCGGGGCCAAGGCATGCTGTTTCTCGCGCTTTTCTTTCAACAAGCGATCACTAATCTATCCGAGTCAACGTGGCTCGCCATCAATTCCGGGTTCGCGATCGCGTTGGTCACGCTGGCGACCTTTGCATTGTCGCGCTCGGTGTTGGAACAGCGGCTCAAGTACTACTTCGGCTAATCGAGACCCAACCCTGCCGCCGGCAAAGGCGATGTAATTGGCGCCGAACGGGGGCGCTGCACCGCGAGATGTGCGTCCTTTCGGTGCGCATCCGGTAATCACATCGGCCATCCCGCGGACAGTTCCTTCGCATTGGAATTGTGACCGATGTCTCAATATCCGCGAAATATCGGACTTATGCCCCATCTGTCGCCAAATGGCGACAATCTTGGCTCTTGGAGGCACGTTATTGCATTTAAGGCAATAGGCGTGGTACGAATGATTATGTAAGAAAGAATGGCGCTAGATCCAGCAAAGGGAAGGGATGTATGCGGATCTTGGTACATAGCGCGAACTTTGCTCCAGAACCGACGGGCATCGGCAAATACTCGGGCGAAATGGCGGCTTGGCTCGCTGACCAGGGCCATTCCGTGCGGGTCGTTGCCGCCCCTCCGTATTATCCCCATTGGAAGCTGAAGCCTGGTTATGGATGGCCCGCCTACCGGCGCGAACAATGGCAGGGGGTCGATGTATGGCGCGCTCCGCTGTGGGTGCCCAAGGCACCGGGCGGCTTGGCGCGGGTACTTCACCTCGTGTCATTCGCGATCGCGTCGTTTCCAGTGATGCTGTGGCAGATTCTCTGGCGACCCGATCTCGTGATCAGCGTCGCGCCGGCTCTGGTGTGCGCCCCTGCCGCGTTGCTGACGGCGCGCCTCAGCGGAGCCAAGGCGTGGTTGCACCTTCAGGATTTCGAGGTCGACGTTGCTTTTCGGATGTGTCTGCTGAAGGGTAAGTTGCTCAAGCGTCTGGTGACGCGCATGGAGCGAGGACTGCTACGTCGATTCGATAGCGTCTCGTCGATCTCGCGCCGAATGGTCGAATTGTTGCTTGCCAAGGGAGTTGTGCCGCAGCGAACGCGCTACTTCCCGAACTGGGTCGATATTTCAAAATTCAAGCCGACTGTGAGTGTTGGGAAGTACCGAGCGCAACTGGGTATCGCAACGGATGCCATGGTCGTCTTGTTTTCTGGATCGCTCGGCGGCAAACAGGGTCTCATGGCGATCCCGGCGGTCGCCAAACTTCTCGCCGACCGCAAAGACATCGTGTTCGTCATTTGCGGCGACGGGGTCATGAAGCCCAAACTTGAAATCGCGACCGCGGATCTACCGAATGTGCGGCTTCTGCCTTTGCAGCCCTTGGAGCGATTAGGCGAGTTGCTCTCCATGGCGGATGTTCATTTATTGCCGCAAAATCCAGATGCCGCCGACCTCGTGCTCCCCTCGAAGCTGTCGGGCATGCTGGCGAGCGGTCGTCCGGTCATTGCGACCTGCCGTGAGGGAACGGAAATCGCCGCGGTGGTCTCGAGCTGCGGAGTGGTCGTGCCGCCTCAAGACCCAGCGGCATTAGCCGCGGCGGTCTGCAATCTGGCGGACGGGACCGACACGCGACTGGAGCTCGGACGGCGCGCGCGCGCCTACGCGGAAGCGCACTTCGAACGCGATGCGGTCCTGACGAGATTTTTTGAGCCTATTGAGGGCTGGTGCGCCCGGTATTGCCAACGACGCCATCGCTTAATGGAGAGAACGTCGCTTCAATCCTGGGTCGGTCCGCGCGCTAACGAAGCCGCCGCGCTTTGCCAGGTGTGCTCAATTCGTTCACGAGCGAGTCACTAATGCACATCAAACGCCATGTTGGTTACGACGATGGGGCTCTGATGAGTCGATCGTGAGCGCGCAGATAAATCGACGACTTAGGTGAAATTGGTGTGCAAAGTGCTCACGAAATGAGTCAAGATGCACTTCGGCACTTGTGTCATCTAGAGCCATTGATTTTGCAAGCGATTTTCCGCGGGATTTTCAAAATGAGGTGATTCAAGGATCCATGAGCATAAAGCGCGCGCAGTTATGATGGCCAAACCGGCTTGTTCACAGACGCCAAGGCGCTTCTATGGCCGTTTGGTCGTCGCCATCCTATTGCTGTTTGGAATTGGGCTGACGCCCGACGTTTGCCGAGCAACCCTATGTGCTCGGTCCGGGCGACATCATCAAAATCAGTGTGTTCAAGAATCCGGACCTGAGCCTCGATGCGCGTGTTTCCGAAGTCGGTGCAATCTCCTATCCACTCGTAGGCTCAGTACCGGTGAGCGGGCTCACCTTGCCGGCGGCCGAGCGAAAGATCGGCCAAATGCTCAAGGACGGAGGATTCGTCATTAATCCGCAAGTGAATATCTTGCTGACCCAAGCGCTTGGCAATTTGGTCTCCGTGATTGGTGAAGTGAATACTGCGGGCCGATATTCGATCGAGACAACCGGAGGCCATCTATCCGGAATGCTGGCCGCAGCGGGCGGCATTGCACCGACCGGGGGCGATCTAGTGATCGTGACCGGGAGCCGCGATGGCAAACCCTTTCGCCGCGAGATCGATATCGTGAAAATGTCTCTGAGCGGCAATACGGCGGATGATATCGAGCTGTATGGTGGCGATACCTTGTTCGTCAATCGGGCGCCCCTGTTTTATATTTACGGCCAGGTGCAAAAGCCCGGGCAATTCCGTCTGGAGCGGGGCATGACCGTAATGCAAGCGCTCGCATCGGGTGGCGGTGTCACGGGTAAGGGGACAAGGCGCGGCATTGTGCGCCATCGTCGCGATGCCAGTGGCAAGGTTAAGGAGGAGAGCGTCACGTTGGACGACGACGTACAAGACCAGGATGTTATTTACGTCAAGGAAAGCTTGTTTTGAGGCGGAACAGTAGATTCGATCGTTTGTGTAACCGGCGAGGCGAGCGAAGAAGGCCTCTATGAGCTTCCGCACGTTTCTTTTAGTGCTCAAAGCGCGTTGGCGCATGGTACTTGGCATATTTGCCGCGGTGGTAATTGTCGCCGTGGCAATCAGTCTCCTATTGCCCAAGCGGTATACTGCGATGTCGTCGGTGGTCATAGATGCCAAAATAGATCCGATCGCTGGTATGGTCTCCAGTGCGGAATTGCTGACCGGCTATATAGCGACGCAGGTCGATATCATAAGCAGTGAACGTGTGATCCGGCGCGTGGTGATCGACAAGAAACTCGACCAACTGCCAGAACTGCAGAAAAAATGGCGGAGCAGCTTAGATAGCGACCGCGATATTACATCGTGGCTAGTCGTGTACTTGCAAAAGAGGCTCTCAGTCACTCCCTCCCGTGACAGCAATGTTATCAATATTGCGGTGGAATGGCCCGACGCAAGATTTGCCGCTGATCTAGCCAACGCGTTTGCGCGAATCTACATCGACACCAATATTGAACTCAAGGTTGAGCCAGCAAAGCAGTACGCCAATTGGTTCGACCAACGGTCTCGAGTGTTGCGCGCTGACCTTGAAGCTAAACAAAAGCGACTATCCGAATACCAAAAGGAAACAGGAATCGTCGGTACCGACGAAAAATTGGATATCGAGACCGCGCGGCTATCTGAGCTTTCTGCACAGTTGGTTGCGATCCGATCTCTGCTTCAGGAAAGCCAATCCAGACAGCGACAAGTGAGCGGCGATATCGAATCGATTCCCGAAGTTCTTCAAAGTACGGTTATTGGCGACCTTAAGAACGATTTGTCGCAGGCGGAAGCAAAAGAACACGATATCGCGGCTCGCCTCGGTAAAAATCATCCGGATTATCAAGCAATAGAGGCCGAAACCGCGAATTTGCGTACGCGCATTTCGCAGGAGAGCGCCAAGATCGTGGCTTCGCTTGCAAGTACCACGCAAGTGAATGTGCGACGGGAAAATGACGTCCGACTCGCGCTGGAAGCTCAGAAAAAGCGCGTACTAGAACTTAAGCACCAACATGACGTTGTCTCCGATTTAGAAAACGACGTTACTACGGCGCAACGCGATCTGGATGCGGTTACGCAGCATCGAGCGCAAAGCGACCTTGAAAGTCAGATGCAACAGACCAACGTTGTTCTACTGACATCCGCGGTGGCGCCTTTCAAGCCATCAAGTCCCAAGTTGGTGCTCAACACCTTGTTAGGCATCTTTTTGGGAGTCGTTCTCGGAATTGGAGCGGCACTCTTCCTTGAGGTCAGAGAGCCTCGCATTCGTGACAGCCGCGAACTTCCCGATCTGCTAGGCGTTCCGCTGCTGGGAACGATTGGTTCCGTGGTGATGGAAGCCAACGACGGGCGTGTTCCGCATGTATCGTCGGCCCGCCTTGAGTCGTCGGTGACATAATTTTCCAACCAGCGAGGGGCTCCATGTGAGCAAGACCGCCGACAGAGCCATCAACAAGCCCGAGCCGCATCCGGACAGAAGTCGAACGATTGGTGCGATTCTCGTCGAGCGGGCGTCTCAGTCCCGACGAAGTCGAAGAAATTCAGCGGCACGCCAGCGTATATGGCTTGCGATTTGGTGACGCAGCGCTGCAACTACAACTAATCCATCAAGATGACATTAATTCAGCCATTGCCTACCAATTCAACTACCCCAGCCTTGCTCGTGGCGGCGATCATGGGGTCGCTGATGACCTGGTTGCCGCGTATCAACCGCAGAGTCCGTTGCTCGAGCCGTTACGCGCATTACGGAGCCAATTGATTCTTCGCTGGCTCAATTTAGCGACTCGCAAAGTAATGGCGATTACGAGTCCCGGGCGCGGCGAGGGACGTAGTTGGCTCGCGGCCAATCTCGCAACCATGTTTGCGCAACTCGGCGAACGGACACTCCTGATCGACGCGGATATGCGTCATCCGTGTCAACACCAAATATTTAATTTTGATAATTCGATTGGACTGTCGGCACTACTTACGGGACGTGCCACAAGAGAAATCGCACGCAGGATCGACCCGCAACTGCGACTATTCGTAGCGCCGGCCGGGATTTTGCCCCCAAACCCGCAGGAATTGCTGGAGCGCCCGGTGTTTAACGTGATACTTGATCATTTTGCACAACAATTTAGTGTCGTATTGTTGGATACACCCGCTGCGAGCGAGACTGCGGACGCCCAGATCTTAGCTGCACGCGCCGGCACTGCACTGATGGTTGTCCGCCGCGACCACACACGGCACGAACAGCTACTTGCCGCCATGCAGAACCTTACGCAGACCGGTGTCAATGTGATTGGCAGCGTTCTGAACGAGCATTGAGTGCCAGTATTACATAGACATTGGCGCGCACGACGAGTTTGGATCTGTTGTTTGTGTTTGAGCGTACGGTGATAGTGACAGACTTGGTGAACTGTAAACTTTGATGGGCGCTTGCCATCCGCCTAAATTTACCTTTCGGCCATGAGGACGAGGTGTAGGACCAACCGAAAAAGCGGCGCGCCAATAGTTACACGGGTTAGCGCTAACGCGTTTAGGTAGCCATCAAATTAACATTCAATTGGTGGCTCTGCTTCTTTTGCATTACTAGGATGCAGCACGATATGGAACCGCAATGATTATTAGGCGCGCTATTATTGGTGCATTCTGTGTATTTGCCGTTTTGGCAGTCCTGATTCAGTGCATCATCGACTCCTCTGTTGAAAACATCGCGTGCGCCTGCATTGTTTTCGGCTCCTCTCTGATTGTGCTCCTCTACGTAAGTTGGAGTGACGCACTAGAGACGCAGCCTGTTTCGACCTTTGCGATTTTCGGGTTTTGTCTAACGACGCAACTCGGTGCCTTGCTCGTGCAAACCATATTGTGGGTCTCGTTAACAAAGTCGCTTTACAATCCTTTGTATACATTTTTAACACTGGCGTTCTATCAGGGGATTGCAATTGCAGTTCATGCCACCTACCGGTTATTTACGCAATCAAAACCTCGTGTGGGCCTATTTCGTGGAGTATTGGATTCGATTGGCTTGTATCAAACGCCATCCCCCGGAGTGCTCTGGCTGATGGGTTGCACGGGAATCGCGAGCTACTATGCATCTAGCTTCGAAGGGCCGTTCGGCAAGGTGGCGGATGCTTTCAATTTTTTGATTTGGGCACCATTCTTGATTCCGATTTATATCAATAAATTGGGCGACTCGTACTGTAATGCACGCCTTCATACCCCGTGCCTCGTCGTGCACGTTGCAGCGGTGGGTCTAGTTGCCCTTGCGGTTAATGCACGCGTAATTCTATTTGAGGGAGTAGTTACTGTTGCCCTAATTTATCTTCTCATAGGTATGCGCAGCAACTCGCGTGTTCATTGGCCAGCTCTCGCCAAAATGGGGGCGGTAGGCGTCCTAGTGCTTGCGCTATCTAGCCCTCTTTCCTACCTCACGACAGCTATGGCGATCGCGCACGCATCGCGTGGCAAAGTGCCCGCGGACGTAATGATCGATAAGACGATTAAGATACTGAGGCGTCCAAGCTTGATAGACGCATTTCGGGCGCAAGAGAGGGCGCAATCGCTATATGCAAAATATGACGAGCATTATATTTCCAACCCGGTTGTTGCGCGATTTGTTGAGACGAAATTTCACGATAACGCTCTGCATTTTGCGCGAATGTTGACTACGCCTGAGAGCAGAGAAATATTAAGGAAAGTGACGATTGAGTCTTTATGGTTTGCTCTTCCGGGACCAATAATAGACCTATTGGACCTGAAAATAAAAAAGGCAAAAAAGGGTTTGGGATTGGCCGCGTCAAATGGCGATTACTTGTACTATTTAGCGAGAGGTGTCCCGTTAGGTGGTTACAAGACCGGTTCGATATTTGCACAAGGCATGGTGCTATTCGGGGCGTTTTTTCCATTTGTATATGCTTTGATCTGTGTGACACTTTTCGGAGTAATGGATCTATTGACAGTAAACTCTGACATCGATCGCCCATTCAGTACGGGCTTGGCAATGATGAACACATGGCGATTGTTCATGTACGGGATTACCGCCGATGGACTTGATCCACCTTCTTTTAGTTTTTCGCTATTTCTTTCAAATGGTAGCGATCTATTGCCTCGTGTACGGTCTTGCAAGGGTACTGTTGCTTGACAAGCAATCTCCCTATTCATCAAACGCGGCTCGCTAACGTAAGTGTGAGTAGTTCGGAGTCGATAGTCCGGCGGGGCACGAATGACTCGATAAAGTCTCGGCCAATCGCTGTTGTCAATTGCGATTGATTTATAAATCACGGACTGCGTGAACGTTCGCTACAGACCGGCCGTGGGAGAAATCACGAATTCCAGAGTCAGCCGTCGAGGTAAGGAGCGATCTACAGCCACCGACTCGAAAATGAAGGTGCGAAAGACTCTTGACACCACCTTAAAGAAACATCCCGGAGCAAAGTTGAGACTACTGCATATTTTGAGTTCGGTGGACCCGAAATTTGGCGGTCCAATTGAGGGCGTCGCTCAGAGTGGTAAAGTTTTCACAAAGAATGGACACACGGTGGAAGTCGTCTCGCTGGATGATGCGGACCAGACGTTCGTTAAGTCTTTTCCGCTGACATTGTACGCGCTAGGGCCATCGCTTGGAGTCTATGGGTACAATTCAAGATTAGTTCCTTGGCTTAAGTCCAACGCGTATAACTATGACGCCGTCGTTATCAACGGAATTTGGCAGTACAACTGCTTTGGCGCTTGGCGTGCATTACGGACGGCCGACGTACCTTACTATGTTTGCACTCATGGGATGCTAGATCCATGGTTCAAGCATACGTATCCCCTGAAACATTTCAAAAAATGGCTATATTGGCCTTGGGGCGTGTACCCCGTGCTGCGCGACGCCCAAGCAGTTTTGTTTACGTCCGAAGAAGAACGACGCCTTGCACGACAATCGTTTTGGCTATATCGCGCGCGGGAAAAAGTGATCAAATACGGCGCGTCCGCGCCGACTCGGGATGAGGGTCGTCTTCGGGAACATTTTATTACTATTTATCCGGAGTTGCGTGGCCGTCGCATACTTCTCTATCTCAGTCGAATTCATGAGAAGAAAGGCTGTGATTTGCTCGTTAGCGCGTTCGCACGTGTGATAGAGCTAGAGCCAGAATTGCACCTTATTATTGCGGGCCCAGGTGAGACGCAGTTGGTCTCTAATTTGAAGGCGCTTGCGCTGAAGCTGGGCGTGGCCAATCGAATCACGTGGACAGGAATGCTTATGGGTACCATGAAATCAGCTGCGTTTCATTGTGGCGAAGCTTTTATTTTACCTTCACACCAGGAGAATTTCGGTATTGCCGTGACAGAAGCGCTGAGCTATGGGTTGCCCGTACTTATTTCCGATAAGGTCAATATCTGGCGTGAGATTGAAGCGGAAGGTGCGGGCTTTGTAGCTTCCGATACGCTTCAAGGTACCGAGGATAACCTTCGAAACTGGTTGAGTCTCAACGCCGACAATCGCGCTATGATGACGGCCCGTGCGTCAGCTGCATATCTAAAATACTTTACGATCGAGGCAATGTGCGCGTCTTTGCTTGAGGTAATACTACCGCGAACGAGACGAATGGAGGTTGCGAAGCGTCAGGGGTTATAGTCAGATTAGGCTTGTAATGGAGTGGATTCTTCAGACAGTCACTAGGGGCGGCGAGTTGCTCTCGATTGACGCGTAGTCTTAAACCGCGAATGACAGTCGAGCATACTCTTTGATTCTAACAGTTTGTTTGGTATTTCTTTCCAATCGTGCTTGTCCGCTCATTTTGGATCACTGATATCTCGCGAAGCCTGTTATGGATAGGGGGTCTTTTGGGTCCGTTCCGGTCGTTTGCTGCAGATTCCGAAATTTGACCAGCGCAACGCAACTTTTAGTTTAATCCTTGCGATATGTGCGATTGTGTCCGCGAAACATGCCGGAGCAGCACCGGTCAATGGTGACACCTTGGACATGGCCATGTCGAAGCCAGGCGAAAATGCGCGAACTGAAAGCAACGACCATTTCATATGTTCTTGTTGCCGATCAATTGATGTACGACAGCAATTTGTACCGACTACCGTCTAATGACGATGTAGCGGAAATCGTCGGATTGAATGCTTCTCGTGAGGATCACATCAATACGGCATCCTTAGGGATTGAGAGTCAGTGGACCGTAGGTCGACAGATCATGGTGCTTAACTTGCGCGGCGACGATAATCGATTCTCAAAACGACGATTTGAATAACGCGTCTGGCATGGGCAAATTGGTGTGGAATTGGAGCTTGGGGAATAGATTCTCTGGACAACTCGGCACGGACTACAACAGGTCGCTTCTGGGTTTCGCGAACACCACTATTTACACAAAGGACTTGCAAGACAGAACGGAGTATTTTGGTGCTGGGCGTTATCAAATAGGACCTCACTGGGCAGTATTCGGCGGCGTGCTCGAAGCGCACACATCGTTTAGCGCCGTGGCTGCAAAGGTGAATGACTTCGACGGCAAGTCGGGAAGTGCGGGAGTCGAATATGCGACCGACGTGAACAACACATTCGGCTTGGAATACCGTTATACCAATGCGCAATACACCTACATAAATGAATCATTGAATCCGGACTATCGAGAAGACACGACGCGAGTTATTGCTCGACTACGCGCTCACTGACAAGGCCCAGATCAGCGCAAGTGCAGGTTACTTGAAGCGTGACTACAGCTATCCGAGTGCCGCCATCGAGGGCTTCTCGGGAGACGTCTGGCGCGTTTCGCTGCAATGGCAGGCGACCGACAAAACGCAATTTGTTTTCGCTGGATGGCGTAATCTCCAGGCTTATGTGACCGCGGGGGCCGATTACTTTGTAAGCACGGGCGGCAGCTTTTCGCCAGTTTGGGTATATACAGAAAAACTCACCTTTTCGGCTGTATTATCCTTTGACCAGCAAAACTACATCGGCACCAATTCCAGCGCGGGATCCCAGGGATCAAGACGCGACAAGATTACTGCACAACAGGCGAATATTACTTACACACCTACGTCGGGCCTTGAGCTTCAATGTTTCGTATCGCTATGAGCGGCGTGATTCTAATCTGATCAGTTTAAATACAATGACAACCTCGCCAGCGCGAGTGTCACTTTTAAGTTTTGATATGGCCGCTCCTGTACTCCTGTCAAGCGAAGACACGATCTTTTCTCGTGGGGTGGAGTTGCCCCCTGTCAGGCCGGACAGGCCGCGGGTTGATAACTGCGCATGAACTCACGGGGTGATTTCATTTGCAGGGCTTTATGAGTATGGCTCTCGTTGAAGTCCTTGAGTCCTCGAACCATCGGGACAACTGGGACATATCCTCTGGCATGGTGGTGGACCGGTAGTCCCTGGTTCTGAAGGGATGGGTGTGTGGTAACAACCATTCTTCCAGACCGAGGCCACCGCCTCAAAATGTGCGCAAACTACGATACGTCATCTTCGATGCTTGCGTCGCCGATTCTCGCTTTTTTCGGACAAAGGGTAAGGTGGATTTCTGCCCGGCACCAACATGACCGGAGGGAAGTCCAGGAAGAAGCCGAGAAGGTGATCATAGTCGCGTAACGTCTCCTAAACAGCATTTAATTTATTAGGAGAACAATATCTCCACGCCAGTCCGGAGTTCTATTGACTACAACTCGGTGGGTTATCTTAGGATTGAGCAACAAAGAAGCCGCTTTAAGTCTTTTGGCCAAGTGTTCTTCCAGGGTACCTCCCGCACAACTTTGTATGCGATGGCTCTACCCTTAAAGGACTTTACTACATTTTCGATATCAAACTCCGAGTTCCAAGACTCAAACACAATGAATAGCTTTACTTGCGGAGGAATTGCGTCGGAAAGCCCCCTAAGAATTGCGGGCTCGTAACCCTCCACATCCATTTTTACTACGCCACGCGAAAGGTTACTCTCTAACATATCTTTAACAGCGTAGCTAGAGTAACGGATGCTTGGCGGATCTCGATGTCAACGCTCAAATAGTTGGACGTAGTTAGACTTTGAAATTCATCCTTACGTGCCAAAATCGTTTCATCATACGAGTTCGTTTTGTCATTTATGAATGCTCCTCCCCAATTGTGTCTGGGCACCCAAAGTGCACATTTCTTGTCTTCGTCTCCAAGACCGAAATTGTGAATGTGGTATCCGGTGCTGAATAACGCAATAAAGGCATTGACTTCGAGTATTTTGCAGCAGTAAGGATTGGGTTCAAACATATGGACCTGCTTGAATTTATTTCCGTTTTGGACGAGGTGAGGCCAATATTGGCTCCGATGTCGATTAGGAAATCAGAGTAGCCCGTCGATGCGAAATAATCGATAAGGCTCGTTATAATGGGCTCATGTAACCCCATAGTTTGGGGATCCATAGAAATCTGGTCTTTAGCTTTGAGGAACAAGTTTGCGCTGTTGTTGGTTAGGTACTTGAAAAGACCTGACTTCATCTTTTCACGAAGATAACCGAAGGCAGATTCACGATATTCAAATTTCATTGATTCTGAACTCGCGGACTGAGATTTCTCGGATATCTTTGGAGATGGGCGGCTGTCACATCGGCTTTTGTTCGGCGCGGATCTCGCTCCATGTAACCTCATTTTGAGTCATTGTTGGTGTGACCCGCTGCTGAGCGCGCGGACTCTTCAATGTAACCACATCCCAACGTCGACTGAAATACCAACGAGGATCGATTCTTCTATTGCAACCGCCTTCGGTGCCTCGTATCGCTGCCTTTGCCCGATTGAATGGAAAGTTAAGCCTTCCCCTACGAATACATTCGCTTGATGCAGCGCACCAGAGCGGTAGTTGGCGGCGAGGACAGTGATCTCGCGAATACGGACGCCGAAATCCTAAAATGTATTCCTACAAAATAGACGGACAATATTGCGTATGCAATATCGGTCAGCAGTACTGCTAGTCCAGTGCCAGGAAGGCCGAGCCGAATTGAAAAGTACCAAAGCAAAAACAAATTGGCTGGGACCGCGAAGACGAGCCAGCGAGTAGCATCGTTAAGTTTGTTGAGGGCCATAAGCGCCTCCTGACTTGGCAATCCAAGAGAGAAAAAGGCAGTGGAACAACTTAAGATTAACAGTAGCGGATATGTTATAGACACTCTGCCGTTAGACCACACTTGAACAATCTTCGGTCCAGTCAACAATACGATCGGAAGAAAAAAAATCGCCATCCATATGCAGACTCTCGTGGTTTGCAGCACTAAGTTTTGGGCAAGGGTCCTTTGACCGACACCGTGGGCCAATGAGAGTTCGACCGTGGCTGAGTGGGCTGGGATGTCAATCGGTATTCGCACAAGACGCATTAGCATTGTTGCTACTGTGTAAGCGGTCACTGCGGCTGGTCCTAACGTATTCGCCAGAATTATTCGCGGCGCTTGTATCGTCATTCCGTAGTAGCCAAAAGTCATACCCGCGATTCCTAGCATTGGCATACCCATTCGCATTAGCGTTGGGCGATCGACTCGCGCCGGAAAGATCAGAAGCCACGGCGCCGCGCGATAAATGAGAATCAGCAGGGCAATCACGTAAAAGAAGGACACAACCGGAAAGACCAGGCAGATCAGGCTCGCCCGCGCGTGAAACAATCCAACCCCGATTATCAACGCAGAAAACTCGATCAATATGCGATTTGAATCGACGAGATTAGCGAGGCCGTATTGCCCAAGTGCACTCAGACCTGCGTGTGCGACGCTACCAACTACCGATAGTCCAACCTGAAGAATGAGGGCTATCGCAATGAACTGTGTTTCGTGCCTTTCAATGGAGGTAATACTCAATAATGTATCAATTGGGATGAATTGTAGTGCCGCGAGAAATATGAAGAACGCGCCTCCTGCAACTAAGGACACAAATGCGACGCTTGAGTGGAAAGTAGCGCGGACCGCATCCCGATTGGCGCTAGCGAACGCCGCTGCCATCGTGGCTCGTGCTACACCCGGTATGCCGACGTTCGTGTAGGAGAAGTAACTTGCCAGCGCGGATAGGGAAATCCATTCGCCGTAGCCAACAACTCCCCAGTGAGTTACCAAAACGGGGACGCTTATCACCTGTCCTAACGTTAAAATCACGCGACCATACACGGAGGCGATAACACCCGCTTGATTCTATCTCGTACAGTCATCGTTGCTCTTTTACTCGGGCCAAAAAGTTGCTGCGCAAGCTTCACTCGCTCAAAGCGGGGTCAAAAGAATAAGGTTGTTTAATAACGCTTCTGTTCGCCATACAGTATGGCCAGAAGCGCATTAGATGAGAAGAGCATTCTTTACACGGGAACTCGACATTTGGGGAAACCAACAAGCAAATTGAAGATCACGGCATCGACATTCGGGGGAGCCCGCTGCCGCGCCTTAAGTCTCGTCGCGTCAGGGCCTGGAGTTTCCAGGGCACCTTCCAAGGGGATAGACATCATGGCCGCACGCCCTTAACGGAGTGCGGCACATGTTGAAAATTTTGAAAGTGGTCTGTCTCCTATATCGTGGGTTGCGCAGGTGAGTGCGCCGAGCCACATGCAGAGTCCCCGAAGGGATCTTTCTGCCAAAACCATCAGGAGACAGACCGTGAAAGAGCCTACCACTTCCTACATTGGATTGGATATTCATAAGGAATCGATTGCGATGGCGATTGCGGATGAGGATCGTGCTGCGCCGCGATTTGTCGGCACGATCAATCCCGTGCCTGCCGAGCTGTGCAAAGCGATGCGTCGAGTGTGCGCCAAGGAAAGTACGCTGGTCGTGTACGAGGCCGGGCCCTGCGGCTACGGTTGGGTGCGCTACTTGCGCAGGCAAGGCTGGGCTTGCGATGTCATCGCGCCCTCCAGGATTACTCGAAAGCCCTCGGAGAAGCGCATCAAGACCGATCGGCGCGATGCGCTGCTGCTGGCGCGCGAGTCGCGCTCCGGGAATCTGACGAGCATCGTTGTGCCCGATGAACGCGATGAGGCGATCCGAGACCTCGTTCGCGCTCGAGAAGATGCGCGTGCGGCGAGGCATCGGGTGCGCTTGCAGATCCAGGCGATGATGCTGCGCCATGGGCGCCATTACCAGGGAAAGAGTTCCTGGACCCAGGCGCACGATCGACACTTGTCGCAGATCCGCTTCGAGCATCCGGCACAAGAGATTACCTTCAACGAATATCGACAGGCCTCTAAGGAGGCCTGCGAGCGAGTCGAGCGAATCACCCAGGAGCTGCGAGTGCAGTGCGAAGACTGGCGCATGAAACCTGTGGTCAAGGCGCTGTGGAGAGCGGTCAGTTAA
>CAWDGY010000001.1:0-479472 GCA_963801865.1 uncultured Gammaproteobacteria bacterium | reverse complement strand
CGGCGCTGCGGGCTTTCGAATTCAATCGCCGTCGAGCAGCGTCGCCTCGACAATCGCACCCGGCGCCGCCGGCAAGGCCCCGGCGGGGCGCCTGATCAACGCATTGGCGGCCGCAAATACCGACACCAGGGACGTGTCCTGATTTTCGAATGGCCGTACGATCCATCTCGCATCCGCGGCGACGCTCGCCTGTGCGCGCAAATAACTCTCCACGATGTTTTCGCGAAGCACGCCGTCGAGCACCGCGTGGATCGCCGTCATCGGCGCTTCGCGCGCCAACAAGCGGTTGACCAAGTGCCGCAGGAATAGCTGCGCGCACACGAATGCCGCAGCGGGATTGCCCGGCAGGCCGAGCACCGGTTTCGAGCCGATGGTACCGAACCAGGTCGGTTTGCCGGGACGAACGGCAACCTGCCGCACCAGGATCTCGAGGCCGCGGTTCGCCAGCGCGCGCTTGACGACATCGTAGTCGCCGACGGATGCGCCCCCGGCGATGACGGCGAGATCGGCGTCCTCGATTGCATCGAGCAGAGCTTCCGAGATGGCCTCGTCCTCATCGGGACTCGCGCCGCAAGGCGCCGGCAATCCACCCCACTTCTCGATCATCGCGCCGATTCCAAAAGTCACCGAGTCATAGATCTGATGGGGGCCTGCATTCTCCCCGGGCGCGACGATCTCCGTGCCCGTGGCGAGCAGGGCAATGCGCGGCGCGCGGCTCACCTTCACGGATGCAACGCCCGCTGCGGCGAGCAGGGCGATGTGGCGGGGATTGAGGCGGGTGCCGGCGGCGATGAGCTGCTCGCCCGCCTTGAAGTCGATCGCGATCGCGCGGATGTTCGTCGCGGACCTGGTGTCGAGGTCGATCCAAAGCGCCGCTCCGTCGCGGCGCACTTTTTCTTGGGGCACCACGAGGTCCGCACCCGGCGGAACCGGCGCCCCGGTGAAGATCCGTACCGCCTCTCCTGCGCCGATTGCGCCGGCATAGGACCTTCCAGCGGCCGATTCTCCGACGATGGTCAAGCGGCCGGAGCGTACATCCGCGGCTCGCACGGCGAAGCCATCCATTGCAGAGGATGCGAACGGCGGCTGGTCCCGGGCGGCGCTCGGCGCCTCTCGCAAAATCCGGTTGAGCGCAGCCCGCAGCGCGACCGTCTCGCAACCCAGTGCTCCGACCGCCGCGCCCATCTTGGTCTGAGCCTCATCGACGCTGTCCACCGCAGCCACGGGGATGCTCACGCGTGTCTACTCCTCTTGAAAGCGCGGCATGACCTCCACGATGGAACAGGGGCGGTGGCGGCTGTCGAGTTGCCGGCTGATCAGCTTGTCCCAACCGTCGCGGCAGGCACCATTCGACCCCG
This sequence comes from uncultured Gammaproteobacteria bacterium, assembly GCA_963801865.1. Classification (GTDB taxonomy): domain Bacteria; phylum Pseudomonadota; class Gammaproteobacteria; order Steroidobacterales; family Steroidobacteraceae; genus Bog-1198. Next base: position 478,114 of record CAWDGY010000001.1, on the reverse strand, counting down.
GCAGCACGTAAATCACCGTGTTGCCGGCGATACCGGCGCACGCGCGGGATTGCATGGTCGAGACGCCCACCGTCTCGTAGGAGACCAGGTGCCAGAGCACTGTGAAGCCTTCGAGTTCCTTGTCGAACAGCTCGCGAAATGCCTCGGGCGTCACGTCGCGGCCGGTGAGGCCCGTACCGCCGGTCGTGACGATGACGTCGACCTGAGGGTCGGCGATCCACCTCTTCGCTTGGGCTTGGATCGCAGCCTTGTCGTCGCGGACCAGGGCGCGCGCCCGCAAGTGGTGGCCGGCCGTGGCGATGCGTTCGGCCAGCAAATCGCCGGACGTGTCGCTGCCGGCGTCCCGCGAGTCCGAGATCGTCAGCACCGCGATTCCCAACGGCGTGAACGAACGTTCCAGGTCGATCTTTCCGCCCTGCATGATCAGGCCTCCACCTTTGCGCGAACGATCGTATAGGCTGATTCCGACTCGACCGCGCAGGAGTGCAAAAGTTTTTCGAGCTCCGCCAGCGCGTGTTCCGCGAACGGGCGATCTTTGAGGGCCGGCACATTGATGTAGACGTTGAGCGCGGCACTGCGGGCCGCTGCGTAGGCCGCCGCGGCGCCCACGCCGGCATCGCTGATGACGCCGCGGTAACCGAGTTCACCCGCACGGCACGCCAGCGCGATCACCTCGGTGCATGCGCGGGTGCAATCGAGAGGCACTTCGGTGGCGCGGCGCAGACTCGCTTGTATCGCTTCGGCCCGCCGAGCCTTCTCCTCTTCCGATCCCTTGGCGAGTTTGTACGCGGCCATCAAGCCGTCGAAGGCGTCCACGTCCTCCGCCACCATTGCCGTGAGTCGCAGCCGCAAAACCTCCGACTGCGCCCGCAGCGCGCGCAGCGCGGACTCGGCGGCCTCGTAGCCCTTCTTGCCGAGGGAGACGTTGCATACCATGGAGACGAGCGCCGCCCCCATGGCGCCCATGATCGCCGCGGCGCTGCCGCCGCCCGGCGTGGGATCGCCGCTCGCGAGCCGTTCCAGAAATTGCTCGATCGAAGTTTGCGTGATCACCGGTGGGTCATCCGTAGAGGGGGAATGTTTCAGCCGACCATCGACTTGGCGAGGGCATAGATCTCCTCGGCGTCGAGCAGCAAGTCGTTCTGTTCGAACAGGCGCGCGATGCAGGCGCGGTGCACGGCGAGTTTGAGAGCGCCGAAGCCGAGCGCACCGAATAAGACCTTGCCGTGGCTTTGAGTGCCGCGGTCAGTCGGGGACACCCCTTCGATGCCCGCCGGCGGCGAGGCATTGGCGTCGGCAATCAGCTCGAGCGTGGGACTCTCCTGCCATTGATCGGCGTTGAGGAGCGTGATGCCGGCAGCGCCCGTGGCAAGCACGATGTGCGCTCCCTCAATGGCCGCACCGCGCTCGATGTGGGTCGGTGCCGCTGCAGCGCGAATCTCGCAACTGAAGCGCGATTTGATCGAATCGCAGGCGGCGCGCACGACGTCGAGCTTGCGACCCGTCACCGTGACGATGGCGCCTTCGCGCGCGAGCAAGGCCGCGGCCCGCTGCCCGACGGGGCCCGTGCCCCCGAGCACCACGGCGCGCTTGCCTGTGAGGGATCGGCCGTGAGCCAGCCAGGCCACGGCCGCCGCGGCCGTGGTGTTGGAACCGTTGCAGTCGAACATCACCGAGACGCGAAATTTGCCGAAGAATCTTTTCTGCACCGCGGACAGCAGCGCCTGGCCTTCCGCCATGTTGCCGCCGCCGATGAAGATGGCGGTATGTTTCTTGTCTTTCGGGCCGCGGGTGAACACGGCGCCATCCACCAATCCGCCGACGTTCGCAGCGGTCACGCCGCCATATGCGGTGATGTGGTCCGCACCGCCGTCATAGCCCACGACGTTGTCGAACACCGCGGGCAGGGGGTCTGTATCGAACTGGTACAGCAGCTTTTTCATGGATCTCTTGGGGGTTCGCGCCGACAGGTCAGGTGACGAGGTGCTGCGGCCTGCCGTCCGCCCATCGATCGATATTGTCGATCAGCTGGTCCGCCAGAAATTGCATGGCACCATCCGAGGCCCACGCGATGTGGGGCGTCAGAATGAAATTCGGGCGTCGCACTTCGAGCAGCGGATGACCGTTCGTCGGCGGCTCGACCGTCAACACGTCGAAGCCTGCACCGGCGATCAGCCCCTCATCGAGCGCCTGGATCAGCGCCGCTTCGTCGACCAGTCCGCCCCGGGCGGTATTGATGAGGAGCGCATTGCGCTTCATTTTGCGAAAAGCCGCGATATCGATGAGATTGCGCGTGGCGGGCATGAGCGGACAGTGCAGCGAAATCACGTCGGACTCGGCGAGCACCTGCTCATGGGGCGTAAAGGTCACGCCTTCCATCTTAGGCGGCGAATGATCGGCGAACAACACACGCATGCCGAACGCACGGCCGATGGCCGCCGTGCCTTGACCGATCGCACCCTCGCCGATGATGCCGAGCGTAGCGCCGTAGAGGTCGCCGATGTCATGCGTGAAGAAGCAGAATTGCTCGGACCTCTGCCACACGCCGTTTTGAACGTCCTCGCGGTAGGCGAGGAGGTTGCGGCGCAGGGCCAGAATCATCGAGAACGCATGCTCCGGCACGGTATGGATCGCGTAGTTGCGGATGTTCGCCACCGCGATGCCATGCTCCTTGCAATAGCCGACGTCGACCACGTCATAGCCGGTTGCCGCGACCGCGATCATCTTCAATTGCGGCAGCTGGGCAAGGGTGCGCGCACGCATCGGTACCTTATTGACGATGGCGACGCTCGCGCCCGCCAGCCGCGGCGCGATTTCATCGCCGGAAGTCTTTTGATACTCGACGTATTCGACGGCGCAAGCAGGCTTGCGCACGTTCGCCTTGAGCGAAGCACGATCGAGGAACACGACCCGTTGGATCATGCGGCGACGCCCGTTTTGCTCTTCGCAACGTGGGCGGGCTCGGCGGCCGCGGAGTTGCTGCGCCAGTAGGTTTGCGCCGCGGCGACGCCGCTGCCGGGTTCGATCTTGATGCCGACATCGAGCATGGCCATCTCGGCGCCCGCGATCGCGCTCAGCAGCATGAGTTCATTGAGATCGCCCAAATGGCCGATGCGGAACAGCTTGCCAGCGACCTTCGACAGGCCTGCCCCGAGCGCGAGGTTGTAGCGGTTGAACGCGCGCGCGATGACCTCGGCTCCGTTGATGCCCTCGGGCACCATGATGGCGGACACGGTGTCGGAGTACCATTTCGGGGCGGTCGCGCACAACTTGAGTTTCCAGCCCTCGAAAATCGCGGCGCGCATGCCCGAGGCGAGATACGTGTGGCGCTTGAAGACGTTCTCCAGGCCCTCCTCCGCGAGCATGGCCAGGGACTCGCGCAGCCCGTAGAGCATCGGCAGCGAGGGCGTGTACGGAAAGTAACCCGACGCGTTCGCTTGCACCATGTCGGCATAATCGAAATAGCAGCGCTTCGCCGTTGCGGTTTTCGCGGCATCGAGCGCCTTCTGACTGACGCACGTCACGCCGAGTCCGGCGGGGAGCATGAGTCCTTTTTGCGAGCCGCTGACGCAGACATCCACGCCCCACTCGTCCATACGAAAATCGATACTGGCCAGTGCGCTCACGGAATCCACGAAGAGGAGCGCGGGATGCTTGACGCTGTCCATCGCTTGGCGAAGGGCGGCGACGTCGCTTGTAACGCCGGTGGCGGTTTCGTTCTGGCACACCAAGACCGCTTTGATCTTGTGCTGCTTATCGGCGCTGAGCGAGGCCAGATAGCGCTCGACGGGGGCGCCTTCGCCCCAGGGGGTTTCCAGCACCTCGACCTCAAACCCCAGCCGCTGGCACATGTCGACCCACAGGTGGCTGAATTGGCCGAACCGGGACGCGAGGACTTTGTCGCCCGAATTCAAACAGTTGGTGAGCGCAGCCTCCCAGCAGCCGGTCCCCGAGGAGGGGAAGAGAATAGGGGCGGCCGTGGTGGTTTTGAATATCGGCTTCAGGGCGCTCAAGCAGGCTCGAGTCAGCTCCGGGAAGATCGGCGAGCGGTGATCCTCCATTGCAACCATCATGGCGCGCGTGACGCGGTCGGGAACGTTGGTGGGACCGGGGACGAATAGGAAGTTTCGACCTGCCATGAGGAACTCCTTTAAATTGGCGCTGTGGCTTTGGTGCTTGAACGGCGTCTGCGCGCGCAGTTTCCGTCAATTGTACCCGGACGTCTGAGCCTATGATATACGGTATATCTTGCCGCGACCGGTCAGCCAGTCCAGGGGGGTAGAATTATGCGAATTGCCATCATTGGGCAACAAAAATTCGGCAAGTCGGTGCTCGATGCCTTCCTCGAGCGTGGGGATACGGTGGCGGGGGTGTTCTGCGCCCCCGAGAAGCCCGATGCCGCGCCCGATCCGCTGCGGATTGCGGCAGAGCAGCGTGGAATTGCCCTGTTTCAGCTCCCCTCCCTCAAGAAACCCGATGCGCTGCATGCCTTGCGCGGGCTCGAGGTCGATCTCGGCATCATGGCGTATGTGTTGCAATTCGCTCCTCAGGAGTTCACCGCCATTCCGCGCTACGGGACGATCCAGTTTCATCCTTCGCTCCTGCCGCGCTACCGCGGTCCGAGCTCCATCAATTGGCCCATCATCCGGGGCGACACCCGCACCGGCCTCACCATTTTTCGGCCGACCGACGGCCTCGATGAGGGGCCGATCCTGTTGCAAAAGGAAACGCCCATCGGAGCGGATGACACGCTTGGAAGCGTCTATTTCGAGCGGCTGTTTCCGATGGGAATCGCGGCACTGTTGGAGGCCGCCGATTTGGTGGCGAGTGGACGCGCGGTGAGCGTGGTTCAGGATGAGGCGCAGGCGAGCTACGAGGGTTGGTGCCGCGATGCCGAGGCGCGCATCAACTGGCACAACCACGTGGATCTGATCTACAACCTGATCCGTGGCTGCAATCCGGCACCGGCTGCGTGGACGCAATTCAACGGCAAGAAGCTGCGCGTGTTCGATACCCGCAAACACCCGGCACGGACGTTCTCCCAAGTGAAGGGAGCCATCGGCACGGTCACGGCCATTTCCGATCAGAGCCTCCTCGTCTCGGCGCAGGGCGGACAGATCGAAGTCTTCGCGCTTCGGTACGAGGACGGCAAGAAGCTCAAGGCTCCAGAGTTCTGCGCCGCCGCGGGCCTCGGCGTCGGGAGCGTCCTCGGCTAGACAAAGACCCTCGACAACGCGGCCCTCTGAGGCGTGCTTGCGCTAGAAGAGACCGACGACGCGGCCCTGCGCGTCGATGTCGATCCGATCGGCCGAGGGCACTTTCGGCAGTCCCGGCATCGTCATGACGTCGCCGCAGATCACCACGATGAACTCCGCCCCGGCGGCAAGCCGCACCTCGCGGATATTGACCATGTGCCCACTCGGGGCGCCGCGCAGCGCCGCATCGGTCGAGAACGAGTACTGCGTCTTGGCGATGCAAATGGGGTAATGCCCGTAGCCGTCCTCCTGCAGTTTGTGGATCTGCGCCCGGATCTTGGCGTCCGCCGAGATATCGGCGGCGCCGTATATCTTCGTGGCCACCGCTTTCACCTTGTCCCACAGCGGCTGCTTCTCGTCGTAGACAAAACGGAAGTTCGACTCTCCGCGCTCGACGATCTCGACGACCTTGCGCGCGACATCCACCGCACCCGCTCCCCCCTCCGCCCAATGACGCGCGAGGACCAGCGGCACCTCGAGTTTCGCCATCGTTTTGGCGAGCAGCGCATGCTCCGCAGTCGTGTCCGCGGTGAAGTGGTTTACCGAGACGACACACGGCAGGCCGTAGTGGTTGCGGACGTTGTTGACGTGCCGTTCCAGGTTGGCGATGCCTTTCTCGAGCGCGGGTAAATTCTCGGTATTGATCTGTTTGAGGTCGCAGCCGCCGTGATACTTCAAGGCGCGAATGGTCGCGACAATCACCACGGCCGCCGGGCGAAGTCCCGATTTGCGGCATTTGATATCGATGAATTTTTCCGCACCGAGATCCGCGCCGAAGCCCGCTTCGGTGACGACGTAGTCGGCGAGCTTCAATGCGGTGGCGGTCGCCAGCACCGAGTTGCAGCCGTGCGCGATGTTGGCAAAGGGGCCGCCGTGAATGAAGGCGGGATTGTTTTCCAGAGTTTGCACGAGATTCGGCTTGAGAGCTTCCTTGAGCAGCACCGTCATCGCGCCTTGAGCGTTCAGGTCGCGTGCCCGGATGGCTGACAGATCGCGGCGGTAGCCGACCACGATGTTGCCGAGACGCTGTTTGAGATCGACGAGGCTTCGGGCGAGGCAAAAGATGGCCATCACTTCGGAAGCCACGACGATGTCGAACCCGTCCTCGCGCGGGAAGCCGTTGGCGGACCCGCCGAGACCCACGACGATGTCGCGCAGCGCGCGGTCGTTCATGTCGACGACGCGCTTCCAGGCGATGCGCCGCACATCGAATCCCAGTTCGTTGCCGTGATAGATGTGGTTGTCGATCAACGCCGACAGGAGATTGTGCGCGAGGCCGATGGCACCGAAGTCCCCGGTGAAGTGCAGGTTGATGTCCTCCATCGGGACGACCTGCGCATAGCCGCCGCCGGCGGCGCCACCCTTCATGCCGAAGACCGGCCCCAAGCTCGGCTCGCGCAGACAGATGACGGCCTTCTTGCCGATCTTGTTGAGCGCATCGCCCAGTCCGACAGTGGTCGTGGTCTTTCCCTCGCCGGCGGGCGTGGGGCTCAAGGCGGTCACGAGAATGAGCTTGCCGTCCGGCTTGTCCTTCAAACTGTCGATGTAGTCGAGCGCGATCTTGGCCTTGTAATGGCCGTAGTTTTCGACGCTTGCTGCCGGAATGCCGAGGCGGGCTGCGATTTCGGCGATCGGCTTCAAAGTTGCGCTTTGCGCGAGTTCAATATCGGAACGCACGGTTACTCCCAATGTGACAGTCGTTTGGACGAGGCCGCGGTGCTGCGCGCCGCGCTGCCGCGCGGCGGGACCGGTTGGGCCCGTAATCTGGTTGATTGCGGCGCGCAATATAGCACGGCCGGGCGGGCGAACATGGCGTTGAAAAGGGCGACGACGAGCCGGTGCGAATGCTCAGCCAGGCTCCCCGACGCTCAGGACGATCTTGCCGATGTGCTGGGAAGTCTCCATGAGCCGATGGGCCTCGCTCGCCTTGGCGAGCGGAAAGGTTGCGTGGATGACCGGCCGTACCCGTCCTGCGGACAGCAAAGGCCACACATTGCGGCGCACGCCCTCGGCGACAGCCGCCTTCTGCGCGACGGTTCGCGCCCGCAACGTCGAGCCGGTGAGCGTCAGACGCTTGGTGAGCATCACACCCATGCTGATTTCCGCACGCGATCCTCCGAGCAGCGAGATCACGACAATGCGCCCCTCGATGGCCGCCGCCTGAAAATTGCGCGCGACGTAACTCCCGGCAACCATGTCGAGGATCACATCGACCCCTTTGCCTTCCGTCTCCCGGCGAATGACTTCGACGAAGTCCTCGCTGCGGTAGTCGATTCCGCGTACCGCGCCGAAAGTTTCGCAGGCGCGCGCTTTCTCGGGGCTGCCGGCCGTGGCGAAGACCCGGGCACCCCAGGCGCGGGCGAGCTGAATGGCGGTGGTTCCGATGCCGCTGGTGCCGCCGTGAATGAGGACGCTGTCGCCCGATTTGCAGCCGCCGCGCTCGAACAGGTTGGTCCATACCGTGAAATAGGTCTCCGGAAGGGCCGCCGCCTCGATCAGGTTCAATCCGTCCGGAATCGGCAGGCACAGCGGCGCCGCGGCGACGGCATACTCCGCGTAGCCGCCTCCCGACAGCAACGCCGTGACCTGGTCGCCGACCGCCGAGCCGGACACATTCGGCCCGAGCATGACGATCTCGCCGGCGACCTCGAGACCCGGAATATCGGAGGCGCCGGGCGGCGGCGGGTAGTTTCCCTGCCTCTGCATGACATCGGGCCGGTTGACTCCGGCGGCGGCCACGCGCACCAGCACTTCTCCGGCGCCGGGCCGCGGTACGGGTCGGATCGCGGTCTTCAGCTGCTCCGGGCCGCCGGGTGCTGCGATCTCCACGACCGTCATTTGATCGGGCACGGGCACGGACATTCGCATCTCCTCGGTCAATTGGCGCCGCTCACGACGACTCGAATATTATAGCAATGATCCCTCGACGGGCCCCCGGCAAGAAGCTCATTCGGAGTTGAGACGATGGTGACTCGAACGATATTTGCTGCTCGAATGAACCCAGGAGCCTGGCACGTGCAATATTCAGGCGGCCTGCCGGCAAACTGAATGGCGGGACTCGCTCCGGATGAGCATCCGCGACGGCGCGTCGGATCCGGCAAATGAAATTCTGCGTCTACGGGGCGGGGGCGATCGGCGGTCTGCTGGCGGTCGAGTTGGCGGCGGCCGGTCACGCGGTGTGCGTGGTCGCCCGTGGTGCGCATTTGCAGGCCATTCGGGCACGGGGCCTGAAATTATTGATCGACGGCCGCGAAAAAGTAGCCGAGGTGGCGGCGAGCGAAGATCCGGGTGAATTTGGTCCGCAGGATTGCGTGCTTTGCACACTCAAGGCCCACCAGGCGTATGACTGCGCAGAGAGCTTTGCGCCGCTGTTCGGGCCTGAGACCGCCGTATTGACCGCCACGAACGGAATCCCCTGGTGGTATTTCTACAAGAGCGGCGGGAGATTCGAGGGCCAGCGGCTGGCGTCCGTCGATTTCGACGGGCGGCAGTGGGAATGCATCGAGCCGCGACGCGTCATCGGCTGCGTCATCGAACCCGCCTGCGAAGTGGTCGAGCCGGGCGTCATCGTGCATCACGCGTTCAAGCGATTTACCATCGGGGAGCCGGACGGCGCGCGGTCGGGTCGGGTTTTGGCGCTCAGCGCGGCGCTGACGGCGGCGGGTTTCGAGGCGCCGGTGCGCGAGAATATCCGCTGGAGCATCTGGCTCAAGCTGTGGGGGAATGTCTGCTTCAATCCCATCAGTGCCCTCACCGGCGCGACCCTCGAGCGGCTGCTCGGCGAACCGGCGCTGCGCGCGCTGTGCAAGACGATGATGCTCGAGGCCAAGGCGGTGAATGAGGCGCTGGGCATCGAGATCCCGGGGGATATGATGGAACGTCGACTCGTGGCCGCAGGGTCGATCGGCGGCCATAAGATGTCGATGCTGCAGGACCTGGAGCGCGGGCGTTCGCTCGAAATCGATGCGCTCGTGACGGCAGTCCAAGAACTCGCTCGACTCACCGGCGTGGTGACCCCCGTGATCGATTCGGTCTTGGCGCTGATCCAAGAGCGCGGCCGCAGCGCCGGGCTGTACACTCCCCTCGCGGCCATGGCTCGCGGGTCCTCGAACGCATAGTCAGGAGTTTCCTCATGACAACCGCCTACATCACTCACCCCGATTGTCTGCGCCATGAAATGGGTGCTGGTCACCCCGAGAGCCCGGACCGTTTGGTTGCCGTCAACGAACACATGCGCGCCTCCGGCCTCATGGAAGAGCTTCGCTGCCTGCAGGCGCCGCTTGCCGAGCCGGATGATCTCAAACGGGTGCACCGCCCATCCTATGTCGATCTGATTTTCGAGAACGCGCCGGCGCAGGGCTACGTGCAGCTCGATCCCGATACGGCGATGAATCCGTACAGTCTGGCGGCGGCTCGGCGCGCTGCCGGCGCGGGTCTGCTGGCCGTCGATGAGGTGATGGAGGGCCGCGTGCAGAACGCATTCTGCGCGGTGCGCCCGTGCGGGCATCACGCGACGCCCACCCGCTCGATGGGATTTTGCATCTTCAACAACGTCGGCGTCGCCGCCGCTCATGCCCTGCAGGTCAAGGGGCTCGACCGCGTCGCCATCGTCGATTTCGACGTTCATCACGGCAATGGCACGGAAGACATGTTCAGTCCCCCAGCATGGCGGGATCGCGTGCTGATGACGAGTTTTTTCCAGCACCCCTTTTATCCCGGCAGCGGCACGAGCAATCCCGCGCCCAACATGATCAACGTCCCGCTCGCGGCGGGCAGCGGAGGGGCGGCCGCGAAAAAGATATTCGAGCAACAATGGCTTCCGGCGCTCGAGAAGTTCAAGCCGCAGATGATCTTTATTTCCGCCGGATTCGACGCTCATCAAGAGGACCTTCTCGGCGGCTTGGCGCTCGTCGAGAGCGATTACACGTGGCTGACCGATGAGTTGATGACAGTGGCCGCCCGTCATGCGGACAAACGCATCGTGTCGATGCTCGAAGGCGGATATAACCTCGCGGCGCTCGGCCGCAGCGCCGTTGCCCACGTTCGGGCGCTCAGCTCGACGTAGCGGCGATCGAGCCATACGCGACTCGGCAGCGCGCACCTGATTCTAAGGGCCGGGCCCAGTGCTATCCTTCAGTCACGGGGGATGTGCGAACTCGATGTCGATCGGCCGAAACGCTGTTCTCGGGTGGATGCTGCTCATCGGCGCGGGCAGCGGGCGCCGGCACAGGCGCGGGCGCCATCCATGCCGCGCCGCCCGCGAGCGCCACGGCCTCGACGCAGAACGGTTCCCCGGCCTTCGATCGCTTCGTCGATCGGCTGGCCGCGGATTGGATGCGCGCCAATCCGGCCGCCGCCACTGCTCAGCAGTACTTTTCGGGCGCCGAGCAGGACTCTTTGGATCGCGAACTCAAGGCGGAGGACGCTCAGTACGGAATGCCGCTCGGCACCGCGGAGCTCGCCGCCTTCGTCGCGCGGGCGCGCGCCGGATTGCAGGGCATCAGCGGCTTTCGCCGCGAGCGGTTATCGCCCGTACAGCGCGTTTCCCAGGCATCGCTCGCGTGGCAGCTCGAGGATGCGCTGCGCATGGCGGCGACGGCCGATCAACGCTTCGTGTTCGAGCAGTTTCGCGGGCTCCAGGTCGCCCTGGTGAGTTTCTTGAGTCAAATTCACCCGCTGCGCGACGCGCGCGACGTCGATAACTACCTCACGCGTCTTGGAAAGGTGGCTCCGGTACTCGATGAAGGCATCGAAATCGCGCGCTCGCGCGCAGCCAAAGGGACCATTCCGCCCGCATTCATTTTGCGCGCCACCATCGACGGCATCGACCGCTTTCTGGCCCCCGCACCCGCGGACAATGTGCTCGTGACTTCGCTCGCCGCGCGCACGACATCGATCGAGGGACTCGCCCCGGCGCAGCGCACGGTCGCGATCGCCGCTGCCGAGCGCAGCGTGCGCGAGTCGATCAACCCGGCGTTCGTACGGGTGCGCACATTTCTCTCGAATGAGCTGTCCGTGGCGAGCGATGATGCCGGACTTTGGCGCTTGCCGAACGGAGCACAGGCTTACGCCGCGGCGCTGCATGCCAACACCACGACGACGATGACGGCCGAGCAGATTCACGCGCTGGGGTTGCGCGAAGTGGGGCGCATCGAAGCGCAGATGGATCGCGAACTGCGCGAGCTCGGATACACGGAGGGCTCGGTCGCGGAGCGCTACGCCGTGCTGGAACGCAGCGTTCAACCTGCCGCAGACCCCGATCCGCGGCAGGCCCTGCTCGAGGAACACCGGCGCATCTTGCGCGATGCCGAGGATCGCGCTGCCGCTCTGTTCGACTTGCGGCCGAGCGCTGCCGTTCAGGTCCTGCGAGAGCCGTCGTTCACCGAGAAGAATGCCGCGGCACATTACTCGGCGCCGGCACCCGACGGCTCCCGGCCCGGCACGGTATGGATCCCGTTGCCGGGGCCGGAGTATCGAATTTTGGAGATGCGCACCCTGACCTACCACGAAGGGGTTCCCGGCCACCACTTTCAGATCGCGTTGCAGCAAGAGTTGCCGGAGATACCGCTGTTCCGGCGCAAGCGCGTGTTCGGCGGCCTTTCCGCCTTTGCGGAAGGATGGGCCCTGTACGCCGAGCAGCTGGCCGTCGAAGCGGGCTGGTACAGCGGCGACCCCAAGGGGCGGCTCGGACAATTGTCGGACGAGCTCTTTCGCGCGCGGCGCCTCGTGGTCGATACCGGACTGCACGCGCAGCATTGGACGCGCCAGCAGGCGATCGACTATGGGATTCCGGTTGCTGAAGTTGAGCGCTACATCGTCATGCCGGGACAGGCTTGTGCGTATAAAATAGGCGAATTGCAGATCCTGACGCAGCGGGCCAAGGCGCAGAAGGCGCTCGGCAGCAGATTTTCGATGCAGCGGTTCCACAATCTGCTGTTGCGCACGGGCACCGTGCCGTTGGCGGTGTTGGTGCAAGTGGTCGATGACGACGTCGCGGTCGCGTTGAAACGATGAGACGGTGACTCCTATGACACGGGTCCAATCGCTCCTATCTTGCGCCCGAATAGGGAGGCTGGCCGGCGGTTTGGCGGCGATGCTGGCAACCGTGCCGCAGTGGGCGACCGGCACGGCGCAGACCGTCTTTTCGCCGGGAGCGCCGACGACCTCGGCGTCCGACGCCATTGAGCAACTCGCCGAAATCATGGTCGAGGCGCGCGAGCCGCGCTTCGTCGCACCCACTCGGCGCGATCAAATCGGCCGCATTTGGGCTCCTGTCTTCATCAATGGCCGCGGGCCGTTCCGGCTGGTCCTCGACACCGGCGCGAGCAGCTCCGGCGTGACGGCGATGGTGGCACTGGCGTTGGGTATTCCGACCGATCAGTCGCCGCCCGTCATGCTGCGCGGGGTGACGGGCTCAGCCACCGTTCCGACCATCCGCGTCGATTCGCTGAGCGTGGGCGATCTGTCCGTGGACTCGCCGCTGCTGCCCATCGTTCCGGACGCCTTGGGCGGGGCGGAAGGAATTCTCGGCTCCGAGGGCCTGACGAACAAACGCATATTCATCGATTTTCGCCACGATAAAATCTCCATCAGCTTCTCGCGCGGCGAGCGCTCGGAGCGTGGATTCATCAGCGTGCCATTCCGCTCGATTCGCGGCCAATTGATCGTCATCGATGCAATCGTCGGCACCGTGCATACCAAGGCCATCATCGACACGGGCGGCCAAACGACCATCGGCAATCTGGCGCTGCGTGACGCGTTGGCGCATCGCAATTTGACCTTTCACGGCAAACCCGATCAAATCATTGGCGCGACACTGGCCGTCCAGAACGGCGAGCTCATCCCGACGCCAGCCATCGAAATCGGTCCCATTCAAATACGCGATTCCGGTGTTACCTTTGCCGACATGTATATCTTCAAACAATGGAAACTCACGAGTGAGCCCGCGATCATGATCGGTATGGATGCGCTCGGGATGCTCGATACCCTCATCATCGACTACCGGCGCCACGAGCTGCAATTGCGCATGTCGACCATCGGGTAACCCCCGGGGTGGTGCCGCCCGCATTGGCCGATTCCGAGGCAGGCACCCGGGTCCGCTGCTTTTTTCGTGCATTTGCGCGAGAATGGTCCGGCGCACGCCATGTGTAGGGGAGCCAATGGTCAACAAGCCGGTAATTGTGGTTGCTGCGGTCGTGCTCGTCTCCGGGGCGGCCATCGCGCTCTACCTTCATCACCGCCACGCGCATTTGGCTTCCGTGTCCGGTGCGGCGCAACCCACATTGCCGCCGGCGCCATCGGAGCCGGCAATCGAACACCCCGTGCCGCCGGTCAGCGACGAATCGGCATTCAAAGGTCCGCTTCCGGCGCTCGCAGACAGCGACCCGGTGATGATCGAGGCCCTCGGCGCAGTCGCCGGCGGCGCCACGGTCGCCCACTATCTAGTACCCGACAACATCATCCGTCACATCGTGGTGACGATCGACAACCTGCCGCGCCAAAAGGTGCCGGTGGACAAGCGCCCGACCGTCCCTGTGGGCGGGACCTTTCTGGCGGATGGCGATGAGCTGCACGCAACCCTCAATCCGAAGAATTTCGCGCGCTACGAACCGATGGTGGCCGTGATTCGTAAACTCGACATGCAGCAGGTCGCGACCGTATATCTGCATTATTATCCGTTGTTCCAACACGTCTATCAGGACCTCGGATATCCGAACGGATACTTCAACGACAGGCTGGTGCAGGTGATCGATTCGCTGCTTGCAACCCCGCAGCCGGCAGGTCCGATCGAGCTCACCCGCCCAAATGTCATGTACACGTTCGCCGACCCGTCTCTCGAGGCGCGTCCCGCGGGTCAGAAGCTGTTGCTGCGCATGGGTCCCGACAATGCGTCGGCAATCAAAGCGAAGCTCTCGGAACTGCGCGCAATCGTGACAGCGGCGCCGCCCAAGCACTGATTCGAGGCTCGAAGCGGTAACCGAGCAGTTGACCACGATGATATGACCGCCCGATGAACATGGACCTGAAGTGGCGGTGTGGTAGACAATCCAAAGCCGCATCGCCGCCGCCGGCGCTTATCCAGGGTGTGCAACCTGGTCAAAAGTTTCGCTTTCGTTGCGATAAAAGGGAGAACAAAGCATGGCGATGAACGAAGCCGTCGACTGGGAAGCGTTGACTCGCGACCCGCGTTTTCAGAGTTTGCATCGGCGCAAGACCCTGTTCCTTTGGGGCCTGATGGCCCTTTCCGTCGTCTATTACTTTCTGCTCCCGGTTGGGGCAGCCTACTTCCAGGATCTATTCAAGATACGGGTGTGGGGCGTCATCAACGTCGGTCTCGTGTTTGCGCTGAGCGAATTCGTGGTGGCGTGGAGCATCGCATTGATCTACTCGCGGCGGGCGGGCAACGAATTCGACCAGCTCGCGGCGCAGATCGCGGCGGAGTTTGCCAAGAAAGGCGGAGGTTGAGTCATGAAATCGATCGACAGAATGACGTGGGCCCCGGCGTGTTTGCCCCTGTTATTGCTCGCGTGCGCTCCCGCGCTGGCGCAGTCCGAGCCCGCCGCAGACTATCGCTGGCTCACCTTTTCCGTTTTTGCGGTGATCATCGCAATTACCATGTTCGTCACCTACCTCGCCGCCAAACGCGTCCGCTCGGCCTCGGATTTTTACACGGCGGGGGGTGGGGTTTCGGGATTGCAGAACGGCTGGGCGATCGCCGGCGACTATCTGTCGGCCGCCTCCTTCCTGGGTATCGCGGGCCTCATTTCGCTCTACGGCTATGACGGCTTCATGTACTCGGTCGGCTGGCTCGTGGCCTACATCACGGTGCTGCTGCTGATTGCGGAGCCGTGCCGCAACATCGGCCGCTACACGCTCTCCGACATCCTGGCCTATCGCAACGACCCGCGGATCACCCGCATCGTCGGGGCGCTGTCGGTCATTACCGTGTCGACGTTCTACCTCACCGCGCAAATGGTGGGCGGCGGTGTGCTGGTCAAAACCCTCATCGGCATCAACTACGAAACCTCCGTGATCTGCGTGGGCGTGTTGATGCTGGGATACGTGATCTTCGGCGGCATGGTGGCGACGACGTGGGTGCAGATCATCAAGGCGGTGCTGCTGGTGGCCGCGTCCATCGTCATCGTGATGCTCGTCTGGGCGCCCTATGGCTTCTCCTTACCGGCCTTCCTGGCCGACGTGGTGGCAGATCCCAAAGTGCAGGCGCGGGTGACGACGCTGTTGGGCGATCCGGCAAAAGCGATGACGGCCGCCGAACTCGGCCAGAGATTCCTGGAGCCCGGCCTGTACTTGAAGGCGCCGATCGATCAAATCAGCTTGGGTATGGCCCTGGTGTTCGGCACGGCCGGTCTGCCGCACATTCTGATGCGCTTCTTCACCGTGCCCACCGCGAAGCAGGCGCGCCGCTCGGTGGTGTGGGCCATGGCCATCATCGGCGGATTCTACGTGCTGACGCTGTTCCTCGGGTTCGGCGCGGCCAAGTTCGTCGGCTCCGCCAACATTGCGGCGGTGGATGCCGGCGGCAACATGGCCGGTCCGCTGCTCGCCCAATACATCGGCGGCGGAGCCAACTCCTTCTTCGGCAACTTCATGCTGGCGTTCGTTTCGGCGGTCGCCTTTGCGACCATCGTCGCGGTGGTGGCGGGCCTGGTGCTGGCCGCGGCCTCGGCGATGGCGCATGACCTGTACGTCGGCGTGGTACGCGCCGGGAAAGAGGTCTCGCCGCAGGGACAGGTGAAGGCGGCGCGGGTCGCCACTCTCATCGTTGGGGCGATATCCATCGGCATCGGCATCGCAGCGAAGGGGCAGAACGTCGCGGTGCTGGTGGCGCTCGCTTTCGCGGTGGCGGCCAGCGCCAATTTTCCCTGCGTGCTCCTGACACTGTATTGGAAGCGCTGCAATACCGGGGGCATCGTGGCGGGCATGCTGGTCGGCACGATCCTGGCCGTCGGACTCACCCTCGTCTCCCCGAACCTCACCTATCCGCTCGCGGTCAAGGCAGCGGCTCACAAGGTGCTCGATGCGGAACCGGCCAAACGTGCCGCTGCGACCGAGGAGCTGGCCTCGGGCGATGCAGCCACGGAAGCGAAAGGCAAGAAGGACATGGCCGCGCTCGACAAGGCCGTGGCCAAGGCCCAGGCCGATCTGGCGAAGTGGGGCGATGAGAGGACCTCGTTCATGGGGCTCGAGAAGCCGCTGATCGAGCTGAAGAACCCCGGGATCTTTTCGATACCACTCGGATTTCTGGCCGTGATTCTCGGCTCACTGCTGTTTCGCGACAAGCGTGCGGAAGAGATGTGGAATGAGGTCTATGCCCGCCAGAATACGGGCCTGCTGGTATCCAAGGCCACCGCACACTGATCATCACTGCCTCAGGAACGGGGCAGGCTGAGATGGCTGCGGCCGAAGCGATCAGCACGATGGCGACGCAGTTCCTCATCGGCTATGCGCCGTTCTCGCGCATGGCACGTGCGGATCTCAAGTTCCTTGCCGAACATCTGCGCCTTGCCTATTTTCCCGTCGGCGCCGTCATCGTCGATTCGGCGGCGGGCTACGAAGCGCAGCTGCACATCATCCAACGCGGCCACGTTCGCGCCCAACGAGTCGGGGCCGATGCCGGCGGCGTCTGCTTGGGTCCCGGCGAATGTTTTCCGCTGTTGAGCGCTTCGGGCGGCGAACTCGCCGCCGAATCCTTCGTCGCCACGCAGGATGTGTTCTGCTATCAGCTGCCGCGTGAGTTCGTCGAGGCGCTGCGGCAGCGCTCGGCCATCTTCGAGGAATTTTGTACCGCGGACTTGAAGGCGGTCCTCAAGGAATCGCTCAGCAGCCTGCACGGCGGTTTCATCGGCCGGGCAGTCGCGCAGGAGACACTGCTGCGCCCGTTATCGGCGCTGGTGCGCCGTGCGCCGGTGCATTGCAGCGCCGATACGCCGCTGCGTGAAGCGCTCTTGCGGATGAGCCGCGAAGGCGTGCGGACCATTGTTGTGGTCGATCCGCATTCCCGTCCGCTTGGGATATTCACGTTGACCGATCTCATGGAGCGAGTCGTGCTGCCGGGTCGGATCTTGAGCACGGCCATCGGCACGGTGATGACCGAGGCGCCTGTGTGCTTGGAGCAACACGCGAGTGCGCAGGACGCGATGGCCTTGATGGCAGCCCGCGGATTGCATCAGGTGCTGGTCACTCGCGAGACGGTGCTCACCGGCGTCATTTCCGAACGGGACCTCTTTGCGTTGCAGCGCGCCTCCATTCGCAACGTGCTGCAGACGATCCGGGTCGCGCAAGATCCCGCCGAACTCAAGACCGCGGCGAGCGAGATTGCCAGTCTCACCGAGAATCTCATGGCGCAGGGAATCGCGGCCGAGCACTTGACGCGCATCATCACGGCGCTGCACGACGGCATGACGGCGCGGCTGCTCGAGCTGCTGGCGCCTCGTTTTTCGCTCGACGGAATTCGCTACTGCTGGCTCGCGCTCGGCAGCGAGGGACGGCTCGAACAAAACGTCGCCTCGGATCAGGATAATGCGCTGGTGTTTGCGGCCGAAGCCGGAGAGGCGGCCGGCGCGCGCGCCCGCTTGCTGCCCTTCGCCGATGCGGTCAATGAGACGCTCGCCGCGCTCGGATTCCCTCTGTGCACGGGCAACATCATGGCGCGCAATCCCGAATGTTGCCTGAGCCTCGGCGAATGGCGAACACGATTCGATGCGTGGCTCCGCGAGCCGACGCCCGAGGCGCTGCTCAATGCCAACATCTTCTTCGATTTGCGGGCGCTCGCGGGTGACGCCGAGCTGGCCGAGGAATTGCGCACCTGGGTGTTGGCGCGTACGGCCGACAATCGGCTCTTCCTGGGTCTGCTGGCGGCAAACGCCTTGCGCGCCGAGCCGCCGCTCGGCCTGATACGCGCCTTTCGCACCGATGATGGAAGGCACCCGGGCACCATCGATCTCAAGACCCAGGGCACGCGCCTGTTCGTCGACGCGGCCCGGGTGCTGGCGCTTGCATTCGGAATCGCCGAGACGCACACGGCACAGCGCCTGCGGCAGGGGGCGCGGCGGCTCAACCTGCCGGAGCGCGATCTCGCGGGCCTCGTGCAGGCATTCGAATTCCTCCAGCTTCTCAGGTTCCGTGCACACACCGGCGCGCTGAATCGCGAGCGCGACGCCGAGGATACGGCCGTGGGCATGGATGCGCCGCGGGATCTCAACTGCATCGACCCATACGCCTTGAGCGATCCGGATCAGCGCCTGCTCAGGGAATGTTTCCGCCAGGCGCGCTCCGTGCAATTGCTGCTCCAGCAATTCATCCCGCATTGAGGCGCAGTCGTCGAGGACCGCTTGCCACTGCTTCCCATCATGTCTGCGCTCGAACGCCGCCGCATTCGCCGCGACCTCCCTGCTTCGCTCCGTGAGCGGCTGGCGCATTGGCAGACACAAAACGGGCGCGCACGGCGCTCGGCGCTGCGCGAGCCGCTGACTCTCGCGCGTCTGGTGGCCCTCGACCTCGAAACCACGGGCGCCCGCATGGACCGGGACCGGCTGCTCTGCATCGGTGCGATCGCGGTTCGCGCCCGCACCGTCCGTCATGACGAGAGTCTGGAGCGCTTCGTGCGCCAGGAGCAATCGAGTTCCGTCGCCAACATTCTGATTCACCAAATCGGCGGCCAACAGCAGCTCGGCGGCGAGGACCCCGCGGCGGCGCTGCTCGACTGCCTGGAATTCCTCGGCTCAGCCCTGGTCGTGGCCTACCGGGCGGAATTCGACGCGACGGTCCTGCGGCGTGAACTCGCGCACGTGCTGGGAATCCGTATGCCGAATCGCTTCGTCGATCTCGCCGTGGTATTGCCGGCGCTCTTTCCGGGGACCCAAAACGATACGCTCGAGGATTGGCTCGGCCACTTCGGACTGGGCTTCACGGTCCGGCACCGCGCACTCATCGACGCCTATGCCCATGCGGCGCTGCTTCTGGTCGTCCTGGAGCGGGCATCCCGGCTGGGTCTCCATACCACGGGTGAGCTGATCCGCATCGAGAAAGCTCAACGCTGGTTGGGTCTGCGCCGCTAGCCTTTTGCGGATTTCGAGCGGCTGGGAATCGCGCCCGCGCGCCGCGCTGCCGAGGTGGGCCCGGGCTACTGTTACATTCGCTTCACGGTCATAGCCATTCCCCAAAATGTGACGTTATACCGGTCAGGGACGGCGCTTTTTTCTTACGCTGTCATGACATAACATCACGGGCGGTCACCATGCTGAAACTACCGGAACGGCCTTTAAACCTCCTGGCGCTTCGAAATGTCCTGCTCCTGCCGCTGGCAGCGGCGGGCCTGCTCGGCGGCTGCGTCGTCGCGCCCGCGCCCGCGCCGCCGCCGCCGCGCGCCTATGAGCCGCCGCCACCGCCACCGACAGCCTATGCCGAACCTGCGGTCGAAGTCGAAATGCAAGCCAGCCAGCCGCCGCCGCCGTTGCCGGAGTACCAGCAGCCGCCGTGTCCGGAAGAGGGCTATCTGTGGAACCCCGGCTACTGGGCGTTTGCCAACGGAGGCTATTACTGGGTGCCGGGCACGTGGGTTCAGCCGCCGCGGGTGGGCTTTTTGTGGACTCCCGGCTACTGGGGCTTCGGCGTTGGGGGAATCTACGTCTTTCACGCCGGCTACTGGGGTCCGCACGTCGGCTTCTATGGCGGCGTGAATTACGGCTTTGGTTATCACGGCGACGGCTTCGTCGGCGGACATTGGGAAGGGAACCGATTTGCCTACAACACCGCGGTCGTCAACGTCAACACGACGGTGGTGCACAACACCTATGTGAACAACGTCGTGGTGAATAACGTCACCGTCAACAAGGTGAGCTATAACGGCGGCGCGGGCGGCGTGACGGCTGCACCGACGCCGGAAGAACGCAGGGCTGCTCAAGAACCGCACGTTCCGTCGACGCCGATGCAGCGTCAGCACGTGCAAGAAGCCGTCAAGAATCCCGCGCTCTCGGCCGCCGTGAATGGCGGCCACCCCTCGATCGCCGCGACGCCTCGTCCCGCCGCCTTCAACGCGCCGGGCGTCGTCGGCGCGCGCGGGGCACCGCCGCCGCACCCCATGGGCGCTTCGAACAACGCGAACCCGGCGTACGCTGCCCACGGCAATGCTACTGTCGGCGGCACGCCGCCGAGGGCTACGGCGAACGCCTATCCGCCGCATCCGGCCACCGCGAACCCGGCCCATCCGCAGACGACCACCACACCGCAAGCCGTGCACACACCTCCGCCGCAGGCACACGCACAGCCGCCAAAGCCGAAGCCGGCACCTGCGAAGCCGCCGGTCGAACACAAGCACGAGAACGAGGGAAACAGGTCGTAGCGGCCGCTTTAGGCGCAGGACCGCGTCGCGCCTCACGGCTTTGCAGCCGACCGGGGTGCGACGCTTTTCTCCAGGCTCCCTAATGGGCCGTTTTCACCACCGGCAGCTCGACGAAGCTCGGATTCCGGCCGCCGGAGAATATTTTGATGGTCGCCTTGCGATAGTCGCCGGGTTTCGCGAAGAAGATATTCTCGACATAGGTTTGCGGATTGCGGTCATAGAGCGGAAACCAGCTCGATTGCACCTGCACCATGATGCGGTGCCCGGGCAGGAACACGTGGTTCGCGGTGGGCAGCGCGATGCGGAACACTTGACTCGTTCCGGCGGGGATCGGCTTCGGATCACTGAATGACATGCGGTAGCGGCCGCGCAGGATGTCCGCGGCGATCATCAGTTGGTAGCCGCCGAGCTTCGGCTCACGCCCCACCTCATCCGGGTACACATCGATCAGCTTCACCACGAAGTCGCCGTCCGTGCCGCTGGTGGAGGCCACCAGATTGGCGATCGGCTCGCCGCTGATCTTCACCGCATCGCTGAGGATCAGAGTCTCGAAGCTCAACACATCGGTACGCGAAGCCACCTCGCGCTGATCGCTGACGAGCCACGTCTGCCAGGTCTCCTCGCCCTCCTCACCGCCGATGTGGATGGGACGCGGCAAGTAAGGAACAGGCTTCGATGGATCCGCGACGTAGGAGTCGAAGGCAGCTGCACCGGAGGCCGCAAAGCCCAAGCCGCCGCCTGCCTGCAAATACATCTTCTCATGCTCGATGGTGCAGGCGGAGGCGCATCCGGCGGGCCACTTCGGCAGCGCCAACCAGCGGTTGGTTCCGGTCTCGAACGCATTGACCGCCGCAATCTGGAGCGGCGGCGCGTCGTCCTTGAGGAAATGATCCAGAAACGGCCGCAGCAAATGCAGGCGAAAATATTGCGCGGTGTCGCTGCCGAACTGGATGGCGCCGATCCGGCTACCATCGAGGCGCTGCTGATGGTGGTACCAGGGCCCCAGCACCAGAAACAGATTCGAATGATCGCCGTCCTGCGCTTCGAGTGCCTTGTAGAGCGCAATGTTGCCGTAGATGTCTTCTTGGTCCCACAGACTGTGAACCAACATGACGGGGACCGCGACTCCCTGCTGCGCCAGGATCTTATCGAGCGCTTGGGCCTGCCAAAACGAGTCGTACACCGGATGCATCATCACCTTGTTGGTAAAGCCGACTTGATCGAGACCGTGCAGCCGCGCCATATCACCGGCGGATCCCGCCGCCAGCCAGGTTTCATAGTCATCGTAGTGATCGGACCACCATTTGATGTCGCTGCGTCGGCTCGCTTCCTGGTCGTGAAAGTAAGTGAGGCTGTCCTGCCGAAACGCGCCTTGATGAAACCAATCGTCCCCCATCCACCCATCGACCATGGCGTTGATCGGAACCGCCGCGCGCAGCGCCGGATGCGGATTGATCAACGCCATCAATGAGGTGAACCCGTCGTACGAGATGCCCAGTATCCCGACTTTGCCGTTCGATTCGGGGAGGTTCTTCACCAGCCAGTCGATGGTGTCGTAGGTGTCCGTGGCGTGATCCACGGCGGTGGGATTCAACGGCCCCCGCAGAGGCCGGTTCATCAAATAATCTCCTTCCGAGCCGTGCTTGCCACGCACATCCTGCACCACGCGGATGTAGCCGCCATTGACCACCGCATCGTCGGCCACGTCGGTGCTGTCGATGAGCGCCGAGAGGTGAGCACTGTCGGTCTTCGCGATCCGGTCGGTGGCGCCGTACGGGGTGCGGGTGAGCAATATCGGTGCACGGTGCGCGCCGCGAGGAATGAGGATGAGCGTTTGCAGCTTGACGCCGTCGCGCATGGGAATCATCACCTCGCGTTTGACGTAATCGAAGCTCGTGACGTGCGGAGTAAAGGCGGCGGGGATCTCGCCGGCAAGCGTATCGCCTGCGGCGGGAGTATCCATCCCGGCCAGCAGCGCGCCGCAGACGCTCAGCAGCAGGCCGCTTCGGCACCATGATGGCATTGCCATGAAAAGCGCTCCGGAGGGTTTGGGGCGCGAAGTTTGCTGTATCGCAGGCTGCGGTGCAACGGCGCCCAAGCCGGGGCGGCCCCCTCCCAAGGCTGCAGCAGCCACCGCAACTTCGGTTCGCACGGGACTTCGGCATCCCGCGGCTTGCGGCCCCGGCTGCCGCGGGGCATGATCATCGGGGAGGGGACCGGGAGCAGTTGACAGAATGCGCTTGGGGTGCCGGCTGGCGCCAATCAGGAGGAGGGCGTGTAAATGAATTCGTTATCCTTCACCGTTTCCGACGGCGTTGCGACGTTGAGCATTCAGCGCCCGGCCGTCAGCAACGCCATCGACATCAGCATCATCCGCGCGATGCACCTCGCGCTCGACCAAATCCAGAAAGGCGACAGCGGCGCGCGCGCCGTCGTGATCACCGGCAGCAACGACGTGTTCTGCAGCGGGCTGGATTTGCACTCGGTCGACCTGAAGACGCTGCAGGCAAGGCAACGCGCGCATTTCGAAATGCGCCGTTTCATGGACCCGTTGATCCTGCGGCTCAGCGGCTTTCGCTTTCCGATCGTCGCGGCGGTCAACGGCGCCGCGGTCGGCGCGGGCATGAGTCTTGCGCTGGCGAGCGACATCATCATCGTCGGAGAGAGCGCTTTTTTCTGCCCGTCCTTCGCCCGGCTCGGTCTGGTGCCCGATGCGGGCATCACCTTTCATCTGGCGCGGCGAATCGGCGGCGGCCGTTCATTGGCCTCGCTGATGCTGGCGGAGAAGATTCAAGCCAAAACCGCCCTCGATTGGGGTCTCGCCTATGCGGTGGTACCGGATGCCGAGGTGGTCGCACGTGCGCAGGAGGTGGCGCGCCGGCTCGCGCACGGCCCGTGCGCGGTGCTCGGGCAGATTCGTTCGCTGCACGCATCGACCTTCGATAATTCGCTGCAGGAGCAGCTGCGCGCCGAGCGCAGCGCCCAGGAGATGACGCTGGAGACCCAGGATTGCGTCGAGGGTGTGCGCGCGTTTTTCGAGAAGCGCGAACCTCATTTTTCGGACCATTGAACGCACGACGCGCGTAGCGCGCCGATATCCTGCGGTGTGGTGCGGCAGCAGCCGCCGATCAGGCGCGCGCCCGCCCGATACCAGCCGGGCGCCTGATCCGCCGGCCTCGTGGCGCAGGCTCCACTCCAGCTCTTCGTCGATGCATCGTAGGTTTCGCCGGAGTTCGGATATGCGATGAGAGGCTTGTCGGTGTGAGCTCGCATCCGGCACAGCAGTTCTTGGACGTACTCGGGGGGAGTGCAATTCACGCCCACCGCGGCGATTTGCGGATGACTTCGCAGCGCGGCGGCACACTCGGAAATCGGCTCCCCTGCGCAGTCATGCGCACCATCCCGGCATGAGAAGCTGATCCAAGCCGTCATCGCCGGATGCTCCTCGAGCAGCTGCGCCAATACCAGGGCCTCGCGCATACAGGGAATGGTCTCGCAGGCGAGGAGGTCTGCGCCCGAGCCGGCCAGCACCTCGAGCCGCGGCCGGTGGAATGCCGCCAGGCCGCGGTCGCTGATCGCGTAGCTGCCCCGATACTCCGAGCCATCCGCCAGCATCGCACCGTAAGGACCCACGGAAGCCGCAACCAGCGGCCGGAGCCGCTCAACCCGCCTGCGCGGCTCGGACCAAAATTCATCTCGTGCGGCAACCGCGAGGGCGACGGCGTCGCGCATCGATCGAGCCGCGCCTTCGTGCCCGATGCCGTGTGCACCGAAGCCCTCGAAAGTCGCTTGATAGGTCGCCGTGGTCACGATGTCGGCGCCCGCCTCGAGATAATCGAGGTGCACGTCGCGAATCATGTCCGGGCGCTCGAGCAGGCATTTTGCCGACCACAGCGGATCCTTGAGGTCGGCTCCGCGGCGTTCGAGTTCCGTCGCGAGCGCTCCGTCCAAGATGAGCACGCGCTGCGCCGCCAGCGCTTCGGCTATCGGACCGGAGGAGTGCTTAGGCATTGAGCCGCCGGGTGCCGCTCAGATAGTCGTTGCCGGCGACGAAGTAGCGTAAGACTGCATCGGCGCCTTTGGTGAGTCCGATGCGCGTGCTCTGGCCGATGGCGGCGACCGGCGCGCCGTCGCTGCCGATCCACAAGGGTCCGCGGCGAAACAGGTCGATCCCGTCGTGGCGACGATCCACCTGCAGCGCGGCGGTCAAGCGGCCCGGTCCGCGCGCCAAATCGCGCGCGCCGCCGCTCTTGCGCGAGCGCCGCATGTGCTCGATTCCCGACAACGGCTGCAGTGCGCGCAATAGGACGCCCGCCCCCGTACCCGATTGTTCGCTCGACACGTTGAGCAGATACGAAGTGCCGTAGCACAGGTAGACATAGGCGTGCCCAGCCTCGAGAAACAGCGAACGATTCCGCGGCGTCATGCCGCGAAATGCGTGACATGCGGGATCGGCTTCCAGATACGCCTCGGTCTCGACGATGCGGCCCGTCATGGCGGTGCCCGCCGGCAAACGGCGAACGAGAACCTTGCCGAGGAGGAAGCGCGCCAAGGCTACCGTGTCGCGCGGGACCGCCGCGCGCTCAATCGGATGGACACGTAACGCCAATGGCAGCTCTCCTTCAGGTTAGCATCGGCGCCCCTGCACGAGGATAATCACGCGCACACGCCTGATCCCGGATTATTGTGACGCCACGCCCATCGTTCAAGCCCTATTCGATTGCGCTATCCGTGCTCGTTCTGGTCGTGGCCATGGCCAGCTTTCAGGTCGGCGCCGTGCTCGCCAAAGGACTCTTCCCCCTCGTCGGAGTGAGCGGCACCACGGCGCAGCGCCTGGCCCTTTCCAGCATCATGCTGCTCGCCGTGTGGCGCCCGTGGCGACTGCGACCCACCGCGCAGGAGGCGCGCAGCCTCCTGATCTACGGTCTCGCGTTGGGATGGATGAACCTGTTCTTCTATCTGGCGCTCAGTCGAATACCGCTCGGCATAGCCGTCTCACTCGAGTTTACGGGGCCGCTGGCGGTCGCGATAGCCGCGTCGCATCGTGTGGTGGATTTCCTGTGGGTGTCGCTGGCCGCGATCGGAATCGCCGCTCTGCTGCCGCTCGGCCTCACCTCGGCACCGCTCGCACCGGCCGGCGTCGTGTTTGCTCTGGCTGCCGGGGGTTGTTGGGCGCTCTACATTCTGTTCGGCCGCAAGGCCGGATCGGTTCACGGCGGTGGAACCGTGGCCCTCGGGACACTGATCGGTGCGCTCGTCATCGTGCCCATCGGAGTCGCCGACGCCGGCGCGGCGCTGCTCTCGCCCGCGGTTCTGCCGACGGCCTGCGCCCTCGCGCTGCTGTCGAGCGCTCTGCCGTATTCGCTGGAAATGTTTGCACTGACCCGCTTGCCGACGCGCACGTTCGGCGTGCTCATGAGCCTGTCACCGGCGCTCGGCGCGCTATCCGGACTCGTTTTTCTGGGCGAGAGATTGACGCCGCTGCAATGGGCGGCCGTCGGCTGCATCATGCTCGCTTCGGGCGGAACGGCGGCGACCAGCCGGCCGACCTGGCAGGCGCCGCTGCCGGATTGAATTCAGCCGATGCACCGGATCGCGAGATACAGTACGGCCGTACCCGCCACGGTCATCGCCGTGGTGAGAAATTTCGGATGCGCGTGATAGCTCTCGGGTATCAGATCGCTCGCGCCGATGTAGAGAAAAAATCCCGCAAATAGCGCGAGCACGATGCCGAAGCCGCCGCCCGGCAAGGTGAAGAGCAGAGTTGCCGCGATCCCGAGCACGGGCGCTGCCGCATCGAGGACGAGCCAGCGAAAAGCGACGTTGCGATCGCCGCGATTTTTCAGAACCATGCTCATCGTGTTTATACCGTCCGAAAAGTCGTGGGTCAGCACGGCGATCGTGACGATGATGCCGACCGCACGCGAGGCCTGAAACGCGAGCCCGATCGCGACTCCGTCGAGCAAACTATGGCAGCACAACACCGCGGCGCCGACATTGCCTCGCGGCGCCGCTTCGCCGTGGAACAGCGAGATTCGGTCCAACACGAGATAGAACAGGAAGCCGATCGCCGTGAACGACATGATCTCGCTCGGGCTGTGAAACTTGACGCCGAAATTGACCGCCTCGGGAAGCAGATCGAAGAAGGCGACGCCGATGACCGCGCCGGCGCTGAAACCCAAGATGAGGTGCAGTTTGTCGCGCAGCCGCAGCGCCAGCAATCCCCCGGCCATGGTGCTCACGAACGCTGCGAGGGCGATGCCTGTCAGTAACATGTGGGTTATATTGCGGGACCGTGAAAAATCTGGGGGGCTGCAACGTGAGCTACGACGCATATCATAAACGGAAAATCGGCGAGCACGTGCTCAAGCCCGAAACCCAAATGATGGGGTACGGTTATGATCCTTCCCTGTCCGAAGGATCGCTCAAGCCGCCGATCTTCCTGACCTCGACCTTCGTCTTCAAGACTGCGCAGGACGGCAAGGATTTTTTCGATTTCACCTCGGGACGCCGTGAACCCGTCGTCGGGCAGAGCACCGGCCTCGTTTATTCGCGCTTCAACAACCCCAACCTGGAAGTGCTCGAGGATCGGCTCGCGCTGTGGGAACAGAGCGAGACCGCCGCCGTTTTCTCGAGCGGCATGTCGGCCATTTCGACGGCGCTGTGGGCGTATGTGCGCCCCGGCGATGTGATCCTGATGAGCCAACCGCTGTACGGGGGCACGGAGACGCTGATCGACAAGACGCTGCCCGCATTCGGCGTCAAGGCGGTGAGCTTTACGCGCGGGCACGAGCGTGCCGCCGTGCGCGAAGCCGCCGCGCGCGCCTCGACGCTCGCCGCCGAAAGCGGCGGCCGTGTCTGTCTGGTGATGACGGAGACGCCGGCGAATCCAACCAACAGTCTGGTCGATCTCGCGCTGATGCGCGAGATCTCCGAGGAAATCGGCAAGCGGCAACCGGGCGGCCGTCCGCCCGTGCTGGTGGACAACACCTTTCTCGGCCCGGTCTTTCAGCGGCCCCTCGCGCACGGCGCCGACCTGGTGCTGTACTCGCTCACGAAGTACGTCGGCGGCCATTCGGATCTGGTGGCGGGCGGCGTCGTCGGTACGCGAGAGCTCGTCGGTCCGGTCAAGCGGCTGCGCGGCGCCTTGGGCACCCAATTGGATCCGAATACGGCATGGATGATCATGCGATCCATGGAAACCCTGTCCTTGCGCATGCACAAGTCGGCGCAGAACGCCGCCTTGGTCGCGGATTTCCTGCGCAGCCACGCGAAGATTGCCGGCGTCAACTATCTCGGCTTTCTCGCGGCGGATGATCCACGATCGGCCGTCTTCAAGCGCCAGTGCGAGAGTGCGGGTTCGACTTTCGGATTCACGGTCAAGGGGGGAGAGCCGGAGGCGTTTCGCCTGCTCGACGGCCTTCAGGTCATGAAGCTCGCAGTCAGTCTCGGCGGCACGGAGACTTTGATATCGCATCCCGCGAGCACCACGCATTCCGGATTATCCAAGGAAACCCGCGATCGCATCGGGATCAACGATGCGCTGATTCGAATTTCGGTCGGCATCGAGGATCCGGGCGATCTCATTGCGGACCTCGAAGCGGCGCTGCATGCCGTCTAAGTCATCGCTTGCCGCCCTCAACCTGATGGTGGCGACTCTGCTTGCGGCGCCGGGCGCTCGCTGCGTCGCGGGCGAAGCCACCGCTTCGCCGGGTCCGGCCGACACCGTGTACCGCAACGGCTTCATCTATACGGTCGACGCCAAGGACAGCATTGAGCAGGCGCTTGCAATTCGCGGCGGGCGCATCGTCTACGTGGGCGGCGATGCCGGCCTCGCGCCGTTCATCGGCGAACACACGGCGGCGATCGATCTGCGAGGCCGCATGTTGATGCCGGGTCTCGTCGATGGGCACATGCATCCGCTCATGGGTGGCGCGGCGCTGCTGAAGTGCAACTTGAACTATGAACAGCTGCGCATCGAAGAGATGCAGGCGAGGATACAGGGCTGCCTGGACCAAACGCGAACGAAAGAACCGGATGCGTGGCTCGAAGTCGTGAACTGGTTTCAAGAAGGGATGCTCCCCGCGGGTACCACCGCCACGCGAGCGACCTTGGATGCGCTGAGGACCAAGCGCCCGATCTTCGTCGAGTCATCATTCGGTCATACCGGGCTGGCGAACTCACGGGCGCTGCAACTCGCCGGCGTGACAGCCGCCAGCACCGATCCTCTGGGCGGCAGGATAGGCCGCGATGCAGCCGGTAATCCGTCCGGCATCCTGGAGGACGCGGCGCAGGATTTGGTGACCAAGCGGTTGCCGACGCCGACGCCGAGCGATGACATCAAATCTGCGCAAGCGGCGCTCGCTCTGATGAGCGGGCAAGGCATCACCACATTCCTGGACGCGATGGCCGAGCCGCCCTCGCTGGCCGCATTCGCGCACGCCGAACGCGAGGGGAAGCTCACGGCGCGCGCGCATTTCGCGCTGTTGATCACACCTCCCGAGGGGCGCGATCCGGCCAAAGCCGCCGCCGAGGCGACGGTGCTCGCGCGGCGCTACGATCAGGGCATGATCGAGCCGCGGCCGAAGATCACGGTGAGGAACGTGAAGCTATTTCTCGATGGCGTGATCGCGGCGCCGGCGCTCACCGGTGCGATGCTCGAGCCCTATTTCATGCCCGAGGGCCCTCCGCCGAACCGTCGCTGGGTGGCGGGCTCGAACCGCGGACCGGAGGTGTATTTTCCTGCTGCCGTGCTGCGCGAGGTCCTCGTCGCGGTCGCGCAGGCCGGCTTCGACCCGCACATGCACGCCGACGGGGATCGAGCGGTGCACGAAGGTCTGGACGGCATCCAAGCCTTGCGCGAGCGGCTTCCGGGAAAGGACATTCGCGCGGCGATCGCCCACGATGAAATCGTCGATCCGCGGGATTTCCCGCGCTACCGGCAGTTGGATGCGATCCCCGTGCTGTCTTTTCAATGGGAAAAGCCCGCCCCCGACACCATTGAGGGCGCCCGCGAGTATTTGGGGCAGGCGCGCTTCAAATACATGGAGCCGGCCGGTTTCCTGGCAGCGGCTGGGGCGCGAATCGCGTACGGCAGCGACTGGCCCGTCGACCCGCTCGATGAATGGTTTGCGCTCAAGGTCGGTGTGACGCGAACCAATTCGCCGCACAGCGATCCCAAGTACACCGGCCGTTTGAGCGAGGATCAGGGCTTGACGCGTGCGCAAGTATTGCGGGCGATCACCATGAACTCATCCTACGAGCTGCACCAGGAACTCTCGACCGGCTCGCTCGAAGTCGGGAAGCTCGCCGACCTCATCGTGCTCGATCGAAACGTGCTCAAGATCCCCGCCGAGGAAATCGCCGCGGTGCAAGTGCTGCAAACCGTCGTCGGAGGCCGGGTGGTGTACGAAGCGAAGGATTTCGGTGCCCATTGAGGATTTCGGCGCCGTTAGCGAGGCCGTTGCGCCCCGATGCTGATATCCGTGCGACCCCGGGTCGTCACGTCGACCTCGGTCCTGCCGCCGTTGACGAGTGCCCACGGCAGAGGCAGGTTGTCCGAGATCACGGTGATGACATGGTGGCCCGTCGCCACGACTGGGAAGCTGAACCGGCCGTTGGCGTCCGTCTGCACTGAGAAACGCCCGTCGAGCACGACCGTGACGTTGGGCGCACCGGTTTCGCCGGCGTCGGGGCGGCCGTTGTAGTTCGCATCGAGATAGAGAATCCCGGCAATTTCACCCGCGCCGGCGCCGGGCGCGCCGCCGAGCGGCGCGAAGTGCGAACCCGAGGCTCGTTGATAGCGAATCCTCAAGAATATACCGCGCTCTTGTACGGCGGCGATCGGCGTCGCCACCGGCGGAGTGAGCGGCGAGACCACGGTGAGCGGCGTCCACGAGCCGACCTCGCTATCGTAGTAGGTCGCGAGGATCGCCCAGTTTTGCGATAGCTGATACGTGAGCGAGACATTCGCCGAAACCCCGGGGGCGGCGCTCCCTTGCACCGCGGCCGCCCAGCGCACATTGCCGTCGATGCTCAGCCGCGTCGTCAATTGACCGCCTCCGTAGGCGGCAATGCCGAGCACGGTGCTGTCTTGCTGAAGCCCGTTGATGAGGGCGCCGTTGATGCGCTCGACGGAGGCGGAGGTGCTGAGACGAATACCGGTGGGCGCCGACCAGGTCTGATCCAACGTGAGGGTGGCATCGCGGCCGGCCGGGGTATCGGCATAGTCGGCCTGGGCGCGGCTGGTGCCCCAAGTGTTTGCGTGATCGACGAAGCCCTGCAGCGACCAGCCGGTGCCGCCGTCGCTGCGGCTGACATTGGCGACTCCTCCCACGCCCCAGTCGCGGAACAGCTGATATCGCGTGTCGCCGGTGAGGAATGTCGTGTTGGTGCCGAGACCCGACACGGACCGCACTTCATCGACGCCGATATCCGCCAGCCACTGTCGGCTCTGGTAATTGAGCCGGTAATAGCCACCTTGCGCATCGTTGGCGATCAGCTGATTGCCCCAGGTCATGTTCGGATCGATGCGGAAGAGGCCGGCATTCTGCAGGATTCTCCCCTGTGCGATCGACCCATCGACCCAACCGCCGACGGCATTCGATTTGCCGCTGACTTCGCCGTCGAGCAGATTCATCTGAAGACGCTCGCCGCCGTCCTGCCACGCCGCGGTGAGAAGTCCGGTGGTGGAGGACATGAGCGTGGAGCCGTCGATCACCGGTCCGATGGCGAGGTTCACGTCGTGAGCCTCGATGAGTTGGCCGCCAATCGTCCACTGCGATGCCGGCGACCACTGAGCGCCGGCGGTCGCGGTCGAACCGTCCAGGGTGCGAAAATTCGGAACCTCGATGCCATCGTACAGCCCGGGTACGCCGCCGCCTGCGACGACCTGCAGACCGGAGGGCCCGCGCCATTCCGTGGTGAGCCCCTGCATCGGCCCGGTGGGCAGATAAAAGCGCGACTGAAATCGCGCCAGACCGATGTCGGGCGCATTCAGATCCCCGATTGCATTATCGGCCTGCCAGCCGCCATCGAAGGGCATGCCGCGCTGCCGGAGCGTCACGACGCCGCCCTGTCCCTGCTCGGACTGGCCCTGGTCGGATCCTCCGATGCGCGCGGAGGCATCGAGCGACCAAGCGCCGTAGGCGGCCGTCTCCCATTGCGATTTGGCGACGATGCCATTCTCCGTGAACGTGCTCGACGAGCCGGCGTCATGAGAACTCAGCCGGCTCGTCACGGCCTCGATCTGCAGCGAGCGCGCCAATCCTTGCGTATCGTCGCTGCCGTTGTCACCCGCGGAAATGTCGGGCGGGAGTGAGCCGCCGCCGATGTAGTGATCCTGATAGACCGGCGTCGCCGGCAGGTTGACGGCGCTCCAGGGCGCGGCGGGCGCTGTCGGCAGCGATTGGGTGTATGCGGTGCTCGAGCAGGCGAGTCCCCACAGCCCGGACAGGCCGAACGCGAGCCGGGATGCGAGGTTGGCGCGCAGTTTCATTCAAACCGCTGATTGAGCTCGGTTCTGTGATCGCCCCACTCGAGCGTGCCCTTCACCGTGACCGGGAAGGCGAGCTTCGGGTGATCCTCCGTCGCCGTCGACGGAGTCAAGAAAACCTCACGTTCCTCGTGAGGCAGGATGGGAAAATCCGACGGTGTGAAGTCGTAGGACACGCCCTTCGCGTCCGTGCCGGTGAGAAATCCGCTGATGCGTCCATGCGCGCTGCCCGCGTTGTGAATGCGCAGCGTCGGAACCTGCTGCCCGTTCAAGTTGGCGATGCTGGGGCCCAAAATCTCGAGATCGGGCGCACCCTCGCCGATGGTCACGTAGACAATGACGCCGATGCGGCCGGTGACCGGCACGTCCAGCCCCTTGCTGCGGGCGATCGAAGGTTCGGCGCCTTCGATCATGACGGCGAAACGGCATTCACCCGCCGGTGCATCCGCCGGCACCGTCACTTCGAAGCGATACCGCAACGTTCCAGCGCCGGGCACCACCACTTCGGGCCGTTCGATTGCAACCCACGGGCGGCAGCTGCCCTGCTGCAAGTCATCGTGGAAGTTCACGCTGAAATCCGGCGACAGGCTCCAATCGGCGGTGTGGATCAGGTACCGGGCGGGCGCCGTCGATCGATTGCTGACCTCGATCACGCTGCGCACGGTCTTGCCCGACTTTGCCGTGAGCTCGAAGCGCGGGGGCGACACCAGGGCGGCGAACCCCTGAGCTTCGACGAGCCCCGAAAACGCAACACCGAGAAGCCAGAATAGAAATACGCCGGATCGCATGATCAACTTTCATCCATTTCGAAGTGGAAGGTCACGGGGAAGGCGCGCCGCACCACGGCGCCGTTCACGCTGAACTGAAACGTCAATACGTCCTCTATGAACGGCGTCGTGATGGGGCCGGCATAGATCAGCATGCGATTGCCGGATTGAACGGTTCCGGGAAGAAATCGACTTTGGGCGACCCACGAGGCGCGCAGCGGTCCCGGCTGCTGGGCGGGCAGCGACAGGTAGATCCGTCCCGATCGCCGCAGCCATGGAGTCACGTTGATTCGCACCCGAATCGTCGTGGCGCCGATCAGTAGATTGTCGTCGCCCGAGCGCGCCGGCGCCGCGGTCTTCCAGCGCATGAGCACCGTGGGCTCGAGCGCCTGCGTGCCCGAGTCATCGATCGTGGTGGTCTTGGCCTGCGTCGGGGACCACCAGATTATGCTCAATGCCAGCGCCAAAAAAAAAGGCAGCGGTACCGTGGAGCGCCGAACGGGAGTCCTGGCGAGCGCAGCGGCGATCGTGGAGCGCGCGGCGAGGATCCCGGTGAGCGCAGCGGCGATCGCAGCGCGCGCAACGGCCATCATGGCGCACTCAACGTGTAGAGAACGACGCCCGTGAACGTGCCCGCGGGCGGGACCGAGTTGTTCAGATAGGAGAACGTCCAGCAGCTCTCGTTCCACGTGTTGCTGCCCATGGAGCCGACGTTTTGCACGCCGCCGTTGACGAAGGTGCCTGCGGGAAAAGGCTCGGCACCCGTATCGCCGTTGCCGCTCGATGTCCAACGGATCTTGGAGAACGGAATGGTATCGCCGCCGGTGTCGATCAATGCCGCCGGCACGGTGGCGGTCACCTGTGCCGCGGCGGTCGTCGCTCCGGTGGTGCGGTAGAAGCCCCCGATGTAGAGCTGGCCCGGCACGCTGCAATAGGTGTAGCCGTCCCAGTAGCTCTGCGTGGCAGTGCTGTTCGTCGTCATCGCCTGCGCCGTGCCGTTACCCACCACGTTCGCCGCGACCGTCGTCGACACCGTGTTGATGGTGGTGTTGTTCTGCGGCTGTCCGCCATAGATGTAATCATTGGTGAAGCTGCCGACGCCGACTTGCAGATAGACGGTGAGCGGTGCGGCCGGGCTCAGCGTCACGGTGTAGGCCGCGGCGCGACTCGTGAGCGTTGCGAGCAGCACCGCGGCGGTGAGGACGCGCAGCCCCGTGCCGCCGGCTCTCGCGAGGCGAGCGGCCGGCGCCACTTCAGGCGGCGACGCCGGCAGCAATGGCGAGAAGTCGCGCATCGAAACTCGCCCGGCGTGTTACGGCATCGTGGCGGTGTACACCACGCGGCTGTTGTTCGTGTTGATACCACCGTAGGTACCGGTCGGCACCGTCGCGGTGTTGGCATACGCGAACGTCCACTTCGCATCTTCCACGATGACCTTGGTGGCCGGCGCGGTGAGGACGACATTCGCGCTCGTCGCGTTGGTCAGTACCGGCGCAGGCAGCGCCGTGGCGGAGGTCAGCGTCGTCGAGGTCGTGGTGATCTGGGAGTAGGGAATCGTATCGCCCGCACCGTCGCTCAGCGCACCGGTGGCGGTGGCGTTGAGTGTGACGTTGCCGCTGTTGCTCACGACGGCCGCGGTCTCGACGCCGCCGGTGAGATCGCCGCCGGTACCGGCAACGGCAGTGCCATTGCCCACCTGGGCCGCGGTCGGTGAAAAGGTGATCAGATCGACGGCCGGGTTGGAGCTCAGCACTCCGGTCGTGTACGAGGAGCCGGTACCGACGCGCAAGTAGAGAATCTTCGGAATGACGATGGAAAAGTCCACGTGGGCCGTCGCGCCCGGCGCGGCGGTTGCGGCGCCCGTCTGAACATTCGATTCCGCGAACGCCATGAGCGGTAGCGCCAGTGACGCTGCGCCCAACACGGTCTTCAATGCAATTGATGTCTTCATGATCTGCTTCCTGTGCTGTGTAGGGATAGGCCGGCGCGCACCGTGTTGGGACGGTTTGGCTGCCTACGCGCGTAGCTACCTACTGCAGCTTCGTGCGCGATGCAGATACTAGGGAATATGCCCAATTGCACGTTGAACCAGGTCGCAGTTCAACTTGTGCGGGCTCAAGATCCGGCTGGCGCGGCCGATACAGTGTGGTTTTTGTGTGCCAGTTCGCACACCCACGCGCCGCACCCGCGCGCCGAGCAAGCGCTGCGAGCGCGTACCGCGGAAATGCCTCAAACGGATGAATGCAAGCGTGACCCGCGTCCCGTTTGCAGCGAAGGCGCCGGTTGGGATTCTACGGCATCGAGGCCGTGCAGATCACCGGTCGCGGGTCGGAAGCCGCGCGGTCGCCAGCAGGCGGCGGATGCGCGACGTGCGCCGGCCCGAGCGTGCAAAAAGCATCCTGTGCAATCACTTTTCTCGCCGCGGCGCTCAGGATGGTGTTGCCGCGCGCGGCCTCGGAGCTCGATGCGGTCGCGGCCAACGTGACATTGCGGCTATTGCTCATGACCGTCACCGGCTGCGCGCCCGGAACCCGGACGCCGTGCTCACTCACATCCAAGTAAAGAACCGGCGGGATCACGATCTTGAAATCCACGTGTGCGGTGGCCTTCAATGCGGGGCCGGGGGCGCCCGTCTGCAGATGCGATTCCGCACCCGTCGATATCGGCAGCAACAGGGCAGCCGAACCCATCAAGCTGCCGAACGCCCGGTGCAGACGCGAATGTGGATTTGCTGTCTTCAAGTTCTTCAGTAGCGGCAGCCGAGCACCGGACTTGAGCGGTTGAAGATGGGGCCCGTTGATGCAGAGCGTAGGGCGATGACATAACATGCCGCAAGCGCAGCGGCTATCAGCGCGCGTCGAAAAAACAACGGGAAAGTCACCTACATGCGACGATCAATGGCGATCCATTGCAGCGCCTCGCTGCTGCTGGCCTGGGGCCTTTGCACGAGCGCGTATGCGCTGGCGCAGGAGGATCAGCTCTATCCCATCGTGGTGACGGCGACCCGGGTTTCCCAGTCGAGCTTCGATGTTCCCGCCTCGATCGATCGAGTCGACCAGGCTGCCATCCAGGTGGGTCAGCTGCAGGTCAATATCTCCGAGTCCCTGATGACGGTGCCGGGGGTGTCCGCGGAGAGCCGGCAAAACTACGCCCAGGACGAACAGCTGTCGGTGCGCGGTTTCGGCGCGCGGTCGAGCTTCGGCGTGCGCGGAGTGCGGCTGTATTCCGATGGCATTCCCGGAACCATGCCCGATGGCCAAGGCCAGTTTTCTCAATTCGATTTGGGCTCCGCCGGCCACATGGAAGTTTTGCGCGGCCCCTTCTCGGCGCTCTATGGCAACTCTTCCGGCGGCGTGATCTCGATCTTTACCGAGGATGCGAAGCCCGGATATTCCCTCGACGGCACGGCGCAGTACGGCACGTTCAACACGCAGCGCTACGCGGTTCTGACCACGGGCGACGACGGCACGGTCAACTACGTCGTTGACCTCGCGCACTTTCAAACCGACGGCTACCGCTTTCACAGCAATGCCGAGCGCAACAACTTCAATACGAAATTGCGCCTCACATTGAGCGATGCGGCGACTTTGACTTTCGTGGCGAATGCCATCGAAACGCCCTACGTGCAGGATCCCTTGGGCCTCACCAAAGCGCAGCTCGCTGCAAATCCAAGCCAGGCGGGCACCGGCGCCGTTCAATACAACACGCGCAAGTTGCTCCATCAGGAACAAATCGGCGCGGTGTACGAGAACAGGCTGAGCGCCGCGGATGAGCTCTCGAGCACGCTCTATGCCGGTCACCGTGCCACCACGCAGTTTCAGGCGATACCGCAGGCGACCGAAGCATCCAAACCCCTGTATCCCGGGGGCGTCATCGATCTCGATCGCGATTTCTGGGGCGTCGATGTGCACCTGACCGATCGGCGCGAGGTGGGCGGCACCGCCCTGCAGGTCGTGGGCGGCATCGCCTACGACGATTTGGAGGAAACGCGGCTGGGATTTTTGAATTACATCGGGAACGACCTCGGGGTGGAGGGCGCGACGCGCAGAGACGATCAGAATCACGTATATGATTTCGATCAGTACCTGCAGGCGCAGTGGGATCCCGATGCGCGCTGGCGCCTCACCGCGGGCGTGCGCAACAATCTCGTGGAAGTGCATTCGCACAACCAGTTGTCGGGCGCCGTCGATCCGTACAGCTCGGTGCGGTACACATCGGTGAGCCCGGTCGCAGGCGCCGTCTTCCACGCGAGTCCCGCCGTCAATCTTTACGCCGCCTATGGCAAGGGCTTCGAAACCCCGACTCTCAACGATCTCGCTTACCGTTCGACCGACGGCAGCCTGCCCGGATTGAATATCGGCCTTCGGCCGGCGCGCAGCGATAATTACGAGCTCGGAGTCAAGGCGGGCACCGGACGCGTGCGTGCGGAACTCGCCGCCTTCTACATCAAGACCGAAGACGAGCTCGCCGTGCGGCAGAATTTCAACGGCCGGGCCGTCGAGCAAAACATCGGCGAAACGACGCGTCACGGAGCGGAACTCGCTGTCGATGCGACCTGGGCGGGTGGATTCAGCGCCCGGGTGGCCTACACCTACATTCGGGCCATCGTGACTCAAGCCTATGGGACCTGCGTCGGCACCCCCTGCAAACCGGCGATCGTCGAGAGCGGCAGCTACTTACCGGCGGTTCCCATGAATGCCCTCTACGCCGGGCTGACGTGGAGTTACCACCCGGCCGGCTTTTCGGCGACGCTCGAGACCCAGGGGCGGGCGCAGATCTATGCCGATGACCGCAACACGGCCGCCGCCGCGGGCTATTGGGAAGCGAATTTGCGAGCCGGTCTCGACCAGGACACGCGGCATTGGCGATTCAGCGAATTCGCGCGCCTCGATAATCTCTTCAATCGAGCCTATGTCGGTTCCGTGATCGTCAACGAGAGCAACCAGCGCTATTTTGAGGCTGCGCCCGGCCGGACGGCCTACATTATGTTTAACGCCGGCTGGCGGACCGATTGACCGCCTGACGGCGATGTCTGCCGGCGCGCGCCGATCGGTCGGTGTCCGGGCTGCCATGTTGCGGCGCATCTGTGCACCAAACGCCTTGAACCGCGTTACTCCTAATAGGTCTATCTATCTGGTGATGGGTTCATCAACACCCAAGCGAGGGCTTGCGGAGGCATCGGTCATGAGCAAACAAGTTCTTCTGGCGGCTATCGGGTCCCTCATGCTGGCAGCGGGGCCTGTTCTTGCTCAGGGCCATGGTGGCGGCGGTCACGGAGGAGGCGGTCATTTCGGCGGCGGCCATGCTTCGGCCGGACACGCCGGTGGCGGTGGCACCCATTTCGCCTCAGCGGCCCATTATTCGGGCGGCAGTGTGCATGCCTATGGCGGCGGCCATGCGGTCTACGGCGGAGGCGGCGGCCATGCGGCCTACGGCGCCTATCACGGCGGGTATGGCGGCTATCACGGCGGGTATGGCGGCTATCACGGAGGCGCCGTGGGTTATCACGGCTACGGGGGCGCCTATGGGGGTTATCACGGCGGCTACCATGGCTATTCGACCGGCGCCTATTGGCACGGCGGGTACTGGCATGGTGGCTTTTGGCCGCGCGCGTATTATGGCCTGGGCTACGCCTGGTTCCTGCCGATTCTGCCGCTGGCGTATGCGACCTACTGGTACGGCGGCGTCCCGTATTACTACGCCAACGATGTCTATTACACCTGGAATCCCTCGTATGATGGCTATGTCGCCACCGACCCCCCGCCCGTAGCGGATCCGAGCGGCGCCGGGCCGGCAGCCGCTCCCGTCCCGGCCGGTGCGGGCGCACCGCAGAGCTATCCCGCACCCCAAAATTATTCGGCACCGCAGAATTATCCGGCGGACGGCAGCCAGGCGCCGGCGGCCGCTGATCCGGCAGCGGGACAACAAGGGCGCATCTTCATGTACCCGAAGAACGGGCAGAGCCAGGAGCAGCAGTCGACCGACAAGCGCGAATGTCAGCAGTGGGCCGCGCAGCAGGCCGGACAGGGCGCGGCGAACGGTTCCGACTACCAGCGGGCGATGGTGGCGTGCGTCGAGGGGCGCGGGTACAGCGCGAACTAACGCGATCGCGAACTCAGCGCGACCGCGAACCAGCTCGGTCTCAAGTCGAGCCCCAGCAGGTCTGCGTGTTCGGATTCGCTCCGCTGTCGGTCGCGCCCTGCGTGCCGGCGCTATTGAGCGTAAAGCTCTGACAGGCTGAAT
This sequence comes from uncultured Gammaproteobacteria bacterium, assembly GCA_963801865.1. GTDB lineage: Bacteria > Pseudomonadota > Gammaproteobacteria > Steroidobacterales > Steroidobacteraceae > Bog-1198. Next base: position 438,994 of record CAWDGY010000001.1, on the reverse strand, counting down.
CCGAGGTCTGCGGAGAGGCGACGGGGGTGGCCGTGATCGTGAAGCTGCTCGCGGTCGGCATGGCAATGGTGACGCTGTAGTAGCCCTGCGGTGATGCCGTCGTCCCGGCTGCCGGATTTAAGCAACCGATGTACGTGAAGTTCTGCGAGTAGCAGCGCTCCAGTCCTTGGGCATCGAGGGTCATGGTGCGGGTGGCGTCCGTGCGGTTGGCCCGGTGCGTATAGGCCATGTAGGACGGAATGGCGATGGCCGCCAAGATGCCGACGATCGCCACCGCAATCATGAGCTCGATCAGCGAGAAGCCGTTTTTCACCGGCGCGGTCTCAGGGATCGGCATGGTCATTTCGATCCCGAATGCTTGTTGATGGCGACGACCTTGGCGGTCGCCGTCGCCGCCGGCGCGTCCAGAATCAAATCGACGACGTCTCCCAGAGAGAGGTTGTGGGAGGCCTGGTCCGCGGCACTTCCGGCCTTGATGACATAGCTGTGATGATCGACTTCGATCTTGCCTCCGTAGGGGATCGCGGTAACCTCACCGGTGACGACGGGGCTGAGGATGCGGCTCGCCCAACAGATCTCGGGCCGAGAGCACAACACCATCGCGAGCGCCGCGGCGGCAAAACCGATTTTTGCTAGTTTCATTGACGTATCTCCCACCATGCAGTTCGACTCTTGGAGGACCCTTTCTCACCGACCGTCGGGATCGTGTTGTTCGACTCGGTGATCAATTTGATGGCACCGACGGTGCCCAGATTGGCGGTGCGAATGGTCGGCGCCGCGGCAAAGACGTTGCCGAGCGCCATGCCGACGGGATTGCCCATGAGTCCGCTGTTCAACAGCACCGAATCGCTGCCGTTGATCACGTGATCGCCGTTCAGGTCGAATTGCGGACTGGTGAACGAGCCGCCGGTCGCATAGTTGAGCATGTAAAGATATGAGCTGCCGCCGGCGCTGCACGGGTCGGTCGAGGGTACGTAGCTCGTCAGCACGAGGGTCCCACCGGACTCCAGACGCGGATCGGTCACGACGCGTTCGCCGCTGTTGAGCGTGAGATCCACGTACCAGCCCTTGTTGGTGGGTATCGTCACCGCATTGCCGGTGTCGACCACCACCTGTCCATTGGACGCCGGGATGGACAGGAATTGCTGAATGAGGCTGCCGCTCGCCCGGGTGACGGGCGTTGCGTAGGTTGCAGGCGGATCGTAAATCCCATAGATCGTCTGCATATTGACGTCTGCGAGGTCTGGGACGCCCAGTAGCTGCCCGGTGGCAAAGAACACCATCGTACCCAGAACCTGCGGGTAGCGCGGATTGAGACTCGCCACCGGTGAAGTGGTGATGGGCTGCGGATTGCCGAGTGCATCGCGTGCCTGGAACAGCACCGTTACCGTCCACATCGCGGGATTAGCGTTGGATACATCGACCCGCCACAAGTTGCCCTGCAAGTCCCCGGCGTAAACGATATTCGCGTAGCCGGCGAGTTGACCGCCGCTGTTCACGGCGATCACGGTGGAGAGGCCGTTCGAGGCGGTCAGGTTGCACGCGGTCGGAACGGCCGCGCAAAGATCGATTTTACTCACCGTCGCGCCGGTCTGAGCATTCAAGGCGAAGAGGAACGGCTTTTGGGTGGGGCTGTCGTAACCATTGCCCACGAAGACCGTCCAACCAACGGGCGTGCTGACGATGGCGGGCGTCGAGAAGCCCATGCCCATGTCGGGATCGATGAAATCCCAGAGCACGCTCGAGGCAAGCACCCCTTCCGAGGTGATGCCGTCGGGATTGGTCACATCCAGCGCATACACACTGTTGCCGCCCGCGCCTTCCGTGCCCACGAGCACGGTGTGCCAGCTCGCATCGGCGAACTGGATATCGGAGGCCTGCGGCGATCCATTGACGAAGTATTGGTGAACGGCATTGTAGTAGGGGTTCACCAGAGCGATGAGATTCGAGTACACGCCCCGCGGAATGTAGGCGAAGAGCTCATTGCCGCCGGTCGTGGATCCGGCAAACGGAGCGGCGCTGTTGACTGAGGTCGCATCGAACGCGTGCAGCATGCCGTCGTTGGCGCCGACGTAGATGACCGGGCGCCGCGCGGCGTTGGCGGCTGCGAAGGCGACGTACGAGGGAGTCTGGTTGGACGCGCTCGGTGCGCCGACGTAGAGCGGATCGCTGTTGACGATGTCGCCCAAGCGGTGCGTGCGGTTGCGGAATTGACCGCCGTTGCGCAGCTCCTGAGCATTCGAGCCGCGCAGGAACTGCAGCACGTCTTGACCGTTGGTATCGGCCGTGAAGGTGGTCAGGTCCTGGCCCAATGTGGTGCTCGGCTTGATGCCGTGCGCGCCGGCGATCGCATTCCAGCGGAACGGGATCCCGGCATTGAGTGTCGGGTCCCAGGTTGCGATCTGCCGGCCGAGATCCCACCCCTGCAGATCGAGCTGCGTGGCCGCACTCCAAAGAGCGGTGGCCGGCGCGGTATTCACGGTGCCGTCGGCCGCGATGGGAAAGGCGAATAGATTTCCATCCCAGTCCTGATAGCTGTCGGAGGTTAGGAATTGCGACTGGTACACCACGGAGGTCGTATTGAGGCCGGTCGAGTTGACGGCGGCCGAGGCGACCGATTGGGTGGCGGCCAAAATCTTGGTGATGATGATTTGCAGATCGTTGGTCACCTGCTGCGGGCTATTGGCCGCAAAGTAGCCGGTGGGGCTCGCCGTTCCGGTGCCGCCGGCAATCGCCATCGCCGTCATCGTATTTGCCGCGACGGGATTGACGGTGGGATCCACGCCTGCGCCCACGCCGATGATGTAAGTCTTCACGCCGGCCGCCGCAAGAGTTTTCAGATTTGCAACGACATCGAGCAGCGCCTGATCATTGGTGGTCACCGTGTCGAGCGAGCCGTCCCCCAGGAAATTCGCCGTGACGCCATAACCTGTCGCCGAGGCGCTGCCCGCGGGCGGCCAAGAGTGGCCCGCCAGATCCTCGGTCGGCAAGCCGTCGGTCACCAGCACCACATACTGCTGGGCCGCGCAGCCGTTCGAGGTCGCCGGGTTGGTCGCAAAATACGCTTGTGCTTTCGCGATCAGACCCGCGATGGGCGATTGAGTCGCCGCGGCTTTGATTTCCGGCGTGCCGCTCGAGTTCGTTTCGGGCGCGAGATATGGCGTGAATTGCGCCAGTGCGGCGGCAACCGAGGCAGGCGTCGGGGTTGCGCCCGAGGAGGTCATGGGCACCAGGATGTTGCCGCTGTTCGACGATTCCCACCAGGTGTAGTACCCGAAGCCGCGCAGCTCGTACATGACCTGAGTCGAATAAGGCACATAGCCCGCGTTGGTGGGCCCCGTCCAAGTCGCGCATCCTCCGGGCACCCCACCGAAGTAGCCCTCGCCCACACCGCCGTTCTCGTAATTGCCGAGCGAGAAATACGGCGGGAACGGCGACGGTGGATTCGGACCGCCGAAAACGACGCAGACCGACGGAATGCCGCCCGCGTAGAGCACGTCGTTGATCGCTGCATCATCGCTGCTCGCGCCGATCACCATGTATTGCTGGAGATAAATGTCTTGGCCCGTGCTCACCAGATAGAAGGCATGAAGCTGCTGGCAATCTCGAGAGACCGGATCGACGCCGCTGGGAAGTACCCCGTAGCAAGGGTTCGGAATGTATTCGACGGTACCGGGAACGTTGACGCCGGCAATATTCGTGAAGGTGAAGCCGCCGGGCTGGCTCATCTGATACACCCAGGTGGTGTAAGCGTTGGGCCACGAAGTCTGATAGTCCATCAGCCCGAAGTCGGCGCTCGCGATATAGGTGTTCAATATCTGGGTGATGCCGCCTTTGGCGACATTGAGACGGCTGGCCGAATTGTCCTCCAACAAGGGACCGACTTGCACGGTGTAGGGGGCGGTGATGCCGTTCCCGTTGTTGACGGGCGGCGTGAATCCCGCCGGGATGGTGAAATTCAGGGGCGAGCTCGAGGCATTCAAAATCGAGTATGCAGCGCCGAAGGAGCCCGATCCGGTGTAGATGGCGCCGGAGAGATCGCCGTCGACGGACTGCGAATTCGCGACCGCCAGCAGTATCTGCGGGTGGGCCGGAATGGTCACAGTCATCGGCGTCTGGCTGATCGGCAGCGTGGGCGGCGGTGCCGCAAGTACCGGCGGTGCCCATGCCCAGCTCCACACGACAGTGAACGTGGTCCAAGCCAGCGCTCGTCGTATACGTTGCATCCGTGCTGTTGAGACTGAGGTTTGCATGATGATTTCCCTGCGAGGCGTGCTTAGCGCACGATGCTTTGGATCGTCGTGGTTGAACTATTGTCGGCGCCCGTGCCGACAGCGGTGACCCGGTAGACGGCCACCGGGGTGGTGGGCGCCGCATACTGGACCTGGTTGATGCTGTCACCGGGCATGGCGACCGGCGGAAGGCTTTCGATCACGAACTTCGGCGCCTGGGCGCCGGTCGGGATGGAGGCTAGCGGCGGTCCCGAATAGGGGAGAACAGCGGCCGCGGCACCCCAGTTCATGGTCGATACGACGCTTCCGTTCGACGCGGTGAGCTCGTAGAGACCGTTGGTGTTGGCGGCGAAGTTCGTGTAGATGCCACTGAGCAATCCGCCCTCGGCGCTGCGCAGCGCGGCTTCCGCGGCTTGCGCCGCGAGTTGATGGTTGTCCTCGTTGCGTGCCATGCGCTCTTCCACGGTCTGCATGCGCGCGGCGGTGACGCCGATCAAGCTCAGGATCACCAGCAGGATGAGGGCGACGAACAGCACCACGCCCGATTGGCGGGAGCGTGAATTCAGCGAATGGCTTCGATGCTTCATGTGCGTTCCCCGGTTCAACTCGCCGCATTCCGCACGCCGACCGTGATCTCGAACACCTGGCGTGCGCGCGTATCGCGCGGCGCCGTGACGGTGTTGCCCAACAAGGTGTAGGTGAGCCCGGCCGGAGGAATGCTCATCGAACCCGGCTGGCTCGCTGCCAGCACGGCAATCTTGACGCTGATGACGGTGTTGAAGTCGACGACTTGGTCAGCAGTCAGATACTCCGCGACGGTTTGCGTGCCGCTGGTATCGACGCCGTAGAGCACTTGCATGGCCTCGATGTCCGGCACCAATTCCGTGGCGGTGAACGCGGTTCCGGCATTCAGATCGTAGGCGAACAAGGCGCCGTCGCCGTCCGCGCCCGTGCCGATGTAGTAGACGATGGTATCGATCGGGGTGACCTGAGAACCGATGCCGAAGCTCACCGGCAATGCAGCAGCGTTATTGCCGGGAATGCCGACGGCGTCGTGGGCGATGACGACGTTGCCGGGGGGACCTGCGGGCGCGCTGGTGATCTGCATGACCACCGCTTTGGAGCAGTCGGAGATCACCGCTATCTGGTTGGCCGCGAGATTGCCCTGCGAATTGACCGAGAATTTGTCGTCGCCGTCGATGATTGCCGTGACATAGGACGCCTGACTGTTGCGCAGCGTTTCGCGCACCACGAGCACATCGGTATTCTTCACCACGAGCCCCGCGAGCGCCGCGTCGAGCCCGGCCGCCCAATCGCCGAGCGCGGCGTCAGGTGCAACGGGCGGGGTGGCTACCGTGTACGCGCCGGCGCCACCGGTACCGTTGGCCTCGAAGCCGCCGAGCGCCTGATTAAAATTGAAGGCCAGCGGCGTCGGGCCCGGATTCAAGATCGCAGGAGGGGTGGGCACGTGCGCCGTGGTACCGCAAGCCAGATATCCTGCGTTGCGCACGCCCTGCTGCAGGAAGTCGAGTGCGAAGCGCCCACCATCCGCCACCGCGCCGACGCCGGCGGTTGATTGATATGCGGTTCGCGAACCGACGAACACCGAGATCACACCGGTGGTCACGATGAGTGCCAGGGTGATCGCCACCATGAGCTCGACCATGGAAAATCCGCGCATTTTGTTCATAGCACCGTCTCCAGGGTGACGGTCATCGGTGCCGCGGCGCCCTGTGCCGTTCCGCCGAAGACGGTTTGGGCCGCCGCATCGTCCCATTGGACGGTGATGGTCGCGGTGGTCCCCACCGGCGCCGGGGCCACGTTCGATACCGTGACGATCGAGCCGGTTCCCGAGGGCAACGCCGCCGCAAGACGGGTCAGCCACATCGAAACATCATATTGAGCAAGCGCGGGCGGCAAACAGCCGCCGGGGCCGAGACACGGCCCCGGCACTCCCGGCGGCGTGTTGAGCGGCGTGTCGTATCCCTGCGTCATCGCGATCGCACGGTTGCCGCGCATGTTGTCCAGGATGGCGTACGCGAGCTCCGTGGCCTGGCTGCGCAAATACGCACTGTCGTTGGAATGCGCCGAAAACAGGACGAGCTTGGCAATGCCGAGCAGTCCGATGCCGAGCACGACCAGGGAGACCATGACCTCGACGATGGTGAATCCCCGGCTGCTCGATCGATGATTGGCTGTACGCATGATGTCCGTGACCTGTTGCGCTAAGGGCAGGCGAGCGGCGTCACGCCGTCCACGGCGAAGCCGTGGTTTTGCGAGGTGGCCACGCGTCCCGCCACATTGACTTCGATGTCGCGCGCGTACGTCGCGCCGCGCGTATCGCACACGTTGATCTGCAGAGACGCAGCCATCGGCCCCGCGAGACCCGTCGCCATGCCGCTCGAGAGAAAGGTGATGCCGGTGGCCGTGGTCGCCGCGCCGTGCGACGTCACCGTGTTGCTTCCGGCCAGCGCCGGAACCGCTTGCAGGGACACGTTGGCGCCCGTGGTGGGATCGGTGTAGTAGACCATCCATCCGCTCGCCCACGCCGCGCCGTTGCAGTTCACGCCGTCGAGCGATGGGCAGACCGAGACGCCCGTGGCGAGATCGCGCTTGACGGCTTCACTGCGGGCGTAATTCATGCTGTAGGCGAGGGAATTGACCTGGGCGCTGTCCCGGTCGTTTTTCACGAAGGAATCGAACGCGGGAACCGCGATGGCCGTCAAGATCCCCGCCACCAGGATGGTGATGATCAACTCCATCAAGGTAAATCCGCGCGCCGGGCGCCGCCGGCGTGCGATGCGCATCGAGTGAATGGGTCCTATCGAGTTCATGGGGCGCATGATAGGAAACCAAGCTTGCTCGAAACTGACGCGCAATCCCCAGCTGTCAAAAACGAGACGCGGTTCGCACAATTATTTGCGCAGCGGCGCTCCGCGGCGTCCGTCGGCCCTTGGCCCGCGCCCCTCGGCCACGACCAGGATCTGCGCCCCCTTGGTCCGCGCCCCTCAGCCCTTGGCGCGCACGCAGCTGCTCGCCGGGAATTCCACGGATACCCGGGTGCCGAGGCCGTTGCGTCCCGGGCCGATCGCCATCGCGGCCTCGTACAGCTGTGCGATCTCCTCGACGATTGCCAACCCCAGGCCGCTTCCATGTCCGGATGAATTGGGAAGCCGATAAAAGCGCTGGCGCACGCGCTCGCGCTCACTTTCCGGAATGCCCGGGCCCGTATCCTCCACGGCGACGTACGGTTTACCGCCGCGTTCGCCGGCGCTCACCGTGACCGCACCTCCGGCCGGCGTGTATTTGAGCGCGTTGTCGACGAGATTGCTCAACAGGTCGTCGAGCAGCGAGGGGTCGGCACGGATTGCGACCGGCTGCGCGTCGGCTCCCAGATCGATGTTCAACTGCAGGGCGCGATCGTAGAATTTGGTGATGACCTCCCCGACGATGGCGTCGAGCGCCACAATTTGGCTCTTGGCGGCGATGTTCACCGCCGGATCGGCACGCGCCAGGGTGAGCAATTGGTTCGCCGAATGCGCCAACTGGCGGATCCCCTCCTGCAGCGTGGCCAAGCGGCCCTTGATGGGCGCGGCCGCGGGTTCAGCGACGAGGAGTTCCAGCTGCGCCTGCATCCCGGTGATGGGCGTGCGCAATTGGTGAGCCGTATTGGCAATGAATTGCTGCTGGGATTGCACCGAGGTTCGCAGCATGACGAACAAACGGTTGAGCGTCACGACGACCGGGGCGACCTCGCGAGGCACGGAGGCCTCATCGATGGGGCGCAAATCGAGGGCCGAGCGGCGGGCGATTTCGTCCTGCAGCTTCTTCATCGGCCGGAGCCCGAGCTGAATGCCGACCCACACCAGCACCAACGTGACATCGAGCTGCACGAAGTCCCACAGCAAGGTGCTCATCAGCCCTAACCGGGCGGCGGGCTCGGTCGCGGGGTGAATGTCGGCCGCAGTGAGGATGAGCGTTCCGGCGGGGGTTTCGAATCGGGTGGCGAGCGTTCGCACATTGCGCTGCTCGAACTGCGCCATGGCGAACTCCTGGGCGGCGGTGTCGGTCAGCGCGACGACGGGCAGGCGCGCATCGCCGAGCAGGAGGCGTCCTTGGGCATCGCGGACGGCGAATGTGATGGAATCAGGCCCCGGCAGGGGCGGTTTGCCGCGCGCAGCCTCATCGAGTCTTACCCGCCCATTCTCGACGGTGAGTCGCGCCATCAGCGCCGCGGCGGCGTCTCGCAGGCGCCGATCGCTGCTGATGACACCCGGCGCCACGCTGTTGAAGTAGTGCACCAGCGCGCCGCACAAGGCGAGCAGCATGAGGGGTACCGCAAGCCAAAAGATCAATTGGCGGCTGATGGAGGAACTCACGCCGGCTTCGCTTCTTCCAACCGATAGCCCAAGCCGCGAAGACTTCGGATCAGCACCGCATCGCCGAGCTTCGACCGCAATCTCGAGATGTGCACTTCGACGGCGTTCGGCGTGACCTCTTGCTCCCGACTGGTCACGGCCTGCTGGACCTTCTCCTTGGAGACTATCTGGCCCGTGCGACGCACCAGGCATTCGAGCACCAACCATTCGCGCGCCGTCAATTCGACTTCGGCCTCATCGATGAGGAGTCTCCGGCCCGTGAGGTCGACGCTCATGCGATTGAGTTTGATCACACCGTCGAGCGCGCCGCTCGAGCGGCGCATGAGGGCCCGGCAGCGGGCGACGAGCTCGGCCGGCTCGAACGGCTTGCTCAGAAAATCATCGGCGCCGATGTCGAGCGCCTTGACCTTGTCGGAGAGGGTGCAGCGCGCCGTCAGAATCAACGTCGGCAGAGTATTGCCCGCGCTGCGCAGGCGGCGCACGAGTGTCAAGCCATCCGTGCCCGGCAGCCCCACGTCGATGACCGCGAGCGCGAATTCCTCGGCCGCGAGCGCCGATTGAGCGGTCTCCGCGCTGGTGACCCGATGCACGGAAAAATTCGCGGCCGACAAACCACGCATGATGGCGTCGGCGACGATATCGTCGTCTTCAACGACCAGGAGGCGCACGACCGATCAACCGCGCGCGATGCGCGGCACTACAGTTCGCCGACCGCACCGCCGTCGAAATCGCTCGGTGGCTCTCGCGCGGCGGCAAACGGGGCGCGGCGCGGCGGAGCCAATGCGCGCAATTTGGCTTCGTAGGCTTTGGCGAAGGCTTCCGTGAACACGTGCGGAAACCCGTCCGCCGGGCGGTGCGCGAGTCCCGGGAACATCTCGGCATACAAATCCCAATATTTCCCCTTGTTCTGCGTCCCAAAGACGCTGCGTTTGGTCGCCCGATCGAAGCGCTCCTCGAGCTCTTTCGGGTCCACGCGCCCGAGAAACTCCTCGAATGCCGCGCGCGAGGCCGCCAGCACCGAGACGTTGTGGGCTTTGAGTTCCCTGAAGTTATCACGAATGGCTTCCACCGGGCCCATGCGCGTCGAGACCGTGTTCAACAATCGTACCAGGGCTTCGTCCACGCCCTGCGACAGATTCAAGGGCGACTCGGGACCTTCATTCGGCGGTGGCGGCGCCATGCGAAAGCGGTTGCGGAACTCGTTGCGGCCTTGGTTCAGGTCCATCAGGCCGAGCACCGATTCGCGCAGCAGCTGCCCCGCGAGCTGCAGCGCGGCGTTGCGCGCTTCGGAGGAGATGCTGCGCGGGTCCACCCCCGCGCCGCGGCAGAATGCGGCCACCCCGAGATCGAAGTCCCCTTCGTAAAGCGCCGGGCCCGACGTGCGCGGCGCCGCCGCGGCCGCCGCCGTCGCAGCTTCCACCTTGAGGGGCCGCGTCATCATGTGCCAGGGCGTGCCGGAATTCTCCTCCAGCGCATGCCCGGAGCCCTCCTCCGGCAGCACACTCTGACCATAGGCATCGCGCGGCCGCTCGTCCACGTCCAACGCGAGGCTGCCGCTCGGCTCCAAGAGCTGGCTGAGATCGAGATCCGCGCCGAGATCGTCGGCGGTGGACTTTTTGACTGCCGAGGATTTGGCCTCTCCGTCGTACGCGACGATGGCGCTTTCGTCGGTCGGGAAATCGGTGCTCTTGTCGATGCTCACCAGCAATTCGTACTCGCCGAGACGAACGAAGTCCCCGTCCTTCAGCACGTAGTCATGGTATTTGCCCAAGGGTACCTGGGCCCCGTTGATGTAGGTGCCGTTGGAACTGGTATCGACCAGGACGTAGGTTCCTGCCCGAAAATCGATCCGCACGTGTTTTCCCGAGAGGTATCGCTCGGGGTCGGGTAGAATCCAGGCATTGTCAGTCCCGCGCCCAATGGTGCCGCCGTGCACGCCGAACACTTTGGTTGAGTGCTGTCCTAGCCGGATTGCATGCTCGCTGACAACGCTTAGGCGCAAGGTCATGTTCGCTCCCGCCCTGGGGTTTCTAGTGGTTGCGCTAAGTGCCCGTATAATATGGTGAAATGCTAGCAATCCTTGGAGCTTTCTAAATGGCCGCGAGTCACATTTTTAAAGTTCTGTTCGTGAATCAAGGCAAGGTCTATGAGATCTACGCCCGCAAAGTGAGTCACGGCAGCCTCTTCGGCTTCATCGAGGTGGAAGAACTCGTCTTCGGCGAGCGCTCGACCGTGGTGGTCGACCCGGCTGAAGAGAAGATAAAGGCCGAATTTACCGATGTAAAGCGCACCTACCTGCCGATGCATTCGGTACTGCGCATCGATGAAGTGAAGAAGCAAGGCGTCAGCAAGATCGTGGCGCTGGAGGGATCGAACGTCTCGCAGTTCCCGGTCCCCATTTATACGCCCGGAGGGGACTCGAACGCCCGTAAGTAGCCGCGGACCGTCCGCTCATCTGTTAGAATTCGCCATGTTTAGTTTGCTCGGCGCGCCCGCGCTGTCGCAATTTCGCCTCGATAAACTTCTGCAGCTGCTGCGCGCGCGCGATGCGCGCGTCGGCGCCGTTTCCGCGCGCCTGATTCATTTCGTCGATGCGACGCAGGCGCTGAACGAGTCGGAACTCGAGTTGCTCGGCAAGCTGCTGACCTACGGTCCGCGGCCGCACTTGCAGGCCGAGCGCGGGCAGACGCTGCTCGTGACTCCGCGGCTGGGTACCGTATCGCCCTGGTCGAGCAAAGCCACCGACATCGCTCACGTCTGCGGGCTGGGTTCGGTGCGCCGCCTCGAGCGGGGCACGGTGTATTTCATCGATGCCGCAGCCGCGCTCAGCTCGCAGGAGTTGCGCACTTTAGGGGCGCTGCTGCACGACCGGATGACCGAGTCGCTGTGGGTCGATACGCTCGACCCCCAGGGACTGTTTCATGCTGGCGCGCCGCGCCCGCTGCGAGTGGTCGCGCTCGGTCGGGATGGGCACGCCGCATTGGCGCGCGCCAATGCCGAGTGGGGACTCGCCCTGTCGGACGAGGAGATCGATTATCTGCTGGCGGCCTTCGCCAAGCTCGGGCGCGACCCGACCGACGTCGAGCTGATGATGTTTGCGCAAGCAAACTCCGAGCACTGCCGGCACAAGATCTTCAATGCCGAGTTCGTGATCGACGGCGAGAGGATGCCGGCGTCGCTATTCGCCATGATTCGAGCGACCCATGCCGCGAATTCGGCCGGCGTGCTATCGGCCTATCGCGACAACGCGGCGGTGATCGAAGGCCCGGCCGCCGTGCGGTTTTTTGCGGATTCCTCCACCCACCGCTATGGCGGAGTCGTCGAGCCGGTGGACATCCTGGCTAAAGTCGAGACCCACAATCATCCGACGGCCATCTCCCCGTTTCCGGGGGCGGCCACCGGCTCGGGCGGCGAAATCCGCGACGAGGGGGCGACCGGCATCGGCGGCAAACCGAAGGCGGGTTTGACGGGTTTTTCCGTGTCCAACTTGCGCATTCCCGGCATGCTGCAGCCCTGGGAGGCGCAGGACTGCGGCAAACCGGAGCGCATCGCCTCGGCTCTCGACATCATGATCGCCGCTCCCCTCGGGGCGGCGGCATTCAACAACGAGTTCGGCCGCGCCGCGACCTGCGGGTATTTCCGCACGTTCGAACAGCGCAGTGGTGAGTCCGACCGCATCGTCACCCGCGGTTATCACAAGCCCATCATGCTGGCGGGCGGTCTCGGCAACGTTCGCCGCGATCACGTCGAGAAGCGCGACGTTCTCATCGGCGCCCCGCTCGTCGTGCTCGGAGGACCCTCGATGCTGATCGGCCTCGGCGGCGGCGCCGCATCCTCCGTCGGCAGCGGACAAAGCTCGTCGGAGTTGGATTTCGCCTCGGTGCAGCGGGGCAATCCCGAAATCCAGCGCCGTGCGCAGGAGGTCATCGATCGCTGTTGGGCGCAGGGCCCCTCGAATCCAATCCTCTTGATCCACGATGTGGGCGCAGGTGGACTGTCCAATGCGCTGCCCGAGGCCATTGCTCACAGCCATCGCGGCGGCCGCATCGATTTGCGCAAGATTCCGAGTGCCGAATCGGAACTATCTCCGATGGAGATCTGGTGCAATGAGGCGCAGGAGCGCTATGTGCTGGCACTCGTGCCGGGAAGCGTGGAGCGGTTCGCGGCCTTGTGCGAGCGCGAGCGCTGCCCGTTTGCGGTGGTCGGGGAGATCACGGGCGACGGACGCCTGCGGGTCACCGACAAGCTGATGGGAAATACGCCCGTCGACATGCCGATCGAGGTGTTGCTCGGTCGGTTGCCGCGCGTGACCCGCGCGGTTCGAACCGTGCAGAAGAGGCGCGCTGCGCTGACGACCGTCGGCGCCGGCATCGGCGAATCGCTCGATCGCCTGCTGTGCCTGCCGACGATCGCCGATAAATCCTTTCTGATTACGATCGGCGATCGCAGCGTGGGCGGATTGATCAGCCGCGACCAGATGGTGGGACCCTGGCAGGTGCCGGTCTCCGACGTCGCGGTGAGTTTGAGCGGCTACGACGGTTACAGCGGCGAAGCGATGGCCATCGGCGAGCGCTCGCCCGTTGCGCTGCTCGATGCCCCGGCATCGGGGAGACTCGCCGTCGGTGAGGCGGTGAGCAACATCATCGCCGCGGACATCGGGCGCCTCACCGACATCCGGTTGTCGGCGAATTGGATGGCGGCATGCGGTGAGCCGGGCGAGGATGCCGATTTGTACGCCACGGTGCGCGCGGTCGGCGTGGAGCTGTGCGCAAAGCTTGGCATCACGATTCCGGTGGGCAAAGATTCTCTCTCCATGCGCACGGCGTGGACCGACGAGCAAGGCGCCCACTCCGTGATTGCGCCGGTATCGCTCATCGTCTCGGCGTTCGCGCCGGTCTCGGACGCCCGCCGCACGCTCACCCCGGAACTCGATTCGTCGCACCGCTCGCGCCTGCTTCTGATCGATTTGGCGAGCGGGAAGAATCGCTTGGGCGGTTCCTGTTGGGCACAGGTGTTCGGGTTGACCGGCGGCGAGCCGGCGGACCTCGATGAGCCGGGGCTGCTGCGCGACCTCTTTGCCGCCGTGCGCGAGCTGAAAGACCGGCGCTTATTGCTCGCCTACCACGACCGCTCCGACGGCGGGCTGTTGGTGACGCTGCTGGAGATGGCCTTCGCCGGCCATTGCGGTCTCGACATCGATCTCGGCGACGTCCCGGATCCGGTCGCTGCCTGTTTTGCCGAAGAACTCGGCGCGGTCATACAAGTCCCTGCCGCACGGATCCTCGAGGTGCGCGAAACCCTCGAGCGCCACGGGCTCGCTGCCCACTGCAAGGAATTGGGTGAACCCGTGTCCGGCACCTCGGTGACGGTCGCGGCCAACGGGGAAGTGGCATTTTCCGGTTCGCGCGCCGAACTGCACCGACGCTGGAGCGAGGTATCGTTTCGCATGCAGGCGCTGCGCGACAATCCGGAGTGCGCACGCGAAGAATACTCGCGCCTCCTCGATGTGCACGATCCCGGCTTGCACGCCTCGTTGAGCTTCGATCCGGCCGCCGACATCGCCGCTCCATACATCGCGGGCGGCGCACGACCCGCGGTTGCGGTGCTGCGCGAACAGGGTGTGAACAGTCAGATCGAAATGGGGGCGGTGTTTACCCGCGCCGGTTTCGACGCCTATGACGTGCACATGACCGACATCCTGACGCGCCGCGTCCGGCTGTCGAGATTCCACGGCCTGGTGGCCTGCGGCGGATTTTCCTTCGGCGACGTGCTCGGTGCCGGCGAGGGATGGGCCAAATCGATCCTGTTCAATCCGTGGGCCCGGGACGAATTCAGCGCGTTTTTCGCCCGCGATGCCACGTTCACGCTCGGCGTGTGCAATGGCTGTCAGATGCTCTCGGCGCTCCAGGAGTTGATTCCGGGCACCTCGAACTGGCCGCGCTTCGTGCGCAACCGCTCCGAGCAGTACGAGGCACGCGTGAGTTTGGTGCAGGTGCCGCGATCAACGTCGGTTCTGCTCTGCGGCATGCACGGCTCGGTGCTGCCCATTGCGGTGGCGCACGGGGAGGGGTTGGCGGAGTTCGCGGGCCGGCCTGCCGCCGACAAGCTGCTCGAGGTCGGCATGGTGAGCCTGCAGTTCGTCGATCATCGCGACGAGCCGACGGAACAATATCCCTTCAATCCCAATGGATCGCCGTTGGGCCTCGCCGGGGTCTGCAGCGCGGATGGGCGCGTCACCGCGATCATGCCGCATCCCGAGCGGGTGTTTCGCACGGTGCAAAACTCCTGGGCGCCCGCCGCCTGGTCCGAGGACGGCGGCTGGATGCGCCTGTTTCGCAATGCGCGGGTGTTCTTAGGCTAGCGGCTCGTCTCTAACGCGCGTGCGTGACCCCGTCTCGAGTCCCGTTTGCGCCTGCCCGGGCGCGACGAATTTGCGAAAACTCATCGCTTGCATCAGGCGCGCCTTGCGCACGAAGGTCTGGTACAGCAGGTCGCGCATCACTTCCAGAAGAATGCCGGCCCGCTCCGCATCGAGGTGCGGGTGACTCGGCCACGGGTCGCTGTCGCTGCCGAACAGAACGCCGCGTAGGGCGGCAAAGGTCTCGTCGTCGAGCTCGGCCAGGGTGCGGATTTCCTGCAGCGTATCGAACAACTCCAGCTTGCCGCGCTCGCCGAGCTCGCGGAACAGGGATTGCGCGGTGCGCCGGCACATGGAGCCAAAGGCGTTGAAACAGCTCGCCGCGTAGCAGTCGAGCGCTTCTTTGAACAGGAACTCGGCTTCTTCGGGCAGATAGGTCAGCGGAAAACTCTCTCGGGCGCGCTCGACCTCCACGTAGTTCGGCGCGAGCTCGATCCGCAGCGCGGAATAGCTCTTGACGAAGAATTTGAGGAAGACCGGTTCGCCGCAGGCATCGCAGCGAAACACGATCCCGATTTGCTTCGGCCTGCGCTGGTTGAGATCGTCGAATTTCGGAACCGCGACGGCCGTCAGGTGCGAGAGGGTCTGGCAATGCGGACAGGTCAACGCAATGCCCTGGTACTCGACGTGGAATTCATCCTGCGGTGTGATGTAGATACTCATAAGTTGTCAACCCGTTAGTGGTTTGTAGCGAATTCGGTGCGGCTGGGCGGCATCGTCCCCCTTGCGGCGCTTGTGATCCTCGACGTACTCCTGATAGTTGCCTTCGAACCATACCACTTGCGAGTCGCCTTCGAAGGCGAGGATATGGGTCGCGATGCGGTCCAGGAACCAGCGGTCGTGCGAGATGACCACTGCGCAGCCCGGGAAGGCCACCAGCGCCTCCTCGAGTGCACGCAGAGTCTCGATGTCGAGATCGTTGGTGGGCTCATCGAGCAGCAGCACGTTGCCGCCGGACTTGAGCACCTTGGCGAGATGCACCCGGTTACGCTCGCCGCCCGACAGATCGCCGATGAATTGCTGCTGCTGCACGCCCTTGAAATTGAATCGACCGACGTAGCCGCGCGAGGAGGTCTCGTAGTTGCCGACCTTGATGAGGTCAAGACCGCCCGAGATCTCCTGCCAAACGGTATTCTTGTCGTTGAGTGCTTGGCGCGACTGGTCGACGTAAGCGAGTTTGACGCTCGGGCCCACGCGAATCTCGCCGGCGTCGGGACGTTCCATACCGGCCAGCATGCGGAACAGCGTGGTCTTGCCCGCACCGTTCGGGCCGATGATGCCCACGATACCGCCCGCGGGCAGGCTGAAGCTCAAGGACTCGATGAGCAGCCGATCGCCGTAGCCCTTGCGCACGCTCTTGCATTCGATGACCAGGTCTCCGAGGCGCTCGCCTGGAGGAATGTAGATCTCGTTGGTTTCATTGCGCTTCTGAAATTCTTGCGAAGCCAGTTCCTCGTACCGCTGCAGACGCGCCTTGGATTTGGCCTGACGCGCCTTCGGGTTGGTTCGAACCCATTCGAGCTCGCGTTTGAGCGTCTTGGCAAGCGCTTCCTGCTGGCGTTCCTCCTGGGCAAGTCGCTGCGTTTTCTGTTCGAGCCACGACGAGTAATTGCCCTGCCAGGGAATGCCGTGGCCGCGATCGAGCTCGAGAATCCATTCGGCGACATTGTCGAGGAAGTAGCGGTCATGGGTTACCGCGACGACGGTGCTGGGGTACTCCTCGAGGAAATGCTCCAGCCAGGCGACTGACTCCGCATCCAAGTGATTGGTCGGCTCGTCGAGCAGCAACATGTCGGGCTTCGAGAGCAGCAATCGGCACAAGGCGACCCGACGCTTTTCCCCGCCCGACAGCTTGCCGATCACGGCTTCCCACGGTGGCAGGCGCAGGGCGTCGGCGGCAATTTCGAGTTTGCGTTCGAGTTCCCAACCGCCGACCGCATCGATCTTGTCCTGCATCTTCGCCTGCTCTTCCATGAGCTTGGTCATTTCGTCGTCGGACATCGGTTCGGCGAAGCGGTCGCTGATGGCATTGAAGCGGTCGATCAAACTTTGTACGTCGCCGACCCCCTCACCGACCACCTGGCGCACGGTCTTGGCGTCGTCGAGCAGCGGTTCCTGGGGCAAATAGCCCACCTTGATGCCTGCCTGCGGGCGGGCCTCGCCCTCGATTTCCTTGTCCGCGCCCGCCATGATCTTCAGCAGGGTCGATTTGCCCGATCCGTTCAAGCCGAGCACGCCGATTTTGGCGCCGGGAAAAAAGCTCAAGCTGATATCGCGCAAAATGATGCGCTTGGGCGGCACGACCTTGCCGACCCGGTTCATGGTGTAGATGAACTGAGCCATGTCTGTGTATTGAAATTCCGTTGAGAGCGGGGGGAACCGCTGAATTATCCGCGAGCCGCGGATACTTGTCACGGCGATTGCAGCGGCTCTCAGGCGGGCGGCGGCCGGCCCGACGCTAGGGAACCCAAGGCTCATCGGCTACAATCGGCGGTTATCTTGTGGGAGATTTCTTATGTTCAGTGCCAAGATGACGATTGCGGATTTCGATCCCGAACTTGCAAAGGCCATAGCCGATGAGCGTACGCGCCAAGAGGACCACATCGAGCTGATCGCCTCGGAAAATTACGCCAGCCCCCGCGTGTTGGAGGCCCAGGGCTCGGTACTGACCAACAAGTACGCCGAAGGTTACCCGGGCAAGCGCTACTACGGGGGCTGCGAGTACGTCGATGTCGTCGAGTCGTTGGCGATCGAGCGCGCGAAGAAATTGTTCGGCGCCGCATACGCGAATGTTCAGCCGCATTCAGGCTCGCAGGCGAATGCAGCCGTGTATCTGGCACTGCTCAGTCCCGGCGATCCGATTCTTGGCATGAGCCTCGACCACGGTGGGCATTTGACCCATGGATCGAAGGTGAATTTTTCGGGCAAATTGTTCAAGGCGGCGCAGTACGGCATCAAGCCCGACAGCGGCGAGATCGACTACAACCAAGTGGAGCGCCTGGCACAGGAACACCGACCCAAGCTGATCGTCGCCGGCTTTTCGGCGTATTCGCGTGCCATCGATTGGGCCAAGTTCAGAGCCATTGCGGACTCCGTGGGTGCGTATTTCATGGTCGACATGGCCCACGTCGCGGGCCTCATCGCCAGCGGACTGTATCCGAACCCGGTACCGTTCGCCGACGTGGTGACGACGACGACGCACAAGACGCTGCGCGGCCCGCGCGGCGGGTTGATCCTCGCCCGGCCGCACGAGGAGCTGCACAAGAAGTTCAATTCCATGGTGTTTCCGGGCACTCAGGGCGGTCCTTTGATGCATGTCATCGCGGCGAAGGCGGTGGCTTTCTATGAGGCGCTGCAGCCCGACTTCAAAACCTATTCCGCGCAAGTGATCGCCAATGCGCGTGCGATGACCCGGGTTCTCAAACAGCGCGGCTTCAAAATCGTCTCGGGCGGCACCGATAACCACCTGTTCCTGCTGGATCTGGTCGACAAGAACATCACCGGGAAGGATGCGGATGCCTCCCTGGGCCGAGCCCACATCACGGTCAACAAGAATGCGGTGCCCAACGATCCGCGTCCCCCGGCGGTCACCAGCGGCCTTCGCATCGGGACCCCCGCAATCACGACCCGCGGCTTCAAGGAGCCGGAAGCGGAGCAATTGTCCCATTGGATTGCAAATATCCTGGAATCCATGGGCGATGAAGCCGCCGTCGAGCGCGTGCGCGCCGACGTGATGTCGTTGTGCCGGCGATTCCCCGTCTATGGCTAGGTACCAGAAGGTCCGGGTCGGGACCGCACTCGGGGGTCCGCATGCATTGTCCATTTTGCGGTCATACGGAGACTAAGGTCATCGACTCGCGCCTGGCGGGCGAGGGCCGGCAAATCCGTCGACGCCGCGAGTGTCTCGAGTGTGCGGAGCGCTTTACGACCTTCGAGAGCGCGGAGCTGCTCCTGCCGACCGTCGTCAAGGGCGACGGCAGCCGCGAGCCTTTCGATGAGGGCAAATTACTCGCCGGCATGCAGAAGGCGCTGGAGAAGCGCCCGGTGAGCCGGGAAGCAATCGAGGCGGCGGTGGCGAGGATCTGCCACAAATTGCGCAGCCTGGGTGAGCGCGAATTCGCCTCGCGCGGCATCGGTGAACTGGTGATGGAGGAGCTGCGGCATCTCGATGAGGTGGGCTACGTGCGATTTGCCTCGGTGTACCGCAGCTTTCAGGACATCGAGGCGTTCCGCACGGAAATCGACCTGTTGCGCCGTCATCGACGCCGTCGCGAGACCAGCAAGGATCAGCTGCCGCTGCTGCCGGGCGATGACGCGAGCGATGTGGGCAAATGAGCGACGCGGTCGGCGCAGAGGACCTGGCGTACATGGAGCGGGCACTCGTGCTGGCCGCGCGCGGCTTGTACACGACGGATCCGAACCCGCGGGTGGGCTGTGTCCTGGTGCGCGATGGGACCACGCTCGGGGAGGGCTGGCACGAGCGAGCCGGAGACGCGCACGCGGAAGTCGCGGCTCTGCGGGCGGTCGGGGGACGGGTCGAAGGCGCGACCGCTTATGTCACCCTGGAACCCTGCAGCCACACGGGACGCACGCCGCCGTGCGCCGATGCGTTGATCGCGGCCGGGATCCGCCGGGTGGTGTGCGCGACGCCCGACCCCAATCCGAAAGTGGCGGGCGAGGGCATCAGGCGCCTGCGAGATACCGGCATTGCCGTGACGGTGGGAGCGCTGGCCGAGCAGGCGCGCGCACTCAATCCCGGTTTCTTCTCGCGCTACGAGCGCGCGCGTCCATTGATCCGCCTGAAACTGGCCATGAGCCTGGATGCGCGCACGGCGACCGCGGGAGGCGGTCAGCGCTGGATCAGCGGCGAGTCATCGCGGGCGGACGTGCAGCATTGGCGCGCACGAAGCTCCGCGGTTTTGACCGGCGCCGGGACGGTGCGCATCGACAATCCGCGCCTCAATGTTCGTCTCGCCTACGGTCCATGGGTCCGCCAACCCTTGCGCGTGCTGCTCGACTCCACGCTGTCGTGCGCGCCGGACTCACACATCTTCCAAGGCGGCGGAACGCTGGTATTCGCCGCCGTGGAGACGCCACACCGATCCGGCTTGCCTTTCGCCGTGGAGCGCGTGGCGACGATCGGACGCGGACTGGACTTGCGCGCCGTCATCGCGCATTTGACCGTGCGCGAGGTCAACGAGCTGTGGGTGGAGTGCGGACCGCGGCTCGCCGCAGCGTTCTTGGAGGCGGATCTGGTCGACGAGTTGATTCTCTACGTCGCTCCCCTTCTACTGGGTATGGACGCGCCGCCGCTGACGGCCCTTTCTGAAAACACCTCGAAGGGCTCCCTGCCGAGCTTCGAGTTCCAAAGCACGCAGCGCATCGGCGAGGACCTGCGGCTCGTGCTCACACCTAGAAGGCATTGACCTTGTTCACCGGAATCATCATTGCGACGGGGCACCTGGTTTCGATCGTCGCCAAGAGCGGGGATCTGGAACTCGGCATCGATGCGGCGGCGCTCGATGTCGGGCGCCTGAGCCTCGGCGACAGCGTGAGCGTACAGGGCGTGTGCCTCACGGTGACCAGGCTGGAGGGTCCGGTCTTCTATGCCGATATATCGCTGGAGACTCTCGCCAAGACCACCCTCGGGACGCTGCAGCGTGGGGCGCGGGTGAACTTGGAGCCGAGCCTGCGGGCCGGAGATCCTCTGGGCGGACACCTGGTTAGCGGGCACGTGGATGCGGTCGGCACCGTGACCGCGATGCACGCGGATGCGCGATCCTGGCGGCTGCAGTTCGAACTGCCCGCGCCGCTGATGCGCTATGTGGCGCCGAAGGGGTCGATCTGCATCGACGGTGTCAGTTTGACGGTCAACGAAGTGAGCGGGCAGCGCTTCGACGTCAACATCATTCCCCACACGCACGCAGTGACGAGCTTGGGCGAGCTGCAGATTGGCGGCGGCGTCAACATCGAAATCGACGTCATCGCGCGATACCTGGATCGGCTTATGCAGCCTTTCACTGACCTTCACAAAAACCCATAAAACCCCTGTAAATCAATCGTAATCTCCCTCGCTGAGCATTGCGAGGTTTCGCTGGCATTCACCCTGATGTGACGGTATTCTCGACGGTATCTTGTGCCCGTCATCCCTTGAGGATACCGTCACATGCTCACCGACAAGGCGGTAAAAGCAGCCAAACCGGCACCCGGCAACCGATACCGCAAGCTAGCCGACCAGGGCGGGCTGCATCTCTTTTCCCCAAGCGCACCTTTCGACCGGACGGGCTCAGTGTCGTCATACCCCAAAGATAGGCCCACGGCTCGCTAAAGCATGTCGGACCCAGCCCCAAAGCGGGGGTAATTTGCATTGACATTCTTCACACAACCGAGCGCCCACGCCTCGTGCTTTAGCCGTCGCGTTTTGTCTCAGGGCGCACAGACACGCTGCATAGCTGCCTGCCGCAGTGTGTGCACCGCAGTCGGCCTACCACATCGGCTAGTAGGGCGTCCCACCCAGCCAGCGCGGCGAGCGTCTGCGGCCGTGCCGTCCGCGTGTGGCCGCACTCGCAGTTGAGCGTGAACACGTACTGGCCGAAATGATCGGACAGTCTAATTGCGGTAAGCGGCGGCCGCGGCGGCATCATTCGGCGATTGTCGCGAGCGAAGGTGAGAGCGTCCATCCAGTTCTCGACCGGCGCAATCACTGTATGAGTTTGGCCGTACGCAATCGAGGCTGATGCAAAGCGCCCACCCGCGACCGGCCGGAGAGGGTTCGAGACAGATGGCACATCGGGCTGGCATCCGTCCAGCTGCGGTCGTTGGCCCGTTCAACTTGCGCTCCTATTAGTGGATTCACTGGCTGCGGCCTTCCACAGGTGCATCCAGAATGTCACCGAGCCGAGAAATGTAATCGGCGAGTACATCCTTCTGTTTAGAACTCATGCCTGCCAGGGCGATGGCCATCTCCGGCGGTGCCAGATCCTTATGTAGACGCGCGGCAGCTTCGATCTGCTGTCGGAGATAGGGATAATTCTGTCCCGCGATGCGGGGGACTCGGTTGCCTGCTTCACCTTGACCGGCGGGGCCGTGACAGGCCGCGCAGATGTGCGTGTACGTCTCCTGTCCCACCCGGAGATGGTCTCCGGAGCCCTTCACGGGATTAGGGTTCGGGTCCAGACCCGAAAGATAGCGGGCAAGCGTGACGATGTCGTTGTGATTGCCGAACTTCGGGTGTGCTGTGACCACTTGCATGGCGATATCGACGCGGGCTCCCGATCTGAAGAGGGCTAGCTGCCTTTCCAAATAGCGCTCTTGCTGGCCTGCCAGGCTCGGGATGATGCCGTCGGACGACCCCCAGGCGTTGGGTTGATGGCAAACGGCGCAAGAGCTGTAGAGTTGGCTTCCGGTCGAGAGCGAGGCGGCGGACTCAACGTGGCCAGAGATCGCCAGGGCCAGCATGACTGTTAATAGCTGAGCGCAGCGCATGATAAGGAGTCTAGCTTTCGTGCAAGTTCGCACACTCAGGGGAACTACGTACCCGCTCCTCAGCCCAACTTGAGTCATCGGAGGTTGATGGCAATTCGGCGGGTGACCTGCGGCTCCCCGGCCAAGACTCGACTATCCGCTGCCTAATCTGCCCTTCCGCAAAGGCGACATTCGACCTGACCGGCGATCAATACCCGGTAAACTTTGATAAACACGGGGAGCATCTGCCAACATCAGGGGAGCGCCGGAAGGGGATCAGCGTGGCTGAAGGCGGCCGCTTTTTTTGGGGAGATAGGGATGCGAAAAGCGTGGCTTGGCGCAACGTTGTTCTCGGCTCTCGGCGTAGTAGCTTGCGGAGGACAAGGCTCGCCTCCGGCAGCCGAGGAGACGCTCAACGTTTATAATTGGACGGACTTCATCGCACCCGACACGATTGCTAATTTCGAGCGCGAAACCGGAATCAAAGTCCGGTACGACACCTACGAGTCCGATGAAGTGCTGGAAACCAAGCTACTGACGGGACACACGAACTACGACATCGTCGTTCCGTCGGACATATTTTTCGAACGTCTCATCAAGGCGGGCGCTTTGCGTAAGCTGGACAAGGCGGCGCTGCCGAACAGTGTGAATCTGGATCCTGAGGCCATGCGGGAACTCGCGGTGCACGATCCGGGGAACCTCTACGGCATACCCTATGCTTGGTATACGACAGGCATCGGTTACAACGTCGACAAGGTCCGCGAACGCGTGGGGTCGACTGAACTCGACAGCTGGTCGCTGCTTCTCGATCCGAAGACTGCGGCAAAACTGCAGGACTGCGGCATCTCGATGTTGGATTCCCCGACGGACGTGCTGTCCTCGGTGCTGCTCTATCTAGGTAAAGATCCGAACAGCCGCGATATGGCCGATTTGAATGCGGCTACCGACACTCTGATGAAGATCCGTCCATTCGTGCGCACGATCGTGTCTACGGGCAATATCGCAGATCTCGCCAACGGTAATGTGTGCGTGGTCTTGGGTTGGGAGGGCGACATGGTGCTGGCACGGGACCGCGCACTCGAAGCGGGCAATGGAGTCAAAATTCGCTACGTCATTCCGCGCGAGGGTGGTTTGATCGGCAACGACGTACTCGCTATACCGGCGGATGCACCGCACCCGAAGAACGCCGAGAAATGGCTGAATTATTTGATGCGTCCCAACGTTATTGCTGACTTCACCAACGCCGTAAAGTATCCCAACGGCAACCGCGCCTCATTGCCATTTGTTCAGGATGCGATCAAGAACGATCCGGCACTCTATCCCGACGCCGAAACGCGCGCGAAACTGCACACGCTGAAACCGATGCCACCGGACTTTGCTCGCTTGGTGACGCGCCTCTGGACAAGATTTCGCACGGGCCAATGACCAAACGCGCGCCCGTTTCGGCGATGAAGTCGCCGAGGGTTTCCGGACAGCTGATATTGGAGTCCGGCCGATTGGGATCGGAGAGGCGACTACCGGCCCAAGACCCGCCGTTCCTCGGTCATCGATGGATTCCCATTCTGGCCACTCAGGGACGCCTGCCTTCCACAAGTCCATAGTCCAGTGTGAGTTCTTCGCCAGCCTGGATGCCTCTTACCGCGAAGTCGACGCCGTAGAGCTCTTTCCCTGGATCAACTCGGACGTTTGGCGTGTCGCTGTGATTTATGAAGCGATAATCATCGCAGCAAAGAATAAATCGGTGACGCCGGGGATCGATGTACCCGTAGTGAAACATGGTTTCACGGAAGTGAGCCGGCTGCAGTTCGAGTGCACTTGGATCGATGTCCAAGTCAAATCCGGGCGTGAAGCTCCAGATACAAGTGTTCGCCTGAATCGCTTGCGAAGCAAATATCCCCATCCCGTGTATCGAACTTCTATTGACCTTCACCGGTACCAGCAACATCGGCAACTCCTTGCAGCCTTTCGTAAACTGAATTTGCCGTGCATGTTGAATGTCCGCTCCGACCGTCCCGAGTGACTGCTGCGGAGCAAGTTCACTGTCGCAGAAGGTCGAACCTGGTCAATAACTATGATCCGCCACCAACTGCTTTTTGCTACTGCCCCGTCCTGAACCTCTGCCATATTCGGGTAATGGTGCGCGATTGCTCGCTGGAAGTTTCCGTTTGCACGAACAACCGCTGTTGCTGATCGGGCGCCGGATAGATTGCCGTGTTCGAGGCGATGGACGCGTCGAGCAGAGCCGTCGCCGCCAAATTGGCGTTCGCGTTCCCGATGGCATTGGAGATGTTCGCCGCGACCTGCGGATCCATCAGGTAATTGATCAACTGGTAGGCATTGGCGACGTGCGGGGCATCCCGAGGAATGGCCAGGAGATCGAACCCCACTAACGATCCTTCCTCTGGGATCACGTAGCCAAGGTCAATGCGGTTCTTCGCATCCTTTGCGCGCTTGCTGGCTTGGACGAAATCGCCGCTATAGCCGAGCGAGAGGCAAATATCGCCGTTTGCGAGGGCTTGTATTTCACCGGACGTGTCAATGCTACGGATATAGGGACGTATCTTGACTAGTGTCTTCTCGACGTCAGCAAAATCCTGGGGGCTCGGTGCACCCGGATTTCTCCCCAAATACTTGAGTACGATCTGCACTACCCCGACGGGATCGTCGATGAAGTTGATTCCGCAGGGCGCCAGTTTCGCCGTAAACACGGGGTCAAATACCAGGTGCCAGCTCGTGAGAGGAACGTTGGGCAAGCGTTCCGTGATCAATTTCTTGTTGAAGCTGATGCCGTAAGTGGCCCACATATAAACAACGCCATAGACGTTTCCAGGATCACTCAGCGACACCTTTGACATGATGGCTGGATCGATATTAATAAGGTTCGGGAGCTTGGTCTTGTCAAATGGCAAATATGCACCGCTGCGGATTTCCCCGCGCAAAACTACCGGTCGTCGGAACGACGACATCAAAACCGCTGTGGCCGGTGAGCACCCGCGCTTCCAGGGTTTCGTAGCTGTCGAAATATGAGACGTGGACCTTGATGCCTGTCAGTTTTTCGAATGACGTAAGCGTGTCCGGCGCTAAATAATCGGCCCAAATGTAAAGATTGACGACGTTATCTTCGAGATTCTTCTGTGCCGATTGGACAGGTTGTGTCCCTGAATCAGACCTGTAGTACGGATCGACCTCACCGATGACCGCCGGACATGGTTACTCAAGGTATTTCGAGAGCTAGTGTTACGACAGGGGATCGCGTCCGCAAACGCAGCGATGCTTCCAATATTCGAGCAGCCATGCCCCGGTTCCCTCAGTGACTTCGGGGTGGTCCGCCGCCGGTAACCGAGTAAGGTTGACAATACCCGCTCATAAGTTGACAATATAACGAAGATAGGTTGTCAATAGCTGAGGGGCCACCTTGGTCAAGGTACGATCTCGAGGCGAGAAACTCCGAAGCTTCATCTTGGAAAACGTCGAGGCGTTCCCGGGCGATATTGCTAAGCGGGCCGCCACCGAGTTTGGAATAACTCGCCAAGCCGTGAATAAGCAGCTGAGCCACTTGGTTAGGGAAAAGGCGCTTGTGGAAGAAGGTAATACCCGCAATCGCACCTACAAACTGTGTCCTCTGGCGGAGGTGGAAAAGATATACACACTTTCGCCGGATTTGCAGGAGGATGTTGTTTGGAGAAACGATGTTCTGCAAATCCTCGGAGGCCTTCCTGAAAATGTAACCGATATCTGGAATTACTGCTTTACCGAAATGTTCAACAATGCGATTGACCATTCGGGCGCCAAGATCATTATTGTCACGGTAAAAAGGACCGCCACGTCCACAAGCATCACTATTTACGATAACGGCGTTGGAATATTCAAGAAGATCCAGGACGCGCTGGGCTTGTTAGATCAGCGGCACGCTGTGTTCGAACTATCAAAAGGCAAACTGACGACAGATCCTGCACGACATACTGGCGAAGGAATATTTTTCACTTCTCGGATGGTCGATGAATTTCGAATTCTTTCATCTGAAACGTACTTCTCGCACAACTTCGGCAAAAGCGAAGATTGGATATTGCAGGATGAAAAGCCCAGTCACGGCACCTTAGTCGTGATGCGCCTCAATAATCATACCTCGCGAACTCTGAAAAAAGTGTTTTCTGAGTTTTCGTCAGACGAGGATATTGGGTTTACAAAAACGGTTGTTCCCGTTCGTCTCGCTCAATATGGAGACGACAAACTGGTTTCGCGATCGCAGGCCAAAAGGCTCCTTGACCGCGTTGACCGATTCAAAACTGTGATATTGGATTTCAAGGAGGTGAGTACAATCGGCCACGCTTTTGCCGACGAAATCTTCCGGGTATTTCAAGCTAGCCACCCACTAATCGAACTGATTCCGATCAACGCGCACGCCGAAGTCCAAAATGTCATTGCTCGGGCGCAATCAGCCGCGCTCGACAAGACTGCGAACGCACCACAATCCCCGGCGCAAAGCAACTAGCCTGATCAAGCTGACGGTACCTATGGCGGTATCTATCGCGATTTGACGGCTATCTATAAAGTTAAAACAATATATTACGATGCAAATCAACCTATTCGCGCGATACCTAGATCGGCTTATGCAGCCTTTCGCCGAACTTCACAAAGATCCGATAAATACCCTGTAAATGAGCAGGAATCTCAGGGCCGCGGTGCAAGCAGCAGCTGGTCTTCGACCTGTCTCACTTCACGATAATTCTCATCGACATCGCGGCTCAGTTCCACGCCCAGCATGTTCGCGGTGGCGGGTCGCCCGGGCGCTGTCGATGGAAGCAGGTAGGTGAAATAACGTTCATCGATGAGTTGCTTGAGGCGGGCTGCGTCGACTTTGCCCTTTTTGATCTTTTGCAGGTAATTGTATCCATCGAGTTCGAAGGGTTTGCCCGCCCAATAACAAAGCGAGGTCATCTCGCATGCCACCGGGCCCTTGCTCGCGGCGATCTCGCCGATCAATTCTCCATACGCCTGCTTCTGCCCGTGATCCTTACGGACGATATCAACGCTATTTTGCAGCGCTTGAAGGAGCGGGGGAAGGCATACGGACGCCATGACGAGCGCCGCCGCGGGCGTCCATTGTCGATAGCTCACCGTAGACACCGACGCGAGGCGGGTACCAAAGAGGCCCGCGGCAATGCTCAAGGCAATGATCAAATCGAATACGATGTTCACACCGACAAGTTCACCGCTGAGAAAAAATAGCCCGAGCGCGCCGGCGATCAAGACATACGTGAGCGCCCATCGAGTCTGCCATTCGCGAATGGCCGCTGCGCCCAAGAGCGCCGCATAGATTACCAGCGGCGTCAGCGGCATGACGTATCGCATGGCATTCAATTCGAGTCTGTGCACGGACATGACGCGCTGATGCAGGAAAACGTCCTGCAAAAAAACCGCGCCATACCTTGCGATCGTGAGCACGAGCATGCTCGATCCGATGACCAGGCAAAGCAGCGTCCACGACTTGAGCAGCCGCCGGTCGTCGAATATCGACCACAGGAAGAGCGCGAGCGGCAGCACGATGAGATTCTGCTTGACCATGACTCCGCCCACGCACAGCAAGCTCGACAGCAGGAGGTACCCGAAAGCCCTCGGGCGCTCGCGGGCCCTCAGAAAAAATACGGCTCCCGAGGTGGTGAACGCATGACCGAGCCACTCCGGGTCGTTCATCACCCTGTATTCCGGGGCGTACGTGCCGATCAAGAGCAGGAACAGCAGGCTCGAGAATGCCGCGAAAAATCGCTCAGCGCCGAGAAGAAACGTGAGGCGGTAAACATTGACCGCCACCGCCAATAAGCTCGCGAGCGCAATCAGACGGCCGGCAATGATGTTATCGCCTATCAATTTGCCGGCATACCCTACGATAAAGAACGACAGCGGCGGATAGTTGGTGGAGATGAACGAGTCGGCGGGCGGATAGAGCGTCCCGCCCGAAAGCGCGACGAGCGCGTGATAGGCATTCCACCCTTCATTCTGATCGACGGGCAAATGCAGGAAGGTGCGATGGATCGGTCCCAGGAAAACACCGATGATGCAAAGCCCCATTGCCGTGAGCATCACGCCTTGGAGCACCCGTGTGCGGTTCATCGCGCCCGCCACGTAAAGACGGCAGATACCGCGTAATTCCACACCGCGTCTCATCGCGGCCCCGGCGATGCCGGCGACGACGATCGGCCGCTGCCGAACAGGAATGCAGCAAGACCGACGTTCGCGACCGCGCCGACGGCGCAAATCAGCACGAATGACAGGAGCCCGCGAACGAATCCCCACCCCTTCAGCCGCCGGTCGCGGTAGGTCAGCCCGTTATTGAGCGTGTAGCTGCCTATCATGGCATGGGATTCGTCACAGCACCGTCGAAACTAAGAACGCTTGGTTAGTTGAGCACTCGCCAAGAGTAAGATCCCTGCCCCGCAAAGTACAATGTGCGGCCCGCCGCAAATTTGCCCGCCGCGAAAGGCGCCAGTCGCTTAACATAACCTTGTTCAAATCGGCTGCTCGAGGAAGATTGTCGGGCATGCCCGTGTTTCATGGTAATTGCGGTGATTTGCGGACAGTATGTCAGCGCACCACAAGCAGCGAGTCGTCACAGGTGATGATGAAGCAGAAGACAATCGAGCCCATCCAGTGGCTACGGGGCATCGCGGCGATGATGGTCGTATGGTTTCACAGTGCGACCCAACTCAAGTCGGTCGAACTCCTGATCGAGCCGACCTCATTTGGGGCTACCGGGGTTGCCGTGTTTTTTGTGATCAGCGGATTCATCATGGTCGTGACCACACAAGGCGAAGCCGCTACTCCGGGTAATTTTCTCATGCGTCGCGTCATTCGCATCGTGCCGCTCTACTGGACGGTCACGCTTGCCGCTGTGATGGGATCGATCCTACTGCCTTCACTGTTCCATTCGTTCAGGTTCACGGCGAGCGCACTCATCAAAAGCCTCCTGTTCATCCCCTATCGATCGCTGAGTTTCCCGGCTTTCTTCCGCCCCGTCCTCATACCCGGGTGGACGCTCAATTACGAGATGTTCTTCTATGCCCTGTTCGGTCTGGCGCTATTCTTGCCGCGGGCATTCAGGGTCATTGGCTTGAGTGTGGTGTTCGTCGCACTGGTCTCCTTGGGCATGGCGACGCACGTGAGTTTTTACACCGAGCCCCTCATTCTGCAATTTATCTTTGGGGCAGTGTTGGCGCAGGTGTGGCTGAACGCAGAGTTTACGGTGAATTTGGGACTCTCGCTCGCTTGCATCGCTCTGGGCTTCACGTTGCTCGAGCTTTACGGTGACAATACTCCGGCGGAATCAGCAGGTGCCGTTCTCGTCGTGATCGGCAGCTTGAACGCCTCGCTCAATCGTCTTTCTTGCCGGCCATTGCGATTACTTGGGGATGCGAGTTACTGCATATATTTGACGAATTTATTCGCGTTGGGTTTCTTGCGTGCACTGTGGGGGCATCTTGCGCATCGTGAAACCATGCTCACGGCCCTCGCCTTCATGGTTGCGGGAGCGCTGTGCGCCGTGGCATTGGGCATTGCCGGTCATCTGCTGATTGAAAAGCCCATCTGCGCCTATCTGCAGACTTTTATCCGGCGCTCCAGGGGCGTCGAGCCGGCCCGCTGCTCGGGACAGCCGGGGGCCGTTCTTCAGTCCGCAGCGGGCGGCAAGAATCCGCGACTTGAAGAGACTGCTCGTTGAGATGCAATGGAGTCTACACAAGCAGAAAGTCAGAGGATGTAATCGATCGGCCGTACAGGCCGGGCGTCGGCCGGTGTTATCCGGACCCACCGGACCCACCGGACCCACCCGACCCACCATGGATTCTATAGGACGATTGACGCATCGCGCCGGGGATCGGCGATATAATCCTCATATGCGCAATCGGTCAACTCGTTCTTTGAAGACAGGCTAGTGAAATCTCTGCGGGATATCTGCGCGACCGTCGCGGTCGTTGCGGTTTTTTTGTGCCTGTTGGAATACGGGTTGCGGCTCGCCGGCGTGAAGTACGACGCCTCCTTCTACCGTCTCGACCGTGATTTGGGCTATGAATTGCGACCGCGGGCGCAAGGGTGGAACGTCAAGGAACAAGAAAACTACGTGCGGATCAGTTCCCAAGGTCTGCGTGATCGGGAGTTTGCCGGGCAGCGACCCGCCGACGTGATTCGCGTGGCGATCGTGGGCGACTCCTTTTCCGAGGCACTGGAAGTGGACCAAGACGCGACGTACTGGTCCGTGATGGAACGCGCATTGAATCGGCTGCAGCCCGCAGGCGGTCCGCGCATCGAGGTCATGAATTTCGGCGTCGACGGTTACGGGCTCGCTCAAGAATACTGGGTCATCCAACACAAGATCTGGCAGTACGATCCGCAAATAGTCATCCTGTCGGGAACGCTTCACTCCTTCATATTGCGCAGCAACAGGGTGTTTGGGACCGCACCGGAAGAAGGATCGGTTCCCTACTACGTCAAGCGCGACGGCGCACTGGTGTTGGATGAGATTTCAGAGCGACAGCAACGGGACTTCGTACCGCAGAGTCGCGCCAGCATTGCGAGCGCAGACCTGGCCAATCAAAGCCGGCTCCTCTCGCTCCTCAATGTGGTCCGAAGAAAATTATCGAGTCAGGCCGCAGCCTTGCGCAGCCGCGTCCATGGCCATACCGTGGAGGCTGGCTCGCAGCCCGCCGCCCCGCCTCTCGAACAGCAGGTATTGCGCGGTCCGGTCAACGCGGAATTTTCCGAGGCGTGGGACATTGCCGAAGATCTCATCCGGCTGTGTCGAACGGAATCCTCGCGCCACCATGCCGAATTCTGGTTGGTGCTCTTCGACATGGCGCCGCAGGTCGACCCGGATGCGGAAAAAAGGGCGGCGACGATGCGTGAGCTGCAGTTGAGCGATCTTTTTCTCGCCGATGAGCTTTTCGACAGGTACTTAAGTAAAGAAGGAGTCTTGCATTCGATCCTCGCACCTAGAATGTTGGCGTATGCCGAAGAGCACAAGGTTCTCCTCCACGGATTCAAGCACCGTCCCAGGAACTCAGGGCACTGGAACGAAGTCGGTCACGAGGCCGCGGGGCGGCTTCTCGCACAGGAACTCATCGCGCACTCAAATACTCTGAGAGCAGCGGATGGAAAATTGCAGTGAATCCGAACAAGACAGCCGATTTGGACTACCGCAGGCTCGTGCGCGAGAGCAAACGGATCGATGGATCGCGCCCGGGTCGCGGCGTCCGCATCGCCTTGCTTTCGGATGCGGCGACGCAGCAATTCGTACCCGTGTTCAAGACGCTGTTTCACGAGAACGACCTCGGCGTCGAACTCTACGAAGGAGCCTTCGACGCGATCGAGCTCGAAGTGATCAATTCGTCCTCCGGTTTGTATGCGTTCCGACCCGAGTTCGTTTTTCTAATGAACTCGACGCAGGCGTTTCGCTCGCGGTACTACGAACACGGCGCTGAACCGGAATTCGATCGTATCCAGAGAATCTGGAGTGCACTGGAAGCGCACCTCAATTGCAGCATCGTTCAGTGCAATTTTCCGCTGCCGTTCGATCGTCCGTTTGGACAGTTCGACCTCAAAATGCAAAACACGCTTTACACGGCAACGCAGGCGCTGAACGCGCGAATCGCCCAGGCCGCAGCCGACAAACCGAACGTACTGCTGTGCGATTTGGAGGCGGTGGCGTCCTCCGTCGGGCGGCGACACTGGTTCGACGATCGATTGTGGGACCTGAGCAAGACCTTCTGCAACCTCGAATATCTGCCGTTGGCGGCCCAGGCAATGCTGGACCTGGTTCTGGCGAAGCTCGGCAAAATCGTCAAGTGCGTCGTCCTCGATCTTGATAATACCCTGTGGGGCGGGGTCGTCGGAGACGTCGGGCATGCGGGCATTCAAGTAGGTGCGCACGGTGACGGGGAGGCCTTCCATCGCTTTCAAAAATACCTGCTATCGCTGAAGAAACGCGGCATCCTGCTCGCGGTATGCAGCAAGAACGGCATGGAAGCCGCAGTTGCGCCGTTCGAACAAAACGGCGAGATGGTGCTCAAGCGCGAGGACATCTCGGTGTTCGTCGCCAATTGGGACAACAAGGCGGACAATCTGAGCATCATCCGCTCCGAGTTGGGAATCGGCTTCGATTCCATGGTCTTCATCGACGACAACCCGTTCGAGCGGAATCTGGTGCGGAATTTCCTGCCCGAGGTCATTGTGCCGGAAATGCCCGAAGACCCGAGCGATTACGTGCGGGTCATTTCGGATTTGAATCTGTTCGAAACGACGACTTTTTCGGCTGAGGACGCGGCCCGGTCGACGCTCTACAAGCAGGAAGCGGACCGGCGCGAGGCCCAGCGCTCCTTTACCGATGTATCGGATTACCTTCGCTCGTTGGATATGCAGATCGCGGTGGGGCGTTTCGACGGCGAGAAGATCGGCCGCATCGTACAGTTGCTGCTTCGAAGCAATCAGTTCAACGTGACGACGCATCGGTACAACGAGTCGGAATGCGTTGCCATGATGCGCAACGTCGACAATTGCATTCCGCTGCACGCGAGTCTGTCCGACCGATTCGGCGATCATGGTCTGATATCGATCGTGGTGGCCTGGATCGAAGGCGATACGCTGCGCATCTCGGACTGGCTCATGTCATGCCGCGTGCTGGGACGCGGCGTGGAGCAATACCTGATGAACCACGTTTTTCATCTGGCGCGCGATCGGGGCCTGATGCGGGTAACGGGGGAATATATACCGACCGCCAAGAATGGCTTGGTCAGGGACTTCTGGTCGCAATTCGGCTTCGAAAATTCCGATAAATCCATCTGGGAGATGCAGGTCGCCGACTACAAGCCGCATACTGTCTGGATCCGCCCAGGGGGCACGAACGTCGAGGAGGAAACAGATCCCATATGGACTCAGCAACCGTAAAGGCCCGGCTCAATCGCATCTTTCAGGACATTTTCGAGGATCCGTCGCTGGCGATCTCGGACTCGACGGTGGCGGCCGATATCGACGCCTGGGATTCGTTGACACACATCGATTTGATCGTCCAAATCGAGAAGGAATTCAGAATCAAGTTCACGGCCGGCGAAGTACGCGGATTCGGTAACGTCGGCGACATCATCACCCTGATCTCGCGCAAAGCAGCGTAGCCCAAGCTCGGCCATGGATTTCACGAGCCCGGGCTTCCTCGGCTTCTTGGCGGTTCTCACGCTGCTGTACGCAGCCGTGCCTCGCAGCTGGCGGTGCGCGCTCATCGTTGCCGCCTCCTACGCCTTTTACTGGATGAGCAGCGGATGGCCGGCCATTTTGCTGCTGGCGAGCACGCTCATCGCGTTTCTGGCGGCTCGCTCGAGGTGGCGCCCATTGGTCGTCCTGGCGCTGTTGATGGCGGTTCTGGTCTTCTACAAGTCGCTGCCCCTGCTGCGATTCGGATGGGTCATGCCGCTCGGGATTTCGTACTACACCTTCAAGCTCGCGGGCTACCTCATCGACACACATTGGAAGGCCATCGAGCCGGAGCGCAGGCTGCTGCCGTTCCTGGCGTTTTCGTCATTTTTTCCGCAAATCGTCGGCGGCCCGATCCAGCGCGCGCAAAGCTTCTTGCCCCAAGTCGAGCGTGCCGGGAGCGTTTCGGTATCGACCGCGGTCAGCGGGATATTGCGAATCTTGCTCGGCTTTTTCAAGAAGTTCGTGATCGCCGACAACCTGGGCCGGATCGTCAATTACGTTTACGGGCATTTGACGAGCCATCCGGGGGCGCCGGTGCTGTTTGGATTTTACGGCTATCCGCTGCAGATGTATGCGGACTTTTCCGGACTGACCGACATCGCGGTCGGAGCGGGCGTGCTGTTCGGCATCAGCGCGCCGGAGAATTTCAATGCGCCTTTCCTGGCGGCAAGTCCCAGCGAGTATTGGCGGCGGTGGCATATGACCCTCACGCTGTGGATGACGGATTACGTGTTTACTCCGCTGCGCATGTCCTTGAGGAACATGGGCAATTCAGGCCTGGTATTGAGCCTGTTCATCAACATGGTGCTGATCGGTCTGTGGCACGGATTTTATTGGACCTTCGCATTATTCGGTGTCGTGCATGCGACTTATTTGTCGGTCGATGCACTGAGCCAAAGGGCGCGCAGGCGCTTCTACAAGGTTCACCCAACCGCGGATCGAATCACGGATTGGTTGGGACCAATCGTCACCTTTCACCTGATCGCAGTGGCATTCGTCTTTTTCCGTGCCGATGGGCTCGCCAGCGTCCGATTGATGTTCGCCCATCTGTTCGACGGTCTCGGCCCATTTTCCCCGGCCTTCGTCGACGTCGTCGAACAGCCGCGCCGATTTTTCACGGCATTGATCGCGGCGTTGGTGGTCATGGAATGCGCGGATGCGTTGCGCCGCCGCTTCTGGATGAGCCCGGTCCAACCGTCTTTCCCGCGCTGGGCGCGCTGGTCCGTGTATAGTTGCACCGCACTCGCGGTGCTTCTCACCGTCGCTTTGCTGATCACTCATTCCCAAGATAACAACCCATTCCTCTACGCGATCTTTTGACGGTTAACCAGGCTGGATGAAGCACCGTGGGATTGTTGAGAACGTTATTGGCTCTGTCGGTCGTTTTCGACCACGCCGCGCCGGCCGAAGAGTTGCTCGTTGGCGGACAGATTGCCGTCCAATGCTTCTACATCATGTCGGGATTCCTGATTTCCTACATTCTGGTCGAAAGACGCAGCTACACCTCGATCTGGGCCTTCTACGTCAATCGTTACCTCAGGCTCTATCCCATCTATTTCGTCGTTGCGATTCTTTCCCTGATTGCCATTCTGGCGACCCAGCGTACGGGATTTGCCGCGGTCTACGCAGCGGCCCCGCCAAGCGCAATTGTCCTGCTGGTATTCGCAAACACATTCCTGTTCGGCATGGACTGGATCATGTTTTGCGGCGTGATCAACCGCAAATTGGTATTCCTCACCAATTTCGCGGACAGCGACGTCCCCTTGTATCAAGGCCAGATCATTCATCCGGCCTGGACGCTCGGCGTCGAATTGACTTTTTATCTGGTGGCGCCGTTCATACTACCGAGGCGCAGATGGATCTGGTTTCTACTGGTGGCTTCAGTGGCGCTGCGCATCTATTTTGTGCACCTGGGCTTCGGCACACGCGATCCCTGGACCTATCGGTTCTTTCCGACCGAGCTCGCGTTGTTTCTGGTGGGGGCCCTGGCACATCAAATCCTTTTGCCCGCGTACAGAAGATTCAGCTCCCGCGGACAGGCGCTGGCGGCGAATTTTGCGACCGTATTTCTGATGGCCCTGTGCGTCGTGTATGCGCTGCTCCCTCTGGAGGCGATCTACAAGAGGCTGTTGTTGTACGCGGCCGTCGGCTGTCTCGTGCCGCTGACATTCTTGTTTCAGCAGAAACATCGTTTTGACGGCTGGATCGGGGATTTATCCTATCCCATCTATATCTGTCACACCCTCGTGTTGTGGATCTGTACGTACGCCCTGCGGCACCTGAAAATTCAGGATGAGCGCATCCTCGGGATCGCATGCGCCGTGTTCTCCGTTGCGTTCGCGATGTGCCTGAACTGGGCGATCGCGCACCCATTCGAGAGAGTACGCGGCAAGTTGCGGGCGAGGGGGCAGAGCGGCACCGGCCCGTCCGGTGCCCGCACTGAATGGCGGGACGTCCCGGTCCGGGAGTGAGCGGACCGCCGGCTTATTGATAGACCAGCGGCCGCGTCTGGACAGTTTGATTCGCGGGGTTGTTGAGGACGGGCAGTATGTTCGCATTCCAGTAGCCGGGAATGGCGTAACTGTCGTCGGTGAGGGTCCAGAAGATGTGAGACGCGCGGAGCGTGTTCACGGCGACGTCGCGAATGTCCTGCGTTTGTTGCGCCGTGTGTGCGTGAGGGGGATTACGGTAGAAATAATCGTAACCTTGGATGGAGGGCATCGAGGGCATCTTGCCGCGATAATCGAATCCTCCCCCGTTTGAACCGAAGCTGTCCGATTGTGGAACGCCCGTCAGCACATTACCGATGTAATAATTCTGTGCGTAGGTCAGCGCCTGCGGTGCAAAGACATCGGTGCAGGAAATTGCCACGCGGTTGTTATACATCGATGCGATGATGCGGCTCTGATCGCTTACCGACCCGCCCGTTGCGCCGTATCCAGGCATCAGAAACACGCTGGTATGCTGGAACGCCGCGGACATCGGTGCCGTTCGTCGCAGCCATTGGGTGGTCCAACCCGGGCCGCTGTAGTCGGTATTGAGTGCCGGATTGTTGCGCATATCGAGGTCGGTCGGGCCCCAATCTCCGACCGCTTCGATCAGCGGGTGCGTATCGAACGTGTATTGAACGCCGTTGTAAGGAGGCAGCGCGGTCGAGTTTGCGAGCGCAGTGAACAGCGCAATCAATCGATCCATGACCGCGGGTCGCCACAGAGCGGCATTGACATAGCCCCAACTGTGGGTGGATGTATTGTAGCTGCTCAACCCGTACCCTCCCTGCCCATTGTTGCCCGGGGGGCCGGCGCCGTAGGTGCCTGGGTCGTTCAAAATGTAAGCCGGTATGCCGCCGGGTTGGAAGCTCGCCAACTGCGCCTGCGTCACACTCGTATTTGCGTAAGCGCCAATCGAGATGCAAAATCTCGCGCCCGGCGCCACACTTTGCAGATAATTGAAATCGGCGACGATGGCGCTGAAGTCATAAACGCCCTTCTTCTTCTCGAACATGCTCCAGGTGTAGAGCGCCATGTAGCCCTGCACGTGCGAGTGATCTGCCGCAAACACTTTCATTTCAGCCGCGTTGCGACCATTGCCGTACGGGGCGGGTGAGCCGTTCACATTGACGCTCTGCATGTAATGCCCGGGATTCCACTTGACCTGGCCACTGGACGCGGTGCCGACCGGAGAAGTGGCGGTGGTCGCACAGGTGTTGTTGACGCAAATCTGCGGCGGGGGATTCGGCCGGGTTTGGGCCTGCACCGGCCATGCGGCAAAAGAGAGTATGGCGCCGAGAAGCGTCGCGACTCCCGGTAATTGATATCGTGCATTCATCAGTTAACGTCTCCTGCCATGACTGTGCGTGCGGCACCGAGCTGTGCGCCGCCTCCCAAAATCTGAGACGGGACCCTATCTTCCGTCACGGAATTCAGTCAACTGTCATCGCTTCGCGACAATGCAGAAATGCGATCGAGAAAATTGCCGGCGTAGAGTGAGCTTCTTGCACGCGAATGTGTACAGGTGGCCGATGGCGGTGTTTCGAAATGCGATGTGCATCACACTACAACCGCCAAAACCCGTGTTCGTCGAGCGGCAGACGCCCGCACGACCCGCCGTCCCCTGCGCCAGCGCCCACACGGGTCGCGCCCACACGGGTCGCGCCCACACGGCCGCGCCCACACGGGTCGCGCTCAGACGGGCCGCGCTCCCGCGGCATTCATGAGGGCGTTCTCCCGCGGTATGCTGCAAACAATAACGCATAAACAAAGCGTTACGAGATAAACTGTGCCGCTCGCGGGGGCGCGACTACGAGCGTCCGATAGGCTTAAGAACGCCCGAGCGGCTCAGAGCGCCCGACGGGCAAACCGGAAGGGTAGAAGCGGATCTATGGCTGGATTCAACACCATCGACGACATTCTCGAGGACCTACGCCTGGGCAAGATGGCGGTGCTCATGGACGACGAGGACCGCGAGAACGAGGGCGATCTCATCATGGCGGCCGAATGCGCGCGGGCGGAGGATGTCAATTTCATGGCGCGCTACGGGCGCGGACTCATCTGCTTGACCTTGACGCGAGAGCGTTGCCGCCAGTTGCGCTTACCGCTCATGGTGAGCGACACCGACAGCTCGCATCGTACCAACTTCACGTTGTCGATCGAAGCCGCCGAGGGGGTCACCACCGGCATTTCCGCCCATGATCGCGCGCATACCGTGAGGACGGCGGTCGCGCCGAATGCCCGCCCCGAGGACTTGCGTCAGCCCGGGCATATCTTCCCGCTGATGGCGCAGCCCGGCGGCGTGCTCACGCGCGCCGGCCATACCGAAGCCGGATGCGATCTGGCGCGGCTTGCCGGATTCTCACCGGCCGCCATGATCGTCGAGATTCTGAACGACGACGGGACCATGGCACGCCGCCCCGACCTCGAGCGTTTCGCCAAAGCGCATTCCCTGAAAATCGGCACGATCGCGGATCTCATCCGCTATCGCCTCAAGAACGAACGCTCGGTGGAGCGCATTTACGATGAACCCGTCGACACCGAATACGGCCGCTTTCGGTTGTGCTGCTACGAGGATCACGTCAACAAGAACGTGCACGTCGCGCTCGTCAAGGGGG
Organism: uncultured Gammaproteobacteria bacterium; assembly: GCA_963801865.1. Taxonomy (GTDB): domain Bacteria; phylum Pseudomonadota; class Gammaproteobacteria; order Steroidobacterales; family Steroidobacteraceae; genus Bog-1198. The sequence continues at coordinate 400,159 of CAWDGY010000001.1, read as the reverse complement.
ATCTGAATTCGCCGGTGCCGCCACTGGTGCGCGTGCACATCAAGGACACGCTGCGCGACGTGGTCGGCGTGCGCAGCGAGAACTTGGGCTGGCCGCTGCGCGCCGCCGTGCGCCGCGTGGCAGGCGAGGCCTCCGGCGTGGTGGTCATCTTGAGACCCGAGGAGACGCCGCGTGAATTCATGGATAGCGTGCGTCAACTCGATGCCAAGCCTGCGGTGGTGCGCGGCGTCGGGGCGACCGTGCTGCGCACTTACGGGATCGGCGCGCAGATACTGAAGGATCTCGGGCTCAAGCGCATGCGGGTATTGAGTGCACCCAAGCAACTGCAGGGCCTCGCGGCGTTCGATCTCGAAGTGACCGAGTACGTGGATGGGGTCGAGTGAGCGCCGCGTGGCTTATACTCGCGTGGTCAACCGTCATCGACGCTTCCAAATGAGCTGAGGTAAGACCGTGCCGATTGATCAGCCGAAGTTAATCGAGGGCGAGCTGCTCGCGCGCGATCTGCGTTTCGCCTTGGTGGCCGCGCGGTTCAACGATTTCATCGTCGAATCGTTGATGCGCGGCGCCTTGGACGCGCTGCGCCGGCACGGAGCAACGGACAAGCAGATCGAGATCGTGCGCGTCCCGGGCGCCTTCGACATTCCCCTCGTCGCGCGCAAGTTGGCGCTGTCGCGTCGCTACGAGGCGTTGATTGCGCTCGGTGCCGTGGTGCGCGGGCAAACGCCGCATTTCAATTACGTCGCCGGCGAATGCGCCTCGGGGCTCGCGCGCATCGCCCTCGAGTCGGGTGTTCCCATCGCATTCGGCGTATTGACCACCGATACCGTGGAGCAGGCGATCGATCGGGCGGGCGGCAAGGCGGGCAACAAGGGAGCCGATGCCGCACTGACGGCGATCGAGATGGCCAATGTATTGCGGCGCTTGGACCCGTAGCGGTGATCGGCACACATCGAGCCCGAAGCCTCGCGCGCCGGCTTGCGCTGCAGGCGCTGTATCAACTGCAGATCAACCCGCGGCCCTGGCAGGACACGCATCAGCAATTCGCCGAGGATCCGGAGGCCGATCGCGTCGATCGCGAATATTTCAAGGAACTCATATCGGCGATAGCACCGAACCGCGAGGCGTTGGATCTGCGGCTTGCGAAACTGTCCGAAATTCCTCCTCCCGAGCTCGATCCCATCGAGCACGCGGTGCTCTGGTTGGGCCTGCATGAGCTGAGCTCGTACCCCGAATTGCCGTATCGTGTTGCGCTCGCCGAGGCGGTGCAACTCACCAAGCAATTCGGCGCGACCGACGGCCACAAGTTCGTGAACGCGGTGTTGGATCGTGCTGCGAAGGAACTGCGCCCGCTCGAGTACGGGCAGCCCGTGGATTAGGCGCCGTGACTCACGAGGAAGCGCAACTCGGGGAATTCGACTTGATCCGCCGCTTCTTCACGGACATCGGCGTTGCGCGATCCGACGTCGAGCTGGGAGTGGGCGATGATGCGGCACTGCTCCGCATGCCGGGCGGCGCGGACTTGGTGGCCGCGGTGGACACCATCGTGGCCGGCCGCCACTTTCCCGACGGCAGCGATCCGCGGTCGATCGGCCACCGTGCGCTCGCCGTGAATTTGAGCGACTTGGCGGCCATGGGCGCGACGCCCGCGTGGGCGACGCTGGCTCTCACGCTGCCGAGTGTCGATGCCGGTTGGCTCGGGCAGTTTTCGAGCGGCCTTTCCGATCTCGCCAAGGCGCACGGCGTGGCGCTCGTCGGCGGCGATACCACCGCCGGCCACCTGACCATCAGCGTGCAGATCCTGGGGCACGTCGAACGCGGCACGGCCCTGCGCCGCAGCGAAGGGCGTGCCGGCGACCTGTTGCTGGTGACCGGGACCCTGGGCGATGCGGGCGCAGGGCTTGCGCTCGTGAGCGCCTCGCATGCGAGCGAAGATGCCGCGGCCACGGCGGCGCTCATCCGACGCTTCGAATACCCAACGCCGCGAGTCGAGTTCGGGATGGCCATGCGCGGCATAGCAACCGCTGCCATGGATCTGTCCGATGGATTGGCCGGCGACTTGCCGAAATTGGCGAGCGCAAGCGGCCTCGCGGCGCACGTCGATATCGAGCGCCTGCCGTTATCGGACGCGTTGTCGGCGGTCACAGATCTGCAGCAAGCGCGGGACTGGGCGCTCGGCGCGGGCGATGATTACGAATTGCTTCTCGCCGTGCCGCCGCGGCACTACGAGAAGGCGGCCTCGATCGCGGCCCGATTGAACTTAAGATTGAGCGCAATCGGCGAGCTGCGCCCTGGCGAGGGCGTCACGTGGGCCCTCAATGGGAAGGAATCAGCGCCGCCCGGGCGGGGCTTCGATCACTTTCGCCGAGCCTCGACCCAAATCACAGTTTAGCGCCGGCCTGCCGACGTATCCTTTGTCTCACAGAATTGAATGTCGCCGCAGCGGCGAACGGTTACCCTTGACCAATATTCGGCTAAAGGATCACGCGAAGTCTCCGACTGGTCGCGCTGCGTTGCCTGAAAAAATCGGCAAATACGTGATCATCAACGAGGTGGGGCGCGGCAGCACGGGCGTCGTGTACCTCTCGCACGATCCTTACTATGGCCGCGACGTTGCGATCAAGGTCTACAACGTCGACGCGAGCGGCGATGAGAATCGCAAACGCATCGCCCGCAAGATGTTTCTCTCCGAAGCGCACATGGTCGGCATGCTGCAGCACCCGAACATACTCCCGATCTACGATGCCGGCGAAGAGAATGGACACTGCTACATCGTGACCGAGCACGTGCACGGGGCGCGTACGCTCGCCGCCTATTGCCGTCCGGACAATCTCCTGCGCATCGACGATGTGGTCGAGCTCGTCTACAAGGCCGCCCGCGCGCTGCATTACGCGCATAGCCGCGGCGTCATTCACCGGGACATCAAGCCGAGCAACATCATGTTGACTCTCGACAGCGACGTGCGAATCATCGATTTCGGCATTGCGCTGGTGGCCGATTCGGAGATCTCGCGCATCGAGGGAATCGCCGGCAGCCCCTCGTACATGTCGCCGGAGCAGGTGCAGTCCATAGAGCTCACCAATCGCTCGGATTTGTACTCGCTCGGCGCCGTAATGTACGAGCTTCTCACGGGCACGCGGCCGTTCCGCGCCGGAAATCTGCAGAAGCTCCTGCATCAAATCGTCTTTGCGACTCCGCCGCCCATTCACACGCTGCGTCCCGAAATACCCGAAGAACTCGAGAACGTGACGGCGATCGCTCTGCAGAAAGATCCGGCGAAGCGCTATAAGACCGGGCTCGACTTCGCCGCCGAATTGACCCGGGTCCACCAGAAACTGCGGGCGCAGTACAATCGCATCGACCAACAGGAACAGTTCAGCCTGCTGCGCAAGCTGAAGTTCTTTCACGAGTTCTCCCATAGCGAGATCTGGGAAGTATTGCGCGCCAGCAGTTGGCAGGACTACGCCGACGCCGAGGAGATCGTCAAGGAAGGCGAGATGGACGACCGCTTCTACATCATCGTGCAGGGACGCGTGGGCGTCGCGCGCCTCGGCAAGGCATTGGGCTATCTGGAGAGCGGCGATTGCTTCGGCGAGACCAGCTACGTGCGCGGCGCCAAGCGTACAGCCACCATCGTCGCCTCGGGTTCCGTGGTGGTCATGAAGGTCAGCTCCACGCTGCTCGAGCAGGTGTCGGCCGAATGCCAGCTGCGCTTCAATCAAGTCTTCCTGCGCAACATGATCGGACGGCTACAAAGCGCGGAGCGCAGCCTGAGCTAGTTCGCCGCCTCTTTGTCGAGCTCGATCATCGCATACGCCGAATGATTGTGGATCGACTCGAAATTCTCCGACTCGACCACATACGCGCGGACGCGGTTGTCTGCATTGAGGGCAACCGCCACGTCGCGCACCGTATCTTCGACGAATTTCGGATTGTCGTAGGCGCGCTCGGTCACGTATTTCTCGTCCGGGCGCTTCAGGACGCCGTAGACCTCGCAGGACGCGTTCTTCTCGGCGACATCGATCAGCTCTTCCAGCCACATGTGCTCGTTGAGCTTCGCCGTCAAGGTGATGTGAGAGCGCTGATTGTGCGCGCCATAATCGGAGATTTTCTTCGAGCACGGACACAGGCTCGTGGTCGGCACCACCACCTTGAGCCACACGTCGGTCCTGCCGTTTCTGTGCTCGCCGAAAATGGTGGCCTGGTAATTCATCAGGCTCTCGACACCGGTGACGGGAGCTTTCTTCATGACGAAGTAGGGGAAGGTCATCTCGATGTGGCCGGCGCTCGCATCGAGATGCTCGGTCATCTCTTCCAGCATCTTGCCGAAGGAATCGACCGATATTTCATGCTCGTGGCGGTTCAGGATCTCGACGAAGCGCGACATGTGCGTGCCCTTGAAATCGTGCGGTAGGTTCACGTACATATTGAAATTCGCGACCGTGTGCTGCTCGCCGCGCGCCCGATCCTTCACTTTGACCGGATGATAGATATCCTTGATACCCACTTTGTTGATCGGAATCTGGCGCGTATCGGCATGTCCCTGCACATCCTCGACGGGCGACACGGTCGGCTTTTTGGCGGGGGCGGCAACGGGCATATGCATGGTTTCCTAAAGCTGCAATCAAGCCCAACATGGGGTCCGAAAGCGTGTAATGCAATGATATCAGAGGTCCTGTGGGCGCCCGGCGGAGCCGCCGCCCAAGGCGGGGCATTCGCCGGGACAGCAACCGACAGGCGGTGAGTGCCCGGTTAGGTCGCTTTAGTTTCGTCCGCGTCGAAATCTTCCACTCGGGATTCGCCGGCCTTTCTGAGCAGAATCTCGACTTTCTGCTCGGCCTCTTTGAGCGCCGCCTGGCAGCTGCGCGTCAGCATGACGCCGCGTTCGAAGGCCGCAAGGGATTCCTCGAGGGGTAAATCCCCGTGTTCCAAGCGCTCCACGAGTTCCTCGAGGTCACGCATCGCGGCTTCGAAATCGAGGGGTTTTGCGTCCTGCGCTGCTTTGCTGTTCGACATGTTGCGAACGGTACACAGGCGATGCAGCGGGGTCAAACCCGGGGACTACGTGCGCCCGTTCACGGCCACAACGAAGGGGTGCCCGCTATTGCCTGGGAAGATTGCCAAGTCGTGAGACGCGTCACAGCCTCCGGGTCGCGCCGGGACGGGTTTTGGGTACCATTGCACGTGGGAAGCCTCATGCCATATTCGACCCGAAAAATCCTCGTCTACGGGTGGCTTTGCGCCGCCTTGTTGGGCAGCGCAGCATGCTCGCCGCGCCGTATTCCTCCCATGTCGGTCGCGGATCTCATGGAGGATCGGGTGACCCTGGACGGCGTACTGATGAAATGCGAACGAGACAAGGCAAGGGCGCGCACCGACGTCGAATGTCTCAATGCGCGCGTCGCCATCGAACGCCTGGCGAAGGACGTGGATCCGGCCGTCGAACAGAAGCGGCAAGAGAACTTCGAGCGAACGCGCGAGCAGTTGCGGCTGGTCCAGGAAAAATTGCGTCAGGAACAGGAAGCCAAGAAAAAGGTGGACCCCTACACCTTGCCCGTGGTGCCGGTCGAGCCTGCGCCGGCTCCGCCGCCTCCCCCGGCGGATTCTCCTCCGCTGGCCGGCACTGCGCCGCGCCCGTAGCCCTCCTTCCCGCGACCCGCAGGCCCAGGGCGGCGCGGCCACGGAATGTCACCTCTCGCCAGATATGCACCTTGACAGTGGGCCGACGTGATGTGAGCGTGGATTTTTTCCGACGGATATCTGATGAGCAACCCGGCCAAGATCGCCTTCTTGAGCTACGCATCGGAGGACGCCACCGTCGCGGATGCGGTTTGCGGCGCCCTCGAACGCGCCGGCGTTGGTTGCTGGATCGCGCCGCGCGATGTGGTGCCGGGCGAGTTCTATGCCGACGCGATCGTACAGGCAATCGATGCGGCGAACGTTCTCCTGCTGGTCCTATCGCGAAGCGCCGCCTCCTCCCCCCACGTGGTCAGGGAGGTCGAGCGGGCCGCTTCGAAACGCCACCCCGTCGTGTCGTTTCGGATCGACCTTGCGCCGATGCCGCCCGCGCTCGAGTACTTTCTCAATAGCTCTCATTGGCTCGATGCGAGTGCATCGGGCGTCGGCCCCGCTCTGCCGAAGTTGGTCGATGCGGTTCAGCGCCTGCTTCTATCCGGCGGCGGTCGGGCGGATTCGCCGCACATCCCGGGCTCGAGCGCACAGAGTGGGGTGTCAGCGCATCCAGTGAACATTGACGCCAATTCCATCGCCGTGCTGCCGTTCGCGGATATGAGCGAAAAAGGGGACCAAGAATTCTTTTCCGACGGGCTGACCGAGGAAATTACCGCGGCCCTCAGCAAGGTTCGTGACTTGCGTGTCGTGGGCCGCACCTCCGCATTTCAATTCAAGGGACGCAGCGAGGATCTGCGCACCATCGGCCGCTCGCTCAACGCCGCACACTTGATCGAGGGGTCGGTGCGCAAGGCCGGTGAGCGGGTGCGTATCGCCGCACAGCTGATCAGCGCCGACAGCGGCCTGCGTCTCTGGGCCGAAACCTATGACCGGCAACTGAACGATATATTCGAAATTCAGGAGGATATTGCGCGGGCGATCGCCGCGGCCTTGCGCGTGCCACTGGGCCTGTCCCCCGGCGAACTGCTGGTGCCCAATCGCAGTGTGGACTTGCAGGCCTACGACGACTATCTTCGATCGGGCGCCCGTATGCACATGCATCCGGACGAGGCTATCGTCCTTCTGGAAGCTGTCGTGGCACGCGGTCCTCGTTTTGCGCCGGCTTGGGCGCTCTTGGGCTATGCCTATAACCTGCAGACGTATTTGTCGCCCGTGGTTCGATCCGCCGTCCAGCGCTGCAGCGTACCAGAGGCGGGAGAGATCATCCGTGCGATCAAGGACAAGGCGGATAGGGCGGCACGGCAGGCCGTTCTCCTGGATCCGCGTCATGCGGGAGGACATGCAACACTTGCGCACCTGGAGTTCTGGCGCGGCAACTGGTCCGGCGCAGAGAAACTATTCCAAAAGGCTTTGGCCATCGACGCTGATCATCCGCACGCAAGCCACGAGTACGCGATCATGCTGGTATCAAGCGGCTACTTCGAAGAAGGCCTGAAAATCATCCATCGTCTGGGGAAGTTGGAGCCGCGCGTGCCGATCTACGGCGTGGCCGCGGCGCTGTTCACGCTCCTGACGGGTCGAATATCGGAGGCGATCTCCATGGCCGAAGCGACACGGCCCGATGCCACCAACAGCGGCTTTTGGCGCGCGTGTGCGCTCTCGACCGCCTACGCGACGTTGGGTCGATACGCAGACGCGGCGGATCATTTGCTCGACATGTCCGCCGATGGACAGATCAGCGAGGATGCCGCGCGAACGGCGGCGCAAATACTCCGCAGCGCTCCGGCCGTGACACCGTCCCCGCAAGCCCTGCCGCGCTTCTACTCGGAACTCAACATCGTCTATCCGTTCGTCGGAGCGGACGAACGTGCGCTGGAATATTGGGAATTTCAGCAGCAGAGCGGCATGATGGCCTGCACCTTCCTGCCGTGGCTTCCGCCATTCCTGCGTATCCGAAATACCGAGCGATTCAAACGCTATGTTCGCGGCGCCGGGCTCATCGATTACTGGCGCGGCAAGGGTTGGCCCACCATGTGTCGACCGGTGGGTGAGGACGACTTCATGTTCGAGACGTGAAGAGGCCAGGCGCGATGCGCTCTGAACCCCCGCCTGAGGCGCAATCGGTCATCGCCGTCGTTGAACAGTTTCTGCGGCAGGGTGAACCGCTGCTCGCGTATAACGCCGTGCAGGACGGTTTGCGAGTTTGGCCCGGTAATTTGCGCCTGCGGCAACTCAAGGGTCTGGCCGTCGCGCGTAGCGGCGACATTGCACGCGCGAACGAGTTACTTCGCAAACTTGCGGCCGAGGGCGTCGCCGACGCAGAGACGCTCGGCATGCTGGCGCGCACCCACAAGAACCTCGCCCTCGCCAGTGACAATGCGGCGGATCGCACATCCCATCTCATGGCCGCATTTCGCACCTACACGCTGGCCTATGAAGCTGCCGGCACGAGCGGTGCCAGTGGCGATGCCTGGTACACGGGCATCAACGCCGCCACGATCGCGGTGCTGCAGGGGGATCTTGCAACTGCGCGTCGCATCGCTCTCGAGGTGCGGCAGCTGTGCGTTCGGGCGCAAGAGAAGTCGCCCGCCGCCACCGATTACTGGCTCGAGGCCACACTCGGGGAGGCCGCGCTGATCCTTGGCGATGCCGGAGAATCCGCCGCCCACTATGCGCGCGCCGCCAAACTCGCGCCGGGTCGGTTCGGAGACCTCGGCATCACGCGCAGGCAGGCGGAGCTGCTCGCGGAGCGGCTCCCCGGATGCAACAGCTGGATTTCCGAGGTCCTGAGGGTGCCGCCCGTGGTCATGTACACGGCCATGCCGCGGCTTCCACCGGGGCGGGAGGGAGAGATCGCTGCGGCAATTCGCGCCCGGCTCGAGGCTCTTCGCCCGGCGGCGGCATACGGAACGGCAAGCTGCGATTGCGACATTCTCTGTCTGGAGGCGGTGGGTAGACTCGGCGGCGAGACCCACATCGTTCTGCCTTTTCCTGCCGAGGATTTGCGCCGCCTGCGGGCCGATCCCTCGCATGGCGAGTGGGGGGGCAGGCTCGACCGTGTCCTCGCGGCGGCAAACAGCGTGACGGTCACCAGCGATCATCGCGCCCGCGGAAGCGCTGCGACTTTTGAATATGCGAACCTGGTTCTTACCGGCATGGCGCGACTGCGTTCCCAGCTCCTTCGGACCGACCTGCGCGGCCTTGGCATTTGGTATGGAGGACCAACGGCGAGCGATGGCGGCGCATCTTCGCTTCTGCGGATCTGGCAGTCGCAGAATGTCGATCTCGAGCAGATTCGTATTTCCGCTCCACGCAGCGATGCGCCGGAACCCGCCGGCCTGGAGGAAGTGGAGCACAAAGAGCGGCTACCCGACGGATTCGCACACGAAATTCGCGCGATGTTGTTTGCGGATGCGGTCGGCTACAGCGCACTGAGCGAAGACCAGACGCCCAATTTCATCACGCAGTTCCTGGGTGCCGTTGCGGATCTGAACGCCCGCAGTGCGCAACGACCCGAACATGTCGAGAGCGCCGGCGACGGTCTCTACATGGTGTTTGGCAGCGTGCGCGACGCCGGCGACTACGCGCTACAGCTCAACCGGCTCGTGCGCGGTACCGACTGGGCTGCGCGCGGCCTTCCGGGTGGCCTGAACATTCGGATCGCTCTGCACTGCGGGCCGGTCTACTGCGGACACAATCCGCTCACCGGCGCCCGGCTGTATACCGGGCCGCACACGAGCCGGACCGCACGGATCGAACCGATCACACCCCCGGGGCAGGTCTACGCGAGCAGCGCGTTCGCCGCGGTCGCTGCGGCAACGGGTGTGGACGGTCTGGAGATGGGGTACGTCGGGCGTTTGCCGCTGGCGAAGGATTACGGGCTCCTCGGTCTGTATCACGTGCGTTCCCGCTAAGACGGGTGACTGCGCCGTAAGCGGTCCGTAATCACCTGCATCATCTGCAGTGCGAATCGGGGTGTTACTTCAACCAGTCGCAGGAATCTTTTCTCAGTGATGGCGGCGACGCTGGCATCGGTAGCGGCCACGGCGGTGGCGCTGCGGGGTTGTCCATCGATCAGAGCCATCTCGCCGAACACGCCTCCCGGACCGACGCGTTCCACGACCGCGCCTTGCAGGCTGATATCCACGGCGCCCTCGACGACCGCGAACATGCAGTCTGCCGCGTCTCCCTGGTTGAAAATCGTCTCGCCTTGCTTGAAAGAGCGGGTGTTCGGCTCGTGAAGCAGCATCGGAAATGTTGGCATGGCGCGACGACCCTCTCAAAGCACTGATCCAATCAAATCAAATGCTGTCCGACGCTGCAAGTAGTGTTGCACGATTCAGTACGGCGGGCTGAGCAGGGCGTCGGGTGAGTCTCGGGCTCTCGTGGTTGTTTCCGTTCCAGCGGGCTTGCAAATCTTTGTTAGACTAGGCCCCGCGGTCACCGCTAGGCTTGGTTCCAAAGAAAAAATCCACGGGGATAGTCATGCGACACGCAACGCACTGTCTTCAACTGGTTACACTGTGAACGCGGAAGCACACGACCTGGAGGCGCCGAAGTATCGCGCTTTCATCAGCTATAGCCACCGTGATTCGCGGTGGGCATCCTGGCTGCACGCCTCGCTCGACAGATACCGTCCTCCAAAGCCGCTGATCGGCACGGTCACCCCGCACGGCGAGGTACCGAAGCGCATCGCGCCGATTTTTCGCGACCGCGACGAGCCGCCGAGCGCGACCGATCTGGGCACGCTGACCAACGCGGCGCTCGCCAGCTCTGCATGCCAGATCGTGATCTGCTCGCCGCAGGCGGCGAAGTCGAAATGGGTGAACGAGGAGATCCTCGCTTTCAAGCGTTTGGGGCGCGAGGATCGCATCTTCTGCCTGATCGTCGGCGGGGAGCCGAATGCCACCGAGATACCCGGGCGCGAAGACGAAGAGTGCTTCCCGCCGGCGTTGCGCTTTCGCTTAGGGCCGGATGGCGAGCTCAGCGCGGAGCGCACCGAGCCGATCGCCGCGGACGCGCGTCCCGGCAAGGACGGCAAGTACAACGCCAAGCTCAAGGTCATCTCCGGGCTCTTGGGCGTCGGCTTCGATCTGCTCAGGCGGCGCGAACAGCAACGGCGCAATCGCGAGCTGTTCGCGATTTCATGTGCGGCGATGGCCGGCATGGTGGTGACCAGCGGTCTTGCCGCCTATGCGCTGGTCGAGCGCGCCGCGGCGCAACGCCAGACGGTGCGGGCCGAAGCCGAGGCGCGCACCGCGCAGGAGACCACGCGATTTCTGGTCGATCTGTTCAAGATCTCCGACCCGAGCGAGGCGCGCGGCAATACCGTGACGGCACGCGAGATGCTCGATAAGGGCGCCTCGAGGGTTGACCGCGAACTGGCGAAGGAGCCGGCCATCCAGGCTAGACTCATGGATACCTTGGGTACCGTGTACATGGGGCTTGGCCTGTTCAATCAAGCGCGCCCGCTCATCGATCGGGCGGTGGCAACCCGGCGCCGCCTGAACACCCTGGATCTGTCCGATTCGCTGAGTCATCAGGGTGATTTGCCGCCGCTGCAGGCGGAATACGGTGCCGGCGAGAAAGCCTATCGGGAAGCGATCCGTCTCGAGTCGGCGCGGCCGGACGATCACACGGTTTCCTCGGGCCCACCGCCGGTGCTCCAGTCCATTGCCGTGACGCCCCAATCACCCCCGGAAATTGAACACAGCACCCTGCAGCTGACGGCGACCGGTACTTATTCGTACGGGACGACGCAAAATATCACCAACGGGCTCACCAGCGGGGTCACATGGAGTTCCAGTGCGCCGAGCGTCGCGACCGTGTCGGCGACCGGCGTCGTGAGCTGCAAGCCGCCGACCTCGTGGTTCGACGGTGTAGCGACGATCTACGCGAAGAGCGGTACCGCGACCGGGTCGACCAAGGTTACCTGCGAAGGTCGATTTCTCTAACCGGCGAGCCTAAAGCCGGATTGAGTAGACTTGGACCCTCGCTTACAGTGTGTCCACACCGCAGAGGAGAATAGCGATGATCAAAGTCAGCGTGATGTACCCCAACACACCCGGGGCGCGATTCGACCATGAGTATTACCGCACGAAGCATATGCCGATGGTCAAGAACAGAATGGGCGAGAGCCTGAAGTACTACACGGTGGACAAGGGACTGGCGGGCGGCGCACCCGGCGCGCCGGCAACCTACGTCGCGATGGGTCACCTCTTCTGTGACTCCACCGAGGCATTTGAAAAAGGCTTCGGACCGCAAGCGAAGGAGATCCTGGGCGACATTCCGAACTACACCGATCAGACACCGGTCATACAGATCAGCGAAGTCATCGTCGGGTAGCGGTCTGGCGCTTTACTCGGTCGCCAACCGGCGAACGCCCAGCTCGTTCAGGACCTCGGCGACGGCGGCGACTGCCTGCCGTAACGTGTCGCAGCCGATCGCGCCGATGCAACCGATTCGAAAGGTATCCACGGCCGTCAACTTGCCCGGGTAGAGGATGAATCCCCGCTCGCGCACCCGACGATAGAACTCGCCGAATTCGTACGCGGGATCGGGCGGCGCGTGGAACGTCACGATGATCGGTGCCTGCAGGGCGTCCGGCAGGAAGGTCCTGATGCCGAGCGCCCGCATGCCCGCTACCAGAGTGTTGCAATTATCGGTGTAGCGCGCCAGCCGAGCCTCGAGTCCCCCCTGCATCCGGTATTGGTCGATGGCCGCGCGCAGCGCCGCGACGACGTGAGTGGGCGGTGTGAAACGCCATTGTCCGGTCTTCTGCATGTATTGCCACTGGTCGAGCAGATCCATGGCGAGCGATGCGCTGTTGCCGTCCGCACTTTCGAGCACCGTGCGCCGGGCGATGACGAAGCCCATGCCGGGCACTCCCTCGAGACATTTGCCGGACGCCGCGATGAGTGCATCGAAGCGGACGGTGCGGGCGTCGATCGGGATGGCGCCGTAGGAACTCATCGCATCGACGATCAGCCCCCGACCGTGCTTGGCCACGATGGCGGCGATCTGCGACAGTGGATTCAAGATCCCCGTGCCGGTCTCGCAGTGCACCTGCGCGACGTGCGTGATCTCGGGATCGGCAGCCAGTGCGGCATCGATGCGCGCCGGGTCGGCCGGGGCTTGCTCTTCATGGGCGAGCACGACGGTCCGGCGGCCGAGATACCCGAGGATGCGCACGATGCGCTTGCAGTAGCTGCCGTTATCCGGCACCAACACCTTGCCGCTTTTCGGAACGAGCGTGCCGAGCGCCGCCTCGACGGCAAAGGTCCCGCTGCCCTGCAGCGGCACACAAACGTGCTCGGATTGGGCATCGACGATGGCGAGGAGATCGCGGCATACCGATGCGGTGAGCGCGTTGAAAGCACCATCCCACGATCCCCAATCCGTGAGCATGGCGGCGCGGGTGGCTGCGGAGGTCGTCAGAGGTCCCGGAGTCAGCAGTATCGGCTCGGTCATGGGGAGGCTCGCGTTTTGCTCGAGGGGCGGTCGGCGCGGCTGCGCCGCTCGAGCGTGGGGATTTTGAGGCGGTTGCGCTGAAGCGCGCCCGCGCGCTCGAGGACGGGGTAGGCCGCCGAGCACAGGTGCGAGTGGATGCGCTTGAGATCGCGCAAAATGTCCAGATCGAGCGAGTACGACTCGATGGTCTCGGGCGTCCCCTCGCGCAGGCGCGCCAAATACCGCTCGGCGGCCGCGAACTCCCGCTCCCTCAATTGCGTTTTTGCCGCGATCAGCTGACGGGCAATGTTCAGATCGCCCGACATGAAGATTCCGACCGCAAGCTTCAGGTTGTCGACGACCTGCTGATGGAATTCGACGAGATCGGCCTCGCCCTCTTTGGAAAAGGTGATGCCGCGGCGGATCTTCTTGGCCGCAAGGTCCATCAAATTCTTGTCGATGATGTCGCCGACGTGCTCGAGATTCATCGAGAAGGAAATGATCTCCATCGCGCGGTAGCCATCGCGGTCATCCAGGCTGTCGCGCGTCATTCGCGTCACGTACAGCTTGACGGCCTCATTGAGGCTGTCGACCGCATCGTCCATGCGGCTGATCTCGGCCACCAACTTGCGATCATTGATCAGTAACGCCGTCATCGCCTGGCGCAGCATCGTTTCGATGACATCGCCCATGCGCAGCACTTCGCGGGCCGCGCAGACCAACGCCACGGCGGGTGCCCCGGCCGCAGTCGTGTCCAAATAGATCGGCGTCCCCGGATCCGCCGCCTTCGGCTGGTCGGGCAGCCAGCGTGTCAGCTGTCTGGCCAGCACATTCAGAGGGCCGATGAAAATCAGGGCGAGCAGCACGTTGAAAGCGGTGTGAAAGTCCGCCGCGAGGCGCGCGGTGCTCGGCTCGAACTGCTGCAACAGATGGGCAATGGGCTGCAAAAACGGGAATACGAGGGCGCAACCGGCCACTCGGGTGAGTAGATTGCCGACCGGCAGCCGCCGGCTGGCCGGGTTTCGCGGCTGACTGGCCTCGATCAGGGGGTTGAGCGCGCTGCCGAGGTTTGCGCCGAGCACCATCGCGAGCACCGCCGTCGGAGAGAGGAGCCCAGCGGCGCCAAGCGACATCACGACGAGAACCACGGCGACGCTCGAGTGCGCCGCCCAGGTCATGGCTGCGGCCAGCAGCAGACACAGGAGCGGCTGATTGGTGATGGCTCCGAGCAGGGCGCGCACGGCAGTGGAGCTCTCCGTCGTCATGAGAGCGCCGAGAAAGATATGCAGCGCCAGCAACATCAAACCAATCCCGATCGCGGCTCGGCCCAGATCGCGCGTGCGCGTTCGGCCGCCGCGCTTGAATGCGATCACGCCCGTCATCAACAAGACGGGCGTCAGCAACGTGATGTCGAAGGACAGAACTTGAACGACCAGCGTGGTGCCGACATTGGCACCGAGCATGACCGCGAGCGCCGGCACCAGATCCACGGTGCCGCCCGTCACGAAGGAGGCCGCCATCAATCCGGTCGCCGTGCTGCTCTGTAGAAGAGCGGTGACGAATGCTCCCGCGAGGAAGGCGCGAAATCGATTTTGCAGGGCTACGCCGAGCAGGCGCCGTAGATCCGCGCCGAATGCGCGAACGACGCCGCTGTGGACCATGTGCAGTCCCCAGAGCAGAAGAGCGACTCCGCCCATCAAGTCAAGAATGACTGCACTGCCCATGCGTCCCCTACGCTACCAGGGCAGCGAATAGGTTTTCGTGTTGCAGAAGCTCTTCATGGCTTCCAGGACTCCTTCTTTGTAGCCCAGACCAGAATCCTTGATGCCTCCGAACGGAGTCATCTCCAGACGGTAGCCCGGGACTTCGCGAACGTTCACGCTGCCGACGTGCAACTCCCGGATGAAGCGCGTGATCAAGTCGAGGCGGTTGGTGCAGATCGAGGATGACAGGCCGTAGGCGGTTCCGTTCGCGATGCGGATGGCGTCATCCACGGTCTTGAAGCGGATCACGGGAGAGACCGGGCCGAAGGTCTCGTGCCGCACGACCGTCATGTCCGGTGTGACCCGGTCGAGCACGGTCGGGGAGTACAGCGCGCCGCGACGGATATTGCCGATCAGCAATCTCGCGCCGTTCGCGACGGCTTCGTTCACGACCCCCTCGAATCGCCGCGCCGATGCCTCGTCGATCACCGTGCCCATATCCATCGTGGGATCGAACGGGTCGCCATATTTGACGGCTCGCGTCTTTTCGACGAGCAGTTCGACGAAGCGGTCGGCCACGCTTTCCTGCACCAGCATGCGTTTGACGGCGGTGCAGCGCTGGCCCGAATTCTTGTACGACCCGCTCGCCGCGAGCGCGGTTGCTTCCTCGAGGTCCGCATCCTCGAGCACGATGATCGGGTCATTCCCGCCGAGCTCCAATATCTGGCGCTTGTACACGGCTTTGGCGGCAATGGACTTGCCGATCGATACACCGCCGGTGAAGGTGATGAGATCGACGTCCGCACTCGAAAGCAGTTGATCGGCGATCTCGGCCGGGTCGCCCGTCAGCACCGAGAGCATTTCCGGCGGCAGCCCCGCCTCATAGAGAATATCTGCGAGCGCAAATGCGGTCAGCGGCGTCTTCTCGCTGGGCTTGAGAACCACGCGGTTGTTGGTGGCCACTGCGGGAGCCACTTTGTGGATCACCTGGTTCAGCGGATGGTTGAACGGCGTGATCGCGGTGATCACACCGAGCAGCGGCTCCTTCAGCGTGTACACCTTGCGGCTCTTGCCGTGCGCGGTGAGATCGCACGAGAACACCTCGCCGTCGTCGACCAGCGCCTGGTTGGCCGCGAAGAGCAGAACATCCGAGGCGCGGCCGACCTCGTACTGCGAGTCCTTGAGACACAGTCCCGACTCGAGTGTGATCAGGCGCGCGAGAGCGTCGCGCCTCGATGCAACGATCGCGCCTGCCTGCATGAGTATCTTGTAGCGATCGTGGCGTGTGAGCGCGGATCGAAAGCCGCGCGCAATCTTGAGCGCGCGATTGACCTCATCGACCGTCGCCTTGGGAACGGTGCCGGCCAGTTCGCCGCTGTAAGGGTGGCGAACCTCGATGACCCGGGTGCCCGACACCCGGGCGCCGGCGATCCGCAGGGACTCGCGGATCGGTTCGCGCGGGACGGATGGAGTGGCGGCGGAGGACATCGGCCCGCGCTACGCGGCACGCGCGGTGAGGTTCAGCCCGAGCTCGAACGCATCGAAGTTGCGCCAGCGGCGGCTTTCGGGCTGCTCGATGAGGCCGCAATTGACGAGCAGCGGCACTTTCTGCTCCGACATGCCGCCGTGCGAGCGCAGCGGAACGTCGAGGCCGGACAGATCGTGCCGGTCGCGCGCGGTGCCGATGACGGTGTTCAGACGCGACACGACCACGAGGTCGCCGATGCGGTCCGCGGGCAGCTCGAAGCGCGCGGCGCCCTCGGTGCGCGTGAGCACCAATTCGATGCCGGGGAGCGCCGCGATCCGATCGGCTACGGCGCGCGCGTTCTCGGCGGCGGGCAGGTACACGAGTGCGAAAGACCCCAGTGCACCGTGGTGCACGACGTAGGGATCCGTGATCGGCAGGATAACGCGCGCCACATCCTTTCCGAGCCACGCGTCGAGGGTGTCCTGCAGGTAGATCACGTTGGGCCGGCCATCCTCAGCGTGCTTGGCGTTCATGCCGTGATCGGCCGTGACGACGATGGTGGCTCCGAGTTGGTCGAGCCGTGCGAGATTCCGGTCGATCATCGCGTAGAAATCGTTGGCCGCTGGCGTGCCGGGAGCCGCCTTGTGCTGGATGTAGTCGGTCGTGGAGAGATACATGAGGTCGGGCCGCTCTTTTTCCATGAGCTTGACGCCGGCGACGAAGACGAATTCCGACAACGCCGCGCTGTACACGGATGGGAGCGGCATGCCGACGCGCTCGAGCACGCCCTCGATCCCGTTCTCCGCCAACGTGGCCTGGTCGGCCTTTTCGGAGGAGAAGCAAATACCCTTCATCTCGTGACCGAGGAGTTTGCGCAGTTTGTCCTTCGCCGTGATGACGGCCACCTTCGCCCCGGCCTTGGAAAACGCTGCGAGAATGGTGCCGACCCGAAGATGGCGCGGATCGTTCATCATTACTTCCGCGCCGCTCTCGGGATCGAAGAAGTAATTGCCGCAGATGCCGTGCACCGAGGGCGGAACGCCGGTCACGATCGACAGGTTGTTGGGGTTGGTGAAGCTCGGCATGACGCAGTCGGCGATGAAACAGGTGCCCGCGCCTGCGAGCAGGCGGCCGAGAAAAGGCGCAGCGCCGGCCGCCACGGCGGCGGTGATGTACTCGTATTGACAGCCATCGATGCAGACGACGACCAGCGGGCGGTTCATCCAGTGATAGCTTCGGCCATTGATGAGGACGTCGGTTGACAAGTTCTGTTACTCCTCGGCAGCCGCCGTCCACCGTGGATTGCGGTAGTGATGGGCGCTCATTTCGCCGGCGCGATGGCGGCCGCCTTGTGCATTCGGGCGCGGCTTTGCGCCGCATGTTGCCGCAGCAGCAGACCCGCCCGGGCACCATCCTGTGCGCGGATCGCCTCCAGCACGGCCCTGTGCTCGGTGTTGGACACGGCAAAGCCGCCGCCGTCCTGGAGCCCGCGCAGCCGGAATAGCAGCAGCCCCTTCGTTAGCAGCCGGTAGCTTTCGGTCAGGCGTGCGTTTCCCGCAAAGTCGACGAGCGTATCGTGAAACTTCAAGTTGAGCGCATGGTAACCCTTGACGTCCAGCTGTGCGGTCGCCTCATCCATCTGCGCGACCAGCGCCTCGAGGTCGCGCAGCTGCTCCGGCGAGGCGCGCTCGGCGACCCGCTGACCGATCAATTGGTCGAGCGCTTCGCGCACGTCATAGATCTCATCGGCCTCTGCCACCGATATTTCACGCACGAATGCACCGCGATTCTTCTCGGCGCGTACCAGGCCGGATTTCTCGAGCACACGCAGCGCCTCGCGTACCGGGCCGCGGCTCGTCCCGAATCGCGCGGCGAGCTCGCTTTCATTGACGTGCTGCCCGATCGCAAGTTCGCCGCGCAGGATCAGCTGCTCGATCTCGAGGTGTACGAGCGCCGGGAGCGAGTTCGACTGAACCAATTGGAGCGCGGTAGGGGCGGTGGCCATTGGGGACCTTCGGTATTGGACCTCCAAATGCTAGCACTATTGTAGATTGTCGACAATAATAAGTTGACAGCGAGATCTGGCCGCGTTTGGCGCCCACCCGCGCGCGCCCGATCCCCGGGGACCCGTGCTCTCGGGGTTCTCGGTGCTCATTTGAAGAGATCGTCGACCGTTTCCTCGCCGATCGCGAATCCGGTCGAAGCGCCAACGCCGCTCGTGACCAGAACCAACCGAACAGCGGGCGAGGGCGCCTCCATGAGCACGGCTCGGTCCTTCGCAACGGCATAGGATCCCGTCCAGCGCTCGCGTACGGACGGCGGTGGCCGGCCCGTGACGACGCGATATTCATCCAGGATCAATCCGTACACGGCCTCGTCGGCGAACGGCATCGGCGCATCGTAGCGATGGCTGTCGCCGACGACCAGGCTACCGTCGGACGCCTGCGCGATGATGAGGTGCACTCCGTGCCGAAGGTGCTCCGGCTGCTCGGATTGCAAGCGCCGGCGCAGCGCGTCGGCCTGCGGCAAATTGGCGAAGCCGCCGTAGCGCAGGAGACTTAAATCGGACATCACCGTCCCGGGCAGTGCATAGCCCGGGCTCTCCAGGCGCAGCATCTGCAGTGTGCAGCCGCCGATCCCGGCAGCCGCCAATCGCTCGGGATACAGAGTCACGAAGTCATCGCCGGGGCAGACCACCGCCGCCGCGGCAATGAGGGGGCCGCGCGAGGTCTCGATTCTCGGCGGATCAACCGCATGCACTGCCGTGGCCCAGCGAAACGCAACGCCGTGCTCGCTCGCGAGCCACGCGGCAAGCCTCGGCATCGCCTCGCGGGATTCGACACGCAGCTCATGCGGGCTCCAAAGCACGGCCTCGAGCGCGGACGTTTGCAACTGCGGACATCGCTCGCGTGCCGCCATCGGGGTGAGCAGCCGGCAGCCTTCGGCCATATCGGAGCGCAAGAATGCATCGAGCACGGCCGCGGATTCTGGGCGCTGCGCGGCGAGCCACAGGCCGCGCTGCATCACCGGGATTCCGGCCTGGGCCGCGACCTCGTGCCATATCGCGCGCGAGCGGCGCGCCCGAGGCCAGATCGTGTCCCGGTCCTGACCGGTCACCGTGATGAGGCCGAAGTTGCGCACCGAGGCGCCGCACGCCCGCACGTCGCGCTCGATGACGACGACCCTGAGTTTGCGTCGCGCGGCGGCCAGGGCGCAGGACAGTCCGATGATGCCGGCGCCCACCACCGCAAGATCAAACTCCCTCGATGAGGCGCTCACCGGAGTATTATCGGCCGCGGTATTGGGTGCGCATTTTGAGCTTAGGCTAACAGCCGCGCGCCGCGCGTGCACGACACCATAGGACCTCAAGTGACCGGCAAATTGCGTCGCCTGCTCGAACGGTCGAATCCCGTGCTCTTCACCGTCGTCGCCGGACTTGCGGGCTTCTCGGCCTACTTTTCGATGTACGCGTTTCGCAAGCCATTTTCCGCTGCGACCTTTGCCCTCGTGCCGGGCTGGAAATTGGCGCTCGACTACAAGATCGCGCTGGTGATAGCGCAGGTGATCGGCTACGCGTTGTCGAAGCTCATCGGCATCAAGGTGATCTCTGAGCTCGACCCCTCGAGGCGCGCGCTCGCGATCATCGTCTTGATCCTGCTTTCCTGGGTGGCGCTCGTGCTGTTTGCGCTCATTCCGGCGCCATGGAATGTGGCCGCCATGTTCTTGAACGGGTTGCCGCTCGGCATGATCTGGGGACTCGTCTTTGGTTACATGGAGGGCAGACGGACCTCCGAGGTGCTGGGTGCGGTCGTCTGCGCGAGCTTCATCGTCTCCTCGGGGGCGGTGAAAACCGTCGGCAAGCTCGTGATGACGAATTGGCACGTGAGCCCCTTTTGGATGCCCGCCGTCGCGGGGGCGCTGTTCCTGCCGCTGCTGTTCGTCTCGGTCGTGGTGCTCTCGGCGCTGCCGCCGCCCAACGCGCTCGATGAGGCCGCGCGCGTGCGGCGTGCACCAATGGGCGCGGCCGCGCGGGCCTCCTTCCTCGCCGAATACGGAATCGGCATTGGACTGCTCATCCTTGCGTACGTGCTCACGACGGCATTGCGCGATTTTCGCGACAATTTCGCCGCCGAACTCTGGAGCGGCCTCGGGTACGGAAATGGCGCCGCCATTTTCACGGCGAGCGAGCTTCCCGTCGCGGTCCTGGCGCTTGCGGCGTTGGGACTCATCATCATGGTCCGTGACAACACGCGGGCCCTGATGGTGATTCACGGCGTCGTCGTCGCCGGATTCCTGCTGCTCGCCGGCTCGACGTTGGCGTTTCGAGCCGGATGGCTCGGCCCCATCTCCTGGATGATCCTGAGCGGTGCGGGCCTCTACATGGCATACACGCCGTTCAACGCCATGCTGTTCGACCGGCTGATGGCGGTGAGCGGCAGAATCGGCACGGCGGGTTTCCTCATCTACCTCGCGGATGCCTCGGGCTATCTTGGCAGCTGCACGCTGTTGATTTGGCGCAATTTCGGTCTCATGCAGCTCAACTGGCTGCAGGTGTTCACGGCCAGCGCCTATGGCACGAGCATTCTCGGCATTTTATTCGTGAGCTCATCGGCGGTGTTTTTCCTGCGCAAGGCGGCCGCAGCCAATCCACTGCGGCTGCAGCTGGAAGCTGGCGCGCCTTGAGACAGCCGAGCGCCTCCGTCCCGGCGGCGAATGATGGCCGCTCCTAGCTAGCTAGTCCCGGTAGCGAATGATGGCATCCCCGAGCGCTTCGCGCAGCGGCGCGAGCCAAGGCTCATAGTTTCTCCACTGGTCGAGCCCCTCGCGAAAGATCGGCTGGCGCACCTGCTCTGAACTCGCGGTGCGGATATTGCGCTCGGTCTTGTGGAACTCCACGCACGCCGGTTCGAATTCGAGACCGCAGAATTCGAGGATTCGCCGCACATTCCCTTCGAGATCATCGACGACCTCCTCGTGCCGGATGCGAAGCACCCGCCCGGGCAGCACCGCATCCCAATGCCGCATCAGCTCGAGATAGGTGCGGTAATAGCGCGCGATGTCCTCGATGCTGTAGGTGAATTCCTGACCGTTGGCAAACAGCTGCTTCAAATTGCTGAAGCAGCACGCCATGGGCTCGCGCCGGGCATCGATGATCTTCGCGTTCGGCAGCATCAGGTGAATGAGTCCGATGTGGCTGAAGTTGTTCGGCATCTTATCGATGAAGTGCGGCTTGTCGGTGCGGTAGACGCGGGTGTCGGTGAGGTAGCGTTCGCCGAGGCGCAGAAAATCCTCCGCCTGCAAGTTCGAAAGCAGTACCGGGGTAGCGCGGATCGTCGACATCCGGGTCCCGACCTTGCAGCTCGAGGACGATCCGCTGGATGTCGGAGAGTTCCTGCGTGCCCTCGACCTGGGAATGCGAGGCGAGTATCTGGTCGATGAGGGTCGAGCCTGAGCGCGGCAGTCCCAGGATGAAAATCGGGGCCGGGCTCGCGGCGCCCACGCCCGTGCGGCGCGCAAAGAACTCCCGCGTACAGACCTCGATCTGCCTGCGCGTGTTGTTCTCGATGATTTCGGGGCGGTAGCGGCTCTCGGAGCGCTTCAGCGCATTGCCGCGCTCGTAGTAGTGCCAGGACTCGGCATACTCGCCCCGATCCTCGTACGCTTTGCCGAGCGCGAAACACAGGTGGTAGCGATCGATGAGGGGCGTTTCGGATGTGCGCTCCTCGGCGCGCATGCGCGCGATTTCCTCATCCAAGAAGCGGTAGGTCTTGAGGTTCGCCAGACTCCAGTACGCATCGCCGTAATTCGGCCGGGCGGCGGCGGCGGCACGGTAGGACTCGATGGCTTCCGCGGACCGGCCGAGCGCTTTGAGACAATGCGCCACCGACAGGTGCAGATCGGGGGCGCGCGGCGCATCCACCAAGAGCTCGCGGTAGAGCGGGATCGCCTTGTCGTGCTCGCCCAGGCCGACGCAGGCAGTGGCATAGAGCGTGCGGTACTGGCGATTCTGCGGCTCGAGCTCGAGAAGGCGGGCGAGTTCCGCGCGTGCCTGCTGATACTTGTGGCGCTCGACGAGCACCAGCGCATAGTCGTGGCGGGCGGCACGGTAGTCGGGTGCGAGCGTGAGCACCGCCTCGAGCAACAGCTCGGCATCGTCCAGCACGTCGCGCGCCATGCCGATCCTGGCGAGCAGGCGCATGGCCTCGACTTCGTTGCCATGCCGGAGCAGATAGGCGCGAATGATGTTCTCCGCCGGCGTGAGCTCGCCGTCGGAAAACAGGCTCGTGGCCAGTACCACTTCCGGCGGCAGCCGCTTGAGCGTCGCCACATGCTCGTGCCGCAGTGGCGGCATTGTTCGAATCTCCCGTCATGCGATACAGCCCCTCGAGCGCGGACCAGCTCGCGGGGAGCGCCGGATTGAGGTTCACGCCGCGCAAGAATGCCTCGATCGCCTGCGGCGCATCACGCAGGCCGACGAAGCAATGGCCGCGCTCCTCGTAAAGGCGACTGAACTGCGGGTGCAGCTGCTCGAGACGCTCGAGCGTGGCGAGCGCACCGGGAATTCTGCCCAAATACCGCTGGTTGAGCGCCAGCAAATAGAGCACATCCCGATTTTCGGGTACTTGCGAGCTGAGCGCCTCGGCCGCCGCCAGCGCCTCAGCGTGGCGCCGGCTCCTCGAGAGGTCGCGAATCTGCCCCACCTCGCGCTCGACGAGCGAGGGCTGCGGCGCTGTGATCTGCGGTTCGGCGGCCATGGAATTCATGCGGCTCCGGGCAAGGAAAAGGCGGGCATTGCTGCCCGCCTTCGATTCTACGGCAACCGGCCGGAGCCGGGTGCCGCCGGGTCGGCCGGTATTTAGAACTTGAGGCCGATCTTGACGCCCAACACCCGCGGACGCAGCGGCACCTCAGACTTGATGAACTGCGCCGAGGAGGTGAACGTGCTCGCGTCCGAATTGCTCAGGTTCTGTCCGTAAGCTTCCACCGACCAGTTGTCCTTCGCCACGCCGAGCGAGGCATCGTATGTCGTGTAGCCCGGCTGATCGTAGCGAAGCGTGGTGGTGAACGGGAAGCCGGTGATCGTGTTGCCGTCCACGTAGCTCGCCGGCTCGTTCGACATGTGGGCGATGTGGCTGCCGCCGGCCATGA
Organism: uncultured Gammaproteobacteria bacterium; assembly: GCA_963801865.1. Classification (GTDB taxonomy): domain Bacteria; phylum Pseudomonadota; class Gammaproteobacteria; order Steroidobacterales; family Steroidobacteraceae; genus Bog-1198. The sequence continues at coordinate 376,762 of CAWDGY010000001.1, read as the reverse complement.
CGAACGCCTTGTAGTCGGCGATCGACCAGTCGTAGCGCGCCCGCAGGTTGAACTCGAGCGGCGGCGAGAACGCCGGTCGGGTATCGAGCGAGCCGAACGGGTTCTGGTAGGGCTTTCCTTTGACCTGGGTGATGCACTGGCCGAGCGTCGGCGACCCGGGGTTGTTGCTGACCAAGCAGGGCGCCGAGGTCTGATTCGCGCTGTTCCAAGAACTCGACCCCTGCACCGTGAGCCCCTCGGTGACCCGCGCCACCAACTGAATCTCGACGCCGGTGGTGCGGTAGTTCGGGCCGTTGACGATAAAGGTCGTGTTGCCGAGAGCCGCCGGGTTGTAGAGGGTGAACTGCACGTCGTTCCAATCCATGCGGTACACGGATCCGTTGAACTGCAGTCGGTGGTCGAAGAATTCGGACTTGAAGCCGATTTCGTTGTTGGTGAGCGAGTCCGGCGCATAGCTCAACGGCGAGGCGTACTGCGGATCCTTGGGCGCCGAGGCGTTCAGATTCGCCTTGCGGGCGACGGTGCGATTGAAGCCGCCCGGCCGAAAGCCCTGCGAGTAGGTGTAGTACACCATGATGTCGGGCGTGATGTGCCAGGTCAGGTTACCGCGGCTCTTGAAGCCGTGGTACGTGGTGTTTTCATTCTCCGCCGTGATGCTGGTTGCGCCCGCGTAGCAGCCATTGGGCACGTTGGTGCAACCGAGCGGCGTGGTGTACTTGGACCCGACCTCATACTCGCTGTAGTGGTAGTAGCGCGTGCCGCCCGTCAAGGTGAGGACCTTCGGGATGATGTCAAAGTCGATCGAAGTGAAGGCCGCAGTCTGCTTGTAGCCGCGATTCACCTGCTGGCCAAAGGCGGTGTTGTCGTTTTGCACCGAAGGATCGGAGGCCTTGGTGCCGGGTATCGGACCGACATTGCCGACGCAGGGGTAGCCGCCCGCGAGGGCATTGGCGAGGTTCTCCGGGCTGCAGGACGGAATTGTCCTGTAGAGGAAGTTCATGTCGTCGACGATCTCGAAATCTTCCCAATAAGCCCCGACGATGCCGCGCGTGCGCCAATCGTCCGGCGTGCTGAGACGGATCTCCTGGCTGTTGTGGCTGTTGGTCACCTGATCGTTCCAAGAGGTGACGGGGGAGTAACAGATGGGCGGCGTTCCGCCCGGGGGTACTCCCGCACCGGGACTACCGCCGGCGCCAAAACCTCCGCCACCGGGTCCGCCGCTGCAGCTGTAATAGAAGCCGTAGGCGCTACGGGCGTAGTTCGAATAGTCCATCGTTTGATCGACATGACGGACGAGATATCCCCCTGAATAAACCGCTTTCAGGTCGCCGATCTTGCCGTTGACCGTCAGGGACGTATTTTCGAACTTGTCTTTGTCGATGGCAGGCGCAAATTGGGTGTCCTGCCAAGGTCCCAAGATCTGGCCGTCCGAGCCGATCGGGTACTGGTTGAACATTCCGTCCGCTTCCATGTTCTGGTAAGTCTGCGCGAGCAGTGCGCTCCAATTGTCGTTGAACTGATAGAGGGCGGAAACTCGAATGCCCGTGTAGGTGACGGGGTTCGAGGCGTTCTGCGCGAGCGCGTAGTTGTTGCCAACGAGATTATTCGCCGGCACGCAAAAGCCGGTGCTGGTCGGCTTGCCGTTGGGGCAAAGGCCGTTGGCGCCCGGTGTGATGCCGGCGTAATAGTTGCCGTTGTCGTCGTTGCTGCGCGTGAGTTTGCTCGGAACGTTGTTGATATAGCCGCCGCGCCGGTCGTTATAGATGACCCCGCGCACGGCGAGGGTATCGGCGATCAACGGCAGGTTGATGGTTGCGTTCACGCTGGTGTTGGGGTCGCCGCCGGCTGTTACGCCGTAGCTCGCTTCGGCGTTGCCCTCGGTTACGTTGAGTTTGGGCTTGTTCGTGATGTAGCGGATCACGCCCGCCTGAGCGCCGCCGCCGAATAGCGTGCCTTGCGGACCTTCGAGCACCTCGACGCGCTCCATGTCGACCATGTAAACGTCGATGTTGCGCCCCGGGAACTGCATGGATTGGTCGTCGAGATAGACGGCCACGTTCGGGAACGAAGCGAAAGTCGCGGTCGACTGGTTACCGTTGTTGCCGGAACTCAGGCCGCGCATGTAGATGTTGCCCATTCCGGGACCGCTGCCGCCGAAGGTGACGTTCGGCAGGTACTTGATGACCTGGTCGAAGGTCTGGATGTTGAGCTGAGCGAGCTGGGTGCCGGTGATTGCCTGAATCGTGATCGGCACGTTCTGGATCGACTCGTCGCGGCGCTGTGCCGTCACGACGATTTCTTGAATACCTTCCGATTCGACAGCGGCCGTATCGACCGCCGGGTCGGCGTGCGCGAGGCTCATGCAAGCACCGGAGCCGCTCAGGATCGCGGCAATTGCGTAAGACAACTTTGGGTTTGAGTTCATCGCTTACATCCCTTCATTTTTTGGAATCCGCTATCGATCGGCTTGGCTGGCGTTCTTATTTCGCAATGGCGCGCGCCGAATGGGTGCGGGCGTGCGCCACAATTGAGCAAAAAGAGGGCGTTAGCGAAACGAGTCACCTCGTTTCGTACAGTTAGCGTTGTGGGACATCCCTAAATCGTCTCCTCGCCTTTTTGTAACACGGCGCTACGCGCAGCGAAAGGTTAGAAGCAAAATATTGCAGATTGGTGACGCTGGTTCGGTATGCCCCCCCCCCCGCACAGGGGCACACGGTGCGGCGTTTCACGGCGCGTGCGCAACCCGCAGCAACGTCGCGGCGTCGGCCGCGATGACGCTGGCCTCGTCCACGGGAATGACCAGTACCGCGGTCCGACTCGTCGCCGCGGCGATGTTAGACTCGACACCGACGCATGCCCCATTGGCTTCAGGCTGCAACTGAATACCGGCCCATTCCAAGGACCCTACGATGCGGCGCCGAATGTCGGGACAGTTCTCGCCGATCCCGCCGCCGAACACGATCACATCCACACCACCGAGCTCGGCCGCGTACGCAGCCACATAGTGCCTCGCACGCCGACAGAACACGTCGACCGCAAGCGCCGCCGCCGCATCCCCCTTTCGCTCCAGCGCCAGCAATGCACGCATGTCGGCAGTTTTGCCCGAAAGTCCGAGCAGCCCGCTCTGCTCGTTCAACTCCCGGCGCACATCGGCCGGGGACATGCCGGTGCGCTCCATGACATGCAAAATCGCACCTGGATCGACGTCCCCCGCGCGGGTGCCCATCACCAGCCCTTCCAGAGGCGTGAACCCCATGCTGGTCGCGATCGCCCGGCCGCCAAGGCTCGCCGTCACGGAGCAGCCCCGGCCAAGCTGGAGGCTGACGATCCGAGACGTCGCACGCGATGTGCCAAGGCGCGCGCGTGCCGATTCGCACAGGTAACGATGCGCCAAGCCATGGAATCCATAGCGGCGGATACCGTAGTCAGCGCGCCACCGCGGCGGTACGGCATAGCGGATCGCCGCCTCGGGTAGAGCGGTGTAATAAGCCGTGTCGAAAACACCGATGATCGGAACCGCGCGGCCGAGACTGCGGCGCACGGTGGTAATCACCGCCAGGGCAGGGGGGTTGTGCAGCGGCGCGAGCGAGCCGAGCTCGGCGAGTGCCTCGAACTCCGGCTCGTTCAACTCGGCGGTGGCGCGGAAGCGCTCGCCGCCGTGGACGATCCGATGCACGGTCGCCGTCACACCGGCCAACAGATCGAGACCCTGGATCGTGGGGTTCGCGAGCCACTTCAGTACGAACTCGGCTGCTGCTGCGAGTGTCGGGACCGCTGGCGCCGATCTCTCGGAAGCCGCGGCAGCGCGCCAGACGAACCGGCCGGACCCGTCCGCGGTATCGACGAAGGCGCCTGCCGCCAGACGACGGGTGGGTCCGCTCAGCGACAACTCCAGGAGGTCAAATTTCAGCGATGAGCTTCCGGCGTTGAAGACAAGCAGCCGCATTGACTCACGCCGGCGCGGGTCGGGTGCCTGGCGCCGGTCGGGGGCCTGCTCCCGGCCGCAGCCGCGGGTGCCTCATTGGAACGCCTTGTACTTGTCGAGGAATCGCACCGGTTTCGACAACGCGTCGCGGCGGAATGGATCGCCCAATTCCTTCGTCACCATCATTTCGAGCACCGTGGTGCGGCCCTCGCTCTGCGCCTGCGCCGCCGCTTTGAGAGCTGGACCTACGTCGGCAAGCCGATCCACCGTCACACCCTCGCAGCCAAAGGAGCGCGCCACGCCCGCCCAGCTCGGATTCTCAAGATTCACGCCCTGATAGCGCCGGGAGTAGAAATCGACGTGATTTTTCTTCTCGGCGCCCCACTGTCCGTTATTGAACACCACCACGGTGACGCCGATTTTCTGGCGGGCGCAGGTGAGCAATTCGTTGAGGCTGATGCCCCATGCACCGTCCCCGACGTAGGCGAATGCCGGACGCTGAGGGCTGGCCATCTTGGCACCGCAGATCACGGGAAACGCGTAACCGCAATTGCCGAAACTCATCGCGGCGAACATGGAGCGCGGCGCCTCAAAGCGCAGGTAGGAATTGGCAACCGAACAGATATTACCAATGTCGGTCGAGACCATCGCGTTGGCCGGCATGGCCCTCTCGAGCTCACGCAGCACTTGGCGCGGATGCATGTGCTTGGAATCTCGAGCGACCTCGAGCGAATAGGCATCGCGCTCGTGGGTCCACGCGTTGAGCTCGGTCTCCCAGGCTTGCTTTTCGGCCTCGATTCGCGCGGCCCGCTCGGTGCGATTGGCCGCGGCGGCGAGCGGGCGAGCCTTGAGACGCTCGAGCAGTGCTGCAGCGGCGGCGCGCGCGTCGCCATGGATGCCCACGGAGATCGGCTTGACCAACCCGAGCACACGGGGGTCGGTGTCGATTTGAATGATCTGGGCCTGCTTCGGCCAGTAGTCGAGCCCATGCTGCGGCAGCGTCCCAAAAGGCCCGAGGCGCGTACCGAGCGCTAGGACCACATCCGCCTGCGCCATGAGCTTCATCGCTGCCTTGGAGCCTTGGTAGCCGAGCGCACCCACCGCAAGCGCATGCGATGCGGGGAACGAATCGTTATGCAGGTAGCTATTGCAAACCGGCGCGCCCAACAAATCCGCGAGCGCGACCGCTTCGGCGGTGCCGCCCGACATGATGACGCCGCCGCCGGCGAGGATCACGGGAAAGCGCGCAGCGGCGAGCGTCGCGGCGGCCGCATCGAGCCCCAAGGAGCATCCCGGCCCATGGGCAATCCGAATTGGCGCTGTGATCGTCGCTTCGATCTCGCCGTAAAAGAAGTCACGCGGAATGTTCAGCTGGGTCGGACCCATTTCCAGCATGGCGCGGTCGAAGCAGCGCGCAGCGATTTCCGCCATGCGCTTCGGATTGTTCACGTGTCCTTGGTACTTGGTGATCTTCGAGAAGATCGGCAGTTGTTCGGTCTCTTGAAACCCGCCGAGCCCAAGGGACATCGATCCTGTCTCGGGTGTGATGAACACCACGGGCGAGTGTGCCCAGTAGGCGGCGGCCACGCCGGTGACGAAATTCGTAACGCCCGGACCGTTCTGCGCTATGCAAACGCCATGACGGCCCGACGCCCGGGCATAACCGTCCGCCATGTGAATCGCGCCCTGCTCGTGAGCGACAGGCACAAACTCGATGCCGGCTGCCGGAAATATATCGAGAGCGTCCATGAAGGCCGAACCGACGATCCCGAACACATGCTTGACCTCATTGACGGCGAGGGTTTCGACCAGGGCCTCCGCGGGTCCCATCTTTTGGGGCGGCTGACTCACGTGGATTGAACTCCTTTGTTAGGTCTCGATTATAGAGACATTCAACGCCATTTACAGATATGATATGCCTCTGCTGGAGGCGAGAGCAACCAGATATACGCCCAGCGCTAAGTTATGTATCGTTTATCGGAAAGAGGTGGTGAGAGGTGAACAGCGGAACTCTGCCGCGAACGGCCGAACCGGTTGAGATCGCAAGCGAGACATCCTCGACCCTCAAGGCCTTCGCCGTTCTGGAGGTGCTCGTGCGTGCCGGGCGCGCGGTCACCCTCTCGGAACTCATGCAGGCAACCGAATTACCGAAACCGACGCTCTATCGGACACTCGCGCTCTTCGAAGAAGCGGGGTTTCTCTGTCGCGAGCCCGGTGGCCGCGCTTACATGATTGGCGAGCGCCTCTCACGATTTGGACTGGACGTGCTGCGCAACGACCGCGCCGCCACGGAACGGCGCATCGTCCTGCGGCGGGTGGTCAGCGAGATTGGCGAGAGTTGCAACTTGGCGGTGCTGCGCAAGGGCGCGCTGATCTATCTGGATCGAGTCGAGGCGAATTGGCCGCTGCGCCTGCAGATCTCGGTGGGCGAAGTAGCGATGCCCCCGCATTGTTGCGCGAGCGGCAAGCTGCTGCTGGCCCATCTGCCGGTCGCCGAGCGCCTGCGTCTTTTGGAACTGATGCCGCTCGAGCGATTCACCGTACGCACCATCACCGACCGTCACGTGCTTGCGTCGGAATTGGACCGCATCGTGAATTCCGGTTATGCGGTCGACAACGAGGAATACGTGCTCGGCGTCGCCTGCGTCGCGGTGCCGGTGCGCAACAGCCACGGTGAGGTCATCGCATCCATCGCGGTGCAAGGCGCAACGGCACGCCTGCCCCTGATGCGCGCGATCGAGTTCGTACCGCGACTGCAAGCGGCAGCCTTGAGTATTGGGACGACGTTCGGATAAACCGGAGGTTGACATGGAATTGACACTTGAAACGCTCGAACGACACTGGCTGCCTTTCAGCGACAATCGTGGCTTCAAGCGCGAGCCGCGCCTTTTCGTCAGTGCGAGCGGCATGTACTACTGCAGCCAGGACGGGCGCAAGATCTTGGACGGCAGCTCCGGACTGTTCACCACGCCCGCCGGCCATTGCCGGCCTGAAATCGCAGAGGCGGTGAGTGAACAACTGCACACGCTCGATTTTACGCCGTCCTTCATGCGCGGCCATCCCGGCGCATTCGCGCTCGCGAACGCGGTTGCGGCGCTGACGCCGAAGGGCCTCGACCACATTTTCTTTTGCAACTCCGGCTCCGAGGCCGTCGATACGGCGATCAAGATCGCGCTCGCCTATCATGTTGCGCGTAAAGAGGCACAGCGCACCTACCTCGTGTCGCGCGAACGCGCCTACCACGGCGTGAATATCGGCGGCACTTCGCTCTCCGGTATGGTCAAGAATCGCGAGGCGTTTGGAGTGCTGGTGCCGGGCGTGCTGCATCTTCGGCATACGCTCCTGTCCGAGAACCGTATGACGCGCGGTATGGGTGCGTGCGGCAAAGAGCTGGCGGACGATCTGCTGCGGTTCGTACAACTCGTCGGTGAGAAACGTATCGCTGCGGTTTTTGTGGAGCCCATCGCGGGTTCGACCGGCGTGCTGGTGCCACCGCGCGGCTATCTCGAGAGGATCCGCGAAATCTGCGATCGCTACGGTATCCTGTTGGTGTTTGACGAAGTGATTTGCGGATTTGGCCGGACCGGCGAGGCGTTCGCGGCCGAGACCTTTGGTGTCACGCCCGATCTGATCACGATGGCGAAAGCGCTCACCAATGGCGCGCAACCCATGGGAGCGGTTGCGGTACGCGATAGCATCTACCGCACGATTATCGAGGCGGCGCCGGACGGGGCGACGGAATTCTTTCACGGCTACACGTATTCGGCGCATCCGGCGGCCTGTGCTGCAGGCTTGGCGGCGCTGAAGATTTACGAGACCGAGCACCTGTTCGCCCGGGGTCGTGAATTATCGCCCTACTTCCAAGACGCGATGTTTGGTCTGCAGGATCTCGCGGTGGTGGCGGACGTGCGGGGCTTCGGTCTATTGGCCGGTATTGAAGTCAAAGCGGGCGGCGCTCCCGGAGCACGCGGTGCCGAGCTTCAAGCCAAACTGTTTGATCGCGGCTTGCATGTAAAGACCACGGGCGATGTCGCGATCATGGCGCCCGCGTTCATCGCGAGTCGTGCCGACATCGACCAGATGAGCGCCATGCTGCGGGACGCGCTGTCGGAATACTAAATGGCTGTGGCCCTCGGGTGAGGTGTCGTCGCGACCTGGGCGCTGGTCAAAGCTCGTCGTATCGATGGCGCTCCATCCCAAGTGTGGCGATGTCCGGCTTGCCGCCGAAGCGCATGCGTGCGCTGAAGCCGAGCAGCAGGAGCCCCAAACTGATCAGGCCGAATATGAGCGGCGTTCGCTGCTCGGGGATGAAAGCCATCGCCAGAACGATGCCGAGCATGCCGGCGATCGCCACATAGGTCAGGTACGGATAGGCCCACATTCTGACGCGCAGTCGCGCCGGATCCTCCTGTTCCAATCGGGCGCGCAGGCGCAGCTGAGAAATCGCAATCAGCAGGTAAACGAAAATCGCCACCGTTCCGTAGGAATTGACGAGAAAAGCAAAAACCTTATCCGGCGAGACATAGGACATGACCACTGCGCCATAACCGAAGGCAGTTCCGAGCAGGATCGCGCGGGACGGCACGCCATTGCGGCTGAGTTTGGCAAGACCTTCCGGCGCGTCGCCGCGTCTGGTCAGCGCGAACAGCATTCGCGACGATGCATACAGCCCCGAGTTCAACGCCGACAGCACCGCCGTGAGAACCACTGCGTTCATGATCTGCGCCGCCGCGGGAATGCCCATCGCCCTGAGGGCGCTGACATAGGGCGCGGTAATTTGCGGCGAATTCCAAGGCACCAGGCACACGACCAGGAGAATCGACCCGACATAGAAGAACAGGACGCGCGCGATGACCGAGTTCGTCGCCTGGGCAACCGCTTTCGCCGGCTCGGCTGCCTCCGCCGCTGCGATCGTGACGATCTCGGCTCCGAAGTAGAAGCCGGTTGCGGCTACCGCGCCGGTCGCGATTGGAAGCAGGCCGTTCGGAGCGAAGCCGCCGTGCGCCGTGAGGTTGGCAATGCTTGGCGCAACTCCCGGCCACAGGCCGAGGACGTACACGCCCGCAAGCATCAAGAAGACGACGATCGCGGCCACCTTGATCGAGGCGAACCAGAACTCGAATTCGCCGTAGGACCTCACCGAGATGAGATTCGTCAGCGTCAGTATCACCAGCAGCACCAGGCTGATGAGCCAAGCCGGTAGATCGGGCAGCCAGAAGCGCACCAATCCGGCACCGGCGACCGCCTCGAGTGCCACGACGATGACCCAGAAATACCAGTACATCCAGCCGGTGAGAAAGCCGGCGAGTTCACCGAACCGTGGTTGATCACGCCAAGCCAGGCGGGCGTATTCGTAAAAGGAGCCCACAGCGGGCAGCGCGACGGCCATTTCGCCGAGCATGCGCATCACCAGCACGACCAGCAGCCCGGTGATCACGAAGGAAAGCACGGCGGCGGGTCCTGCCGATTTGATGACGACGCCGCTACCGACGAATAGGCCGGCGCCGATGACGCCGCCGAGCGCGATCATCGTCATGTGCCTCTGCTTCAGGCTATGACGTAGCCCGCTCGAGGGCAAAGGGAGGTTTCTCACCCCGGGAATACTAGCAAGTCGGTGTGTGACCGAGGGTGATCCGGTGTGGGCTAGGCTAGCCAGCGGACGACGCCGGTGGTGAGGTCATGCATCGCGGCGGCGACCTTCAATTTGCCGGCGGCGACCAGATCCCGCAACACGGTGCTCTCGGTGAGCAACTGGGCGGCAGCATCCTTCGCGTTTTGATCGGCAACGGCCTGCACGAAGGGCCGATCCTTCGAGGTGTGCGGCCCCATGCTCTTGGCGACCGTTGCAACGGCGGGACGAATATGGGCGAGCGCTCCTGTCAGATGCCCCAGTTGCACATCGTCGCAGGCGCCCTTGATCGCCCCGCAGTCCGAGTGTCCGAGGACGAGGATTGCTTTGGCCCCGGCGAGCTGAGTCGCGAATTCGAGGCTGCCGATGAGATCGTCGTTGACGAAATTCCCGGCGATTCGTGCGACGAAAATGTCGCCGATTTGCTGATCGAAGACCAACTCCGGCGGCACCCGGCTGTCGATGCACCCGAGGATGGCCGCGAATGGCGCTTGCGCGGATGCGGTCGCGTGCACCTGGGCGATGAGGTCGCAGTGAAGACTGCGGCCGGCGACGAATCGAGCGTTCCCATCCTTGAGGTTCTGCAGCGCCATCGCGGGCGTCACTGCGTTTTGGCGATCCTTGGTGAAAACGACGCACTGCGCGTCGTCCGCCGCAGCGCGAGCCGCGAGCAGCGCTGCACCCACCAAGAACGAGCGTCGAGTGGCCATGGAACTACCCTCAAAGCTCCATTATCACGCCGAGCCCACTCCGACTGCCAGGGGATCCGGCGCGTAGCCGGATCCCGCAGCCGTCTCGTGCTATTGGTTGATGGGCGGCAGCAGGGCCCACTTATCCGTTGTCGAACCCGGCAGTGCCAGCGCATCCAACCGCTTCTCGGATACCCAGATGGTGATCTTTTCGCCAACCGCCAGATCGTGGAAGGCCTTCCTCTGACCGTTGACCATCACGTGCTGATTCGGGCCCGGCTTGAAGCTGGCCGTCTCCACCGTGTCTCCGGCCGCGTTCAGTATATTGACGGTCGTGAAGTCCTTGGAATTGATGTACACCTTGGCTTCGAATTTGGCGTAGCGCGCGCCCTTGTAAACCCGCCCGTCGAGGCAGGCTTGGGGCGCCTTCGGCCACTTCTTCAGGAACGCCGGGCTGAACTGCAGGTCGCTGCACGCGACTTGAGGTAGCTTATCCGGATCGACCCTGGCGGCATAAGCGGCGCTGATCGTCAGCGGTAGCGCGAGCGCGGACAGCAGCAGCAACTTGGTTCTTTTCATTCCGATCTCCTAAACAACTTGAAAAGCGCCCGACCCTATCTCGCGAGCACAATGAGCGTCACCGAAGTGACTTGGCGGCAGTTTTGGCTCTCGGAGGTCATCCAACAATTGGACTAAAGTCCGGGGCGCTCCGGCTGCCCGTCACCTTCCACCCGGCTATATGGAAAACCCGCCTCCAAGCTCGCCCGTTGGAAAATTGCCACACCGGGGATTGGGTGAATTCAGAGTGCCGGTAGGCCGATTTCAGCCATAAAAAAATCTTGATCATTATGTAGCTTCTGCTGGTATCAGCGGGTGATCCGCTATAGCATCCGGATCACACTTCATGACTACAAAGACCACCATATGTCCTTGACAAAACCCCTTGATTTGCGAATTCGCAACAGCCGTGCACTGCTGTCGGGACTGATGATCGCATCCTGGCTTGCTGCCTGCGGCGGCGGGGGTGGGGGTGGGGGTGGAACCGTTGCGCCTCCGCCGCAAAGCTACGCGATCGGCGGCACCGTGAGCGGGCTCACGGCAAGCGGGCTCGTATTGCAAGACAACGGCGGCGACAGCCTCACGGTCGCCGCGAACGCCAGCAGCTTTACCTTCGCGACGAAGGTCGCCGGGGGCGGGGCCTATGCCGTCACGGTCATGACACAGCCGTCGAATGAAACCTGCACGGTGACGGGAGGATCGGGCACCGTGGGCACGAGCGATGTGACGAGCGTCAGCGTCGCGTGCACGAGCAACACGACCACAACCTTTACGATCGGCGGCAGCGTGAGCGGGCTCACGGCAAGCGGCCTCGTTTTGCAAGACAACGGTGCCGATAACCTCACCGTCCAAGCGAATGCCACCAGCTTTACCTTCCCGACGAAGGTGGCAACGGGCGGCGCTTATGCCGTCACGGTGAAGACACAGCCGACGGGTGAGACCTGCACGGTGGCGAGCGGATCGGGCACCGTCGCCGGCAGCAACGTGACCACGGTCAAGGTCACGTGCACGAGCGCGGCGACCCCGACGTTTACCATCGGCGGCAGCATCAGTGGACTCACCGGCAGCGGCCTCGTCTTGCAAGACAACGGCGGCGATAACCTCACCGTTGCGGCGAAAGCCACCAGCTTTACCTTCCCGACGAAAGTGGCGAGCGGCTTGACATACACCGTCACGGTGAAGACGCAGCCGTCGAGCCCCGCGCAAACCTGCGCGGTCACCGGCGGTTCGGGCGTCGTCGGCAACAGCGACGTTGCGAGCGTCAGCATCAAGTGCACGACCGCAGCGTTTACCGTCGGCGGCAGCATCAGCGGGTTGACGGGGGCAACGGGTGTGGTATTGCAGGACAACGGCGGCGACAACCTCACCGTCAAGGCGAACGCCACCAGCTTTACGTTCAAGACGCCGGTACCCTCCGGCGCGGCCTATGCCGTTACGGTTTTGACGCAGCCCTCGAGCCCGACCCAAACGTGCACGGTCACGGGCGGTTCGGGCATCGTCGGCAACAGCAACGTCAACACCGTCAGCATCAAGTGCGTGACGTCCTATCTCATCGGCGGCACCATCAGCGGTTTGAACGGTACCGGGCTCGTGCTGCAAGACAACGGCGGCGATAACCTCACCGTCCAAGCGAAGGCCACCACCTTTACCTTTGCGACGGGGCTGCGAACCGGCGCCGCCTATGCGGTGACGGTCTTGACGCAGCCCAAGAGTCCCACCCAGTACTGCACGGTGACCAGCGGGACGGGTAGCGTGGCGTCCGCGAACATCTCGAGTGTGGCGGTGAGCTGCATCAATGTCGGAAGATTCGCCTTCGTGGTCAATTATCAGGGCGGTGTGACCAATAACGGCAGCGTGTCGGCCTTCACCATCAACCCCGTGAACGGCTCGCTCACCGCCGTCGCCGGCAGTCCGTTTATCGGGGGCAACGGTGCGTACGCGGTGGCAGTCGATGTCACGGGTGCCTTTGCCTACGTTGCGAACCAGGCGGACGTCGATGTCACCGTCTTCAACGTGGACCAGACCTCGGGCGCTCTCACGGTCAAGGGCAGCACCACCACCACGGGCACCGTCGGCGCATCGATTGCGGTCGCGCCGTCGAATCAATACGTGTACGTCGGTGGATACGGCAACACTGCGGGAAGTGTGTACGGTCTCGTCAACTATCCTCCGGGGACCTTGACCTCCGTGCCGAGTGCACCGTTCCCGGCCGGCAATACACCGCTCGGTATCGCGGTCGACCCAACCAGCTCGTTCGTGTTCGCGAGCGCGAATTCCGAGTCGCATCTGTTCTCCTACACAATCAATTCCGACGGTTCTCTCTCGGGGACCTCGGCGTCTCCGGTCTCGGCGGGCTCGGGTCCCCAAGGGGTCGTCGTGTGGCCCCTGGGGTCGGCCACTTCAGGATATGTGTATACGGCGACGAGCGGCGAATTGTACGTTCATGGATTTTCCTATGATTCGACCGGGAATCTGACCCAACTCACGAGTTCGCCGTACAACACATTTGGTGCCGGGCCCGAGGGAATCGCGATCGATCCGCAGGGGCAGTATCTGTACTCGACCAATTATGGCGACGGCAACGTCTCTTCGTTCTCGATCAACGCGTCGACCGGAGCACTGACACCATTGAGCAACCCGCCGGTGTCGACCGGTAACCTCAACAAGGTTGCGAATCCCGGCCCGATCGATGTGAAGGTCGATCCGTCCGGTCAATACGTGTACGTGGCGAACTATCTCGATAACTCGATTTCGATGTTCTCCTCGAGCGCCGGGATCCTCACGCTGGTCAACACCTGGCCGACCGACCAAGCGCCGATATCGATCGCCATCGAATGATGCGCATCTAGGCTCCCCTCACCCGTGAACGCCTCGCCGGACGCTGCCAGCGCCGGCGAGGCCCGGCGACCACCCACGCGCCGATTGGCGTATGCTCGCCGCAGTGGGGCTGCCCCACCCACGGCATCAGGGGGAGTGGGCACATGGAATCACCGGGAGAATCGGCGAACACGCGCATCGACTACCGGCACCCGTGGCCGGTCCGCGTCTGGCATTGGGCGAATGCCGCTGCGGTTGCCGTGTTGCTGCTGAGCGGGCTGCTGATCTTCGACATTCATCCGCGACTTTACTGGGGAGAAGACGGGCATGAGGGCATGCCGGCCTTCGTCTCTCTCACCAGTCCGAATCCCGACGCGCAAGCACCCCGAATGCGTCTGCAGATCGGCGACCGTGAATGGGACGTGACGGGCGTGCTCGGTTCCGTCCTCGATGCGGGCGATGGCGTCAAGTACGTGCTCGCCTTTCCGGCACCGGCGGATTGGCAGTTCGGCGCAACACGCGCGTGGCACTTTGCGTTCGCCTGGATTCTAGCCGCTAGTTTTCTGCTCTATGGAATTTATCTGCTGGCGAGCGGCCGGATCGTGAGATTCCTGCTGCCGAGTCGCGGCGACCTTGCCTGGAGCAGTGTTCGGCGCGAGCTGTGGGATCACCTGCGGCTGCGCCGCGCGCGCGGAGAATCCGCGCGCAATTACAATCTGCTGCAGAAACTCAGCTATCTCGTGGTCATCGTGGTTTTGATCCCGACGATCGTGTTGAGCGGCTTGACGCTGTCGAATGCCGTGACGGCGGCGTTTCCTGAGCTGTTTCGGTTGTTCGGCGGACGCCAGTCGGCGCGCTCCGTGCACTTCCTCGCTGCGACCCTCCTCGTGCTCTTCGTGCTCATTCACGTGGCGCAGGTCTTCGTGGGCGGATTCTCCGCGCTCATGAGATCGATGATCACCGGGCGCTATGTCATCGACCGTGAGGATCCGGTATGAAGGACACCATCTCGCGGCGCGCGCTGCTTGCAGGACTGGCGGGGACGGGAACGCTGCTTTCGGCGTGCAGCAGGCTCGATCAGAGCGCCCCGGTCGGTCAGCTGCTCGACACGTCGGAGATCCTGACCATGCGTGCGCAGCGGTTGCTGCTGTCCTCGCGCCCGCTGGTGCGGGAGCTTGCCGCTTCGCAAATCTCCGCCGCTTTCCCCATCAACGGCACGCAGCTGCCCAAGGGTGATGACTATCGACGGCTGCTCGACACCGAGTTTCGCGACTGGAAGTTGCGCGTGCACGGTCTCGTCCGGCGGCCGATCTCACTGAGCCTCGCCGAATTGCAGGCGCTCCCCGCGCGGACGCAGATCACCATGCACAACTGCGACGAAGGCTGGAGTGCGATTGCTCAATGGACGGGCGTGCCGCTGGCGCGCGTATTGGCCCTATCCGGCGTGGCGCACAACGCACGCTACGTCGTGTTTCATTGCCTCGATAAGTTGGAAGACGGCGCATACTACTACGAGAGCGTCGATCTACTCGATGCGCTTCATCCACAGACGATTTTGGCCTACGGGATGAACGGCAAGCCGCTACCGGTCGGTCACGGGGCGCCCGTGAGGCTGCGGGTGGAGCTGCAGATCGGCTACAAGAACGCCAAGTACGTCGATCGCATCGAGCTCGTCGATCGACTCGATGGAATCGGTAAGGGGCGCGGCGGCTGGTGGGAAGATGCCGATCGCGCCGTCTGGTACGCGGGACAGTAACGGCGCCCCCGGTATTCCGCTACCTGGGGGGCACCCGAGGATTGGGGGCTCTCAGCCCCTCTCGATGCAGCGCCTGCGCGCTCAGCCCGTCGGAGCGATGGTCACCATGGCCAACGTGTGTGCGCCGAGCGATGCTCCGGCACTCGGGCTGCCGATCACGACATAGAAACTCTTCGGCTGTCGGCGGCGCGAATCGACGACCACTGGGACGTAGAGAGTCAACGCGTTTTTCCCATCGCCGAGGTGTTCCTCATGCGGAGCGACGGGGACGAAATCGTGCCCGGGTTTCGCCGTTCCGGATTCCGTCCACCAAGAGAACTGCGCGTCTCCGCGCAAATTGCCGCTGCGGTGAACGACGATTCGGGCGGCAGGATCCGCAGGCGCGACGCTGATCGAGTCGGCCGCCAGATCGATGCGGGAGCGCATGGCAGGGCCGGTCTTTGCGGCAGAGGCGGCGGCGCGCGGCTGCGTAGATGGTTCGCGCGCCGGCGCAGCCTGTGGTGTCGGTGCAGGCGCGGCTGGCGGGGCGGCTGCACGCGGTGCTTCCGCGACATCGGGCAATGGCGCGCCGGGACTCGGAGGCACCGCCGCCGGCTTATCGTCATTCGACGCGGGGGTGGCAAGGGACTTCGCGGCCGAATCGTCGTCCGCCAAGTGCGCGGCCGACAGTGCGCGCTGCCACCATTGCGTAACGATCGACTGGGCGGCGCCGAGAGCGGCCGACAGTTCGGCGCGCACCTCCTCGGTTGCGCCCTGGGCCGGTTCGACCTGCGTGGACACCCACCAGATGCCGGCCAGGAGGGCCAAAATTCCGGCGCCGACCGCGGGGAGCAAAAGATGCCTGCGCTTCGGCACAGCCACCCGCAGTATCGATTCCACAGCCGGCAACTGCGCCGCCGCCTCGCGCATATCGAACGGTGCCAGCAATTCGGCGACATTCGCTGCGCGCCGCTCCGGGCGCAAGGCAAGGCCGGATCGCAGCGAGCGCCATTGTTGTCCGGTCAGCCCGGCGGGGCGTGCGGGCTTGATACGCATGGTGCGAGCTTGGATCGCGTTGTATTCCCCAAAGGGAAGTTTGCCCGACAACAGAACGTAGGCGACGCACGCCAACGCATATACGTCGTCGCGCACACCGGCGGCTTCGCCTTCGAGCAACTCGCAGCTCGCATAGCGGGGTGTTGCCAGCGTGGGCGTCGTCGACCGCTCGTCTCCTATCCATGGTCCCCGAGGCAGAGCGTGGGAGGCACCGAAGTCCAAAACCCGCACCATGCCGTCATCGGTGATGAAGACGTTGCCGGGGTTGAGATCGCCGTGCACGATGCCGTTGGCGTGCGCATACGAGAGAGCCGCGCCCACATCTCGAATGATCGCCATCGCGTGTGACCGATCCAACGGCATCTGATGACGCGCGCTCAGCACGCGGGTGAGCGGAACCCCGCTCAAGTATTCCATCGTGAAGAACGCGATGTCCCCATCGCGGTCATAGTCGTGCACGCGCACGATGTTGGGATGGGTCAACGCCTGCAACAGCTGGAACTCGCGGCGCAGTGCGGCCAGCACTTCCGGTCGCTCCGCAACGGCGGGATGCAGGACCTTGATGGCGAGCCGTTGACCGATGTCCGGTATGTTGAGGCGGTACTGGTCGACTGCCTCGAACACCGTGCCGGTGCCTCCGCGCCCGAGAATATTCGTGATCCGATAGCGCCCGCGCAGGACGTCGTCCACTTCGATTTCGCGAGGGCCGGCTCGAGCCGCGGAAGGTGTGCTCTTCGGGCTCGGCGCGGGTGCCGCCCGCGATGCACCCGCCGGGGCCGCACTGGGTGGAACGAATGCCCGAGCGGCGGCGGACGGAGTGGTGGTATCGCCGAAGTGGTTGGCGGCCCCCGCTCCCGCTGAGCCGGCGGCGCCGGCTCCGGAACTCGGGTTGGGGACGAATTGTCGCTGCGAGCGCATTCGATCGGCGACTAATGGGTGGGACGCCGTCACTTGCGCAGTGCGCGACAAATCGTCGTTCTTAGTCATCGGAACGCTGACGTCGATGTCGTGCGAGGCGCCGAGGAGCTGGCTCTCCAATTGGGATTTCAATGTGCGAAAGAAATCGAGACTGAGTTTGCCCCGACGATAATACTGATCGAGAAGCGACAACAACTCCCAACCCGTATCGGGCGACTTGCGGATGAGATCCTGCACAGCGCGTAAAAACGTCGCCTCATTGCAGCTCCCGCTCGACAAGGCGTCGAGCCATTGCTGCGCCGCGCCTAAGTCGCCGGCCGGGCGGCGTTGATTCGTCGGCGATTCAGGTGTCGTGGTGGTCATGCAAAGCCTCTCATTCGCCCGAGCTCAACTCAATGGACCAATCCGGACCGGAATCGATGCGGTGGGAGGCCGCATAGCTGGCCTGGTTGAGCGCCACGGCGAGATTCAGCAAGCTGTTCACGTACACCAACGGTTGACCGATCGCCACTTCGCCGAAAGTGCGCTGATAGGGCGCGATGGCCTCATCAACCAGGCGATCGTCGTGATAGATGCGCACGCGCACCGGAGTGCCGAGCGCGAGGTGCAAGTCATCGAAGAGCGATTTGGGTATATTGGACCAGACATTGCCGAACTGCACATCGAGCACCGGAATGATTCCCCTCACGCTGTTTCCGGTCCGCTCGGGTTTGCGGTAGGGAATGGAGATCAACCGTTGCGGGGCGAGGGGCGGACCGACCTGCTCGAAACGGATGACCCCGGCAGCGAGGCGCGCGCCCGTATAGGCGAACACATCGCGGCCGTGAAAGGTGTGCGATTCGTCCGAGCCTTTGCGCCGATTGAGACTCTCGTCGATTTGCCGCAATCCGGCGATGCCGTCACGTTCCGCCACCAATCCAAGCAGCCCGTTGTTCGGGCCGACGAAGTAATGGCCGGTACGCGTCTTCAGGACGACGGACAAACGCGTGGTGCCCACCCCGGGATCGACGACGGCGACGAATACGGTGTCTTGCGGCCAGAACTGCTCGGTCTGATACAGACGGTAGGCGCCGGCGAAAATGCTCGGATTCTCGTGGCTGAGATCGGAGATCAAGAGGTTTTGCGACACGCTGTATGCAACGCCCTTCATCGCGGCCACGGCGCCGTCCTGGGTCCCGAAATCGGTCAACAGCACCAGCGGCGCGCGGGCCTGCGCGTGGCCGCAAAGCCACAGGACGCATGCGAACACTGCGGCGCGGAGAATGGACTCACACGGCGAGGCGTTCGCACAGCGTGACGAGCTCGTTCCATGCACCTTCTACCTCGTCATTGGCCGCGACCACCCACTAATATGGCGCTTTGATTGGACGCGCAAGTAGGTGGAGGGCTCTGCGCCTTGTCGGTCATCGCCTTGCCGCCATGAAAGGATGCTCCTGCGCCCGAACCGTTACTTCGGATTATCCAGCGGATACGTACGCGGCGCTTCCGCCACAGGCGCCGCCGGCGGGGACGGGGCGGTAGAGGAGGCAGCGGGCTGGTCGGCTTGCGGCGCGGGCGAGGTTCGCACGGCGGTGCGCGTCGATTGTGCCAACCGCTCCAGAAAACGCTGCGCGGATTCGGGTGCCGCCGGCGCCTGTCCCGACAGGATCTCGCTCGCCGTCACCCCACTCTTGTGGTAGAAGGACGCGTCCGCTGAACGATCGATCGAAATGACGCTGCCGTCCAAAGCAATACCGCCGAACAAGCCGCGCGTTCGCGCATACGAATAGATCTCCGCGTTGAAGGCCACGTCGGTGGCCGCGGACCCTTGCCTGCCAAAGGGCCCCGCGGCCACGGAGGCATCCGCCCCCAAAGTCAGCTTTCCGCCGGCGATCCCTTCGACGCCGGCCTTGGTGGTGAAGACCAAGATGATGTCGGAGGATTGTGCGCCGGCCTGAAAACCCCAACTTCCGCCAGTCAGCGACACGAACACCGGGTTGCTCCACGGCGCGTTCAATTTATCCCGCACCACCAGCACGCCGTTGCCGTGACGGCCGCCGAAAATGAACGCAATTTTGGTGACGTCCGGAATCACCGCAATTCCGTAGGCGCGCGATAAGAGTGCGTCGGGTAGACGTTGGTCCGGCATGCCTTGCACCTCCTGCAGCACCTCCGTGGCCGTTAGAAGACGTCCCTCCTCGCGGGCACTGGCATGCGCACTATTGACAACTGCCGGCGCCGTCACCGCGATGGCGGAAAAAAGCAAAGCAATTCCGAATTTAATTGACATCAAACGCTCCCCTAATGATGCAGATCACCCTACCCTAGCGGGGCGGACCCCGCACAGATCTCTTAGTTCCGCAAGCTTACCGCTTGTCGGTGTCGGCGAGAACCTGCGCGGCGTCGGCGTTGCGGTGGTGGGAGCGGTAATATTCGACCAGCCGAGCGGTTGCTTCTTGTGTGGCTGGATCGCGGGGGCCTGCCGTCGCGAGTAATTTCGCGCGCGCCGCGGACAGCATGACCTCGCCTTCGGCTGCCCGGTCGCGCTTGATCAGCGCCCATCCCAAACTCGCGGCGGAACGCGCAGCGCGCCAACTGTCCGCGCCCGCGAGCGTCGTATTGGTCTCGAGCGCCTCATGCAGCTCCGCTTCCGCCGCCGCGAGAGAGCCGCGGCGCAAGAGCACCTCGCCCAACGTTTGGCGGGTCGAGGCGACATACAGGTGCTGGGGAGGCAATGATTGTGCGTATACCGCCAAGGCGTGGCGCGCGGCTTCTTCTGCGGCGGGTAAATTGTCCGCTTTGAGATAGAGCTTGGCGAGAGCATCCAAATAGTACCCCGTCAAATAGTGATTCGAGCCGCGGCTGATGCCGCTAATTCGCACGGCATTTTGCGTCGCTTGGATGGCGCGGTCGGTTTCGCCCTCCTTGTCGTAGAGAAGCCCCAGGTGGGCCTCTGTCTGTGCCAAGCGTTCGTTGTCTTCGCCGAAGACGGTGCGCTCGATCTGGAGCGCTTCGGTCAACAATTGCTCGGCTTCGCGATACTTGTTGCGCTGCGTCAAGATATACCCCAAGTTCGCCAACGCTACGGCGTGGTCGGGGTAGTTACGGCTCACACTCGCTTGGAAGATATCGATGGCCTGCCGTTGATACTGCTCGGCGGCCTGAAAGTCGTCGTTCCACGTTGCGGCGGTCGCGAGGCCGCTCAGCGTGACGGCGACCGACAAATGCTGGGGCCCCAGCGCGGCGCGGTAAATGCCAAGTGCTTCGCCGAAGAGCTTGCTGGCGCGCTCGGGCTCACTCTTGGCGTTGAGTGCGAATTGACCGAATTGCACCAGGATATCGGCAGTTTCGACCGACGTCGTAGCGTCGCCGCTGCGAGAGAGTTCCAGCGCCTGTTGCAAATAGGATTCGGCGGACACCAAATGACCCCCATCGGTCAGAGCCCGCGCCAGATTCGCGACTGATGCGGCCATTCGGTGGGGGTTTGCCGGACGTTCCTGGCGTCGGATGGCGACCGCCTGCTCGAACAGAGGAATCGCCCGCTCGGTGAGTCCCTGCCGCCGGTAGGCAAGGCCGATACTTTCGAGCAGTTCGGCCCGTACCTCCGGCTGCAACGTGAGATTGCTCGTGATCTTTGAGGCGCCGCGATCCAACAAGTCCTGCGCGGTCGCATCGTGGCCTTGGGCGTTGAAAGGATCGGCTTGGGAAAATACGTCCACCAGGAAGGCCGAGACTTGCTGCGCTCGATCTCGCTCTTGCGCTGTCGCTTCGCGCGCCAGCTCGATCCGGTGGTTCTGCCACAGCGTAACCCCGGCGAATGCCGCCAAACCCACAAATACGGCAGCGACGCTCAGCACGGCGAGGTAGTGCCGGCGCAGGAATTTCGCCGTGTTGTAGCGCCAGTCGCCGTGGCGCGCCACCACCGGCCGACCTTGAAGATGACGGTTCACGTCGTCCGCAAACGCTTCCACCGAAGCATATCGGCGCTCCGGCTCTTTGCGCATGGCCATCGCGACGATGGCGTCCAAGTCGCCGCCTAGCCGTGCCCGCAGCCGCTGCGGTGACAGGCCGCGCCGGTCCGAGATGCGGCTGCGGTCGAGGTCCGTCTCCCCGCCGAGCTTGGCAATGACCGCCTGGCTCGGCCGCGCCGGATCGTCCATGCAGATCGCGCGTTCGAGCTGCAGCTGGCTGTAGCTCAACAGCCGGTACGGCGAGCGGCCGGTCAGAAGCTGATACAAGAGCACACCGAGCGCGTAAATATCGGTCGCGGTCGTGATGGGGCGGCCCAACACCTGCTCCGGTGCCGCGTTCTCGGGTGTCAAAATGCGCTCCTGCAGCCGAGTTACCGGCAGCGTGTGCGCAAGCGTCTCCGGGGCCAGTAGTTTTGCGATGCCGAAGTCGAGTAGTTTCGGCGTGCCGTCGACGGTGACGAAAATGTTCGCGGCCTTGATGTCCCGGTGCACGACCAGATTGCGGTGCGCGAACTGCACCGCTTCACAGACGCGGACGAACAGCTCCAAGCGTTCGCGAACGAACAAGGTACGGCTGTCGCAGTAGGCATCGATGGATTCGCCGTCGACGTGCTCCATCACGAGATACGGGGTGCCGTCGTCGAGTTCGCCGCTGTCGATCAGTCGCGCGATCGAGGGATGAGCGAGCGTGGCGAGGATGTGCCGCTCGCTGTGCAGGCGGCCGCGTAAGCGCGGATGCAGCGTCGCATGGTGCAGCACTTTGATGGCGACGGTCTGCCGGTACTGAGCGTCGTCGCGCTCGCCTCGATAGACGGTGCTCATGCCCCCGTGACCGAGAATCGACACCACCCGGTAGTGGCCGATATGCGTGCCGATCAATCGGTCCTGATGCTCCGTCAGCAGCGACTCGGCCGCTTCGCCGATCGCGTTCAGCAACTGGTCTTCGGTCGCCTGATCGGACGCGAGGAGCGACTCCACCGAAAGGCGCAACTCCGTGTCGGTGCCGCATGAACTGGCGAGATGCGCCCAACGTTCCGGCGCAGGCGTGTCGATGACCTGCTCGAACACCGAGTGGATTTGCTGCCAGCGAGCGCGGGAGATCATGCGGTGCGGCCGCCGGCGATCTCGTTCAGCAGCCAGGCACGCGCGAGCCGAATGTCGCGGTGAACGGTCGCGGTGGACGCCCCCGCGGCTGCGGCGATTTGCTCGTAGGTCAGGCCTCCGAAGTAGTGGAGTTCGATTACCTGAGCGAGACGCGGCTCCAGCTGCAACAGAGCCTCCAGGGCGTCGTCCAGTGCGATCACGTCGAAGTCGGCGGCCGACGGCCCGGTTTCTTCGGGTCCGAACTCGCGAATGCCGGCATTGCGTTTGATTCGAGCCCGCGACTTTGCATGATCCACCAGTACCCGGCGCATGAGCCGCGAAGCCAGCGCAAAGAAGTGCGCACGATCCTGCAACGCCACATTGGCCTGCACGAGCCTCAAAAACGCCTCGTGAACCACGGCCGTCGCCTGCAGTGTATGGCTGCTGCGTTCGCCTCGCATATAGTTGCGGGCGAGGCGGCGCAGCTCGTCATAGACCAGGGGTGTCAGCCGTTCGAGGGCTTGCGGATGGCCGGAACGCCACTCGGTGAGGAGTTGCGTGAAATTGACGGGCCCTTGCATCGCCGTTTTCTCAGTCATAAAAGATCGGCTGCTCGCGCGTGGTCTTGACCACAACGGGCGGCTTTCGCGCAAACTGCTGCAGTGCAGCGTGAGGGAATTCAGGTCCCAGCGTCGCTTTACCGGCGGGACCGCCCCTATCGGGCGGGCTGCATCAGTGCGCTCATCAACCACTCAACGGAGCAATCATCATGAAGATCAGTTTAATCGCTTTATTGGCCTGCTGCGCGGTCTCCAGTACCGCTTTTGCCCTACAGGACGACCCCGGAATGAACGTGCCGCGCTTGACGGACGACCCAGGGATGAACGTGCCGCGCCTGAAGGATGATCCCGGAATGAACGTGCCGCGCTTGACGGACGACCCAGGGATGAACGTGCCGCGCCTGAAGGATGATCCCGGAATGAACGTGCCGCGCTTGACGGACGACCCAGGGATGAACGTGCCGCGCCTGAAGGACGATCCCGGGATGAACGTGCCGCGCCTGAAGGATGATCCCGGAATGAACGTGCCGCGCTCGATGGACGACCCGGGGATGAACGTGCCGCGCCTGTCCAATTCCGTCCGTAAATGATGCTGGAAGCGCACCCATGTACAGTCGAAAAGTGATGGTGACGGCCGCAGCAATCTTCGCCATCGGGGCGGCGTTCGCGGCGCAGCCGATCTCGGTCCGGGCCGATCGGGGCAGCACCAAGGTGCAGCACCCCGTCCCGTGGGCGCCGGGAACGAATGGCGTGATCGCAACGTACGAATCGAGCACGTTTCCGTTGGCGCCTCCCCGCTAGCGGCGGAGACCGGTCGACCAGCGGTCGGGTCTTAGTCGAGGCTCCCTTCGGGGAGCCTCGAGTTGGAGGTATTGCGTTAGACTGGCGCCCCATGTCCCCATGGGTCCCTCGTGCTTGAGAATCGCTCGCCGCGCGTGATCGTCATTGCGCATCGTGGGGCGAGCGGAGAACGCCCGGAGCACACGCTCGAGAGCTATGCGCTGGCGGTGGAGCAGGGCGCCGATTTCATCGAGCCGGATCTGGTCATGACCCGAGACGGGGTGCTCATTGCACGGCACGAGAACGAGATCGGCGCGACCACCGATGTGGCGCAGCATCCGGAGTTTGCTGCGCGTCGCCGCGCGCAGATCATCGACGGCGAAACGATGACGGGTTGGTTCACCGAGGACTTCACGCTCGCCGAAATCAAGACCCTGCGTGCGCGCGAGCGGCTGCCGGCATTGCGGCCGGCGAACCGCGTTTTCGACGGCCGCTTCGAAGTGCCCACGTTCGATGAAATCCTGCAACTGGTGAGGAATGTGAACCTGCGGCGCAGCGGTGAACCGCTGCTCGGCGTGTACCCGGAAACCAAGCATCCGGCCCACTTTGCCTCGATCGGTCTTGCGCAGGAGTCGGCTGTGCTCCAAGCCCTGCAGCGCGTCGACTACGCGCAGCCGGGGTCGCCCGTGTTCATCCAATCGTTCGACCCGAACAACTTGCGGGCGCTGCGCAATATGACGCGTTTGCCGCTCGTGCAATTGCTCGAGGACGGCTTGGGAGAGTTCAAACGGATCGGTGAGTATGCGGATGCGATCGGGATCGCCAAGCCCCTCGCAACCGCCGCGGCGGTGGCGGGCGCGCACGCCGTGCGGCTCGCCGTTCACGTGTGGACGTTTCGCGCGGAAAACGAGTTCTTGCCCGCCGACCTGAAGGCAGGGTCGGATCCCGCAGCGCACGGCGATCTGGCGTCGGAAATCGCTCGTTACCTGGCGCTCGGCATCGATGGGTTCTTCACCGATTTTCCTGCGATCGGCGTCCGCGTCCGCGACGCCGCCGCGCGCAAGGGATGACCGAAATCTGCTACATCTCCGCGGTCCACCCCGAACACCAACCGCCCACTGCCACCAACCTCCCCTGAAAAAGACTGCAGGGCCGATAGCTGTTGCCCGGCGTGCCCTGCAACTGCAGGCAATTGTCGCAGTTGGATCCTTTCACATAGCCGGGGTATTTCTTGAGATCGACGCGGCCGGCATCTTCCACATAGCCGAGCGCCACAGCAGCCGGATCGTGCACGTCGAGCCTGGCCGCCTCGGCGCCGCGGGTGCGATTTCCCGCCGCGACCGCGGCGGCGGCGAAGGTCATCGTCTTCACCAAATCGCGGCGTGATAGGGACGGCTTCTGCATGAGCGTAATATGCAGAAAAATATCGCCCCAGTCACGCGGGACCGTATGAGCATCCTGCGTCTCAGGCACCCGGAGTTCCGCGCGGAGCCAATTTGCTATTCTCCACGCTTTTGGACGCTCCGTGCTCAAAGTATCGGTGTTGGCTCGTTTGGCGCAGATCGCGTTTTTCGCGGCTCTGATCTTCACCTTTTACAGCGCAGTCATTCCGCCCGCACATGCCGTGCAGATCGCTCCCTGGGACAAGGCGGAACATTTCATCGCGTTCTACACCCTGACGGGGCTGGGCGTGGCGGCCTTCCCGAAGCGCAAACTGCTGTTCATCGGCATATTCCTATCGGGATTCGGCGCCCTGATCGAGTTCGTGCAGGGGCTCCCGATAGTGCATCGGGATCGCGATTTCTGGGATTGGGTTGCCGATACGCTCGCCATCTTCGCGGTGTTCGCCCCGATGCTGCTCGTGTGGTGGCGCGCGGTCGTCAGTTCCGGTCAGAAGAACATCGACATATAGATTTGGTAAACCGTGGCATTGAATTGGTACAGCGGCTCATCTCCCGGCAGGTACTGGGGCACGCCGTAGTACTTGATGTTGTGGAAGTCGAGATAGTGGAAGGAAATGCGGCTGACGTCGAACGTGGCGGTCGCTCGTTTGAAAATCTTCCAACCATTGGGTAGGAACGCGTAGGTGACCTTGGCTCCGATCGTGGTGTTATCCGAGGCCGCGAGATTCTGGTCGCGTCCGAGGAAATTCTGATAGTTGGCATAGGGGTACAAGTCGCTGTAGAAGTTCGCGCTGTTCTGCTTGTAGTAACGCACTCGCCCCTCCAAGATCCAGAGATTGGCGATCGGGTGCGTGTAGTCGAGCTCGTAGGTATTACCGACGATGCCCCAGGTGTCGCTGAAATACCGATACGAGCCGGTAACGGCGGCTCGATACGGCAGGTAATACTTTGCCTGCACCTGAACGGCGGTGCTGGTCCGCGTATCCGGAAACACCGGATTTCCCAATGAATAGCCCTTGGCGTTGCTCGAGTCGAGATAGCGTATGGATCGATAGGGGTTTGCGAGATAGCCGTTGTCCGTGATGACCTCGACCGACAGGCCGGTGATCAGATTCTTGGTGAGAATCTGCGACAAGCCGACGTCGTAGGTCTGGCTTTCCGCATGGCCCAGCCAGCTGATGACGGGAACGAAGGCGGTCCCGTTGTTCTCGCCCACGCCGTCGCGGCTGCGTCCCCAACCGAGCGTCAACGTCGTCAAGTCGCCGAACATGTCCTGACTCAGCGACACATTGGTGGTGTTGGATTTGTAATCCCGTTCCACGCTGTTGATGAACGATGCCGAATACGTGGTCTTATCGTGCACATATTCGACCGTTCCCGTCTTCTGTTTGCGAGTGTCCTTGATCTGACTCGCCTGGCTCAATACGTCGATCGAGGCGCCGCTGACCTTGTCGACGAAATAGCTCGCTTCCAGCGCGAAGTCCTCGGTAATTTTCTTGCGCACCAACGCCGACTCGCCGGTGATGTTCATCCCGCCGCCGCTGTACTTGCTGTAAAAGAGGTCCGCCCGGTCGTCGGGCAGCACGCCCGCGCTCGTGGCACGGACCATGAGCAACGCCGCGATCACGGCGATTCTCCTCAAGCGGCGGTACGGCAGAGCCATGTCCATCAATTGCAGCCGCAGCCGCCGCCCGCGCTTCCGGTGGCGCCGCGCGCCCCTTCCCGGGACTCCCGTACGTGGTCGAGATAGGCCGCTGAGATGGCATCGCGGTCCCAAGCCATGATCGGGTCCGCCAAGCGATCGCGCTCATAGGGCTTGACCCAGGGCTGGATATTGCTGCAGGCACCCGTCAGAAGCACGGCGCCGGCCAGCAAAGCGGGGCGGAGGCTGCGCATCGGCTATTCCCGAATGAGTTGGCGAATGCGATCCTGGTAATCGTTCTCGTCGCCCGGCTTGTAACCGCGGTGAATGTAGCGAATCTCGCCCTTGCGATCGATGATCACCGAACTCGGCATCTCATCGACGTGGTAGGCCTTGCTCACCTGATTCGCCGGATCGAGCAGAACCGGGAAACTCACGGGTTTGCGCGCGAGCAGCTCTTTGACGGGAGGCGCATCCTTGTCGACGTTCACGCCGATGAGCGTGAATCCGGCGGGTTTGTATTTCTTGTACATCTGGTCGAGCAACGGCATTTCCTGCTGGCAGGGTCCGCACCAGGTCGCCCAGAAATTGACCATGATCACCTGGCCCTTGTATTGGCTGAGTGCGGCCGGACTGCCGGACAAGGAGGTGAGCGTGAAGGCGGGCGCAGGGCCGCCGGCATCGGCGGCGAATGCGGCGGAGGCGAGTACGATCGCCGCCATCGCGCAGCGCCTGAATAGTTTTGCGGTTGGGGTATACATTTGATCTCTCCTGTTGATTCGCAAAAATCCTAAAAGAATGTGGTCAAGCTCAGAATCGCTTCGACGTTGTGGACGTTCTTGTCGACACCGAACAAAGTGGATTCGAACACGTGATCCCGGACGTCCAGATGCATCGCAAGCCA
This sequence comes from uncultured Gammaproteobacteria bacterium, assembly GCA_963801865.1. Lineage (GTDB taxonomy): Bacteria > Pseudomonadota > Gammaproteobacteria > Steroidobacterales > Steroidobacteraceae > Bog-1198. Next base: position 349,113 of record CAWDGY010000001.1, on the reverse strand, counting down.
GTCGGTGATCAGAATCCGAGTACCCACGCCGAAATTCAGCGCAAACTGGTCCTGATTGGCGAATTTGACGTCGCCCATGCCGACCGTGACGTAAAGCGCCGTATTAAAGGCCCGTCCCCGGCCGAGGAAAACCTCGCCGGGTAGTACGTTGTAGCCCACGTCCAGGTCGTAATACGTGAAGTATCTCCCAGAGTTGCTGACGACGGTGATGTCGGGAAATACGTCCTCGAGGCTGCTCAAGCCCGCTTTGGAGCGCGCGGCGAAGCCCTCGAGGAAGAAGTCCTCCGTCACGTGGTAGGCCAGGCGTGCGCCATAGATCGGGTTGGTGCCGAAGTCCTGGATGCTGAGCGCGCCGAAGTAGGCACCCACTTCGAAGTCCTTCGCCTTGATCTTGGGCGTCTTCACTTCCCGGCGCGACACCTGCGGCTCGATGATGGAGGGCTCGGCCTGCGGCTCCTCCACGGTCACCGGCGTCGGCTTCTTGTCGCCGCGATGGAACCAGCTGCAGCCGGACAGCAGCGCTGCCGCTAGAAGAACACTGCTAAGCCGAATTTCCATTCTTCTAGATCCTCATAGACATTCAGGTTGTTGAAGACGACGTAATGGCGCCAATCGGCGCGCCACATGAAACGTCGGGTGATGAATCCGCGGGCTCCTACCGACACATAGGCGAGCTGGTTACCGCTCTCGAGCGGTGCCGGCGGCACCCTGTCCGAGATGTGCTGGTAGCCGGTGCCGATGCCGGCCGTGGGCGAGAACCACTTCCACTCCGGGATGAACGTGTGGCGCAGGCCGAGGGTGCCGATAACGCGGTTGTCGAGCGTGCCGAACGCCTGCTGCACAACCGCCTCGATGTCGATGCTGTCGGTGATTCCGTAGTCGACGTAGGCGGTGACCAAATTCTGCCGGTTGTACACCCCGTAGCCGGCGCCGATTTCCCAGCGGTGCGTCGAGAAATCCGGATACGGCGGTATCGGGGCAGGCTCTCCGGAGGGCAGATTCGTGCGCACCAGGTCCTCGCGGCGCGCCCAACCCTCCTCCCCGTGCGGCGCGCGCACCTTGTACCAGTCGGTCCGGCTGAAGAGCACCGTGAGGACTTCGTCGCGCCCCACGACATACACGACCGGAAAGCCGCGGCCGGGACCGGAGTGCATTTCCAAAAATGGCGCGGACACGACCAGCTCCAGAAGCCGATGTTGCGCAGCCTGCGCCAGTTCGACATGTAACGCCTGCAGCAACAGTACCAGCGCGAGCAGACGTCTCACAATTCAGTTCGCTACCGGCGCGACGAAAGGATCGTTATAGAACTGGCCACCAATGTCCAACCATTCCGAAATCAAACGCAACTCCCCGGGCGTCAAATAGCCGGTGTGATCGAGCACCGGATCATGGTAGCTCCCATCGAACATTCGCAAGAACGCCGTCGATCCTCCGGCGCTGCCGGCCGCCATCGGCGCCGCCAGCTGTACCGGCATCGTGACGGGGGGCGGTCCTGGATTCGTCACCACCGTCAGATTCTGCAACACCCCCATATTAAGCGTCTGTTCGTCATGAGGGAACAGCACTTGCTCATAAGATGTGACGACGGTGGTGTCGACGCTCGATGATCCGCCGGTCAGATCGAGCTGACCGCTCGGCACTTGGACGGCATTCTTCGCATTGACGGGATTGTGGCACAACGTGCAAGTCACCGATGTATTCGCCACGCCGTTGACGGTCGCGGTGCGAGACGGCAGGTTCCACAGGTTTTGAATATAAAGCTGCGGCGGATTGGAATTCGCATTCGCATAGTGGATGGTGATGCGGCACTGAGCGCTCCACGGCGCGCAATTGGCGTTGGTCGGCGGCGAGCCCGGAATGCCGGTGGCGCCGCCATAGGTGTACGAGAACGCAGTGTCTGCCTGCGGGGGCGTCGTACCCGCGGTCCACACACCGGTGTAGATCACATCGCTCGTCAGGATTTGCGAGCAGGGGATCGCGCTGCCCTTGACACAGCTCACCCGCGCGAGCGTTTGCGCCATGGTTTCCCCGGCATTGGCGAACAAGGCGGGATTGGTGCTGGGGAACGGCTGCCCCGTGGTGGTGGCGCCCGGGTTGACCGGCAGCGTCAGGCCTGCACGGCCATGCGATGGCGTGGTTTTGTTGCCCGCCGTATGGCAGCCGTTGCAGGATTTGATTTCGCCGGGCAGCACTTGCAGCCAGCTCGTGTGCTGCGCGGTGATGCGGCGCGCGTTCGAGTCGAGGATGTCGATGGTGAACGGCACGTTCGCCGGCACCCGGATCTGAACCGATCCGTCCGGTTGGATCGGTGCATAGCCGAGGATTTCGCGCATGCCCATGCCGGCGGGTCCGAAGGCTGATGCGTTGATCTTGCGCACCGTCTTGTCGGGGATCTCGACCGACTTCTCGATTCGGATGAAGCGCGCCGGCCGCGCATAGAACCCCGCCTGGCCGGGATTCGCTTGCATCGCGATGCTCGGCTTGGCGGTGTCGACCCCGTCGAAGTCATACACGCTGCTGATATCGAGCACCCCGACCGAGCCGGTGACCAATGCCTGCTGTGTCGTGGTCGTAGGAGTGAAATCCGGGATGTAGGGCGGCAACGGCACCCGCTTCTGCAAGATCACCGGCTCGACCACCACCGTGCCGGGGTCCGCGCTCAACAGCGGGCTCAGCGTCCCTGCATTGAAGTCATACACCCAGAGCGTGTACTGCGGAGAGGCCACCTGCACGTTGGGGCCGGTCATATTGCTGCTGCTGCAGACGGTGGTCGTCGCGGGGCTCACGCTCGCATTGAGCAGGAGACAGGGCGACCAGCTCACGAGCGCCCGGTTGGTGCCGTCATAGAGCGGATACGCGGCGGCGAATCTTCCGCCGGGGGAAGGCATGTTCGCATCGGTGGTCACGCCGAGCGTGGTCGCGCTCGTTTGTCCCGGACCCGTTCCGCCGCCGGGCGCGCTCGGTTGAGCGATCTCGACGTAACCGTTGGCATCGATGAGGAGCAGATCGCCGCCGAGCTGCGTGCCGAGAAACGGCCGCGCGATCGCAAGCACCTTGCCGTCCGCGCGCTGGCGCGCGTTCAAGAACTGAATGACGTTGTTGTTCGTGCCCGCGACATTGGCGCCGGTGGCGTGGCTGTTCGCGCCGTACAAGAGCTCCAACCCGGATCCATCCGGATTGGCGCGATACAAGCTGATCTGGCCGCCGTTGGTCGATTCCCAGCGCGAGAAGACGATCTGCCCGTTGCTCAGGACGGAAGGCGCGAAATCGTGGTTGGTATTGAAGCTGATTTGATGCATGTCGCTGCCGTCCGCATTCATGACGTGCAGCAGAAAGATGAATTGTTGACGGTCTTCGGTCACGGCCTGGTACTGCGGCCGCCCCTCATCGAGCAGTATCGACTGCGTGGCGAGCTGGCGCGTCGAGGCGAACACGATCCTGCCGTCCGGCAGGTAATGCGCGCCGACGTCGTGCCCGCTCGTGATGTCATCCGTCGTCAGTTGCGTCACGGTCTTTGCGGACGCGTCGTACTGGTAGATTTTCCAGTTGGGCTGCTTGGGATCCGTATTCTTCAGTTTCGGGTTGAGCGGCAGGCGCAGTGAGAACACGATCTTCGAGCCGTCGGGTGATACGTCGATGTCGCGAACGGCGCCCTTGCCCATGGTGATGGGCAGCGTGACGTTGGTCTCGACGCCGGCGGCGCTCGCCGAGTCGCGCACGTAGAGATCGCTGCCGGTGATGGAGGTGATCAGATCGCGAGCGTCGATGTCGGTCTTCGTATTCGGTGCCGTCGTCGAGGTCGGTGCCGGCGCCGGCTCCTTTATATAGGCAAGCGGATAATTGGTAATTCCCGGCGTGAGCGTTTGACCGCCCGCGAGGCCGGGCGCGTGGCCGCTCGATGCGCTCTCGCAACCGATGAGCGCGAGCATGGGCAGAGCGAGCGCAGCTGCCGCGAGCAAACCGTGACGAGATTCACGACTACGATTGATGTTCATTTCGCTTACCTGCTTTCCATTCAGTCGCCCCGTTTGGCGGCACGAGCGGGGTGATTGAACTTATTGGTCCCATAACTGCATCTTCGTTCGATGCGCTTGTGCAATCTGTTAACGCACTCACAGAAGAACTTGCTCACATCCGTTTCTCTGTGCACCGCCGAGCGGAGTTTCGCAAATTAGGCTGCAGGATATAGGTGCGTAGTTGGCGGTCGGTACTGTCGCGAAACACCGACGTCGTTCGGATGAGACATTACTTGAGGCCTTTTTCGATGGTTAGATTAGCCTCACGTTGAAACCACAACTCACGCGAGTGGATGTGCACATGAAGTACGGGATGGAAAAACCAATGACGCAACTTGTAGGCCGTGCGGCTCTGCCGCGCCTCGTCACGCTCGCACTGCGCGCAACGACTTGCGCCGGCGCGCTTGCGCTCTTCATGAATGCGCATGCGGCCTCGCCGAGCGCCGACCAGGCGACGCGCATTTACAACCGCATCGCCGGCATACCGCCATCTGCTTCCGTGCTTGCCAGCATGATGGCGGCTCCGGATCCGGTCACCGCCGCGCTGATCGCGACCCAGGATCCCGCGTTCTACAACGACACGATCCGCAATCTGGCGGCGCCGTGGACGAACCGCGATCAATCGGTGTTCGTGCCGCTCAACGATTACACGGCGACGGTGGTCGGAATGGTTCGCGATGACGTTCCGTTCAACACGCTGCTCAGCGCCGATCTCGTGTATGTCGCCGATTCGGCGTCCGGAGTTCCCGCGTACTCGCCGGCGAACAATGCGATGTATCAGGCGATGGACACCAACAACATCGATCTGAAGGCGCACTTGGTGTCGAGCACCCAGTCCGCCGTCATCGGAATACCGGCGACGGCCACTGCCGGTGTGATGACCACGCGCGGCGCCGCGAGCGCCTTCTTCATCAACGGTACGAATCGCGCCATGTTCCGCTTCACGATGATGAATCATCTGTGCGACGACCTGCCGAGCATCATGGATACGACGCGCCCGCCGGACCGCATCCGCCAGGACGTGACCCGCAGCCCCGGTGGGGTCAGCACGCTCTTCTTGACCAACTGCATCGGATGCCACAGCGGCATGGACCCGATGGCGCAGGCCTTTGCCTACTACAACTTCAACAACACCGACCCGACCACCGCCGCCACCATGGGGCAGATCGTCTACACGGCCGGGCAGACCCAACCGAAGTACCACATTAACAACACCAATTTCCCGCAGGGTTTCAATACGCCGGACGACAGCTGGGACAACCGCTGGCGCACGGGACCGAATCAAGTCCTCGGCTGGAGCGCCTCGCTGCCGGGCAGCGGCAGCGGCGCCAAGTCCTTGGGTCAGGAGCTCGCGAGCAGCCAGGCATTTGCCACCTGCCAAGTGACACGGGTGTTCAAGACCGTGTGCTTCCGCGCGCCTTCCTCGCAAGCGGACGTCACCCAGGTCAACCAGATGATCACTTCTTTCCAGGCGCACAACTATTCGTTGCGGCAGGTCTTCGCCGAAGGCGCCGCCTACTGCATGGGGAATTGAGCATGAAAGCTACACGCATAATCGGCCTGCTGACTCTCGCGGCCTCCCTGACCCTCGCCGCTTGCGGCGGCGGCGGAGTTCCGACCACGACGACCCCGGCGACGGCACCCACCAGTAGTGCCAATGCCTACACGGGACCGGCGCCTGCCACGGCCGATGTTCAGGCCTTCGAGGTGAATTTCTGGAACAACGTGCGCGTGCAGAACCGTTGCGGCCAGTGCCACAACGCGACCACGCCCGCCCAGATGCCGAACTTCGCGCGCAGCGACAACGTGAATCTCGCCTACGCGCAAGCGAACACCGTCGTCAATCTGGCGAATCCCGCCACCTCGATCATCGTCACCAAGGTGAGCGGCGGCCACAACTGCTGGCTCGCGGACAACAATGCCTGCGGCACCATCTTGACGACCTGGATCAGCAATTGGGCCGGTGCCACGGGAGCGGCGTCCGCCACCACCGTGCAACTGACTGCGCCGCCGGTGCAATCGGTCGGCCAGAGCTTGAACTTCCCGGCTACCGGGACCGATTACCAAAACACCGTTTATACGCTCACCAGCAAGTATTGCGTGCGCTGTCATTCGTCGACTGCGGGCGCCACGCAGCAATCGCCGTTTTTCGCCGATCCGCAGATCGCGACCGCCTATCCGGCCGCGATCCCGAAGATCGATTTCACGGGATGCATCCCGTTCAACTCGACCACTTGCGGCACCAACTCGCGCTTCTATCAGCGCTTGCTGACCGACAACCACAACTGCTGGACCGACTGTGCCAGCGACGCGGCGCTCATGCTGGGTCAAATCCAGGCGTTCGCTCAGATGCTGACGCCCACCAACATCGATCCGACGCTGGTCATCAGCAAGGCACTCGGCCTCTCGCAAGGCACGATTGCAAGCGGTGCCAGCCGCTACGATGCGGACACCATCGCCAAGTATGAATTCCAAACCGGCACGGGAACGGTTGCCTACGATACGAGCGGCATCGATCCCTCGGCGGACCTCACCATCACCGGCAATGTGACCTGGGCCGGCGGCTGGGGCATCAACGTGGGTGCCGGCGGCAAGGCGCAGGCGACGACCGCGGCGAGCTCGAAGCTCTACACCCTCATCCAGGCAACCGGTGAGTTCTCGGTCGAGGCGTGGGTCGCGCCCGCCCTGGTGGCCGTCGACAAATCCTACATGGTCAGCTACTCGGGCGGCGACACCACGCGCAACTTCACGCTGGGTCAAACGAACCAGGATTATGACTTCATGCTGCGCAGCTCGAATTCGGACCTCAACGGCATGATGCAGCTGCAGACTCCGACCGCCGCCCTGCTCTTGCAGGCCTCGCTGCAGCACGTGGTCCTCACCTACGATCCCGTGAACGGTCGCCAGATCTACGTCAACGGCGTCAACGCGAACGTTCCGGACGCTCAGAAGGGCGGCACGATCTCCAACTGGGACAACACCTTTGCGCTGGTCCTCGGCAACGAAACATCGGGCGACCGCTCATGGCAGGGCCTGATCAAGTTCGTCGCGGTCCACAGCCGGGCGATGTCGGCGGCGCAAGTCTTGCAGAACTTCAACGCCGGCGTCGGCGAGCGCTACTACATGCTGTTCAACGTGGCGACTGTGACCGGCGTGTCTCAGGCCTATGTGATGTTCACCGTGAGCCAGTACGACAGCTACGGCTACCTGTTCTATCAGCCGACGTTCATCTCGCTCGATCCGACGGTCAAGCCGACCAGCATTCCCGTCAAGGGCATTCGCATCGGCATCAACGGTACGATCCCGAAGGTGGGGCAGGCATACATCCCGCTCAACACGACGGTCACCGCGGCGAACTACACGGCGCAGGGCGCGGTGTTGTCCAACATCGGCACGGTCATCGGCCTGGAGAACGGCCCCCTGGCGGATCAGTTCTTCCTGCAATTCGACCAGCTCGGTTCTCAGACGAACGTGATCGTCGAGCCGACTCCGGTCGCACCGCCCTTCCCGCTGGGACCGGTGGTGGCCGATGTCGGTGTGCGCACCTTCGCACAGGTCAATTCGACTCTCTCGGCGCTCACCGGAGTTCCGAAGACCAACGCGGCCGTGAATACGACCTATCTGGCCGTGCAGCAGCAGCTGCCGCCGGCTCCGACCCTCGAGAGTTTCTCCTCGGCGAACCAGGTCGGCATCGCGCAGCTCGCGATCCAATACTGCAACGTGCTGGTCAATACCCCGGCGTATGCATCGGTGGTGTTCCCCGGCGTGACGTTCAGCGGCTCGCTGTTCCCGGGCGGCATCGGCTCGGTGACCGGCGCTCTTGCGAACCGTCTGCTCGGCAGCGGTCTCAAGAGTCAGCCGGCGGCCTCGACCGTGACCACCGAGCTCGGCAATCTGATAAACGCCCTGTGCACGACGCAGGCGTGCAACACGACCGCGCGGACACAGGCGGTGACGGCAGCCGCGTGCGCGACCGCGTTCGGCAGCGCCGACATGTTGATCAACTAAGCAGCAGACGAATGGAAGAGGTCCAATTATGAGCAAGATACCTAAGGCGCTGGGATTGCACGAACCGCTCCGCCTGCAGGAACACCCACGGCCGCGCACGCGACGCGAATTCGTCGCACAGAGCTTTCTGACGGGAGCCGCCACCGTGATCGGCCCCTCGCTCCTGGGAATGCTCGCGGCGCCACGCAGCGCGCGAGCGAATCTGGCCAGCGACATCCAGGCGCTGATCAACCCCTGTGGCATCACCACGGGCGCCGGTTTGATCCCGTTCATCTGCTTCGACCTCGCGGGCGGCGGCAACATCGCCGGCTCGAACGTGCTGGTCGGCGGCCCGAAAGGACAGCTCGATTTTCTCTCGGTCGCCGGCTACAGCAAGCTCGGTCTTCCGGGAACCATGGTGCCGAACCCCAGCGCGACCGGTAATTTCATCGACTCGAGCTTCGGCCTGCGGTACCACTCGGACAGCGCCCACCTGCGCGGCATGAAGCTGCGGGCAAGCGCCAAAGCCATGGCCGGCACCAACGGCTCCATCATTCCCGCGCTGTCGCAGAACGACACGAACACGAATCCGCACAATCCGATGTACGCCATCTATCAATTCGGTGCGCGCGGCGGCTTGCTGAATTTGATCGGTTCGGACAGCTCGGTTTCCGGCGGCAACTCGATGGCGCCGCCGACCATGATCATCCCGAGTGCGCAGCCGACGAAGATCTCGAGTTCGGCCGACGTCCAGGGTCTCGTCAGCACCGGACAGCTCAGCACGCTATTGCCCAATTCCTCCGACGTGACCAACGTCTTGGAGTCGATGAAGCGCATCAGCGATGCGAAGTACGGCCAAGTGACGGCGTACACGGACCCCACGCTCAATGCAGCCGCGCTCGGCCCACAGGGCATTCAAGCGTGCGGCTACACCAAGGCCGCCTACATCGTCGACAAATACAACAGCCCCTCGGCGGTGAATCCCGACGTCGATCCGAACATCGTCGGGCCGAGCGGAATCTTCACCACCGCGGAGTATCAGGCGAATTCGGATTTCCAGAAGACCGCGGCCGTGATGAAGCTGGTGATCGACGGCAATGCCGCCGCCGGCACCATCGAAATGGGCGGCTTCGACTACCACAGCGGCAACCGTGCCGACGGTGAGACACGCGATTTCAACCTCGGCAATTGCATCGGCGCCTGCTTGGAATATGCGGCGCGGGTCGGTAAGCCCGTGATGATCTACGTCTTCAGCGACGGCTCTCTCGCGAGCAACGGCATGATCGACAGTTCGGTCGCGGGACGCGGCAAGGGCGTCTGGACGGCCGACAACCAAAACGTCGCCGCCACTTATTTCCTGGTGTACAACCCGGCCGGCAAGCCGGTGGCTGCGCAGAGCAATCCGGAACTGAGTTTGCAGATCGGCTTCTTCAATCCCGATGGCTCGCAAAACACCACCAGCAGTCCCGCGGGCAACAACGTGCCCAACCTGGTGCAGATGGTGGTGCTCAACTACATGGCGCTGCACAGCGCGAACGCGATATCGCAATTCCCGACTCTGTACCCGGCGCCGAATTTGAACAACACCCTGGGCACGGGCACCGCGCTCGAACCGTTGATCGCCTTCCAGCCGCTGGCGGGGCTCGTCAACGGAAAAGTGGTGTAGTCGCAGATCCGCGGTCCGGCCGCGAGGTCGGACCATCTCCGCGCGCCGCGGGCTTTGTCTCAATCGAGAGACAAGGCGCTCATGCCGCGGGCAATGCGTGGCCTATTTTCACGAATGTGCGCCACGTCATACACAAATCGCACGAAGCAGCGGCGCCGCGCGTTGACACTGCGGCTCGCAGTATGCGATTTTGCATAAGGTCTGATCAGGGCAAACTCGGCGAAAGACGAGGGCGCAAAGCTTCCGGTCTACGGGGTGTTCCCAGGAACGTGAACCTAGGACAGCGGGGTTACCAGCGTGATTGATGTGTTGCTGCGCGTCGCCGCCAGCTCGATGTTAGCCGGTTCAAGAGACACGCGATGAGGCGATCGCGGCATGCGTAGGATATTGCTCGTCGGCGGCCTGCTGCTGAGCGCCACGTGGTCGAACCCATCGGTAGCCGCCGCACCGACGCTGATCGGCAAGGACGCCCCGGACTTCGTCATGAAGTCGCGCGATGGGACCAATCTGCGGCTCTCGGAGTTTCGCGGCCAAGTGGTGTTGGTGAATTTCTGGGCTCGATGGGCCGGCGACTCGCGTATGGAGATGCCCGCGCTCGACCGGATCAACACGACCTACGAGCGTGCGGGCTTGGTGGTGCTCGGCATATCGATCGATGAGGATCTGCGCCGGGCGCGTGAATTCGCCGACTCGATGAAGGTGTCCTACCCGCTCATGTTCGATCCGGGATCGCAGCTCGGGCAGGACTATCTGCTGCAAAAAATGCCGATGACGATCCTGGTCGATCGTTCGGGTGTGGTGCGCTACTCGCACGTCGGCTTCAAACGCGGCGACGACCGCATCTACCTCGATCAAATACGCGCATTACTGCGCGAGTAACCGATAGGTCAGCTATGAATTTCAAGTCTCGAGTTGTGTCGATCGTCATGGGCGGGGCGCTGCTCGCGTGCGCTTGGGCCGCTCATGCCGCTTCGCCGGCATCAGCGGCGGCCCCCCCGGCCGCAGCCGCGACGGCGGGCGCGCCCGATGCGCCCGCGGCGTTGCCTTCCGATACGCCGCCCGCCGCGCCTTCGGACACGGCGCCCGCCGAGTTCAAGACCTTGGATCAAGAAGTGCAGGGCCTCAAGAAAGACGTCATCGACCTGAACAAGGACCTGTTCGTGCTCGAGGAGGAACTGCTCTTCCCGGCCAACACGCAGGTCGCGGTCTACATCTCGATGGATGTCGGGGCGTTCTTCGCCCTGGACTCCGTGACCGTCAAGATCGATAACAAGCAGGTGAAGAATTATCTGTACACTGCTCGCGAGGCGGACGCCCTGCTCAAGGGCGGCGTGCAGCAAATCTACCTCGGCAATCTGAAAGTCGGCAAGCACGAACTCGTGGCGTTTTTCACCGGCAAAGGTCCGGTCGAGCGCGACTACAAGCGCGGCGCCACCATCAACTTCGACAAGGGCGTCGGAGCGAAGTATTTGGAACTCAAGATCACCGACAAGGTACCGAAACACCAGCCAGAGTTCGCGATCAAAGACTGGGAATGATGACGCGGGTAACGGTGCGGCGCATGAGTATCAAGCTTCGGCCGATTCTGCTCGGCGGGCTGCTGCTGGCGCTGCCCCTGGCGCCCGCGGCCGCGAAGAACGTCAAGCCCGACCCCAATGGCTTGCCGCCGCACGACATCCGCGACCTGTCGTACGGGGATGTGCTCTTCTATTTCTACCAGGATGATTATTTCGATTCGATCACCCGTTTGCTCGCTGCGCAGCAATTGGACCGGCTCCCGCATACCCGCGATGAGGCGGAGCTGCTGCTCGGGGGATTGTATCTGTCGCTCGGCGAGCACGTGGAGGCCGGTAGGATTTTCGGGGCGCTGCTCGCGGGGAAGACCTCCGAGGCGGTGCGCAACAAAGCGTGGTTCTATCTCGGTAAAGTGTGGTACCAGCGCGGCTACCTGGCTGAATCCGAGCGCGCCTTGCGCCAGGTATCGGACAAGATCCAGCCGCGAATCAGCGCCGAGCGCTACATGCTGCTCGCACAATTGATGCTGCGTCAGGGGCGTTATGACGATGCCATTGCCGCCCTCGCCAGTTGGCACGGCGCGCCCGATTGGACCGCCTATGCGCAATTCAATTTGGGAGTCGCCCTGGTCCGTAAACAGCGCCTGGCGGAGGCCATCGGCCATCTCGACCGGGTGGGCCGGATGGAAACGTCGAACGAGGAGCTGTTGGCGCTGCGTGACAAGGCCAATCTCGCGTTGGGCTTCGCGCTGCTGCAGTCGCAGCGCCCCGCCGAGGCACGGCCGATTCTCGAGCGCGTGCGGCTCGAGGGCCCCTACTCGAGCATGGCGCTCCTCGGCGTCGGTTGGGCGGATTCGTCGCTCGGGGAATTCAAGCGCGCTTTGGTGCCGTGGCTCGAGCTGCGCAAGCACAATCTGCTCGACTCTGCCGTTCAAGAGTCCTATCTCACGGTGCCGTACGCCTACAATCAGCTCGGCGCGAGCGGCCAGGCGGCCGAGTACTACAACTCTGCCATCGAAAGCTTCGATGCCGAGCAGAAGCGAATCGACGATTCGATCGCGCAGATCCGCAGCGGCAACCTGCTCGATCGGCTCCTCAACGACGATAAGAAGGACACGCTCACGTGGTACTGGCAGCTGAAGACGCTGCCCGACGCGCCGGAGTCGCGCTACCTGTATCAGCTGCTCGCCACCAACGAGTTTCAGGAAGGGCTCAAGAATTATCGCGAACTCCATTTCATGAGCCATAACCTCGACGGCTGGCGGGATGACATCGCGGCGTTCAACGACATGCTCGACACCCGCCAGGAAGCTTACAACGAGCGCGTGCCGAAGGCCGATGCGGTCATGGCTGCGACCGATCTCGATGCGCTCACCCAGAAACGCGTCGACTTCGAATCGCGGATCAACGAAATCGAGAAGTCCAACGACGTGGCGGCGCTCGGCACCCCGGAGGAACAACGGACGTGGATGCGGCTGAAGCGCATCGAGGATTTCCTGGCGCAGCATCCCGATGATCCGGATCTGGCAGAAATGCGCGACAAGCTGCGCCTCATGAAAGGAGTCATGTACTGGCGACTATCGGAGAGCTTCAAGGCGAGACTGTGGAACGAGCGCCGCTCGGTCAAGGAACTCGAGGCTTCGCTCCTCGAAACGCAGAAGCGGGCCGTGCTGGTCAGACAGGCGCGATCCGGAGTGCCGAGCAATACCGGCGAGTTCGCCGGCCGGGTCGCGGGCGTGCGCGCGCGCATGGACCAACTGCAGCAGCGTCTCGCGGCCTTGTCCGAACAGCAGAATCGGTATCTGCAGGCTCTCGCGGTGGAGGAACTGCAGCGCCAGAAGCAGCGCATCGAGACGTACGAAGTGCAGGCGCGCTTCGAATTGGCCGCGATCTACGATAAGGCCGCGAATCCGCCCCCGAAGCCGAAGGCGCAGCCATGATTCGCCCGCTCCCGGGGTGGACGTTCGCGGTCGCGCTCGCGCTGGGATCCTGGGGGGCTGTCATCGGCACGGCCGCCGCGGCGAACAAGCCACCGGCCACCATCAAGGATCTCGAGGGCCAACAGGTGGACGTCAGCCCCGAGCCGCCCAAGGGAGTGGACAGCCAGAAGACCATGGACAGTTATCGCCGCTTCCTCGACTTGAATGCGGGGGATGCGGCGCTGCGCGCCGAAGCGTTGCGGCGGCTGGCCGACCTCAATTTGGAGAGCGGCGAATCGGAGCGCATCGAGCGGGAACTCGCGACCAATGAAGGCTTGCGCGCGACCGAGGCCATTCATTTGTATACCGCCTTGCTGAAGACCTATCCGAAGTACGAGCGAAACGATTCGGTCCTCTACCAGCTGGCGCGCGCCTACGAGCTCAATGCGCAGCCCGACAAGGCCCTCGCCGCGCTCGACCGGATGGTCGCGAACTATCCGAACAGCCGCTACCTCGACGAAGCGCAGTTCCGCCGCGGCGAGCTGCTGTTCTCCTCGAAGTCCTACCCCGCTGCCGAGAACGCCTACGAAGCCGTCATCAAATTCGGGGCCACTTCGGCGTTCTACAACCAAAGTCTCTACAAGCACGGCTGGTCCCTGTTCAAACAGGGCGAGGCCGAGCGCAGCCTCGGCTCCTTCGCCGGCGTCCTCGATTCGGTGCTGGTATCCAAAGGCGCCTCGAAAGAGCTGATCGACATCGACACCCTGAGCCGTCCCAATCGAGAATTGGTGGAGGATACGTTTCGGGTCATGTCGATCACGTTCTCCTACGCGGATGGCCCGAAAACGATCGATGAGTTCGTGAAACACCGGCCACCCCGTCCCTACTATTACCTGCTCTACGCGCGCCTCGGCGACCTCTACATCGAGAAGGAGCGCTACACGGATGCCGCCGACAGCTACCGTGCATTCGTATCGCGAGACCGAAACAACGAAAAAGCGCCGCTGCTCGAGATGCAGGCCATCGAGGCGTATTCCAAGGGCGGATTCCCGCAGCTCGTTCTGCAGGGCAAGAAGGAATTCGTCGAGAATTACAGTTACGGCACGCCGTACTGGCAGGGGCGCACGCCGAAGGGCGAGCCCAAAGTGGTCGCCGAACTGAAGATCAACTTGAAGGACGTGGCGCAGTACTACCACGCACAGGCGCAACGTACGAAGAACGTGGCTGACTATCAAGAAGCGGCCAAATGGTACCGCAGCTACTTGACCTCATTCCCCGATGATCCGGATTCCGCGGTCACCGATTTCCTGTTGGCCGATACGCTGTTCGAAAGCAAGGAGTATCTGCAGGCGGCGCAGGAATACGAGAACACCGCCTACAGTTACGGCGCGCACGAGAAGGCGGCGGCGGCGGGCTATGCCGCCATCGTCGCCTACGGCAAAGAGGAAGAAACGCTGTCGGGCGATACCAAAGCGAAGATTCACAGTCGCGGCGTCGACAGCTCCCTGAAGTTCGCCCAGACGTTTCCTCTGCACCCCGAGAGCGCACAGGTGTTGACGCGCGCAGCCACCGAACTGTACGCCGCCAAAGACTATACGCGCGCGACGGCCGCGGCCGAGACGCTGTTGGCGCGCCAGCCCCCGGTCGATCCCGCCAAACAACGCATTGCCTGGACCGTGATCGCCAACTCGAACTTCGAGCAGGGCAATTACGAAAAGGCCGAGGCGGCCTACGGCGCCGCGCAGGCTCTGATGCTGCCGAACGATCCCGAACGGGCCGTCATCGTCGAGCGGCTCGCGGCCTCGATCTACAAACAGGGTGAGCAGAAGAACAAGGCCGGTGACGGCAGCGGCGCGGTGGAGGACTTCCTGCGCGTGTCGAAAATGGCACCCACCTCGAAGGTGCGCGCGAACGCCGACTTCGATGCGGCGGCTTTGTTGATCAGTCAGAAGCAGTGGGACCGGGCCATCGTGGTGCTCGAGGGCTTCCGGCATAACTTTCCGCAAAGTCCGCTGCAGGCGGACGTCACCCGCAAACTCGCGGTGGCGTATTCCGAATCGAACCGGCCCGGTCAAGCCGCGCTCGAGTTCGAGCAAATCGCGCAGTCGCCCGGCGAAACGGCAGAGGTGCAGCGGGAGGCGACGCTGCAGGCGGCGGACCTCTATGACAAGGCCGGCAATAGCGCGAAATCGCGCAGCATGCTCGAGGCCTTCGTGAAGCACTTCCCGCAGCCCCTGAACCCGGCCATGGAAGCGCGCAATAAACTGAGCACGATTGCCCAGAAATCCGGGGACATCAGTGGGCGCGACTATTGGCTGCGGGAGATCATTGCGGCGGATCGGGCGGCGGGGGCGACACGCACCGATCGGAGCAAGGCCCTGGCGGCGAGGGCGACGCTGACGCTGGCGGCCCCGGCCCGAGAGGAGTTCATGCGCATCAAGCTCGTGGTTCCGCTCAAGAAATCTCTGGCCGAGAAGCGCAAGGCGATGGAGGCGGCACTCAAGGCCTATACGCAGGCCGCCGATTATCAAGTGGCGGAAGTGACGACCGCAGCAACTTACGAGAGCGCCGAACTTTACCGGCAGCTCGGTAAAGACCTGATGAGCTCGGAGCGACCGAAGAATCTTTCCAAGGAAGAAGTGGAACAGTACAACGTGCTGCTCGAGGAGCAGGCATTCCCCTTCGAGGAGAAGGCGATCAAATTGCACGAGGTGAATACCGCGCGCACCAAGGAAGGTGATTACGATGAGTGGGTGCAGAAAAGCTTTGCTGCACTGGCACAACTCAACCCGGGCCGCTACGGCAAGGTGGAAATCAGTGAACAGCTGGTCGAATCGATTCGTTAGTGTGGCCGTGCTTGCCCTGGCGGCGGGCTGCCACAGCACGCCGCGGCATGCGGGGCCCCGCGCACCCGATGCCGAGGTGAAGGCCGGACCGACTGCGGCTGCTCCGGCACCGGGCGGTCAAATGCAGACCGGTGCCGGGCAGGCGGGTGTTAAGCAGGCCGGTCCCGGGCCCGCCGGTGGGCAGGCTGGTGCCGGGCAGGCCGGTGCCGCGCGGGGTGGGGCGGCACAGGGTGGGGCGGCACAGGGCGGCTCGGCGCCGGGTGCCAGAAGCGCTGCGAGTACTGCGCCGGTGCCCGACCGTGCAGCACAGCAATACGCGCAGGCTTTGAACCTCATGAAGGCCGGCCGCACGAGTGATGCGGAGCTCGAGTTGAAGCAACTCGCCCTGGCGTACCCGGAATATGCGGGGCCCGAGGTCAATCTCGGGTTATTGTATTTGCGCAATTCACGCTATACGGAGGCGGAAGGGGCCTTCAAGGCGGCGATCCAGCGCAATCCGGACAATGCCGTCGCCAATAGCGAACTCGGCATCGCCGAGCGCAAGCTCGGTAAGTTTGCCGAGGCCGAAGCCGCCTACCAGCGTACGATTGCCATTGAACCGAATTACGCGCCCGCGTATCTGAACTTGGGCGTGCTCTATGACTTATATATGTCCGAGCCGCAGAAGGCGCTCGAACAGTTCGAGCATTACCTGACGCTCGTCGGCGAGAACAAGCAAGTGGCGGGCTGGGTGGTTGAATTGCGCAAACGCGTCGGCGCACCCGCGCCGGCGAAGAAGGAGCCTGCATGAACCCTGCGCTCAAGCCTTGGAGATGGGTGATGCTGTGGCCGGTGTTGGCGGGGATTGCCGCGGCACAGCAGCCGCCGTCATCGAGCGACGTCCCCAAGCCGCCATCGAAAGCCACTGCGCAATCGGAGGCGGGCGAGCCGCGCGCCGACACTTCACAAGCCGCGCCGTCGGCCCCCGAGGCCGCCGTCCCCGCCACCCCCGCCGCTCAACCGGCCGGGTCGTCCACCGCGCCACCGCCCCCGCGAGCCCGGGCGGCTTCCCCCGCGCGTACGGCGGCGCCGGGTCAAAAGTCGGCGGCGACGGATCGCATCGATTTAGGGGTGGCGACCGTGACCGGCGATCGTGAGCAGCCGAAGGTCATGTACATCGTGCCGTGGAAGAAATCGGATATCGGCGACTTGTCGGGCAAGCCGATGAACAGCCTTCTGGATGAGGCGCTGGCTCCCATCGATCGCGACGAGTTCAAGCGCGAGGTCGTTTATTACACGGCTGTGAAAGCGGATGCGTCCCAAAATGGTGCATCGCGGCCACCGGCCAAGCAGGGTGAGAAGTAAGTCATAGCTGATTTTACGGAATCTGGTTGAATTACGCTTTGGGAGCGGGTCGGAATTTTCTTAGGAGCGCGCAGATGAATTCCATGAGTTCGATCGTCAATTTCTTCAAGGACGGCGGGGTGTTCCTGTACCCCTTGGCCCTCATATTCGTGGTCGGCGTATCGATCGCGGTCGAGCGGTACGTCTACCTCACCCGCGAAACCATTCGCAATCGCACCCTCTGGGACAACCTCGTCCCGGCGTTGAGTTCGGGCAACTTCAAGCAAGTCGTGGCATTGACCCAGAACTCGAAGGCCTCGATCGCCACCATCCTGAATTACGGGGTTGCCCGCGTGGCGAGCGCGCGGCGCCGCGACGACATCGAAAAGGCCATGGACGAGAGCCTGCTCGAAGTCATTCCGCGCATCGAGAAGCGCACGCACTATCTGTCGTCGCTCGCCAATGTCGGCCTGCTCATCGGCCTGCTCGGCACGATCACCGGCCTCATCGGCGCGTTCAGTGCGGTGGCGACCGCGAACCCAGCGGAGAAGGCGAGCCTCCTCGCGGCCGCCATTTCGGTCGCGATGAACAACACCGCTTCGGGTTTGGGCGTCGCCATCACGCTGTTGTCGGCGCACATGTTTCTCGAGTCGAAGACCACGTCGCTGATCGACAGCCTGGAAATTGCCTCGGTCAAATTCCTGAATTCCATCACGGAGCGTCAAACGCACGAACCTGCCGTCGCGCCGCAGGCGCCGGCGGCTCCGCGCGCGCCTGCCGCAGCCCGCGGCACCATTTAGGAACTCGAGTATCCGCAGTAGCTGGATGGTGCAGATCCCATGAAGTCAAAGTCCGCGCGCCTCGTCCGCCGAAATCACGCCCGCTATCACCAGGGGCGCGATGATTTGAACATCGTGCCGATGATCGACATGATGGTGATCCTGGTGTTCTTCCTGATTTTTACCGCCGTCTTCTCCAAGACGAACATCTTGCAGTTGAACCTACCGGCCGACAACACCACTCCCATCGACTTGCCCAAGGGGCTCAAGCTCGAAGTGATCATCCGCCCCGACGATCTCCTGATCAACGACCGTAACTCGGGACCGCTCAAGGTGCTTGCGAATACCCCCACCGGTTACGACTACGAGAATTTGTCCGCATTCATGCGCCGGGTCAAATCGCAATTTCCGCAGATGACCGATGCGACGATCTTGCCGGGCCCCGCCGTTTCCTACGACACGTTGGTTCAGGTCATGGACGCGGTGCGCGTCTACCAATTGCCGGTAGCGCCATTTTCCAAGGCTGAGCTGTTTCCCGACATCGCGATCGCGGACGCGCCGACATGACCTCGTACCGCATCAAACGGCACCGTCAGCGGCGGCACGGAGCGAACCATTTCGCGCTGATCCCGTTCATCGACATGATGACGATCCTGGTGGTGTTCCTGCTCGCGCACACAGCCGAGGTCGATATTCTGCCGAATACCAAGAACATCTCGATCCCGCAGTCGCTGTCCGATCGCAAACCGAGCGCCGCCGTCGTGGTGATGGTGACCAAGGATTCGCTCTACGTGGACGGCAGGCCGGTCGGTACGGTGGCGCAACTCGTCGCCAACCCCGGCCCGGTGTTCGCGCCGCTCAAAGCGGCCTTGATGGCGCAGAGCGATCTCATATTGCGTGGCGCGCAGAAGACCGATATTTCCAAACGTGAAGTCACGATCATGGGCGACAAGAGCACGCCTTACAGCGTGCTGAAGAAGATCATGCTGACGTGCAGCGACGCGGAGTACGGCAAAGTGTCGTTCGCCGTGGTCGAACGCGAGCGGGCGGCGAGTTAGTATGGCCGCTGCAAACCCGGCGCAACGCGCGATCGCCACCGGACTCGCCCCGTACTACCGGCGCTACGAACTTCCGTGGTCTCCGTCGGAGGAGATGGAGCGGCGCTTTCGCGTCATCCTGCGCAACCTCCTCATCGCGTTCGCGATCGTCGCGGTGCTCATGCCCTTCTTGCCGCGTCGTGAGCGCGTCGTCAACACGGATTCCCTGCCCGAGCGGGTGGTGCAGTTGGTGATGGAACCGCCGCCGCCGCCCCCTCCACCGCCCCCGCCCAAGCCGGAGAAGCCGCTCGAGAAAGCCCCCGTGACGCCCAAACCCGTGCCGCAGCCGGTGGATCCGCGCGTCAAGGCGTCGAAGAGCGGGCTGCTTGCGAGCCTCGACGATCTGGCCGCCCTGCGGGATCAAGTCGATCTCGATAAGTTCGCGAAGAATCAACCGAAGACCACCGACCCGGGGGACGTGAGCATGGTCACCCGCTCGCTCATCACCTCCAAGGCGGGCGGCACGAGCGGCGGCATCAGCGCACCGACCAGCAGCGGGCTTGCGGCCGGCTCCGGATCGCTGAATGGTATTCGCACGGCGCAGGTCAAGGATCCGACCTTGGCGTCGGGAAATCAGGCCGCCACCCGCGCCGGCGGCAGCGGCAAGGCGTCGCGAAGTGCGGACGAGATTGCGCTCGTGTTCACCAGGAACAAGGGCGCGATCGATGCCATGTACGCCCGCGCGCTGCGCGACAATCCCGCCCTGCAGGGCAAGGTGGTCATCGAACTGACCATTACGCCTTCCGGGGACATCAGCGCAGCGCATATCATATCGAGCGAGCTCAAGGACCCGGAATTCGAGTCGAAGCTGCTGGCGCGCATTCGGTTGTTCAAATTCGAAGCGAAGGATGTGGCGACATTGACCGCAACCAAGCCCATCGACTTCTTCCCTGCCGGATGAACATCCAGTCGGAAATCGAGTTCTTCAGCGATCTCGGCCTGGTCGATAAGGCACGCTTCATCGTGCGTTTGATCGGCGAAGTGGCCGAAGAGGCCAAAGTCGGGGCGGGCGACGGCCACGAGGCCGCGCGTCTCAGATTTTCCAACGAGATGATTCAGCGGTTGTCCCGCTTCACTTACCAGTTGCTGAGCGAGGACAGCGCCCGTCCTCAGGACGACATCATGATTCGCATGCTGCTCGGAACGCGCGCCGACAAGAGCGCCGAGCGCATCATGCAGAACGCGTACCGGCGGGTGGTCACGGGATTCGAGAGTTTCGATACCACGGTATTGCTGAATTCTCACTGAGCCGGCGATGGGCGCGGCGTATCGTGAAGACATTCAATTTTCCACCAAGGACGTCGGCCTGCGCGAGGACGTGCACGCGCTCGGTTCGCTCATCGGTGAGACGCTGCTCGAACAGGGCGGCGAGGAATTCTTCGAGGTCGTGGAAGGTGATCGTCTCGCGGCCATCGCGCGGCGCGACGGCGTGGAAGCCGAGGACGCCGAACTGCAGCGGCGCACCGCCGGCCGCACGCCCGCGGCCGCCAACGACCTGACGCGCGCGTTCTCCCTCTGGTTTCAGGCGGTCAATACCGCCGAGAAAGTGCACCGCGTGCGCCGCCGCCGCCAGTACCTCGACGACTCGAGCACGGCCCAGCCCGGCGGTATCGCGGATTGCGTCGCGCGTCTGCAGCGCGAGGGATTTTCGCTCGATCAAATGCTGTCGTTGATCGGCTCGATGAGCATCGAACCGGTCTTCGCCGCGCACCCCACCGAATCGACACGCCGCACCATCCTGCGCAAGCAGCAACGCATCGCCCAGGACCTGCTCGACCGGCTCAACCCGGCGCTGACGCACGCCGAACTCGATACGCTCTGGGCGAGGGTGCGGCTCGAGATCGCTAGTCTCTGGCAGACCGAGGACCATCCGCGCGAAGGCCTGACGGTGGCCGACGAGCGCGAGCACGTGCTGTTCTACCTGGTGGAGATCCTGTACCGAGTCGTGCCGCTGTTTTACGAGGAGATCGAAGCGGCGTTGGCGCGCGCATTCGAAGTGCCGATCGAGACGATCGAGGTACCGGGCCTTTTGCGCTTCGCTTCGAGGGTCGGCGGTGACATGGACGGCAATGCCGATGTTCACGGCAAGACCATCCGCGAGACGCTGTTCCGGCATCAGCGGCTGATCGTCTCGACCTACTTCGACGAGTGTGGGCAGTTGGCCGAGGCGCTCAGCCAGAGCGCCAACCGTGTCACCGTGAGCGCCGCGCTGGCGGCGCGCATCGAGTCCTATACCGCGCTGCTGCCGGCCGCGCAGGCGTCCGCACCGGCGCGGCACGATCGCATGCCGTACCGCATCTATTTCGGTCAAATCGGCGAGCGGCTGAAAGCGACCTACGAAGGGCGCCCCAATGCCTATCAGAATTCCGAGGAACTGCTCGCCGACGCGCAAATCGCCGCCGACAGCCTGGTGGCGAATCGCGGTCGGCACGCCGGCTATTTCCTGGTGCGCCGCTTCATACGCCGCGTGCGCACGTTCGGCTTTCACATCGCGACGCTCGATGTCACGCAATTTGCCCACGTGCATGATGAAGTGCTCGCCCAAGGCCTGGACATGCCCGAATGGCCGACGCTCGCGCCGACGAAGCGGCTCAGCGAATTGCGCGATCTGCTCGCGCGCGACGTAGGTCCCACAGCGGCACTCGATGCGCTCGGCCGGCGCTCGCTCTGGGTCTTCGATGCGATCGCACACGCGCGGCACAAGTTCGGCGAGTGCGCCATCGGCGACTACATCGTGAGCGGTGCCGAGGGGCCCGAGGACGTGCTGGCGGTGTTGCTGCTCGCCCGCTGGGCCGACATCGCCGATAAGCACACCGGTGAGTGTGTGCTCGACGTGGCGCCGCTGCTGGAATCGGTGCGCTCGCTCGAAGGCGCCGGATCACTGCTGCGCGGCCTGCAATGCGAGCCGGCCTATCGCCGCCACATCGCTGCGCGCGGCAACCGCCAGCGGATCGTGATCGGCTATTCCGATACCAACAAGCAGGCGGGCATTGCCGCATCGCGCTGGGCGTTGCAAGTGGCGCAAATTCGGTTGCTGGAAGCGGCGCGCGACACCGGAATCGCGGTCACCGTCGTGCACGATCGCGGCGGTACGCCGGCGCGCGGCGGCGGGCGGATCGAGAATCTGGTCGAAGCGGCCCCCAACGGCGCCATTCGCGGAGTGCTGCGCATGACCGAGCAGGGCGAAGTCGTGAATCAAAGCTACGGCCTGCGCCCCATCGCGATGCGCACCCTGGAGCGCACCTTCGCGGCCGTTGCGGTGGCAACGGCGCACGCCGCCACCACGCCGCCGATCCCGGCGCCTTGGATCACCGCCATGCAGAGAATCGCCGCGAGCGCCCTCGAAGCGTATCGAGGCTTGGTCTTCGGCAATGCGCAATTTGCGGAGTATTTTCGCGCCGTGACCCCGCTCGATGTGATCGAGCGCATGCACATCGGTTCACGCCCCGCGGTGCGCGCGGGCCGTGAGGGCATCGATGCTCTGCGCCCAATACCCTGGGTGTTCGCCTGGACGCAGAGCCGCCACATGTTGCCGGGCTGGTTCGGTTTCGGCAGCGGCATCGAGGCGGCCATCGCCGAGCATGGTGCCGAGATACTCGACGACATGGTGACTCGATGGCCTTTCTTTGCACATTTGCTGGAAGACGTCGAGGCCATGCTGGCGCGGACCGATCTCAAGATCGCCTCGCACTACGATGCCCTTGCGGGCGACGCCTTGGGCGCCCCAGCGCAGTCCATCCACCGTGAATACGCTCTGACCGTGAAGCACGTGCTGAGGCTGCGCCGCTCGGAGCGATTGCTCGACCGGGACCCGACTTTGCAGCGCGCGATCACTTTGCGCAATCCCTATGTCGACCCCATGCATTTCATGCAGGTCGATCTGCTCAAGCGCTGGCGCGCGAGTGCGTACGAGGATCACGCGCTGTTCCGCGCCTTGTCCGCCACGATCAGCGGTATTGCACAGGGTTTGCAAGCGACCGGCTAAGGAGCCCGTCTCAGACAGGCTCCAAGGCGGGGATTCAGCACTCCGGCACGTTGACCGCAAGCCCCCCCTGCGATGTTTCCTTGTAGATCGTCGACATATCGATCCCCGTTTGCCGCATGGTCGCGATCACTTGATCGAGCGACACTTTGTGCGAGCCGTCGCCGCGCAGCGCCAATCGAGCGGCATTGATCGCTTTGACCGAGCCCATCGCGTTGCGCTCGATGCAGGGAATCTGCACCAGGCCGGCCACCGGGTCGCAGGTGAGGCCCAGATTGTGCTCCATGCCGATCTCGGCGGCGTTTTCGATCTGCTCGTTACTGCCGTTCAGCGCCGACACCAGACCGGCGGCCGCCATCGAGCAGGCAACTCCGACCTCGCCCTGACAACCCATCTCGGCCCCGGAGATCGATGCGTTCTGCTTGTAGAGCATGCCCATCGCTCCGGCCGTGAGCAGAAAGCGCACCACGCCATCGTCGTCCGCTCCCGGTTCGAATCGCCGATAGTAGTGCAGCACGGCCGGCACGATTCCGGCGGCGCCGTTGGTGGGCGCCGTGACGACTTGACCGCCCGCGGCGTTCTCCTCGTTTACCGAGAGCGCGAAGACGTTGACCCAGTCCAGTGCGTGCATGGGACTCAAAGGGTCTCCGCTCATCAATTGCCGGTACAGCCGCGGTGCTCGGCGGCGCACACCGAGCACACCCGGCAGCAAGCCTTGCGCCTCGAAACCGCGACGCACGCAGTCCTGCATCACCTGCCAGATTCGCATCAAGCGCGTGCGAATCTCGACATCGCCGAGCCACGCCCTTTCGCGCGCCTGCATCAGTTGGTGGATTTCCAGGCCTTCTTGCCGGCACAGGTCGAGCAGCCGCGCGCCGGAGGCGAACTCGAAGGGCGGCTTCGCCCGTGCCTTGCCGGTCGCCGCTTCGGCGCCCGCCTGCACGATGAAGCCGCCGCCGATGCTGTAGTACTCCTCCCGCGCCAATACTTCGAGCGCGGCATCATGGGCGGTGAAGCGCATGCCGTTGGAATGGCCCGGCAGCACCTGATCGATGTGGAACAAGAGATTGAGCGGCTCATCGAAGGAGATCTCGTGAACACCCAACAAGCGGATGCGCGCGTCGGTGCGAATGCGCTTCAAGGCGGCTTCGGTGAGCGCGGGGTCGATGCTGTCCGGACTGAAGCCTTCGAGCCCGAGCAGGATCGCACGATCCGTGCAATGCCCGCGCCCCGTGAGCGCGAGCGAGCCATAGAGTTGCGCCGATACCTGCGCGGTTCGCTCGAGCAGGCCACGCGCGGCGAGGAGCTGCGCGAAGCTGCGCGCCGCGTTCATCGGCCCCATGGTATGAGAGCTCGACGGCCCGACGCCGATCTTGAAAATGTCGAAAACGCTCAGACTCATGCAAACGGCCACCAGCGGTAGGATGGCACGATCATACGCGGCCTGGCGCGGCGCCGCCTGCGGCGCCCGCGCGCCCGTGCGAGCCATGCACAAATGATAGAATCAACAGGCCGCCTGCCGTCGTTTCGCACCCGGGGAGTTTTCATGAAGGGCTATTCACTGTTGTTCGCTGCGCTGCTCGCGAGCGTCGTTGCGTCGGCCGCGATGAACGCTCCCGTCTCCGCTACGCCGGACTTCATCGCCGCGGCCATTGCCGATCCGAACCGTCCGAGCGCCGACACCGAGCGGGATGTGAATCGAAAGCCGGCGGAAACGCTGGAATTCGCCGGCTTGAGGCCTGGAGACAAGGTTGCCGAGTTGCTGCCGGGTGGCGGCTACTTCACGCGCCTGTTCAGCAAAGCCGTCGGCGCCAGCGGCCACGTCTATGCCCTGGTGCCCGCTCCGGCGCCGGATGCTCCGGCCGATACCCCGGATTTCGCGGTCCGCGTCAAAACGCTGGCGGCGGATCCGAATTATTCGAACGTCACGGTCATTACCGAGCAATTCAGTCAGCTCAAGACCCCGGAACCCGTCGATTTGGTGTGGACGTCGCAGAACTATCATGATTTGCACAATTTTCGGGGCCTCGACGTGGGCGTGTTCAATCAATTCATATTCAACGCGCTGAAGCCCGGCGGCATCTATTTGATTTTGGACCATACGGCACCGGCCGGCTCGGGCGCGACCGACACGGCGACTTTACATAGAATCGATCCGGAGACCGTTAAGAAAGAAGTGCTGGCCGCAGGCTTCGTTTTCGCCGGCAGCAGCAATTTACTGCATCGCCCGAGCGATCCTTTGACCGCGAAGGTGTTCGATCCCTCGATCCGCGGGAAGACGGACCAGTTCATATTAAAATTTCGTAAGCCCGGCGCTCCGTAGCTCTCCCATCCCCGCCCGCGCACCGGCCTGCCCGAAAGCGAACTCAGGCGGGCATTTGCTGTCAACCAAGCGATGAGAATCGCGTTAAATACGCTTGGAGGGGGTCGACAGCAATGATTTCGATACGTCGCGGTGTTCTAGTTCTCGCATCAGGCCTTGCGATGGCGGCCTGTGTGGCGCCTCCGCCGCGAACCGTCGTGGTGCCGCCGCCACCGCCGCAGAAGGTCTTCGTGTATCCGAGCAACGGTCAAAGTCCGCAACAAACGGACCGGGATCGCTATGAATGTCATGTCTGGGCGGTTCAGCAAACCGGAGTGGACCCGAGCCGTCCGGATGCCAATCCCTATGCGCGCGTGGTCGTGCAGCCCGCAACTCCGCCGGGGGCGGGCACTGCAACGGGGGCCGTTACCGGGGCGATCATCGGCTCCATCATCGGCGGCCCGCGCAACGCGGGCGCCGGATTCGTGCTCGGCGCGGCGAGCGGCGCCATTATCGGATCGGCCGCGGATGCCAACGCTCAGGCGCAGGCCCATATGACCCAGCAGCAGATCAACCAAGCCCAGGCAGCCGGGCAAGCGCGCGCCGACTCGTATCGGCGCGCCCTCGGCGCGTGTCTGGAAGGCCGCGGCTACACGGTCAGTTAGCGGCTCATCGGTGGCTGTACGCCTGATTGCGGGAAATACGGTGCGGACGGCGCTGCTGTCGTTGGTGGTCCTGCTGTGGGGCACGCAGGCGAGCATGATGCCCGCGGCGGCACAAGAACCTCGGCCCCATGCGGAGGCTCATCCGTCGACGCCGCGGTCGGCCTCACCAGCCCCCGTCCCCCCGCCGCCGACATCGCAACGGCCCGCCGAGCGCCCGGCATACGACGGGACGGGGCAAGTCCTCGACTCGCGCTACAACCATGGACGCTATTACCCGCCGCCTGGAACCGCCGTCCGTTCGTTGCCGCCGAACTATCGCCCGTATTATCGAGGTGGCGAGCGCTACTATTTCAACGGCGGAATCTGGTACGCCCCCCGGGGGCCGGGCTTCGTCGTGGTACGGCCGCCCGTGGGACTCGTGATAGCGGTGCTGCCAGCCTACTACTCGACGATTTGGGTGGGCGGAGTGCCTTACTATTACGCCGATAACGTGTATTACACTAGGCAGCCCGAGCAGAACGGTTATGCCGTGGTGGATCCTCCGGACACGGTCGATGAATTCTCACCGCCCCCCTATTCCGGCAACCCAGGCGCCGCTCAATCCGCACCCGATCTCATCATTTACCCGAAGAACGGCCAGACCAAGGATCAGCAGGCCGCGGATGAATACGAATGCCATAACTGGGCGAGGTCCCAAACGGGCTTCGATCCGACGCAAACGGATGGCGCCGCGTCCCCCGCCGATGCCGACCGCGTCCGCAACAACTATGATCGCGCCATGTCGGCCTGCTTGCAGGGGCGCGGTTACCAAGTCAATTGAGTCACGTGAATTTTTTTTGGGCGCGGCGTGAGTGAAGTCCTACGTCGAACGGCGGTTGTGCACGGCTGTGCGGGCGATGCGCCGGTTGCATACTTTATGAATAGCCAGGCCATCTTCAGATAACAGGAGAATTCCATGATCACGAGCGTACGCCCGGCCACGGGAAAAAGGGATTTGCACGTCGGGGGGCTTGGCTCTGATCCTTCGGGCGCGCTCGCCTCGGTGGTCGAGCCGCTGGTCGATGCCTCGGAGAACTGGATGCAGAAGGCGCGCGAGCTCATCGATACCGCCGATGACTACGTCCGCGACAACCCGTGGCAGGCAATCGGTGCAGTGGCTCTACTCGGCGTGACGGTCGGTTTTTTGCTGGCGCGCCGTTCCTAGGACAGGGGTTCTCCAATGCCGGATCGAAATCTCAGCGCGGGAAAATTTAGCGTCCAACGTTCGTGAGACGCTGAGGATTCGAATATACGTTGCAGTGATTGTCGCGCAAAAATCCAACCAGCGTGAGACCGGATGCCACCGCGAGGTTGACCGCAAGGCTCGAGGGAGCCCCGATGGCGGCCAGCACCGAGACGCCCGCGCGCAGCGCCTTTTGAACCAGTTCGAAGCTCGCGCGCCCGCTCAAGAGCACGACCCGCGCGGACAGCGGCAGCCGGCTCGCCAAGAGATTCTCCCCGACGAGCTTGTCGAAGGCATTGTGCCGCCCGACATCCTCGGCCACGCTGAGCAGCGAGCCCTGCAGATCGAACAGCGCCGCGGCGTGAATGCCGCCGGTATCGCCGAACTTCGACTGTGCCGTGCGCATCCGATTCGGCAGACGCAGCAGCATCGATAGCTCGATGCCCCCGGTGGCCACGATGCGCGTGGCGGCGGCACGCGCGATGGCGGCATCGAGACCCGTCGTGCCGCACACGCCGCAGCTCGACCCGGCCGAAAAGCGCCGCGCCGCCGTCTGCACGTCCAGCGGGACGGTCGGGTGCAATCGGACATTGACGACGTTGGGACGGCGGGTGCTCGATTCGATGGCATCGATATCCGATGCTTGATTGACGATTCCCTCGCCGTACAGGAGACCGGCGGCGAGCCACTCGTCATCGCCGGGGGTTCGCATGGTAGTGCCGAAGGACGCGGGCTCCGGTCCCAAGGCCGGGTGGTGCAGCAGGAATTCCAGGGGCGCTTCAACGGCTACCCGGTCCTCCTGTTCGACTCGCCCCTGAAGGGTTGCGCGCAGGACGCGCACGGCGAGGGTGCCGCTCGCGGCCCGGGGCTTCGAAGGCGTCGCTAGGGGCAAATCCGGCTCGCTCATGGTGGCCTCAACTTTTGCTCAAAACCGTGCTCAATGATACCGTTCCGGGCCTCGGCTGCGTATTTTAGGGAGATCTGCCATGACCAAATCCACGGAACTCAAGGCCCGCAAAGCCGCTGCCGTGCCTAACGGCGTCGGTAGCAAGGGCATCTATGTAGCCCGGGCCGAGAACTCGGAGCTGTGGGACGTCGACGGCCGGCGCTATGTCGATTTTGCGGCCGGGATCGCGGTACTCAACACCGGGCACCGTCACCCGCGAGTGATGGCGGCCGTTGCGCTGCAGGCGGAAGCTTTTGCGCACACCTGTTTTCACGTGGCGCCCTATGAATCCTATGTGCGGCTGGCGGAGCGGCTGAACGCTCTCGCCCCGGGGGATTTCGCCAAAAAAACGCTGTTTCTGTCCGCGGGTGCCGAGGCGGTGGAGAACGCCATCAAAATCGCGCGCTATTACACCAAGCGTTCGGCGGTGATCGCCTTCTCCGGTGGTTTTCACGGTCGCACGCTCATGACCCTGGCGCTCACCGGCAAGGTCATGCCGTACAAGCGGGGGTTCGGACCGTTTCCGGCCGAGATCTATCACGCGGAATTTCCGCAACCCTATCGCAACATCACGACCGAGCAGGCGCTCGCTGACCTGGAGCGCCTCTTCCATGGCGATGTGGATCCGAAGTCGGTCGCCGCCATTCTCGTCGAACCGGTGCAAGGCGAGGGCGGCTTCAACGTGGCGCCCTTCGAGTTCTTGCGCGCTCTGCGGCGGGTGTGCGACGAGCACGGCATCGTGCTGATTGCCGACGAAGTGCAGGGCGGCATTGCGCGCACCGGGAAGATGTTCTCGATCGAGCATTCGGGCGTCGCTCCCGATCTCATCACCGTCGCGAAAGGCTTGGGCGGCGGCTTTCCGCTCTCCGGGGTCACGGGCCGGGCCGCGATCATGGATGCCGCACATCCCGGGGGGTTGGGCGGGACCTACGGCGGCAATCCGATCAGCATCGCAGCCGCGCATGCCGTGCTCGATGTCATCGAAGCCGAGGATTTATGCGCGCGAGCCGCACGCGTCGGGCAAAAGATCCGCAGCCGCCTCGAGGCGCTGGCGAAGGAACTGCCTTGCATCGGCGATGTGCGCGGCCTCGGGGCGATGGTGGCCTTCGAGCTGGTCAAGGATCCGAAAACGAAAGAGCCCGATGCCGAATTGACCGCCTCGATCCTGACGCACGCGGAAAAGCGCGGGCTGATTCTCTTGTCCTGCGGAACCGAAGCGAACGTGGTGCGATTGCTCCCGCCGCTCACCATTCAGGATGCGGTGCTGGAGGAAGGCTTGAATCTGCTCGCAGCGGCCGTCAAGGATGCGTGCGGCGTCGAGTCGGCGCGCGCGGTCGCCTAGCCAAAGCTGCCTCCGATCAGCGCCTTTAATGTCGGAAAATCGCGGTCAGCCCGAAGGTTCGTGGGCGGTAGGAAATATACCGGTACGCGGGACTTGCCAGCAATGCACCATTGGCGTCGTAAGCGTTGGTCTGATGGTTGTAGTTCGTGATCGTATGGCTGTCGGTCAGATTATCCACGAAGAGCGATACGGCCCAGTCGCCCAAATTGGTGCCGGCCCGCAGCGAGGCGGAAACCACCCTCGACGTCGGCAAGCCCGTCGGATCATAGGAGGACGTGGCCGGGTCGAGGGCCGGATGCACCCACTTATCCCCGGCGATGTACTCATAATCCCCACGCACGAACGACTCGTGCGCGAACGCGCGGAACTTGTATTCCATGCCGATGCTCGCCGTGTAGGGCGGAATCGAGTAGCCCGTACCGATGCCGTTCGGCCCCGCGATCGCATCGCCCCTGACCACCAGCGGCAACGGCGGGTTCGGTCCGCTGACGACCGCACCGGTCGGGTACCCGTTCTTGGTGTACCGCGCGTCGGTGTAGCCGAAGGTTGAATCGATGGCGAGGTTGCTGGTCACCTCGATATCCGCTTGCACGTCGAACCCTTTCGAGATGGCATCGCCGAGGTTGTCGGTCCATTGGATCTGACAGATGGGTGGCACGACATTTCCCTGGATGTTATTCCATCGGATGTAGTAAACGCTGCTCGCGAGGCGGACGCGATTCTCGAAGTTGTTCTTGGCGCCCACCTCGAAGCTCGACACTGAATCGGACTTGTAAGTCGCCGGCGCGTGAGGAATGCCGAAATTGAGGAAGTCCTGGGTGCACCCTATACCGGGATTCTGATAAGTCGGGTCGTACGGGATCGACGGGTTGCCGCCGCCCGCGCGAAAGCCCTTGGCCCAGGTGAAGTAGTACATATCGTTCGGGTCGGCCTGCCATTGGATGCCCGCTTTGGGCGTGACCGGCGTCTCGCTGTTCTGCTCCGTGCCAGGACGGGGCCCGCTGTTCTGCGGGCCGCCCGACAGGCTCTGGATGTTGAACGTGGTCTTCGAGACCCGCACACCCGCGGTCAGCTTCCAGGTATCCGTCAGATTGAAATTCAGTTCCCCAAACCCGGCGACCTGGAAGTCGTGGGCCACCAATCGGTTGAAGTAGGAATCGCCCATGGGCAAATAGGAGCTGCCGTCCGGGTTCAGGGGCGTACCGAAGTAGGCGGCGATGGGCTCTCCGAGGAGTTGATTCCAGAACGTATCCACCATCGGGTCATGGATTTCTTCGAGGCTGTACTGGCGATCCTGAGAGTAGAACACCCCCGCCGTCCAAGCCAGGCGGGCCGCCGGATCCGCCGATTGCAGCCGAATCTCCTGAGTCCAGTTGATCTGCTGGTTGGTGACGCTCGCAGGCGAGCGGTAATTCTGTAATCCTGCTGGCAGATGCACCCCCGTTCCGTCGAGCAGCGGGAAGGCCGAGGGAGTTATTCCCAGCGTCTGATAGTAGCCGAGGTTGTACAGGGTACCGTCGTAGCCGCTCGTCTCGTCGCGGTGGAAATACGCGCTCGTTGAAATCAGCCTGACCGGGCCGAAGTCCGCCTGGATGTTGAGCGCGGGCAGGTAGAACTTGTCGGGCTCAGGGCGCGGCGTGGGATTCGCGCTGAAGTACCGATCGTTGTTCGGAACCGAATATTCCGGCCAGTAGATCGTTACGTCGTTCAGCCGCCCATACTGAAAGAAAACACTGGGCGTAACCTGGATCGACTCGGTGGGTTGCCACAGTGCGGCGACCCGCCCTGCGGTCGTGTTGGCACCGTTCGCGTTCTTGTCCACGTCTTGGAGCGTGGTCGGATCGAGGCGATCGATCCATCCGCCGTCGTTCCGATACCATATGCTGGCGCGCACGCCCAGGACGCCGTCGATAATCGGTGTGCCTGCTGCTACGCCCGCTTCGTAGCTGGGCGCTCCGCCCTGCGTGTAGGAAGTTTCGGCCTTGGCGTATATGCTGGCTTTGGTGAGGCTCGGCTGTACCGTGATGTAGCGGACCGTTCCGCCCTCCGAGCCGGCTCCGAACAAGGTTCCCTGAGGCCCGCGTAGAACCTCGACGCGCTCGAGGTCAAAAATCTTCAGCAGCGCATCATCGGAATTGAATCCGAGCGCGCGCAGCTGGATCGGCACATCATCGATGTAGATGCCGGTCGTGCCCGACCCGCCGCTCGATGAGACGCCGCGGATCGAGATCTGATTTGTCTGACTGGTATCGATCGCCACTCCGGGGGTGAATCGGGCGACGTCGTTGAAGTCCTTGATGCCCTTCTCGTCGAGCGTCTGCTGGCTCAGTGCCGTGATGCTGATCGGTACCCGACTGATGTTTTCCTCACGACGGGTCGCCGTCACGACGATTTCCTCGAGCGCGGCCGGAGCGGCGGGAGCGGTGTCGTCAGCGGCGAGGACCACAGTTGCGGCGCATGTGCCGACGACTGCTATAAGAGTGCGCAAAAGCAACACTTGCGAGAAAACGCGCCGAGGCAGCGGCTTCGAAGGAGTGGCTAGCATCGTATCCCCGCGGAGTTGTTATATGGTCAGATAACTCTTGCCCGACAGTAACACCGTGCCAAAGGGCGTGCAACCGTGGGGCGCGCGCCCACCGGCTACCGATTTGGTCCGGCCACCGTCGCCTGCGTTGTCGCCGCGCAACGATGGCGAATCGCCCTTCCGCGAGTGCACGGCGCGATGGGACTTATGGGATCATGAGGCATGAGCAGCA
Organism: uncultured Gammaproteobacteria bacterium; assembly: GCA_963801865.1. GTDB lineage: Bacteria > Pseudomonadota > Gammaproteobacteria > Steroidobacterales > Steroidobacteraceae > Bog-1198. The sequence continues at coordinate 316,751 of CAWDGY010000001.1, read as the reverse complement.
CCGCTGATCGCCCTCGCGCCAAGTCCCTGGCTCCGCTCCGTGCGCTCTGGCCGTTCATACGCCCCTATCGGGCCATGATGGCGGCCGCGCTGAGTGCACTGCTGGTCGCGACCGCCGCCATGCTGGCCCTGCCGCTCGCGTTGCGGCGGGTCATCGATGTGCTCGCCGCCAAGGATGCCGGCACCACCAATCGGATCTTCATCCTCTTTCTGGCTGCGGCGGTGGTCTTGGCGGTGTTCGGCGCGCTGCGCTTCTATCTGGTGACGTGGCTCGGCGAAAGAGTGATCGCCGACCTGCGGTCCGCCGTGTACCGGAACGTGATTCGGATGGATCCGCTGTTCTATGAAACCACGCGGGTGGGCGAAATCCTGTCGCGTTTGACGACCGACACCACGCTGGTACAGGCGATAGCGGGCGTGAATCTGTCGATCATTTTGCGCTCGACCTTGAGCCTCGTCGGCGCGCTGGTGCTGCTCGCGCTCACCAGCGCAAAGCTGATGGGGGCCATTCTCGTGCTGCTTCCCGTGGTGGTCGTGCCGCTCATCGTCATCGGCAGGCGCGTGCGGGGTTTGTCGCGTGCTTCGCAGGACCGCATCGCAGACACCAGCGGGCTTGCGGGCGAGACGTTGTACGCGATCCAAACGGTGCAGGCTTTCACGCTGGAAAATTTGCAAAGCGAGCGCTATCGCAAGGCGGTGGAAATCAGCTTTGCCACCGCGATTCGCCGTACGCGCGCGCGCGCGGCGCTCACCGGCTTGGGCCTCGGGCTGGTCTTCGCCGCCATCACCTTCGTCCTGTGGTTGGGCGCGCATCAAGTGCTCGCGGGAACCATGACCGGCGGACAGCTCGCACAGTTCTTGCTGTACGCGGGTTTCGTCGGCACCTCCGCGGCCGCCCTGAGCGAAATGTGGGGTGAGGTGCAGCGTGCGGCCGGCGCGATGGAACGAATTCAGGAACTTCTGCAGGCGCGTCCACACATCACCGCGCCGCCGCGCCCGTTGGATCTGCCCGCGCGCGTCCGCGGTGCGATCCGCTTCGACAACGTGAGTTTTCGTTATCCGTCCCGGCCGGAGAGCGCCGCGCTTGCCAACTTCAGTGTGGAGGTGATGCCCGGGGAGACCGTGGCGTTCGTGGGGCCCTCGGGCGCCGGCAAGAGCACGACGTTCCAGCTGCTGCTGCGCTTTTACGATCCGGAATCCGGCCGGGTATTGATCGATGACCGGCGGCTGTCGGATCTTCGGCCCGAAGACATCCGCGCGCAGATCGGCCTGGTGCCGCAGGACACGGTCTTGTTCGGCGCGAGCGCCCGCGAGAATATTCTCTACGGCCGGCCGGGCGCGACCGCTGCGGAAATCGAGGCCGCCGCCGTCGCCGCGGCCGCGGATGAGTTCCTGAGCAAGCTGCCGCAGGGATACGACACGTTTTTGGGCGAACGCGGCACGCGCTTGTCGGGCGGTCAACGTCAGCGCATCGCGCTGGCGAGAGCCATTCTCAAGGACCCGCCGATCCTCCTGCTCGATGAGGCGACCAGTTCGCTCGATGCCGAATCCGAACGCCTGGTGCAGCAGGCGCTGGAGAAGCTCATGCGCGGGCGCACCACCATCATCATTGCCCATCGCCTCGCGACGGTGCTCAAGGCGGATCGTATCGTCGTGATGGACCACGGACACAAGATTGCCGTCGGCACGCATACCGAGCTCTTGCAGCAAAGCCCCCTGTACGCACGACTCGCCTCCCTGCAATTCGCGGCGGTGGCGAGCGAGGCGGTGGATATCGCCGCTACTTGACCAGGCCCTCGGCCTTGAGCGCTTCGTGCACCCTGGGGCGAGCGCCGACGCGCGAATGATATGCGGCGAGCACGGGCCACTTGCCGAGATCGATACCCACATGCCTGCTCCAGCCGAGCACGGTGAAAAGATACGCATCGGCGACCGTGAACTGATCGCCCATCAAATGCTTCTTCTCGCCGAGGTGCCCGGACAACCAGTCGAATTTTTTCCCGAGCGCCTCCACCGCGGCTTTTTTCCAATCCGCCGACGTGCCTGGATTGAACAGCGGAGTGAAGTTCTTGTGCACTTCGGAGGTGATGTAATTCAAGATCTCCATCAGTCGATAGCGCTCGAAGGTACCCGCGCGCGGCGCCAAGCCTGACTCCGGTTTCTGATCCGCTAAAAACTGGACGACGGCGGGACCTTCGGTGAGCACCTGCCCATCATCGAGTTGCAGCGCCGGCACGGTGCCCTTGGAATTGATGGTCAGATAATCGACACCCTTCTCGGTCTTCTTCGACTTGAGGTCGACCTTCTCCATGCTGAAGGGCAGACCCAACTCGAGCAGGACGATGTGCGGCGAAAGCGAGCACGCTCCGGGAGAGTAATAGAGCTTCATGATTGATTTGCCTTTGCTGTCTGTTGTGTCGGGATTATAGCCAAATCCTCTACCGCATCGAGGATGGCGCCTGCGGATCGATCACCCGGCGCGCGGCGAGAAAGCCCCGCGCGTACGGGGCAGAGCCGAGCGAGTCCACCCGCACGCGGCTGCCGGTGGAGGGTGCATGGATGAACCGCATGCCATCGATTGCGATGCCGACATGCAACTCCTTGTGCGCGAGATGCATGAAGACGAGATCGCCCGCTCGAATTTCGCTCCGCCGGATGGGCGCGCCCGCCCGCAGTTGCTCCTCGGCGGTTCTCGGCAGGCGAATTCCGGCGCTGCCTGCGGCGTATACCACCAGTCCGCTGCAGTCGAATCCGCCCGGTGCCGCTCCGCCGTAGCGATAGGGCTGTCCCAACATGGCTTCGGCGCTGTCGACCATCCGCGCCTGCGGGCGCAAGGGCGCCGGCGAGGCATCTGCGGGAGGCGCGCGCGGTGCCGTTGCACAGCCGGTGAGCAGAGCCAAGCCGAGAACCAACGAGGCGCACTGCAACCCCGCAAAGGCGAGCCCCACTGCATGGTCATCGGACATATCGATCCATCGGCACGCGCCGCGAACGGCGAACTCAACATATGCTCGGCAATTCGAGTTCAACGCCCCGCGGCCCGCTAACGACCCTATAATAACCGCTCGTATGGACTCAATTGACACCCAATTCGAGACGCGCCGACGCGTTGCGCTGCGGCCTGGAATGCTGCAGGCGGCGCTGATCGATCGCCTTACCCGGGCGATGGGCAAGAACCCGGATCAGGCGACGCCGCGGGACATTTACGACGCGCTGTCGCTCGCGGTACGCGAAGAGTTGACTCTGCGCTGGCTTGCCACGCAGCGCCGCGTAGAGAATGCGCACGTCAAGCGGGTGTGTTATTTCTCGGTCGAATACCTTCCGGGGCGCTCGCTGCTGAACGCGTTGTGCAGCCTGGAGGGCGATCTCGTGCAGGAGGCGCGCGCCGCGCTGCGCGCCTTGGGCCACGACCTCGATGACATCGCGGCACAAGAGGTGGATCCCGGTTTGGGGAACGGCGGTTTGGGCCGGCTGGCAGCCTGCTTCTTGGATTCGCTCGCCACGCTCCAATATCCCGCGGTCGGCTACGGCATCCGCTACGATTACGGCATTTTCACCCAGGTGATGGGCGGCGACGGCGGCCAGCGCGAAATCGCGAGCAGTTGGCTGCGACTGCGGAACGTCTGGGAAGCGCCGCGCGGCAATGCTCGTTACATCGTGCGCTTCGGCGGTCGCAGTGTGGCGCCGGTGTCCGCTGTGGTGGGCGAGCCGCATCGGTGGGTCGATACCGACGACATTTACGCCATCGGCTTCGACCAGTTGATACCGGGCAACCGCGGGCCCACCGTCAATCATCTGCGCCTCTGGTCCGGCCGTGCCATCACGCCCTTTCACATCGAGGCGTTCAATGCCGGCGACTATACAGCGGCGGTGCGCGAACAAGTCGATGCAAAGAATTTGTCGCGAGTACTCTACCCGGACGATTCCACGCCGCAGGGCCGGGAGCTGCGGCTCAAGCAGCAGTATTTCTTCGTCAGCGCCAGCCTGCAGGACATGCTGGCGACGCATCTGAGCGAGGGGCGCACGCTCGTTTCGCTGCCCGACGCGATCGCCGTTCAATTGAACGATACCCACCCGGCGTTGGCGATCCCGGAGTTGATGCGCCTATTGATCGACGAGCACGGGTTGAGCTGGGCGGAAAGCTGGCAAATCACGACGCGCGTCTTTTCGTACACCAATCACACGTTGCTGCCCGAGGCGCTTGAAACCTGGCCGGTGTCGCTGTTCGAGCGCCTGCTGCCGCGTCATCTCGAGATCATCTATCTGATCAATCGCGATTTTCTGCATTCGGTCGACGCACATCATCCGGCCAATCAAGAACTCGCCCGGCGCTTGTCCATCATCACCGAGGACGGCGAGCGGCGCGTGCGCATGGCGCATCTGGCGGTGATCGGCAGTCACCACATCAACGGCGTCGCCAAGCTGCATTCCGAGCTCATGCGCAGGCATGTCTTCGCGGGGTTTGCGCAGGTGTATCCGGACCGATTCACCAACGTGACCAACGGCATTGCCGTGCGCCGCTGGCTCAAGCAATCCAATCCGGGCCTCTCGGCGTTGCTGACGCAGCGGCTGGGTCACGCATGGGAGAACGATCTCGAAGAGCTTGGCCGGCTGGCTTGCGCCGCAGAAGAGCCTGAGTTTCGCCGGCATTTCCGCGGCATCAAGCGTACCAACAAGCAGAGGCTCGCGGACGAGGTGATGTTGCGCACCGGCCTGCAAATCGACGTCGATTCGATGTTCGATGTGCAGGTGAAGAGAATTCACGAGTACAAGCGACAGCTGTTGAATCTGCTGTACGTCATCACGCGCTACCAACGCATCCGTGCCGATCCCCGCGGCGACTTCGTACCGCGCACGGTGATATTTGCCGGCAAGGCCGCCCCCGGTTACGCCATGGCCAAGGCCATCATCAAACTCATCAACAACGTGGCGCGCACGATCAATGCGGACGAATCTGTGCGCGACAAGCTGCGGGTCGCATTCCTTCCGGACTACGATGTGTCGCTTGCGCAGAAGATCGTGCCGGCGGCGGACCTCTCGCAGCAGATTTCCACCGCAGGTATGGAGGCATCGGGCACCGGCAACATGAAGCTCGCGCTCAGCGGCGCGCTCACCATCGGCACGCTCGATGGCGCCAATATCGAGATTCGCGATCACGTCGGCGCCGAGAACCTGTTCATTTTCGGACTCACCGCGGACGAAGTGGCGGAGAGACGCGCCGCCGGCTATCGGCCGTGGCGCGAACTCGACGCCAATCCCGAGCTCAAGTCGACGCTCGATCTCATCGCTTCCGGATTCTTCTCCCCGACGCGCCCGGACGATGCCAAACCGGTGGTGGAGCGGCTGCTCGGCGAAGGCGAACCCTTCTTGGTGCTTGCGGATTTCGCCGCCTACGCCGCAGCGCAAGACCGGGTGGATGCCCTGTACGCGCAGGAGGATCAATGGAGCCGAAGGGCAGCGATCAACTGCTTGAGCATGGGATACTTTTCGAGCGATCGTTGCGTTCGCGAATACGCCGACCGCATCTGGGGCGTCCGGCCCGTCATATGATGATTTCATAAAGAATAATGAAGCCAATACAAGCGGGCTCCCCACGGCCCCTGGGCGCGACGTGGACCCGCGGCGGTGTCAACTTCGCGATCTTTTCCAGTCGTGCGACGCGCGTCGAACTGTGCATCTTCGATGCCGTGAGCGGCGCGGAGTGCGCCCGTTACGACTTGCCGGCGCGTACCGGAGACATCTGGCACGGCGCTCTGACGCCCCGGCTCGCCGGTCCCGGAACCTGCTACGCCTTTTGCGTGGACGGACCGCATGAGCCGGAAAAGGGCAACCGCTTCGATCGCAGGGTCCATTTGATCGATCCGTTCGCGCGCGAGCTGTCCGCAGCGGTTCCGATGCGATCTCGTGTGATCGACCGGAGCTTCGACTGGCGCGGCGACCGGCCTCCGGCGACACCGTGGCGCGACACCTTGATCTACGAATTGCACGTGAAGGGGTTCACGCGACTGCATCCGGCGGTCCCTGAAGGATGGCGCGGCAAATATCTGGGGCTGACCACGCCGGCGGTGATCGAGCACTTGAAGTCGCTCGGCGTGACCGCCGTGGAGTTGCTGCCGTGTCAATCGTTCCTGAGCGAGCCGTTCCTGCTGGAACGGGGGCTGACGAATTACTGGGGATACAACTCGGTGGCCTGGTACGCCCCCGCGATCGAGTACGCAGTGGCCGATGCGGTCGTGGAGTTCAAGTCCATGGTAAAGGCGCTGCACGACGCGGGCATTGAAGTCATCCTGGACGTGGTCTTCAATCATACGGCCGAGGGCAACGAAACGGGACCGGTGCTCAATCTGAAAGGAATCGACAATTCGGTGTACTACCGGCTCATGCAGGACAAGCGCTTTTACGAGAACATCACCGGCTGCGGCAACACCGTCAATTGCGAACACCCGCACGTCACGGCCATGATCATCGATTGTCTGAAGTATTGGGTCGAGGATATGCACGTCGATGGGTTTCGCTTCGACTTGGCGACCGTGCTGGCACGGGACGGCAAGGGCTTCAACGAGAACTCCGCGTTTTTCAAGGCGCTGCGGGAGGAGCCCGCGCTCGCGTACATCAAACTCATCGCCGAGCCGTGGGATGTCGGATTCGGCGGTTACCAACTCGGCAGATTTCCCGCCGGTTGGTCGGAATGGAATGATCGCTACCGCGACACGGTGCGCTCCTTTTGGCGCCGCGACGGCGGTATGCTCGGGGAGTTCGCCGAACGGTTCGCCGGTTCCAGCGATATATTCCGCCACAACGGTCGCAAGCCCACAGCGGGGGTCAATTTCGTGACGGCTCACGACGGCTTCACGCTATACGATCTGGTGTCCTACAACGAGCGACACAACGAGGCCAACGGCGAAAATAACGCCGACGGTCACCATCACAACCTGAGCTGGAATTGCGGAATCGAAGGTCCCACGGACGATCCGGCCGTATCCTCCTTGCGCAAGCGTCAAATGCGCAATCTCTTGACGACCTTGTTTCTGGCGCAGGGCGTCCCGATGCTGCAGGCGGGCGACGAATTCGCGCGTACGCAACGGGGCAATAACAACGCCTATTGCCAGGATAACGAGCTGTCGTGGCTCGACTGGGGGCTCTGCGAAGCGAACCGGGATCTGCTCGCTTTTGTGAGGCGCCTCGCGCAGCTACGGCGCGGCCACCCCGAATTCCGGCGGGATACCTTTCTCAAGGGAACCGCCTCGCGTGCCGGAGTCAAAGACGTGTGCTGGCTCAACGTTCGGGGGGCCGAGATGACGCAGGATGAGTGGCGGGACGCGGGGCTGCGAGCCTTGGGCGTCTGGTTCGGAAAACCGAGCGAGTCAGCCGGAGGGTTGCTGCTCCTGCTCAACGCCGGGGATTCGGAGCAGTCATTCATCGTGCCGACGCCGCCATCGGGTGGCCCTTGGAAGTGCCTTTTCGACACGGCGCGCGAGAGTCCGCAGCCGCAGAGCGTGCCATATCCGCTTGCTGCAAGCAGTGCCGTATTACTGGAGAGCTGAACGTCTTGGATACGAGCGTAATCGAGAGACTGGCGAGGCTGCGCGGCATCGGGGACGCCTACCATGACTACCGGGGCGAGCTGCGACACTTCAGCTTGGAGACCAAGACCGCGATCTTGCGCGCGATGGGCTGCCCGATCGACGATCCGGCTGCGCTCGCCGCCGAGCTCAGTCAGTTGGAAGTCGCGCGCTGGCGCACACTCCTGCCACCCGTCGCTGCGGCGAACGGCAAGCGTATCGGCGTCGATTTGAATATCACCGCCCGTGAGTTCGGCGCGAGTCTGCTATGGACGGTCAGTCTGGAGGGCGGGGGCCGGCGCGAAGGAGTCACGTCCACCGCGGATTGTCCCGAACTTTGGCGAGGCGCGGTCGAGGGCTCGTGGATCACCCGCCGCCGCTTTGAATTGCCCGTCGAGCTACCCCCGGGCGAGCACGAACTCAACATGAAGATCGGCGGCAATCCGATGCAGCGCTGCCTGCTCATCCTATCCCCGCCCGAATGTCATGAGCCGCCCGCGCTACGCGATGGGCGGCGCCTGTGGGGCGTTGCCGTACAGCTGTACACGGTGCGCTCGCGGGTGAATTGGGGGATCGGTGATTTCAACGACCTCGAAGCGCTCATCCGCTGGCTGTCGGCCCGCGGTGCGGGCTTCATCGGATTGAACCCACTGCATGCACTCGCGCCGGCCGATCCGCAGCGGGCGAGCCCGTACAGCGCATCGAACCGGCATTTCCTGAATCTTTTGTACATCGCGGTGCCCGCGGTGCCTGAATATGAGACCTGCGAGGCGGCGCGCACGCGGGTTGCGAGCCCACAGTTTTCCGATCGTCTGCGCGAGCTGCGTACCAAGACGCACGTCGACTACCAGGGCGTTGCGGATGCCAAGTTCGAAATTCTGGAACTGCTGTTTCATGATTTTTGCGAGCGGCATCTCGCCAACGAAACCGCGCGTGCCGGCGCGTTCCGCAGCTTCGTGGCTGCGGGCGGTCCCCTGCTGCAATTGCAGGCCCGTTTCGACGCGCTCGACCAACATTTTCGGGCGACGCTGCGAACGCCCTCCGGCTGGTTGAGCTGGCCCGCTGAGTTTCACGACCCGCACGGAACCGCGGCGGCGCGCTTTGCAGCCGAGCATTCGCTGCAGATCGAGTTCTATCAATACCTGCAATGGCTGGCGCACGAACAGCTCGCCGCCGCGCAGGCACTCGCCGTCGAGCTCGGCATGCCCATCGGCCTATACGGTGATTACGCAGTCGGCGCGCACCCCTCGGGGGCTGAGACGTGGAGCGACCAGAGGAGCTATCGCCTCGGCGCGGAGATCGGTGCGCCGCCCGATCAGCTTGCTCTGAAGGGACAGGGTTGGGGCATTCCGCCGCCGGACCCGGTGCAGATGGAAATGCAGCATCTGCAGGGCTTCATGCGCCTGGTGCGCAACAACATGCGTTGCTACGGCGCGCTGCGCCTCGACCACGTGATGTCGCTGTTCCGGCTGTGGTGGGTTGCGGCGGCGTATTCGCCGACTCAGGGTGCGTATGTGCATTATCCGTTGCATCAGCTCCTCACGGTACTGGCCCTGGAAAGCGCACGCAGCAGCTGTTTGGTCGTCGGCGAAGATTTGGGCGTCGTACCGGACGAGATGCGCCGCGCCATGGGCCAATTCGGGCTCTACCACTACAAGGTGTTGTTGTTCGAAAAGGAGGGCGGCCGATTTCGGCGTCCCGACGAATTCGTGCGGCGGGCTCTCGCCACCGTCACGACCCATGATATGCCGACTCTGCGCGCCTTCTGGGAGGGGCGCGACCTCGACCTGCGGCAGCGCCTGAAGCTCTACCCGAGCGTGGAAATCGAACATGAAATCCAGCGGGAGCGCGACCGCGACCGGGAGGCCCTGCTCGCAGCGCTGCGCGAGCAGGGCCTCGAGCCGCAGAGTCCCGCCTCGCCGTCGGAGTCCTTCAGCCCGCAGCTCGCGCATGCGCTGCACCTGTACCTGGCGCGCAGCACGGCCTTGCTGGTCGCTCTGCAGATCGAGGACTTATTGGGCATGGTCGATCCCGTCAATGTACCGGGTACGGACCGGGAATATCCCAACTGGCAACGCAAGTTGACCGAGGATATCGAGGATATGGCTGTTCGCGCGGACTTCGAGTCCTGGTTTGCGCAGATCGGCCGGGCGCGCGGTTAGCGCCGCTTCAGTTGCCCACGACCAGCACCTTGAACGTGCCATCGATGACGGGCGCGCGAGGCCGCGGTTGTTCCGATGTCGGTGCCGGCACCGGTCCGAACTCCGCAGCCACCAGGTACGCGCGGTGGGTTTGCGCATCGAGGGCCATGGTGCGCGCACTTTTTTGCGTGATCACGGTCGCGATGACGGAGTAGTGGTCGCGGTCCATTTCGCGAATCACCGTGAGCGTTCCGTCGCTGCCATTCGGGATGAATATGACGCCCCGGTCGGCGTCAAACGCCACCGCATCCGGACCCTTGCCGATGGGCAGCGCGGCGACGTGGGCACCGGAAACGGCGTCGGTCACGACCATCACACCGTTGTCGCACGCCGAGAAGAGCCTCTTGTGTGCGGCATCGTAGGCGAGCCCGCTGGGGTGTTGGCAGGTCGCCAGCGGCCAGGTGGCGATACGCTTGGCGGTTGAGGAATCGATGGCGCTCAGCTGGGAGGTATCCTCGATGTTGTAGAAGATGCGGCCCGCACCGTCCGCGACCGCAAACTCCGGTTTTCCGCCGGCCGCAATCGTCGCGATCACCGCGCCCCTCTGCGGATCGATGACGCTGATGTCCTCGCTTCGTCCGTTGAAGGTATAGACGTGCTGACTGGCCCTGTCGTAGACGATCGCATCGGGATTGTGGCCCCCCACCGGAATGGTGCCCGTGCTCTTCAGCGACTTCAGATCGAAGACGGTGACGGTGTCCGCGCGGCCGTTGCTCGCGAAACCTTTGCCGAGATCCTGGGCGAGGGCAACCCCATGCACTCCCTGAGTGTCCGGGATCGTCGCGACGATGGTTCCGTCCCTCGCGTCGATGACGAGCACGCGATCCGAGCGCGAAATGTACAGGCGTTGGGCCGACGGATCGAGGGTCAGGTAATCCCAGCCGCCGGCTCCGCCGAGCAGGTATTGCTCTTGGACGTGGTAAGGAGCGCCGGCGGCGGAATCCCCCGAAGCGCCCGCCGCAGCGCACAGCGCGCCGACGGACAGCGCGCCGACGGACAGCGGGCCGATGAGGAATGAAAGACCGATCAATCGATGCACGCGAACCTCGCTTGTGCCCGAGCGCCCCATGCCCAGATACCGGCGGCAACGAGGATCGCCATCGGCACGATTTTCACCGCCCGAGCCAACGAAGTGGCGTCCGAGACCGCGCCGATGAGGTAGGGTGAAACGGCATCGCCGAGCAGGTGGATGGTGAAAACTCCGAGTGCATTCGCCGAGGCTCGCTGAGTCGGCAGCACCAGATTGACGATCGATGCATTGATAGGCCCCGTCGACAGGAACATCAACAGCTGCGCCATCACCATGCACACCAGGTAGAGCGTCGAGGACGCCGCGCTCAACGCGAACCATGCGAACGGCGCCGCGAGCAATGTGGCGACGGCAGAGATCCACAAGTATGCCTGCTTCGAATACCGGGCGCAGTAATCTCCGAACCAACCGCCCGCAAAAGTGCCGATGAAGCCGGTAATGACGACGATGGCGCCAAAACTCACCGTGGCTTGGCTGCGCTCCATTCCGCGGACGCGCTCGAGAAACGCGGGCATCCAATACGCGAGTCCGCCCATGGCGAATGTGTACGCGGCATAGCCGAGAATGGTGAGCCGATAGGGCTTGTTGTGCAGCAACTGCCGATAGGTTGCCGAAGGGTTGGAAGTCGACGTTCCGGCGCGGCTTTTTTCCGATGCAGCGGCCTGCGTTTCCCGGCCGGCCGGCGATTCGCGGTCCTGACTACCGCGCGGCGGATCGCGCAGGCCGAAACACAGCACGGCCAAGGCGATGCCTGGAACTCCGGCGACGAAGAACGCCATGCGCCAACCATAATGCGCGTCGATCAAGCCGCCGACGACATAACCGAGAGCCGAGCCGACGGGGATGGCGCAGAAAAAGATCGCCATGACCCGCCCGCGCTGGCCGCGCGGAAAGTAGTCGGATAGAAGGCTGGGCGCTATCGTGACGTAGGCGGCCTCGCCGATGCCGACCGATGCACGCGCCGCGAACAAGGTGGCAAAACCACCGGCAAAGCCGGAGAGCACCGTCGCCACGCTCCAACAGCCGACGCCGAAGGCAATGAGGTGCGGGCGCGAGCGCCGATCCCCGAGAAATCCGAAAATCGGTGCAACCAGGGTAAATACGATCAGAAAGCCCGACATCAGGGAGCCCAATTGGGCGTCCGAGAGGTGAAGTTCCGAGTGCTTCAGGCTCTCCACCAGGGCCGACACGACGTATCGGTCCAGGTAATTGAAAAGATTGATGAATGACAGAATGGCAAGCCCGACGCTCGCGGAACTGATCAGTGCCTTTCGAGACGGATCTGTCATGCGTGGCGCCATCTTAGCAACGCCTTGCTGATCGCCGCGATTTGTTTCACGATGCCCGCGTTCGCGTCTCGCGCTATGGGTGGGCGGCGAAACAATTCTGGTCGGTCGCCGATGATAGTAAGATCGGGTCACCTCAGGCAGGAGACTCAAGTTGGCCAAGCCGAATTATCGTCAGGCGAAGAAGCAAAAGGAGGCGGCGCGCAAAGCCCGCCAAGACGCCAAACAGCAGCGGCGAGCCGGTACTCCCAGCGCACCCGGAACCCCCGCGGATCCTCAGCCGGTAAAACCGGGCGAATAAGTGAGTGCGTCGAACGCGGGGGCGTACGCCTCGCCCTGGATGGATGAGGAGTTGACGATTTTCCGTGATGCTGCATCGCGGTTCATCGAGGCCGAGATGGTCCCGAACGAGGACCAATGGCGTAAACAGCAACACGTCGGCAAGGACATCTGGCGCAAGGCCGGTGCGGTCGGTCTTTTGTGCACGGATGTCAGTGCGGACTACGGCGGCGTCGGCGGCGACTTTCGGCACGAAGCGATCCTCTACGAGGAACTCGCGCGCCGCGGCTTGAGCGGGTTCGGCCAAGGGGTGCACAGCATCTGTGCGCACTATTTGGTCAATCATGGCACGGAGGAACAGAAGCACCGATTGCTGCCGCGCATGGCGAGCGGCGAATTGATCGGTGCGATCGGCATGACGGAGCCGTCGGCCGGATCGGACTTGCAGGGGCTCAAAACCCGCGCAGTTCGCGACGGGGATCACTATGTCGTCAACGGATCGAAAATCTTCATTACCAATGGCTATCTGGCGGGTCTGATCGCCTTGGTGGTCAAGACGCGTCCCGGCGAGGGAGCCAAGGGGACCTCGATTCTTCTGGTGGAAACCCAGGATCTCGAGGGCTATCGGGTGGGCCGAATCCTCGACAAGATGGGCCTCAAGGCGCAGGACACCTCGGAGCTGTTTTTCGAGAACGTGCGCGTCCCGGCCAGCAATTTGTTGGGCGGGACGGAGGGTCAGGGCTTCTATCAGTTGATGGGCGATCTCCCCTATGAGCGTGCCTTGATCGCGGTGGTCGCGGTCGCCTCGATGGAGGGCGCGCTCGCCGAAACCATCAAATATGTCAAAGACCGCAAGGCATTCGGCAAGACCATCGCCGAATTTCAAAACACCAAGTTCAAACTTGCGGAAATCGCCACCAAGACGCGGATCGCGCGCGTCTTCGTCGACGATTGTATTGCGCGGATCGTGAACGGCTCGCTCGACACCGTGACGGCCTCGATGGCCAAATATTGGACCACCGACATGCAGCAGGACGTCCTGGACGAATGCGTTCAGTTGCACGGCGGTTACGGCTACATGAACGAATATCTGGTGTGCCGCATGTTCGCCGATGCGCGCGTGCAGCGCATTTACGGCGGCACCAATGAGATCATGAAAGAGCTGATTTCGCGCTCTTTGTAGCCGCCGCCGGCGAGCTGTCGCAACCCTGCGACGCGGCCGGCGCCGGCGGGCGACTTCACAGATCTTTTCCAATCCGGCGCTTCTCTTGCGCCTACAATGGCTCAACAATACCTCGTCCTGGAGAGGTCACGAGACATGAATTTTTGGGTCTGGCGCCGAGTCGCGGTGCCGCTCGCCGTGCTGCTGGCCCTTGCGGGCTGCAACGGCACCGCGGTGGTCACGCTGACGTCGACCGCATCGCCCAATACGTTCCTGGCGTACCGCGTCGGGCTGGTATCGATCCAACTGCAGACATCGAACGGCGTGACGGCATCGAACATCCAGGCGCTGCGCTCGAAGACGACGGTGGATCTCGCGCGACTCGTCGACCTGAGTGAAGTGCTGGGAGTGCCGTCGGCGGCGCAAGGGATGTTCACGCAGGCGCTCGTCACGCTCGACTACAGCTCTGCGCAAATCGTCTATGACGACGGCAGCGCAAACGGTCTCGCGCTCACCCCGGTGGATCCGAGCGGCCAGGCATTGAGGCAGGTCACGCTCACTTTGGTTCTCGATCCCAGCGATCAGGTCGCGGTCACTCGAAGCGGCTTTCCGCGCCTGAGCTTGGACTTCAAGATGGCGGCATCCAACATCGTCAATGTGCTCCAAAAGACCGTGATCGTTACGCCCTTCATGTCAGCGAGCGCCAGTCCGATCGATGCCAAGACGGTGCACGTGCGCGGTCCGTTTGCGGACGTCAATGCGGCGAACACCGCGATCACCAGCGGCATCGTTCCTTTTGATTTTCCGACCGCCGGGCCCGGGCAGATCACGATCACCCCGGGTAGCGCGACGACCTACGAGATCAACGGCACCCCGTCGGCCGGCAGTGCGGGCTTGGCGCAGTTGGCGTCGTTGAGTTCAGGCACCATGATTGCCGCATTCGGCACGCTGAATTCCAGCGCCAGCTCCAACGGCTTCACGAACGCACTGAGTTCGTCCGCCGTCTCGTTCACCGCCACCGAGGTGTTGGCCGGCAGCAGCGTGCAGGGTTCGGGCTTCGATCGTGTATCGGGAATAGTCTCCGGACGCAGCGGCAATACGCTCACCGTCGAGGACGGCACACTCCTCAGCAACGGCGGCACCAATACGTTCATCCCGGGTACCGCCGACATCAATATCGGCGCAAACACGCAGGTCACGGAGACAGGTCAGGGCACGGCCCAAACCTTCGGCGCGCAGCAAATCTCCGTCGGTTCACGGATCTACGCATTCGGCACGGCGAACACGCCGGTGTCGGGGAACGTGACTGTCGATGCAAGTGCGGGGCGTGTGCGTCTTGGGCAAACGAGCGCCTCCGGGATCGTGAGCGCGCGAGGCGCCGCAGCGTTGACCCTCAATTTGGGATCCTTGGGCGGCCGCTCGGTCGGCGCCTTCGATTTCGTCGGCACCGGAATCGCCCCGGGCAATGATGCGAGCGCAACCGGCTATCGGGTGACCACCGGCTCTTTGGACTTGACGAATTCGGTCGTGGGCTCACCCGTCGAGGTCACCGGCCTGGTCACGGCATTCGGCGCGGCACCGCCGGATTTCGGCGCCTCGACGCTGCTCGATGTAACCACGATCAATGCTCAACTGGTCATCGACTGGAGCAGCGGAACGGTGGCTCCGTTCGCGGTCTTCAACAGCTCGGGAATCGTTGTCAACGTCAGCAGCGGCCTCATCGGTCCGCGGGCTTTCATCCAGGTGGGAGCGCGAACGCTGAATGCGCTCAGTCTGGGTTCCGATCCACTGATCATCCCCGATCAGACCAATTCGAACACCGTATACACCATCGGGCATACGGTGAGCGGCACGTTCGAGAATTTCGTGTCCTTCACCTCTTTCATCACGCAGCTGCAGACTGAACTGAACGGCTCGGTGCTGGTCACCGGCATCACGGCACTTGGCCCTTACACACCCTCGACGTTTACCTTGAGTGCTTCCAGCATGACTTTGTTTCTGAACGACTAAGGAGCGATGCAAACTTCCGAGCATGGGAACGCGTTGCTGACGGCAGAGATTTCACGGCGCGACTTCATCAGACGCGCGGCAGCCGCGCTGAGCATCCCCTATGCGGTGTCTGTGCTCTCGGCGCCGACGGTGCCCGCGGCGTTCACCTATGCCTATGTCGGCACGTACACGCCGAATGGGGGCGGCATCTATCTCTTTCGCATCGATCATTCCACGGGTGCGCTGACGCAGCTTCAGGTGGTGGACGATATCCGCAATCCGTCCTGGCTGGCGGTAAATCCGACGCAGACGCGCCTGTATGCGATCAGCGAGATCGATAACTATCAGGGCACGCCCAACGGTGCCGTCGTCTCCTACGCCATTGCCGCCGACAGCCTGCAGCTGACGCGCTTGGGAGCGGTCAGTTCCGCCGGTGCTACGCCCGCGCACGTGAGCGTGCATCCGTCGGGAAAGTTCGTGTTCGTCGCCAACTACGGCGGCGGCAACGTCGCGGTCTTTCCCGTCGGCCCGGATGGCGCGCTCGGCGAACCGTCGGACGTGCGCCCGAGCGTCGGCCCGAGGCACCGCGCGCGCGCCGTGGACGATCCGCCGGGGCAGTTCGCCTACAGCGATCATGACAGCCCGCATCTGCACATGGTTGCGGCCGATGCGGGGGGGCAATTCGTCATCGCCAACGATGCCGGTTTGGATCTGACGCTCGTGTGGCGCTTCGATGCCGATGCGGGGCGCCTTCTGCCCGCGAATGTCCCGGTGATCAGCGCACCGTCCGGCTCCGCACCGCGACATTTTGCTTTCCATCCGAACGGGAGAATTTTTTACAATCTGTACGAACACGATGCCAGGGTGGCCGTCTACGATTACGACCCCGGGCGCGGCGAGCTGCACCTCAAGCAGACATTGTCGACCCTGCCGCCGAAATTCGCCGGCAGCAATCTGTCCGCCGAAATCGTGATCACGGCGGACGGGCGCTTCCTCTATGTGAGCAACCGGCTGCACAATGCATTGACGGTGTTTGCCGTGGCGGCGGACGGTCAATTGCGGTTGACTTCCGAGACCTGGGTGCACGCCGATTACCCGCGCTGCGTGGCCATCGATCCGAGCGGCGACTATCTTTTTTCCTGCAATCAGAAGGGCGATTCGATCACCTCGTTTCGCATCAACTCGGGCAGCGGGGCGCTGCAGTTCACGGGCCGCTTCGAGCCGGTGGGAAGTCCCGCGGTCATGACGCTGCTCAAGACTCGTTGAGCGACAGATCGCTGTACCTACGCTCGTATCGGGATCTATACTGAAGTCCGGTGCGATGGCGCGACGGCGGTCGAATTATGGATATCGCGATGATTGGTCTTGGCAGAATGGGCGCCAACATGGCGCAGCGTCTGCTGCGCGGTGGGCACCGCGTCGTCGGTTTCGATCCGGCGGAAGCCGCACGCGGTCTGATCGAGGAGAAGGGTGCCGAGTCGGCCGTGTCGCTCGAGGCGCTGGTCGCCAAATTGAAGGCGCCGCGCGTTTTATGGCTGATGGTGCCGGCCGGCGCGATCACCGACGCTACCATCGATGCGCTGACGCCGCTGTTGGCTGCGGGCGATACGCTCATCGATGGCGGCAACTCGAATTATCGGGACACGCAGCGGCGCGCCCAAGCGCTTGCACCGCGGCAGATCCACTACGTCGATTCGGGCACGAGCGGCGGCATCTGGGGTCTTGCCGAAGGCTATAGCCTGATGATCGGCGGCGACGAAAAGGTCGTTGAGCGCCTGCGCCCGATATTCGCGACCCTTGCGCCGGCACCCGACAAGGGTTGGGGCCGGGTCGGCGAGGTCGGCTCCGGGCATTACACCAAGATGATTCACAACGGCATCGAGTACGGCCTGATGCAGGCTTACGCCGAAGGCTTTTCCATTTTGCAGCACAAGAGCGAATTCAAGCTCGATCTGCATCAAATTGCCGAGATCTGGCGGTACGGCAGCGTGGTTCGCTCATGGCTGCTGGATCTGACCGCCGATGCGCTCGAGAAGAACCCGACGTTGCACGGAATCGCGCCTTACGTGGCCGATTCAGGCGAGGGCCGCTGGACGGTGGCCGAGGCCGTCGAGCTCGGGGTACCGGCGATGGTCATCACCGCCTCGCTGCTCGGCCGGTTCAGTTCGCAAGACGCCGATTCATTTTCGGACAAGCTGCTGGCGGCGATGCGCAATCAGTTCGGCGGGCACGCGATCAAAAAAGAATAGCGAGGCACCGCGTGCGTGCAGCGGGCAGCCCTAGGATACGGGGAGGCTCATTCAAGGAGGTTCGGGCATGTACAAAAAGATTCTCGTGCCTGTCGATGGCAGCGAAACCAGCCAAGCGGGCCTTCGGCACGCCATCCTGCTTGCGCAGGATCAGAAGGCGGCGCTGCGACTGTTGCACGTGGTGCATGACTATCTGGTCGCCGAGGGCCGTCATGGACTGGCCCGATCGGGCGAATTGCTCAAGGAGCTGCGTGAGCACGGTCAAGCCATTTTGAGCGAGGCCGCGAGCATTGCGCGTCAGCAAGGGGTCGAAGCGGACACCGAATCCGTCGAGGCGCCGATGGGACCGGTCGGCGCCGTGATTGCCGAGTACGCGGAGAAATGGCCGGCCGATCTGATTGTGATCGGTACCCATGGACGCCGGGGCATTCGCCGGCTGGTCATGGGAAGCGACGCTGAATACGTCGTCCGCACGACGCCCGTGCCGGTATTGCTGGTGCGCGGAACGAAAGCGCCTTCCAAGGTGTAGAAGGATTGGCGGGCTACGCCGAATCCGATTCGCTCCCGTTCGTGGCGCCGTGCCGGTCGGTTGCTGCGGGCGCTCCGCTGCGTTGGGTGCGGCTCGGCTGGCGCGACCTCACCGCGGCACCGCTGGAAAGCCTCGCGTTCGGCGCCGGTATCACCGCGTTGAGCGCGCTGGTGTGCGCCGTCGCGCTGCGGTTCGGCACCGGCTGGCTCGTGCTCGTTCTGTTGTCCGGCTTCGTGTTCGTCGCGCCGGTGCTCGCCATCGGCCTTTACGCAATCAGTGCGGCGCTCGAACGGGGCCTACGACCCTCGCTCGCCAAATGTCTCGCCGCCACACACCGCCATGTCGGCGACGCACTCGTCTACTCGCTGATCCTCATGGTGATCTGCCTGGTATGGGTGCGCGCCGGCAGTATGGTGGAAGTATTCTTTCCGGAGGAGGCCATTCCTTCACGGCTCGCCCTTGCGACCTTTCTCGCGATCGGCAGTGCGGTCGGGAGCTTGTTTGCGATCATGGTGTTCGCGGCGAGCGCATTCTCGCTGCCGATGTTCGTCGACCGGCGTACCGATGCGGTGACCGCGGTGGTCACCAGCATCAATGCGGTGCTGCGCAACAAGCGGACCATGCTGGTGTGGGCGCTGCTGATCGTGGCATCCGTGGCCATAGGATTTGCCACGGCGCTCATCGGACTCGCGGTGACCATGCCGCTGGTCGGTCATGCGACCTGGCATGCCTATCGCGAGACCATCGACGCCTCCGCATGGCCGGCGAATCATCCCGCGGGAATCTCGGTTTTGTGACTGCTGATGGCGGCTCCGTCGTTCGCCCGCAATTCGCCGAATACGAACGTCGAGAGAACGGTCAATGCGCCGAGCGCGCGCAGCGCGAGGTGGATACCGTGGATCAATTGCGGTGCACCGGCGTGGGCATGATCCGGAATGAATAGCGCGGCCGCGAGCGAGGCCGATGCCACGCCGAAGCTCACGGCCAATTGCTGCACTGTGCTCGCGATCGTGTTGCCATCGCTGGTTTGTTCCGGACTGACGTCGGCATACGCGAGGGTGTTCATGCTGGTGTACTGCGTCGAGGTGAAGAAGCCGTAGACGAACGTCTGCAGCACGATGAGCCAAATCGGCGTGCCGGCATCGATCGTCGAGAAGAGCATCAGCATGATCCCCAGCATGACGGTGTTGACGATCAGCACCTGGCGATAGCCGAATTTCTTCAAGATGCGCGGCAGCGTCGGTTTGAGGCTCATCGCGGCCAGCGCCTGCGGCATGATGAGCAATCCGGATTGAATCGGCGAGAATCCCAATCCCACCTGGTAGATCAGGGGCAGCAAGAACGGCAAGCCGCCGATTCCCAACCGCGTCAGCAGGCTCCCGGCGACGGAAACGCGAAAGCTGCGAATTCTCATCAGGCCGAGACGCAGCAGCGGATGCCGGATGCGCACCGAATGCAGGCCGTAGGCGGCGAGCAGCGCAGCCGAGATCGCCAGCAGTCCCACCACTTCGCGACCGCTCAACGTGTGCTCGCCGAACACCTCGAGCACATAGGAGAGCAGCGAGATTCCGGCGCCGAAGATGACGAGCCCGATCAGATCCAGCCGATGATTTCTGGCGGCGCGGTAGTTCGGAAGATGCCGATACACCAGGACCAGGCCGATCAGGCCGATCGGGATGTTGACGAAAAAAATGACGCTCCAGTGAAAATAGCCGATGATCAATCCGCCGATGAGCGGTCCCAACATCGGACCGATCAGACCGGGAATGGCGACGAAGCCCATGGCGCGGATCAGTTCCGATTTGGCAAACGCTCGCACCATCGTCAGACGCCCGACGGGCAGCATCATGGCCCCGCCGCAGCCCTGCAGAATCCGGCACGCCACCAAGAGATGAATGTTGGTGCACAGGCCGCACAGAAAGGAGCCGAGTGTGAATATCCCGATCGCGCAGGCGAACACCCGGCGCGTGCCGAAGCGGTTCGCCATCCAACCGCTGATCGGAATGAACACCGCCAGGCTCAGCGTGTAGCTGGCAAGCACCGCTTTCATGCTGAGCGGAGGCACTTGCAGAGCGCGGGCGATCGCCGGGACGGCGGTGTTCAGAATCGTCGTATCGAGGGATTCCATGAAGAATCCCACCGCCACCAACCAGGGCAGGAGCCGCTTGGCGGTCGACGTGAGTGAGCCCTCGTTCGAAGCTTGCCCTGGCATCGACGACGGAGCGAGGGCCTTGCCTAAGAGCCGGCGAGCGCGGCGTCGACGATGCTCTGTGCCTCGCTCAGGATCTTGCGCAAGTGCGCCTCATCACGAAAGCTCTCGCCGTAGATCTTGTAGATGTCCTCGGTGCCCGACGGGCGGGCGGCAAACCAGCCGTTTGTCGTGCAGACCTTGAGGCCGCCGATGGGTGCATCGTTGCCGGGAGCGCGAGTGAGGACCTGTTCGATGCGATCGCCGGCAAGCTCCTGGCTTCGAACCTGCGAGCGGTCGAGCTTGCTGAGCTTCTTTTTCTGTTCCGGCGTCGCGCGCGCCTCGACACGATCCGAGAAGGGCTCTCCCAGGTCTCGCACGAGCGCGCGGTAGGCCTCGGCGGGATCGACGCCGCTGCGTGCCGTGATTTCGGCGGAAAGCAGCGCAGGCGCAATCCCATCCTTGTCGGTGCTCCAGGCGCTGCCGTCGACTGCGCTGAACGAAGCGCCGGCACTCTCCTCTCCACCGAAGCCCAGGTCTCCCGATAGCAGCCCGGCGACGAACCATTTGAAACCAACCGGGACTTCGTAGAGGCGCCGACCGAGCCTCGCGGTCACGCGATCGATCATGGCGGTGCTCACGATGGTCTTACCCACACCGCCGGACGGCTTCCACCGAGGCCGGTGCCTGAACAAGTAATCGACGGCCACCGACAGGTAATGGTTGGGCGGCATCAATCCGCCGCTCGCCGTCACGATGCCGTGCCGATCGTGATCGGTGTCGCAGGCAAACGCAATGTCATATTCGTCTTTGAGGCCGATGAGACGCCGCATCGCGTACGGCGATGAGGGATCCATGCGAATCTTGCCGTCCCAGTCGAGCGACATGAATCGAAACGTCGGATCGACCTCCTCATTGACCACATTCAAGTCGAGCTTGTAGAGATCGGCAATGTGCAGCCAATAGTGCACTCCGGCGCCGCCGAGCGGATCGACCGCCATGTGAATTCGCGATGCGCGGATGATGTCCATGTCGATGACGTTGCCGAGATCGGCGACGTAGGTGCTCATGAAATCGTGTGCATGGGTCGTGGCGGCGCGGCGCGCCTGCGCAAAGCTCATTCGCCGGACGCCGCTCAAGCCGGTTTGCAGCAGCTCGTTGGCCCTCGCTTCCATCCATCCGGTCACTTCGGTGTCCGCGGGACCGCCGTCCGGGGGGTTGTACTTGAATCCGCCGCTGTCCGGTGGATTGTGCGAGGGAGTGATGACGATGCCGTCGGCAAGCCCGCTGGTGCGTCCGCGGTTGTACATGAGAATCGCATGCGAGATGGCGGGCGTCGGCGTGTACTCATCGCCTGCCGCCGTCATCACTTCGACGCCATTCGCCGCGAGCACCTCGAGTGCGCTCGCAAATGCCGGCGCGGAAAGGGCATGCGTGTCGAAACCGATGAACAGCGGTCCGTCGATGTCGCGTTGCTTGCGGTAGCTGCAGATCGCCTGGGTAATCGCGAGCACGTGAAATTCGTTGAAACTCGCTTCGAACGAAATCCCGCGATGGCCTGAGGTGCCGAAGGCCACACGTTGGGAAGCGACGCTCGGGTCCGGGCGTTCGCTGTAGTACGCGGTGATGAGGCGCGGAACATCCACCAATCGATCGGCCGGCGCGGGCTGTCCGGCGAGCGGATTGATTCGGGGACTCACGATGTGGCGAGCGCCGCGCTCTTTTCGGCGATACTTTGCATCAGTTCGGTCCAGGACTTGACGAAGGATTGCGCGCCTTCCACCTGCAGCTTGCGGGCGAGCGCGTCGAGGTCGATGCCGGCGGCGGTAAACCGCGACAACACGGCCTCGGCATCACCTCCGTCGGTCGGTATGACCGAGTCGATTCGTCCCTGTGCGGCGAACGCGAGCAGCGTCTTTTCGGGCATGGTATTGATCGTGCCGGGCGCCGCCAGTGCCTCGACGTAGAGGGTGGCAGAGGCCTTTGGATCCTTCGTGCCGGTGCTCGCCCACAACATGCGTTGCGGCCTCGCTCCGGCGGCTGCGAGATCGCGCCAGCGTTTGCCGGCGATCAACTCGCAATGTGCGCGGTAGGTCCGCATCGCGATGGCTATTCCCAACCGATTTTGCAGCTCCTGCGGTACGTTCCCGGCGACGGCCCGGTCCCAGCGGCTGACGAACAGCGAGGCAACCGAGCTCACGCGCGCATCGAGTCCTGCGGCGATTCGGCGCTCGATGCCGCGCATGTAGGCCTCGGCGGCAACCAGGTATTGTTCGCGCGAGAACAACAGCGTCACGTTGACCGGGACGCCCGCGAAAATGGCCTCCTCGATGGCGCCTGCGCCCGCAGGCGTCCCGGGGATCTTGACGTAGAGATTGGGGCGGTCCGCGAGTTTGTGAATGCGCCGCGCCGCCTCGAGGGTGGACTTCGTGTCATCGGCCAACAGCGGCGATACTTCCATCGAGACCCAGCCGTCGAGGCCCGCGGTGCGGTCATCGACCCCGCGAAATAGATCGGCCGCGCGGCGTAGATCCTCGAGCGCGAGGTCCACGAACAATGCCTCGCCGGACAATCCGGCCTTGGCCTTTTGCTGAATGCTGCGGTCGTACGCCGAGCCGCCGCCGATCGCCTCGTCGAAGATCGTGGGGTTCGAGGTGAGTCCGGTGACGGACAACTCGTCGATGTAGCGGCGCAGGGTACCGTTGTCGAGCATGTCGCGGGTGATGTTGTCGAGCCACAGGCTCTGACCCAGATCGTGCAGGCGTTGAGTAGCGGTCATGATCGCACCTCGAAGTCGGATAAATTGAGGGTGGCCAGATCCCCGATGCGCTCGATCGTCCGGTCGGGTGGGGGTTGCACCTCGTTGGACCCCGGAGCGTGCGCGTAGTGCCCCTGGCGCACGAATACGGTCGTCAACCTCTCTCCGAGTTGGGCTTTCATGGCGGCCAATAGATAGGGCTTGTCGTCGACCATCACGTAATGCGATGCCGGATGACGCCGCTGCACGTGATCCAAGACGCGCTCCTTGTGCACGTACACGAGCACGCGGCCGTCGACCGCATCCCAGATTCCGGCGCGCCGGATCTTGCGCGGTTGGAATACCACATCGCCGTCCGATAGCACGACGGGCCGGCCCAGACTCTTCAAGTGATCGACTGCCGCCAAGGCGTCCGGATATACCAGGGAGGGGAATGGATACTCCAGCAGGTAGTCCGACATGCGCAACAGCCGGGGATCGTCGTCGAGACCGGTACGAAACGCCTGCAGGCTGCCCAGATAGTCGGCAAGGCCGAGCCGTTCCCGCAGGTCTGCAAATATCTGCCAATACCGCTCTCGCGCCTCCGCGCCGAAGGACTCCTCGAGCCGGGAGCCCAGATCCGCGCCGAAGCGATCGTTGTCGAGCAGCGTGTTGTCCACGTCTAACAAAAACACGACTCCACGGTTCAGCACGGCGGCGAGGTCTCTTTTTTCGGGTTATGCCAAGTCTCCCCGTCGACCATCACGTCGGCAGCGACCTCGGGTCCCCACGCGCCGCGATCGTAGGGGACCACGGGCAATGGATCGTGCAATAGCGGATCGACGACCCGCCAGGCGGCCTCGACCGTATCGTCCTGGGTGAACAGCGAGTTGTCACCGCGTATGGCGTCGCCCAGCAAGCGTTCATAGGGAGATTTCTCGCTCTGCGAGTGATGCCGTGCTACGAGTTCGACGGGCTCGCCGCGCATCTCCTCGCCCGTGCGCTTGACCAGTGCCCCCGTGCTGATGACGACTTCGGGGCTGAGCCGCAGGCGAAAATAGTTGCACGGCATGGTGTCGCTCGCATCGAAGATCGCGAGCGGCGGCCCTTTGAGGGTCACGATCACTTCGGTGGCCGTGATGGGTAGACACTTGCCGGTGCGGATGTAAAAGGGCACATCCGCCCAGCGCCAGGTATCGATATGCAGACGCAGGGCCGCGAACGTCTCGACCTGCGAATTCTCCGCCACGCCCTTTTCGTTGCGATAGCCGCGATATTGGCCGCGCACGACCTCCTTGGGGTCGAGCGGGCGCATGGCGCGAAACAGGCGGAGTTTCTCCGCCTGGCGCGATTGCCGTTCGTGGCCCGCCGGGGCGTCCATCGCCAGCAGAGAGATCACCTGCAGCAAATGATTCTGCACCACGTCGCGGATCGCGCCGACCTCTTCGTAGAAAGCGCCGCGTCCCTCCACGCCGAACGATTCGGCCATGGTGATCTGTACGTCCTTGACGAATTGCCGATTCCAAATCGGCTCGAGAAACGTATTGGCGAACCGAAAATAAAGCAGATTCTGTACCGCTTCCTTGCCGAGATAGTGATCGATGCGAAAAATCGACTCCTCCGGAAAAACCGCGTGCAGCGTTCTGTCGAGCGCCTGTGCAGTCGACAAATCGCGCCCAAAGGGCTTCTCGACGATTACACGTGCGCGATCCGCGCAGCCGGATTTGCCGAGCCCCTGTACGACGCTTGCAAACATGCTCGGGGGAATCGCGAGATAGTGGATCGGCCGCGTCGCCAAACCAAGCTCTTTGCGCAGCTTGTGAAAGGTCGCCGGGTCGGCATAGTCGCCGTCGACATAGCGCAGCTGTGCGGCGAGCTTTGCGAAGCATTCGGGCTCGAAATCGCCCGCATGCTCCAGACTCTCTCTCGCCCGCTCGCGAAGTTTCTCGAGATTCCAGCCGGCGCGCGCCATGCCGATGATCGGGATCTGCAGGGAACCCCGGTGCACCATGGCGTAGAGGGCGGGAAAGATCTGCTTGTAGGCCAGATCGCCGGTTGCGCCGAAGAATACGAAGGCATCCGATTCGAGCGCGCTCATGATCGCTCAACCTGCAGTGCGCGCCGCAGCTGTTCCAGTTCTTCCAGCAGCTCCAGCGCGAGTGCGACGCCGGGCAGGTTGATGCCGAGGTCGCGCTCCAGGCGCAGCGCGATGCGTGCGCGGCGCAGCGCCGCGCCGCTGAAGCGCCACTCGGTGGCGTCGATTTGAATGACGCTGATCACTCCTTCCTCCACCAGCTCTTCGATGTGACGCGCATCAACGGCAAATATGCGGCAGAGGTCCCCGACGGTGAGGACGGTGCGTTCTTCGACAATTTCGCCGGGCAGCGGCTGCTCCTGGGACATGGCTTTTACACTCCGAGGCTGGCACGGGGATTGAACGGCAGCGCCGCGGCGAAAGCGCGGTAAGCGGCCTGGGCCTTCTCATCGGTGGCGGGGGGCAGGGCGATCTGCAGCACCACATAAAAATCGCCGGGCAGAGATGAGGGTATGCCCCGGCCTTTCAGCCTGAGCTTGCTTCCGGCATGCGAACCGGCGGGAATCTTCAACTCGACGACGCCGTTCGGTGTCGGCGTCGTGACGGCCGCGCCGAGCGCAGCCTCCCACGGCGCGACGGACAAATCGAGATACAAATCGCGGCCGTCGATCCGATACCGTGGGTGCGGCTGGAATTCGACTTCGATGTACAGATCGCCGGGGACGCCTTCACCGTGCGGGCGCGCACCCTGGCCTGCAAGTCGGATGGTCTGGCCCGGCAGGATGCCTTTGGGTACTTGAACATTGAGCACGCGTTCTCTGGTGACCACGCGTCCCTCCGCGTCGATTTCAGGAACCCGCAGAGTCAAAGTTCTGGAACCTCCGCGCAAGGTCGCGTCCAAGTCGAGCAGCACCTTGGCGTGATGGTCTTCGCCGCGTCCCGTATCGAAGCCGCGCCGCCGCGCCGATCCGCGCCCGGCGGCGCCGAACAGGGATTCGAAGAAATCGCTGTAGTCCGCATGGCCCCCGCCGCCCGGGCCGGCGCCGCTGAACTCGAAACCTGCGCCCCAGTCCGGCGGCGGGCGAAACTCCTCGCCGGGTCGAGGTCCTGTTCCCAACTGATCGTACGCGGCACGCTTTTCGGGGCTTTTCAGGACCTCGTACGCTTCGCCCACCTCCTTGAAGCGGGCTTCGGCGTCTTTTTCCTTGCTCACATCCGGATGATATTTTCGCGCAAGCTTTCGGTATGCCTGCTTGATCTGCGCCTCGGTGGCATCGCGCGGCACACCCATCACCTTGTAATAGTCCTTGAACTCCACCGATCACCATGCCATGCGCAGTAATTGCGCCGAAGGATACTATGCGAAGTCTATGCCGGATCAGGCATCCGCTGTAGGCGCTTTCCTACGTGTCGTGCGGCGCCGCTGCAGCGGGAACGGGGGAGTGCTCCTCATAACTGATAGGCGACGGTCAACAACAGCCCTTCGCTCATATCGCGCCACAGACTCGGCGCGCGATTATCGAATGTGAGCGAACCCGGGATCAGCCCCTGAATCCAGCGTGCCAGCCATTCTATTTCCTCCGCTCCGTAGAACACCACGGCCGATTCGTAATTCAGCAGCAGGCTGCGTGAGTCGAGGTTCGGCGACCCGCAGAGCGCGACGCTCTGATCGAACACCACCGCTTTGGCATGATTCATCCGCGGCAGCAAATGGATGGCGACTCCTGCGTCGCTCAATGCTCGCAGCGAGCGATTGCGCGCAAAATCCGCCAAGCGATGATTCGATTTGGCCGGGATGCACAAATCGATCTTGACGCCGCGCCGGACGGCCAAGCGCATGGCGACCTCGAGACTGGCATCGGGCACGAAGTAGGGGGTGACCGCCAACATGCGCTGCGAGGCCTGAAAGCACGCATCGATGAGCAAGGCGTGCACGGTGTCCTCGGTTTGATCCGGACCGCTCGGCAGGAACTGCGTACGCCCCCCCGCGTGGCGACCCTCCGGTACGTCGATGCGCTCCCCCGCTTTGCCGCCGGCGGCCATCCAGTCCGCCTCGAACTGGGAGGCCGCCGCTGCAGCGGCGGGACCCTCGAGATCGAACGACAAGTCGAGCCACGGTGCCACCCGGTCGGTTCCGCAGAAATATTCCGCCGCGAGGTTGCGCCCGCCCGCCCACATGAGCGCACGGTCGGCGATCGCCCATTTGCGGTGATTGCGCAGATTGCGTGGACCCGGTGTCCTGCGTGCGAAGAACGGACTGAAGACCGACGTCTCGATGCCGGCCGCATGGGCTGCGCTGAACCACTTGCGCGGCAGCTGCACGGCGCCCACACCATCGATCAGGAATCGCACTCGTACGCCGCGCCGCACGCAGGACATCATGCGCAGCGTCGCCTCCTCGCCGAGCGCGTCCTGACCCAAAATATAAGTGCACACATCGAGCTGTCGTCGGGCGCCGTCCATGAGGTCGAACAGGGCGGAGCGCGCCATGGCGCCGTCGGCGTGCATGCGCACGTGCGAAGGCGCGGCGCCCGGCAGGCCGAAGCTCTCGATGAGGTGTTCGGCCCAATGCTTGGCCGCGGAGCGCACGCCCGACCACGGCGAGACCTTGCGCGGGAGTTTTCTGCGGCCGAACAGCAGGTACGAGGGCAGGGCGAGATAGGGCAACGCGATCAAACCCAGTACCCACGCGATCGCGATCGACGGCGGACGGCGTTCGTGCTCGGCGCGCGTGGTGAGCACGTACGTGAGCAGACTCAGCGCGATGACGAGCGAGTGGCCGGTGATGCGGGGAAACCAGGCGTTCACGAGCTTGAATCAGGCTCCTAGAGCACGCAGCACATTCGGCAGCAAATCGGGAAGGTCCTCGGCGAGCAAACCTGGTCCGAACTCCTCGGCCGCCGCACCGTGCAGCCAAACGGCAGCCGCGGCGGCGAAATACGCTTCCATGCCCTGCGCCAAAAAACCCAATATCAAGCCGCCGAGGACATCGCCGGCGCCCGCAGTGGCCAAAGTCGCCGGGGCGTTGGCATTGATGATGGCACGGCCATCGGGCGCGGCGATGACGGTGTCCGCCCCTTTCAGCACGATCACCGCGCCGCTCAAGCGCGCGGCCGCCCGGGCACGGGAGAGTTTATCGCCCCTCGAGTCGAAGAGGCGCGCGAACTCCCCCTCGTGGGGCGTGAGCACGCAAGCGCCGTGGATGGCCGCGTGCAGCTCCGCCGGGCGCGCGGCGAACACGCTGAGAGCGTCGGCATCGAGCAGCACGGGACGGCCGGTCGCGAGCATCGCGAGCGCATGCTCGCGGGTCGCATCGTTGACGCCTGCGCCGGGCCCGATCAACAGCCCCGTGAAGCGGGTATCGGCCAGCAAATGAGCGAGAGCCTCCGGCTGCGACAAGGATCGCACCATGATGCTGGTGAGCGCGGCCGCGTAGATCGGAACGCCCGCTTCCGCGACGGCGATCGTAGTGAGCCCGGCACCCGCACGCGCTGCGGCGCGCGCCGCCATGCGTGCCGCCCCGGTCATGGGGTAGCCTCCGTAGAGCAGGGCGTGGCCGCGGGTATATTTGTTGCCGGCGGCGTTGAGCTGCGGCATCTGCTGCCGCCACAACGACGGGTCGTTTTCCCAGGTGTCGACGCCGATGCGCTCGATCACACTCGAGGGCGTTCCGATGTCGGCGAGCACGGTGGCGCCGCACAGGAGGCGGCCCGGCAGCAACAGGTGACCGGGCTTCTTGCGGGTGAAAGTGACCGTGCAGTCGGCGGCGATGGCGCCCAGCGACTCGCCCGTGTCGCCGTCGAGCCCGCTCGGTACATCGACGGCAACTACCGGAATGCGTCGTTCTGCGACGGCCGTCAGCGTAGGCATCACCTCGGCTCCGAGCGGGCGGCGGAGGCCCGAGCCGAACAATGCATCGACGACGAGTTCGCAACCCTCGAGGACGCGGGGGTCGAGCGGCTCGATGGCCCCGGTCCAACGTGCCGCATGGAACTTCGCCTCGCCGCGCAATCGCTCGCGTTGTCCGAGCAAGGCGAGACGCACCGGCCACCCACCCGCCGAGAGTGCGACCGCAGCGACGAAACCGTCGCCCCCGTTATTGCCGGGACCGCAGAGCACCGCGACGGGACGCGGCGACCACCGCCGCATGATTTCGTGCGCTACGGCATTGCCGGCGTTGCGCATGAGATCGACCGCCGGCGTGCCTTCGACGACCGACAGGCGGTCGGCCTCTTCCATCTGTGCGACCCGCAGCAGGGCGGTCTTCAAGATGCAGCCCGTGGATGGGCGGCGTCATCGTCGGCACCCACCTTGACGACGAGCTTGCCGAAGTTGCGGCCCGCCAATAAGCCGAGGAACGCGGTCGGCGCATTCTCCAAGCCCTGCACGATGTCCTCACGGTATTTGATCCTGCCCTCGCGCAGCCACGAGCTCATGGCCTGAAGAAACTCGGCGCGTCGATGATCGAAGCCGTCGGAAATGATGAATCCGCGCACGGTGAGGCGTTTGACCAGAATGGCTCGCATCAGCGCCGAAGCCCCATCAGAGTGCGCCGACTGCGGCGCATCGTCGTACAGGGAGATCAGTCCGCAGACGGGAATGCGCCCGTGGGCATTCATCAAGGGCAGCACCGAGCGAAAGACGTTGCCGCCGACGTTTTCGAAATAGACGTCGATCCCGGCAGGCGATGCCGCCTTCAATCTCTCGCCCAGGGCCGCTTCGCGATGATCGAGACAGGCATCGAAGCCCAGTTCATGGACCGCCCAGGAACACTTATCGGCACCACCGGCGATCCCGACCACACGGCAGCCTTTGAGCTTGGCAATCTGCCCGACCACCGAGCCGACTGCACCGGTGGCCGCCGCAACGACCAGCGTGTTTCCAGCTTGTGGCTTGCCGATTTCCAGCAACCCGATGTAGGCCGTGAAGCCCGGCATTCCCAGGACCCCGAGCGCTTGCGAGGGTGACTGCAAGCCGGCAGGCAACTTGACGAGGTCCCTGCCATCCGACACGGCGAACTCCTGCCAGCCGCTTCCGGAGAGCACCAGATCGCCGACGCGAAAATTCTCATTGCACGAATTCTCGACGCGCGCGACGGTTTGTGCCGTCATGACGGCGCCGATCGCGACCGGCGGGGCATAGGAAGGCAGGTCGCTCATGCGTCCACGCATGTAGGGGTCGAGCGACAGCCACAGGACGCGCAGTAAAACTTCGCCCTCGCGAGGCGCGCCGATCGGCGCCTCCTCCAGGCGAAAACAGTTCAACGTGGCCGCACCCTGCGGACGTGCAGCCAACACGATGCGCCGATTGGTCCGAACATTGGTAGTCATATCATTGCGTTTCTCTTGAGGTTTGCCCCGTCGGCTCAACTCAGCGAGCCGACGAGGGCGCCGACGCCCGCGGTCACGCCCATGGCCAAAGCGCTCCAGCCGGTCACGCGCAAGGCCGCGGTGAACATGCGCGCGTCGGCCGCCTTGGCGGACAGGGCGCCGAGCGCAAACAGGCATACCAGGGAGGCGCCGACGGTGAGCGGAATGACGTACGGCGGACTCGACAACGCGGCGACCAGCAAGGGAATCGCGGCCCCGGCGGTGAAGCTGCCGGCCGAAAAAACGGCGGCCTGCAAAGGGCGCGCAAGGGATCTTGCCGAAAATCCGAGTTCATCACGCGCGTGCGCGGCCAGCGCGTCGTGCGCCATGAGTTGTTCGGCGACCTGCTTGGCGAGAGTTGCATCGAGTCCGCGGTGGACATAAATGTCGGTCAATTCGCGGTGCTCGCCGGCCGGATCGACTTCGAGCTCGGTGCGCTCTTGGGCGAGCGCCGCCGCCTCGCTATCGGCCTGGGAATGCACCGAAACATACTCCCCGGTGGCCATCGACATGGCCCCCGCCACCAGTCCCGCCACGCCGCTCAGAAGAATGGCGGAGTGTGAGGCGTGCGCCGCGGCGACGCCGAGGATCAAACTCGATATCGATACGATGCCGTCGTTCGCGCCGAGCACGCTCGCCCGCAACCAGCTCAGCCCGTGCAACTTGTGGCGTTCATGACTGCGTCGGCGCATGGAAACCCTCCCTGTATATGCTTACAGGCATCGTGACTCCTGGCCGCCATTATGCCGGAGCGCACGTCCCGCAAAGCGCCGATCGGACGCTGCCGCACTGGCGAGGGGCTTCCAACCGCGGTACTCTGCGACCCAAATAATAACTCGTATCGGCACACCGCCGAGTCGCTCCAACCGGACCAGTCGAGGACAATGGCATGCAGAATTCGCTATCGTGGATAGAGTGGCTTGAGCGTCTCGATCGTGTTCTCAAGGGTGCGCGGCAGGACGTCAAGGCGTTGGCGCGATCCAGCGGCCCGCATGCGGTGGCGGCGATCGAGCGCTGCAAGCGGCAGCTGTCCGCATTGACGAACGACCTTCGGCTGTTGGACCGCAGCGTGCTCACGCCGAAGCCGAGCTCGACGAATTCGGACCGCGCGGATAATCTCCAAAAAGCGCTCGACACGACCGTGTTTCATCTCGACAGCGTGGCCCAACATTCGCACGCGCTCAATCCGCCGCCCGCCAACCTGGCAGCTCGCGAGCGCATGCTTGCCGCGGTCGACTCTGCGCTGCGCGACAGCTCCTACGAGGCGGCGATGCTGCTCTACCCGGAACGACGCAGCGCTTGAGCGGGCGCCTAGGCCTTGCCGGTTTTGGGACCGAGAAAATACCAGAGGATGAACCCGAGCACGGGCAGCAAGATCACCACGACCGTCCACACGACCTTGTTTCCGGTGGTTGCGCTGCTTTGAAAGATGTTGACGATCGCCCACACATCGGCGATCAGAACAATGAATCCCCATAGACCTCGATATTGCATATCCGCTCCTCGCGACGACAGAGTCTCAAGTTACCGTTTCGCCGTCCTATAGGCAGAGCATAATGCATGCGCTGCCTCACGGAGGGATATCCCCACATGCCTGCGTTTCTCGTCCCCGGTGTCCTATTATCGGTGATTGCCTCTGCATCGGATGCCGGCGCGCAAGCAACCGTCGATTGGCGCATCATGGCGTGGACTGATCCGGTCACCATATCGGTGGATGCCGCGAGCATTACGCCCGACGCGGCGCGTGTCACTGCGCGGGTCTTGTGGGACTACGCCACCGCGCAACGGCTGCCCGATCGCGCGGACAGCTCCTTCCAATCGATGATCGGCATCATGGTGTTCGACTGCGAGAGCCAGCGATTCGGTGGCGCCGGAAGCGTGTCCTACAGCGGCGTCGGCGGCCGCGGCGAGGCAATCGCGCGCTCGTCGATCGACCCGAGCGACGCGCAACTCAGCTATCCGGAGCCCGGTTCGCTGGGACACGATTTGCTCGCCTTCGTGTGTACGCACGCCGGCAAACTCTTGCGCTGATTCATCGATCATCGGGAACGCCCGCGGATGCCGAATGTGTATCAAGAGACGGCGGAGCATGCCGCTCCGACGCCGCCGCTCGACGGCGATCGCCGCGCCGAGGTCGTCGTCGTGGGCGGAGGAATCACCGGGCTTTCCACCGCGCTGCATCTGGCGGAGCAGGGGACGACGGTGGTTTTATTGGAGGCACACGAGCCGGGCTGGGGCGCCTCCGGCCGCAACGGCGGTCAAGTCAATCCGGGTCTGAAGCAGGATCCGGACATCGTGGAGCGCGATTTCGGCCCCGATCTCGGCGCGCGGATGAATGCGCTGGCGGGCGGCGCGCCGGCATTCGTGTTCGACCTCATCAGGCGCCATGCGATCCGCTGCGACGCCCGGCAAAACGGGACCCTGCGAGCCGCCATCACGGCAACGCACGCCGCTCGCGTTCGTGCATGCGCCGAGCAGTGGAGACGGCGCAGGGCGCCGGTGGACTATTTGGACGCAGCGGCGGTGAGTGGACTGACCGGCACCGATCGGTACCTGGGCGCGATGTTGGATCGACGCGGCGGCGACGTGAATCCGTTGGGTTTTGCCCGTGGACTTGCGCGCGCGGCGATCTCAGCCGGTGCCGCCGTGTACGGCGGGACGAGCGTCTCGGGGCTCACCGAGCGCGATGATTGTTGGAGGGTGCATACCGCGCGCGGCACCGTCACTACGGAGCATGTCGTGCTCGCGACCAACGGCTATACCGATTCCCTGTGGCCGCGACTGCGGCACACGATCGTGCCGCTTTTCGGCGCGATTGCCGCCAGCGCCCCTCTGCCCGCTGCCATCGCGAGCCGTGTCATGCCGAGCCGGGCGGTGCTCTACGAAAGCGGCGCCATCACCGTGTATTACCGCCTCGATGCCGAGCAGCGCTTGTTGATCGGCGGACGGGGCCCCATGCGTGAGGTCGGCGGCGCTGCAGAAATTCCCCACCTACTGGCGTATGCACGCCGGCTCTGGCCGATCCTCATCGATGTGCAATGGACTCACGCCTGGGGCGGGAGGCTCGCCATGACCCGCGATCATTATCCCCACGTCCATGAACCGGCCCGCGGAGTGCTCGCGTGCCTGGGTTATAACGGTCGGGGGGTCGCCATGGCGACCGCGATGGGAGCGCGGCTGGCCCGCCGCATCACCCATCCGCTGGAGCCCTTCGACATGCCGGTGACCGCCATGAGGTCGATCCCGCTGCATGCGCTCTGGCCGGTCGCGGTCAAGGCCGCGATCCTACGCGGCCGCGTGGGCGATTTTCTCGGAATTTGAGCGGCGCCTGCGGCGCCTGGCGCCGCGCGCAAGCGGCTCGAACTTCAGTTGTTGATATAGAAGTTGCGCAAGCGGTGCATGTCGATGATGACGTCAAAACGCTGATTGGCCGGCAATGTCGCACCGGTCGCGAAGTCGTAGCGCGCATCGATGTTGCGGATCTCCGGATGCAAATCGTGCATCGCGCGCTTGAACATTTCCCGGGGGACCCATTCGGAGTTCGATGACAGCGAACCGAACTCATCGTGATAGATCGTCGCCGTGGAGATATCGGCGGGCGTGGAGGCGATGGCAAATATCCGCGGCCGCGTATTGCGCTCCAAGCGCACGTGTTTCGCGCCCGCGACGATCAGTTGCCACTCGTTGCCCTGAGGGACCGCGATCAGCGCGTACGCGTGGTGCTGGGCGCTGAAGAAGGCCGTCGCAATGATCAGCGAGGCGAGCAGCCTGCGGTGAATCTCCTTCCAGTCTGCGGTCAGAGCGCGTACCGACGCCACCAAGAAGCACACCAGAACGGCAGTCATCGCCAGGATCGTGCGGTAAGTGGCGTATCGCTCCGAGGCAATCAGGTTGACCGCGAAGCCTACCGTCGGCAATGCGAGCAGTGCGGCCACCCACACCAATCCTCGCGAGCGCCCATAGCGCTTCCATTCCAGATACGCGCCGGCGGCCAGGAGCATCGCAACCAAGACGGCACAACCGCAGTACAGCACACGGTCGCGATGATTGTTGTCGTTCACGACAAACAGGCTGAGCGCGTTCGGCAATGGCTCAGAAAGAAACCAGGCGAGCTTTGCGCCCCACTCATGCTCGAAGGCGACGCGTCCCGACTTGACGAAAATGCCGGCCGCATAGAGCGCCGACATCGTGCAGTAGGCGACGCCGAGGCAGGCGATGAGAAAGGCCACATGGACGCCGACCCAGCGCGCCGTCTGCGCGGGACTGCGATGCCGCTGAACAATCAAAGCCCCGGCCATGGGCACCACATAAAATAGCGTGCTGGATTGGTAGATGAGGGCACTGGCCACCATCAACCCCGCGCCGACTGCCCACTGGAACACCGCGCGCCGCCTGCCGGCTGCGAGCCCCAAGGCGAGCGCGCCCTCCACCGTGAAGTAGGCGCCGATCGGCAGCAACGCGGCGGCCGCGTATGGCCAACCGACCGCCCAGGCCGCGATCACTTGCGAGGATGGAAGCAAGGAGAGGAGCATCGCCACGTAGAGGGCTGCATTGAACGACCAGCCGAGCGCACGCAAGCCGCGAAACATCAGCAACGAAATCGCACCCAGCAGCAACGAGGCGAAGCAGCGCATCCACTGCAGGTTCTGCACGCTGCTGGTCTGACCATAGGTCGACTGCAGCAACCAGCCGTAGATCGGCCGCGCATGCGATGCGCAGAATTGCACCACCTTGCCCGGCTCCTCGTGCGCCTCGCGCAAGTTCGAGTAATCGTCGCGCAAACCGTAGTCATGAAAGGTCGCCGGCCAGTAGGTCACGAAGGGAACCAACAGCAGCATGGCGGTCAGCAGCCATTCGCGCAGACGCGCGGCGCTGCGCCGATCAGCCGCGACATCCGTGTAGCCGATCGGAACCGCGATCGCCGCTTCGGCGAGACCGTCGCTCAGGATTGGTTTCGGCACGCTCATGACAACAAGAAGCCCTCGTGATGCTGCATCGCACTACGGCGCCGGAGTGGACGATCGAGTCTCATCCGCACTGTATTTGGAGTCGCTATGTGAATGAGCCCGACCTGTCCAGATTCTATCTGCGCCCGCCGCAAATTCCGCGTGTGAGTCGGGGAAAAGTACGTTAAATATCTGTTAACTAAAGGGACCGTTCAGCGACCCGTGCGGCACGGGCGCACCGCGAGCGCGATTGCCCAATATGTCAATCGGCGCGGCCCCATTAACTAGATGCAGGTCCCATCACCCGCAACCGCTTCACGCTAGGCTTTCGCGAAAGGAAGCCTGATGCAATTCAAGTCCGCCATCCTAATTGCAGCAGTGCTCACTGCGACTGCTGCCGAGGCGCACCCGAAGATCTACACCTATGTGGACGCCGATGGCATCCGCCACTACACCGATGTGCCGGACAACAACCGCTACAAACTGTTGGTGCTGTCGCCGCAGGATTTGACGGAAAGCGGTCAACACTACGATCCGCTGCTGTTGGCGCGCGCAACCCGTTACGATTCCATCATCGAGATGGCCGCCGTGTCCGCCGCGGTGGAGCCGAATTTGCTCCGCGCCGTCATCGTGGTGGAATCCGGATTCAATTCGCGTGCCGTGTCGAAGCGCGGTGCGGTCGGGTTGATGCAACTCATGCCCGCTACGGCGACGCGCTTCGGTGTCTCGAACCCGTTCGATCCGAAGCAGAACGTTCACGCCGGCGCGCGCTATTTGAAATTTCTGATCGACCGTTTCGGCCACGACATCCGGCTCGCGCTCGCAGCCTACAACGCCGGAGAAGAGGCGGTGGAGCGCAACGGCGGCCAGATCCCGCCGTTCTCGGAGACCATGGCCTACGTGCCGCGGGTGCTCAAGATCTATCGCATGCTCACGGAGCAACCGCGAGCGACCTGACGTAAACTAATGCGCTCCGCGACGACGCTACGGCGGGCAGGAGCATCATGAACGAGGGATATCAGGACCGGCGCGCAGTGTCCGCCACCCGCACAATCAGCGTGCCCGTGACGGCTTGGCTCCTGGCTGCGGGCATCGGCCAGATCTCGCACGAGGCGAGCGCGGAGGTGAGCGCCGTCGGCTCCGAGGGGTTCGAGGTTCGCCAGCAGATCCATGTCTCGGCGTCCCCGGCGGCGGTCTATGCAGCGCTGATCACCCCCGCGCGCTGGTGGGATTCGCAGCATACCTACTCCGGCAACGCCGCGAATCTCACGCTCGATGCCAAGGCCGGCGGCTGCTGGTGCGAACGCTTGGCCGATGGCGGCTCGGTTCTGCACTTGACCGTGGTGTATGCGGCACCCGGCAAGGGGTTGCGCCTGCGCGGCGCACTCGGACCGCTGCAAGCCATGGGAGTCGAAGGCGCGATGAGCTTCAGTCTGAAAGGCGGCAACGACGGCACGGACTTGACCGTGACGTATGCCGTCGGCGGCTACGCCAAGGAGGGGTTCGACAATTTGTCGAAGGCCGTCGATGGTGTTCTCGGCGAGCAGGTCGCGAGGCTGCACAGGCTCATCGAGAGCGGAGCGCCGGATAGCGCAAGGCGCTGACAGCGCGCGAGCCCCGAGATGGCAGGGCCTCAGGATGCTCATGCGGAGCGGGTCGCCGTCTTCAGCGGCTCGCGTGCGGCGTGTTTGGAATCCGGCTTGGTGCTGGAAGCCAAGGGACTGGCATATGACTTGGTCGAACTCGACGGCGGGTGGGCGCTGCTCGTGCAGCCCGCGATCCTCGGCAGCGCACACGAGGAACTCGCACGCTACGCGGCGGAGCGCGGCGTTGCGCGCGAGCGGCCCGCGGCGATCATCCCGTTCGAGGGCGCCGCGACCGGCGCGGCACTCTATGCTGGGGTGCTGCTGCTCACGGCCTATTGCGCCGGAATTCAATTGTTCGGTATCGACTGGTTGGCCTCGGGCGCGTTGGACGCGCGTTCCGGCGGCGGCGGCGAGTGGTGGCGTGCGGTAACGGCGCTGACCTTGCACTTGGATCAGGTCCACTTGCTCAGCAATCTGCTGTTCGGCATCGGCATCGGCAGCTTGGCGAGCCGGATTTTCGGCCCGGGATTGGCCTGGGCCAGCATCGTCGGCGCGGGCGCACTCGGCAACTACGTGGACATGCTGGTCTCGCCGTCCTCGCATCGCGCCGTCGGCGCTTCGACCGCCGTGTTTGCAGCCTTGGGGCTGCTCGCAGGCTTTGCGTGGCGTCAACGACTCACGCTGCGGGAGCGGTTCCGGTATCGCTGGGCGCCATTGTTCGCGGGGGTGTGCCTGCTGGCTTTCTTGGGCGCCGGGAGCGAGCACGTCGATGTACTCGGCCACGCGCTGGGATTCGCGGTGGGGATCGCGACCGGCTGGCTATTCGCGCGCGCCGGAGTCCCGCGCAGCCGCGCACGTGCCCTGCAGCTCGGCGCAGGCGCGGCCGCCCTGGCGTTGATCCTGACCGCTTGGGTCATCGCTCTGCACCATCCGACGGCGGCGCCGTGACACTCCTCAGAATGCCAACACCAAGTTGGCCATCGCGACGCTATCCAGCCTCGAGGCGTTATGCGCGCTTCGCGAGCAGATCGCGGATTTCTTCCAACAGCACCTCGGATCGTGGCGGCGGCGGTGGCGGCGGCGCTACCGCGGCAGGGGGCTTCTTCAATCGGTTGATACCCTTGATCGCAAGAAACAATACCAGCGCGATGATGAGAAAATCGAAAATCGTTTGCAGGAACGCGCCGTACCGGATCAATACTTCCTTGCCGCTGGGATCCTTGCCGAGAGCGATCGCCAGGTCGGAAAAGTTCACGCCGCCGATGAGTCTGCCCAACGCCGGCATGAACAGGTCCCCGACCAACGATGAGACGATCTTGCCGAATGCCGCACCGATGATCACGCCGACCGCGAGGTCCACGACATTGCCCTTCATGGCAAATTCTTTGAATTCCGAAGCTAATCCCATGATGTTCTCCTTCTCGATGCGTGGATGGTACTGAGCGCGTCGTGCGTGGGCAAGTGGGCGGGCGGGCGGTCTCGCGCGTTAAAATTGTGCGTGCACGCGCACCGCGAACACGGACACCGGGCCGCGGTCGCGGTTGTATGCCGGGTTGGTGATCCATTGGTAGTCGAAGCTCAGGTGCGCGAAATGCAGCAGCGAGAGCGAATAGTACGTCTCGACGATCTTCTCAGGTCCCGGGTGCGGCAGGCGGCCATCGCCCACGAGCAGGCCCAGACCGCCGGCGTTCAGATATCGCTCACGGTCCGCGGAAATGCCGTTGAGCACGCCGGCGACTCCCAGGGTGTCGTCGCGCCGGCCCCAGCGCGAGCCCGTGAGGGACATTCCGCCGCTCAGCGTGCGGTCGATATCGGTGAATTCATAGGCCTCGACGTTGCCGGCGGCCTTGCCGGCGCGCGCGAACACTCCGAGATCCGGCACGAGCTGCTGCTCGATGTCGAGGCTGGCGCCGAGCCGGTCCCGGTAGTGGCGCACCAAGGCGATATCGACCGCCTCGCCGGTGCTGGCGGCAAGGGCGACCGCATCGTTGAGCAGGCCCATGCGTCCTCGTGAATCGAATGCAGTGATCCGTACCTTACCCGGTTGAGCGCGGACCTCGAGGCTCCTTTCCACCTCGGCGTCGTATTGAAATTCGTGGAATCCCGGCTCGAGGTCGGGACTGTTCGGCACGTTGGAGAGGTCGAACAGCCCGAAGCGCAGCGCCCAGGCACCGTGGTACCACTCGAGCGCCGCGCCCACCGTGTACGCCCAGGCGTCCGCCGCATAGTCGTAGCTCCCGGCATCGACCACGGCCCAGTTCAAAAAATCGTTTCTCGGATCGTGGGCATATTGATTGTTGTCGAACACATCGCCGACGCTGAACTTGCCCACGGTGAGCACCAGACGGTTCGCGCTCTGGGAGCCGCCCAGCTGGATCTGGGCGGGCTCCACGGGTTCGCGCTGCTCATCGAGATTGAGGGTCTGGCGAACGAACAGCCGGGGTAGCCGGAGATACGGCTGATTATCGCCCACCTTGTACGCCTCGGCACTGGGAAAGCCCGCCGCTCCGAGGGTATTGTCGAGGCCGAAGCCTTGATCGATTTCGGAGTTCAACCAGATCTCCGCACCGGTCCACATCCTCGCCCCGAGGAAGAGACTGGCATCGACCGTCTCCGCGCCCTTGTTCGGGCTCAAACTGTTGGGGCCGGCGTAGGGGGCATTGAAGTCGGATGTCGCTTGTTCCGTGTACGTGAACTGTCCGTGCACGGCGAAATCTTCCGCAGGCGCCTCCGCCCCCTGCGCAGCCTGCGAGGCGCAAGCCGCGCAGGCGGACCAGGCCGCGAAGACCACGAAGGCTGCGCTCAGCGGCGCTCGGCGCTCCTCATCCCTTTTCGGCCTGCAGTTCAAGATCGGCATCGTTACAGTATATAGTATACCCCCCTATACTTAAAGAAGAAGCAGCGTGTGACTGCGAAGACGGTGCGGGCAGCGCCCGGGGCTTGCAGCGTGTGGCACGCCGATGACGATACGGTGACAGGCATGCCATCACCCGTGGCGGCGGCTACTTTTTGAGGTAAGCGTGCACGATGTCGACCAGTTCCTCAGCCGCGATGACGCGCGGGTCATCACGCGGCGCTCGCGGGTCGAGCATGTGCTCGCGGATGTGATCCTCGATCACTTCGGCGATGAAGCCATCGAGAGCGCCCCGACAGGAGGTTGCCTGCTGCAGCACGCCGGCGCATTCGAGATCGGCCTCGACCGCCCGCTCGATGGCATCGATCTGACCGCGCAGGCGCTTGAGGCGATTCAGCAGTTTGCTTTTTTCTTTTGCAACGTGACCCACGCGAGAATCCTCAGGAATACCGACTCTCTCATCCTAGCTCATATGCGGCCAATCAGCGCCACAGGGCACGTCCCACGAACAGGGCCCCCAAAGCGGTGAACAGCGCCGCCGCGACATAGTGAATCAACTTGAGCGGCAGGCGCGAGGCGAACGCGTTGCCGAGCAAGACGACCGGCACGTTCGCGACCAGCATCCCGAGCGTCGTTCCCGACACCACGGCGGGCAGATTCGGATAGGCCGCGGCGAGTGCCAGCGTGGCGATTTGCGTCTTGTCACCGATTTCGGCTACAAAGAAACTCGTGAGCGTCGCCGCAAACGCGCCGGCCGCACTGCTGGGTGCGGCGTTTGCGTCGAGCTCATCGGGCTTCAGAGTCCAGAGCGCCATCGCAAGCATGCTGAAGCCCACGGTGAACTCGAGTATCCGGGGTTGCAGCAGGCGGCCGAACCAGACCCCCACGAGGCCTGCAAGCGCATGATTGGCGAGGGTGGCACAGGTGATGCCGGCAATGATCGGGAGCGGCCGGCGGTAGCGTGCCACGAGGACCAACGACAGAAGCTGGGTTCGGTCGCCGATCTCGGCGACCGAGATGGTCGCCAAGGACATGATGAAAGCTTCCATGCACAGACTCCATAGCAACCCTTTTGCATTGTCAATCGAGGAGGGACCATGGTCATCGACACTGCGGAGAACGGAATCAAAACGCTTGCGAGCTCGCACGCCGTCGGCGAAACCTTGAGTCGCTTGGAAAACCAGGCGAGAAGCCGCGGCATGAAGATTTTTGCACGCATCAATTTCAGTCAGGACGCCGCAGCCGTCGGGCTCTCGCAGCTACCGACCGAACTTCTGCTCTTGGGCAGTCCGAAAGCAGGAACACCGCTCATGGTGGCGGCGCCCACCATCGCGATCGACCTGCCTTTGAAAGTACTCGCGTGGGAGGACCAAGAGGGTCGCTGCTGGGTGTCGTACAACTCGCCCGACTATCTGCAGCGGCGTCACGGCATTGCGCCTGAGCTGATCGCGAACATCGCAGGATTGGGCAGCCTGGTCGAGGCCGCAGCTCGCCCCTGATCAGCCGCTCGCCGCAGGGATCGTCGGCAGGGACGGGCGGCGTTTTCCGATGCCGGTCGCCATCTCGAACGCGTTCGCCAGCTGCAGTACGCCTAAATCGTCCCGATGGCGCCCCACGATCTGAATGCCGACCGGCAGTCCCTCGGGGGTGAATCCGGCCGGCACGGAGATCGCGGGCCGGAAGGTCGTCGTGATCCAGGACGTCGATTTCATCCAAGCGATGTAATGCGGCATCGGTACCCCCTCGATGTGCGTCGGCCAGTGAAGCGATG
The DNA here is from genome assembly GCA_963801865.1 of uncultured Gammaproteobacteria bacterium. GTDB lineage: Bacteria > Pseudomonadota > Gammaproteobacteria > Steroidobacterales > Steroidobacteraceae > Bog-1198. Next base: position 274,979 of record CAWDGY010000001.1, on the reverse strand, counting down.
CGTCGAACGGCGGGACTTGATTGACTGCCGAGAGCATGAAGGGGTAGTCGACTTGAAACCGGCGCATCGACTCGAGTATTTCACCGTGGCGCACCATCGCCTTCGAGACCTGCGCCATCGAGAGCTTCGCACCGTCCTCGATTTCCCGCACCGCCTCGGGCTTGAATTCGCCGCGATGGGCGGCGAGAAGCGCTCCCAGAATGGTCCACGACTGAAAAGCACGCAGGGTCAGAAACACTTCATCCGCCGCGGTGAGGTCGGGATGCGCATCCTCGACGATGCAGCCGAGCGATTCGAACGTGCGCCGCTGAGATTCGAGAACGCTGCGCACGCGCCGATCGAGCGGCAGCGCGCCGAGATCCGGACACCATGCCACGCGTACGTCTTTGAAGCTGCGTTCGAGCGAAGTCAGGAATTGACCCGGGTCCGACGGCACGCAGCCGGGATCACGAGGATCTGCACCCGCCATCGCTGCCAGCAGGTACGCGACGTCCGGCACCGAACGGGCGATGGGTCCTTTGACCGCGAAGCCGAGGAGCGGCAACACAGTCGGCGCCGTCGGCACCAGCCCGACCGTCGGCCGAAAGCCGACGACGTTGTTGAAATTGCCGGGGTTGCGCAGCGAACCGCCGAGATCGCTGCCGTCCGCCGCGGGAAGCATGGCGCAAGCGACGGCGGCCGCAGCGCCGCCGCTCGATCCGCCGGCGGTCTTGCTCAGATCGTAGGGATTGACGGTCGTGCCGTAGACGGCGTTGTAAGTCTGCGAACCCATGCCGAATTCCGGGGTGTTGGTCTTGCCGATCGGCAGCACGCCCGCGAGCCGCAGCCGCTCCACGAGAATCGAATCGGCCGCCGGCCGATCATGGCGAAAGATCGGCGAGCCGCAGGTGCAGGGAAAGCCGACTACCGGTTCCAGATCCTTGAATGCCCACGGCACGCCGTGCAGCGCTCCGGGCGCCGCGCCGCGCGCGAGACGCCCGTCGGCCGCCTCGGCGAGCGCGAGACAGGCCTCATCATCGAGCTTCGCAACGATGGCGTTGAGGTGCGGGTTCCAGTGTCGAATCTGCTCGAGGTGAGCAGCCATCACCTCGCGCGCCGACAGCTCGCGGGTGCCCAGCAAGCGCGCGAGATCGCGCAGGCTGAGCTGGCAAAGGCCGTTCGGTTCCACCCAGGCTCGAGCCGAGTTGATTGCGGCCGTTCAGCGTGCTGCCGGCGTCTGCACGGAAAACATCCGGTCGATTGCCGCAAAGTGACGCCGGGCGTAGGCAAGCACTTCGGGGTCCGTCGGGTGATCCGCGTTCTCAACTGCGACGATGCCTCGCCCGAGCGGCGCATGTTTCTCGCGCAGATAGCCGGCGAATTCCTGTTTGGTCTGGGCCGGCCCGATGATCAGAATTTCGTGGGTTCCTGCGAGCGCGCGCGCGACTTCGTCGAAGAATTGGTGGTCGGCCGCGGACTTGTGACCGCCGTGCGTGCTTTTGCGGCTGTGCACCCGGTGCTGGCCGTGCGCATGCACCACGGTGCCCTCCTGCGCGGTCGGCGTGAACTGCCAGACGGTGGCCTTCTGATGATCGATCCACACGACGGCGTGATAGTGCGACATGGAAAATACCCTTGAATGAACAGGCGCCGTAGGGTAGGTGTTTGTCCTGGGGGTTGCAAGCAACGCAGTCGGCACAACGATTCCCAAAATTGTCACGATCGCTGTGGCAGACTCGTGAAATGCCGGTGCTTACGATCAACGCGGGCTCCTCGAGTATTCGCTTTTCGTTCTATCGCGTGGCCGACCCTCCGACCAAGTTGTTGGACGGAAAGCTGGAGCGAATCGGTCTCGATGGCACCAGCTTGAGCGTGAGCGATGACGGCCGCGGCTCGGGTGCGCCGCTGCGGCTCGAGGTCGACGCGGCCGATCACCGAACGGCAGCGGCCTTCTTGTTGGACTGGCTCGAAGCAAACCCGATGTTCCGGGAGGTGAGCGCGGTCGGCCATCGGGTGGTGCATGGCATGAAGCGCTCGAACCCGGAACGCGTGACGCCCTCCCTGTTGGATGAGTTGCGGCGCATCATCCCCTATGACCCGGAACATCTGCCTCGTGAGATCGAGCTCATCGAGGCCATCAGCCGGAAGTTCCCGAAGCTGCCGCAAGTGGCGTGCTTCGACACGGCATTCCATCGCAGCATGCCGCGCGTTGCGACGCTCCTGCCGATTCCCCGCCGCTACGAGGCGAAGGGGATTCAGCGCTACGGATTTCATGGACTGTCGTACACGTTTTTACTGCAGGAGCTCGTTCGAATCGGGGATCCCGCCGCGACGCGGGGCCGCATCATTTTGGCGCACCTCGGTAACGGCGCCAGTCTCGCGGCCCTGCGCGACGGCCAATGCATCGACACCAGCATGGGCTTCACGCCGGCGGCGGGGCTGGTGATGAGCACGCGTTCGGGCGATCTCGATCCGGGTGTCATGAGCTTTCTCTCGATCGCGGAGTCGATGAGTCCCGATGCCTGCCAGAAGATGATCAATCATGAATCGGGCCTTCTCGGCGTGTCGGAAACCAGCTCCGACGTTCGCGATCTATTGGCGCGCGAAGTCGACGATGTCCGCGCGGCGGAGGCGCTGGCGCTGTTTTGTTATCAGACGAAAAAATGGATCGGGGCTTTCGCAGGCGCGCTCGGCGGCTTGGATACCTTGGTCTTCGCCGGCGGCATCGGCGAGAACGCACCGCTCATTCGCGCGCGCATCTGCGCGGGGCTGGAGTTTTTGGGCATCGAATTGCATGGGCAGCGCAACACGCAAAATGCCGCCCGAGTCTCGAGCGATGCGAGTTCCGTTGCGGTGCGGGTGCTGCGCACCGATGAGGAATCGGTGATCGCCGCCCTGACGATCAGTGCACTTGGATTGAGCCACCAGAGGAGTTGAGACATGACGACCGATACCCTCGGCACGGCACCCGATGCGGAGCTTCTGGAGAAGATCGATGCCTATTGGCGCGCGGCGAATTACCTCTCCGTGGGGCAGATCTATCTTTGCGACAACCCGCTCCTGCGAGAGCCTCTGGCGCCCGCGCACATCAAACACATGCTGTTGGGTCATTGGGGAACGACGCCGGGCCAGAATTTCATCTACACCCATTTGAACCGCGCCATCAAGAAGTACGATCTGGACATGATCTACATATCGGGTCCGGGGCATGGCGGACCGGCGGTCGTCAGCGGCACCTACCTCGAGGGCACGTACAGTGAGATCTATTCCAGCGTGGGTCAGGACGAAGCGGGACTCAAGCGGCTGTTCACGCAGTTCTCGTTTCCAGGCGGAATTCCGAGCCACGCGTCGGCGGAGTGCCCGGGGTCGATTCACGAAGGCGGAGAGCTCGGCTATTCGCTGAGTCACGCGTTCGGCGCGGTGTTCGACAATCCGGCGCTCGTGGTCGCCTGCGTCATCGGCGACGGGGAGGCTGAAACGGGACCGCTCGCGACCGCGTGGCATTCGAATAAATTCCTCAATGCGGCGACCGACGGCGCCGTGTTGCCGATCCTGCATCTCAACGGCTACAAGATCGCCAATCCCACCATTCTGGCGCGCATCTCGCGCGAGGAATTGGACCAGCTGCTGCGCGGCTGCGGGTGGACGCCCTACTATGTCGAAGGTCACGAGCCCGTCCCCATGCATGCGGCCATGGCTGCGACTCTCGACCGGGTCATTGAGCAGATCTTGGCCGCTCAGAAGGACGCCCGAACCAACGGCAACACCGAACGGCCCCGCTGGCCGCTCATTGTCTTGATTTCGCCCAAGGGTTGGACGGGTCCGGCGTTCATCGACGGCCGGCCCAACGAGGGCACTTTCCGATCTCATCAAGTCCCTTTGACCGATCCCGCGACGAACCCCGCGCACTTGCGGCAGCTCGAAGCATGGCTGCGCAGTTATCGCCCGCAGGAATTGTTCGATGACCGGGGCCGGTTGAAGCCCGAACTCGCGGCTCTCGCACCCGAGGGCGACCGGCGCATGGGTTCGAATCCGAACGCCAATGGGGGCAGGCTGCTGCGCGATCTGCGCTTGCCGGAGTTTGCCGACTATGCGGTCGATGTGCCCAAGCCCGGCGCGCCCGGCATCGGCGATACGCACGTGTTGGGCCGCTTTTTGCGCGACGTGGCCGCTATGAATGCGGCGCAGCGCAATTTTAGAATCTTCGGCCCCGACGAAACGCTGTCGAATGGTCTGGAAGCGGTGTTCGAAGTCACGAATCGCCAGTGGGAGGCTGAAACGGCTGCGAACGATGAATTCCTCGCGCGCACCGGCCAAGTGATGGAAATGCTGAGCGAGCATCAATGCGAGGGCTGGCTCGAGGGCTACCTGCTCACCGGGCGCCACGGCCTGTTCAACTGCTATGAGGCTTTCATCCACATCGTCGATTCGATGTTCAATCAACATGCGAAATGGCTGAAGGTAACGGCCGCGTTGCCGTGGCGCCGCAAGATCGCCTCGCTCAACTACCTGTTGAGCTCGCACGTCTGGCGCCAGGACCACAACGGATTCACGCATCAGGATCCCGGCTTTCTGGATAACGTGGTCAACAAGAAGGCGGAGATCGTGCGCGTGTACCTTCCTCCGGATGCCAATTGTCTGCTGTCGGTGATGGATCACTGCTTGCGCAGCAGGCATTACGTCAACGTCGTCGTCGCGGGTAAGCACCCGGCGCCGCAGTGGCTCACGATGGACGCCGCGGTCAAGCACTGCAGCGAAGGGATCAGCATTTGGCAATGGGCGAGCAACGATCAGCGGGGCGGTCCGGATGTGGTCATGGCGTGCGCCGGCGATGTCCCCACGCTCGAGACGCTGGCGGCGGTATCGATCATGCGCGAGCATCTTCCGGCGCTCAAGGTGCGTGTGGTCAACGTCGTCGATTTGATGAAGCTGCAACCGAATTCCGAACATCCGCACGGCCTGTCGGACAACGATTTCGACTCGCTGTTCACCACCGACAAGCCCATCATCTTCGCCTTTCACGCCTATCCCTGGTTGATTCATCGGCTCACCTATCGCCGCCACAACCATGCCAACCTGCACGTGCGCGGCTACAAGGAGGAGGGCACGATCACGACGGCTTTCGACATGACGGTCTTGAACGATATGGACCGCTTCCATTTGGTGATCGATGCCATCAACCGACTGCCGGAGACCGGCAGCACGGGGGTCTATTTGAAGCAGCAGCTGCAGGACAAGCTGGTCGAACACAAGCAATACATCGATCGCCATGGGCAGGACATGCCGGAGATCAGAAACTGGAGCTGGCCGGCCTGACCTCCGGCGCGGCCTCTACGCTCTTGTCCTACAGACCCTCTGGAGGCCAGCCGACAGCAAATCGGCGTGCCGGCGAGCAGTATTCATCCGTGTCGGGCGCCGCACATGCGCCCGGCCGTTGCCTTGTCAGGAGCCGACCCATGGAAGAAAAAGAGACCGCGGCGCGCACGCGACATGCCGGCGATGCGTTGCGAAGCCGTCCCCGGACCACGATGCCGAGCGCGAAGCCCGCCGCGCGATCCGACTACTTGCATCAGTGACACCCCGATCTCAGGGCGACCGATCGCATCAGTCCGCCGGCTCGCCCTTCCCGAGAGGGGCCACTTGGGACGGGCGCGGCGTGAATTTTTCACTCTTTTCGGAAAGCTCCGAATTGGTCGAGCTCTGCCTGTTCGATCCATCGGGCAAGAACGAGGAGCGCATCCGGATTCGCGAGAGGACGAACGGCGCCTGGCACATCTATCTTCCGGGCGTGGGTCCGGGTCAGCTGTACGGCTATCGCGTGCATGGCCCCTACGATCCTCACACGGGGCTGCGCTTCAATCCAAACAAGCTGCTGCTGGATCCTTATGCCAAGGCCATCGGACGCAAACTCGAATGGGCGGATGAGCTCTTCGGCTATCGTTTGGGCGACCCGGACGGGGATCTTGCATTCGATGACCGGGACAGCGCGCCGTTTGCGCCCATCGGTGCGGTGATCGACCCGAGCTTCGACTGGAGCGGCGAGCAGCGCCCGTCCGCGCCGCTGCACGAGACCATCATTTACGAAGCGCATGTGCGCGGCCTGACGATGCTGCATCCGCAGGTTGCGGAAAACCTGCGCGGCACCTATGCGGGGATCGCCTCGGAACCCATCATTGCGCACCTGCACTCACTCGGCATCACGGCGATCGAGTTGATGCCGGTTCATTATTTCCTGGACGACCGTCACTTGGTCGAGAAGGGTCTTCGCAATTATTGGGGCTATAACACCCTGGGTTTTTTTGCCCCGGAGCCGACCTACGCGGCAACCGCGGAACCCGCAGAGGTGATCCGGGAATTCAAGCAAATGGTCAAGGAGCTGCACAACGCGGGAATCGAGGTCATTCTGGACGTGGTCTACAACCACACCGCGGAGGGAAATCACGCCGGCCCCACGCTCTCGTTTCGGGGCATCGACAACCTCGCATACTACCGGGTGGTTCCCGACGACCCGCGCCACTACATGGATTTCACGGGCTGCGGCAATACGCTCAACATGGTCCATCCGCATTCCATTCAGCTGCTCATGGACAGCCTGCGCTACTGGGTCACGGAAATGCACGTGGACGGCTTTCGCTTCGACCTCGCATCCGCGCTCGCCCGTGAGCTCAAGGATGTCGATCAACTCGGCGCCTTCTTCGACACCATCTATCAGGATCCAACGCTCGCTCCGACCAAACTGATTGCGGAACCCTGGGACCTGGGCGAGGGCGGCTATCAGGTGGGCAACTTTCCGACCGGTTGGATGGAGTGGAACGGCAAATATCGCGACACGGTGCGAAAGTTCTGGAAGGGCGACATGGGCCTTCACTCGGAAATCGCCACGCGCCTGGCCGGCAGTGCGGATTTATATGAGGGCACCCGGCGCCCGCCCTCGGCAAGTATCAACTTCGTCACGGCCCACGACGGCTTCACGCTGCAGGACCTCGTCAGCTACGAACAAAAACACAATGAGGCCAACGGCGAGGAGAATCGCGACGGCGCGGACGACAACCATACCTGGAACTGCGGCGTCGAGGGTCCCAGCGACGATCCGGGCATCATCGAGCTGCGTGAGCGGCAAAAGCGCAATTTATGGTGCGCATTATTGCTTGCCCAGGGCTCGCCGATGATTTCCGGGGGTGATGAGCTCGGCCGCACGCAGCAGGGCAACAACAATGCCTACTGCCAGGACAACGAAGCCTCCTGGTACCACTGGGACCTCGATCAGCGCCGCAAGGCGTTCCTGGAGTTCGCACGGCGCATCGTCCAGTATCGCAAAGCGCACCCGAACTTCCACCGCTATGCGTTCTACGACAACGACCCGGAGGCGGAACACCCCGACAAGAACATCGTGTGGTATCGCGCCGACGGCAAGCGCATGGGCACCAAGGACTGGGAGAAAGGCGGGTGGATGCGCACTCTCGGCATGTTCCTGAACGGCGCCGCCCCCGAGATTCGCGACAGCGGCGGAGGTTGCGCGGAGGACAAGGATTTCCTGCTGCTGCTCAACGCGCACCACGAGCGGGTGCAGTTTCGCATCTCCTACGAGCTGTTCCACTCCGGGTGGAGGATTGCGTTCGACACCGCGCGGCCCGAATTGCCGATCGAAGAGGAGTCGGTGAAGCGATATCGGCTGGTCGATCTGGTCCCGCGCTCGTTCGTGGTGCTCAGCCATGAGCGCTGAATGGATCGGCAGCTACCGGTTGCAGCTGCACGCGGGGTTTACGCTGGATTCTGCGCGGCAGATTTTGCCGTATCTGTCGCAGCTCGGCGTGAGTCACGTGTACCTGTCGCCGTGCCTGCAAGCGGCGCCGGGCAGCCAGCATGGCTACGATGTGACCGACCCGAGCCGGATCAGCGATGATTTGGGCGGCGAGCCTGCCTGGGACCGCTTCGTCGAATGCGCCCAATCGCACCATCTGCGGATCCTGCTCGACATCGTGCCGAACCACATGTCCGCCTCGCAGCATAATCCCTGGTGGGACGACGTGCTCGCGCACGGACCGTTCAGCGACTACGCGGATTACTTCGACATCCGTGTCCCCGCGCACGGGCCTTACCGCGTGCATATCTGCACGCTGGCGCACGCTTACGGAGAGTCGCTGCACAACGGCGAGCTCGAGCTCGAACTGAAGGATATCCACCCGCGCCTCAAGCACTTCGACAACAGCTGGCCATTGGGCCCCGCCTCCTGGGGCGCGCTCCTCGCTGCCGAAGACGAGTGCTTCGCCGAGCTCGAGCGTCTGCAATGCTGCTCCCGCCCCACCGAATCCGAGCGCGCGCAGTATCGGAGGCAGGCACAACGCGCTGCGCAGATCCTCGCGGAGGCGCGCGAGTCGGGCCGACTGAAAAGCGCGATCGGACGCACGCGCGGCAACGAGCGGGTGTTGGATGGGGTTTTGCAGCGGCAGTTTTTCGTGCTGCATGGCTGGAAGCTCGCCGGTGAGCTCACCAATTACAGACGCTTCTTCGACATCAGCTCCTTGAGCGGCATTCGCACCGAACTGCCGCAGGTGTTTTCGGCCACCCACACGCGGGTCGAGGCGATGATCGCGCAAGACCAGGTCGACGGATTGCGAATCGATCATCCGGACGGCTTGCGCGATCCGCTCACCTACTTCCGGCGCCTGCGCGACCTCAAGCCCGACGGGCGGATTTACGTCGAGAAGATATTGGAGAACGACGAGCGCCTCGTGGAGGATTGGCCGATCGACGGTACGGTCGGCTACGATTTCCTGTCCAAAGTGAACCGCTTGTGGATGGACGATCAGCGCACCGACGCACTGACGTCGACGTATTCGGATTTCACCGGCCACACGGTGAATTTCTCCGCGCTGGTGCGCGAGAAAAAGCTCGAGATCGTCGAGTCCACATTTTCCGCCGACCTCGATCGCTTGAGCGCAGCCGCGCTCGCGATCGCCCGCGCCGACTGGCGCACCCGCGACATCAGTCCGCGACATTTGCGCGAGGCGCTCGCCCGGGTGACGGTTGCGCTGCCCGTGTATCGAACCTACCGCACCGCGGGTGTGCTGTACGAGAACGACAAGCGCGTCAGCACCGAAGCGGTGCAGAGCGCGCGCATCGGAGCGCCCGAGATAGAAGCGGCCGCCTTCGACTTTCTGGCGGAGTTGCTCACCAAGCAGGAACTCGACCAGGGCGAGGAGGATTTCATTGCGCGATGGCAGCAGCTGGCGCCCGCGGTGATGGCAAAGGGCGTCGAGGACACGACGTTCTATTGCTTCGACCGGCTGGTATCGTGCAACGAAGTCGGCGCCCAGGCCTCCCTCATCGGCATCTCGGCGGAGAAGTTTCACGAATTCTGCCATTACTTGAGTGATCGATGGCCGAACAATCTGCTCGCCACCTCGACCCACGACAACAAGCGCAGCGAAGACGTGCGGACGAGGATTTCGTTGCTTTCCGAGATACCGGATCGATGGGCGGAAGCTCTGCATCAGTGGTCGCTCCTCACCGCGCCCGCGTGGAATAACCGCACGCCCGACCGGCACGCCGAGTATCTCCTTTATCAGACGCTGATCGGCGCGTGGCCGATCACGCACGAGCGCTGCTGGCAATACATGCTGAAAGCGTGCCGCGAAGCGAAAATCAGGACATCCTGGCACGAGCCGAACACGGGCTACGAAGCGAACATCCACGGCTTCGTCGAGGGCGTGTTCCAGACGCCGGAATTCATCTCGAGCCTCGAGGCGTTCATCGGGCCGCTGGTTCTACCCGGCCGGATCAACAGCCTCGGGCAGACACTCATCAAGATGATTGCGCCGGGCGTACCGGATTTCTACCAGGGGACCGAACTGTGGGACTTGAGCCTGGTCGATCCGGACAATCGGCGCCCCGTCGATTTCGCATTGCGCGCCGATTTCTTGCAGCGTTGCCATTCCCTCACGGCCTCGGAGGCGCTGGCGAATTGGGACTCGGGATTGCCGAAGTTGTGGATGACCACGCGGGTCCTCGCGTTGCGACGCGAGCGCGCGGCGGATTTCTCGCGCGCGAGCCCCTATCAACCGCTCGTGGCGCAGGGCGCGCACCTCGGAAATCTGCTCGCCTTCCGCCGCGGCGACAATCTCATCGCGGTGGTGCCGCGCTTCAGCATGACCGTGAGCGGGGCGTGGGGTGACACGCGGCTGCCGCTGCCGCGCGGCACCTGGAAGAACTTCTTCACCGGTGGATTGATGCGCGACGGAGTCGGCGCCGAGGACCTGTTCGGCTCCTTCCCGGTGGCACTGCTGATTCGAGACGGCGCGTGATTTTCTCCGTGTGGGCGCCGTTCGCGAAGTCGGTCGACCTCGTGACGCAGGAGCGCCGGATTGCGATGCAGTCCGATGCCCGCGGTTACTGGCGGGCCGAAGCCGACACTGCGAGTGTGCGGGGCTACAAATATGCCCTCGACGGGGGCACTCCGCTGCCGGATCCACGTTCGCGCTGGCAGCCGGACGGGGTGCACGGCGCTTCGCACGTGATCGATCCGGACTCCGTGCGTGAATTTCACCGGCCGCACTTTCGCGCGGCGCCGTTGAGCGATGCCGTCCTCTACGAATTGCACATCGGCACCTTCACGCCTGCAGGCACCTACGCCGGTGCGCAAGCGATGCTGCCGCACTTGGTGAGGCTCGGGATCACCCACGTGGAACTCATGCCTGTCGCGACCTTTCCCGGCCGGCACGGGTGGGGGTATGACGGTGTCGACCTGTACGCGCCGCTGCCCGCGTACGGCTCGCCGCAGGACTTGGCGCGCTTCGTCGCGGCATGTCACGACGCAGGTCTCGGCGTGCTGCTCGACGTGGTGTACAACCACCTGGGGCCGGACGGCAATTATCTCGGGAGCTACGGGCCGTATTTCACGGATCGCGTCAAGACCTCCTGGGGCGAGGCGGTGAACTACGACGGCCCGTACAGCGACGAGGTGCGGCGCTTCGTCATCGACAATGCGCTCATGTGGCTGCGCGACTACGCATTCGACGGATTGCGGCTCGATGCCGTACATGCCATTTTCAGCTTCGAGGCGACGCACATTCTCGAGGAGCTGTCGGCCGCGGTACGGCGATTGGGCAGTGAGCTCAATCGCAGCTTCGTGCTGATCGCGGAAAGCGATCTCAACGACCCGCGGCTGGTGCAGGCGGCGGCGCGCGGCGGGTACGCCCTCGAGGCGCATTGGGAGGATGATTTCCATCACGCCCTGCACCGCTTTTTCACCGGGGAAACGGCCGGGTACTACGCAGACTTTCACGGACTCGAGGACATCGCCGCCGCACTGCGCGAGGGCTACGTGTATCAGGGCCAGTATTCCGAGTTTCGGCACCGGCGTCACGGCAGACCGCCGCGCGGCATAGCGCCCGAGCAACTCGTGGTGTGTGCGCAAAATCACGATCAAATCGGCAACCGCGCACAGGGTGAGCGTCTGAGCATGCTCATTGGTGTCCCGCGGTTGAAAGCGGTTGCGGCGCTGACGTTGTTGTCACCGTTCGTACCGCTCTTGTTCCAAGGCGAGGAATGGGGCGCGACGACACCCTTCTTGTACTTCACCGATCACCAAGACCCGACCTTGGGCCGCTCGGTCGCCGAGGGTCGGGCCAAAGAGTTCAGCAGTTTTCGCTGGGCCGGAGAGGTGCCCAATCCGCAGGAGCTTCGAACCTTCGAGCGTTCCAAGCTCGATTGGTCGGAATTGGCGGAACCGCCGCACACGGAACTTTTCGATTGGCATCGGCGCTTGATCGAGCTGCGGAGCCGCAAGTCTCACCGCGACCGCAGTCGCAAAGCGCGGGTGAAGTTCGAGGTCGACGCCCGCTGGCTGCAGTTTCAGCACGCCGGCATATTGGCGCTATTCAACTTCGCCGACGAGCCACGGCAGGTGCCGCTGCCGGCCGGCGCCTGGGACTTGGCATTGAGCTCGCAGCCGGGCGACGCTGGGGAGCTCTCGCAGCTCCCCGCCAATGGGACCCGGATTTATACGCGGCGCGCGGACGGCACGGCGGACTGAGTTTCGTCTACGCTGCCGGGACGCTCAGTGAGGCCGGACTTCTGTAAATGACATCCGCCTCCGCCGGCTGCGCCGATTGGGCGCGCCACCATGCAGCCGTCAGAAGCTCCGCGTGATGCCGTATGAACACCTCGCGCAGCGCCGGTGGAATCGCGAGGAATTGCAGCCACTGCTCCGGAAAGACATCGTGCGGCCCGCAGTGAAACCAAGGCTCGGCGCTCGTTTCCTCTTCTTCGCAGCGCGGCTGGGGCAGATCGCGAAACAGGCAATCCGACACCAGGCACAGCTCGTCATAGTCGTAAAAGATCACGCGGCCGTGGTTGGTCACGCCGAAATTCTTGAGCAGCAGGTCGCCGGGAAAGACGTTGCTCGCAGCCAAATCGCGCAACGCGTTGCCGTAATCGATGATCGCCGCCTCGGCGGCGGCAGGGTCGGACTCGCGCAGAAACAGATTGAGCGGCCGCAGACGCCGTTCGATGTAGCAGTGCTCGATGATGAGGTCCTCGCCCTCGATGCGGCAGCTCTCGCTCGCATCCCGCAGCAGCTCATCGGCGAGCGCCGGCATGAAACGGGCGCGCGGCAGGCGCAGGCGTTTGAATTCCTGGGCATCGACCAGCCGCCCCGCCCTGTCATGGCGGAAGACGAAATGATAGCGCTCGATGACATCGGCGCGGGTGCTGGTCTTGGGTGCGCCGAAGGTGTCGCGGATCACCTTGAACACCAGGTCGTGCGAAGGCAGCGTGAAGACGATCATGACCAGGCCGCGATCGCCGGGTGCATGCACGAAGCTGTCGATGGAAGTGTCGAGATGGCGCTGCAGCGCGAAATAGCGCTCCGTCTTGCCCTGTTTCGCGCGGCCGAGCACCGTATAGAGCTCATCGATGGGCTTGCGCGGCATGAACGAACGCAGCAGGGTGATCGCGGCGCTGACCACCGGCAGATCCACGTGAAAGTAGGAGCGTGCATAACCGAAGAGTGAGCTCACTTCAGCGCGCGAGAGCATCACGGCATCGACCTCGACGCCGCGCGGCGAGTTGCGGAATGCGATCACCAGCGGTGTGATCGCGCCGTCGCCGATCAGGCGGCCGACCACGAAGGCCTGCAGACCGCGGTAGAATACGGGCTCGATCAATTCGATGGATTCGGGCGCGCCGCTATGCCGTCCGGTCTCGAAGTAGCGGCCGATTTCGGCGCTGATGCGGTGGACTGCGCCCTCCTGATGAGCGATCGCGGCGCCGAACGGCAAATCGGTCAGCACCTCGCGCATCGCCGCCGGCAGCGAGCTGCCGATGCGGTAGACGCGAATCGGTACGGCCCCCGAGGCGCGTCCGACGCTGGTGGCGCAAAATTCGACCTCCGGATTGACGCCGACGGTACCGAAGAGGTCGCGCGTGACCGAGTTGAAGAACGTTCGGTAGAAGTCGCTGTCCGGACGGCGCGCAACGATCTGCTCATAGGCGCGTTTGATGTCCACCCAAAGCGGCACATGCGTGGGCTGCGATTTCAGTTCTTCGCCGATCGCCTGCACGCACTTCGAGACGCGCTGCTCGTACAGCTCGATGCGGGCGACCGCATCGAGCTGCGCCGCGTCCCAATCCTCGGCGAGGAAATTCAGCGCCGCCCGGCGCGTGATGCGGCCGAATTCCTCGTTGTAGGAGCGAAAGTGCTCAGCGATCGCCGCCGCATGATCCTTAGGCGACCACACGTCGCGGCTCTGTGGGCGGCGCCGAGGTGAACTGCTCGGTCTCGGTGCTGCCGGCCATCGCGCCCGTGGAATGTTCGCCCGCGGTAATGGCGGTTTGCACCGCGTCGAAATAGCCGGTACCGACGAAGGCTTGATGTTTGGTCGCGCGATAGCCGGCGCGTTCCTGGCCGAACTCGCGCTGCTGCATCTGCGAGTATCCGAGCATGCCATCGTCGCGGTAAGCACAAGCCAGTTCGAACATGGAAAGATTCAAAGCGTGCCAGCCGGCGAGGGTGATGAACTGGAAGCGATAACCCATCGCGGCCAGCTCCTCGCGCCAAGCCTTCATGCTCGCTTGGTTGAGATTGCCCTGCCAATTGAAGGAGGGTGAACAATTGTAGGCCAGCAACTTGCCCGGAAATTGCTCATGAATCGCCCGGGCGAAACGGCGCGCCTCGGCAAGATCGGGTTTCGACGTCTCGCACCAGAGCAAATCCGCATACGGGGCGTAGGCCAAGCCGCGAGCGATGGCCTGATCGATTCCGCATCGCACGTGAAAGAAGCCTTCGCCCGAGCGCTCGCCCGTCAGGAAGGGCGCATCGCGTGTGTCGTTGTCGCTCAAGAGCAGGTTCGCCGCATCCGCATCGGTGCGCGCAATGATGACGGTGGGAACATCGAGAACGTCCGCGGCGAGTCGGGCGGCGACCAGCTTGTTGATGGCCTCTGCGGTGGACACCAGCACCTTGCCCCCCAGGTGGCCGCACTTCTTGGCCGAGGAGAGTTGGTCCTCGAAATGCACGGCCGCCGCGCCGGCGCGGATCAGGGCCTTGGTGAGTTCGAATGCGTTGAGGTTGCCGCCAAAGCCCGCTTCGGCATCGGCGATGATCGGCGCCAGCCAATCGATGTTGGATTTGCCTTCCAGGAGCTGGATTTGATCGGTCCGCAACAGGGCATTGTTGATGCGCTCGACCATGCGCGGCACCGAGTCGACCGGATAGAGGCTCTGATCGGGATACATCTCGCCGGCGGTATTGGCATCGCCGGCGACCTGCCAGCCGGAGCAATAGATGGCTTTGAGGCCGGCTTGCACCGCTTGTACGGCCTGGTTACCGCTCATGCAGCCAAGCGCGCCGACCACCGGCTGCGTGTGCAGCAGGCGCCAAAACTTCTCCGCGCCCAGCCGCGCCAGCGAGTGTTCGATGCGTACCGTGCCGCGCAGTCGGGCTGCATCGGCGGGGGTGTAAGGGCGCTCGATGCCGCGCCAGCGGGAATCGGCGGTTGATTTTTCGCTCATGAGTCGATCTCCAGTCGGTGAATCATGGATGTGCCCGCAATTGGAACGGGCTTGCATCCGGGTCGTCGACGAGCTTAAAGTGCATTCGGGAGGATTTACACAATAGAAATTTCACAATGTGAATTTCACATTCCACACGGTGAATCTGTCAAATAAGGAGCGCCAATGGCGGGGTTGATCCGGCAGGGACACTTTCTCGGGGCGAAACTGCGCTCACTGCGAAAGCGCAACGGACTGACACTGGACGAACTTTCGGCGCGATGCGTACAGATCGACGCTGCGGGCGCTCCTTCGGTTTCCTACCTCAGCATGGTCGAGACCGGCAAGCGCATGCCCTCGCCCGAAATGCTCGGCATGCTGGCGGGCATCTTCAGCAAGGATGTGCGGTGGTTTCTCGATGAGAACACCGAAGTGGAGGTGTCTTTGCCGCAGCGCGAACGCGGCGGCCTCGACGCCATGCCGCTCGAGCCGGCATTTTTGTTTTCGCATGAGCTGCTGCAAAACGCGCTGCCCGAACTATTGTCTCAGACCGGCACCACGGGGCGTCAATTTGCGCAGCTGCTGATCCGGGTTTGGCAGGAGACGCGCCACAACAATTTTCCGGACATTGAGCGCGCCGCCGAAGAGGGCGGCAGGCGGCAGATGCCCCTGACCCTCGCCGCGTTGATGAATCTGTGCAAGAGCCACGGGTTGGAGATTCGTTGGTTCGACGGTGACAGCCGCAAGCCGAGCGGCGCTTTGGTGCGCTCGCGATTCGAAGCACCGGGGACCGTGTTCATCAACAAACGCCTCCGCCATCAGGAAGAACGGCTGAAATACGAGCTGGCGTTCTTCGTCGGCCACAAGATCCTGCACAACGGCGACGGTGTGATCTCACCGCATAGCGCCGTGCACGCCGCGGATCCGGAGGCGCCCTCCGCAGCGGGCATGGGCGCGCAAGACGTGCTGTATGCGTGGCGGGATTTCGAGTGCAGCTTCTTTGCCGGTGCTCTGCTTTGCCCGCGCGTTCCGTTTCGCCGCTTCTTGATCCGCGAAGCGCACCGGGTGGCGGCGTGCGAGAAGCTCGGCGTCACGCCGGCGTTGGTGATGCGCCGCATGACGGCTGTTTCACCCTATCGGCACTGGCATTTTTTCGACGCGTATGCCCCGGGCTACCTGCGCGCGGTCTATCGCGCGAACGGCATTCCATTGCCCTGGGGCAACATGAGCCTGGTATCGGACCCGTGTCCGCGTTGGGCGGTGTTTCGACTCTTGCAGCAAACCCCGGGTGCGGCCCCGCTGTTGCAGAAGCCGAAATCGCAGATCTCGATCATGCAGGACGGCAAGCGGGCGCGCCTGTATTGCTGTCACTCTCTTTTGACGCGGGATGCGCTCGATGAAGTGCATGTGCTGTCCGTGGGCGTCGATTTGCTCCCGGCGCTCGATGCGCAGGGCTTCGACGGCGAAAGCATCGTGGCGGCGGTCGCCGAGTCGTGCGGCAGCGGCGGCGATGGGCCGATTCCAGAGGCCGCTGCCGGCCGGATTCGTGCCGCCTCGCAGGTCCTGAACATCGCCTGGATCGCCGACGCGCTCGACTCACCGGCGAGCGTGATTTGCCCGAGAAGCGGTGCCTGCCCGCGCGAGCCGCACTGCGGCGTGTCTGCGCCGGCTCAAACCGCCGCAGGCCGTGAAATCTGCTAAATTCGGAAGCGCCACGGAGAGTTGGGATCACATGACGGCTCACGGAAAATGGAACATCACCATCCGAACTCCCTTCGGCGACAAGTCGGGCGTGCTCGATCTCGCGATCGACGGGGACCGTCTCACGGGTTCGCTGTCGGATGCCGAATATTTTGCATCGATCAGCGACGGCTGGATCGAGGGCAACCTGCTCCGGTGGTCGGCGAAAATTACCCAACCCATGCGGCTGACGTTCCGTTTCACAGCCACCGTACATGCGGATCGCATCAGCGGCCGTGCCAAGCACCTGTTCGGCAGCGCCGAGTTCAGCGGGAGACGCGCCTAGCCGGCGGCTGCCCGGTCGCGCGCCTGGCGGCCGCACCCAGCCGACCGCACCCAGCCGACCGCACCTGGCCGACCGCACCTGGCCGGCCGCACCCAAGCACAGGGTTGGCGCGGGCGGGACGGCCGAAAATCGCGTGACCGATGTCGCAAGATCGAGGTCGCAAAGCTGGGGGCTATTCGGTGGTTTAGCTGGCCGCTGAGCGGGTAAGCTTCAGCATGCGTCGGTCGGGCCGATACCGGAGGAGGGTAGGGCCGGCCTCCATTTGCGTATCTCGACACCACACCATCGTCCGAAAACACCCTCGCGGCGCACCAACCGGCCGCTTGTGCATGGGATTCTGGCCGGCATGGCTGTGTTGGTCATCTCCTCGCTCGGTCTATTTTACTTATGGCGCGCCGCCCATGAGGCCCAGCTCGATGCCGTGCGCATGGAATTACTGCAGCTCGCCCGCACAGCGGCCACGCTGGTCGACGGGGACGCCCATCGCAGCATCGTTTCCCAAAAGCAGGCGGGCAGTCCCGCACATCTGACTCTGCTGGCTCCGCTCGTCAAATTTCACCAGGCGACTTCGGACATCATCTACGTATATACCGCCGTTCTCGAGCATGGCCGGGTCTACTACGTCCTAGGCACCGATTATTTGTATCGTGTGCCGGGCGATACGGAACCGCCCGAATTGATCATGGCTCCTCACGATACCGTCGATCCCACGTTGCGCCGCGCGCTCGAGCGACACGTCACCGCGGTCAACGAGGAGCCCGTCAAAGAAGCCGTGCGCAGCTACATGAGCGCGTATGCGCCGTTCTTCGACCGCAGCGGGCGATTCGTCGGGGTGATCGGCGTCGATATGTGGGTGCGAAATTTCGACGCGCGGATCGATGCGATCCGCCGTGCTGGCATCGGCGCGTTCGCAGCCGTGGCGCTGCTGTCGCTGCTGACCGGGTTCGTGGTGCTGCGGTTGAGCCGCACCGCGCAGCGCGCGCGCCGCCGCGACCGCGTCGTGCAATTGCGTCTCGCCGAGGCCAAGAAAGATGCCGAAGCGCGTGCACAGCGCGCGCAAGAGACTGCAAGCGCCAAGAGCGATCTTCTCGCGGTGATGAGCCACGAAATTCGCACGCCGATCAACGGAGTGCTCGGGTTCGCCAACTTGCTTCTCGACACGCCGCTGAACAGCGAGCAGCGCGAGTTTGCGCAGACCGTGCAGCGCTCCAGCGACGCGCTGCTCACGGTCATCAACGACGTGCTCGACTATTCGAAGATCGAAGCCGGTCGCATGAGCATCGAGCAGATCGATATGGATCTGCAATCGGTCTGCGACGGAGTACGGGCGATTCTGCAGTCAGCCGCGCTCGAGCGCGGCGTGTCGATACGCATCGACTACGATGATCGCTTGCCGAAGTACATCAAGGGAGATCCGGTTCGCATCCGTCAGGTGCTGCTCAATCTTGCCGGCAATGCGGTCAAATTCACCGAATCCGGCTCAGTGCACATCGCAGTGACGCAGCCCGATGCGGCTCGCCTCAAGGTCAGCGTGATCGATACGGGCATCGGGATCTCGAGCGAACAGCTGGCCACGCTGTTCCAGCGCTATACCCAGGCGGATTCATCGACAGCGCGCCGTTACGGAGGCACCGGTCTTGGCCTCGCGATCAGCAAAACGCTGGTCGAGCTGATGGGCGGGGAAATCGGTGCGCTCAGCACCCCGGGCGCAGGATCGACATTTTGGTTCGTGCTGCCACTGCGCGCCGGAGCGCCGACCGAGGCTGCGCCGCCCGTCCCACCACCGGCTCCGAGCTCCCCGGAACGTCCGCGGTTGCTTCTGGTCGAGGATAACTTCGTCAACCAGCGCGTCGCCCTCTACCTGCTGGCGAAGCTTGGATACGAGGTCGATGTCGCCCAACAAGGGCGCGAAGCGATCGACCGGCTCAGCAGAACCCGCTACCGGCTCGTGTTGATGGACTGTCAAATGCCCGAGATGGACGGCTTCGAGACGACACGGCTGGTTCGCGACCCGGCCTCGCGGGTACTGAATCACGATGTGCCGATCATCGCCATGACGGCGAATGCCTTCCCGGAAGATCGCGCCCGCAGCATCAGCTGCGGCATGAACGATTTTCTGAGCAAGCCCGTGGATCCCACGATGTTGGCAGCCATGCTCACCAAGTGGCTCGGCACTGGACAACCGGGCGCGGGGCAGCCGGGTGCGGGGCAGCCGGGCGCGGGGCAGCCGCAGGAAGCGGCGGTTCTGAAGACCGGCTCATGAAGCAAAGTCGCCGATGGGCTTGCCGGCGGTACCGTCCCGCACGCTCGCGACGGCTTCGTGCAGAGTCGAAAATATGTGCGACTCACCGACCACGGCCGTAATGCGGTGCCGATCCATATCGGCGCGCAAGTAGGGGCTGACGCGCCCGAAGATCATGCAGACCTTGCGGCGCGACAACTCCTCGAGCAGGTCGCGGATGGACTGCGCTGCCGAATAGTCGATGTCCGTGACCGCTCCGGCATCAACGATGAACCAGCGAACCGGCGTCGGCGCGTGCTCCACGAGCGAGCGAACTTCGCAGGTAAAAAGATCCACGTTGGCGTAGAAAAGGTCCGCACCGAAGCGGTACACGATGACACCCGGTTCGGTCACCTTACCCGGCGCGGCCGACACGAGTGACCATCGGCCAGCGGCATCCGGCGCCAGCATCATCGTATGGGGTCGATAGCTGTGCCGAACGTGCCTGAACAGCGACAGGGCGATCGCGAGCAAGATCCCTTGCTCGACGCCGAGCGCGACGACCGTCACTGCGGTCACGACGGCGAGATAGAATTCCCCCGGGCTTTCACGCCGAATGTCCCGCAGCCGCGACACGTCGATCATGCCGATGGCAATGGTGAAGACAATGGCCGCCAATATGCATCGCGGCAGATATTGCAACGGACCGGTCAAAGCCAGGAGCACGATCAGCACGATGCCTGCCAATACCAGTTGCGCGACCTGGCTGCGGGCACCGGCGCGATCGGCCGTCGCCGTCTGCGTGGGGCTGCCGTTCACGACGAAAGTGCCGGTGACGGCGGCCGCGAAGTTCGCGGCCGACAGTCCGAGAATGTCGGCATCTTCGTCGACCCTCTCGTGATAGTGTGCGGCGAATCCGCGCGCTGTGGCCGCGCTCTGCGCAACGATCATCACGAAGCATGAGGCGGCCACCGGCAGGAGCGCGAGTAGTTCGCCCAGCGTCACAGTTGGCAGCGCAAGTGAAGGCAATCCGCCGGGAATGGGGCCGATGGCCGCGATGCCGCGCTCGGCGAAGTGAAATGCGCGGCTCGCTGCGATGGTCAAGACTACGGCGAATAGCGACAGCGGCAGCCGTGGCGCGAAGCGGCTTCCCAGCAGGATGCAGGCGACCACTAACGCGGACAGCTCCAGCGTCGCAAGTTGCGTATGCGGCAAGCCCCGTACGATCTCCCACACCTTCACCAGGGAATAGTGCGAGCTCACCGAAATGCCGAACATGTCGCTCAGCATCGAAATGCCGACTTGCAAGCCGACCCCGGTTAAAAAGCCGACCAGCACCGTGCGCGACAGGAAATCGGCCAGGAATCCCAGTTTGAAAATCCGCGCCAGCAGCAGAAGTCCCGCCGTCAGCAGCGCAACGGTGCTGACCAGCGTCATATAGTGCGCGCTCGCGGGGGCGGCCATGTGCGTTAGCGAACTCGAGACGATGGCCGCCGTGGCGGAGTCCGCCGCCACCACCAAATGGCGCGAAGAGCCGAATAGCGCAAACGCGAGCAGCGGCAGGAGCACCGTGAACAGCCCCGTCACGACCGGCATGCCGGCGATGCGCGCGTAGCCGAGCACTTGCGGGATGTTGATCGAGGCAAGGCTCACGCCCGCGAGCACATCGCGCATGACCCCTTTGCGGTCGATCGGTCTGATGCCAGTAAGGAGGCTCAAGGGCATCGGAATATCTTCTTTCTTCGTCAGGGTCGTTTGGCCGCCGATCAGGGGCCCCGGAGGCGTTGCTCCGGCGGCTTGCTTCGAGGATCATATTCCATAATTTCACCGTTGGTGATCGAGTTTCCGGTCAGCGCCAGAATGAATGCCCAGTGACTGACCAAAAGGGTCGTCGCGCTGTCGTCGCGCGCGGCTATCGACGCGCGGAACGCATCAGCGCGCGCGATCGTATGCTGCAGGGGCTCGACTCCCTCGTGCCACCATCGCCGCGGCAGATGCGCGAATTCGTGGTGCGGAAAGCGGAGCGCGAGCAGGTCGGGCGGACTGCCGATGTCGCACACGAACGCAGTCCGTTCGCGAACCTCATGCATAATATCGACCGGCACCTTATGGATCGCCAGGATCGGCTCGGCGGTTTGCAAAGCGCGCGTGTAGGGCGAAATGATGATCCGCGTCAGCGCGGCTCGGGCGAGCTGCTGCGCGGCGGCCACGGCCTGCTCGACTCCGAGCGGCGTCAACTCCGGGTCTTCGATGCCGGGATCGACGCGCGTCTCGCTGAAGTGCAGGTTGAAGTAGCTCTGCCCGTGACGGAGCAAGAACATGCCGAGGGTCTCCTTTCAGGTAATGGTCGAGGTCAATCATCATGAACGAGCCGCTGACGCCCTTCCACATCGCCGTGCAGGTTCGTGATATTGCCGAAGCGCGGCACTTCTATGCGGAACTGTTGGGCTGCGCTGAGGGCCGCAGCGATGCGCACTGGGTCGATTTCAATCTCTACGGCCATCAACTGGTTTGCCATTTGAATCCCACTCTGGGTGTGAATGGGAAGCTCACGTCCCACTTCAACCCCGTGGATGGGGAGGCGGTGCCGGTGCCGCATTACGGCGTGGTGCTTCGGGCCGAACAGTGGGCTGAACTGGCGGAACGGCTGCAGCGCCGCGGCGTCGACTTCCTGGTGAAGCCGTGTATCCGATTCAAGGGCCACGCCGGCGAGCAATCGACCATGTTCTTCCTCGACCCCAGCGGCAACGCACTCGAGTTCAAATCGTTTCGGGACATCGCCGCGCAGCTGTTTGCGACGAAATGACCATCCCGCTCGACAGCATTCCGCGCTTCACGGCTGCCGAGGCGCTGGCCGTCGCAGAACGCGAGTACGGCATCGGCGGTCCCGTCTCGCGCCTGCCGAGCGAACGGGATCAGAACTTTCTCATCGACGATCCGCAGCGCGGGAAGATGGTGTTGAAGATCGCCAATTTGCACGATGCGCCCGAACTGCTGCAGTGTCAGAACCTCGCCATGCACCGGGTGGCGAATTCGCCCTGCGATTGTCGCGTGCAGGAAATCGTGCCCTCACGAACGGGCGAAGAGATCGTATGGGTCGCCCAAGCCGCTGGAGCGCGTCACGGCGTGCGAGCGCTGAGGTGGGTCGAGGGGGTGGTACTGGCGAAATCCATTGATAGAAGTGCGAGCCTGTTTGAATCCATCGGAACCAGGATGGCGAGGATCGATGCGGCGCTGGAGCATTTCACGCACCCGGCGGCGCATCGTATCCTGCAATGGGATCTGCGGCACGCAGGTCTGGCTCGGGCCCATGTGCAACTCTTGCCGCGAGCGCGGCGCGCGCGGATCGAGCGCGCATTCGGCGCGTGGGAGGAGATCGAATGGGGGTCGTTGCGGCAAAGCGTGATTCACGGCGACGCCAACGATCACAACGTGCTCGTCCAGGGCGGCCGCATGGTGGGATTGCTCGACTTCGGGGACATGGTGCATTCGGCCACGGTTTGCGAGGCGGCCATCGCGCTCGCCTACGCGATGCTGCATCACGAACGCCCGTTCACGGCCGCCGCCGCGCTGATTCGGGGCTATCACCGGCATTTTCCCCTCACCGAACCCGAGCAGGAGGTCTTATTCCCATTGATCGTCGCGCGCCTCTCGGCAAGCGTCTGCTATGCCGCCCACAACCGGGAGAGGAATCCCGACGACCCGTACCAGGTCGTCACCGAGGCGGCCGCTTGGACGCTGCTCGATGCGCTCGAACCGTGTTCACACGATGCGGCGCTCGCGATGGTCCGGGAAGCCTGTGCTCGGCGATCCGTCGGCCATTATCCAAGCGATTGATCCTATGAAATCGATTGACCGCATCTATGTGGAGGCGTGACAATCCGCGCATGAAAATCTACTCCTGGAACGTCAACGGCATTCGAGCCGTGCACAAGAAGGGACTGTTTCATTCCTTTCTGCAAGCTCATCAACCCGACATCCTGTGCCTGCAGGAAACCAAGGCCGAGCGTGGACAGATCGAAATCGACCTGCAGGAGTACCGCGAATATTGGAACTCCGCCGTGAAGAAGGGTTATTCCGGGACCGCCATATTTTCCAGGCACGAGCCGCTCAGTGTGGTCAATGGATTTCCGGAGGACTTCGCGCGTCGCTACACGTTTGCCGACGAGCTGCAGCGCGACAGCGCCGAGGAAGGACGCGTGATCACGGCCGAGTTCGAGGGGTTCTATGTGATCACCGTGTACACACCGAATGCCAAGGACGATCTCAGCCGGCTATCGCTGCGGCACAAGCATTGGGATCCGGCATTCCTCGCTTACTGCCGGCAGCTCGAGCAGCGCAAGCCGGTCATATTGTGCGGAGATTTGAACGTCGCTCACACGGAATTCGACCTCGCCAATCCCAAGCCGAACCGCGGCAAGAAGGGGTTCACGGACGAGGAGCGCGAGGGGTTCCAGAATTTCGTTGACGCCGGCTTCGTCGATACATTCCGGCTGTTCAAGCAGGGCAACGGGTATTACTCATGGTGGAGCAATTTCGCCAATGCGCGAGCGCGCAATGTCGGGTGGAGAATCGATTACTTCCTGGTTTCTTCGGGGCTGCGCGACAGAGTGGCCGGCGCGGATATTCACCCCAAGGTGTTGGGCAGCGATCATTGTCCCGTCAGCGTCACCATCGCCTGAGCGGCCGGCCGTTGGCCGTCGCGCCCCTCGGCGTTCGGCTAGAATCGCCGCGGCCGGCGGGGCCATGGGGGTTCAATGGGTCGAATGATCGCGCCGATTCTGCTGTTGCTGTCGATCCCGGCTTTTGCGGGTGAGCCGCCTAGCCGTTATGGCGTGGATGCGCCCGAACTCGCGCCTCTCGGCCCTTATGCGGTGGGCATCAAGACCCTGCAATTGATCGAACCGGCGCAGCCGGACGTTTTGGCCTTCGATCCCGCGAAGGGCTCGGCGCCGCTGCGCGACCGCGTGCTCGGCATCGAGTTATGGTATCCCGCGCACCCGAATCCGGGAGCGCCGTCCGTAACCTACACCGGGAGTCTGCCCTCGGAACCGCCGGCACCGCCCGCGCAGTTCAGCATTCCCGGTATCGCGGTTCGCGACGCGCCGTACGCGGGCGAAGGATTCCCGCTGGTCATCGTATCGCATGGCTACAGCAATGATCCGGTTGCCATGACCTGGCTGACGGAGAATCTTGCCTCGAAGGGCTATGTGGTTGCGGCCATCCGGCACGAAGATCCGCCGATCACCGATCGCAGCAAAATTGGACAGCTGCTGCTGCGTCGGCCCCTCGACATCACCTACGTGGTGCACACGCTGCGGCGCACGCTGGGCGCGCAGCGACTCATCGATGCGGGGCGAACCGCGCTGATCGGCTACTCCATGGGCGGCTACGGTGTGTTGACGGCCGCCGGCGCCGCCTTGGATCCCGCCGGCGGCCCGGCCAGGATGGTTCCCGGTGGCCTGCTTCGGCCGTATGCGCGCGGCGGGGCCCGGCAGGATCAGGCTGCGGTCAAGGGGTTGCGCGCTGTGGTCGCGATTTCCCCCGCGGAGGGCGCTATCGCTGCGTGGGGACCCGAGGGGCTTCACACCCTCACGGTGCCGCTGCTGCTGATCGCGGGCGATCACGATCGAACCGTCGATTATTCCACCGGTGCACGCGCCATATTCGACACCGCCGTGAACGCACCCCGCTACCTGTTGACCTTCAAGGAAGCCGGGCACGCGATCGGCCTGAATCCGGTGCCCGATGCCATGCGCAAGCGGCTCTGGGACCAGGATTGGTTCGAGGATCCCGTGTGGAGGAAGGAACGGCTCAATGCGATCAATGCGCATTTCATCACCGCGTTCCTCGATTGCTATGTCAAGGGCGATGTGACCCGCAGCACCTATCTCGATGTGCCCGTTGCGGAATCGTCCGACGGAGTCTGGCCCGCGCGCCCCGCGCCCGCAGCGCCGCCCGCGTACGATGGCTACAGCCCCGGGCCGCCCGAAGCCACACTGTGGAAGGGTTTTCAGCGGCGGCATGCCGAGGGGCTCGAACTACTGCACGCGCCCGCTGCACCCGGCGTCGGGCGCTGAGGCGTCGGGCAAAAATTCTCGTACCAGACTTTGTCGGCGAATGAGCGCGGGGACGGGTCGGATGCATTGCTGTTGACCAGCAAATCCTACCAAGGTACTCTGGTACCAATCGTCGCCGAGACGCGCATGCCAAGATTTTCCAAACAGATTGAGATCGAACGGGTACAGACGGGCGTGCGCATCGAGCGTCGACTGCTCAAGGTGCTGAAAGCACTGGCCGAGTACAAGAATATGACGCTCGGCGACCTGCTCGAGGGAATCGTGCTGCACTCCTTCGAGGGAAAGGCGCCGTTCACAGCGGAAACGCTGCGGAAGATCGGCGACCTGAGAGCAGTCTACGACCTGGATCTCGATGCGAGCGCGAGCCATCGTCTCAAGGAAAAGTCGTGACCGACGCGGCGTTTCTGCGCGCGCTGGAGAGTTGCAAGCTGCCGGAAAGCCAATTTGGGCATGCTGCTCACGTGCGGGCCGCCTACCTGTACCTCCAACAAAGCGACTTCGCCGGAGCGCTGGATCGAATTCGTCGAGCGATCCGCAATTACGCCACTCATCTGGGCAAGCCTGACCGATATCACGAGACAATCACCGTGGCCTATGTCGCTCTCATTCAGGAACATATCGTCGAACGCGGCAGCGGCGGTGGGTGGGAGGCGTTCGCAAGCCAGAATTCGGAGCTCTTCGAGCCCGACTTGCTCGAACGGTTCTACCCCCGGGCACTGCTTCATTCAGAAATGGCTCGAAAAGTCTTTCTGCTACCGCGCAGATGAACTTCAAAATGCATCGATGGTGGATCCCTGGGGGACCACAGTAAACTCGCACCCATGAAATCGCCCGATCAACGGCATCGCAACGCTGCGCTGCCATTCATCTTCGTCACAGTGCTCATTGACATGCTGGCTTTCGGCATGATCATTCCCGTGCTACCCGTTTTGGTTCAGAACTTCATGGGCGGCAGTGCCGCGCGCGCCGCGGAAATGTACGGCGTGTTCGGCACGGCCTGGGCGCTGATGCAGTTCATCTTCTCACCGGTGCAGGGCTCTCTCTCGGATCATTTTGGCCGGCGCCCCGTAATTCTGATCTCGTGCGCAGGGTTAGGTCTGGATTTCATCCTGATGGCGCTGGCGCCGAACCTCTGGTGGCTGCTGGTCGGCCGGGTGATATCCGGCATTACTGCGGCGAGCTTCAGCACCGCCGGCGCGTATATCTCGGACGTCACGCCGCCGGAGAAGCGTGCCGCGAGCTTCGGCATCATCGGTGCGGCATTCGGCGTCGGATTCGTACTCGGTCCGGCTTTGGGCGGTCTCCTCGGTGCCATCTCACCGCGACTGCCGTTCTGGGCTTCGGCTTTCATGGCTTTGGCTAACGTGTGCTGGGGACTGTTCGTGCTGCCCGAATCGTTGCCTAGAGAAAGGCGCGTGCCTTTCGCGTGGAAGAACGCCAATCCCCTCGGGGCGCTGAAGCTGTTACGCTCGCATCGAATGCTTTCGGGTCTCGCCGTCAGCTATTTCCTCATGAATCTTGCGCACGTTGTGCTGCCCAGCACGACGGTGCTGTACATGCACTATCGTTACGGATGGGACACAGGTGCGGTCGGGATGGTACTGGCCGGCGTCGGCATTTCCTCGCTCTGCGTTCAGGGATTCTTGGTCAAGCCCGCGGTCAGGTGGCTCAAAGAACGGCGTGCGATGGCCGTGGGGTTGACCTTCGGAGCCGTGGGCTTCGCCATTTACGGTCTGGCCTCCACGGGTCCGATTTTCTGGATCGGCGTGCCGGTCATGGCCCTGTGGGGAATTGCCACGCCCTCCTTGCAGACCATCATGACGCGCCTGGTGGACGCCACGGAGCAGGGGCGCCTCCAAGGGGCGCTTGCGAGCCTCGTGGGCCTGGCGAGCCTCATTGGTCCTACGGTGTTCACTCAGATATTCGCCGTTTTTATCAGCACCGGCGCGGACTGGAGGTTGCCGGGAGCGCCTTTCCTGCTCGCGGCACTGCTGATGTTCGTGGCCATGTTATCCGGCTGGCGCATCACTCAACCGCTGGGAATTGCCGAAGCGACCGAACCCGCGTAGTCGCGCGGCCGCCCTTCGACGCGACTACGATGCGGGCGGCAGATCCGAATTCCAAGTGTCCGCACTGCACCTCCAGGTCCCGTCGGATTGCTTCTCCCAGATTTCGAGAAGCTTGCCGTGATCGGTCAGCGGCTTACCGCCGGTATTCTTGAAGCTGAGCGAATAGGCGCCTATCAGATAGGCGATATCGCCCGACCGACCGACCACGACTTTCGTCGGCTTCCAACTGATCGAGAGCCCGGGCAGGGCGAGCAGCTCGGCGACCGATTTGCGTGCGCTCTCCCGGCCTTTGGCCACTTCCTCGTTGGGCGGCAGCACGACGGCGTCATCGGTGTAAAACGCCAGCCACGCATCGACTTTCTTCGATTTTGCCGCCTTGACCCATTCGGCATCCGTCTGGCGGATCACCGCCTCATCGGACTTCAAATCCGTCGCACGTCCAAAGCGTTCGGCCAACGCCACCCAGTTGCCGTTGCGCTTGACGTAGGTGGTGATGAGCCGGGTGGCCTCGACGTACGGCTGACCGCGGTCGGCCCCGCGAATGGTGTCGGTCTCCACGACCACGGCGGTGTTGTCCCGCACGCGCACGGTCACATCGCTCAGGTCCTGCGAAAGCATTCTGTCGGTACCGTCGCCGATGACATCTTTGATGAAGGTCTCTTTGTCGACGACCTTGCCCGAACCATAGACGGCGATGAACTTCTCATCCAAGATCCGTCCCAGGGCCCCGGCGTCGCGCTGGATCTCGGCGTTCGCCCAGTCGCGATCAACCCGCAGCACCTGCTCTTTGGCGTCCTCAGCGGACGGCGCGGCGCCGCTCGCGTATGGCCATGCCAGGGCACACGCCGCGCTCATTCCCAATAGCCATCGGTTCATATCTGCATCTCCCCGGACGTCACTCCTGCTGCGGCAGGACCTGGTGCTTGATCAGCATGCGGACTCCGCTCGCCCAGCCATCATCGCCGCCGGCGAAATTCGCCTCCTGCTGGTCGAGAATTTTGCCGGTGCGGGCCTCGCGAATACGAATCGCCACGTAGTAGTCCGTCTGCGTGACCCTCGTCACCACTCCGAGCAGGGATTGTTCGGCGCCGAGTTTCAATGCGATGCCCGCCTCGCATCCGTCGCAGTTTCGCAGCGACTTCTCCGTTACGGGCTTCGCGTCGGATCGACTCACATCGATGAGGCTGTAACGTCCAGACTCAGCCAACATCCGCCGCGCCTCGCTGCTGACCTTCTCCATCGCGGCGGCGCTGCTCGTGGTCTTGCCCATCAGTGCCGCCGCAGGACTGACATCTTCCAGCTCGAAGGCGAATACGGCGATCGTGACGGGTCGCGAGCTCTCGCCGGGCGATCCCTCGGCGCCCGCGGCGCGCACGGGCGGGAGGGCAGCGCCGCTCAACAGGACGCCGATGCACCCGACTGCCGACAGCCCATGGATTACCAGCCACCTTCTCGCGGTCAGAACGAGGTGCATGCCTGCTCTCCGGTTCGGGGGAATCACTACGGCAACATCAGCACGAAACCGTCGCTTTCGTAAGCGTAGAAACGCCATTCCCGAACCGTACGTGGCGTTCCGAAAATCACGAGCTGCTGTCTCTCTGTTGCAATGTCGTCGAATATGTCGGAATCACGGATGACCGCCTCATACTTTTGCAGGACGGAATCCCCTTCGGCGCCTTCGGCCGCATAGGTGATCAATACCTTCAGTGGCGCGTTGAACATCTGAAGCTTATTGATTTCCTCGTGCGTCCTGGTCGGCCTGTTCGCGTGCTCCACGGCAACCGAGATCCATTTGGCGTAAGTCGTGTATTTGCCGGAATCGTCCCTGCCGCGCTCCTCGTAGAACATTGCGTCGAGCCCGTAGTAGTCCTTGTTCCAAGCCAACAAGCCGAGCTGCTTGGCAATCTTCGGAAAGATGCTCGAGCGCATGTAGTACGTATATGACTTGGCTTCGAAGCCGACGGCCGTGCGAAAGCCCTGGTGTTCGGCTTCCATGACCTCAACGAAGGCATTTCGGAAATCTCTGGGCGTAATCCGTTTCATCGTCGATAAGAACGTCACATCTCGATTCTAACGCTTCCGCTGCCCCAAGATACTGCCGGGCGTTGCGTACCGGCGGAGGGGTATGATAAGTGACTGACTTCGCCATACACAATGAAGCGCGGCGATCGGGGCGCAGGGAGCCGATGAATGCTGTTCGAGACCGTCTCCACCGGCGGATGCCGGTCGTACGTGATTGGCTGCGAGGAGACTTGCGCCGCGGCGCTGATTGACCCGGAGCTCAGTCAGATCGACCGCTATATCGCACTCGCCGCGCGCGACGGCCTGCGCATCAGGTATCTCGTCGATACGCACACGCACGCGGATCATTTTTCCGCAACCCAGCAGCTCGCCCGTCAGCTCGGGGTGCCGGTGGTGATGCATGGCGCGAGTCCGGCCCCCTTCGTCGATCTGCGCTTGCAGAGCGGGGAACTACTGGTCGTCGGCCGGCTGCGTTTGCAGGCGCTGCACACGCCCGGACATACACGCGATTCCATGTGCATCTTCGTCGAGGACCGCGTCTTTACCGGCGATACGCTGCTCATTGGTGGCACGGGGCGGACCGACCTGCCGAGCGGCGATGCAGGGGCGCTCTATGAGAGCCTCTTCGAGGGTGTGTTGAGGCTCGATCCGTCGCTCAAGGTCTTTCCGGCGCACGACTACAAGGGCCGCTCCCACTCCACCATCGGCCAGGAGCTCGCGGAGAATCCGCGGCTGCAGAAAAGAGACCGTGCGCAGTTCATCGAGATGATGCAAAACCTCAATCTTACGATGCCGACGCATATCACCGAGGCGTTGCGCACGAACATGACCGGCGGCAAGACCGTGGCCCAGATGCTGTCGGAAGCCGCGGCGATCGTGCCGTTCATGTCGCTCGGCGAGCTCAAGGCGTGCCTCGAATCGGGGCGCAACGATTTGATCGTGCTCGACGTGCGCGAACGCGAGTCCTTTGAAGAGGGCCATATTCCGGGAGCGCGGCTCTTGCCGCGCGGCCAGTTGGAGTTGCGCGTCAATCAGGAACTCACCGACCCCACCCGGAGGATGCTCGTCTATTGCGAGTTTGGCCGGGTCTCGACGCTTGCAACGGCGACACTGCGCCAGATGGGATTCCACGGTGCCGTGGCGCTCGACGGCGGCATGAAGGCGTGGCGGGAAGCGGGCTATCCGCTGCAGGCCGGCAAAGCATCGTGAGCGGCGGGCGAGAGCTCCGCAAGGTCACGGCGGCTTGGGATTTGCCGCGCTGCTGCGCGCAGAACCACCGCGCATGAAGGTGAGCGCCAGCACGGCCGATGCCAGCATCAGGAATAGACTCACGGCATTCAGCACCGGGCTCGCCCCTTCGCGCATCCGACCGTACATCATCACGGTCAACGGCGAATCCGCGCCGACCAGCATCAGCGTGGTGTTGAAGTCCGCGAAAGACATGAGAAACGATATCGCGGCGGATCCCAACAGCGCAGGGCGCAAGTAGGGGAAGATGATGGTGCGCAGCACGGCCGGCCGGGAGGCTCCAAGGTTCAGCGCCGCCTCCTCCAACGTACGATCGAAGCGCCTCAGCCGCGCACTGATGGTGAGGGTGGCGATGGTCGCGATATAGGAGAATTGGCCGAGCACGACCAGCGGCAATCCAGGACGCAGAAAGTCCACATCCAATCCCAGCACATCGTCGGCAAACTCCGCGATGCGGCTCGCGAACGCGAGAATCGATATGCCGAGAATGACCCCCGGGATGACCAGAGGCGCCAACATCAGGATGGAGAGCGCCTGTTTGCCGACGAAGCGTTGCCGCTCGATGAGAAACGCATTGCAGGTGCCGAGCAGCACCGACAACAGCGTAACCCAGGCGGCGACGATGCAACTGGTCCAAATGCTGCCCAACAAGTCGCGATCGGCGAACAGTCCGATGCGCCCTGAATGCGAGTTCCCCAGAAACCAGTCGAGCGTGAAGCCACGCCACGGCGGCGCAGGGTACGGTGCATCGTTGAACGCAAATACGCCGACGACGATCAGCGGCAGGAACAAGAAGGCGAGGAAGCCCACCAGATACAGCGCGGTCGTCGCGCGCAGCCACACCGGTCTGGGCAGCGATGGGATCATGTTCGCCGCATCACGTCACCGAAGCGCTGGCCGGTGATCCTGAGGCCGAGCATGACCAGCGCGGTCGACAAGGCGAGCAGCAGGAAGCCGAGCGCGGCGCCCTGTTCCCAATTGAAGCGGGTGATGAACTGCGTGTAGATCTGCTCGGTGAACCATTGCGAATTCTTACCGCCGAGCAGGGTCGGCGTGAGGTAATTGCCGAGCGTGAGCATGAAGACCACGATGCAGCCGGCCGTGATTCCGGGGGCCGCATGCGGTATCACGATCGTGCGCAAGATCGCAAAGCCGCTTGCGCCCAAATCGTACGCGGCTTCGATCAATGCATTATCCAGACTTTCCAAGCTCGAAATCAGCGGTATCACCATGAACAGCAGGGAGGTGTACACCAACCCCACCATGATCGTCGCATCGTGATACAGCAATTCCACCGGGGCCGCGGTGATGCCGAGCTTCACCAGCAAGGCGGGCAGCACCCCCGATTCGCGCAGCAGGATCATCCAGCCGAGCGTGCGAACCGTTTCGCTCACCCAGAATGGAATCAAGCACAAAATGAAGAGCACGGAGCTCGACTTTCCCTGCGCCAACTTCGCAATGATCCACGCAATCGGGAACGCCAGCAGCAACGTCAAGAACGTGGCGGCCACCGACATCACCGCGGTGCGCACGAATACGTGCCAGTAAAGAGGTTCCGTGAAGAACGTCCTGTACTGCGCAAGACTCGCGACGTACTGGCGCGGCCCCACCCGCGCGCGAAACGACAGCAGCGCAAGATCGATGTGGGGCAGTATGATCAGCGCGCCGAGCCAGAGAAGCGCCGGCGCCAGCAGCAGGCCAAGCCCGAGACGCCCCTGCCAGCGGGGGTGAATGGCCGCGCTAGCCATCCTGTCCCGCCGTCCCCGGGCGCGCGGCAAAGCACACGGCCCGCTCCGGATCGAAGCTGAAGAAGACTTTCTCGTGCGGCTTGAGATCGGAAAACTGACCGGTCTGCGGCAGGGCGATGCGAAATTCACGGCGCGTGCGCTGCTCCTGCAGCAGCACGGCGGAATTGGCGCCGTCGAACAGCACGCTCTGCACCTCGCCGGTATGCCGGGGTTGCGCGGCGGGCAGGTCCGCCTGCGTACGCCCGAGACTCGCGACTTCCGGGCGCACGAAACCTTCGACCGCGTCGCCGACCGCCACGGCACCCTTGTTCAGCGCACGAATGGCCCAGCCATCGGCCGTGGTCATTTCCACCGAGGTCTGGTCAAGGCGCGTGACGCGCCCGACGATGCGGTTATTCGCGCCGACGAAGCTCGCCACGAACGGCGTCTGCGGACGGTAGTATAGATCCTGTGGTGTGCCGAGTTGTTCGAAGCGGCCCTGGCTCATGACGCCCACGTGATCGGAGAGCACCAGCGCCTCGGACTGATCGTGCGTGATGTAGACGAAGGTCGTGCCGAAAGCGGCCTGTAGCTGCTTCAGTTCGATCTTCATGTGCTCCCGCAACTTGAGGTCGAGTGCTCCCAGCGGTTCGTCGAGCAGCAGCAGCGTCGGTTCCAACACGAGACTGCGCGCAATCGCGACCCGTTGGCGCTGGCCGCCCGAGAGCTCATCGACGCGTTTGGCCGCCGCCGCGCCCAATCCCACGCGCTCGAGCATCGCCTGGCTGCGCTTCAGTCGCTCGGCGCGGGGTACGCCGCGCCGGGCCAACCCGAAGGCGACGTTCTCCCCCACCGACATCATCGGAAACAGCGCGAGTTGCTGAAACACCATATTCACGGGACGGCGGTTCGGCGCCACCCCTTGCATGCTTCTGCCGCCGATCGAAATGTCGCCGCTGTCCGGGGCGATGAATCCCGCAATCATGCGCAGCAGCGTCGTCTTACCGCAGCCCGAGGGCCCGAGGATCGAAAAGAAACTTCCCCGCTCGACGCTGAAGGACAGCGAATCCACGGCGGTGTGCTCCGCGAAGCGTTTGACGACGGAGTGCGCGACCAAGTCTGCCGCGCTGCTCAATTCGCAGCCTTGATGCGGTCGAGCACACGCCCTTCGATTTCTTCCAAGCCCGGCGGGATCGCCGGATACCAGTGGATGTTTTTCAGCGCGCTGTCGGGAAAGGCGGCGGAAAATTGTGCCTTCAGGCGCGGATCGACAAAGGGCGCCGTGTTCCTGGCCGCGGAGAAGTTACCGACCGACTTGATGACCTTGGCTGCATTCTCGGGGCGCATCGTGAAATTGATCCAGGCATACACCGCCGCGTCGTTGTGTCCGCGCGCCGGCAGCGCAAAGGTGTCGAGCCAGCCGAGGGCGCCGGAGCGCGGCACGATGTATTGGATATCGGGATTCTCCCGATTGAGCGTCCAGCCGCCGGTGTCCCACATCGCCGCTGCCCACACCTCACCGGAGCGTATGCCGTTCAGCAGCTGATCCTTGTTGTCGTAGAAGAACTTGAAGTTCGGTTTGCACGCGATGAGTCTGGCGCCGACCTCGTCCATGAGCGCGCCATACGCTTGAGTATTTCCATAGAGCGCGAAAGGATCCTTGCCCGAGGCGAAAGCAAATGCCATCAAGATCGGACGCCTCAGCCGAATTGCCGTCTTGCCCTTGAGGTCGGGCCTGCAAAGATCGCCAAAGTCGGTGACCGTGGTGCGCTTGGTGTTGACCACCAAACCGTCGGTGCCCCACAGATAGGGCA
Organism: uncultured Gammaproteobacteria bacterium; assembly: GCA_963801865.1. Taxonomy (GTDB): domain Bacteria; phylum Pseudomonadota; class Gammaproteobacteria; order Steroidobacterales; family Steroidobacteraceae; genus Bog-1198. Next base: position 240,802 of record CAWDGY010000001.1, on the reverse strand, counting down.
GCGCATAGGTCTTGCCGTCGATCGTGGCATTGCGCTTCACGATGTCGAGCAGCGCGGGCTGGAATTCATCGATCTTCACCTTGCTCAGATCGATCGGCTTATAGATGCCGAAATCCCGCTGCACCGAGGTGATGCGATCCTGGGACGGCTGCGCGAGATCGTAACCGGCGCCACCGGTCGCGCGCAGCTTGGAAATCATCTCCTCGTTGTTCGAGAGCGTCACCTCGACCTCGATGCCCGTCTCCTTCTCGAACGCCGCGATGAGGTCGGCAGGCACGTAATCGGCCCAGCTGAGGATGCGCAGTTTTTGCGCGGCGTGCGCCGGGACGACTCCTCCCCATAGGGCGAGCACGACGAATAACAGCAAGAATTGTCGCATCGATTCACCCCGCTCCCGGTAGGATGGCGAATCCTAGCATTCTTTGGGCGAATTCCGATCGGAAGGGGGGGTGGATGAACAAGGGCGCATGTCTGGCGGCGGGCCTGTTGCTCGCCGTGCGGCTGCCGGCCGCATCGGCAGCCGCACCCGATGCAGTGCGCAGCGAAGCGCGGGAAATCTTCGCGCACATCGTGGGCATCGAGAGCTCGGTGGGCAAGGGGCAGGTTCCGGCCGTCGCTGAATACCTGGCTGAGCGCTTCAGGGCCGGCGGCTTTGCGCCGGCCGATGTGCACGTGCTGCCGCAGGGGGAGACGGCATCGCTGGTGGTCCGCTATCGCGGTCATAGCGGCGGCAGCGGCGGTCGGCCGATCGCATTCATTGCACACATGGACGTCGTCACCGCAAACCGCGCCGACTGGCAGCGGGACCCCTACCGCCTGATCGAGGAGAACGGCTATTTCTTCGGCCGCGGCACCTCGGATGTGAAGCAGGAAGTGGCGTTATTGACGGCGACGTTCCTCAACCTCAAGGCGCAAGGGTTCGTGCCGACACGCGATCTCATCATCGCATTCAGCGGCGATGAGGAAACCGCCCAGGCGACGGCCAGGGATCTGGTCACCAAACACCGCGATCTCGTCGATGCGGAATACGCCCTGAATGCGGACGGCGGCGGCGGCGTGCTCAGCGAGGACACCGGCAAGCCGCTGCTGTTCTACGTGCAGGGAGCCGAAAAGAGCTCCGCGGAATTCCTGCTCACGACCCATAATCCGGGCGGCCACAGCTCGATGCCGCGGGCGGATAACGCCATCTACGAACTCGCCGACGCCTTGAAGGCGGTTCAGCACACCGAATTTCCGGTGCAATGGAACGATTGGACGCTCGGGGACTTCAAGGCTGCGGGCGCGGTGACCTCCGGGGCGCTCGGCGCAGCCATGCTGCGTTTCGCGGCCAATCCGCACGATGCGGCCGCTGCGGCGGAAATCGCGAAAAATCCGGCCTTCGTCGGCCGCATCCGCACGACCTGTGTCGCCACGATGTTGAGCGGCGGCCACGCCGAAAACGCGCTGCCCCAAGCGGCGACGGCCACGATCAATTGCCGGATTTTCCCCGGCACTTCGCCCGCCGATGTGCAAAGCACCTTACAACAGAAGGTCGGGCCGAACGTCGAGGTGACTCTGGGCTACGAGCCGTTGGTCTCGGATGCCTCGCCCATGCGCGCGGACATCATGGCTGCGGTTGCCCGTGCGGTTGCCGCCGCGGACCCCGGCGCGCGGGTCGTGCCGACGCAGGCCGCCTACGCGACCGACGGCGCCGTGTACCGAAATGCCGGTATTCCGACCTACGGAGTGGGGGGCGTATTCATCAAGGAAAGCGAGGATTTCGCCCACGGACTCAACGAACGGATCCGCGTCGATGCGTTCTATGACGCGCTCACCTATTGGGCCGTGCTGATCAAGACGCTGGCGGGAGGACCCTCATGAGCGATGCACCGGGTCGATCCAATAGACTTCCTCGACCCGCTCGGCTGCCTCGATCTGAAGGTTCACCACGACCGACTCATTGTCGCTGCGCACGAGGACACACTCGAGCGGCGCGTCGCGCAGCGCGTTGATTTCCTGGTGCGGCACGTAGGGCGGCACGAAAATGAAATCGCCCGCGCCGGCCTCGGCGACGAACTCGAGGCGCTCCCCCCAGCGCATGCGTGCAGCGCCGCGCACCACGTAGATGACGCTTTCCAGGGCGCCATGATGATGCGCACCGGTCTTGGCATTCGGGTGAATGAGCACGGTGCCCGCCCAGAGTTTCTTCGACCCTACGCGGCGGAAATCGATCGCGGCGGCGCGCAGCATGCCGGGCGTCTGCGCCGTATTGGTGTCGAGCTGATCGCTCTTGATCACGCGCACGCCTTGCGTGCGCCAATCGGGTCCCTCAGAGATTGACACGGGCAGTCCTGCCCTAGAAGGAGAAACCGGCGGCGAAGACCACCACGCGCGGAGAGAAATTGATGCGCGTGGTGCGGATGACGCCGGCGGTATCGGCCGTGAGGTCCGTCTTCACATTTGACCAGGAATACGACGCATACACATGCCAACGTTTGGAGACGTGATAATCGAGTCCGCCCGTGACGGCAGGCTGCACGGAGGCGGTCAGGGAGAGCTTCGTCGGGCCGCCGAACGCCGCGTTGCCGGCCGCGGTCGTGTCCCGGTCATAGAAATTGGTGTAATTGACGCCGACGCCGAGGTACGGGCGGAACAGAGACTCCGGGCTGAAGAAGTTGTACTCGAGGAACAGGGTGGGGGCGAGCCATCGGGCGCTCGACACGACTTGACCGTTGTAGGGCACCGAGCCCACGCTCGGCAGCCCGCGTCCATAGACTTTTGCGAGCGGCGGGTAGCCCAGCGCCAGCTCAACTGCGAAGTGCGAGGTGAGAGTTCGGACGTAGCCCGCATACAGCGTTTCGAGATTCTGCGCGTCGATGTTGACCCCCGGCGGCACGTAAGGGCCGGAAACGTTGTCCGCGTTCGTATGATAGAAGACGCTTTCGGAGCCGATTCGGACGCTATTCAGGTAATCGTCAGCCGACGCCGAGGCGCCCCCGAGGATGGTCAGCAGCCCGACGGCGGCAAGCTCGAGCGCGCTGGATTTGATTTTTGTCATGGGCCGATCCCCTTAGAAGTTGCTAAAGAATCCGCGTGCGGCCAGGGCACAAGGGAGCAAGACGTTGGAGTGGTAACCCGCCACGAGCTGCAGCTCCGCCTGTGCGAGGGACAGGCCGCCGCCCGCAGGTGTCTGCAGGTACGCGAGCAGCTCGGCCTGACTCATTTGGAAGCCGGCTTGCACCGCTGCGAAGGGACCCGCCGGCGTGGCGCTCACATCGAGAACCGATACGAGACCGGCGGGCAGTGCGCTCCAGAATGCGGCCATCAACTCGGCATTTAATGGAAAGTAAACGGTGGGATCCTGATCGCCGCCGCAGAGCAGGGTGGGGGACATCGGTGCCCATACGCCATTGCGCAGGTCATTCACCCACAAGTCCTGACGTAAACCCTGCATCGGCTTGGTCTTGGCCACCGGGACGCCCGGCGTGAGCGTCGGCACCGCGCCGTCCGGGTTGTTCGCTGCGTCGAGGGCGTAGCTGACGCGAAAGTTATTCTCGACGAGAAAGGGGTTGCCGAAGCCTGCTTGGAACAGAGGTGTCTGCGCATTGTGCGGCAGCCCGGGGGTGGGGGGCACTCCCAGCAGCGCGGTCAACAGCGCTTGGCCCGGTACGACCGGCGTGGTGCTGTCGAACAGTGCCTGTTCCGGCAGCAGGCCCTCCGCGAAAATTGTATCGAGGGGTGTGTCGCTTGGCAGCAGAGTCTCAGCGCCCGCATAGGTCGGGGAGAAGAGAGGATTCGCCGTGCTGTCGATATTGTTGTAGGCATGCTGGTAGCTGTTCGCAAACAGTGGGAAGAACGCGGTCGCACCCAAGGCAACGCCGCCATAAATAATCAGATCGCTCTCAGCCTCCAACGCATACAGACCGGATCCGGGCGCAGAGGCGGTGACTTTTTGACCGGCCGCCTGCATCGCCCGCAAGGTCGCCATGGCGACGAATCCGCCCTCGGAGTAACCAGTCAGGAACAGCTGTCCGTTGTCGCTCGTCGCCGAGGACATCGTGTTGGGGAGCGCCGTGCGGGCGGCGGCGAGGATATCCATCATCTCGCCCGACTGCTGAACCGCGTTGAAGAACGGGTGATACCCCAAGGTGGAAATGTCGTAGCCGGCGTAATTCGGCGCCACGACGATGTAGCCCTGAGCCGCGTACACCGCCGCTATCACAAGACCTTCGATGTTCGATGCATCCGTGAGATCGGCAAGATTGAGCGCTTTGTTAAACTCGGTTGCGTGCGCATATTCGATGATCGGGCGCGGTCCAGAGCAGCTCGATGCCGGCCCGGTCGGCACCATCAGCGCGCCGGAGGACTGGGTCTGCTCGCCCGCCGCGCCGACGGTCCAGAATTCGATGTGATAAGAGTCGACGCCGCAGGTTGGATTGCCCGCGGATTGCAGCAATGCCGCGCCCTGGGCGGTGGCGCCCAGTCGCGCCTGCAGGGTCGCCGCATTGACGGAGGCGATGCGAAACGGCGGGTTGTATACCAGCGTGCCGTGGGCCATGGACGGGCTCGGAGTGGCCGTCGGCGAACTGTTTCCGCCGCAGGCGGCCAATACTGCAGCGGCCACCGCAACCGCGCATGGCTTGAAAGATTTGAACATGCCGATCTCCCTCCTGGCGCAAAAGCGCAACAATGAGTTCGCGCCCGCGTTCAGTATGCTTTGTTGTGAGCCGGGTGCCAGCCCGTAGCCGGTAATATACGCTACTGGGGCCCAGGGGAGTTGGCAATGGGACCAAAGGGCTCGTGATCCGGCGTTGCACTTCCGCAACTATCGGCGCGCTGCGAGCCAGGCGTGCACTTCGCTGACGATGGCGAGGGCAATCGCCTCGGGTGTGATCGCGCCGATGTCGATGCCGACGGGGCCGCGCAAGCGTGGCCTGAGTCCCTCGGCAGCCGAACCCAATTCCTGCGCGATCCGCCGGCGCCGCGCCGCCGGACCGAGCAGACCCACGTAACTGGGGAGGCCGGCCGCGCTCAGCTCGCGCAAGTAGGCCACGTCGGAATCCAAGTGATGACTCATCACGACGACGGCATGGCAGGCGGCAAGATCGATCACGGCGCGAAGCGCACGTGCATCGGCGCGCACGACGATGGCACCCGGAAAGCGGCGCGCATCGGCGTAGGCAGGCCGATGATCGACGACGGACACCCGCCACCCCAGCGTGCGCGCCGCAGCCGCCACGGGCTCCGCGTCCGGTCCGGCGCCGCAGATCAGCAGATGCGGGGCCGGCGCCAGATACTGCACGAAAGCGCGCAGGCGCCCGCCGCCGTGATCGAGAACAATCTCGCGCGATGCCGCCCCATCGAGCGCCTGTTTCGCCGCCGCCGCGAGATGCGGCGGCACGGATTCCAAGCCGTAGGTGCCGAGCGGCGTCTCGGTGGATTCGTGAACCGCAACGAGACAGGTTCCGAGGCCTTGCGACGTGAAGCGTCCCGCGGCAGCCAATGCCGCGGCCGCCGCGCTCGCCGCATGCGCGGGCTCGAGCAGCACACGCATCGCGCCCTCGCAGCCTGCGCCGATGCCGAACAAGATGTCGTCCGGGCCTCTCATGTCGTATTCGATCGCGCGCGCCGCGCCACTCTCGATCACCTCTTGCGCGTGCAGCTTGAGATCCGCCTCGAGGCAGCCGCCACTGAGCAGTCCGAGATAGCTGCCGTCGGCCATGATCAGCATGCGCGCTCCGGGCTTGCGATACGTGGAGCCCGCGGTGGCCACCACCGTGCCGAGTGCACGCGCAACGGGCTCTCGAGGCGCACGCTCGAGTAGTAACTCGAGACTCGTATCGAGGCGCACATCCAGGCCGCCGGCAGCGCGTGAGGATTTGAGAGAGTTCACTATTTGAGCTCTAAAACGGTGCCTGTCCTACAGCGGATTGTGCGCCGCATATCGGCGGCATTACGGAGTATGAAACATACTGCGACAAGCCCTTCATGTGTTGAATCATTATGTCGCATTGCTTGGGAACGGCCCAGATCAGCCTCGACTCGAAAGGACTGCACTGAGGTGAGCCTGCGCGACCGCATCGGCGTACTGCTGCGGCGACCTGCCGTGCTGTTGGCCGCGTGCGCACTGTCGTTCGCCCTACTGGTGCTCGTATACCTTCTCAGCCAACACGATTGGCAGGCGCGGACCGTCGCACTCGAGCGCGAGAATCTCACGCTGCAATTGCGGCAATTGGCGCTCAACATCACCCGCGAATCGGATGAATTGGATGGCGTAGCGCGAGCATTGGCGGACTCGGATGGCATCGCTGAACTCTTTCAAGAAAATCCGACTTCATCGCGACTCGACGCTGCAGGCATCGCCCAGTTGGATGTGAACGGTCTGCTGGTTGCAGCCGAGAACGGAACGGTGCGCTTCAGTGGTGCGCTCATCGATCATCAACTCATCGAACGAGTCCCGGATCCGGGGATCCTCCATTATCTCGAGTCTCTCATCAAGACCCGCGGGTCCCTGCCCGTGCCGTCCGCGGACTTCGCGGACGACCAGTTCATCGCTGCGCGCTCCATCGTCGCCCGCTCCTCGGGAGCGCCTCTCGGATGGGTGATCGCAACAAGACGCGTTTCGCCCGCCATGCTGAGGAGGCTTGCGGCATCGGTCGGCGGTTCTCTGCACGCGCAGCCGATCCGGCAATTCAATCTCGCAGCCGCACCGGCCGACATCCGTAGCTGGATCGGCTCGCGCCCCTCAGAGGCGTCGCCGGTCACCACCCGAGCGTCGGGCACCGACTCCGGCTATGCCGTACTGCGCGACCAGATGGGACGCGCCGTCTGGGTGTTTCGCTTGGCGCCCAAGTTCCCGGCCTACGCGCCGGCGGGGCGCGCGGAGACGCAGGCGGTCATCGGGACAGCGGACACCGGGACGGCGGCGGACACCGGGACGGCGACGGACACCGGGACAGCAGCGGACACCGGGACAGCGACGGATACCGCCAAGGAGGCAGGCGAGGGAGCGTCGCAGGCGGTCGGCTCCCGCGTACCGGGAATCGAATTGACGGCGGCGCTTGCCGGCTTGGCGGCGTTGCTCGCCGTCGCCCTCGGACTGAAACACTATTTTCGCCATCGGCGCAGCGTCGATTCGCGCTACAAAGCAATCATCGATCAAACCCACGACGGCATCGTCATCGCCGACTCCGTGACCCATCAGATCCAATATTGCAATCCCGCATTCCTGGCGCGCATCGGCTACACGAGCGCCGAGGCCGAGGCGCTGACCCTGTCGGAGGTTTTTTCGGACGGCAACGTGGCGCCCGAGAGCGTATTGGCGCGGCTGAAGAGCGCGGACTCGCAGATGGCGCTCGATCTACAGCTGCGCTGCAAGAGCGGGATCCTCATCGACATCGAGGTTCGGTGCAATCGCCTCGATGTGGACGGACGCGACGGTCTTGCCTATGTCACCCATGACGTCTCGGTGCGCCGCAAGGCAGAGCAGCAGCTCATCGACAATCAGCAGCGGCTCGATCGGATGGCGCACCACGATCAATTGACGAGCTTGCCCAATCGGCATTACCTGACCACGTTCCTGCCGGCGGCGATCGAGGAGGCGCGGGCGGCGAATACCATGCTCGGCGTGGTGTTTCTGGATCTCGATCGCTTCAAGCACATCAACGACACCCGCGGTCACGAGACGGGAGACAAGCTGCTACAGGAAGTGGCGCGGAGGCTGCGCGCCTGCGTGCGCGACAGCGACGTCGTGATCCGGATGGGCGGAGATGAATTCGTCGTGATACTGCGCAACGTCAAATCCTACGACGAGGTCACGCTCGGGGCCAACCGCATCATCGAATCGCTCAACAAGCCCATCCTCATCGATCAGCACCCGTTGCAGACGACCGGAAGCGTCGGGGTCAGCCTGTTTCCGAGAGACGGCGACAACATGGGGGAACTGCTCAAACACTCCGACACCGCCATGTACCAGGCGAAGGACCGCGGCCGGAACAACGTTCAAATGTTCAGCCAGATCATGAACCGCAAGCTCAAGCATCGAGTTGCGATGGAAGCCTCGCTGCGCGAAGCGCTGCGATTGAAGCAGCTCGACGTGCACTATCAGCCGTTCGTCAACCTGCACACGCGCAAGGTCGTGGGCCTCGAGGCACTCATCCGCTGGCATCATCCGGTGCACGGCATGATTCCCGCCGATCAATTCATTCCGGTCGCGGAAGAAACAGGACTGATCGTGCCGATGGGCAATTTCGTCCTGCACCGGACCCTGCAGACCATGAGCGCCTGGCAGAAAGCCGGTGTGACGCTGGTGCCCATCTCGCTCAATGTGGCGCCCGCGCAGCTGCAGCGCGGTGAATTACAGTCGACGATATCGACCCTGCTCAAGACCCACGCGTTACGGCCCGAGCTGTTGCAGCTCGAGATGACGGAGCGAGCCGTCTTCGACAGCAGTCAGTCGAAGTCCGGGGAGAACCGTCAGGACACGATGGCGCGTCTGCGCGACCTCGGCATCAAGATCGCGATCGACGACTTTGGAACCGGCTATTCGAGTCTGAGCTACCTCAAGAACTGGCGGGTGGATGCCTTGAAGATCGACCGCAGCTTCGTCCGGGACCTCGTGACGGATTCGAGCGATCTTGCGATCGTGAGCGCCATCATCGCCATCGCGCGGCACCTGCACATCCAGGTGATCGCGGAGGGCATCGAGGCCTACCAGCAGGCGGAGATCCTGCGAAAACTCGGCTGCTCGGTGGGCCAGGGGTTCTTGTTCGCACGGCCGCTGCCCGCGGATCAGTGCCTCGCGATGCTGAGCAGCGAGGTGCTCGGGGTGCGTGAAGAGGAGGACATGCTGGCGGTTTTTGCCTCCGGGCGCGCTTGACGCCGGAATTTTCGCGAACCCCAGGCGGCGATTTGGTCGTCACTTGGCCGGCTGCAGCTCATTTTCCCATTTGGCGACCAAGGTCGATGCGACGGCGTTGCCGACCACATTGGTGGCGCTGCGCCCCATATCGAGCAAGTGGTCCACCGCTACGATCATCACCAGACCCTGTTCCGGCAAGCCGAAATACGTGAGCGTCGAGGCAATCACCATCAGGGAGGCTCGCGGGACACCGGCCATTCCCTTGCTGGTCACCATCAGAATGAGCAGCATGGCGATTTGCTGATGCACGCTGAAATCGATGTGGAATATCTGCGCGATGAACAGCACGGCGAAGGCGCAGTACATCGTCGAACCGTCCAGATTGAACGAATAGCCGAGCGGCAGGACGAAGGCCGCAATCCGCGGACTGATGCCGAACTCCTCCAGACGCTCCAATGTTCGCGGATACGCGGCTTCGGAGCTCGCGGTGGAAAAAGCGATGAGCACCGGCGATCGGATGGCGGCGAACAGACGCGCCGCGCGCGCGCCGATGCTGAAGAACACGGCGCAGGATAGCAGCGTCCAGAGCACCAGCAGCGAGAGATAAAAGCTGCCGATGAATTTCGCATAGACCAGGAGCATGCCGATGCCCTGGGTGAGCACCGTGGCTGCGAGCGCGGCGAACACCGCGATCGGTGCCAGCGCCATGACGTAGCCGGTGAGCTTCAAGATCACGTCCCCGATCTGTTCGATCAAATCGATCAGGCCGGCGACGTGCCGCCCGAGGCTCGAGGCCGCCAGGCCGAACAAGATCGAGAACACGACGATCTGCAGGATCTCGTTGTTCGCCATCGCTTGCACGATCGAGACTGGGATGATGTGGTCGAGGATGTCCGTGAGGTGGGGTGCCGCTGCGATCGGCGCGGCACCGGTTGCGCCGGGCGGCGCGGGAAGGCCCACGCCCGGTTTGAACAGCGTGACCATGAAGATGCCGATGAGCATGGAAATCAAGGACGCGAACACGAACCAGCCCAGCGTCTTGGCGCCGACGCGGGCGATGGTGGCGGTGCCCTCCATGCGCGCGACGCCGACGGTGAGCGTGGCGAACACCAGCGGTGCAATGATCATCTTGATCAAATGCAGAAAGGCGGTGGTCACCAGGGAAAGATCGGCGGCCGCGCTGCTCGCCGCCGGGCCGCTGCCCAACCATCCGTGCAGCAACAAGCCGAATGCGGGTCCGGTGATCATCGCGATCAGGACGTACCAGGTCATCCGAGATTTCATCGCACAGTTTTACCACAAGCTGTCAGCGAAGACTGACACCGACTGGCACCTTTCTCCGGCCGGGCACCCCTGTGACTTGACTAAGAATAACGGCGACCCGATCACAGGTAAGTCAACCCCATGCCCCTGCCACGCTACGCGTCCAAAGGTGCGATCCGCTTTCTGGGACGCTACGTGCGGCGACGATTTTTCAGTCACCTCATCGTGCTGGTGTCGGTGCTGGCGGCGGTCTGCTGCAGCGTCGCCTCGCAGTATGCGGTGAAGCACCTGGTCGACGTCCTGTCGACCCATCAGCCGCCGCCGAAGCTTCTCTGGGGCGCGGTCGGAATCCTACTGGGGCTGGTTGCCGGCGACAACCTGCTATGGCGCATCGCCGGCTGGGCTTCGACGCACGCGTTCGTCGCCGTGGGCGGCGACATGCGACTCGACCTGTTCGGCCATCTGTCCGGACAGGGCACGCGCTACTTCGTCGAACAGTTTCCCGGCGCGCTCGCGGGGCGCATCACGGCGGCGGCGAATGCCGCGTGGACGATCGAAAACGCACTCGTGTGGACGACGATCCCGCCGGGCGCGGCGGTGATTGCGAGCATTTTCGTGCTCGGCACGATCAACTGGCATTTGACGGCGGTGCTGCTGGTGGTGGTCACCATATTGGGGGCCGTCATTGCGTGGCTGGCCTCGCATGGCCGGGAACTTCACCAGAGTTTCGCCGGCCATGCGGCGCACGTGAGCGGCGATCTCACCGACATCGTGAGCAATATCGGCCTGGTACGGGCTTTCGGCGCCGCGCAGCGCGAGCAGCAGCGGCTCAGCATGAAAATTCAGGATGAGATGCAGGCGCAGCGCCTCAGCCTGCGTTCGCTCGAGCGGCTGCGCCTGTTTCATGCCATCACCGTGTTTTGCGTCACCGCCGGCGTCCTGGTGTGGTCGGTGGAATTGTGGCGCCGGGGAAAAATATCCACCGGCGACGTCGTACTCACGACGACGCTGGGATTCACGGTATTGCATGCCTCGCGCGACTTTGCGATGGCGCTGGTCGATATGGTGCAGCAGTTCGCCAAGCTCGCCGAAGCGGTGCAGGTTCTCGGGTTGCCCCACGAGATGCAGGATGCCCAGGACGCCCGTCCGCTCGAAGTGAGGGGCGGTGCGATCTCCTTTCGCAATGTGCGCTTCAGCTACCCCAGCGGGCAGGCCGTGCTCAGCAATTTCATGCTCGATGTGCCGGCGGGACAAAAAGTCGGGCTGGTGGGCCGTTCGGGTGCCGGCAAGTCCACCATCATTGCGCTGCTGCAGCGACTCTACGATCCGGATGCCGGTGAAGTGCTGATCGACCGGCAGAATATCGCACACGTCACTCAGAAGAGCCTGCGCAGCTCCATTGCGGTGGTTCAACAGGACATTTCCCTCTTTCATCGATCGCTGCTCGAAAATCTGCGCTACGGCCGCCCGGACGCGAACGATGAAGAAGTGTATCGGGCGGTCGAGGCGGCGCGCTGCACGGAGTTCATCAATCGCTTACCGGACGGCTTCAATACGCTGGTCGGGGAGCGGGGGATGAAGCTCTCGGGCGGCCAACGGCAGCGCCTGGCCATCGCGCGCGCATTTCTCATGGACGCGCAGATCGTGCTGCTCGATGAGGCGACATCCGCCCTCGACACCGAATCCGAACAGTCGATCCAGGAAGCGTTGTCGCGCCTGTTCAAAGGCCGCACCGTGATCGCCATCGCCCACCGCCTGTCGACGCTCGATTCGTTCGACCGCATCGTGGTGCTCGATCGTGGCCGCATCGTCGAGGATGGCCCGCCGCCGCGGCTGCTGCAAGCCAAGGGCGGGGTGTACAGCCGGATGTATGGGCGCCAACGGCGGGTGGGCGCGGAGCCGATACCGTGAGCACTTGCCCGAGGCTTGATCGTATGTTGCGCACCGGCGGGCTTCGATTCGCCGCGGTCTGCGCTGCCGGGATTCTCGCGGCGTGCAACAGCGTGCCGGTTGCCGATCGGACCGGCCGATCGACGAGTCAGCCGGCAAGCGCCGAGCACTCCCCGCCGGCACCGGCCCCCGCACCGCCCCCCGCAACGGCACCGCAAGCCGCTCCTGCCGAGCCGCCGATTGCAGCGCCCGAGCCGCAGGTCCCCGCCGCCGTGCAGCCCCCGCCTGCAACGCAACTCCCGCCGCCCCCGCCGTCGAGCGATCAGCAGCCCCACGATTCGGGAATCGCAATGGCAAGCTGCGTGCCCGCCGAGCCGCCCAAATGGCAGTTGAGACACAAGCGAAAGGCGACTGCGAAGAAATCCACGGAAGCCCCGCCACAAATCGCGAGCACCGCCGCGGAAACGCCACCCGGCGGCGCTGTGGACGCCCAAGTCGGCGAACTCGGCAGCGAGGTGACCTCGATCCTCGGTAAGAAGGTCCAAGGACCCAAAGGGGAAGACCTGGGGCGGGTCGTGGACTTGCTGGCGGACGGGAACGGTCGCGTGCGCGCCGCCATCATTGACTTCGGAGGGTTTCTCGGCGTCGGGACCCGCCGCATCGCAGTCGATTGGCCGTTGCTGCGATTCGATCCGAACGCACGCGACAAGAATCTCATTCTCAGCCTGAGCCGGGAGAAACTGCAGTCGGCGCCGGAGTACAAGGATGCAAAGCGCCCGCAAGTCCTCATGCCTCCGGCTGCGGCGCCAGGCACCGCTGCGGAAGCCGGCACAAAGAACTAAGCGGATGCAAGGCGCGGGGGACAACGAGCGACCGGCCAACTCACCACCGGTGGCCGGCGCCGCGGCCCGCGGCCTCGATTGGTTCAATTTGTTCGTCGCCAACATTCAGACCGGGTTCGGCCCGTTCATCGCGGTCTATCTCAGCAGCCAGAGTTGGACGCAGACCGCAATCGGTCTGGCTTTGAGCATCGGCACGGTGAGTTCGATGGCGAGTCAGGTGCCGGCGGGCGCCCTCGTCGATGCCATCGAGAACAAGACGCGCGTCGCGGCGTTCAGCGTGCTGGTTTTCACCGCCAGCGCATTGATGTTCGCCGTGCATCCGATTCCGCTGTTCGTGTATCTGGCCGAAATTCTGCACGGCATTTCGAGCTGTACGCTCGGGCCCGCCATCGCGGCGATGAGTCTGGCGCTCGCCGGGCGTTTCGCGATGGGCGTGCGTCTCGGGCGCAACGCCCGCTATGCGGCGGTGGGCAATGGTCTGGGCGCGGCGCTGATGGGCGCATGCGGCCAGTATGTCTCGGAGCGTGCGGTGTTTTATCTGACCGCCGCGCTCACGCTGCCCGCGCTGCTGGCATTGCTGCCCTTGCGGCGTTTCGTGCTTGGCCGCCGCGAGCTCATCGCGACTCGCGATCCGGACGAGGAAGAGCCGGCGGCGCGCGCCGGCGTTTTTCGGGTGCTGGCGGATCGGCGTCTGCTGATATTCTGCGCATGCGCCATGCTCTTCACCTTCGCAAACGCCCCGATGCTGATGTTGATCAGCGGAACGCTGACCGCGAAAGGCAGCAACCCGAGTTTGTTGATCGCCGCCTGCATCGTGTTGCCGCAAATCATCGTGGCGCTCGCATCACCGATGGTCGGCCGTGTCGCCGAACGCCACGGGCGGCGGCTCGTCATGATGATCGGCTTTTCGATGTTGCCGCTGCGGGGCCTATTCCTCGCCACGACCACCAACCCGGTCCTGCTGCTGGCGCTGCAAGTGTTCGACGGCATCGGCGCCGCCAGTTTCGGGATCATGGTGCCGCTTACCGTGAGCGACGTGGCTGCGCGATCCGGCCATTTCAACCTGTCGCTCGGCGCGGTCGGCTTCGCGATCGGCATCGGCAGCACGTTGAGCACCCCGGCCGCCGGCTGGCTGGCCGATCACTTCGGCATGCGGCTCGCATTTTACGGTCTGACGGCCGTCGGCCTCGCGGCGGTGCTGCTGGTGGCGTTCGGCATGCCGGAGACGCGGCCCACTCACACCCAGGCGGCAGGCGGGCCGGTGCACGAGGGGGTTGCCCGCCACGACTGCCGCGGAAAATCGCAGTGACCGGCGAGCACTTTTCAGTAGCGAACCACGACCACGGCGTCGCCGTCGCGGCGCGTCACCGTCACCGCGACATTCGTACCGTGCCGATGCAGGAGAACATCGACCGAGCCGCGGCTCAGCCGCAGATTTCGCAAATGCACGTGGTCGAGAAAATCCGGCAGCATCGGTCGATAGAACGCAATCTCGCCGCTGCTATCGAGCAGCTCCAGGCCGAGAGAGGCCTGCAGCAGGCAAATCGGTGCCGCAGCGGCCCACGCTTGCGGAGAGCATGCGACCGGATACTGCGTCGGCGCATTGCGTTGGCGGCGGACGAATCCGCAAAAAAGCTCCGGCAATCGCCGCAGATCCATGTAGGTCGCAGCATCGAAGAGGGCGCCGAATACCTGGGACGCCGCTTGTTTGTGTCCATAGCGGGAGAATCCCGTGGCGATCAAGCCGTTATCGTGCGGCCACACCGAGCCGTTGTGGTACGACATGGGGTTGTAGCGCGGCTCCGATAGAGCGACGGTGCGTATGCCCCAACCGCTGAACGATGCGGGCAACAGCAACGTTCGTGCGACGCGCTGCGCACGATCGTCCGCGGCAATGCCGGTGAGCAATACCTGCCCCGTGTTCGAGGAGATCACCCGGCACGGCTCCTTGGCACCGTCGAGTGCGAGTGCGTACACCGACAGCTCATCACACCAAAACTTGGCTTCGAAATTCTGGCGCAGTGCTTCGGCCTGCGCCATCAGCGCTTCGGCCTGGCGCGCGTGCCCGAGCGCCGCCGCCAGCACCGCGGCGTGCCGCTTGGCGCCGTACACATAGGCTTGCACTTCGCACAGCGCGATCGGACCCTCCGCGGGGCGGCCGTTACTGTGAAAGATGGCATCATAGGAATCCTTCCATCCCTGATTTGCGAGGCCGTCCTTGGTCTGGCGGTAGTATTCGACGAAGCCATCGCCGTCGCGATCCCCGTAGCGATCGATCCATTCCAGCGCTGCGAGCGCGTTCGGCCATAGCGAGCGCACCGTGTCGAGATCGTTCGTTCGGACGAAGTACTCACCGAGCAGCAGCACGAACAGCGGCGTCGCATCCACGCTGCCGTAGTAGCGTCCGAACGGCACCTCGCGCAGATTCGCCATCTCGCCATGGCGCATCTCGTGCAGGATCTTACCGGGTTCGGCGTCGCGCTCCGCCTCGAACGAGGTGGCTTGCGTGGCGCCGAGGAAGCGAAGGACGCCCTTGGCGATGGTCGGATCGAGCCACAACGTCATGAGCGCGGTGATGATGCCGTCGCGTCCGAACGGCGTGCTGAACCACGGCGTACCGGCATACGGGTAGAGTCCCTGCGGAGTCTCGGTTATCAGCATGTACAGATCCGAGACCGAGCGGCGCACGATTTCGTTGAACACGGAGTTGGAGCTGTCGATGCTGGCGGCGCGTTCGCTCGATACCCGCAGGGCGTGGCGGGAGGCGCGCATGCGGCGGTAGAACAAGCGGCCGCTCCAGTCGTCGTCGTCCCCGCTCGGTACGCCGCAACGGACGAAGATGCGGCGCGTCTCGTGCGGCTTGAGCATCAAATCGAATGCGGCGCGTGCAGTCGTCAGTGTCTTTGGCGCCGGGTAGAAAGCCACTTGGGTGAGGCGCTCGATGTCGTCGAGGCCCATGTAGCGCAAGATGACGCTGTGATCACTCTGCAGCGCGGCCGAGGACTCGCCGCGCACCGCGCGGCGCTCGCCGCGCACCTCAAACAGATCGGCGAAGTCGGATGCAAAGCGGAACGTCAGGCGCAGCTGCAGCGCCCGATCATGGAAGTTGCGGATGAGAAGCCGTTCGTAGCAGCCGCCGGACCAGATGAATTTGATGCGATTGAGATGAATGTTCTCGCGGCGCAATGCGACGCGCCCATCGACCAACAGGTCGGGGTTGCTCAGGTCGGCGCTGAAGACCGCGTTGTCGTCTTGCGTCATGGAACTGAGCAGCAGCGGCCTCGCCTCTTCCAGGAGCAGCTGCAGTTGCGACAGCATCCGTGTGTCGCGATGATACAGTCCTTCGGGGTTGCCGGGCTCGCCGCCGATATCGCCGCGATGGTCGAACACGGCGAAGGTATCGCCATGCTTGAGCGTGCGCGTGCGCCGCTCCTGTACATTGGAGCTGACCGCGATGGCGAATTGCGGTGCCGGCAACTCGTCGACGGAGTGTGCCGTTGACAGATCAGGTAATGTCTTCACGCGAGCACCTGCCTTTGCATCTCGATGTTTGGGTACGCGCCGATTCCGGCTTGTAAAATTTTCACTTCCCGGACCGAACCGCGTGCGAGGGATGCATCACATGGACCCATTGAATCGATAAGAGTCGATGCGCACCGTTGGGTTCCGCTCTCGCTCCGCGACCGCGGAACTCTTGCGCCGTGGACGCGTCATAAAATGACGACCAACTTAGCCGAAGGGTCCGGAAAATTCTATGAGGATTGCGCAAGTTGCACCGCTCATCGAGGCCGTGCCACCGAAATTTTATGGCGGGACCGAGCGCGTCGTAGCCTATCTGACGGACGCATTGGTGGAACTCGGTCACGAGGTGACCTTGTTCGCCTCTGGCGACAGCTCGACGAAGGCGAAGCTGGTTCCCATTTGGCCGCGGGCGTTGCGCTTGGATCCGAGCGTGAAGGACCCGTTCGCGCCGGTCTTCATGGAATTGGAAACCGTGGCGCGCCACGCGGGTGAGTTCGACGTCATTCATGCGCATCTCGATTACTTCGGGTATCCGTTGTTGCGCCGTTTGGGCGTGCCCTCGGTGACGACGTTGCATGGCCGCCTGGACCTTCCCGAGCTGCCGCCCCTCTATGAACTGTACGGCGACATCCCGGTCGTTTCCATCTCCGACTCGCAGCGCGCCCCCTTGCCGCACGCCAATTACGTGGCCACCATATCGCACGGCCTGCCGAAAGACCTGCTGGCCAGGGGATCGGGAGCCGGCGGCTATCTCGCCTTCCTCGGACGCATTTCTCCCGAGAAGGCGCCGGATGCGGCAATTCGCATCGCCGCGGAGGCCGGAATCCCGCTCAAGATCGCCGCCAAAGTGGACCGGGTCGACGAGGAGTATTTCACGAGAATGATCGAGCCGCTCTTGTCGCTGGGTCAGGTCGAGTTCATCGGCGAGATCGGCGAAGATCAAAAGGGTGAGTTTCTCGGCAATGCCGCCGGCTTGCTGTTCCCGATCGCCTGGCGAGAACCCTTCGGGCTGGTGATGATCGAAGCGATGGCCTGCGGCACGCCGGTCATCGCGTTTGAAAACGGTTCGGTGCCGGAGGTGATCGAGCACGGGCTCACCGGCTTCATCGTGCACAGTGAGCGAGAGGCCGTCGATGCGGTGGGCCGGATCGGGACGCTCGACCGCAACCGTATACGCGACGAATTCGACCGCCGCTTCACGGCACACCACATGGCGCAGAACTATCTCAAGCTATATGCCCGCCTGGCGAGGATTCAGCGTCTGACGGCGAACCCGTTGCCGATCGCTGTTAACATGGGGCATGTTTCTGACGGAGCTCAGCGAGAAATCCTCCACGTCGCCGCGGGTGCTGCTGCCGGGGCCGCCGCTCGAGAATAGCTACGCCGCACTGCCTGCCCGGTTCTTCGCCCGGCTGCCCCCGCATCCGGTCGCCGATCCGAGCCTCATCAAGCTCAACGAGGGGTTGGCAGTTGAACTCGGGCTCGATCCTGCGGGGTTGCCGGAGCAGACTTGGGCGGCGATCTTTGCCGGTAATCTGCTGCCGAGCGGTGCGGACCCGATCGCCATGGCCTACGCGGGTCATCAATTCGGCCACTTCGTGCCGCAGCTCGGCGACGGGCGTGCGATCCTGCTCGGCGAACTGCGCGATCGCACCGGGATGCGCCGCGACGTTCAACTGAAAGGTTCGGGCCGCACTCCGTTTTCACGCAGCGGTGACGGGCGCGCTGCGCTCGGCCCGGTGCTGCGCGAGTTCTTGGTGAGCGAGGCCATGCACGCGCTCGGAATTCCGACCACGCGCTCGTTGGCGGCAGTGACGACGGGCGAGGCCGTCTTCCGTGAAACGGAGCTGCCCGGTGCGATTTTGGCGAGGGTGGCCGCAAGCCACGTGCGGGTGGGGAGCTTTCAGTTCTTCGCCGCGCGCGGGGATCTCGAGGGGGTCAAAAACCTCGCCGATTACGTGATCGATCGACACTACCCGGAACTCAAGTCCATAGAGCGGCCCTATCTCGGTCTGTTGCGCTCGGTCATCGCCCGTCAAAGCAAGCTCGTCGCCGCCTGGATGCACGTGGGGTTCATCCATGGGGTGATGAACACCGACAACATGACGGTGTCCGGAGAGACCATCGACTTCGGGCCGTGCGCCTTCATGGACGCGTACGACCCGGCGACGGTGTTCAGTTCGATCGATGCGCACGGCCGCTATGCCTACGCGAATCAACCGCCCGCGGCACAATGGAACTTGGCGCGTCTCGCCGAGACTCTGTTGCCCCTGATCGATGCGGACGCTGTCCATGCAGCCGAACTCGCCAACGAGGAGCTGGCCGTTTTCTCGGCGTCGTTCGACGAAGAATGGATGTCGGGCATGCGCGCGAAATTGGGACTGATCACGAGCGAGGCGGGGGATTTGGAGCTGGCGCGCGCTTGGCTCGATCTGATGCAGCGAAATCATTGCGACTACACCCTGACGTTCAGGCGCCTATGCGTTGCCGCGGAAAGCACGACCGCCGATGTTGCCAACGGTGGCGCAGATGCCGCCATGCGCGCGTTGTGCGACCGGCCGGGCGATTTCGACGAGTGGGCGGTGCGGTGGCGGCAGCGTCTCGCCCGCGAGCCGCAACCCGCAGCTCAGCGCGCCGAGTCGATGCGGCGGTTCAATCCCGCGTACATTCCCCGCAACCATCGCATTGCGCAAGCCATCAGCGCGGCGGGCGATCGGCAGGACTTCGGTCCTTTCGAGGAGTTGTTGCGGGTCCTGAGGCGGCCCTACGAGGATCAAAAGAATTTCGCGGCCTATGAAAGTCCGCCGCAGCCCGCCGAGCGGGTGCTGCAAACCTTTTGTGGCACCTAGACCCAGCCCAGCGAGCCGGTGGTGAAATGACCGGGATCGTTGCAACGCCGTTGTGGCAGGAAACTACGGCGGCGCCGGTACTGCGCGAGCGCGCGCTGCCGCCGTCGGTGGATGTGCTGATCGTGGGTGCCGGATATACGGGCTTGTCCGCCGCCCGCGAGACCGCCGCCGCGGGGCGCAGCACGCTGGTCCTCGAGGCCGGCGCCGCGGGAGCGGGCTGCTCCGGCCGCAACGGCGGGCAGGTGGCTTACAGTCTCAAACCGTCGCTCGTGACCTTGAGTGCGCGTTACGGCGAACAACGCGCCTACGCGATCTGCCGCGAGGGCCGTGCAGCCCTCGACTATCTTCGAACCCTTGCAACGAGCGGCGGGGTCGACTGCGATTGGCACCAGCGCGGGTGCTTTTACGGAGCGCACACGCCGCGTCACTTCAGAATCATGGCGAGGGACGCGCAGCATCAGACGCGAGGCCTGGAGCAGCGGATCAGCGTCGTGCCGAGAGCGCAACAGCGGCAGGAGCTTGCGAGCGACTTTTATCACGGCGGTTGCGTGTACCACGACGACGCTTCGGTGGATCCCATGCGGCTGCTGCTGGCGCTGTTGCGTCGGGCCGAGGACAGCGGCGCTGCGATTGCGGATCATTGCACGGCGCAGGCCATCCGACGCTCGAACGCCGGGTTCGAGATATCGACGTCGCGGGGAATCGTCAAGGCGCGCAGGGTCTTGATCGCGACCAACGGTTACTCGGGCAACCTTTCACCGTGGCATCGACGCCGGGTCATTCCGATCGGCAGCTATCAAATCGCGACCGAACCTTTGGGCCGGGATCGCGTGTCATCGCTCATTCCTGCGGGGCGGAATATCGTCGATTCCAGGCGGATCGTCGTGTATTTACGGCCCTCTGCCGATGGGGAGCGCATCATCTTCGGCGGTCGGGCGGCACTGGCCGAAAAGGATCCGCTCGCTTGCGTATCCCGATTGCAGACGATGATGACCCGGATTTTTCCGCAACTGCGCGAGGCTCGGATCACTCATGCGTGGGTCGGGTGGGTGGCCTATACATTCGACACCATGCCTCATCTCGGCGCGCGCGACGGTCTGTTTTACTGCATGGGGTATTGCGGACAGGGCGTCCCGCTCGCTCCTTACTTCGGGGCGAAGATCGGACAGCAGATGGCGGATCTCCCCGAGGGACATACCGCGCTCGACGATTTGCCGTTCCCATCGCGGTTCTATTACCGTGGCACTCCGTGGTTCCTGGCCGCTTCGGTGTGGGCCTATCGCACCCTCGATGGGCTTGGTCTCTAGGAGAAGGGCTCGTTGCAGGGGTTATGACCGCGCAGAGACACTGGAATAAGTACGGCTCCTATGCCGAGCTTGCAAGTTTCGAGGTGCACGGCCGGGATTACCGGGTGCGCGCGATCGAGCGGCCGAGCTCCCCCGTGCTCATCATTGCGCCGCATGGCGGCATGATCGAGGTGGGTACCTCGGAGATCGCGAACGCGGTCGCGGCCGCCGAATACAATCTCTTCAGCTTCGAAGGGCTCAAGCCGTATGGCACCAATCGCGATCTGCATATCACCAGTCACCGCTTCGATCACCCCGAATGTGTGGCGATGGCGAGCCGCTGTGACATCGTGGTCACCGTCCACGGCTGTCAAGGTCAGGCACGGATCCATGTGGGAGGACTCGATACCCCATTGGGCACGTGTCTTGCCGGGCGCCTCACCGATGCGGGGTTTGCGGTCGAGACCGAAGGGCACCGGTATCCCGGGCGACACCCGTTCAACATCTGCAATCGCGGATTGCGAAAACAGGGCGCCCAACTCGAAATCACCCATGACTTGAGAACGGGCGGAGAGCGGGCGGTGATTGCCGCCGCGGTGCGGACGGCGATCGCCGATCATGCCGCCGGGATGTGCATCGATACCCCCGGTTGACGCGCTCCGGCGGCCGCGTCCGACGGTCGGCGTTCCCGAGTGTCGGTGCCGTCCTACGTGTGCAGTAAATTCTCGAGGTCGGAGAGAGTGACCGGCTTCGCGACGTGGTGATCGAAGCCGGCGTCGAGCGCGCGGCCCCGCGCCTCGGGTGTGTCGTAGCCGCTCACCGCGATGATTCGGGCGCTCGCCACGTGGGTCATTTGGCGCAATTGTCTCGCCACTTCGTAGCCGCTCAGATCGGGGAGGCCGATATCCAGCAAAATCGCATCGGGCCGGAATTGAGCCGCCGCCTCCAGCGCCTCATGTCCCGAGGCCGCGGATTTCACCTCGT
This sequence comes from uncultured Gammaproteobacteria bacterium, assembly GCA_963801865.1. GTDB lineage: Bacteria > Pseudomonadota > Gammaproteobacteria > Steroidobacterales > Steroidobacteraceae > Bog-1198. The sequence goes on along the minus strand of CAWDGY010000001.1, from coordinate 219,327 downwards.
GGCCGATCATCGTGAGCATCATGCCGGTGCTCTCGCGAATGTCGGGGTTGTCGTCGACCACGAGCACGCGTTGAGGGCGCTGGCTTGCGCCCACCGAAACGAGCGCTTCGTCATCGAGATCGGCTTCCTCGGCGCGATCGGCACGCAGCGGTATTCGCAATACGAACTCGCTGCCGCGGTTGCGGCCGGCGCTATAGGCATTCACCCGGCCGCCGTGCAGCTCGACGAGAGTGCGAACCAGAGACAAACCGATGCCGAGCCCGCCCTGCGAATGGGCGAGCGATCGGTCCGCCTGGGTGAAGAGTTGAAAGAGGGTCGGCAGCAATTCCGGATCGATCCCGTCGCCGTTGTCGCTGACGCGTACCACGGCTTGCGGACTACCGGCATCCGATGCTTCGGACGTTCCCACGGTCACTTCGATGATGCCGCCGTCGCCCGTGTATTTGTGGGCATTGCTGAGAAGATTGCTCACCACCTGTTCGAGACGCGTCGGGTCGCCGTCGATCATCACGGGCTCGACCGCGAGTTGAATGCGCAATAGCTGCTTTCGCGCGTCGAACTGCGGACGCATCATGTCGACCGCACGCTCGACGACCGTCCGTAAATCCAACCGTTCGCGCAGCAGCTGGATTTGTCCATGCTGCGCACGCGCGGCATCGAGCAGATCGCCCACCAGACGCGACATGTGTCTGACTTGCCGTTCGATCAGCTCTCGCGCCTTGGTGCTGACCTCGACATCGGCGGGCGACAGCTTGAGAATCTGCACGGCATTGCGCAGCGGCGCCAGTGGATTGCGCAGCTCGTGAGCCAGGATCGCGAGGAACTCATTCTTTTGCCGGTCGGCAATCGCCAGCTCGGCCACCCGGCTGCGCAAGCTCTCCTGCGTCTGGGCGAGGGCATCGATATCGACCAGAACGATCGTTGCACCGTCGATCCGATTCTCCTGGGTTCGATACGGGCGGATTCGCAGCAGATACCAGCGACCATCCTGGCTGCGGACTTCGGACTCGCGGGGGACGCCTTGGTTGACCGCGGCCACGAGCGATTGCGCGAAGTCCTCGATGTCGAGCTTCAGATTCATGTCGCAAATCGAGCGGCCCACGTCGCCGGGAAGAATGTTGAACACCTTTTGCGCGAGCGGCGTAAAGCGGCGGATGCGCAGGTCGCGCCACAGCATCACGACCGCCATCTCGATGCTGCTGAAGAGATTGTTGAGATCGTTGTTGGCGCGATCCAATTCATCGTTGCGCAGCCGCAGCTCTTCGTTGACCGTGGTGAGTTCTTCGTTGCTCGACTGAATTTCCTCTTTGGAGGTCTCCAATTCCTCGTTGGTGCTCTGCAGCTCCTCGTTCGCCGACTGCACTTCCTCGTTGGCGGATTGCAGCGCCTCGTTGGAAGCCTCCTGTGATTCGATCGTGGATTCGAGATATTCGCGCGTCGCCGCGAGCTCCTGAGTCAGCACATGCATCTGTCTCCCGGCATCGTCCGCCGGCCGGCGTTTGCTGATCGATCGCCTTTTGGGAGCCGGGGCTGCCGCGGGCGACGGCGGCTCGAACAGAATCCAATAGCAGCGCGGCGCCGGCGGAGCGTAGGAAACCGGAATGACGGTGAGGGAAATCGCGGTGAGATCCTCCTGGGTTCTGACGAGCACATCCTCGGTGCGTACGATGGCCTCCCCCCGCTGCGCCTGCTGCAGAGCGGCGCGCACGGGGGCGAGGAGACCCTCGCGCGCCATCTTGAGGAGGTTGAGACTCGCCTTCCCTTCGGCTTGGGTGAGATAGGGCGCCGTGTCCCCCCTGAACTGCAGGATCTCGCCATCCGCATTGACGAGCACACCGGCCGGCACACAGTGCTTGAGAAGCGCCCGCTCCGCTTCCCGCTGGCTGTCATTGGACGCATCGCGAGGGATTGCGCCGAACTTGCGCATCGAATGCGCCGCTGACACCGGGCCGGACGCGCTGACGGGGAAGCTCGCTTCCACTCTTCGATGCGTCGGCCGCTTCACGTAGAGCTTGTGCCGGGCATCGAGCGCATCGAAGAGGTCCCGATAGTGGCTGATGGTTTCGGAAGGCCCCAAAAAAAGCACGCCGCTCGGCCTCAGCGCATAGTGCAGCAGAGGAAATAGTTTGCGCTGCAGACCTGTCTGCAGGTAAATCAGCATGTTGCGGCAGCTCACCAAGTCCATGTTTGAAAAGGGAGGATCGGTGAGCGCGTTATGCCTCGCGAATATGCAATGCTCGCGCGTCGTCTTATTGATGCGGTAGCCGCCGTCCATTTCCGTAAAGAACCGCTCGAGGCGCGCCGGCGACACGTCTTGCGCAATGCCTTTCGGGTACCAGGCACGCCGCGCTCGCTCAATCGCAAGATTGTTGATGTCGGTGCCGAAGACGATCAAGGACGCGGTCGACTTGATCTCGTCCATGTATTCCTTGAGCGCAATGGCCAGCGAATAGGCCTCCTCGCCGGTGGAGCATCCGAGAGCCCAGACGCGAATGGGTTCATCGGGGCGATCCCGGAAAAAAGAGCAGGAAAAGCGCTGCTCTTCAGCGCTTCGAAGCTCTCCGGATTGCGGAAGAAATTCGTGACGCTGATGAGGATGTCTTGATATAGGGCATCCGCTTCGCGAGCCTCCGCGAGCAGAAGGGCCTTGTATTCGTCGACGTCGGCCGCTTTGCGCAGCGACATGCGGCGTCGAATCCGCCGGTGCAGGGTGTTGACCTTGTATTGCGAGAAATCGACATTGAGCCTCTGACGCAGGAGATCGAGAATCTCCTCGATTCTCTCGGAAACGTCGCTGCGCGCGGCGTCCAACTTCAAGTCGGGTGCGCCGGCCAGGCGGGCGATCTCACCGGCAATCTCCCGAGGCGCCAGCACGAAGTCGACGCAGCCGGCGTTGATGGCGCTATTCGGCATGCCGGTGTGTACGGCGGTACTGTCCTGCGCAAACGTGATTCCACCGGCCGCCTTGACGGCCTGCATTCCCATCATCCCGTCATTTCCGGTTCCCGACAGCACGACGCCGATCGCCCGGTGGCCGTAGTTCTCCGCCAGCGCCTCGAGGAAGATGTCGACCGCCCGGTGAATGCCCGGAGCGCGATCCATCAATCGCAGCTTGCCGTCCAATATCACCATGCTGCGGTTCGGCGGAATGACATAAATGCAATTGGGCTCAATGCTGGGTTCGTCATGGACCTCGATGACGGGCATCGGGGTGGCTCGCGACAGGAGCGTAGCCAACAAGCTCTCATGCTCCGCGGCCAGATGCTGAACGATGACGAAGGCCATGCCGGTATCGGCGGGCAGCGCTTCGAGAAACTCGGTGTAGGCCTGCAGGCCGCCGGCCGAGGCGCCGATGCCGACCACTGCGACCAGCACGGGTTGGCTCGTCATGGCACTTTCCCCGCCGCGGTCTTCATGAACCGGCGGCGAAGACCCCTGGTGCGCCTGTTGTATGGTCTCGGTGACACTCGGTGACATCCCAAAGAGCGTACTCTCTTGAACCAGCACAATATGTAAGAAATCGCGTGCATCGCGAACGTGGGTTAGTGCAATGCGACAATACGCCCAATCCTGTTACAGGAACGCCTTTCCGCCCGCACGGTGTAAATCTTTTCCCCCCGATTGGAGAATTTATAGTGCTCGGCGGACGCAAGCGGCAGGGGTCGAGCGAAAACTGCCGGCCGCGCTGGCGGGCGCGTTCAAGACCGCCGCACACCCGTGGCACATAAATTGCTCCTCTACCTTCATGATTCGTAAGCTTCCGAGCGGCCAATATCGTCTCTACTCGCGCAAGATCGATCCGCGCACCAAGCGGCGCAAGAATTTAGGCACCTTCGACACACGCGCAGCGGCGGAAAAGCACGAGCGAGCGGTTCAGTTCTTCAAACGGCGCGGTTAGCGAGCCCCGCCCCCGGGCGCACAAGAGGGGGGAAGGTGAGGGCCTGCGCCTCACCTTCCCGCGTCCGAACTCAAGCTGAGATCTGGATCCGCCGCGGCATTGCCTTCGCATGCTTCGCGATCGTGACCGTCAGCACGCCGTTCTTGCCGGTGGCATTGACGCCTTGACTATCGGCGGTGTCTGGCAGCACAAAGCGTCGATAAAAATGCCCATGGCTGCGCTCGGTGCGCCGGTATTGGATATCGTCGCTTCGGGGGCCGCTGACTTCATCGCGCTGTCCCGAAAGCGTCAGCACTCCGCCCTCGAGCGTCAGATCGACCTTGGTCGGATCAACGCCCGGCAGGTCGACGTATAGCTCGAAGCGATCGGTGTACTCGTGAATGTCTACGGGCGGCACCCACGCCGCGGTCGCGGAACTGCTGTCGTTCTCGCCCATGTTGCCGAACAGCCGATTGATCTCGTCCTGAAGACGCGGCATCAGGCTCCATGGATTTTGTCCAACCACATTGTTCATGGTTCACACTCCTCTGATGTTTGATTGATCACACCGCGTCAGACCCCCGCCCGACGCGTCAGGCCGGAAATCTGAGGTCGGGTGAAAATAATTCAAGGGACCTCTGACGCATCCGGGTCGACAGGGGGGTTGGGTCCGCCCAGGGGGGACGACTGCAATCCCTATACAATGAAACATCGACAGGCCTTGGGGGTATCCGTACATGAAAAGCGCTGTTGCGGTGATGGTCGTTCTCCGGGCGCTGCTCGGGGATCCGAGCTGGTCGGCTGAAGCGGACACACCTGCAGTCACCGTTTTCGCGGCAGCCTCGCTCACGAACGTAATGCAGGACTTAGGCGATGCGTTCACGAAGGAAACCTCGGTTCCGGTGAAGTTCTCCTTTGCCGCCAGCTCGGCCCTCGCGCGCCAGATTGAGAACGGCGCACCGGCGGACTTATTTATTTCCGCCGATGTCATGTGGATGGATTACCTGCAAAACAAGCACTTGATTCAGGAGCAAACTCGCCACGACGTGGTCGGCAACCGGCTGGTGCTCATTGCGCCCGTCGGCAGCTTGATCAAGCTCAAGATCGAGCCTCATTTCCCCCTGGCGGAGGTTCTGGGCAAGAACCGCCTCGCGACCGGGGATCCCGATTCGGTCCCGGTCGGCCGCTATGCGCAGGCCGCATTGACGAAGCTCGGCGTCTGGAACGAGGTCTCCGAGCGTCTGGTGCGGGCCGAAAGTGTGCGCGCGGCGCTCGCATTCGTCGATCGCGGCGAGGTGGCGCTCGGCATCGTGTACGAAACCGATGCGTTGATCGACCAACATGTACGGATCCTCGACGTATTTCCGGCCGATTCGCACGCGCCGATCGTCTATCCCATGGCGCTCACGACGGCGGCGAGGCCGCCGGCCGCGCAGCTCGCGGCCTTCATTCGCGGCTGCGCCGGAGCCGCTGCCTTTAAGGCGTACGGATTTTCGCCGCTGCCGGAGTGACGGCACACCTATGCCAGGCGCATTTCGGTTCGGTTCCGCCCTCGAGGTCCTGCGGGTGTTCCTCGCGCTCGGCGTGAGATCCTTTGGTGGACCGGTCGCCCACCTCGGCTATTTTCGGCAGGAGTTCGTCGTGCGGCGCCGCTGGCTGGACGAGGCGGCTTATTCGGATCTGGTCGCGCTTTGTCAATTCCTACCGGGTCCCGCGAGCAGCCAGGTCGGATTCTCCATCGGTCTGCTACGAGCGGGCTGTATGGGTGGCTTGGCGGCGTGGATCGGTTTCACCTTGCCGTCCGCAGCGGCGCTCGTGCTGTTCGCGACCGGCGTCGGTGGATTGACCGGACCGGTCGCCGCCGGTTTGCTGCACGGCCTCAAGCTCGTCGCCGTGGCGATCGTCGCGCAAGCGGTGTGGGGCATGGCGCGCACGCTCTGTCCTGATTGGCAGCGGGCACTGATTGCGGTGGTCGGCGCATTGATCGTCTCAGTGACCGCCGCCTCGATCGGCCAGATTGCGGCGATTCTCTGGGGCGGTATCGCCGGGCTTTGGCTGTGTCGCGGTTCCGTGCGCCCGGCGACCGGAGCCATTGCCATCGCGGTCTCCCGCAGGGCCGGCTTTGTGTGCCTCGCTGTCTTCATTTTGTTGGCGCTGCTGCCGCTGCTCTTTCGCGCGGCCGACTTACCGCCGGGTGTCGCGCTGTTCGATGCATTTTATCGCTCCGGTGCCCTGGTGTTCGGCGGCGGGCACGTGGTGCTGCCGCTGCTGCGGGGCGCCTTCGTCACTCCGGGGTGGGTCAGCGACGATACCTTTCTCGCCGGCTACGGCGCGGCGCAAGCCGTACCCGGTCCGCTGTTCACTTTCGCTGCGTATCTGGGCGCCGTCGTCCATCTATCGCCGAACGGAGTCGCCGGCGCGGCCATCGGTCTCGTCGGGATTTTTTTGCCCGGCATGCTGATCCTCATCGCGACCTTGCCTCATTGGGAAAGACTTCGACGGCGCGCGAACGCGCAAGCCTCGATGCGGGGCATCGACGCCGCAGTGGTGGGGATACTGGGTGCGGCGCTCCACAATCCGGTGTGGACCAGTTCGGTGAAGACGCCGGCGGATATTGCCGCGGCGCTCGCCGGCTTTCTCCTCCTGATCATCTGGCGCGTGCCGCCGCTGGCGGTGGTCATCGGCGGTGCACTGGCGGGCATCGGGCTCGCGCAATTGGCGAGCCACTAGTCAATCCGGCGCAACATAGATCGCCAGACCCTTGCCGGTCTTTTTGAAAACGCCGAGGAATGCTCCGGCGCCCAGGCCGATCGATGAACGGCGCGAATACGAATCCGTTCCGACGCCGCCTCCGAGCGACAGGTCCTCATCGTCCGAAAAGCCCTCGAGGATCAAACCGTTTGCTCCCAACCGCGCCGCTCGTGCCCTCAGGCGTGCAACCAGCTTGTCCATCGCCTCCTGCCCGCCGGGCGCGAACATGCTCTTGCTCGAAGCGTCGATCACCGCAATTTCCTGGTAGGCCGGCGGCGACTGCGAATAGATCTTGACGTCCATTGGAGAGATGGGCGGCCGTGCGGTTCCCGTGAGCATGTACCGGGAAGAAGCGCATGCCGCGAGCACGATGATCGTGAGTGCAGTGGCAACGCGGATGATCATGCAGCTACCTCGAGGGCCGCTCGATGTGAGAGATGTCAGGAGCTCTCAAACAATTGTATCCTTAGGCCATGCCAGGTCCCACTCGAGCGATGCAAAGATGAAGTGGCTGGCTACGCTGCCGTACGTGCGCAGGCTCATCGGTAAACCCGGCGGAGTGGCGCTGCGCGATGCGCGCATCGACCCGTTCACTCTGCTCGGCCCGCTCGGCGATGTCCTCGCGTATGGTGCGTTGGTTGCCGCGGGCGCATCGTCCGCGCGCAGCCAGAGCATCAGCTTCCTCATCGCAACCGCACTGTACTACCTGTCGTACCGGCCGGCGGCGGCGCGCACGAGCGGGCGGTCATCGACGCTCTGGCTGCCGTTGGCGGTCGTGATCCTGACGGCATTCGTCCTGCGCAGCGGCGTGTTCGCGCTGCTGACGAGCCGATGGGGCTGGCCGGGTTATGCGGCGATCCTGTTGGCGGTCGCCACCACCGGCGCCGTGCTCCGTCCCGGCTACGCGTACTGCAGGTCGTCCACCAGCCAAATTTTTGGCAGCGACGCGACTTCGCGGCTCGGCGCCATGGGACTGGTCGTCTTTGCCTTGGCGCTGCGTCTGATTTACAGCGGTCAAGTGGAGTTGCTGCCGGAGGAAACGTATTACTGGAATTATTCGCGCCATCTCGCGTTCGGATACCTCGATCATCCGCCGATGGTCGGCTGGCTCATCAGTGCGGGGACCGCCGTGTTCGGCGATACCGAGTTCGGCGTTCGGATTGGCGCACTGTGCTGCGGAGCCGTCGCCTCGTTCTTCTTGTATCGCCTCACGCGCGATCTCTTCGGCGAGGCGAGCGCATTGGTGGCGGTGATCCTGGCGCAGACACTGCCGTTCTTCTTTCTGGCCGGAATGCTCATGACCCCGGACGCGCCGCTGACGGCCGCGTGGGCGGCGGCGCTGTATTTCCTGGAGCGCGCCCTGATCGGCGGGCGCAGCGAGGCGTGGTGGCGAGCCGGCCTGTGTTTGGGACTCGGACTGTTGTCGAAATACACGATTGGCCTTCTGGGCCTGTCGATGGTCATTTTCATGCTGCTCGATTCGAGGTCGCGATGTTGGTTTCGACGCTGGGAACCGTATGGCGCGGCATTGTTGGCGCTGGCGGTTTTCTCCCCGGTCATCATCTGGAACTATGAGAACGATTGGGCTTCCTTCGCGTTTCAAACCTCCCGCCGGCTGGCGGATCGCCCGCAGTTCGCGCTGCATAAGCTCATTGCCGGCGCGCTGGTGCTGCTGACCCCGACCGGGCTCGTGTCGGCGGCCCTGCTGCTCCTGCGCCGCACGCACACTGCGGACGGGCGCCAGGCATCAGTGGACGGGAGCGGTGCCTCGGTGGACGGGCGCGACGCGTCGGCAGATGAGGCGCGCAAATGGCGTTTCATGCAGGTGGCCGTGGGTGTGCCGCTGAGTGTATTCGCCGTTTTCAGCCTGCGTCACGAAGTCAAGTTGGATTGGACCGGCGCGCCGTGGGTCGCCGCCGTGCCCGCGCTCGCCTACGGAATCGTGCATTCCGCACAGGCGGTTCAAACGGGGCTGCGGGCGTGGATCCGCGCCGCTTGGGCGCCCACCCTGACCGTTCTCGTGCTGTTCTACGCTGCCGGGCTCTACTATCTCGCTCTCGGGATTCCCGGAGTCGGTTACAGCAAACACTCGGAGTTGATCCCGGTGGGGTGGCAGGATTTCGGCGCACGCATTCGTCAACTCGCCGATCAGACCGAGAGGACAACCGGCAAAGCCCCGTTGCTCGTCGGCATGGATCGCTATGCGATCGCGAGCGAACTGGCATTCTACGCGCCCGATCGCGCCAAATCGGTGAGCGAGGCGACGAGCGCGCATCTTTTCGGGCAAGTGGGTTTGATGTACGAACGGTGGTTTCCGGCCAACCGGCAGGAGGGGCGCATGCTGCTGCTAATTGCCTGGGACCGCGGCGATCTCACCTCGGAGCGGGTAACGTCGAGTGTCGAGGGGCTGGATCCGATCGAAGAGGGCGTCATCATGCGTGACGATCGGGTCATTCGGCATTACTACTACCGCCTCGCCCACGACTATCGGGGGATTCGCGAGCCGCAGTGAGCGGCGCCGCCACTGCATGGACTTCGGTTTCATGGCACTGTTTCGGTATGCGTGACTGGTCCCGACTACGCGGCGCCGGCGCTTTGCTCGACATTTCGGTGCTCCTGATCGGCTTCGCCGGTGTGCGCGCCGAAGCCCAGACCGATGAGATTCAGGTTTACAACGCGATCATCGCCGCGCCGGGCGTGTTCAATTTGACCTTGCACAACAATTACACGCCGAGTGGACGTACCAGCCCCGATTTTCCCGGCGGCATCGTTCCGAATCACACACTCAACGGTGTTGCGGAATGGGCATACGGCGTCACCAATTGGTTCGAGGCCGGTCTTTACCTGCCCTTGTACAGTCTCAGCGGGTCGGGGGCCTTGACCTACAACGGCTTCAAAGTGCGCACGCTATTCGTCAAACCGGATGCGGCCAATCAGCGCTTCTTTTACGGCGTCAATTTCGAGTTCAGTTCCAACACCGCGCACTGGGATCAGCGCCGCAACACCCAGGAGATCCGCCCAATCATCGGCTGGCACCTGGGCTCGTTCGAGGTGATCGTCAATCCGATCCTCGATAACTCCTACCAGGGATTCGGCCGGCTCGACTTCGCGCCGGCCTCCCGGCTTGCCTACAACTTCGGCAAGACCTGGGCCGTTGCCGCCGAGGAATACGATGACTTCGGCCCGTTGCGCGGTTTCTATGCCGCCTCCCAGCAGCAACACCAACTATTCGGCGTCTTCGATTACGGCGGTAAATCGTGGACGATCGAGGGGGGCTTGGGATTCGGATTGACGGGTGCATCCGATCACAGGGTGCTGAAACTCATCCTGTCGCACGATTTGAATTAAGAATGCAAAATCAGCCGGTCGTTAGATCGATTCGAGGTACGCGACCACCGCCTGCATTTGGTCCTTGGTCAGATCCTTGACCACGCCGTGCATCACCGGAGCGGTGCGCAACACACTTTGAATCACCAGCAGCTGCTTCAGCAAATAAGGCGCGTGCTGGCCGGCAAGCCGCGGAAATATGGCCATGCCCTGGGCGTGCGCACCGTGGCAGCTCGCACACGGGGGAATCTGGCGAGCCGGCACGCCTTCTTCGAACAGGCTCTTTCCTTGCGCGATGAGGGTCGGATTGCCCGGCTTGCCCGGCGCCGCGGGCTGGGCGGCGAAATAGGTGCCGAGAGCACTGATCGTCGCATCGTTGAGCTGCGATGCCATGCCCCACATGTAGGCCTGCGCATCCGGGTCGGCGCGCGATTGGTCCTTGAAGGCATGCAGCTGCGCCTCGATGTACGGAGCGGTCTGCGCCGCCAGGTTCGGGAAGGTCGGCGAGACGCTGCGGCCGTTGACCCCGTGACACGTGCCGCAGGTTTCGATCGTCTTCTGAAGAGCAGCTTTCTGCGCATCCGTCATGGGTGCGGCGGCGGGCGCAGCAGTGGTCTCTTCGCTGTGTGCAAATCCGCTGCAGAATATTGCCGCGCTCATCGCAAGACCGACAAGGTAATTTGGCTTCATAATCTTCCTCTATTCAGTCCGACTCAGAAGTTCAGCCACACCAACAGATACATGGTGTTGTTGTTGGTGGCGCTGCGGCCGCTGCCGTCATAGTTGGTCTTTTGGCCGTTGAACTTGCTGTAGCCGGTGTACTGTGCCTGAAGTTTCGTGTTGAGCCATGGCAGATAGTTCACTTCCAAAATATAGCCATTGGTGTCGGGGCTGCTGTTTGCGCTGCCGGTGACCGGCGCGGCAGTGTAGAGCAAGGTGTCGGAGCTGCCGGAGGTGGTGAAGTATCCGACGGTGCCGCCGATCTTCCGATGATAATAATATTGTCCCGTCAGCTTGAAGGTCTTCAGGTTGTTGTCGGTGTTCGCGGCCAGTTGATCGATGACGCTGGCGTTGAGCGTCTGGCTCTCATGGATATAGGTGGCGAGCGCCGTGAACAAGTGATCCTCGCCGATGAACTGGTACTGAACGTCCGCGGCGGCGTCGGTGTACTTGTCGACGGGACCCTGCAGCGCCGTGCCGTTTGCCGGGTGCGTGTGCACACTCATGCCATAGGCGCCGACTTCAAGGGAGTTGCGATCCCAGCGCTGCTCGTAGGCTACACGCCAGTAAGGCGACACCCCTTGCGTCACCGGCTGCGGCGTAGTGCTGTCGAGCGGATGGTTTCCGCCTGCGATTGCCGAGGTGTAACCGGAGAGTTCCACGTAATAGTGATCGTCCAGCCAGACGTACACACCGAGACCGCCCACTCCCCCTGCGAGGCCACCGTCGATCAAGGTCGAAGCGATCTGACCCGGCGCGACGCTGCTTCCGGCGTAGGGAAATCCCCACGCGGGCGTCGTGTTCCATACGTCCTGTACGGTCGGATTGTTGTTGAGCGTCACACCCAGGATCAAATCGTGGTTGTTGCCGTTCGCGCCGCCGAACGCCAAATGGTGGGCGTAGCGAACGTCGGTATTGTCGAGTCCGAAGGCATTTCCCACGCCGTCGTAGGTGAGCTGAATGAATGCCCCGAGTTCGTCGGCGATCTTGCCGGCGTAAAAGAAGCTCGCCTGCTGCGGAAAGAGCAGGTCGCCGTCCTTCGCGAGCGCTCCGTTGATTGCGGGGTCGGGCAATGCAGTGCTCGTATGCGTATAGGAGACCTGCAGCATGAGACTGATCGGCGGTATGGAGTTCAGCGCGAGGGTTTCATGAGCGGTCGTGTCGATGCCCGTGACCTGCTTGATGTTGTCGAGCACGTACCCGTTCAACTTGAATTCGCGTCCAAAGGGTGTGAGTTCGGGAAATACCGTGTGACAAGCAGCGCACGTCATGCCCGTCTGACGGGCGAAGCTCGGCACGGCATGGCTCGGAGTCGCGACCGCGCACAGCAGCGCGAAGGCGAGAAGCCACAAACACCCCTTGGGAAAATCGATCGTGCGCACGAGGGTCATGGCTTCATTTCTCCGTTGGGCTGGGGTTTGCGCCGCCGGTGCGGCGTCGCACGTGGAGGGCCGGTGTTGGGTTGACTGCCCATGGCAACATGCTCAATTGCAACATGCTCATTTAATATCCCACCTGGCCTCTTTCCTTTGTGTTGTGCGCAAAGTACAGGTTAGGCGGCGCAATTTCTGTACGTATAACCCCGTAGGCGTGTGTGTTCCCTAGCGTACAGACGCTTCAATTCCGTGGGCGTTTATTGCGTGGCGTGGCGTGGCGTGCGCCGTCGACCGCTCCGGGCGGTGGAGAAACGAGCGGACGCGCGCGGCGCTTCGATTCAGTGAAGGTCCTGTGCGGCCGCGGCCTTCATCAGCCGTGCCCGTGCGCTCCTCACTTGCGAAAGCGGATGACTGCGTGAGCGCTGCACCTCGGCCGCTGAATAGGCGACGAACCCGGACGGCAGCGGTAGGTCGCTCAAATTTCGCGCCATCCAATTGAGGAGCACCGCCGTTTCCTCATCGGACAGAGGCGATTGCGCCACCCCCGGCACGCGGATGATGTAGTCCCGGCCCGCGGCGCTGGCCGAGAACGTCACCATCGAGCGGCGCAAGGACGGCACTCGTCCCGATTCGCCGGATCCGTCGGCGAGATGGCACCCCATGCAGTTCAGCTGGAAATTGACCTGAGGCTCGTACGCCGATGCGTCGTTCGTGCCCACCCACGACAGCGCCAGGGCCGCGGCTGCCACCCAGATGCGCATCAGGCGACTACTTGGCGGCGCCCACGATGCGCGCGGTCGAGCAGTGATAGGGGATATTCGCCTTGGAATTTCCCGAGCACCAGTTGTAATCATTCGAGCGGCCCGGCTGGAACAGGGCACTGTCCCTTTCATTGCGATTGCAGAAGCAGCGCCCGCACGCGCTCTTGCCGCAGCAATCGTTGTAGGAAATTACGTAGTCCTTGCCGTCGCCGGGATTGTGGCAGGTGCCTATCCACGTGACCGGGGACATGTCCGTACCGGGCGGGCAGACCGATTGCGAGCCCCCGCAGCAGCCGCACAGGAAGCCGTCGACGGCGCAGTGGCGCCAGTACTCACACGAGGCCGGGTCTCCCGGATCGGCGTTCGGTGCGCCGGCGCCGGGTGCCGCGCCCGCGGGCTTCGTGTCGGCCCCGCGTGCCACCGGTAGCAGCGGAACGGTGCCGGCACCGAGCAGAATGGAGCCGAGGCCCGCGATGACGCTGCGTCGAGACGTTCGTCGTGCAATCGTGCGCGCCGTATTTTCCGCCAACACATCCAACCACTTCATGGATCGATTCCTCGTTTAACCGGCGACGAGCCGCTCAGGCGGCCCGATGTTGCGATGCCGCCTCGAAATAATCCTGGATCGAAGCGACGTTCAGCCGCTTCGCCTCGAACAAGCTTTCCAGATGCTCGCGAGAATTGACGATTCCCCGCGCCCGCAGCACACCCTTGGCGTCGATCAGCGCCGCGAACGGCAGCCGGCTCACCTGGTAGGAAATGCCGAGCGGCGCCGACACGACGTATGGAAAACTGCCGAGGCGCTGCGCCTGCACGAACTCGCGCTGTACCGCGGCGTCGCCGTCGCTCGCCAGGACGATGTCGAGCCAATTCCGCTCGGATGTCAGGCTCGATTTCAGCACCGGCAGCAACGCCTTGCAGACGGGGCACGTCGGCGACACGAACATGAGCAAGGTGGCACGCTCATCGGCGCGCGCGTCACCGAGGCTGAGAGAGCGGCCCTCGAGATCCTCGACCGTGATTTGCGGCGCGGGCTCGCCGACCTTGAGGCCCTTGGCGAGCATGAGGGCGCCGGCGGGTGCGATGCGCTCGTGCAGAACACCGAGCTGACGCACGACCGCCAGCAGGGCGATGGAAAGCGCGATGACCACGAGCCACAGCGTCGCGTTGGAGATGGCGAGTGCCGTCACAGAGCCCTCCCGCTCATCCGCAGTGTCTTGGAGGAGATTTCACCGAGCAATTGATCGACGGCCGCGTACAGTGCGGCGATCGCCGCGAGTCCGCCGACGATGGTCAGCGCGTCCGAGCCGTTCAGAGGCCGCGACAACCAAGGCAGAGCGGCCGTCGCGGCGATGAGTGCGAGGGCGAGATTGCGCCACACCATCCAGCCCGCGATCGAGCGGCGACCGCCCATGGTGGCGCAGCCGCAGTCCAGTTCGCGTCTGCCGCGGGCGAGGTTCAGGCCCAGAGCGGCCGCGTAGGCGATCAACAGTCCCGTGGCAGCCATCAGCGCCGTACGGCGGGTCATCTCCCACGGCAGAGCGGCCGCAATCGCGAGTTCCAGACAGGGGATCAGCCGGGCGATCCGGTATCCCCATCCTTCGGGCAGCACGCGATAGGCCGCGAATACTTCGGTGAAGACCTCGAGGCTGCGCAGCTTGTGCCAGGCCGCCGTCGCGAACAGCAGCGCGATGCCGATGCAAATCAGATATCCGAATGTCGGATCGAGCACAGGCGTTTCCATGACTTGCAAGGGCAACGCTCTAGGGAACGACCATGACCGTCGGCGTCGTGCCGATGTGTTCGACCGTGCGCAGCAGTTTGCCGCTCGCCGGGTCGTAGATGTCGAGGTCGGTGCTGTCGATGAAGATGCTGTACATCAGCGGGTGTTGATCGTTCGAGAGCAGAATCGAGCCTGCCGGATTCTTGAGCGCGATCTGCTGCACCCGCTGCCGCGTCGCCACATCGAAAACCCAAACATCCTTGCCCGGGTCCTTGTGAGTCTCGATGCCGCCGCGATGCATGATTGCATACAGACGCGAATGGTCGGCGTTCACGGCCAGCTGCTGCAGCCCACCGGGCCGCCAGCCCGCTTTGCGCTCGGCCTCGGACGTGAGCCACCAAGTCGGACCCACGGCAGCGCCCTTGGAGTCCACCTCGAGCGGCTGGATACGCCCGTCGAAGGTGACGAAGTACCAGGTCCGTCCCATCCGCACGGCCTTCTCCGTCACCGGGTCCTCGCCCATGCTCAGCAGCGGTTGCGTTCGCTTCTGTTGCGCGACTCCGTTGTCGTCGAGATTCACGAGCAACAACGAGCCGTCGCCGCACACGGTGAAAAATGAGCGCGGACCGGTCGGATACACCAGCGCGCACCCCGGGCTCTCGACTTCACGCACGAACTTGCGCGTCTTCGTATCGACCACCGTGATCGTCTGCGACGGATTGAAGTTGTAGATGAGAAGAAACCGATCGTCGTCCGTCAGGACATTGTTGGCGATCATCGGCAGGTTGGAAGAGCGACGGGGCGGTATGGCAATCTCGCCCACGGCCGACAGCGTGGCCGGATCGTACAGCGTGACCACGTCCGTGCGCTTGCCGCGAGTTCCCCGCGAAAAATAGGTCTCCGGGGAGTAAATGAGCTTGCCGTCACGCGACAGAAGCAGGTGCGCGAAGCCGAATCCGGTGCTGAGCGTTCCCAGGTAGCGCCCGCTGTCACCGTCGACCAAGTAGGCCATCCCGTCGGACATGTGCTGAAACACGAAATCGTTCACCCACACCCAGTGCTTCGATGCGGGCATGGGGAGGGTCGCGGACTGCAGACCGTGTCCGGTTTCCGACGGCAGTTCGGCATTCACCGACCCGGCCAGCAGCGCCGACATCAGCAGAGAGGCGATCGAAGCTCGAAGTCCCATGGTCATGTTCCGATAGGCTGAGAGGCGTTGTCTCGAGAACCCGCACTCGCGCGGCGACGAAGCCGCGTTGTGGCGAGTTCATCCCTGGTTTGCGCGCGAGTTTGACATAGGAAAAACGACTCCGCTATCCAAACCGCAACACCGGTGTCCCGGCCGCGGCGGCCGTATCGCCTTCGCTCAAGAGCCGCAGGACGCTCCTGCGCACCATTTGCTGCATGCGTCGGCGCGTCGTGAACCGCTTGCCCAACGGTGCGGTGAACAGCATCAGCCCTTCGATCAAGGCCGCCATCTGCATGGCCAATTCCCCGCAACGCCGCTCCGATACGCCGGGTCGCGCGGCGCCGAGAAAGGCGCCGAGGCGTCTGACGTGGAAGGCATACATTTCACTCAACAACTTTCCGGCCGCGGCGTCATGGCAGGCCAATGCCCAGAAGCCGAAGAAGAACTTGCGCGTATCGCGCCGCCAGATATCGGCGACCAATATGTCGAGGACGCCGAGCAGGCGTGCGTCGCCGTTCATGGGCAGCCGGTCGCAGAGGCGCTGATAGGCGTTTTCGTACTCGTTCACCACGTATTCGAGCGTGGCGGTGAGCAGATCGCGCTTGGCGGGAAAGAAGTGCTGAACGGCGCCGAGGCTCGACCCCGCCTCTTTTGCAACGCCTCGGGCGCTGAATTTTGCCCCGCCCTCGCGAATAAACACCTGCTTTGCGGCCCGCAGAATCTTGCGCGAGTTGGGCGTCTCGCGATACTCGACGCGCGGGACTGTCGAGAAGTTGAAATTCATAACCATTCCGATCGGCTGCGCCAACGTCCGATACTACGCTCCGGAGGAAAGCTTGACGAGGCGCGCGATCGCCCAATATAGTACCGCCAAGTCAAGTGACTTGTAAAAGAAGTCGTGCGACCGAATCGCTGCCGGAATGCCGCGCTGGGAGTCTCGTGAACGAGGAAGGAACGAAAGGACCTGTCGGCGATGCGCCGGGCGACGCGGTGACGCGGCGCGATTTCATCGGTGGATCGCTGATCGGCACGGGAGCGGCATTGCTCGGCATGGCATCGCCGGCGGCGCTGCAGCGGGCCAAGGCGCAGACCGTTCCTGCGCCGATGACCGGTCTGGGCCCGGCGTGGACCGGCCCCGGGGGCATCGGCGACTACGCCCGGTCGAACGGCAATACCCACGAAGTCGTCAACGCCGCCCACGGCGGGATACGCAACGATCAGTGGGAGAGCCGCTTGCGTGCCGCGCAGGATACCGGTGAGAGCCCGGACGCGATCATCATCGGCTGCGGGATGGCGGGCCTTTCCGCGTGCTGGGCCTACCGCAAGGGACGTCCCGGGGCGAGCGTGCTCATGCTCGATCAGCACCCGATCTTCGGCGGCGAGGCGAAGCAGAACGAATTTGAAGTCGACGGCTACCATTTGACGGCCCCGCAGGGAGCGACCGGCATCGTCGTTCCCTTCAATAAGGCGAAGGACGCGGGCATGTGGACGCACTTCGCAACCGATCTCGGGTTTCCGGACGAGTTCGCCTACCAGAAGCCGAGCGGGCTCAGCCGGGATATTTTGGTCCCCGAGGATGCGTGGAGTCCCATGCACGTTGCCTGGGAGCGCTCCGATACCGGCTTTTACTACGAAGGACATGGCTGGGTGAAGAACCCCTGGCGCGACGGGTTCAAGCACGCGCCGATCTCGGACGCCGCCAAAAAGGCGTTGGTCGACATGGAATTGTTCCGTACCCCGCCGCGGCGCGCGGATTGGGAGGCATGGCTCGACACCATGACCTACGCGGAGTTTTTGACGAACATCGTCGGCATCGACCAGGAAGCGCTGCCCGAGGTCCTGAAGTACCTCAATCCGGTGACCTCCGCGATGGGCTGTGGTCTCGGCGCGGATGTGATTTCGGCCTACTCCGCCTACAACTTTCTTCAACCGGGGGTCATCGGCTACTACCGCTATCAGACGGGCGGCCTCGACCCGACCGACGAAGTCTACCTGGCGAGCTTCCCAGGCGGCCACGCGGGCACAGCCCGCCATTTTCTCAAGAAAATCATTCCTGCCGCGCTGCAGGGCGAATACCGCATGGCCGACATTCTCAATAGTCCGGTGCAGTGGGAACAGCTCGACCGGGCCAACGAACCGGTGCGCATGCGCCTTTCCTCGACCGTCGTCAGCGTCGTGCACGAAGGACCGGCGGAAGCGGCCAAGCACGTGGTGGTGACTTACGTGCGCGGCGGCAAGCTCTACCGGGTGCGCGCTAAAGCCGCGATCTTGTGCGGGCAGCAGCATGTGAACCGGCACATCTGCCGGGACGTGTCGCCGGAATACCGCGAGGCGATGAACGCGTTCCACCACGCTCCCATGCTCACCGTCAACGTCGCAGTGCGGAATTGGAAGTTTCTCGACAACCTGGGTATTGCCTCGGCGCGCTGGTTCGAGGGTTTCGGCTGGTTTACCAGTCTGCGTCGCAATCTGGAAATTCCGGGCCAGGTGACTCAGCCGCTCGATCCGGCGAAGCCGGTGGTGCTCACGATGTACAACCCCTTCCCGCTCCCCGGTATCCCCTTCCCGCAGCAGTGCACGGCGGCGCGCCTGCAACTCTTCGCCATGTCGTATGCGCAGATCGAGTCGGCGGTGCGGGCGCAATTCACGAAAATGTTCGGCGCTTCCGGCTTCGATGCGAACCGCGACATCGCGGGCATCGTCACCAACCGTTGGGGCCACGCCTATGTCGTCGATCCGCCCGGGTTCTTTTTCGGTAAAGACGGCAAGCCGGCACCAAAGGAAGTGCTGCGCCGGCGCTTCCATCGCCTCACGTTCGGCCACTCGGAATTGTCCGGCGCGCAAATGTGGGAAACTGCCGCCGAGGAAGGCGAACGGGCCGGCCAGCAGGCTTTGGAGATCGGCTGATGCGTTCCACAGCTGCGATACCTTTCGTCGTCGTACTCACCCTGGTCGTGGGCATCGCCGCCGCGGCGCCTGCCGTACCGGTCCCGCCGCCAGCGCCAGTCCCGGCGACGCCGGACGCCGCACGGGCCGCCGCGTCCCCCGAGAGCGCGGAGATCAAGGCGTTCAAGCGCGCCATTCGGGCGCGCTACGACCTCAAGGAGAAAGCCTTTGCCGCGCATGATGCGGAAACGATCGTGACCCGATTCTATGCGCCCGATGTGATTTCAGTGGGGGAGGGCGAGGGCATCTACATCGGCCGCGACCAGATCCGCCCGCTCTACGATGAGGTGGTCAAGGATAACCGGGTGAAGATCGACTCCGTCTATACCTACGTCAACGGTGACGCCGGATGGGATTGGGCGGATTTTCACGTCTTCCCCGACGATCCGAAGAATAAGCCGTTCACGTTCGCCATTCTCTTCCTGTGGGCCAGGGTCAACGGCGCCTGGATATGCAAGGGCGATTTCTTCGTCAACGGTAGTTTGCGCAGCGGCAAATTGACGCCGGCCGCCTCTTCGAAATAGCGCGCGGCGCTAAATGCCGCCCGGCTTGCCCGTGCGTGGGCGGCGCGGGAGCGTCGCGGGGAAGTGCGAACGCAGGTAAGCGACGACGGCGCGGACGGCCTCTTCGGTCATCGCGCCCTTGATGCAGCCGTGCTCGAGCATCGACAGACAGAACATGAGATCCGCGATTTCGACCGCGCGAAAGAAGATCGTCGTGCGGTCGCGGCGCTGCGGCAGCATGAAGTAGCGTTCGATCTGCTCCTCGAAGAGCCTGCCGATCCGCCGATCGGTCTGCCGATCGCGCAGCTTGAGCTCGGGCGGCGTCTTGGGGCCGATGAGCAGCGTCCGTGCGGCCTGGTGGGCATGAAAGAAGCGCGCGCCGCGGCGCACCAGCGCCGCGATGACGGCGCTCCAACTCGCGGGGATGCTGCCGCGCAGCGGCCGGCGGACATCCGCGAGCATCTCCTCACCGAGCACCGCGATGAGGTGCACGTACAGGTCCATGATGTCGCCGTAGTAATGGTAGGCGGAACCCTTGGGAATACCCGCCGCACGCGCCACGTCGGCGAGGTTGATCTCGTCGAGATCGCGGCGCGTCAAAAGGGCGCGCGCTGCGGCGAGCAACCGTTTGCGGCGCGCGATTCCGGGCGCGCGAAATATGACCGGGGTGCCGGCAGTTTTGATTTGGTGCATCGCGTTCAAAGGTACGTTGACACTGCTTGTGATGTTCAGGATACTCGACTGGAGTCGACTATGACAGCGGGTCGGAAAACAACGTTTCGGGAGATCTGCGGGATGTGCAACTTCAAGAATGCTCGATCGATTGCCGCCGGCGTGGCGTCGCCGGCGCTATTGGCCGCGATCGCGGTCTGCGTCCCATGGGCTTCCTCATCGGCGGCCGATACCGGCGAGACCACCAAGCTCGAGGAGATCATCGTCACCGCGCAGCGGCGCGAACAGAACCTGCAGGATGTCGGCACCTCGGTCACCGCGTTCGATGCCAACTCGGTCGAGAGGCTCGGCTTGAAGGACGTCACGGATATCGTCGGCCAGACGCCTGGAATGCAATTCAACCAGTACAGCGCCACCGTCACGGTCTACAACCTGCGCGGCGTTTCGCAAAACGATTTCAGCGATCATCAGGAGGCGCCGATCGCGGTGTACTCGGACGACGCCTATATCGCCAATACCGGTGCGCTCGCCGGCTCGCTGTTCGATCTGCAGCGGGTCGAAGTGCTGCGCGGACCG
Source organism: uncultured Gammaproteobacteria bacterium (assembly GCA_963801865.1). Taxonomy (GTDB): domain Bacteria; phylum Pseudomonadota; class Gammaproteobacteria; order Steroidobacterales; family Steroidobacteraceae; genus Bog-1198. Next base: position 198,906 of record CAWDGY010000001.1, on the reverse strand, counting down.
CAGGGCACGCTGTTCGGACGCAATGCCACCGGCGGCCTCATCCAATACGTGAGCAAGCAGCCCACGGATGCGCCCGAGGGCTATGTGCAGGTGACCGCAGGGAACTACGGTCTCCTGCAAACGGAGGGCGCCTTCAGCGGGGCTCTGTCCGAGCGGGTCGACGCGCGAGCGTCTTTCCAGACCTCGTACCACGACGGCTACATCACCAACCGCATCGGGGACTCGATCAACAATCAGAAGCAGTTTGCCGGGCGCCTGCAGTTCAAGATCAAGCCGTCGGATGACGGGGAAATACTGATCAAACTCGATGCCGTCAACAACGACCACGAGACCGACGGTAACTATTCCTGGGCGGCCGCTTATCCCGATGCCACCACCGGCCGAGGTGTGTTCTCCCCACCGGGGACGCCGGATTTTGGCGGCTACGTGAACACGAGCACCAGTCCATTCAACCAGGCGGAGGATCGCCGCGGGATATTCAACCGCACGGTCTGGGACGCCAACGTGCGCGTCAACTGGCAATTCCCAGGGTTCTCGCTCGCCTCCGTCACGGACTTCATGCAGCTGCAGAAGCGCTACGGCGAGGACTCGGACATCTCGCCGAACCCGCTTTTCAACTACGACACCGGCGTGCATTACCAGCAGTTCTCTCAGGAATTCCGCTTGAACGGCAAGGTGGGAGACCTGCGCTGGATCACGGGCGCGTATTACATCAACTACAAGACCGACAATGTCGAACAGACGGTTTTGCCGAATCAGATTTACAATACGTTTTTCGGCCTCTCTTATTACGGCGATGGCCTCGCACGGCTGAATCTGACGACGAGCTCGCCCGCGGTGTTCGGTCAGTTGGAGTACGACTTGAGCGAGCACTGGACTGCGATTGCCGGCGCGCGCTACACGAGCGATGAGAAGTCGTATATTTTGAACTACGCTTGCAACGTCTGCGGACCGCCGAACCCGAACTCGCCTCCGGGGGGCTTCCCGTACGCCGTCACCTACTCGACCGCGGCGGGGTACCCGCAGGCGGAGCATACCTACCACATCCCCACCGGCAAGGTGGAAATCGACTACAAGATCGACCACGACAACCTGCTGTACGCGAGCGTCAACCGCGGCGCCAAGGGCGGCGGCTGGTCGGCGCCGAGTTCCGGCTACGTGAACTTGAACCCCTCGTATACGTTTCTCCCGGTTCTCAACTTGAACTACAACGAGGAGAAGCTGACGAGCTACGAAACGGGCTTCAAGTCGACCTTCTGGGATGGCAAGGCGCGGGTCAACGGCGACATCTTCTATTACGACTACAAGGACTATCAGGGATTCTTCCTGGACGTCGCCACCACGATCGTCGAGAACGTCAACGCCAAGGTGAAGGGCGGCGAGCTCGAGATTGCCCTCGCTCCGCTGCGCGGGCTCAACACGCAGCTCGGCGTGTCCTATCTCGACACCCGCGCGGAAGACGTGCCCACGCCTGCCGGCGTTTTGATCACCGCGCAGTTGCCGCAGGCGCCGCTCTGGAGCCTCAATGCGGAGGCTCGCTACGAGTGGCCTGCGCTCGGCGGCCAGCTCTCCGTCGAATCCGATGCAAAGTGGAACAAGCAGCAGTACCTGGAACTCATCAACGGCGAGGATGATCTCGAGCATTCCTACATCGTCACCAACGCGCGAGTCGCGTATAACAGCGGAGACGGCCACTGGGAGTATGCGGCTTACTGCAAAAACCTCGCCGATCGCTGGTATCGGGTATATAACCTGGATCTGTCCGGGTTCTTGGGCATCGACCAATCGGTCTTCGCCCCGCCGCGTACGTTCGGTGCGAGTGTGCTGTATCGGTGGGGTAAGTAATCCCGGTGGAGCAGGTCGGCGCTTCATGCGGCGCGGCAGGGGCACATCATGGCTGACAGTCAAACCGGCACCGCCGCAGCTCCGGCGAAACTCAAGGCCGGTGCCCTGCATTGGCTGGAGGTGGCCGCTCTCGGAATCGCCATCGCAATCTCCGGCAACGTATCGGGCTGGAACTACGGCCTCGGAGTCGGCGGCTGGGGTGGAATGTTCCTCGCCGCACTCGCGATGGCAGTGCTATTCCTGTGCCTCACCCAGAGCCTGGCGGAGCTTGCCGCCGCGCTGCCCGACGCCGGAGGATTCGACGGCTACGTGCGCCGGGCACTCGGGCCGACGGCGGCCTATCTCACCGGCATGTCGGTGGCTATCGCGCTCGCCGTGGGAGCGGGGCTCGCCATGTCGTTCGGCGAGGCATATGTCTCGGCATGGCTCGGTGTCGGCGGCTGGCCGGTCAAGCTTGCGTTTCTCCTCTTCGTCATGGGACTGCAATTGCGCGGTGCGAGCGAGGCCGTGGGGCTCACGGTTGCCGTCGGCGTCGTTGCATTGGTGATCCTGGTGGCCTTCTGTCTGTTCATGGCGCCCGAGTATCAGTCGGCCCGTCTCTTCAGCGTCGGAGCCGACGGTGCGAGGACGCTGCTCCCGCATGGGATCGGCGGTGCCGCGCGCTGCATCCCGTTCGCGTTATTCCTGTTTCTGGGGGTCGAACAGGCGGGCCATGCAGCGGCCGAGATGCGCGACATGGCCCGCAACATGCCGAAGGCGCTTGCCACGGCGATCGGTGTCGCCTTCGTGATCGGCATGTGTGTGCTGCTGATCGCAACCGGCGGGACCGGCGCCGAGCGGCTTGCCACCGTCGATGACCCGCTGTTTGCGGCGATCACGACCAATCAGGCACGAACCGGCGTGCTCTTGATGACGCGTCTGGTCGGTGCCGGGGCGCTGGTTGCGCTCCTCGGAACATTCTTCTCGCTCGCGTACGCGGGCTCGCGGCAGTTCTATCACTTGGCGCAGGCCGGGTTCCTGCCGCGCCTCTTCGGTCGCGTCAATGCGCGGCACGCGCCCGCACCGGCCGTCTATCTCGTGGGCGTCATCGCGCTTGCAACGGCGGCGTTTCCGCCGAACAGCGCCATGGTCGTGTTCATCTTCCTGATCAGCGTCTCGCACGTGCTCCTGCTCGCCGCATTCCTGCGCCTTCGACAGCAAGAGCCGCAATTGGCGCGAAGTTACCGCGCGCTCGGGGGTTCACCGGTCGCGGTCGTCGCACTTTTCCTGTCGCTTTCGGTCATGGTGTCCTGTTACCAGCTCGAGGTGCGCGCCTTGCAGATCGCCATTGCCGCGATCGGCGTGCTCGTCGCGCAGTTCGTGTGGCTCAGGCCGGCGCGGCTGCGCGCCTCGTGAATCAAACTTTGGAGGATTCGTCATGAAGGTCGATCTGTCGGGTAAAGTCGCGATCGTGACCGGCGCCGGCCAGGGCATCGGCGAAGGAATCGCGCGGGTTTTCGCCAAGGCGGGTGCCAAGGTGGCCATTGCCACGCGCAGCCGCGCCAACGGTCAATCGGTCGCCGACTCCATCGTCAAGGACGGGGGAGTTGCATGGCTCAACCAGACCGATGTGGGGCGCCACAGCGAAGTGAAGCGCGTCGTCGCGCAGACGGTGGAGCGCTTCGGACGCCTCGACATCGTCGTGCACAACGCGGCCGTCTACCCGGTGTTGCCGATCGAGCAACTGTCGGACGAGGACCTGGATCTCACGCTCTCCGTGAATCTCAAGGCGGGCTTTTGGCTCATTCAGGAGTCGCTGCCGCACCTGCGCAAGCAAGGCGGAGGCCGTTTTCTATTCACGTCATCCGTCACCGGCCCAAATGTCGCCATGCCGGGCACGGCGCATTACGCGGCGTCCAAGTGCGGCATCAACGGGCTCATACGCACGGCGGCGCTCGAATACGCGCGCCAGAACATCACGGTCAACGGTGTCGAGCCCGGCTACATTCTCACGCCGGCGATGGACGCGCTCGGCGGACCCGAGGCGCTCGCGCAGATGGCAACCCAGATTCCGCTGGGCAAGCTGGGAATGCCCGTCGATATTGCGAACACCATGCTGTTTCTGGCCTCGGATGCCGCGGCCTACATCACCGGGCAGACCATCGTCGTCGATGGTGGCTCCACGCTGCCGGAGAGTCCGGTCGTGCTCGAAGCGTTTTATCAAGGCCAATAGGTAAGGAGCCGCCATGCCCGCCGATTCGTTGCTCGAGCGGCGCTATCGCGTGCTCGGTCGCAATTCGCCCTTGTTCTACGACAAGCCACTGCACCTGGTGCGCGGCGAGGGGGTGTGGCTGTACGATGCGGACGGGAAGCGCTACCTCGACGCCTACAACAATGTGCCGCACGTCGGGCATTGCCATCCGCGGGTGGTTGCGGCGCTCTCCCGGCAGGCTGCCACGCTCAATACCCACACGCGCTATCTCGATGAGACCGTGGTGGCCTACGCCGAGCGCCTGACGGCCCTGTTCGATCCGACGCTCTCCATGGCGATGTTTTGCTGCACCGGCAGCGAGGCGAACGAGCTGGCGCTGCGCATCGCGCGCGATTGCAGCGGCGGCATGGGAATCATCGCCACGGCCTGGGCGTATCACGGCAATACCGCGGCGGTGATGCAAGTGAGCTCGCTATTCACACCGGAGGACAAACGCGGCCCGTATGTGCGCACGGTGCCGGTCATGGACCCCTACCGCGAGCGCGACGGACGCAGCGACGAGCAGCTCGCAACTCACTATGCGAACGATGTCAAGCGTGCGATCGATGCCTTCGCCGCGGACGGAGTTCGCTTCGCCGGACTTCTGTTCTGCACCGCTTTCTCGAGCGAAGGGCTGCCCACGGTGCCGGCGGGTTTCATGGCGAAAGCGCTCGCCCACGTTCATGCCGCCGGCGGTCTTTTCATTGCCGATGAAGTGCAGGCGGGCTTTGGCCGCTTCGGCAGCCACATGTGGGGACATCAAAGGCTCGGCGTGATTCCGGACATTGTCACGCTCGGCAAGCCCATGGGAAATGGCCACCCGCTCGCCGGGGTCATCGCCCGTCCCGACCTCGTCAACGCGTTCGCGGGACGGAATATGTACTTCAACACCTTCGGCGGCAACCCGGTCTCGGCGGCTGTCGGCACGGCGGTCCTCGATGTGCTGCAGGACGAGCGCCTGCTGCAAAATGCCGTCGCCGTGGGCAATTACACGCTGCAGCGTCTGTCCGGCCTCGCCAATCGTCACGCGCTCATCGGCGATGTGCGCGGCGCCGGACTGTTCTTCGCGGTCGAGCTGGTGAGCGATCGGCAGGCGAAGACGCCGGCGACGGCGCAAACCAAACGGCTCGTCAATCTCATGCGCGAGCGCGGCGTGCTGATCAGCCGCATCGGCCTGCACGACAATATTTTGAAGATCCGTCCGCCGATGCCATTCCAGAAGCAGCATGCGGATCTGCTGGTCGACACGCTCGATGAGGTCCTGTCGGCCTTATGACTTCGAGCAACACCGCGACGGGCGACTCCGCAGTCTTCCTCGAACAGATGCGCGCGCTCGCGCTCACGGCGCTGCGCGGCTGGGACTTGCCGGTGACGGGCATCGCGCCCATCAAGGTGCGCGAAAACGCGGTGTTTCGAATCGACCTGGCGGGTGGCGGGCGAGCGGTGCTGCGGGTGCACCGGTGCGGCTACCATTCGGACGAGGAGCTCGATTCGGAATTTCACTGGCTGCGTGCGCTCGAGGCTGCAGGCATTGCGGTGCCGCGGGCCATTCGCTCGCGGCACGGCCGGGACTTCGAGGTGGTGGCCGCAACGGGGGGTCCGCGTCAGATCGACGTCTTCGAGTGGATCGACGGCAGTCAGTTGGGATCGGTCGAGGGCGGTCTCACCGGAACGGACGAGGCCATTGCCGCGCAGTACCACCGGATCGGAACGATCGCGGCGCGCATGCACAACCAGAGTTCGGCCTGGCAACGCCCGCCGGGATTCCAACGCCATGCGTGGGACCTGCCTGGGCTGGTCGGCGAGCAGCCGCTGTGGGGTCGATTCTGGGAGCTCGCCGCACTCGCACCCGCTCAGAAAAGCTTGCTGGATCGCGCCCGTGCGCTGATTGCGAGCGGCCTCGCGGCCTACGGCATGCGACCGGACCGCTACGGACTCATCCATGCCGACCTCGTGCCGGAAAACCTCCTCATGGACGGCGATCGGGTTCGAGTCATCGATTTCGACGACGCCGGTTTCGGCTGGCATCTCTTTGAGCTTGCGACCTCGCTCTACTTCATCAGCGGCGATCGGATCTACTCCACGGCCCGCGATGCGCTCATCCGCGGCTACCGCAGCGAACGCCCGCTCACCGATGAGGCGCTCGCGTGGCTGCCGCTCTTCCTCGCCGCGCGCGGCACCACGTATCTCGGCTGGGTCCACACGCGCCCCGACAGCGACACCGCGCGCGAATTCACGCCCTTTCTCATCGAGCGCGCATGCGCCGTCGCCGAGGAGCTCCTCGCGGCGTGTTGAGGTTCCCGAAGCGCAGCCGTGCTACCACGACTGCCTGAACTCGATGCCGACGGTGCGCGGCTGGTTGACGAACAACCGCGGACGGCCATTGATCTCCGCCGCAATCGATCGGTTGTCGCCGAGGTCCGCCACCTCGTTCGCGATGTTCTTGCCGACGAGCGCGATCTGGAACTTGTCCCGAATGAACGCGAAGCTCGCGTTGATGAGGCGGTACGATCCGCGCAGTCGCGGATCGAAGGCATTGTTATTGCCGCTGAAGCTGCGGCCGATGTAGGAGTAGTCGGTGCCGCTCAGCAGCTTCCATTCACTGGTCAACTGAGTCGTGTAGGACACGGCAGCCGTTGCCGGTCCAGTCCGGAGTCTGATACACGGGCGAGCCCACCGTTTGCGGCGAAGTCGGGCCCGTTTCGGTAATTTTTGCGTTTTGATAGCCCACGCCCAGGGAGAATTCGAGTGGATCGGTCGGCCGTGCGCGAATCTCCATCTCGCCGCCCTTGCTCACCGCCGCGCCGGCGTTCGACCGGTATTGGAAACCGCAGGTAAGGAGGATTTCCTGCTGGATGTTCTTCCACTTGATGTAGAAGCCGGCCGCATCGAACGTCAGGCGGTGATCGAACCACGAGGTCTTGGTGCCGAGCTCGTAGCTCCAGAGCGAGTCGGAGCGAAAGTTGCGCGTAGCGGCGATGGTGATGTTGGGGTCGAGTGCTTTGAGCGCCGCCACGCAGTCCGTCCCGGTGTTCGGCGTGCCCGCCGGTACGCTCGGCACCAGGCCGCCCGGCCGAAAGCCCTTGGCGGCATTGGCGTAAACCATGTCGTCCGGCGTGAGGTGATAGTCCGCCTCGAATTTGGGATTGGTGCCGTTTTCGGTTGTGGTCACGGGTGCATCGACGATGGCCGGGCCGCCGCCGGTCGCGAGGCCCTCCTGATAGCCGTAGGCCGTTTCCTTCACTTGATACCAGCGCAGACCGCCCGTCAGCTTGAGGGGCTCGATCGGCTGATAGGACACTTCGCCGAAGGCCGCCGGCTCCTTGATCTCGGTGTGATAGTCGGACGCGAAGATCAGATTCGGATAACCCGGCGTGATCTCGGCGCCACCGGCTAAGAGCGCATCGATCCCCGGCACCGTCGCCGGTGGATAGTAGGCGGCGAACGGCAGCCGGCCGTGAAAATCCGAGTAGAAGCCGCCGGCAACGAATTGCACCGGGCCCTTCAGATCGGAGGCAAAGCGCACTTCTTCGACGAAGCGCTGGTAGTCCTTGATTTCCTCGATGCCGCCCGGCTGCGGTGTGCCGCCGGGGACGGTCGACGTGATCCCTGCGTACACGAAGTCGCTCTCGTCCTCGGTCTCGTCCACTTTGCGGGTAAAGTAGGCAGTCGAGGAGACGAGCTCGCCGACGCCGGTTTTCCAGTTCACCCCGATGGAATACAAGGCCCAGGAATCGTAGCCGCCTTCCGGCACATTGAACGTCCGCGCTTGCGTGAAGCTGCTCGGAAACAGCGGCCTCGGCAGGGGAACCCCAGCTAACGGCGACGGGACGGGGTAGCCGAAACCGTTGCCGGGAACAGCGCGGTAGTCCGCCAGCGGGAAGCCGTTATAGTCGGCGCGCTGCTGCATGATACGCGGCGTGATGGTCAGCGTATCGGTGACCTTGAAGGTGAGGGCCGCCGCGCCGCCGTACGTGTCGAGATCCGCGACATTCTTGACCGTGGTGATGCCGGCGGTCGAGAGCGGGGTGCAGGTGAGCGCCATGGCGGCCGCCGGATCGGTACAGAAGCTGCGCTTGAAGTAGCCGGCCTGATAGTCGGAGAAAAAGCTCAATCGCAGGGCCACGCGATCCTCGACGATCGGCATGTTGAACACCCCATCGGCGGTCCAATTCGGCTCGTTGGTGCGTGCGGTGTAAGAGATCCCGGCGTGCACGGATCCATCGGACGTGGTGAGGTTCGGCTCCTTGGTGACGAGGCGCACCAGACCGCCCATCGAGCGCGCGCCGTACAAGGTGCCCTGCGGCCCGCGCAGCACTTCGATGTGATCGAGGTCGAGGATGCGCGGATCGATCGAGTCGGGGAGCGGCGTGTCGTCGATGTAGAAGCTCGTCACGTTGTCGCCGGAGATGCCGCGGATCGAGACCGTACGCGCGGTGCCGACACCGTCGCCCGTCGGCGCGAAAGCCAGGTTCGGTACCTTCGTCGCGTAATCGAAGAAGGTATTGATCTGCTTCTCCTGCAGTGCGACGTCGCTGAACGTGGTCATGGACAGCGGTACGTTCTGCTGGGTTTCAGCGCGCTTTTCGGCGGTGACCGTGATCTCGGCCAATTCGCCTGAGGAGGCCGGCGCCGACGTATCGGCGGCGAGGACTCTTGCCGATCCCATCATCCCAGTCGCGGCGAGCGCCGCTGCGCCCACCCACGCGAAGGAAAATCTCGATATCCCCATTTTCATTCTCCCTGCAAAGAACCGTCGCTGCATCCCGGCCGGTACGGTGAACCGTCCGACCTGTTTGGGTCTCTCCTACCTATGTTAACAGTGCTCCGGTGTTGACCGCACCTAGTGTCGGTTCAGCCGCGGCGGCTCGTTCATCGGCGATCGCCCGTTCGATCAGCGTCCGAAAGCTCGCGAGGGCGGTGTCCATGCGCATGGCGAGCATCGGCGCGTCGGGATCGAGATCGAGAATGTGCTGCTGCGCCAGGATGATGTCCTTGTCCTCGAGAAAGCCGGCGCGCACGCTCGCCGTCAGATTCTCCGTCACCGCCGGATCGTCGAGAGCGAAGGCGTGGCATTGCTGAAAGAAATAGTGTGAGGTCTTCTCGGTTTCGGGCGTCACCGCCTGGCAGCCAAAGAACTGTGCCGCATCGACCCGCCGCCCCTCGGGTGCCCCGGTGCCGGTCGGCGCACTGCCGGAGTCCATCAGCAGGACGCCGGGCAGTACCACATCGTAGATATTCCAGCGGTCGACGTTTCCCGGCCAGGTCTTCAATTTGCGCAGGAAGGGCGCCGGCTCCTCGTCGATCAGCCAGCGCTCGACCCGCACGCTGCGCGGAGAGCGCGTCACCTTGGGGCGTATGCCGGCATACTTGGCCGAGCCGCCGAGTGTGGTTTCGTGGACGTACGAAAGATGCGAAAAATCGAGCAGGTTATCGGTGATCAACAGGTAATTCGCCTCGTAGTGCAGGTAGTCGGGTACGCCGCGCCAGCCCGGATCATCGAGATAATGGGTATCGGGAATCAGCGACTCATCGGCCTTCGCAGGATCGCCCATCCACACCCACACCCACTTGAAGCGCTCGACGATGGGAAAGGCGCGCACGCGTGCGGCGGGAGGGATGAAATCCTGCGAAGGAATTTCGACGCACCGGCCCGTGCCGTCGAACAGCAGTCCGTGGTACATGCAGCGGATGTTGTTCCCCTCGCGACGCCCCTTCGAGAGCGGCGCGGCGCGATGACAGCAGCGGTCCTCGAATGCGATCAAGCGACCCGCCTCGTCGCGCCACAGGAGCAGAGGAATGCGGATGATCGTGCGCGCGAGCAACGCGTCCGCCCCGATCTCGTGCGACCACGCCGCGACATACCAGGTGTTCTTGAGAAAGGCGCTTTCCGTACTCATTCCGGTACTCCCCCGTTGGCTCCAGGCCGCGCATCCTCATGATAGCCAGAATCTTGGCTTTCGTGCAGGCGGTGCGGGTAACATCACGGCGAGCAACAACATCAAGTGTCCGTGAACCGATCCGACGTGAACCCCCGCCCGACGACTGACCCCGACGAATGGATCGAGTCCGCCGCGGGCAATCACCCACAGCGAGCATTTCTGAAGACCGCGGCGGGTCGGGAGATCAGCTACGGATCGCTTCGCGAGCAGTCCGCACGCTTCGCCTCGGCCTTACGGCAGCGGGGTGTACGAGCCGGCGACCGCGTCGCGGCTCAGGTGGAAAAATCCCCGGAAGCAGTGCTCCTATATGTGGCATGCCTGAGAATCGGTGCGGTGTTCGTGCCGATCAATACGGCGAATACGCCTCACGAGTTCGAGTATTTTTTGCGCGACTCGCAGCCGCACGTCGCCATCGTTCGGCCGCCCGATCTGCCCATGCTCGCTCCGCTGGCACGGCGCGCGGGCGTTGTGCACGTCGAGACGCTCGGCGAGGAGGGCGAGGGCTCGTTGCCCGGCCTCGTCGGCGAATCGCCCGGCGAGTGTGGCGCCGCCGCGCATGCCGCGAGCTCGCCGGCCGCCATCGTCTACACCTCCGGCACCACTGGCCGCTCGAAAGGGGCGGTGCTCACGCGCGCGAATCTCGCAACGAATGCGGCCGCGCTCGTCGAGGCGTGGCGCTTTACCGGCAGCGATGTCCTGCTGCACACGCTGCCGCTGTTCCACGTGCACGGCCTCTTCGCCGCGATCAATACCGTTCTCGCTTCCGCCTCGAGCCTGTTGCTGCTGCCGAAGTTCGCCGCGGGATCGGTACTGCGCCACTTGCCGGAGGTCAGCGTCTACATGGGTGTGCCGACTCATTACACCCGCCTCCTGCAGCAGGACGCATTGAATGCCGAGAATACCGCGCGTGTGCGCTTGTTCATTTCGGGATCCGCGCCGCTGCTCATCGAGACGCATCGGGAATTCTTTCAGCGCACCGGCCACACCATTCTCGAGCGCTATGGCATGACCGAGACGCTGATGATTACCTCGAATCCGTACGAGGGTCCGCGCGTGCCGGGCTCGGTGGGGCTACCTCTGCCGGGAATCGCGATCCGCGTGGATCCCCCCGATTCCGGCGCCTGCGCCGGGAAGGCGATCGGGCAGCTCGAGGTCAAGGGGCCGAACGTGTTTGCCGGCTACTGGCGCGATGCCGCGAAGACGCGTGGAGAATTCACGGCCGACGGCTGGTTCAAGACGGGCGATCTCGGCCGGATCGATGAGGCGGGCTACGTGCACATCGTCGGCCGCGCCAAGGATCTCGTGATCAGCGGCGGCTACAACGTGTACCCGCGGGAGGTGGAGGCGGAGCTCGATATGCTGCCGGGAGTGTTGGAGAGCGCGGTGTTCGGCGTGCCGCACCCGGATTTCGGAGAGGGTGTCACTGCGGCCGTCGTGCCGAGATCGGGAATCGTCTTGTCGGAGGCGGAGATCATCGGCGCCGCAAGGACCCGCCTCGCTGCCTACAAGGTCCCCAAACGCGTGATGCTCCTCGACGCGCTGCCGCGAAACGCGCTCGGCAAAGTGCAAAAGAACGCGCTGCGCGCCGCGTATGCAGAGCTCTATCGTGTGGATTGAGCGGCCGCAAAAGGATCGCAAACGTAACGGAACGGTACCGTTGCGTTTCGATACCGAGAGGCATATGCTGGCGACAGGTGTTTCTAGGTCAAGCGGAGGGGCAGCTCATGCGGGCACTCAAGCAGGTCGTTTTTGCAGCCGCCGCGGCGGCGGCCATCGCATGTGCTCCACTGGCGCCCGCTTGGGCAGGTCCGCATGGTTTTGGCCATGGTCACGGCTACGGCCATGGCTACGGACATGGTTGGGGAGTCGGATACGGACTGTTCGGCGCGGCGGTGGCGCTCGTCACATTGCCGATCGCGATCGCCTCGGCCGCGGTGAATGCGGGAGCACAGGCGATCGCCGGCGGCGGCGACTATCCACCGCAGCAGGGTTATGCGCCGCCTCCCGCCGCTGGCTACGCACCGCCGCCCGCGTATTACGCGGCGCCACCGGCCTATTACGCTCCGCCCCCCGTGTACTATGCACCGGCTCCCGCGTATTACCCGCGACCTTCGGCTTACTATGCGGCCCCGCGCGCGTACTACGCGCCGCGCCCGGCCTATGGCTATGGCTATGGCTACGGCTACGGTGGCCGCGGCGGCTACCCTGCCGGACATTACGCCTATCAGCGATAAGTAGTCGTGGCGCGCAAGGCGGCTAAGGTGGCCGCACGCGGCGGCCGGCCTTCGCGCGCCGAGGCGCCGCGCTTGCGCGAGCGGATATTGACGGCTGCGACTGCGCTGTTCTTGGCGGAAGGCTACGGCTCGACCACCATCGAGGCGGTGGCGGCGAATGCGGGCGTGTCGAAGCGCACGCTTTACGCCCGCTTCGAGGACAAGTCGGCGCTGTTTGCCGCCGTGTTGCATCGGATCATCGATCAAATCCGACCGCCTCCGGAGGTGCCCCTGCTCGTGGGTGGGACGCTGCTGGAGATCCTGCGCCGTCTCGCCGACATGATCCTGCGCGCGGCGCTGTCGCCTCAGGCGATTGCACTGCATCGATTGGTCTATGCGGAATCTGCACGCTTTCCCGAATTGCTGCACGCGATCGAGAGCGGCGGCGGTGCGCGTGAAGCGACGGAGTTGATCAGCAACCTGCTTGCGAGCCAGTTGCCCAAGACGCAGCTCAGCGCCCAGGATCGGGCGTTCGCTGCGCAGCAGTTCATCTTCATGGTCGTCACGATGCCGCGGCGCCGTGCCATGGGTATCGGCACACCGATGACGCCCGCAGAGCTCGATGCCTGGGCGGGGAAGGTGGCGCAGCTATTTGTGCGAGGCTGCCAGGGATTGAACGGGTGAGGGTGCACCGCTCGAGCGCGGGGGTTCTCAGTCTCTTCGTATTTTGCGTTCCCGCCCACGCGTGGGGCGACGAGGGCCATGAGGTGATCGGCCTGATCGCCGACCATTATCTCGAGCCCGCAGTCCGCTACCGCGTGCAAGCGATGCTGGCGGACGACGGCACGGGCCTGACCGCCACCGACATCGCCCACGAAGCGACCTGGGCGGACAAGTACCGCGACTCCGACCGCAACTCGACCGGCGTGCACTATCGCCGGACCCGCAACTGGCATTTCGTGGATCTCGAGATGGACGATCCCGACTTGAAACGCGCGTGCTTCGGCAGGCCCCGTCTGCCACCGGTTACGCCTGCATCGCTCGGGCCCGCGCCGGCCTGCGTCGTCGACAAGATCGAGGAATTTTCCGCCGAGCTCGCGAGCCCGACGACCGGCGATGAGGAACGGCGTCTCGCCCTGCAGTTCCTGCTGCACTTGGTCGGCGATGTGCATCAGCCGCTGCACGCCGGCGACGAGCACGACCAAGGCGGCAATCGCAAGACCGCGAGCGCACCCGGAATCGCCCTGAACTCGCTGCATCACCACTGGGACACGGAATTCGTCGTGCGCTTGGGAGCGAACGATGTCGAGATCGCGCGCCGGCTGCTCGCACAGATGACGGACGCGAAGCGCACGCAGTGGTCGAGAGGTACGCCCGAGGCGTGGGCCATGGAAAGCTGGTCGGTGGCGAAGCGGCACGCGTACGGGCTGTTGCCGAAAGCGAGCGCGCCGGATTACTACGAATTGTCCGAGGCGTACGTGTCCGATGCGACTGCGGTGACCGCGGAGCAGCTGAGCAAGGCGGGCATTCGCCTCGCTTGGTTGTTGAATCGAGCGCTGCAATAGCGGCGCCGCGGGCGCTGCGGTAGAGGCTCCGCGCCTACCATGTAGAATGCGGCGATGAATTCTGCGCGCGATCTCTGGCTGGGCCTCGACACCGGCGGCACCTTTACCGATGCGGTTCTGCTCGCCGACGGCCGCCGCGTCATCGCGAGCACCAAGGCGCTGACCACACCGTGGGATCTTGCAATCGGCATCGGCAAGGCGATTCGGGCAGTGCTCGATTTGCTGCCCGCGGGGGCGCGCCGCGAAGAGATCAGTCTCGTCTCCGTCTCGACCACGCTTGCGACGAATGCCGTCGTGGAACACCGCTTCAGTCCCGTGTGCACGCTCGTCGTCGGCTTCGACGATGCGATGGTGGAGCGGTCGGGACTCAAGCGTCACGGCGCGGGTGCACTGGTGCGGATCCACGGCGGACACACGGCGACCGGCGAGGAGTCGAGCCCCCTCGACGAACAGGCCGTGATGCGCGCGGTGCGCGAACACGAGGACCGCGTCGAAGCGTTCGCCGTCGCCGGGAATTTCTCGGTGCGCAACCCCGCTCATGAGCTGCGCGCACGGCAGATCATCCGCGCGCTGTCGCCGAAGCCCGTCACTTGCGCCCACGAACTGAGCTCGCGGCTCGACGCGCCGCGCCGCGCGTTGACGGCGGCCTTGAACGCGCGCCTCACGCCGCAGATTCGCCATCTCATCGAAGCACTCATCCGAGTGCTCGAGGAAGTGTCGATCGACGCTCCGCTGATGATCGTCAAGGGCGACGGTTCATTGATGAGGGCGGAGGTTGCACTCGAGTACCCGGTCGAGACCATCCTGTCGGGTCCGGCGGCAAGCGTCGTCGGAGCGGGGTTTCTCACCGGCGCTGCGGATTTCGTCGTCTCCGACATGGGTGGCACCACCACGGACATCGCGGTGGTGTCCGGCGGGCGCCCCGTGGTGCGCGCCGAGGGCGCGCTCGTCGGCGTCTGGCGCACGATGGTCGAGGCGGTGGATGTGCGCACCAGCGGTCTCGGCGGCGACAGCGAAGTGTGCTTCGACGGGCAGCTTAGGCTGCGCGTCGGTCCGCGCAAAGCCGTGCCCTTGAGCTTGCTGGCGCAGAGTTTTCCCGCCGTCCTCACGCAGCTGCGCGCGCTCGCGGAACTCGAGCGGCTTCCCGATCACCCGGCGCAATTTGCATTGCGTAATCCCGATCGCGCGCCGCCGGCACACTGGTCGCCGCTCGAACGGCGCGTCTGGGACGTGCTCGACCTCGAACCGCGCCACGTGTCCGAGGTGGTGCGTAACGCTTCCGGGCTCGAGGCTCTGCGCCGCCTCGCCGATGCAGGACTCGCGAGCCTTGCGGCGTTCACGCCGAGCGACGCCATGCATGTGCTCGGTCGTCAGGAAGGATGGTGCCGGGAGGCCGCCGAGTGCGGTGCGCGCATTCTCGCGACCGAAGAGCGCAACGCGCGCGGGGCTGCGATGGCGGCAACGCCGCAGGCGATCTGCGAGCGCACCTATGAGCACGTCGTGCGCGAGAGCGGCCGCGTGCTTCTCGAGGCGGCTCTGGCGCATGATCCGGGGCTCGAGGTGCGTGGGCGCGGCTGGGGCTTGCTCGGCGAACGGCTGATCGAAGAGGTGATCGCGGGCCGCCGCTTCTCGAGCCTCGTGCAAGCGCAGCTCGGGCTTGCACGGCCGTTGATCGCGATCGGCGCTCCGGTCGGCGCGTATTATCCCGAAGTGGCGCGCCGACTCGGCGCGCAGCTGTCGATTCCCGAACATGCGGCGGTCTGCAATGCGGTGGGCGCCGTCGCCGGCGTCGTCTCCCAGACCGTGGAGATCCTCGTCAATCAGCCCACCTTCAAGGTGTTTCGTGTTCACGATCCGGCGGGAAGCGAGGACTATGCGGACCCCGGACCCGCACTCGAGCATGCGCGCCGCGTGTCGCGCGATCTGGCGCTCGCCGCCGCACGGCGCGCCGGCGCAGCCGATCCGCACGTCGAAACGAGCGTGGCCGAAAGGCTGGCTCATGTAGGCGGGGGTACGGAGTACCTGGCGGAGGCCGTCGCGCGCTCGACTGCAACCGGCCGGCCGCTCGCGGGGCACCTCGGCGCGGCGCCGTGAGGAAGCCGAGCGGCGGCATCGCCGATATCGCATAGGGATATCGAAAAAATCTATCGCCGCGGCCGCGAAATCGCGACGCACACCGGCACGGGCTGCGCGCAGTTTCCCTATAATGCCCGCTCGCCCACGAACCCGAGCGCAGCACCTGCATGAAACAACCCGATGAGACTCTCGGCCGCCGCAGCCGACGCCGCCCTGGAGCCTCCGAAGTCTCGCACGCCGTGTTCGATCGCACGCGCTCCTACCGTCATCTGCGCAATCCCTTCCAACCGCTGAAGGTTTTTTCGGAAGATCAAGTGGCCGCCATTCACGATGCGGCGCTCGTGATACTCGAGACGCAGGGGATGAAGGTGCTCTCGGTCGATGCCCGAGCACGGTATCGCGGCGCGGGCGCCGAGGTCGATGACGCCACGCAGATCGTGCGGCTCGACCGAGGTCTCGTCACCGCCTCGCTGGCAACCACACCCCGCGATATCACCTTCCACACCGTCGATCCGGAACGCAACGTCCCGCTGTCGGACGGCTGTGTCGCATTCGCGGTGACCTCGGGACCGCCGAACATCATGGACACGGCGGGCGGGCGGCGTTCGGGAACGTTCGAGGATTTCTGCAATCTGGTCAAACTGTGTCAGAGCTTCGAGGTGATTCACGTGCTCGGCGGCGCGACCGAGCCGCAAGACGTTGCGGTCAATGTCCGTCACCTGGAGGTGACGCGTGCGCAGCTGATGCTCTGCGACAAGGTTCCCTTCATCTTTTCGCGCGGCCACGGCCAGGTCGCCGACAATTTCGAGCTCATTCGCCTGGCGCACGGCATCTCGCCTGAAGAATTTCGCTCCCGTCCCTTCACGTACACCATCATCAATACAAATTCGCCGCTGCAGCTCGACATTCCCATGGCGGATGGCATCATCGATTTCGCGGCCGCCGGCCAGGTACTGATCATCACGCCGTTCACGCTCGCCGGGGCGATGGCGCCGGTGACGATTGCCGGCGCGTTGACGCTCGCGCATGCCGAGGCGCTCGCGGGATTGACCTTGGCGCAGATCGTCAGGCCCGGCGCGCCGGTCGTCTATGGAAGTTTCACCTCGAACGTCGACATGAAATCCGGATCGCCGGCCTTCGGCACACCCGAATACGTCAAGGCGGCCTTCGGCGCCGGTCAGATGGCGCGCTTGTTGGGCCTTCCGTGGCGCTCTTCCAATGCGACCGCCTCGAATACTCCCGATGCTCAATCGGCGTACGAATCTCAGATGAGTCTGTGGGGTGCGCTGCTCGGCGGCTGCAACTTCGTTCTGCATGCGGCCGGCTGGCTGGAGAGCGGGCTCACCACCTCGTACGAGAAATTCATTCTCGACATCGAAATGCTGCAGATGTTCGCGGAGGTCTTTCAGCCGGTCGGCGCCGCGCCGTCCGATCTCGCCCTCGAGGCGGTCGCCGAGGTCGGGGCCGGCGGGCACTTCTTCGGCTGTGCCCACACGATGGAACGCTACCGCAGCGCGTTTTATGCGCCGCTGGTATCCGATTGGCGAAACTCCGGCCAGTGGGAGGCCGATGGCGCCAAGACGGCGACCGAACGCGCGACCGGCATCTGGCAAAGCACTCTCGAGCGTTATGTCGCACCGAAGCGCGACCCCGCGGTCGTGGAAGCGATCGACGCGTACGTCGAGCGCCGCAAAGCCGAAGGCGGCGCCCCGCCGGTGACCTGACCGTGGTTCGTGTCGCTTCTGGACACGCTGCCGTCGCGATATTACAAGTTTCCGGGGCGGCGGGGACTTAAGATGGCGTGCTGCGAGCACTGCGTAAGGCCTGGTAAGGGCTCGCAAAAATAACCCTGGGAGGAGTAGATGGCAGAGCCGACGGATTCTGAATTCGACCTGGCCGCGCTCAACGACGAGGAACTCACTGAGCAGGTTCACGACGACCTCTACAACGGCTTGAAGGTCGAGGTTGAGGAAGCAACCCATATCTTCCTGAAGCGGGGCTGGGCCGCCGAACGCGTGCTCAACGATGCCCTGGTCGAAGGGATGCGCATCGTCGGCATCGATTTCCGCGACGGCATCCTGTTCGTCCCCGAAGTGCTGCTTGCGGCCAATGCCATGAAGGGCGGCATGGAGATCCTGCGGCCGCTGTTGGCGGAGACCGGCGTGGAGCCGATCGGCAAGATCGTCATCGGCACCGTCAAGGGCGACATCCACGACATCGGCAAGAATCTGGTCGGGATGATGCTCGAGGGCGCGGGGTTCGAGGTGATCGATCTCGGCATCAACAATCCGGTCGAGAAATACCTGGCTGCGCTCGAACAGCACAAGCCCGATTTTCTCGGCATGTCGGCGTTGCTGACCACCACCATGCCGTACATGAAGGTCGTCATCGATACGCTGAAAGAGCGCGGCATCCGCAACGACTTCATCGTGCTCGTCGGCGGCGCACCGCTCAACGAGGAGTTCAGCAAGGCGGTCGGTGCGGACGCGTATTGCCGCGATGCCGCGGTCGCCGTCGAAACGGCCAAGAGTCTGTTGGCGGCGCGCCGCTCCGCCGCGGCCGCGCACTAGCGACCGGAGTGAACGCGGCGGTGCAAAATTCTCCCGAAGCGTTGCCGGAGTCGCCCGCGGGCCAAGGTATGCTGGTCATCGCGTGCGGCGCCCTGGCGCACGAGATCACCGCCCTGCGCCGCGCGAATGGCTGGGATAAGCTGGACGTGCGCTGTCTGCCCGCCGAGCTCCATAACCGGCCGGAACGCATACCCGCCGCGGTGCGCGCGCTGATTCAAGCGTCGCGCTGCCACTACCGGTCGATCTTCGTCGCCTACGGCGACTGCGGAACGGGCGGAATGCTCGATGCGGTACTGCGCGAGGAGGGAATCGAGCGCATCCCGGGTGCGCACTGTTATGAGTTCTTCGCCACGAGCCCGGTATTTGCGCAACTCTCCGCGGCCGAGGTGGGCACGTTTTATCTCACGGACTTCCTGCTGCGGCATTTCGATCGGTTGGTGATCGCCGGCCTCGGGCTCGATCGGCACCCGGAACTGTTTCCGACCTACTTCGGCAATTACCGCAAGCTCGTGTATCTGGCGCAGGTCAAGAATTCGCCGTCGGTCGAGCGCGCCCGGGCCATCGCTGCGCGTATGGGATTGGAATTCGAATTTCGCGAGACCGGTTACGGGACGCTGGCGACGGCGCTCGGCGGCGCGGTCGAGAAAAACGCCAAGAACGGCGAGGCCGTGGCGTGGCATCGCTGATCGTCATTTCCTGGCGGGACATTCCGGCGCAGGTCATCGTCAAACGCGGCCGCGAGACCGCCAAGGTGCAGTTGTCGCAGCGCTTTCAAGAAGCGGTCGATCGAGCCGCGATGCGTGCCGGCAAGGGCAGCTCGGACGCCTATCTTGCCGATTGGCAGCGCAGCGCACCGCGCCCCTGCGGTGAGGATCTGCAAGCCGAGGCCGCGCTCGAGGCGGGACGCTTGGAAGCCCAGTTCTCCGACGAGACCCTCGAGCGGCTGATTCGTGCGAAAGGCGTCGATGAGCTTCGCCGCGCCGCGGATTCCGGCGCCGCGCCGGCTTCCGAGACCACCTGATGTATGCGGTGAGGCTATGGTCGGTGCGCCATGCGCGCGGCTTGAACGCGCTCTACCGCGGCTTCGAGTCGCTGCTGGTGCGCATGCATGGCGTATTCGAGGCATTGGGCTACGAGCGGATCGAGCGGCCCGTTGCCGCGGTGGAGCACGCAGTCAAGGGACTGTTGTTCGATTGCCGCATGTGCGGACAATGCGTGCTCAGTTCGACCGGCATGTCCTGCCCGATGAATTGTCCGAAGAGCCTGCGCAACGGGCCGTGCGGCGGCGTGCGCGATAACGGCAATTGCGAG
The DNA here is from genome assembly GCA_963801865.1 of uncultured Gammaproteobacteria bacterium. Taxonomy (GTDB): domain Bacteria; phylum Pseudomonadota; class Gammaproteobacteria; order Steroidobacterales; family Steroidobacteraceae; genus Bog-1198. Next base: position 179,154 of record CAWDGY010000001.1, on the reverse strand, counting down.
GTCAAGCCCGACATGCGATGCGTATGGGTGGAAGCCTATCGGGGCAGCCTGCGCATTCCAGGGGGCGTCGAGGCGATGAGAACCGTTCAGCTGCCGGTGGACCAGCGACAGCAAGGCCGCTCCTCCTGGCTGCGCGTCGTGCGGGAGAAGAGCGCTCCCGTCAAAGGCGCGCCATGAAATTCGAGGACGAACCGGTTCCGGGCTATCCCCTGCCCATCCTACCCGGACACACCTCTCCCGGCCGCTTCGAGCGCGTGCTGCGCGCCGGCGGCTTCGCGGTGACCACGGAGCTTGCACCGCCGGATTCCGCCGATCCGGAAGAGGTGTACAAGCGGGCGCGAGTGTTCGACGGCTACGTCGATGCGATCAACGCGACCGACGGCAGCGGAGCGAACTGCCACATGTCGAGTCTCGCGGTCTGCTCGCTGCTGACGCGCGTCGGCTATGCGCCCATCATGCAGATCTCCTGCCGGGACAAGAATCGCATCGCGATCCAAGGCGACATCCTCGGCGGCGCGGCGATGGGCGTGTGCAACATGCTGTGCCTCACCGGCGACGGCGTGCAGGCGGGCGATCATCCGCAAGCCAAGGCGGTGTTCGACTTGGACAGCTTGTCGCTGCTCGAAATCGCCCGGGATCTGCGCGACGGCCACCGGTTTCAGAGCGGCCGCAAGATCAGTTTCGCGCCGCGCGTGTTCTTCGGCGCCGCCGAAAATCCATCGGCGCTGCCCCATGCCTGGCGCGCACAGCGCCTGGCCAAGAAGGTCGCGGCCGGCGCGCAGTTCATCCAGACGCAGTATTGCTACGACCTGCCGCTGCTGCGCTCCTTCATGGAAGAGATCGAAGCGCTCGGTCTGCTCGGCCAGGTATTCATTCTCGCCGGCGTCGGCCCGCTGCGCTCCGCGAAGACGGCGGAGTGGATGCGCAGGAACGTTCCCGGCATGCATGTGCCGGACGCGATCGTTGCGCGTTTGGCCGGCGCCGCGGACCAGGCCCGCGAGGGGCGCAACCTCTGCATCGAGCTGATTCAGGCGATACGCGAAATCCGCGGCATCAGCGGAGTGCACGTCATGGCCTACCGGCAGGAAGAATCCGTGCCCGAGATCGTCGAGCGATCGGGTGTTCTGCGCGGCCGCGCCCCGTGGTATCCCGAACGCGACGTCTCACCCCTTTCTCACAGGACCGCATCATGACCGATACCGTAGTCAGTTCCGCCACCAAGGAAGTCGTCATCGGCTTCAACCGCCCGTTCGTCATCATCGGCGAACGCATCAACCCGACGGGACGCAAGATCCTCGCGGCCGAAATGGCGGCCGGGGATTTCAGCCGCGTCGAGGCGGACGCGCTTGCTCAGGTCGCGGCGGGCGCCCACATGCTCGACGTCAATGCCGGTATCCCGCTCGCCGATGAGCCCGCGATTCTCGCGCGCGCGGTGCAGCTCGTGCAGTCGATCACCGATCTGCCGCTGTCGATCGACTCCTCGATCGTCGCGGCGCTCGAGGCCGGGCTCGCGGTCTATAAGGGCAAGGCACTGGTCAATTCGGTGACCGGCGAGGACGAGCGGTTGGAAAGCGTGCTTCCGCTCGTCAAGAAATACGGTGCCGCGGTGATCGCGATCTCGAACGACGAGACCGGTATTTCCGAAGATCCGGACGTGCGCTATGCGGTCGCCAAGAAAATCGTCGAGCGGGCGATGGACTACGGCATTCCCGCCTGCGACGTCGTCGTCGATCCGCTGGTGATGCCGATCGGTGCGATCAACCTCGCGGGCGTGCAGGTCATGCGCCTCGTGCATCGGCTGCGCAACGAGCTCAAGGTCAATACGTCTTGCGGCGCCTCGAACGTGAGTTTCGGATTGCCGAACCGCAATGGCATCAACAGCGCGTTCCTCACCATGGCGATCGGCGCCGGACTCACCTCCGCGATCACCAACCCGCTGCACGTCGAGGTGGTACAAGCCTGCATGGGCGCCGATGTCATGCTCGGGCACGATCCGGACTGCGCGCGCTGGATTCGCCGCTTCCGCGACGCACAGCCGCCGGCGACGTCCGGTACCCTCGGCGCCGGAGAGGCGCCGCGCGGCCGGCGCGAAGGCGGACATCGCCGCCGTCCGGCCTGACCGGCGGCCGACACGCATGGCCACGCGGGATCCGCTCGTCATCTTTTTGCCATCCGGCAAGCGGGGCCATTTCCCCGTGGGCACCCCGTTGCTGCAGGCGGGGCGCAGCCTCGGCGTGGACATCGACTCGGTGTGCGGCGGCCGCGCCCTGTGCGGGCGCTGCCAGGTGTTGGTCGCGGAAGGCGAATTCGCCAAGCACGGTGTCTCCTCCTCGAGCGCCAGTCTGTCGGCGCTCAGCGAGTCGGAAATGCGCTTCTCGCGGCGTGTGCCGCTGGCGCACGGCAGGCGCCTGTCGTGCCAGGCGCGCGTCGAGGCGGACGTGGTCATCGACGTGCCCGCCACCAGCCAGGTGCACCGTCAAGTGGTGCGTAAGGAGGCCGACGCGCATGCGATCGAGCTGAACCCGGTGGTGCGCCTGCACTACGTGCAGGTGGCACAGCCGGATATGCACGATCCATCCGGGGACCTGCGCCGCCTCTTCGAAGCGCTGGAAGCCGAATGGGACCTCAAGGAGCTCACCTGCGATCTGTCAGTGCTGCAGATGTTGCAACCGACGCTGCGCGCGGGGGCGTGGCAGGTCACCGTGGCGGTGCACGGTGCGAAGCAGATCATCGGCGTATGGCCCGGGCTGCATGAGACCGCCCTGGGACTTGCGGTCGACATCGGTTCCACCACCATTGCGGCACATTTGTGCGATCTGCTGAGTGGAGAGGTCGTCGCCTCGGCGGGGGTCATGAATCCGCAGATCCGGTTCGGCGAGGATTTGATGAGCCGCGTGTCCTATTCGATGATGAATCCGGGCGGCGCCGCGCAGATGACCGCAGCGGTGCGCGAAGCGCTCTGCGGCCTCGCGGCGGACGTCGCGCGCAGCGCCGGCGCTTCGCACGAGGACATCCTCGAAGCGACACTGGTCGGCAACCCCATCATGCATCACCTGCTGCTCGGCATCGATCCGGTGGAGCTCGGCGGCGCTCCGTTCGCGCTGGCGGTGGATCACTCGCTCACCCTGCGGGCGAACGTCATCGACCTCAAGCTGCATCGCAACGCGCGTGTGTACGTGTTGCCCTGCATCGCCGGACATGTCGGCGCGGATGCGGCGGCCGTGGTGCTCGCGGAGCGCCCGGATCTCAGCGAAGAGATGACGCTGCTCGTCGATGTGGGCACGAACGCGGAAATCGTCCTCGGCAACAAGCAGCGTCTCCTCGCCTGTTCGAGCCCCACCGGGCCCGCCTTCGAAGGCGCTCAGATCAGCTGCGGACAGCGCGCCGCTCCGGGAGCCATCGAGCGCGTACGCATCGACCGCGAGACGCTCGAACCGCGCTTCAAAGTGATCGGTTCGGACCTGTGGTCCGACGAGCCCGGCTTCAGTGAGGCGACCGCGGCGAGCGGCATCACGGGAGTGTGCGGATCGGGCATCATCGAGGTGATCGCGGAGATGTACCTCGCCGGCATCCTCAATCAGGACGGGGTGCTCGACGGCCGATTGGCCGACCGCTCGCCGCGCATCGTCGCCAACGGCCGGACCTTCGCATACCTGCTGCATCGGGGCGCCGCCGCAACGAACGCAGTGGAGATGAAGATCACGCAGAACGACGTGCGCGCGATTCAGCTCGCAAAAGCGGCGTTGTACGCGGGAGTCGCGCTGCTGATGGAGCGTCTCGGCATCGATCACGTCGATCGCATCCGGCTCGCCGGCGCCTTCGGCAGCCACATCGACGTCAAGTACGCGATGATCCTCGGGATGATTCCCGACTGCGACCTCAAGCAGGTACGCTCGGCCGGCAATGCAGCCGGCACCGGTGCGCGCATCGCACTGCTCGATTCCACCTCGCGCGGCCTCATCGAGAGCCTGGTGCGGCGTATCGAGAAGGTGGAAACCGCGATCGAGCCGCGATTCCAACATCATTTCGTCGAAGCCATGGCGATCCCGCACAAGAGCGCCGCTTACGGAAACCTGCGCACGTCCGTCGAGCTGCCTGCGCCCAAGGAATCCACGAGTCAAAGCGAAACGCGCGGGCGGCGGCCGCGGCGCGCCGATCCGCTGAAGACCGAGTGAGCGCGCGTCCCCCGGGCCGCGCGGCGGCCGGCGACGCGGCGCTTCTCGAGGAATGCCGCCGTCGCTCCATCGAGCTATTGAGATGCAACATGACGCCCGACGGCGTGCTCGCGGCGACGCCCGGTGCCAACGCGATCAAGCGCGGCTATAACGCCATCTTCGGACGCGATGCCGCAGTCTGCGCGATCGGTATGGCCCTGTCCGGCGACGAGGTGCTCGAACGCGAGGCTGCGGGAGGTCTTCACACGCTCGCGATGCATCAGGCGGCCAACGGACAGATCGCGAAGTTCGTCGACCTCGAGAAGCAAGAGCCCGACTTCTGGTATTTGGGCTGCATCGATTCGACGCTGTGGTGGCTGATTGCGCTCGGCATCCTCGACCGCCTCGAGGGGGGCCGGAAGCTGCAGCGACGATACGCCAGGCGCATCCAGCTCGCGATCCAGTGGCTGCTCGCGCAAGAGCATCAGCGTTTCTTCCTGCTGCAGCAAAACGAGGCGAGCGATTGGGCCGACATCATGCCGCGGTCGGGATTCGTCCTGTACACGAATGCCTTGTGGTACTTCGTCAAGCAACTCTACGGCGTCGAGCATGCGCGCGAGACTCACGATAACTTCAATGGGCTGTTTCACCCGTTCTCGGCGGTGCTCGGGGAGTACCGGCGCGCGCGTTTGCTCAAGGATTATGTGCTGCGGCAGGGACGTGATCGCGACCTGTACCTGAGCTTCGTCAATTTCTCATTCTTCGGCGAGGAGGGCGATGTGTTCGGCAACGTGCTCGCCGTTCTCATGGGGCTCGCGAACGAAGCGGCTACCGGCCGCACGCTCGATGCGCTCGGCAAGGCCAATGTGAACAATCCGTACCCCGTACGGGCGGTCACCCGTCCGATCAAGCGCTCAAGCCCGCTGTGGCGGCGCTACATGGCGCGGCACAGGCAGAATCTGGTGTGGCAGTACCACAACGGTGGTATCTGGCCGATGGTGGGCGGTTTCTGGATCGCGGCGCTCGCCGCAGCCGGGCGCAGGCGCCGCGCGCACGCGGATCTCGTGAAATTGGCCCGCGCCTGCGCCCTGCAAGATTGGCGTTTCACCGAATGGCTGCACGGCAGGACGCTTGCGCCGCGGGGAATGGCGGGTCAATCCTGGAATGCCGCGGCGTTCTTGATCGCCGAGTCGGCGGTTCGCAGGGGCGCGAATCCGTTTGCGCCTGGGGGTCGCCGCTAGCGGTCGGGGGAGCGCCGGCGGCCGCGCGGCGTCAGCTGGTCAATTCGGCGACTGCGCGATGTGCTTGATCGATCGCCACGTGCGTGTACGCATCCCAGCCGGAATCCGAGTTGGCGATCGCGATCCGGCCGATGCGCTGGCGCGCGAGCTTGGCGATGTGCTGTTGTCGCGCCGGATCGTCGTAGAGCGGCGTCGGCGTATACGCATAGCCATGAGGCCAGCGATTGACGGTGATTGCCGTCACGTCGCGATCGAAATCGAAGCCGGCATCTCCCAGCATCCGGCCGAGCTCGTCGCGGATCTCGCGCTCGAAGTCATCGAACTTCATGGTGTACAGACGCGTGCGTCCGGCCCGGTATTGCTCGCGCATGTTGAGCCCGAGGTTCGGCGCCGTGGGGCAATGCATGAGGTGAATGCAGATCGGTTTGGAGGGATCGGCGGAAAAACGATAGCCGTCGAGACTCACCGGAAAATCCAGGTAGGCCGCGTAAGTGCCACCGGGATTCTGAATGTAGGCAACGCCGAGCTTGTGCCAGGGTCGCCAGTTGCGGACGACCACATTCACGTAAACCAGCGGCGCCCTGACGTTCTCGTGCAGCGCGGCGCGCTGCTCGGCGCCGGTGTCAGGCGCGATATAAGGAATCATGGCCTGATAGCAGGCGAGCACGCAGTCGCGAGCGCCGACCCGGGTGACCTTGCCGCCGCTCACATAAGCGACTTCGACGCCGTGGGCGACGTTGCGAGCCTCGACGGCGGTGGAGCTCAAGCGAATGCGCACGGGGTGCTCCGGGCGGTCGAGTTGCCCGTAGTCGAATCGCGCCAGGACGATGTCATCCATGGTATTGCCGGGCGCGATGCCGGGAATGAGGCGGCGCACCAGCATGCGCGCGATCGACGCATTGCCGTCGGGGAAATGATAGATGTAGGGTTCTTCGGTCTCCGGGCCGAGCGCCGCACGCTGCGCTTTGAGGCCGGGCAGGCTGAGAGTCTCGCTCGCCGGCACGGCATCGATGCCCACCGCCCAGAGCTCATGGGTGCGAGTCTGGAGGAATTTCAATATCTCCTCATCGGCATGCCAGTATTGCTTGAGAAAATCGCGGTAGCTCACGTGCTCGAGAACGGCCAAGCGTTGCCGCGGCGACTTGCCGGGCAGCACGTCGCGATCGGACCAGTACATGTCAAATAGTTGTGCGCGCGCCGGCTCGCTCAAGGGCAACTGATCGAGATAGGCGCGCAGCACGGCGGGGTCCGGTGGGTTCTCGTCATACTCGCCCCAAGTACCGAAGGGCCGGCGCACCAGGCGGTCGACGCCGAAAACCTCCTTCTTGAAGAATATGCCGTGATTCAGGTTCCAGCGCGCGTAGAACTCCTGATCGAACGCCGCGTTGAACCGGTTGACGTCGATGCCGAGATCCTTCAGCAATCCTCTGGCGACCCCATCCCACTTGAGCCGCGGACCATCGATCGATTGCGTACCGCCGTAGCCGATGAGCATCTGACCATCGACCATGAACTCGTTGCGTTTCGCGTGGCCGCCGAAATCATCATTGGTGTCCAAGACGAGGACGCGGGCCTGCGGGTGTTTTTGCAGGTAAAAATGAGCCGCGGCCAAGCCGCTGATGCCTGCGCCCACCACGACCAAGTCGTAGCGTTCCTCGACCGCGGCGCCCGACAGGTCGAATGCGCCTCCGTCCCGCAGCCGATGCGCCGCCTCGAAGGAGCCGACATGGCTGCCGCGCAAACCGTCGCGAGCCGGCGGGTAGGGAGCGGCGGATGGGCTCTGCGCCGACGCTGGGCCATCCGCCGCCGATGAATCGTCCGCTCGCGATACATCGATGCCCGCGGAACTGAGGACAGCGATCGCGATGCCGTTCATGAAATCGCGGCGGGTGATTCCGTGGCTCATGTGCAGGGATTCCGTGCGGTGCCGTCAGACGTTCGAGTCGGGAGATGCCGCTTTGCGCCGTGTCATGTACTCGAGCAGCGCTTCATCGATGGCCGGGTCCATCGGCGGGGGAACGTATTCGGCCAACTGCTTCTTCCACATCACATTTGCACGCTTCGCCATGTCGGAGGAGCCCTCCGCTTCCCATTGCTCGTAGCTGTTGTTGTCGGCGAGCGGCGAGCGATAGAACGCATTCTCGAAGTTCGCCTGCGTGTGGGCGCAGCCCAGGAAGTGCTTGCCGGGACCGACCTCGTGCATGGCATCGAGTGCCTGTCCGTTCGAGGATAGGTCCACGCCGGCGAGCAGCGTGTGCATCATGCCGGCCTGGTCCGCATCCATGACGAACTTCTCGTAGCCCATGGCGAGTCCGCCCTCGAGCCAGCCCGCCGTGTGGAGCACGAAATTGACGCCGGCCAGACAGGTCGGCACGAGTGTATTCGCGGACTCGAATGCAGCCTGGGCATCGGGGATCTTCGAGGCGCACAGACTGCCGCCGGAGCGAAATGGGATCCCCAGGCGCCGCGCGAGGGCGGCCATCGAGTACAGCACCAGAGCGGGTTCCGGTGTGCCGAAAGTCGGCGCGCCCGATTGCATCGATATCGACGACGCAAAGCTGCCGAGCACCACCGGTGAGCCCGGATTGACGAGTTGCACGAACGCCAATCCCGCCAACGCCTCGGCCAGAGTCTGTGCGACGGTGCCGGCGACCGTGACCGGCGACATGGCGCCGGCGAGGATGAACGGCGTGATGATCAGCGCCTGATTCGCGCGCGCATAGACTTTGGCGGCCCCGAGCATCGTCGCGTCGTAGGTCATCGGCGAGTTGACGTTGATGAGATTGATGATGGTCGTCTTCGGCCGCCCCGTCGCGGGGTCGGTCAATTCGGCACCGAAGACGATGTTCGCCATGGCGACGGAGTCGGCAGCGCGCTCCGGCGCCGTCACGGAGCCCATGAACGCCTTGTCGCTGTATTTCAGATGGCTGTACACCATATCGAGGTGCCGCTTGTTCACCGGCAGATCGACCGGCTCGCAGATCGTGCCGCCCGAATGGTGCAGCGAGTTCGCCATATAGGCGAGCTTGACGAAATTGCGGAAGTCCTCGATGCGCGCGTAGCGGCGGCCCTCATCGAGATTGCGCACGAACGGCGAGCCGTAGGCCGGGGCGAACACCGTGTTCTTGCCGCCGATCAGGACGCTGCGTGCGGGGTTGCGCGCGTGCTGAACGAATTCGCGCGGCGCGCTGCGCTGGATGAGCGAGCGGCACATGCCGCGCGCGAAATGCACGCGTTCGCCCTTGACGTCGGCTCCGGCCGCCTTCCATATTTCGAGCGCCTCGGCATCGTCGCGAAAATCGATGCCGATCTCCTCGAGGATGGTATCGGCGTTGTGTTCCATGAGCGCGAGTCCTTCCTCGCTCAGCACCTCGTAATAGGGGATCTTGCGGGTGATGTACGGGACGGACGCCGCGGCCCGTGCGGCTCGCGAAGCCCGCTTCGCGTCGCGGCCGCTCGGCCGGCGTGCGTGGCTGGTTGGCGTCTGTTGCTCGTCCATGTCGCTCCCCCGAATGTGTATGGGCCGTCATTTTCTGGCGCCGAGGCGCAACGGTTCGTGCGAGTCCGACCTTCAAGTATGGTCACTGTCGGTAGGGGCGGCTGATCAGTTTGCGTCATGGACTTGTCTCGAAGCGCCATTCTGGCCGCCCCTCGCCTTACTGCACCAGCGACATCAGGCCCTCCGGCACGAAGTGTGCGTCGAGAAAATCGGCAAGCCCGTTCAATGTGTCGTCCAGCGATGGCGTCCTGGCACCAAACAAGGCGCGCATCACGGCGGAGCTCTCGAACAGGCCGTGCGGGTAGAGAGTCAGGATCTGCCCCTGCTGCCAGCCGCAATGGTCGGCGAGCGCCGCGCGCAGGCGGGACCTGGCGGCCGGGTCCGCGGTCGGGAGCGTCTCCCCATGACGGATTTCGTAGCCCTCGAACGTCACGCCGCTCAGCGGCGCCCAAAATCCCGAGAGCGCCCCCAGGGTGTGCGTCCGGTGTCGATAGCGCTTGCGCGGCTGAAACTCGGTCGAGTAGGGCAACAGACCAAGTCCGGGTGCCTCCCCTTCGACGCCGTGCGGGTCTTTCAACTCGCCGCCGAGCATTTGCAGGCCGCCGCAAATCGCGAGCGTCGGCTTGTCCGCCGACACGTGCGCGGCGATGGCGGCATCGAGCCGGCGCCCACGCAGCCATGCAAGATCGGCGGCGACTTGCTTCGAACCGGGCAGAATCAGAAGGTCGGCCGACGCGACGGTCCGCGGCTCCCGTGCCCAGCTGAGCGATACGCCGGAAACCTGACGCAACGGCGCGAACTCATCGAGATTACTGACGGACGGGTAGGCGAGGACCGCGATCGACAAACCGGAGCCCGAGGGCAGGGGGTCGAAGATGCCATCCTCTTCGGGCAAACCGTGCTCGCGCCACATCGGCAATACCGCGAGCGTGGGAATTCCGGTGAGCGTTTGCAGCATCGCGGGACCCGGCGCCAGCAGCGCGGCATCGCCGCGGAACTTGTTGAGCACGAAGCCGCGCACCAGCTTCCGGTGCTCCGCGGGCAGCAGCTGGAACGTGCCGAAAAGGTGTGCGAAGGCGCCGCCGCGATCGATGTCGCAAACGATCAGCGTCGCCGCCGCCGAGGCTTCCGCCACGCGCATGTTGACGATGTCGGTCGATTGCAAATTGATCTCCGCGGGGGAGCCCGCGCCCTCGATCACCACGAGGTCGTGGGAAGCGAGAAGCTCATCGAGGCAGCCTCGAATCGTCGGCCACAAATGCTGCGCCCGCGCCCGCCATTCCATGCTCGAGAGGTCATCGCGACGTTGACCGAGCACGATCACCTGGGATTGCGTGTCGCTTTCGGGCTTCAGCAATACCGGATTCATGCGCACCTCGGGGATGCAGCGTGCGGCGAGCGCTTGGAAGTACTGGGCGCTGCCCATTTCGCCGCCGACGGCGACGCGCGCGTTGTTGCTCATGTTCTGCGCCTTGAACGGCGCGACCTTGAGCCCCCGTCTCGAATACCAGCGCGCCAACGCCGTGGCGAGCAGGCTCTTGCCGGCGCCGCTGCTCGTTCCACACACCATGACGGCGCGGGCGCTCACGGTTCCTCGCGGCCGAGCGGCGCGGCGAAAACCGTGCTCGAGCATCGACACAGCAGCACAGGCGGGGTGGTCAAAGTTAGGATTCCGGTCGTGATTTTAATTGATGCGCTCGCGGGTTTGGTTCCGTTCTTCGGAAGCAGGGAATCTTAAAAGATCACTTTACCCGGGGTGCCGAGCGTGGTGCCATCGTGCGGTGGCGTATAGTCAGGGGAGCATGGTCATCAACACTTCGGCACGCGATCCGCGCTACGACGTGCTGTTCGAGCGCGTCGCCATCGGTCCCTGCACCGCGCGCAACCGCTTCTATCAGGTGCCGCATTGCAACGGCCTCGGCTACCGCGATCCGAGCGCGCTCGCGGCGATGCGCGGCGTCAAGGCCGAAGGGGGCTGGGCCGTGGTGTGCACCGAGCAGGCGGAAATTCATCACAGTTCGGACATCACGCCGTTCATCGAATTGCGGCTGTGGGACGACCGCGACATTCCGGCTCTCGCACGCATGGCCGATGCGGTGCACGCGCACCACAGTCTCGCCGGCATCGAGCTCGCGTACAACGGCATGAACGGCCCGAACCACTACGGCCGCGAGGTGCCCATGGGACCCGCACACCTGCCGGTGGCGACGTTCTCCCATGAACCCGTGCAAGCGCGGCGCATGAACAAGGCCGACATCAAAAACCTGCGCCGCTGGCATCTCGAGGCGGTGCGGCGCGCGAAAACCGCCGGATTCGACCTGATTTACGTGTATGCGGCCCATTCGCTCAGCTTCCTGTATCACTTTCTCTCGCGCCGCTACAACGATCGCAGTGATGAATACGGCGGCTCGATCGAGAACCGCATCCGTCTGCTGCGTGAGGTGACCGAGGACGCCAAGAACGCCGTCGGTGCGAGCTGTGGCGTGCCGATCCGGATTTCGGTGGACGATCTGCAGGGGGCGGCGGGGCTGAACCGCGCCGAAGTCGAGGACATGATCGGCTGCATGGCCGAGCTGCCGGATCTCTGGGACGTCACGCTCGCCGGCTGGGACAACGACTCGCGCACCTCGCGCTTCGCCGAGGAAGGGCACGAGGAGCAGTTCATCCGCGGCATCAAGCGTTTGACGAGCAAGCCGGTGGTCGGCGTCGGTCGCTATACCTCCGTCGACCGGATGGTGAGCTTGATTCGCGGCGGCGTGCTCGATTTCATCGGGGCGGCGCGTCCTTCGATCGCCGACCCGTTCCTGCCGAAGAAGATCGAGGAGGGGCGTCTCGAGGACATTCGCGAATGCATCGGCTGCAACATCTGCGTTGCGGGTGATTTCACGCAGTCTCCGATTCGCTGCACGCAGAACCCGACCATGGCCGAGGAATGGCGCAGGGGCTGGCATCCCGAACGCGTACAGCCGCGCGGATCCGATCGCACCGTCCTGATCGTGGGCGCGGGACCCGCGGGCCTCGAGGCCGCGCAGGTGCTCGGCAAGCGCGGCTACGGGGTGACCTTGGCGGAGGCGAAGCGCGAGCTCGGCGGGCGCATCGTCGGCGAAGCGCGCCTCCCGGGTCTCGCGGCTTGGATCCGCGTGCGCGACTACCGCCGCGGACAACTCGACCGGCTCTCCAACGTGCAGATATTCCTCGACAATCGCTTGGGCGCCGAGGATGTGCTCGGTCTTGGAATATCCCGGGTTGTGATCGCCACCGGCTCGCGCTGGCGCGCGGATGGTGCGGGTCGTTACCACACACGGCCGATTCCGATCGCAGCGGATGCCGAGGTGCTGACCCCGGATGATCTCATGGGAGGCCGGTTGCCGCGCGGCAAGCGCGTCTTGGTGTGGGACGACGATCACTACTACATGGGCGGCGTGCTCGCCGAAATGCTCGCCGATCGGGGCTACGACACGCTGTATCTGACGCCCGCCTCGGAGGCCTCGACCTGGACGCGGGCAACGCTCGAACAGCACTTCATTCAGACGCGCCTGCTGCAAAAGGGCGTGCGCATCCAAACATTTCGTGCGGTTCAGCAGATCGGGGCGGGCGAGGTCGTTACCGCGTGCGTCTTCACCGGAGCGTGCGAAACCGTGCCTGCCGATGCGAGCGTGCTGGTCACGGCACGCCTGCCCGAGGACGGCTTGGCGCTCGCGCTCGAGGGGCAACGCTCGCGCTGGGCAGAGGCGGGCCTCGAGGAGGTTGCGGTCATCGGCGACGCGCTGGCGCCCGCGACGATAGCGCATGCGACTTATGCGGGCCGCCGCTATGCCGAGGAATGTGACGCGCGACCGCCGCAAAGCGGACTGCCGCCGTTTCGGCGCGAAATTACCGAGCTCTTGCCGCTCTGAGGCTTGCCGAAACCGTCCGAAACGGAGCATCCTGCCCCTTTATCACCCGAGGTGGCCATGAGCGAAGTTGAAGCAAAGGTTGTTCGCGGCGGCGCGCGCGCGGCGCGGAGGGCCGCCCGCACGGCACCATTACCGGACAACTTGCGCCCCGTGCGCCCGGGCATGCCGGGCGGCCGCTACAAGCCGCTCTCCGACGCCGACGTGCTGCGGATCCACCACGCCGCGCTCGACGTGCTCGAGAACATCGGCCTCGCGGACGCGACTCCGAGCGGCATCGAGTATATGACCAAGGCAGGCGCGACGCTCACCTCCGAGGGGCGGCTGATTTTCCCGCGCGCGCTGGTCGAGGACACGGTGGCGCGGGCGGCACGGCACTTCGTGCTGCACGCTCAAGACCCGAAGCACGACATGGAGCCGTGGGGATCGCGCGTGTACTTCGGCACCGCCGGAGCGGCGGTGCACATCGTCGATGCCAAGACCGGTGAGTACCGGGACTCGACCACGAAGGATCTGTACGACATCGCGCGCGTGGTCGATACGCTCGAACATCTGCACTTCTATCAGCGTTCGGTCGTCTGCCGAGAGGTCGCGACGGCACTGGAAATGGACATCAACACGGCGTACGCGTCGGTATCGGGCACCACCAAGCACGTGGGCACGAGCTGGGTGCAGCCGCAGCATGTCGAGGCGAGCCTCGATATGTTTCATTTGATTGCCGGCGGCGAGGACAAGTGGCGGGCGCGTCCGTTCGTCAGCCAGTCGAACTGCTTCGTCGTGCCGCCGCTGAAGTTTGCCTACGACGCGTGCCTGTGTCTCGAGACCGCGGTGCGCGGGGGCATGCCGGTGCTCCTGTTGTCGGCCGGACAGGCGGGCGCGACGGCGCCGGCGGCGCTCGCCTCCGCGCTGGTGCAGGAGGTGGCCGAGTGCCTTGCGGGGCTGGTCTATGTCAACGCCATCAAGCCGGGCGCACCGGCGATTTTCGGTACCTGGTGCTTCGTGTCGGATTTGCGGACCGGCGCGATGTCGGGCGGCAGTCCCGAGCAGGCGCTGCTGTCCGCGGCGAGCGCCCAGATGTCGCGCCACTATGACCTGACGGGCGGCACGGCCTCCGGGATGAGCGATGCCAAGCTGCCGGACATGCAGGCGGGCTACGAAAAGGCCTACAACCACGCGCTCGTCGGCAACGCCGGCGCGAACTTGATCTACGAGTCGGCCGGCATGCTTGCGAGCCTGTTGGGCTTTTCCCTGGAGGGCTTGATCATCGACAACGACGTGATCGGCGCCGTTCAGAGGACGATCAAGGGCATCGAGGTGAGCGACGAGTCGCTATCGCTCGAGACCATTCGCAAGGTGTGCCTCGAGGGGCCGGGCCACTATCTCGGCTCCGATCAGACGCTGCAGCTGATGCAACGCGAGTACATCTATCCGAGCATCGGCGATCGCACCAGCCCGAACCAGTGGGTGGAGCTGGGCCGGCCCACGATTGTCGAGCACGCCGCGCGCAAGCTGGGCGCAATTCTCGCAAGCCACTTCCCCACGCACATTTCAGATTCCGTCGACGCGGCGATCCGGCAGCGTCTGCCGATTCGGTTGCCGCGGGAGGCCATGCGGCCCGCCGCGGGCGCGGCGTAGTCGCCGCGCCGCCTCAAGCGGACCAGACGATCGGAAACAGCGGGTGGGCCATTCCCGCCCCCGCGGGCAACGTCTCGGCCAGGCCCGCCGTAAGGAGGAGTCGTTCCATGCGCTACGAGCTCTATTATTGGCCGACGATCCAAGGTCGCGGCGAATTCGTGCGCCTGGCACTCGAGGAAGCCGGCGCGGATTACGTGGACCTCGCACGCGGTTCCGGCAAAGGTGCCGGTGTGCCCGCCATGATGCGATTTCTGGAAGGCCGCAACCTCGAACGCCCCCCGTTCGCACCCCCGTTCCTCAAGGCCGGGCGGCTCCTCATCGGCCAGACCGCCAACATCCTACAGTTTCTCGGCCCGCGCCACGGTCTCGCGCCGAAGGATGAGGGCGGACGGCTCTGGACACATCAGCTGCAGCTCACGATCGCGGACCTCCTCGTCGAGATTCACGACACGCACCATCCGGTGTCGGCCAATCTATATTTCGAGGAGCAGAAAAAAGAGGCGCGGCGCCGAAGCGCGGATTTCCTGAAGAATCGTCTGCCGAAGTACCTGGGCTACTTCGAACGAGTGCTGGCACGCAATGCGCGCAAAGGCCGGTATCTGCTCGGCGCACGCATGTGCTACGCGGATCTCTCCCTGTTTCAAATCATGGCGGGTTTGAGCTACGCATTCCCGCGAGCGACGCGGCGCTCGGCGCGCAAGTATCCGCGGCTGTTCGCTTTGCATGAAAGCGTGCAGGCGCGGCCGCGAATCGCCGCCTACCTCGCCTCCCCGCGGCGGGTACCGTTCAACGACGAGGGGATTTTCCGGCACTACGCCGAACTCGACGCAGCGCCCTGATGTTGCGGTCCGCCCAACCGGCCTCGTTGATAGCCGCGCTCACGGCCATCGTCGGCAAGGCAGGTCTGCGCGCGGGCGAGGAGCTCGACGCCGTCGACCGCGGGATGCACCCGCAGAACCTCGCGGCCGGGCTGATGGTCCGGCCGACGAGCACCGCCGAAGTCGCTCGTGTGCTCACGTTCTGTTCAGAGGCGGGCGTGAGTGTCGTGCCTCAAGGCGGCCGGACCGGACTTTCCGGGGCCGCAGCGACGCAGCCCGGCGAGCTCATCCTCTCGCTCGATCGCATGCATCACATCGACAACGTCGACGCCGCCGCACGCACCGCAACGGTCGAGGCGGGGGTCACGCTGGCGCGCCTCGAGGAGGCGCTGGCGCCGCACGGCCTCGCAGCCGGGATCGACTTGGGTGCGCGCGGTACGGCGACCATCGGCGGCATGGTGGCGACCAACGCCGGCGGCATCGATGCGTTCCGTCACGGCACCATGCGCCACCGGGTCCTCGGGCTCGAAGCGGTCCTCGCCTGCGGCGATGTCCTGACCGAACTCAGCCGGATCCGCAAGGACAATGCGGGTCTGCCGCTGCGGCAATTGTTCATCGGTTCCGAAGGAACGCTCGGAGTGATCACGCGCGTCGTGCTGAGTCTGGTGCCGGCCGGCGGCCCACGCCACACCGTGCTCGCACTGCTGTCCGACCTGGATGCGGCCATTGCGCTGATGCGGGAGGTGGAGGCGGAGCCGCAGATCTCCCTCGCAGCGGCGGAGCTCATGTCGGGGAACCACATCGCGCTCACCGCACGCTCGCTCGGCATGGCGCAGCTCGCCGGCATGCCCGCGGCGGCCTTCGGTCTGCTGATCGCAGTCAGCGGTGCGACGAGCGAAGCGATGGCCGCGGCGGTCGAAGCCACGCTTGCCCGGGCCGCCGAAGCGGGGCGCTTGGTCGACTGCGTTCTGCCGAAGAACGCGGCGGAGGAGCGCGATCTGTGGCGCGTGCGTGAGGACTGGGCGGTCGACCGGATGTATCCCGGTGGTGTGTGGTACGACGTGTCCGTGCCGATCAACCGGTTGGCGCACTATCTCGCCGATTTGAACCTGCGCCTGATGCACCACGACGCGGATCTGCGCGTGTACATCGTCGGACATCTGGCCGACGGCAACATCCACCTGACCATCAATGCCGCAGTGCCCATCACGCAGCGCTATGCCGAGATCGCGCCGATCGTCTACGCGGGGCTCAAGGAGCTTGGCGGCAGCTTCTCCGCCGAGCACGGCATCGGCCTCGAGAAGCGCGACTCGCTCGAGCACTGGGCGGGCGAAGCGAGTCTTCGGCTGATGCGGTCGGTCAAAGCCGTCTTCGATCCGAACGGCATCATGAATCCCGGCAAGGTGATCAGCCGGTAGGCTGCGTGTGCACCTCGACGGTGATGTGCGACAGACCGTTCAGCCGCCGCAGCGCATCGTGATAAAACGCCGGCCCCCGTTGGGACACCCGGCTCACGATCGAAGCGACGGCGGCAAAGTGACCGGGGCCGACGCGCCAGACGTGTAAGTCGATCAGCCTATCTCCGGCCGACTCGACTGCGCTGCGTATGCGCTCCTCGATGGCGCCGCTCGAGCTGATGTCGAGCAGGATCGCGCCGGTATCGCGCATCAAGCCGTACGACCAGTTGGCGATGACCAGCGCCCCGACGATGCCTGCGAGGGGGTCCATCCACAACCACCCAAAGGCCTTGGCCAGCGACAGGCCGATGATGGCGAGCACCGATACCGCCGCGTCGGCGATCACATGAATATAGGCCGAGCGAATATTGTGATCCCGCGTGTCGATCTTCTGGTCATGAGCGGCGTGCGCCTCGTGTCCGGCGCGATCGTGCCCGTGCTCGGCGTGTTCGTGAACATCATCGTGCCCGGCGTGGCGGTGATCGTGTCCGTGTGCGTGCCCATGCTCGTGGCCGCCGCTCAGCAGCCAGGCGCTGGTGACGTTGACGAGCAGGCCCACCGCCGCGATCGGTATGGCTTCGCCGAAGTGAATGGGCACGGGGGTGAGAAAGCGCTCGATGGCTTCATAGCCGATCAGCAATGCAATCATCGCCAAGATCACCGCGCTGGTGAACCCGGCGAGATCCCCGAGCTTGCCGGTGCCGAAAACGAAGCGCCGATCTCTGGCGTGCTTTCGCGCGAAGCTGTAGGCGAGCGCTGCGATCAGCATGGCGCTCGCATGGGTCGACATATGCAGACCGTCCGCGACCAGAGCGAGCGAGCCGAAGACGCTGCCGCCGACGATTTCCACCACCATCATGATCGCGCACAGCGCAATCACCGCCCAGGTCCTGCGCTCGTTCTGTTCGTGGCCGACACCGAGGAAGACGTGTTCGTGCTCGGCCGCGTACCGGGGGTTGAAGGTCTCGTTCATTTGGAGATCGCCGTCAGTATGCCGCTCATTATCTGCCGGGGACTCGGCGGACATCCGGGGACCGCCACGTCGACCGGGACCACGTTGGACACCCGTCCGCAGCTGGCATAGCTTTCGCCGAAGATCCCGCCGGTGCAACCGCAGTCGCCGATGGCAACGACGAGTTTGGGGTCCGGTGTCGCATCGTAGGTGCGCCGCAGGGCCACCTCCATGCTCCTGGCAACCGGCCCCGTGATCAGCAGCAGATCCGCATGGCGCGGACTCGCGACGAATTTGATGCCCAGCTGCTCAATATTATAGAGCGGATTGTTGAGCGCGTGGATCTCCAGTTCGCAGCCGTTGCAGGACCCTGCGTCGACGGCCCTGATACACAGTGCGCGGCCGAGTACGTCCCAAATACGGGAGCGCAACGCCTCGGCCACACGCAGCGTTTCGTCGGGCGGCGGCGGGAGTTCGGAGACGATCCCAATGCGGGCGATTTGGCGCAGGGTCTTGTACATGGCTACAAATCGTGCCCGCTGTAGGAGAGATTGAAGGATTTGTTGATCAGAGGAAAATCGGGAACGATGTTGTCGATGATGGCATGCTCGAGCAGCGGCCAGTTCTGCCACGACGGGTCGTGCGGGTGACAGCGCCGGATCGCGCCGCCGGGGCCGGCCTCGAGCGCGACCAGGACCGGGCCGCGCCACCCCTCGATCAGTCCCATGCCGAACGCCCCATCGTCGGGAACCGAGATCATCGCCCGATGCGCCCCGGTCGGCAGATCCCGGAGCATGCGCTGCATGAGGTGCGCGGACTCGATCGCTTCGTCGAAGCGCACTGCAACGCGAGCGGCGACATCGCCCTCCGCGCGCACGACCTTTTTGGGCTTGAGTTCGTCGTACGGATGGCAGGGCAGGTCGCAACGCAGATCGAAACCCTGGCCGCTCGCACGGCCCGCCAAGCCGGTGAGGCCAAGCTTCTCGGCGAGCGCGGGCGCGACGCAGCCCGCCCCGAGCAACCGGTCGCGCAATCCGGCATGTTCGTCGTAGATGGCGCGCAGCGTCTCGACCTCGGTCACGATGGCGCCGACCGACTCGGCGAGCAAAGCCGAGCCCGCGGGCTCGAGATCCGCGCACGTCCCGCCCGGTATCACGAAGTCCATGAGGTAACGCTGGCCGAGCGCCCGTTCGCTGGCGCGCAGCAGCTGCTCCTTGAGACGGGAGAACTGCGCGAGACCGAACGCGAGTCCGGCGTCATTGCCGATCGCGCCGATATCGCCCAGATGATTCGCCAGCCGCTCCAATTCGAGCGCAATCGCCCGCAGCCAGAGGGCTCGCGCGGGCACATACGCCGCAACCATCCCTTCGAGCGCCTGGCAGTACGCCCACGAAAATGCCACCGCGGAGTCGCCGGAGACGCGCGCCGCCAGCCGCTCACCGCCGAGCAGCGGCAGCTCGGTGAAGCGCCGTTCGATGCCCTTGTGCACGTACCCCAAACGCTCTTCGAGCCGCAGCACCTTTTCGCCCACCACCGAGAAGCGGAAGTGGCCCGGCTCGATGATCCCTGCGTGAACCGGCCCGACCGCGATTTCATGCACACCCTCGCCTTGCACCGCGACGAAGGGGTAATCGTCGGCGGCGGATTCACCCGCGGGCGGTGAATGCGCGTCGAGCAACGGATGAAAATCCTTCGGCCATGCCGCGTGGCGCAGCCATGGGCGGCAGTCCGAGCTCTCGGCCCGCAATCCGCATAGATCCGTGACCGCGCGCTGCATGCGGCCGGCGCTTGGAAACAGATGGTCGATGCGGGGGTAGGGTGGGTCGGCGGCCGTCAGCGGCAGGCTCACGACGAGCACACGCGCCTGAGCGATGTAGGCGGCTCGCAGCAGTTCCCCGCCCGGTGCATCGCGGCCTGCCCACAGTGACAGCAGTCGACCGCGCCCCCTCGCGAAGTCTTCGGCGGCCCGACTCCACTGCTCGCGCGAAACCCGCAAGCCGAGCACCCCCGCAGCCCCGGCAATCGAACCGCCGCCCCGCGCGGGGGACTGTTCGGCCGCCTGATCGAACCACTCTTGCAGCGGCATCTCATTCACCTCCGATCAATCGCGCCGCGGCGCGATACCAGTCGGCGAGGTAGGGTGGAATGAAAAAGCCCAGCATCAACACCAATCCGAGATGCACGAACACCGGCACGAGCGCCGGCGGATGCGGTAGGCGCTTCGCCGAGGTGTCTCCGAAGACCATCGGCTGCACGCGGCCGAAGATCGCCGCAAACGCCACACCGAGCGCGAGCAGCATGATGGGCGTCGCCCACGGCTGTTGCTTCATGGCGCTGGTCAGAATCAGGAATTCGCTGGCGAATACGCCGAACGGCGGCGTCCCGAGAATCGCGAGCGTGCCGAGCATCAATCCCCAGCCTACCGCCGGGCTCAAGGTGATGAGGCCCCGAATGTCATCCATGAGCTGCGAACCCGCCTTCTGGGCGGCGTGCCCCACGGTGAAGAAAATCGCCGATTTCGTCAGCGAGTGAACCGTCATGTGCAAGAGCGCGGCGAAGTTCGCCACGGGACCTCCCATGCCGAAAGCGAAGGCAATGATGCCCATGTGCTCGATCGAAGAATAGGCGAACAAGCGCTTGACGTCGCGCTGTCGCCACAGGAAAAACGCCGCCAACACCACGGAGAGCAGGCCGAACCCCATCAGCATGCGGCCCGGCAAGCTCGAATGGAGCGAGCCCTCGACGAGCACTTTGCAGCGCACGACGGCGTACATCGCGACGTTCAGCAGCAATCCGGAGAGCACCGCGGAAATGGGCGTGGGACCCTCGGCGTGCGCATCGGGCAGCCAATTGTGCAGCGGCGCGAGCCCGACCTTGGTGCCGTAGCCCACGAGCAAGAAGGCGAACGCGAGGCCGAGTACCGCGGGCTCGAGCTGACCCTTCACCATGTTCAGATGCGTCCACAGCAGCGCGCTCACGCCCTCCGAGCCGAGAATCTTTTCGGCTGCAAAATACAGCAGAATCGTGCCGAACAGGGCCTGGGAGATGCCGACGCCGCAGAGAATGAAGTACTTCCAGCCGGCCTCGAGGCTCGCGCGCGTTCGATACAGCGTGACGAGCAGCACCGTGGAGAGAGTGGCGGCCTCCATGGCCACCCAGAGGAGCCCCATGTTGTTGGTGGTGAGCGCAATCAGCATGGTCGCCATGAACAGCTGATACATGCTGTGATACAGGCGCAGTTGTCCCGTCGAGACCCGCCCGTGATGCGCCTCGATGCGCATGTAGGGGCGCGAGAACAGCGAGGTGGTCAGGCCGACGAATGCCGTCAAGGTGACCAGGAACACATTGAACGCATCGATGAAGAATTGCTCGCGTGCGACCACCAAATTGCCGTGGGCCACGATTCTCGAGGTGAGCGCGCAGGCCGCGAGGAAGGTGACGAGCGAAAAGGCGACATTGAGCTCGGGTGCGGCGCGCCGGCCGCCCCAGAGTCCCAGGGTCAAGGCGCCGAGGAGGGGAGTCCCGAGAAGAACGAGGAACTCCATTACTGCTCCTCCTTGAGTGACTCGAAGTGCTTCAAGTCCAGGCTGTCGAACTGTTCGCGGATCTGGAAGAAGAACACGCCGAGAACCAGCATCGCCACCAGCACATCGAGCGCAACTCCCAATTCGACGACCATCGGCATGCCGTAGGTCGCGCTCATGGCGCCGAAGAACAGGCCATTTTCCATGGACAAGAAGCCGACGACCTGCGACATCGCCTTGCGGCGCGTGATCATCGTGAGAAATGCGATCAAAATCACGGCCACCGCGATGCCGATGGAATTGCGGGTTGCCGTGCTCGCGAGCGCGGAAATCGGCTGCGCAAGTCCGAAGGCGAAAATGACGATGAGCAGCCCGGCCAGCATCGTCCCGACCAGATTGAGCAGGGACTCCGTGTCCCAGTACACGCCGAGCCGGCGAATCAGACGATGCAGCAGCCAGGGCAGGAAGATCACCTTGAGGCCCAGGGTGAGGGCGGCGGACAAATACAGGTGGTGCGCACCGGTGCGCCAGGCGAGCAACAAGGTGGCGACGCAGAGCAGCGCGCCCTGCAGCGCGAGCAGGTTGACGAGCGTGACGATGCGCCGCTGCGCGAGCATGGCAAAGGACAGCAGCAGCAGGAGCGCGGCGAGTGTGTTCAACAATTGCAGATCGAGCGGCAGCGTATTCATGGTCAGGCTCCGAGCAGCAGCCGCACGAGCAGACCGAGCACGGCAAACAGAAAGGCGGTTGCCAGGAATTCCGGCGCGCGAAACACCCGCAATTTGGCCGACAGCGTCTCGATCAGCGCGAGCCCGGCTCCCGCGACGAGGAGCTTCGCGCCGAGCAACGCGATCGACACGGCGAGACTCGACGGTGCGTGGCTGGTCGCAATTCCCCAGGGGATGAATACCGCAAATCCGATGCAGGCGTAGTTGAAGAGCTTCAACGCCGCGGCCCATTCCATCAGCGCCAAATGACGCGCGGAATATTCGAGCAGCAGCGCCTCGTGAATCATCGTGAGCTCGAGGTGCGTGGCCGGATTGTCGACCGGGATTCTCGCGTTCTCCGCCAGCAGCACCATCGTGAATGCGACCGCCGTGAAGGCGAGGCTCGGATTGAGCGCGAAGGACTGCGAGGACAGGCGTTCGGCAATGATGGGCAGCGCGGTGGTCGCGCATGTCAGCGAGACGACGAAGATCACCACCAAGAGCGCAGGCTCCGCGAGAAAGCCGATCATCATTTCGCGCCGCGCCCCGAGCGTGCCGAAGGCAGTTCCGACGTCCATCGCGGCGAGGGACAGAAACACGCGGGCGGTGGCGAGCAGGCCGACCAGGGCGATCGCGTCCGCGGCCAGCGTGAACGGTAAACGCGTGGCGATCGAGGGGATGATGGCGGCGGCGGTCACCATGGCGCCGAACACGATGTAGGGCGCGAGCCGGAACAGACGCGAGGCGTTGTCGGCGATCACGGCGTCCTTGTGGAAGAGCTTGCGGATCGCGCGATACGGCTGCAGGAGAGGGGGAGCGGACTTATTCTGCAGCCACGCCCGGCACTGGTTCACCCAGCCGAGGAACAGCGGCGCGGCGGCAAGCGCCACCAGGATTCCCATCGCCTGCACGATCCAGTCGAGCAAATTCATAGCACGAGCGCCAGCAGGACGACGAGCGTTACGAAGCTGTAGAGCAGATACGTCGCGATGCGGCCCTGCTGCAGCCATGCCACGCGATCCGCGACGAAGCGGGTGAGTACGCCCAAGGGTTGATACAGGCCGAGCCAGAAGCGATCACCGATTTCCAGGCGATACCTCGGCGCCGGGTCGAAGGGGGTGGGCAGCTCTCGATGGATGGCGAAGAACGGCTGGAACAGGTGTCGAATCGGCTGGCCGAATCCCTCCGCCGTGTCCTGCATGCGGCTGGTGAGGCCGCCGAAGCCGCAATCCCAGGCGGCACCGCGGCGAATGCGCTGATGATAGAAGAGCCTCACGCCGTAGATGCTCAGCACGACGACGATCAGGATCACCGCAAAGAACACCAGCGGCGCGTAACTGGTCTGGCGCTCGGGAATGGGCACGAGCAGCCACCACGGTGCGTCGCTCACCGGCAAGGCGCCCAACCCGAGCCGCTGAGTGACCACGCTGAAGAGCGAAATGACATAGGTCGGAAACAGGCCGAGCAGGATGCAACCGAGTGCGAGCCACGACAGCCCGAGCCGCTCGGTGATGCCGGCGTCGTGGGCGTGCCGAAGCGAGGACTCCCTCGGTTGTCCGAGAAAAATGACGCCGAAGAATTTCACCATGACATACCCCGCGAGCGCGGCGGCAAGCGCCACCAACGCAGCGCCGAGCGGCAGCAACATGTTGATGAACGGATGGGGCACGTTGTGCGCGAAGAGAAACGATTGGAGCAACAGCCATTCCGATACGAATCCATTCAGGGGCGGGAGCCCCGCAATGGCGAGCGCGCCGACGAGAGTCAGCCATGCCACCCAGGGCATACGATGGATGAGACCGCCGAGGTGTCCGAGATTGCGTTCCCCGGTCGCGTGCAGCACGGCGCCCGTGCCCAGAAACAGCAGACTCTTCATGAACGCGTGGTTCATCGCATGGTACATGACGGCGATCAGGGTGAGCGCCGCCGCGGCGTGCATGTCCGCCCCGGTGAAGACGATCGCGAGTCCGAGCCCTGTGAACAAGATCCCGACATTCTCGATGGACGAGTAGGCGAGCAGGCGCTTCATGTCCGTCTGGGCGGCGGCGAATACGACGCCGTAGAGCGCGCTGAAGAGACCGAGGGCAAGCGGGAAGAGACCCCACCACCACACCGGCTCTCCCAGCAGGTCGAAACTCACGCGGATCATTCCGTACAACGCCGTCTTCAGCATGACGCCGCTCATCAGCGCAGAGACCGGAGACGGCGCGGCGGGATGCGCTTCCGGGAGCCAGATATGCAGCGGCACGAGGCCGGCCTTGGCGCCGAAGCCGGTGAGTGCGAGCCCAAACGCGATCGCAGCCCACAGCGGGTCGAGATGGGCGGCACGCATGGCGTCGAACGTGAAGTGCCAGCTGCCGCCCTGCAGAACGCCGAAGCTCAACAAGATGGCGATCGCACCGAGGTGCGCCATCAGCAAATAGAGAAAACCGGCCTTGCGTATCTCGGGGATGCGATGCTGCGTGGTCACCAGAAAATAAGAGGAGAGCGCCATCGTCTCCCACGCCAACATGAACGCATAGGCGTCATCGGCGAGGAGCACGAAGCCCATGCTGGCGAGAAACAAGTGATATTGGACACATAGCAGCCCCGGCGCGGTCCCCTCGCCCGGCCGGAAGTAGCCCGCGGCAAAAATCGAAATACCGGTCGAGGCGCCGCCAAGAAGCACGAGAAATGCGCTCGAGAGCGCATCCAGGCGCAGGTGCACGGGCAAGTCGGGCAGCCCGATCGGCAACACGAGCTGTCGGGCGGGATCGGCGAGGCTCGACAGCGCGATGAGCGCCAATGCGGCGCTGCAGAGCGCTCCGAGCGGAAACAGGGTGCGCCCGACGAAGCCGATGCTCATGGGCCGCACCAATCCCGCCACGCCGATGACGCTCCAGGCCGTCAGCAACAGCACACACAGCGCCAGGGGCGATTGCAAAACTTGGCTCACGGGATACCGGCCCTCGGGTCAGACACGCTCATCGACTGTGCTGGCCGGAGCCGACGCAGCGATTTGCGATCATGAGTGTTGTATTATAATATGACGCACATCCAGATGTCACTCGATGTGAGTCCAATTTGACAACGGAACAGCGCACCGCACGGCTGACCATCCTGATCGATCCGCGCAAGAAGGAGCTGTTCGAGCAGTTGTGCGCGGCCGAGGATGCGACGCCCTCGCAAGTCGTGCGGCGCCTGATTCGGCGCTACATCGAGGAGCGCACGGGTAAGCCGTGGACGCCCGCCGGGGACTACGCCGGCGTGTCGCGCCGCCGCCGTCCGGCGCGCCGTACCTAGAGCAGATCCGCAAGCTTCTCGGCGATCATCATCGTGGGCGCGTTGGTGTTCCCGCCGATCAGGCGCGGCATGATCGACGCGTCCGCAACCCGCAGTCCTTCGACTCCCCGCACGCGCAGACGGCAATCGACGACGGAGGAAGGATCGGACCCCATGCGGCATGATCCAACCGGGTGATAGATCGTCTCGGCCTTGCGGCGCAGGACTTCCTCGAGCCCTTCGCGGCTCGTGACCGCATCGCCCGGATAGATCTCCACACCGCGAAAGGGCGCGAAGGCCGCGGCATGCAAAATCTCGCGGGACCAGCGCATACCTTCCAGCATCACGTTGAGATCGCCCGGCTCCTGCAGGTAGCAGGCAAAGATGCGCGGTCGATCGTCGGGCCGGTTCGAGCGCAGCGTGAGGTATCCGCGGCTCTTCGGCCGCAGCGCGCACGCGTGCACCGTATAGCCGTGGCCGCTCAGGCGATTGCGTCCGTGGTCATCGAGCTGCGCAGGCACGAAGTGGAATTGAATGTCGGGACGCTGATCGGGCGCGAGGCGGCTGCGCAGGAAGCCGCCCGCTTCGGCGATGTTGCTCACGCCGGGACCGGATCGCGTCATCAGGTATCTCGCCGCGACGCCGAGTTCCTGCAGCGAATTGAAATCGTAGGTGATGTCCCGCGTACACTTGCTGAGCGTGCAGAAATCGAGATGATCCTGCAGATTGCGGCCCACCTCGAGGTTTTCGGCCACCGTCTCGATGCCGAGACCGCGCAGTTCATCCGGCCGGCCGATGCCCGAGAGCATGAGCAGCTGGGGTGAGCCGATCGCACCCGCGGCCAAGATCACTTCGCGCTCGGCGCGGGCGCGATGGAGCGCGCCACGGCGCAGGTACTCGACGCCCGTCGTGCGCCGCGCCTCGAACAAAACCCGGGTCGAGGAGGCGTGGGTGATGATCTCGAGGTTGCGCCGGGCAGCGGCGGGTCGCAGATACGCCAGCGCCGCACTGCACCGGCGCCCGCGGCGCTGCGTGACCTGATAGAAGCCCACGCCGTCTTGAGCTGCTCCGTTGAAGTCGAGTCTGCGGGGCAGCCCGCACTGCACTCCCGCCTCGACGAACGTTGCGCTCAAGGGATTGCGAAACCGCAGATCCTCGACCGACAGCGGTCCGCCGACGCCGTGGTGTTCGCTCGGGCCGCGTGCCTGATCTTCGGACCTGCGAAAGTATGGTAGAACGCTTGCGTAGTCCCAGCCATCGCCGCCGAGCGCGGCCCATTCGTCATAATCGAGCCGATGGCCGCGCGTGTAGCACATGGCGTTGATGGAACTGCTGCCGCCGAGCACCCGGCCGCGCGGCCAGTAGAGCTTCCTGCCATTGAGTTCAGGCTCGGGCTCGGTGTAGTAGTGCCAGTTGACGTGTGCATTGCCGACCAGCCGGGCAAGGCCCGCGGGCATGTGAATGAAGGGATTCGAATCGGCACCGCCCGCCTCGAGTAGCAGTACGCGGACCTCGGGGCGCGCCGACAGGCGATTCGCCAAGACGCAACCCGCGGAACCGGCACCGACGATGATGTAGTCATATACCCGCTCATCCATGGACGCTGTCCTCCCCGGTATCGAGCAGGCGGCGCATGAAGTTCGTTTCGCGCTCCGCGATGGCTTTCATCAAACGATCGGGGTCCTTCATGGTGCGAAATGCCGCGTAACCGCGCTCGAGGAAATCTTGCAGGGCTCCGAACCCGGCCGCATGCGCCGGTGTGTGCGCAGCTTGCAGCAGCGGCCCGAGCCACGCTCGCCGGACGATCCGGCTGAGATTCGCGCCGATGCCGACGATCAGATCGATCTGGCGGGTACGGCCGGGTCGATCGTCCGCGGCACGATATGCCGCCCCATAAGTGGCGTCGCTCACCGGACCCGCTGCCAGCGCATGCACCAGGGCATGGTCGAGCTCGAGCGTGAGCACCTCGAGCTCGATGGCCTGTCCCAGGACCGCCATGGCGGGAGCCGGCAGTGCACGCTTCAGGTAGCGCCAGGCGCGCGCGAGATCCCGGTCACGGGCCTCGAATTCCCGCGGACCGTATAAATCGCTCAGGAAAAACTCGACCGCGGGCGCGTAGCGCGGATCGGCACGAAAGTCGCGGTACGTATTTTCGAGGCGCGCAGCCTGCCAGGCGCGCAGCTCGCACCGGCGCGCCGCAAAATCGGCCGTCTGTTCGGTGGCAGCATCGAGCCGGCGCTTGCGGGCGAGCAACTCATCCAGCTGATCGGCTGCCCTCATCGTAGCGGAGGCGCTCATGTCAAAAGTCTCGCGACAGTGCTGCGATGACCGAGTCCAAAGCGCGGCGCGAACGCACCATACCGAGATGACCGATGCCGCGCAGTTCAGTCGACTCAGCCCCCTGCAATCGTGCGCTCTCGACCGGCACCACCATGTTGTCCTCGGCCGTGTAAATGCTCGTCACGGGAACCGCGAACCGGCCCTCTTGCGCCGCATTCAGCGCGCGCAGCCACGGCGAGGCGGGAGACATCTGCCGGGTGTTCGGCCAGGGCAGACCGCGAACCGCCGCCGTCCCATGATGCGGAGAGGCAATCGTCACGATGCAGCGGACGACGCGCGGTCCGAGGTCGCGCAACAGCGCTCGGGCAATCAACCCGCCCATGCTGTGGGCGATGATCACCACGCGCTCGTCATGGCAGCGTCGTTGCAGGGCCAACAACCGGGGCGCGGCGCGACCGATGAGTAGCTCGATGTCCGCGAACAGCGGTTCGAGATCGAGCGCCTCGACGGGTCCGAATCCGGCCGCAATCAGGCGCGCACGCAAGGCGTTCCACACATGCGAATTGCATAAAATGCCGTGCAAAAGCAGCACCGGGCGTGCAGTGCGCTCGGCGGGGAGGTGCGCGCGGCCGCGCATCGGCGCCGAGGCGCTCATGGCGACAATCGACCAGGTGAATGCGACTATTTCACTCAGCAGCGCGCGGAGCAGGTGGCGAGCGCTCGATGCTGTCGGGCTCGCATCGGCGAAGGCTCGCGCCAGCAGAAAAGACAAAGAAACGGATACCACCGGCAGCGCGAGCAGTACGCCGAGGGCGACCGCGCTGGCGCCTGCCAAGGGCAGAGACAAATTCCGCCTTGCCAGCGCGCCCGACGCCAGCGCGACGGCCAAGGCGAGGGCCAGGATGCTCCGCCAGAGGCGCGCAGCCACGGGGCTTTATCCCGCGATCCGCCGCGTTTGCAGCATGCGCTCGACCCGCTGCAACGCGACGTCCAAACGACGTGCGGTCTGCCGTACCCGCTGCGCCGTCGCCTTGGCCGCCGGCAGGGACCGGTTGCGGTCCCGAAGCACACCCACATTGAGCCGCAAGCCGCGGCGCTCGAGCACCGGCGCAAGAGCTTCGGCCTGTGCAAGCAGGTCGCGCCGCGTGCGCCGGTAGGCATGGTCGGCAAGGCTCAATCGTTCGGAATGGCGGAACACATTGGCGAAGAACAGCCTTTCGTCGTGCCGGTCGGGCTCGAGCAAGAGCGTATCGGCTGCGGGAAACCGTTCACCATAGGTCGCCATGCCGACCTTCATGCGCGAGTAGATGAGAGCCCGGAACGTCTGTCCGAGGATGGCGGGCAATCCTTCGTCCACCAAATTGATGTGCCTCCTGCCGTGCGGCTGAGAGGCGTCGAAGGGCACGATGGGATTGATGCAAATCACGAAATTGCAGTTCTCCTCGAGCGCAAGCGATGCGTGCATGGTGCGGATCAAGGCCCCGTCGACGAACTGTTCACCGTCGATTTCGACTGCCGGATATAGCCCCGGCAGCGCACTGCTCGCGAGCAGCGCGCGAGAGATCGGCACGTGCCGGTGATCGGCGCCGCCAAAGGCCACCGACGCGCCCGTGTTGAGATTCGTGGCGACGACGTATAGTCGCGCGCGCAAACGCCGGAAGTCATCCGTATGCCCTTCCGAGTGGAACAGCAGCCGCAGGTAGTCTTGCAGCGGCGCGTTGTCGAACAGCGCCGTCGGCAGCAGACGCGCCACATGACCGATACCCGTCTCCCACGCGCCGTTCCCGGGGTCGCGCGCGCACCGCTGGATTATCTGCCCAAGCACCCTCGGTAGTTGCAGCAAGCGGCGGGCGTACTCGCCGAAAGCCGGCCGCAGAAGAATTGCAGGTGAGAATGGAAACAGCATCGATTCGTCGTAGAGGAACATCGTACACATGGCGGTGGTGTCGAACCCGCTGGCGAGCGCGGCGGCGATCAGCGAGCCCGAGCTCACCCCCACGTACACATCGAAATCGGTCAGCGCGCGGCCCTCGATCGCCTCGCTGAGTGCGTGCAGCGCGCCGAGCTCATAATAAAAACCCAGCGGCCCACCCCCGGCCAGCGCGATGGCCAGCTTGCCGCGACCCGCCCGGCGCCGCAGGGCGGGTTCGATGGTCAGCATCGCTCCTCAGAGTGCCGTCGAATGCGCCGACCCGTTCTTGCGTGCGGTGCGTGAACGCACGGCGACCTTGCGCGCGCGCGCGAGCTTGTCGATGTTGGCGTTCAGTGCGTCGACACGTTTACTGAGCGATTCCACCTCGCCCGCGCTCGGCACGCCGAGCTGAGTCAGTGCGCTGTGCACCCGGCTGCGAAAGATCTTTTCGAGACCTTCGTACGCATCGGTCGCATCGCCCCGCATCTTGCTCATACGCGCATTGAGGCCTTCCTGCACGCCGCTCAACGCGCCGCGCAGCGCTTTTTCCGCGGCTTCCTTGGTGGTTGCATGCATCTCCGCGCCTTCGGCGATCAATTCCTGGAGCAGTTTCGGGGCTCCGTGCTGGGCCTTCGAGACCGCACCGAGGCCCGCGAGCCACACCTGATTCATCATGTTGAGCAGTTGCGCTTGCGTGTCGCTCGGGCTTTTGCGCCCGCGCTTCGCTGATTTCTTCTTCGTAGCCATCATTTATACCCCTTCTATGAGTAGTTGCCCTTACTAGGATTTCGCTTCGACGTGAGTAATATAAAGACCGACGAGCTTCCTGGCGATTCGTAGTTTCCACAATAGGAGCGTACATATGCGTGCCACCGCAGCCGCCAGTGCCCCGAAGAGCCGGTTCGAGAAATCGTTTGCCGGCGCCGGCCTCGAGAGCCGTTGGGGCAAATTGCACAAGGGAGATCAGGAGCCCTTTCCCAACGCCGCGCGGATCACGCGGATTGCGAAGCAGCATGCGAAGTTCGCCGAGCGGCTGAAAGCTCATGGCGGTGCTCAAGAGCTCGCCGAAGGCGTCCAAGAGGCGTGGCGGCGATTTCACGCCGGCGATTTCGCCGGCGCCGTCACCTCGGGCAGCAAGCTCGGCGCATTGGGGGCAACGGCCGCCAACAAGGCGGCCGGCATCCATTCCCTTCAGGTCGGCGCCGAGGAGGCGACGCGGCTGCTGCAAGCCGCCATCACGCGCGGCGAACAGGCCATCGAGCTGCTGCCGGATGACGCCAATGCGCATTACATGCTGGCGCTCGCGCTCGGCCGATACAGCCAGAGAATCTCGATCCTCAAGGCGCTTGCCAACGGCATCGCGACCCGCGTTCGCTCTCACCTCGACATCACGCTGAAACTCGCACCGGAGCACGCCGAGGCACACATCGCACTCGGCCTGTATCACGCTGAAGTCGTGGCGAAGATCGGCGCGCTGCTCGCGGGGCTCACCTATCAAGCCTCGGGCGAGGCGGCGCTCGAACAGTTCCGTCGCGCCATCAAGCTCACGCCCCGGTCACCGATCGCCAACATCGAGTACGCCAACGGGCTGCTGCTGCTCGATGCGCGGAAGCACCGAGTACAGGCGCAGGAGCTTTATGCGCGCGCCGCGGCGACGGAACCCGCCGATGCGATGGAACAGCTCGACGTCGAACGTGCGCAGCGCGGGCTCTAGCCGGCGAGCGAGCCTCCGGCGAGCAGGACGAGATAGACCAGGCGATCGAATTCGGCTTCGATGATCGATACGAGTTCGCTCGGCTCCGGGATCAAGCTTCGGTCCGAGACCACGCCGATCTGCACGTCTCCGTTGTAGGTGAACATACTGATGCCGGTGCCCATGCTGCCGGTCTGCGGCACCCAAAAAAGCAGCTGCTTGATCTCGGCGCCCGCGAGGTGCACCGGGCGGCCCGGTCCGCGAACATTCGATGCAACGAGGCTCGCTTTGGCGGTGAAAAATGCGATCGCGGGTTCCTCGATCGCCGCCGGCAAGGCACCGATGAGCGAGAGAAGTCCGTAGGTGACCAGGGCCTCCGGCGAACCTTTCAAGGTCTGCATGGTGGCGTGCACCGCATAGAGCCGTTCGAGGGGGTGCCGGATGCCGATGGGCAGGTCGAGGAAGGCGAGCCCGAATTGATTTCCGAGTTCGAGCGGCGTGCCGGGCGACGCCGGACGCAGATTGACGGGTACGGCGGCCCGAATCGTCATGCCCGTGGTGGGCTCCCCCTTGGTTTCGAGGTAGCGACCGAGGGCGCCGGCGAGCGTCGCGATCAAGACGTCGTTGACGGTGCATCCGAGCACCCGGCCGACCGTGTGGACTTCCTCGAGGGCCAGCGGCTCGCCCCACGCGACCCGCTTGACGCCGCTGAGCGGCTGTTTCAGGCGGGTCACCGGGTCGTCCGCAAGCTGCACCCCGAGGCGCGCCAGCTCGCCGGCGATGCCCATCACCTCGCGCGCGGCCGTCGCCGCTTCGAGCGGGTGCAGGCCGAGGTGGACACTCTTTTCGAGAAGATCGGCGTACTTGCGAAACGATTGCGCAAGCGGTCCCGGGGGGCGCACGAAGGGAATTGGGGTGGCGGATTCCGACGGGTGAGTTGCGCCGCCGTCCTCACCCGGCACGTCGTCGGCGAGCGTTGCGAGCACGTGCATCAGCGCCATGCCGTCCGCGTAAGAATGGTGGATGCGGATGATCAATGCGCTGCCGCCCTGGTAGCGCTCGATGAGATGGAAGGTCCAAAGCGGACGACCGGTGTTGAGCGGCGTACTCGCGAGTTCCCCCGCGAGGGTCTCGAGCTCGCGTTTGCCGGCGGGCGCCGCCAAGGCGACGCGCAATACATGATCGTCGAGGTTGAACTGCTCATCGCGCACCCAGCGCCCGCCGAGCGTGTCGATCACGGGCACGCAGCGGAAGCGCTCGAATGTCAAGAATCGTTGTAGCACCACCTGACGCAGCGCTGCGATCCTCAGCGGCCGGCTCACGACCAATAGTCCCATCACCACCATGGGATTCGTGGGCCGCTCCATTCGCAGCCAGGTCCGGTCAACGGCCGACATGCTTTCGGCACTGGTCATGCGCTACTGTCGCGCATTTCGATGCGTTTGGGACCCCTCGGGTTACCACTATATGGACAGCGGCATTTTCGGTGTAGGGTGCAGCGCATCGCCCGATGGAGTTGCGCATGGGGTATTTCATCACCGGAGCCACCGGCTTTGTCGGTCGGCATCTGGTCATCGAGCTCGCCGCGCGCGGCGAGCCCATTTGGACATTGGTCCGGCCCGAATCCCGGGACAAATTCGATCGTCTGGTGAGCGACTGCGGTCCCGCCGGCAAGCTGCTGATGCCAGTCAGCGGTGACCTTTCAGAGCCTCTGCTCGGCGCATCCGAACCGGAGCGGCGTGCGATGCGGGGTCGCATCAGCCATTTTTTCCACTTGGGCGCGTTGTACGACTTGAACGCGACCGATGCGGATCTGGTGCGGGCCAACGTGCTCGGAACGCGCAACGCGATCGACTTCGCGCACGACATCGACGCCGGCTGTTTTCACTTCGTCAGCTCGATCGCGGCCGCGGGACGTTTCCGCGGTCGGTTCACGGAACGGATGTTCGGCGAAGCCGAGGGCTTGGATCTGCCGTATTTTCGCACCAAGCACGAGTCCGAGGGGCTGGTTCGCACCGCCTGCAAGGTTCCCTGGCGCATCTATCGCCCCGGAATGGTCGTCGGCCATTCACGCTCCGGCGTCATCGACAAGATCGACGGCCCTTATTACCTGTTCAAACCGATTCAGAGATTGCGCGACTGCCTGCCGCGCTGGGTGCCGCTCGTCGGCATCGAGGGCGGGCACATCAATCTGGTGCCGGTGGACTTCGTCGCCGCCGCCATGGTGCACCTCGCGCACGTGCCGCAGCAGGATGGCGAGTGCTTTCACCTCACGGATCCGACGGATCGGCGCCTCGGGGACGTGTTGAACGTGTTTGCGCGGGCGGCCCATGCGCCGACCATGATGCTGCGATTCGACGCCGGTGCCGGGGGTTCCTCGTCGAACATCAAGCGGCCGGGATCCGCGCTGCTCCCATCCGTGACGCGCATCGTGGGTCAGTTGTTCGAGGACCTCGGCATTCCCAAATCGCTCATCGGGCTCCTCGATCATCCGACCACGTTCGATTCGACGAAGGCGCAGGCGCTGCTCGCGCCGGCGGGGATTCGAGTGCCTGCCTTGGATTCGTATGCCTGGCGACTGTGGGACTATTGGGAGCGCTGCCTCGATCCGGGTTTGCACACGGCCGCCCGATTGCATCAAATGGTCAATGACAAGACGGTACTGGTGACCGGTGGCTCGTCCGGCATTGGGCGCGCCACCGCACTGCGCCTTGCGGAGGCGGGGGCGCGGCTGATCATCGTGGCGCGGGACGAGGAGAAGTTGGCGCGCGTGCGCGCGGAGATCGAGGCCCGCGGTGGTGAAGTCGCCACCTACAGCTGCGACATCGGCGACAACCAGGCATGCGATGAGTTGATCAAACGTCTGCTGGCCGAGCACAGCCGGGTGGATATTCTGATCAACAATGCCGGGCGATCGATCCGCCGCGCCATCGATAAGACCTACGAACGACTCCACGATTATGACAGGCTGATGCACCTCAACTATCTCTCAGCCGTCCGAATGACACTGGGACTGCTGCCCGCGATGGTTCGACACGGCGCCGGACACGTCATCAATATCTCCTCGATCAGTGTTCTGACCAATGAGCCTCACTTTGCGGCCTACAACGCATCGAAGGCGGCGCTCGAGGCGTTTTCGCGCTGCGCTGCCGCCGAATACGCCGCGCGCGGAGTCCGCTTCACGGTGGTCAACATGCCGTTGGTTCGCACGCCGATGGTGGCGCCGACGAAGATGTACGAGCATTTCGAACTCATGCAGCCCGAGCAGGCGGCAGAGGGAGTCTGCGCGGCGATCATCGAACAACCGGAGCGCCTGGCAACTCCCTTGGGCACGGTCGCACAGCTGGTGGAGCTATTCGCACCCGAGATCGGCCGAGCCGTCAGGAGCGAAAGCTATAGAATGTTTCCGGACTCCGAGGCGGCCGGCGGGCCGGGCGCTCAGCCTTCCCGCGATGCCGGAGCCTTTGTCTCGCTGATGCGCGGCATTCATTGGTAGCGCCGGACTCGTGGATTCCGGTCCACCCGATTCGCGCCGCAGTCCAACGAGTCAGGCGGCGCGGCTGGAATCTTCCCGCACCAACTCGCGTCTCAGCACCTTGCCGATGTTGGTCTTGGGCAGCGAGTCCCGGAATTCCACATATTTCGGGCGCTTGTACGGCGTCAGCCGCGCACTGAAATGCTCGCGCAACTCCTCGATCGTGACCGAGGTACGCTCGCGCACCACGACGAACACCTTGACGACCTGTCCCGAGTGCGGGTCCGGCACCCCGATGCATCCGCATTCGGCCACGGCCGGGTGCTCGATGCCGATGCTTTCGATCTCGTTCGGAAAGACCTTGAATCCCGACACGATGATCATGTCCTTCTTGCGGTCGACGATGCGAAGGAAGCCCTCGGCGTCCACGGCTGCGATGTCGCCGGTGCCCAGCCAGCCGTCCGGCGACAGCACGTGGGCCGTCTCGGCCTCCTGCTTCCAGTAGCCGCGCATGACCTGCGGGCCGCGGACACAAAGCTCACCCGCTTCGCCAAGCGGCACTTCGTCCTCGCCGTCCCGGATGCTGATTTCCGTCGACGGCAGCGGCAGTCCGACGGAGCCGATGCGCGGCGCGTCATAGAGATTGCCGGCGATGACGGGAGAGGCTTCCGTGAGGCCGTAGCCTTCGACGAGCGGCCGGCCCGTCGCGGCGCGCCAGGCGTCCGCCGTGCGCTGCTGCAGCGGCATGCCGCCGGCTACACCGACTTTCAGGCGTGAAAAATCGAGGCGCGCGAACCCCGGGTGATTCAAGAGCGCGTTGTACAGGGTGTCGACGCCCGTGAACATCGTCATGCGCCACTTGCGCAACTCGTGCACGAACGCAGGAATGTCGCGCGGATTGGTGATGAGCACGTTGAGACCGCCCTGCTGCATGAACAACAGACAGTCAACGGTGAGACAAAACACGTGATAGAGGGGCAGCGGTGTGATCATCACCTCACGGCCGGGGTCGAGAATGCCTTTCCAAAATGCCCCCATTTGCAGCAAATTCGCCACCATGTTCCGATGCGTCAACACGGCGCCCTTGGCGACGCCCGTCGTCCCGCCGGTGTACTGAAGGAACGCAACGTCCTCCGGACCCACCGCGCGGTGCGGCAGTCCGATCTGCGCGCCGCGCGCCAGGGCTGCGCGAAAGCTCACCGCACCGGGTAGCTCGTACGGCGGCACCAAGTGCCGAATGCGGCGCACTACGAAATTCACGACGGTTCGCTTGGGGAAACGTGCGAGGTCGCCGATGCCCGTGATCACGATGTGTTCGATGGCGGTATCCGCCCGCACCGCGGCGAGCACGTGAGCGAAGTTTTCGACGATGACGATGCAGCGTGCGCCGGAGTCCTTGAGTTGATGGCGCAATTCGCGCGGTGTGTAGAGCGGATTCGTGTTCACCACCGCGAGCCCGGCGCGCAACGCGCCGAACAGCGCGACGGGATACTGCAGCAAGTTCGGCATCATGAGCGCGACGCGATCACCGCGCACCAAGCCGAGGCCGGCCAGGTAGGCGGCGAAATCGGCGGAGAGACGATCCAGGTCGGAAAACTTGAGCGTCACTCCGAGGTTGTGATATGCGGGACGTTCGGCAAAGCGCCGGCAGCTATCTTCGAAAACGGCCACGAGCGACGGATAGGCATCGGGATCGATCTCGGCCGGGGCTTGCTTCGGGTAGGAGTTGAGCCAGAGTTTTTGCATATGGGCCCCGCGCGACCGTTTTTCCTGGGATGACAGCATCGCTCTTCTGCGCGGCTTGTGAAATTCGGACTTACGCGTAGCCGCTCGGCGCCGTTGCTGCGCGGCTGGCCGCTTGGCGCCGACGGGTCTAGAGCGGCTGCCCTCAATGCGCGAGCGGCGAGGGGCGAACCTGAAAATGAACGACCACCGGTTTGGCGCCCTTGCCGCCCTCCTTGTGCCAGGGCGTTCGGTCCCCGCTCGTGATCCAGAGGCCGCGTCCCTTCCATCCGGCCGCGGCATCATCGATGCGACCTTCGAGTCCCTTGGCGTAGAAGCCGAGCGGGTAGGGGATGCGCAGGGTGACGAACCTGCCCGCGACGAGCGCATGCACGCCGTCGAAGAGGTTTCCCGTGGCAATCGGCACGTTCGCGCCCAGCCCGAGCGTATTGCGCTGATCCACCCAGGTGTAATAACTCGACTCGACGCTCATTTGCGGCACGTTCACAAAACCGGGACCCGGCAACCGATGGAACGTCCAGCCCTCCGGGCAATGGTTGCCGGTCGCGTTGGGCCCGTTGAGCGGCCCCCTGCACTTGCGCCGGTCGAACTCGCCCAAATGGCCGCTCGCCAAGGACACCCACACGACGCCGTTGCGATCGATGTCGGCGCCGCGCACACCGAATCCCGGCGGGGGCACGTTGTAGATCTCGCTGAGTCTGGTGCGCGGATCGAAGCGAATCACGGCGCCTGGATAGCGAAATGCCGCAGAACCCCACACACTGCCGTCGGCAGGATTCGGCATGACCGCATAGAACCCGACCGCCAGGCGCTGATCGCGGGCGGGGTCCACGGGTTGGCCGGGATCCGTCCACCGATCGAGCCGGCCGTTGCCGTTGGTATCAAGCACCAACGGCGCCCATCCCTGAGAGGCTGCCGCGTCGCCGGTCAGATCGAATTTCTTGGTGTCGAGCCAGCCGACGACCTCATGGCCGCCGCTGGTCCATAGCGTGTCCTGGCTATCCTCGGCGAACTGCAGGTGGTGTGTATTGAAGCAGGTGTCGACGAACGTATATTTGCCGCTCTTCGGCTCGTACATCGCGAGTTGGCGCTCCGAGGTCTCGATCGGGAACACGGCCGCGGAAGGATGCTTCGAGCCGCTCCTGCAAAAGGAAGGATTGTCCGGCGCACGAATCCGCGCGGTGTACCAGACGCGGCCGGATCGGTCGAGCATCGGATTGTGCGCAATCGCCCGGCTGTCCCAAATGCGCTCCTCGCCCCAATAGGGAGAGGGGGCCAGCACGGGATCGTCGTGAGTCGTCGGGGTATCGGCATCACGTACGGGTGCTTTGAACGTCGTCGCGGAGTTGTGGAGCGGGTCGAGCACCGGAAAATTGTCGGTGCTCAATTCCGGCGCGCCATACAGCAGGCCGTTGCCGTTGACGGTAGGGTCTCGTCGATCCGTGCCCGACAGATCGTGCAAATAGGCTTTGCCGTCCGACCAATCGCGCACCGTCGCGACGACGTTGCGTTCGATGCCGCTCGGACGCGGCGGCGGCAGCGCGGGCACTTCGCCGGCGGCGATGCGATCGGTCCAATCTGCGAGATAGGAAATCGGGATACCGGCGAGCGTCCCTTGCACGATGTTGATCATTTGACGGCCGGCCTGGCCGGATTGCAGGCGGCGCAGCCA
This sequence comes from uncultured Gammaproteobacteria bacterium, assembly GCA_963801865.1. Lineage (GTDB taxonomy): Bacteria > Pseudomonadota > Gammaproteobacteria > Steroidobacterales > Steroidobacteraceae > Bog-1198. The sequence continues at coordinate 141,238 of CAWDGY010000001.1, read as the reverse complement.
AGCCTCCTGCGACGAAGCGAAATGCCCCAACGACGTCGGCAAGGTGCGAGTGGCCAGATTGCCGAGTTGGTGGCACCCGACGCAACCCATGTTCTTCATCCACATGAGATAGCCGTTGCGGCCGTCCGGCAATTTGGCGGCTTGAGCGTCCTCGGGGATCTTCATCATCGCGTACCAATAGGCAGCCGGATAGACCTTGGCGGCCGTGGCGGCGTCCGCTGCGATCGGCGCTCTCAGGTCGACGCGGTGTCCGGGACTGGCGTCGACTTGGGCGGAATCGGCGAGGCCGTAGCCGCGCACCCAAAGACGATACTTCGCCCGCGGAAGATCAGGAATGAGGTAGCGCCCGGCCTCATCGGTGACCACGATTTTGGCGAAGCGCGTTTGAAAATCCTGGGTTTCGGCGATCACCCAAACGCCCGCCTCCGGACCGCGAGTGCTGTCGACGGTGCCGCCGATATCAGCGGCACCGATGCGCACCTCGCTGTCGGCCGCCCGCGACCCGGCCGCAAGACAAAGCAGCAGGAGTGTTGCCGCAACACTTGTGGCGAAGATCGGATCAGGCCGCCGGTACGAGTTCATTGATCATAAGGCTCTGCGGTTGCCGAAAGGTGCGTTCGTGCGCGCTGCGGTCTTGCCGGCCAAACTCTTCGCGGACGGATTATAAATGATCATCGAAATGCGCACCCGTAGGACTAAACCGGATATGCGCGCGCAAGCACCATTTAACTTAGTACGCCGCCATCTGTGATGGGGTGGCTTACATGGTTTTTTGCTTGCGAGTTAAATGCGTGGGAGCCGAGTTCAGGGTGGTATCGGGAGGTGTGGATGCGACGCAACAAAGCGGATGGATCGTGGCGGGGACGGAGGTTGGCCGCCATCCAATTTCAGGTGCCGCCGCGTGTCGAGTGGCGCTTGCACATGTCGAAACAGGCGACGGACATCCAGGTCCAGCAGACGCCGCTTGGGATGAAAACACGAAAGAATTAGGCGCCATCCCGGTCGCGATCCGCTGCATCGGTACACATGTCTAACTGGCAACTGTTCGCCCTTTTCGGCTTGCTCTACGCCATCTGCTGGTGGATATCGAAGGCGGTTCAAGCGCGTGTCAACCGATTCATCGAGCCGGCGGAGCGCACCGACCAGGCTGCGGAAAGAACGGAGATGTCGGGGCCGCAGCCAAAGTCGAAGCGGACGGATGTGCTGCGCCTGTACTGGCAGCAATTGACGCGCCGGGGAATACAGTAGCCCTGCGAGTCGCGTGGTCCTCAGTGCTGAACAGTCACGCTCAACGGTATTGTCTGCGGACTTCCCGGCGCATCATTGGGAACGTTGAGTGTTGCCGAAAGCGGCCCCAAATTATGTGCGAACAGCAGCACCTTGATCGCGCAGCTCCGTCCCGGGGCGAGCGAGGAGCCGCAAAAGCTGATCGCCTTGAAATCCGCCCGGTCGGTGCCGGCACCCGGAATGACCGAGGTTTTTGAAATGGTCACGCGGTGCGTGCCGGTATTCATCAACGTCACCGTGTCATAGCTCAGCCGAAACCGACCGACCGTCCCGAAGGAAATATTGGCAGGAAACGCTCTCAGTTGCAGCGAGGCGGGACTCACTTCGATCCCGCAACCGCTTTTGGCAACGCCGGACGCAACTCCGGAGGAATCCACCACCTGCGCGGTGAAAGTGAAATTGCCTGCCGCGCTCGGAGCGCCCGCGAGAAGGCCGGTGCCGGTATCGAGGGTGAGGCCGCTCGGCAAATTCCCCGTGCTCGCGAACCGATAGGGCGGGATGCCGCCCGCGACGACCAGCGCCGAGCTGTACGCGGTGCCCGCTTCCGCGGCAGCCGTCGGGCAGGCGAGGGTCAGTGGCGATACCGAGACCCGGGGGGCACGGCGAGCAAGCCTCACCGTAATTCCTTGAGGTAGGCGATGACGTCGGCGCGATCTTGCGCACGGTCGAGCCTGAAGAACATCTTGGTGCCCGGAACCAGTGCGCTCGGGTTGGTGAGCCAGCGGTCGAGCGTGGCCTCATCCCACGTCAATCCCGAATTCTTCAAAGCCGCCGAATAGTTGTAGTCCGCAACGCTTCCCGCGCGACGCCCGACGACTCCGCGATGCCGTGGCCCCAAGTCGTTCTCCTCGACGGCATGGCACGCCTGGCACCCCTGATAGAGCATTTTTCCATGAACCGAATCGCCATTTGACGGGAATTCGGCCGCGGCTGCGATTGCTCCGAGGAGGGAAATGGCCGCGGCCAGCGCGACTGTGTTGCTTTTCATGGGTATCTCTCGCCGATGAACGGTGGTTGCTGCGGTTGGGAGACTAGACTGCCTTCGACCCGGATTTATTCCCGTCGGGGTGTGCAATGAACAAATCCAAATCGGGAATAAATCAGCTCACCCAGAAGTCCTCTTCCTCGAACGAATCACTCAAGGAGATGACCATGTCGAATGACAAGCCGCTGCAATCGCGCCGCGAGGCCCTCAAATGCATGGCCTATGGCGGGGCGGGCACGCTGTTCGTTCTGGCCGGCGGCGTGTTCACACCGATGAATCTCGCCTCGGCGCGCGCCTACGAGGAGGGTAAGGGGGGTGGAGCGGTGGGCAAACCGCTGTTCGTGCAGATCAGCGACACGCACATCGGCTTCAACAAGGAAGCGAACCCCGATGTGAACGCAACTCTCATGCGGACCATCGACCTCGTGAACGGGATGTCCGAGCAGCCCGCGTTAATCATCCATACGGGCGATATCACGCATCTGTCGAAGCCCTCCGAGTTCGATCTGGCGCAGCAGCTGTTCGTGCATCTGCGCACGACCGAGTTGCACACGGTCCCGGGTGAGCACGATACCTCCGATGCGAGTGTCAGCGAATACTTCAGCCGCTTCGGCAAGGCCTCCCACAATAAGGGGTACTACAGCTTCGATCACGCCGGCGTGCACTTCATCGCGCTCATCAACGTATTGCAGTTCAAGGCGGGTGGGCTCGGCACTTTGGGTGCGGAGCAGCTCGCCTGGGTCGCGGCCGACCTGAAGGGTCGATCGGCGAGCACGCCCATCGTGGTGTTCGCTCACATGCCTCTCTGGACCGTCTATGAGCCCTGGGGCTGGGGTACCGGCGATGCGGATCAGCTCATGAACCAACTGCGCCGCTTCGGCTCGGTCACGGTGCTGAACGGGCACATTCATCAGATCGTCCAGAAGGTCGAAGGAAGCATCACCTTCCACACGGCACGCTCCACCTCGTATCCGCAGCCTGTCGCGGGCGAGGGTGCGGGGCCGGGTCCCCTGACAGTGCCCGCGGATCAGCTCTCGAAAATGCTTGGTGTTACCAGTGTGTCGGTCGTCAAGCATCCGCGCTCGCTGGCCCTGAGCGACTCAACGATCGCCTAGCGCGCTGATCACTGATCGTGTGCACGCTGTCGCGGAACCGGACAATGCACACCGTCGCGAGCGCCAGGTGCGCCAGGTGCGCCAGGTGCGCTGTCACTTGACCTCATCCTCGGGCAGGGGCGAGAGGGCATTGACGATCTTCTCACCGCGGAACAGGAACGTGTAGGTCTTGAATCCGACGTACTTATCATGGGAATTCGTCGCGTTGATCGTCGCTTTGACCTTCCAGCCGTATACACGCTGTTCGTGCATCAAGAAGCTGCCGGCGATCGAGGTGACGTCTCCCTGCTCGGGCTTGGTGATCTCACGATATTGAATGGACTCCGGATTCCTCAGGTGATCTTGAAAATACCGCCTGATCGCCTCCTTATAATCGCTGGGCATGTCGCCGTATTTGGTCGCCACCGTAGGAGCCGGTGTCAACAGTTCGGACTCCGGAGCTCGAACCGGTGGCGGCGGCTCCGTTGGCGCAGACGGCGCGGGCGTGACTGCGGGCGGCGCGGGCGTGACTGCGGGTGACGCGATGCCTTGGGCGCTTCTCGGTGGCGCTGCCGGGGCCGCCGCAATTGGTTCCTCCGGGATCCAGGTGTCGACGATGCATCTCCACGGACCGTCTACTTGCCTTCTCCAGATCTCGATGCGCCGGCCTCGATCCGATACCGGGGTCCCCCGCGCATCGCTGAAGCGCAGTTCGTAGGAGCTGCTCACGAAAGCCAGGTCGCCCGACCGGGCCAACTCCACTTTGATCGGGTGCCAAGCGATGGCGAGGTGAGGCTGCGCCAGCAGGCGGGTCACGGATTGGCGAACGAGTTCCTTGCCGCTCGCGAGCTCACCCCTGGGCAGAAGGACGATCGCATCGGCGGTATAGAACACCATCCACGCCTCGACGCCGGCCGTGCCCACCGCGGCCCAATCCGCGTCGGCTTGGCGCACCGCTGCATCGGCGGTCGCCGGGTCGATCGCGGTCCCCGTCGCCGGACTCGGCCGGCAATCGAGCAGCGAGGTGACGGCGAGAAATGCCAGGAGTGCCAGCTGCCCATGTTTCATGCTATGTATCCGGTTGCGGAGCGCTACGTGGAGTGTACGCTGCTCTTCTCCAACAGCGACACGACCGTGTGCCGCGCGCTCGCGGAGTGCAGGGGAAATGCGAGCACGTCACCGGGGCGCGCCCAGTCGAGCGCATAGCGCGCTGCTTCGACCTCGCTGTTGCCGACGGGCAATGCAACGTCCGGGAATCCCAACCGTCGTAGTTCGGCGCGAATGAGGCGCGGTATCTCCCCGGGCGCGCGGCCCCGCAAGTGCGCTTCATCTTCCTTCACCACCACGAGGTCCGGTTGAAACTCGGCGGCGACGCGGGCCAATTCCTCGATATCGGCGTCCTGCCGGTTGCCGGCGTGGCCGAGTAGCAGGCCGAGGCGGCCGGTTGCGCCGCGCAAGTGGGTAGCTACCGTGAGAAATCCGCGCAACCCATCGGGATTGTGCGCGTAGTCGATGAGTACCTTCACTCCTCCCCGCTCGAAACGCATCATCCGGCCGGGATTGTCGTTGAGGCTGGAACCGAACCGGCCAAAGACCGAGGCGATCGTCGTTGGGGCGATGCCGAGAGCGGCTGCGGCCAACGCCGCACCGGCGAGATTCGCGACGTTGTAGATCGCGACTCCTCCCATCGACAGGGGCATCGCGGAGATCAGCCCGAGATCGTGTTCCGCACCCCCGTGGCTCAGGTGCAGACGCCCTTCGCGCACGCCGCAGGTCGAGGCGCCGTGCAGGCGATAGTCGCGCAGCCTCCGTTGATCCGAACTGACGGAAAACCAACCCAGCGGCGGATTACGCCCGAAGCGTGACCCGAGTGCCTCGACATGCGCGCGCAGTTGCTCATCGTCGGCATTCACCACCAGCAGGCCGGTGAGGTCGACCGCGGCCGCCACCACAAGCTTCACTTCCGCGAGCCCGGCCAGGTCATCGATACCGTACTCGCCGAAATGGTCGGAACTCACATTGGTGACGACCGCCGTGTTGGCACGCGATACGGCAATTCCACGGCGCAGGATGCCGCCGCGCGCCGTCTCGAGTATGGCCGCCTGCGCGCGCGGTTCGCGCATCACCATGCGCGCGCCCGCAGGTCCGGAATAATCCCCCGTTGCGAGCACCTCATCGTCGAGAAACACGCCGTCCGTGCAGTTGTACCCCGCGCGCCAACCGTGACGGCGGGCGCACGCCGCGAGGAGGCGTACCGTGGTGGTTTTCCCGTTGGACCCGGTGACGAGCGCCGTCGGAATGTCTCGTAGCGCCTCCCATGGGACATCGGCGACATCCGGTAGGGCGGCCAGCGAAAAATTGCGCCCACCCACACCCGCCCCCAACGTCAACACCGAGTCATCCATGACGTGCGGCAGCCCGCGCGCATCGACCGCATGGAGCAAGGCCTGCAGTTTTGGGCGAGATTCGAGAGAGGCGAGGTGCTCAAAGCGCGCCAGGGCAGCGGATTCCTCGATTACGGGCGGCAGAACCGGCCCCGCGTTCTCGCTACCCGCGGCAGCCTCGATCGCTTCGGCAACCAGCCATTCTTGAAGGTCGCGCCAGCGGACCGGATCGCACTCGACCAAGCTCGCGCTCAACGCCCACTCATTGACTTCGGTCGCCGCGAACAACTGATCGTCGGGTGCCGCGATCGCGAGCGACACACCACCCGCATGCCTGCGTGCGACGGCCTGGCGGTCGACCCAACCCAATCGCGCACCCGCGCGCTCGACGCGGGTTCGCCAGGCGGCGATGAGATCCTCATCGATGGGCACGCCGACCACGTCGAGCACCGCGCCGGTGGACGCAAAGAACAGGTTGGCGCCCGTCAGGCGCCGTGAATCCTCGAACGGCAGCGGATGCGGAACGTTCAGTCGTCGATCTCCGGCGCCATGCGAATGCCGCGTTCATCCCGAATGAGTCCTTCGAGACTGAAAGCCGCTACTGGCTCAGCGGCCATCGGAGCGCCGGAATGAGCGTGCCTGCCCGCGCTCGCCCCGTTGCCGGCCGGCTCGGCGATCGGTGCAGGCGCGGAGGCGCGCGATGCCGCGGAGCGCACGTCGGGTTTCGGGACCGGCCCGGCGCTCGCTTTGAACTTGGTGATCTGTTTCCAGGAACGCACCAAGGCATCGGCAAAGATCAACAACAAATCGCCCGCTTCACCCATGCGCAATGCGGCCTCGACGGCCTCCTGTTCGTCGGGAATGATTGAAATCGCGCTATCGGGCACTCCCGCGGCACGCAGGGCCTGCGCCTGAATGCGCGGTACCTCATCCGGTGCACGATCACGCAGGCCGTCGTCGCGGCGACAAATGTAGTGATCGAAGCGGCCTGCGACTGCTGTCGCGATCGCCACCAAGTCCTCGTCGCGCCGGTCTCCCGGCCCTGCGAGCACGACGATGCGCCGGCCGGTGACGTCGAGGCGGCTCGCGAGATCGGCCATGGTCCCGACGGCGTGCGCGTTGTGCCCATAGTCAAACAGCACTTTGAACGGGTGCTCATTGAACACGTTCATGCGTCCCGGCGCTTGGAAGAAGGTCGAGTCGAAGGTACGCAGCCCCTGCCGAATTGCATCGAGCTTGATGCCGAGTGAAAACGCCATGGACGCGGCGAACATGGCGTTCTGCACGTTATGGGTTGCGCGACCCTCGAGCGTTGCCGGGATCAGGTGTGTCCAAAGCAGGGGAATGTGGCCGCCGCGCTCGTACAACGTGATCATTTGACCGTTGACGCCGGCCTCCAAGGCGCAGGCCCGTCCGCCGGCGCGAATGTGCTCGCGCACGAGCGCGTGCTGCGGATTCATCGTCACGTAGCAAATATTCTTCGCTTCGGTATAGCCCGACATCTTGAGCACGACGGGATCGTCTGCGTTCAGCACGGCGCAATCGGTCGCCACCTCCACGACGACGCGCTTCAATTCACCGAGCTGCTCCAGCGTGTCGATGCCCTTGAGACCGAGATGGTCGGACTGCACATTCAATACGCCGCCCACATTGACTTCTCGAACGCCCATGCCGGCGCGCAGCAAGCCGCCGCGCGCGGTCTCAAGTATGGCGATATCGATCTGCGGGTCCGCCAGCACCATGCGTGCCGACATCGGGCCGGTCATATCGCCTTGCACCGTACGCTGGCCGTCGATGTAGACACCATCCGTGGTGGTCAACCCCGGCGTATGGCCGCCCATTTTGGTGAGGTGGGCCAGCATGCGCGCGGTGGTGGTCTTGCCGTTGGTCCCTGTGATTGCCGCGATCGGAACGCGTGCTGAGGCGCCCGGCGGGAACAGCATGTTGACCACCGGGGCCGCGACGTCGCGCCCCTTGCCTTCGCTCGGCGCCACATGCATGCGAAAGCCGGGTGCGGCGTTGACTTCGCAGATGCCGCCGCCGATCGTGCGGTAGCTTTCCGTAATGTCCTTCGAGAGAAAATCGACGCCGCCCACGTCCAGGCCGATGGCACGCACCGCACGCTCGGCCATCTCACGGTTATCGGGGTGGATGACGTCGGTGACGTCGGTCGCAGTGCCGCCGGTGGAAAGATTCGCCGTCGAACGCAGATAGACGACTTGGCCCGAATCCGGAATCGAATCAGCTTGAAGACCCACCCGCTCGAGCATTTTCAGCGCTTGCGCGTCGAGCTCCAGACGCGTCAGTACCTTTTCATGACCCACACCGCGGCGCGGATCCTGATTCACGATGTCGATCAATTGCACGATGGTGTGCCGCCCATCGCCGATGACGTGACCCGGCGTACGTCGCGTTGCCGCGACCAGCTCGCCGTTGACCACCAGCAACCGATGATCGTCACCTTCCAAGAAGGTCTCGACGATCACCGATCGCGAATGCTCGTGTGCCACGGCAAAGCCTTGCGAGACTTCTTCGTCCGTGGTGAGACGAATGGAGATGCCGCGGCCGTGGTTGCCGTTGTACGGCTTCGTCACGACGGGAAACCCGATGCGCTGCGCGGCGCGGACGGCCTGCCTTTCGTTGTGCACCAATTCCTGCTTGGGGACCGGCAATCCGAGCGTCGCCAATATCTTGTTGGTTTCCTCCTTGTCACTCGCCAGCTCGACCGCAATGTGCGATGTGCGGCTGGTGACCGTCGCCTGGATGCGCTGTTGATATTTCCCGTGGCCTAGTTGCACCAGCGATTGGTCATTGAGGCGCAGCCACGGGATGCCCTGACGTTCAGCCGCACGCACCAGGGCGGAAGTCGATGGCCCGAGCGCGCGGCGCTGTGCAAAGCGGATGAACTCATCACGCGCCTCCTGCCAGCTCCAATCCTCGGGGACCGAATCGGGCGGCCGGATCGCAGCCGGCAGGAGCGATGCGAGCAGGCGCAGCCCGAGCTCACCGGCGGCAATACCCTCGTCGCGCTGCGCATATTCGTAGACGACGGTGTAGACGCCGGGCGGCCCGGCGGCCCGGGTCTTACCGAAGGTGACTTCCTCACCCGCCATATTTTGGAGTTCGATGGCGACGTGCTCCAGGACGTGCCCGAGCCAGGTACCCTCATCTTCGCGCATCCGCCGAAAAAAACCTCCCGGCTCCCGGTAGGAACAGCCGTGTTCCGCAAGACCGGGCAGTGCAGCTGCCAGTGCATCGACGAACGTCGGGCCGAGGCGGCCGGTGGGCCACGCTTCGAGTTCACGCAGGTCGAGCTCGAGTCGAATGACGGGAAAGTGCGCGTACAGGGACGGACCGACGTAGACCGAACGATCGATGATGCGCATGGCAGGTTGCTCCGCCGCTCCGAGGCGGCCGTCCGTTATTCTTTTGCCTGCACCAGCCCGCCGGCGGCGGCCAGTCGCGTATGCAAGTTGAATGTGGCACCGGCGACCAGAATGTGCAATCGCAGCCCCAACATGCATACCGGCTGCCCCTCACCCACCTCGCTGATGGACGAATAGCTGACGTCGGACGCATCGACGACCGTCACGCCGCCGCTGCCTTCGACTTCGATGGTTTCGTCGGGGCCGATGAAGGCAGCCGTGTCTTCGTCGAGGCCGATACCGATGGAAAACGGGTTGTAGGCGAGCGCGGTAATCAGACGCCCCAAGCGGTCGCGCTGACGGAAGTGCTGGTCGATGATGAAACGGTTGGTGAGTCCCAGCCCCGGCGCGAGCCGCACGCTACCTGAGATCACCGCGGACCCCTCATCGCCGAATGCGATCATGTGCTCGCTCAATATGCTCGCGCCCGCGCTGGTCCCGCCGACGGCGACGCCGTGGGCATTACGTACCCGAATGAGTTTCGCCACCGGTGTGCCGCCGAGCAGGGTCGTCAGCCGCAACTGGTTGCCGCCCGTGAAGAAGATGCCGGTTGCTTGCTCGATGCGACGCAGCCGCCCAGCCTCGTGGCAATCCCGGCGCGTGTCGAAATCCATCGCCGTCACGTGCGCTGCGCCCACCTCTTTGAAGAGCCTTTCATAGAGCGGCCCGGTCTCATGCATCCGGCTCGCGGTGGGAATCACGACGATATCGGCGTTCGCGCCGCCGGAGACCCGAACGAACCGCTCGAGGATGTGGCGATCATTTTCCTTATTCTCGGCGCCGCCGATGGGTACGATCCAACCACGGGTCTCGCCTTCGGGAATCTTGCTGGGCATCCAGTTGAGCACCTCCTATAGCGCCAGGCGCCAAAGGCGAATCATGACGGTTTGCGACCGATCTGTCGCCTCCAACACGCCTGGCGCCGGCATCAACGCCCAGCGCGATCGGGGTCAACGACCTCTCTAAGTGCCGGACTTTCGAGAACTGCCAACCCCTGCGCTCCCTCTCACCGGCAGCCTCCAGTGGGGGCGCAGGAAATGGCAGGTGTAGCCGTTCGGAATGCGTTCGAGATAATCCTGGTGCTCGGGCTCGGCTTCCCAAAAATCGCTGACCGGGGCAACCTCGGTCACGACCTTGCCCGGCCAGATCCCGGACGCATCGACGTCGGCGATCGTGTCCTCGGCGATCCGCTTCTGTTCATCGCTCGTGTAGAAGATCGCCGATCGATAGCTCGGCCCCATGTCGTTACCCTGACGATTGCGCGTCGTCGGGTCGTGGATCTGAAAGAAGAATTCCAAAATCTGGCGATAGCTCACCTTGCGGGGGTCGAAGATGATCTCGATCGCTTCGGCATGGTTGCCGTGATTGCGGTAGGTCGCGTTGCGCACTTCACCACCGGTATAGCCGACTCGCGTCGATATCACGCCGTCATAGCGGCGGATGAGATCTTGCATGCCCCAGAAGCAGCCGCCGGCGAGAACCGCCCGTTCCGTGTTCATCGGATATCCTCCACTTGGTTCAGATAATCCCCATAACCCTCGGCTTCCATGTCATCCCGGTGGATGAAGCGCAGCGAGGCCGAGTTGATGCAGTAGCGCAGTCCGCCGCGATCGGCAGGACCATCCGGAAAAACATGACCGAGATGACTGTCGCCATTCGCCGAGCGCACCTCGGTACGGACCATACCGTGCGTCGTATCGCGCAATTCGTTCACGTTGGCCGGCTCGATGGGTCTGGTAAAGCTCGGCCAGCCGCAACCCGATTCGTATTTATCGGTCGAGGCGAATAGCGGCTCCCCCGACACGATGTCGACGTAGATACCCGGCGCCTTGTTGTCCAGATATTCGCCGCTTCCGGGACGCTCGGTGGCGCCTTGCTGCGTCACCCGATACTGCTCAGGAGAGAGCTTTGAGATCGCCTGCGGGCTCTTCTCATAGTTGCGCATTTCATTCTCCTTTCTCCGATCCCATCTTATCGCAATTCGCCCCCTATCTGGACCGAGCCGGCAAGGCGGCCGTGGGGCCGCGGGCACGAGCGCAGTGCCGCAAACAGGCTCTCGGGCACGGCTGCGGACGGGCCGGTAAGCATTTCGCCAGGGATTTCGCCGGCGGCTCCTCTGTGGGATTTTTCTGATGGCGATGCGGCGGAAATTTTTATAGAATTTTTAGGTCGAAAGGGCGAAGAATCGGCCCGCATAAGAACAACGCAGAGGGCGCTCTCACCCAATGGATGAACTGGCGCAATCGGACCGCCCTGCGGGGCCACGCATCGACGCTGTTGCAGCCATAATTGGTTATGGCGTTGAGGTACGTGCTATGCCGCACCGTTCGTTGAGCCGATCGACCTACACTTTGGTGGGGGCCCTCATCAGTTTGACCACCGGCATGTTCGGTTGGGCGGGTCCCTTACAGCCGGCCGGCCAGCAGAACTCGGCTGCGCCCGGTATGTCGGATGCCGAGATGAACCACATGTCGGGTCACATGTATATGACGGCACTCCGATCGCCCGAACCGGGCGACCAAAAGAAGGCCGACGCGGTGCTCGAAGCCGCAAAAGCCGCCATGGCGCCCTATCAGGACTATCACAACGCGATAGCCGACGGGTATCAAATCTTCCTCCCCAATGTGCCGCAATCCCAGTATCACTTTACGAAGTACGAATACGGGCTGCAGGCTAGAGCGCATTTCGATCCTCTCAAGCCGACTTCGCTGCTCTACGCCAAAACGACGGGTGGATACAGACTCGTCGGGGCGATGTATACGGATCGGGTTGATGCTTCAGAGGAGGAAATAAACGACCGCATCCCGCTCAGCATTGCGCGTTGGCATCAGCACATCAATTTCTGCAGGGCCCCGGCCGGCCAGAAGGCCGCCTATTTCGGCCCCGGCGCAAAGTTCGGTTTACGAGGTTCGATAATCACCAAGGACGCGTGTGAAGCGGCGGGTGGCGAGTTTTATCCTCACCTTTTTGGATGGATGGTTCATGTGTACCCCTATGAGACGGACCCGAAGAAGATTTGGTCGACGAATGATGACGACCAGGGACACGACAACATGGATCGATCCGCCATGCCCGGGATGAAGATGAACTAGGCAGCCCGCGGCCCGCGATCCTCATGCCGATTTGAAGTCAACGACGCACCGAGCCCAAGCAACCTCTTCGATTGCCCCGTCTCAAACAAATTGCCCGTCTCAAACAAACTGAGGAACGACGTTATGGACAAAAGCGATTCCAGCAAGCGAGCAGATGTGAAGCAACGCCGGGAAGCGCCGCTTGAAACACCGACCGATCTGGGCACCAAGGCGTCCAAGGATATCGCCGGTGGCATGAATGCGATTCTCGCGGATGTATTCGCGCTGTATTTGAAGACCAAGAATTTCCACTGGCATATGAGTGGGCCGCATTTTCGCGATTACCATTTGCTGCTCGACGAACAGGCCGACCAGCTCTATGCGATGACCGATCCGATCGCTGAGCGGATCCGCAAAACCGGTGGTTCGACCCTGCGGTCAATTGGGCATATCGCGCGCCTCCAACGCGTGAAGGATAACGATGCTGACTATGTCGACGCGCTCGATATGCTCGCCGAGCTTCGCGAGGACAATCAGACCCTAGCTGCCCGCCTACGTGAAGTACACGACATGGTCGACGAGCACCGTGATGTTGCAACCGCGAGCTTGATCGAGAATTGGATCGATGAAACCGAGCGCCGAACTTGGTTCTTGTTCGAAGCGAGCCGGCATGGCGACAGGACAGGTCACTGAAACCCTCGGAGTCCCGGGAAAGCCCGGTGAATCGTTGACGCGCCCTTTACGGCTTCGTGAGACCGTCGGAGGCGACTAAAGTGCGCGTCACCGAGTTGTCGCTTTGCCTGCTCATTTGATCTTTGCACGCTTTCATCGCGGCATTGTATGAGATCGAATTGCTGGCGGACATTTCCTTCTTCATGCATCCGACCATTTGTGTGATCAGCTGACGCTTGCTCACCGTCGGCTGATTTATGGAATCGACCGCAATCGCTCGCGTGCCGACGAGCATCGCGGCGGTCATGGCTATCACCGTAAATAAACGATTCATGGGGACTCTCCTCGAGGACCGTTGGTTTGACGCAGCGAGAACGACACGATCGAACGTCACGGGGTTGGCCTTCGCACAGCATCGGGACGCAATCCTCGCGCTGATTGTCCTCGAACGCCAATCGTCGCCTGCAGCCGACATGGAGAAGGTGAAGCCTGTCGCTGACTGACTACAGGCGCTCGTCATTCCCTGCGCTTCGAATCGCGGGTAGCGTTCTCAGCGGCTTCTTTCAGGTAATTCCTGAGCGGGTCCAGCGAGGTTAGAGCGTGTGGCTGCGCCCGCTCGAGGTGCAGGAAATCGACCAAAGCGCGCTCGTGAGCGACCAAGAGGCGCATGGCACCTCGGTCATGTGGAGGAGAATTCTCGGCCAACGCCTCGAATTGAGCGATGTAGGGCGGCCAATTCACCAGCGCCTGCTCGATGAATTGGGTCCAAGAGAGTGCCCTCAATTCAGTCACCCGACGGTGCACGATCCCTTCGATCTCGCCGGTACCGCAGGTAATGCCGAGCCGCATCGCAATCGGCTCCAACACCCGCGCGGTCTGCGCCTCAACATCGGCGATGGCAGAAAGCTTGGGTCTTTGTTCGGCAAATCTTTCTTGCTCGGCGAGAAGCCGGTACACGCGTGCAGCCGACATTTCTCCGCAGTACGCCCGGCGGATGCCTCCCATGTAGTTTCGCCTGACGTTAACTGCACGCATGTCAACTCCCAGGTGCGGAGGCCTGTGCCGCGGGTGCCTCCAATGCCTTTCTGGCGCCAGCACGGATATAGGCGTGAATCTGCCTGACTTGTTCCTCGCTGAGGGTGTCGAAGCGGGGCATTCCGCTCGACAACAGCGTTCCCTCGTGCAGCACCGTCCAGAGACTCTCTCGGCGAAGTGCGAGCGAGGATTCGCGCAGGTCCGGGCCCGGGGCTCCGGTCGAAATCAGATTCAATCCATGGCAGGCGGCGCACATCATGTAGAGTGCATGGCCTGCGCGAACATCGGTCTCGTCGAGCTTGAGCGAGGGGTCATCGAGCGCCTTCACCGACAGGTCGGGTCCCGGCGTCGCCGGCAATGAGGCGTCACCGTCCAAGGCGAACGTGAGGAGTCGGCGGGGCTGCGCGTTGTACTTCCATCCTACGTTCATGCCCCATATCGCAGCGGAGCCACCATAGCCGACCAGAACAGAGACGTACTGCTTGCCGCGAACTGAGTAGCTCACCGGCGGCGCGTTGATACCCAGATTGGCGTTGAAGCGCCAAAGCGGACGGCCAAGTGCTGCGTCGTAGGCCGTCAAGTAGCCGTCCCCCGTCCCTTGAAAGACGAGACCGCCGCCGGTGGCAAGCGTGCCACCGTTCCAAATCGTATTGAGCGGGGCGCGCCAACGCGCCTTCTGCTCGATGGGATCCCAAGCCAGCAGAGTGCCCTTTGCACGGGCCGGATCGCCGTCGACGGACGAGATGCTGAGGTCGCCCAAGGTGACGCCGCTGGTTTCAGCGGCATTTCTGACATACTGCACGCCGAGCTGCATGTACGGAATATAGACGAGACCCGTCTGGGGACTGAAGGACATGCTTTGGATGCTGTGGGACCCCAAGGGGCCCGGCCATATCAGGGCCTCACCGGGTCCATAATGCGCATTGCCGGCTTCAATGGGCCGGCCCGTCGCGAGATCGATGCGCTTCGCCCAGGTGACTTTCCCCGTCTTCTCCGCCGAGATCAGTTTGCCGTCGCGTCGGTCGAGCACGTAGAAAAAGCCGTTTTTGGGCGCCTGCATCAACACCTTGCGCCGCTTCCCGCGGATCAGGAGATCGGCCAGTATCATTTGCTGGGTCGCGTCGTAATCCCAGGCGTCGCGCGGGGTGGTCTGATAATGCCAAAGGTACTTGCCGGTGTCGGGATCGAGGGCAACGATGGATGCGACGTACAGATGGTCGCTCCGTCGCGCGTTGCGCTCTTTGGAATCGTAAGGTCCATTGCCTGTGCCGATATAGATGCGGTTCAGTGCCTCATCGAACGTGATGCTGTCCCAGACGGTACCCCCCGTTCCCGTCTTCCAGTATTCGCCGCTCCAACTCGCCGCAGCGCGCTCCATCGCCGGATCGCCGGCGTTCTCCTGCGGGGTGCCCGGCGCAGTATAGAAGCGCCAGAGTTGCCGCCCGCTCGCTGCATCGAAAGCCGTGACGTATCCACGCGCGCCGAAGTCGGAACCGCCGTTGCCGATGATCACCTTTCCCTTGAATGCGCGCGGGGCACCGGTGATGGTTTGCATCGAATCGGCAGACACCGTCTGCACACTCCACAATGGCTCGCCGCTCCTCGCATCGAGCGCCAGCAGGCGCCCATCCAGGGTCCCTGAAAAGATGCGTCCGTCGCTGTAAGCCACGCCGCGATTGACCGGGAGAGTGAAGTGCATCTTGGTCGGATCGTGCTTCCAGATTTCCGGATCGTGCTTCCACAGGAGTTTTCCGGTGCGTGCATCGACTGCGTAGACGGTCGAGTAGCTCCCCGTGAAATAAAGTACGTCATCGATGGCGAGAGGGGTGGCTTGCAGTGACCGCTCGCCCGGCAGATCGAGGAACCACACGAGTCCCAGCCGATTCACATTTTTGGTGTCGATGAGGTCCATCGGGCTGTACGCGGTCGCATCCGTCGTACCATCGTGAGCGGACCAGTTGAACGGCTCGGCTGCCGCGTCGCTCGCATCGAGCGCCGCAGCGGCCTGCGCGGCGAACGCCAGCACGATCAACGCGCGGCTTGTGACCGTTGACATGCGATTGCCCGGAAGCCTACCAAGCTCGAGTGAACTCGATGTGCAGGGCCGAGAGGCCTCGCAGCAGGTACGTCGGCTCATATTCGTAACGCCGTGCGTTCGGCGGCCCGTGTTCCGCTTCGCAGATGCGGATGTCCGCCATCCGATCGAGGAATCGCTCCACGCTGATACGCGTTTCCGAGCGCGCGAGCGGCGCACCGGGGCATGCGTGGGTACCGCGACTGAATGCAATATGGTCGCGCACGTTGGGGCGATCGAGCTTGAAGTCGTTAGGCGATTCGAAATGACGTGGATCGCGATTTGCGGCACCGAGGCCCAATGTCACGATCGTGCCGGCAGGTATGGAAACTCCCCCAATCGAGGTCGTCGATCGGGCCAGCCGGTTGATCGCCTTGGCCGGGCTTTCCATCCGCAACGTCTCCTCGATGAAATCGGGAATCCGATGCCGTTCCTTCCGGAGGAGTTGCTGGAGATGAGAGCATTCGCCAAGCACCCGGAACGTCGAGGCCATGAGGCGGGCGGATGTGTCCTGGCCGGCGCCGAATAGGAATTTCGCAAGGCGAGTAGGCACCGTCAACTCCGGCTCCGTCCCGTCCTTGAACCGTGCATTGGCAAGGTCTGACATCATGTCGCCGCGTGGGTGGCCCCGCCGCTCTCGCATGTATCGGGAGAAACGGTCTTCGAGAAGAGCCAGTGGATCAGGTGCGATCTTGTGCTGCGCATCGCCGCCAAGCTGGGTCGGCGGTTTGCCCAGCAGCTCGAGCAGTTCCTCTCGATCCTCTTCGGGCACACCCAAGAGGTCCGCGATCACGAGTGTGGACAGCGCATGCGCATACTTCGATACGAATTCGACCCGGCCACGGTCAATGAATTTGTCGATGAGCCGGTCGACGACCGTCTCGATATATTCTTCGTTTTTTCTGAGGCGTGCAGGAGTGAGCACGCCCATGAGGACTGCGCGAAGGGCGGCGTGCGGTTGCCCGTCGAGGCTCACGAGATGAGCCGACCAGGGCATGTCAGGCTGATGCTGGCTGATTTGCCCGCTGATATCGTCACCCTGCGGTATGAAGGGCAGCGGCGGGATTGGGCCGGTGACCGCGACGCACGAGGAGAAACTGTCGCGGTGCCTGAATACTTCGAGCGCCTCCTCATAGCCCGTGATCATCATCGCGCCATGATGCGACTCGCGTAACACCGGGCATTTGGAACGCAGCTGATTGAAATACGGTGCCGGATCGTTGACGATCGCGATGTCCGTGAAAAAATCGATCGCGTCCAATTCATTCATTTCGCCCCCCCGGGAGTGTCGACAAAGTCGAGCATGACTCCTCGATGGAGGACATCACGGAATGACCCGGCTCGACGTCGACGACGTGCTCCTCGCCGCCGAGCTCCACGTAAGTGATCTTCGCCATCGACAACTGCCCTTTTATCAGCGCGACTTCAGAGTATATGCCAATCAGTTTGTTTGCAATAATGACCGAAAGCGGTCGACCCAACCGCCGTGCGCAACTGCATCTTGAGAGCCCGCAGAAGCTCTTAGGGACCTTGAAAGTAAGCTGGCGCGAGGAAGGTCAAGGCGGCCGAGAAGTCGGCAAAACAGGTTGACCCCGCCGATCCGTTGCCAATAAGATGACAAGCAACAAGGCTATGGGGTAGGCGTGCGTTGCTTGCCTTGGGGGGGCCAAAATGTCGTCGGTCAGTGAACTCGACTTGAGCCATCTGGCGATCGAAGAGCCCGAATTTGCCGTGAATCCCACGCCGTACTTCGAGGCCGCCCGGCGTCAGCATCCCTGGCTCGCCAAGTGCAATGTGGGCTACATCGTTACCGAATACACGGCCATGAAGGAAATCCTTCACAAGGACGACAAGGTCCGGATGCCGAGTGAGCAGATCGTCGACATCATGAGCGCCCGCGGAACGGGCTGGGGCCGGTTTACGGAACAAATGATGCTCTCGAAGTCGGGAGCCGATCATGCCCGTCTGCGCGGGAGCGTCGCCGCAGCCTTCACCCCGCGGAGCGTGAACCGTCTGCGCCCGGTGATGCAAAACGTCGTCTCCGCACTGCTCGACGAATGGGCTCCAAAGGGGGCCTTCGATTTCGCCGAGTTCGCCGCACACTTTCCGATTCGGGTGATGTTCGGACTGATGGGCGCGGATCCCGTCCGCCTGCCGAGCCTCCGCTCGTCGCTCGAGGTACAGGGCTCGAGTTTCAGCCTCGAGGCTTGGAGGATGCCCGTCATCGAGGAGGCCTACCAGGTGCTCTGGAACTTCGTCGACCAGGTAATCGTCGAACGCGGCCCGAACACCGGAAAGGGCGACCTGCTCGACGATCTGATCGCGGCCAACACCTCGGGCGCGATGAACGACGAGGAACTGCGCATCATGCTGGTTTTCTTGTTTGCCGCCGGATACGACACGTCGAAGAACCTGTTGACCCTGACGATGCACTCGATGCTCGGCGTGCCGCAGATCTGGGCGCGCTGCGCGGAGGACAGGCCCTATTGCAACAAGGTCGTCGAAGAGCAGCTGCGGCACACCAGCCCATCGAACCTGTATCGCCTCGTCACCGAGGAGTTCGAATATCGCGGTGTCCGATTCCCGAAGGACAGCATGATCATCCTTCCCGTCACCATCGCGGGGCGGGATCCCGCGGTCTTCCAACAGCCGATGGCGTTCGACCCCGATCGTGGGGACAGAGAGCGCCACCTCGCGTTCGGACGCGGCATGCATATCTGTTTGGGTCAGTATCTCGCGCGGGCTCAGGCCGAGGAAGGCGTGCATCTCATCGCCCAGCGGATCACCAATCCGAGGCTCGCGGGCGAGGTGACGTGGCGCCCGTTCCCCGGCGTCTGGGGCATCAAGACCTTGCCCATCGAGTTCGATCCGGCGCCCCGCCGTGCTCAGCCGGGCAAGGCAGCGGAGCTTGCTGACGGCGAAGTGCACTAGTTGTTGTCGTGAGGAGCTGACGCATGGCGTCGAACAGGCGGATGGGACCCCAGAGCGCCGCCACGGGCGCGGCGCTGATGGACGCCACCGAGGCGGTCATGCGCGAGGAAGGTTATGCCGCCGTGACTTCTCGCCGAGTGGCCGAACGCGCCGGCGTGAACCAGCAAACGGTCTATTATTATTTCCAGACGATGGACGACCTGCGGCTTGCGGCCTATCGCCGTCGCACGCAGCGGGTGCTCGAAGGGCTCGAACAGGCGTTGGGCTCCGAGCGGCCGTTGCACGCTCTTTGGCACACCTCCAGCGATCCCTTCGATGCAGCCTTGACGATGGAGTACCTGGCGCTGGCGAATCACAACGAGCTAATTCGTCGGGAGACCATTGAATTCGGCGAACGCGTCCGTCGACTGGAGGTCGACAGGCTGGCGGAGCGCATCAGTCAGACATCGCCCGACCCGCACGCCGTATCGCCCTTCGCCGTCATCATGGCCATCACCTATATCGCGCATCTCCTGGGCTTCGAGGCCACGCTTGGCCTTCGCGGCGGACACAAGGAAACGCGGGTGCTGGTGGAGTGGTGCCTGCGCCAACTCGAGCCGAGCGGCGCGCGTGCGAAGGCGATGCCTGAGCTGTCATGAACAAAGCGCAGCGGCACACACCTCTTGGAGTGATCGAATCCCGAAGGAGACCCACGTGAACTTTGAGGCACTCACTTCAGGCTTCTACCTCGAGGCATTGTTCGTGGCCGAGGATGCGATTTGGTTCACCGACGTCACCCAGGAAGGCATCCGGCGGCTCTCGCATGACGGCCGGCTTCAGGAGTGGCCCGGCAAGCGTCTCATCGGCGGGATCATCGTCAACGATGACGGTGTCGTGTTGAGCTCCGGCCCCGGTGGAATCAGCTGGCTCGATCCCGTCAGCGGCGCCTCCGGCACACTGATCGAGACCGTCGATGGCAGGCGGATCGACGGCGTGAACGAATTTGCCGCCGATTCGAGCGGCGCCATGTACTTCGGGACGATCGATCTTCCGGCGATCGAGCGGGGCGCTACCCCGGGCCCCTCAGCACTCTATCGGTTGACGACGGACGGCCGCTGCGTCGAGGTCGTGGGCGGACTGACGTTCTCCAACGCCTTTGCGCTCAGTGCGGATGGGCGGCGGCTCTACCACAACGAAACCTTCGTCGGAACTTTCGCCTACGATGTGGCCGCCGACGGAAGTCTGGGCCCGCCCGCCATGCTCCTCAAGAAGCCGGATTGCGACGGTATGGCGCTCGATTGCGAAGGCGGGATCTGGATCACGGGCTTCGAGTCGAATGAACTCATCCGTGTGTGGCCGGACGGACGCATCGAGCGGCGGATCAACTTACCGGCTCAGGCATCGGCGACCAACATCTTCTTTGCCGGAGCAGACGGTCGCGACCTTTATGTGACGGCCGTCAGGTCCGAAGCGGCCGAGGAGCTGAAGCACGGGAGGCTG
Organism: uncultured Gammaproteobacteria bacterium; assembly: GCA_963801865.1. GTDB lineage: Bacteria > Pseudomonadota > Gammaproteobacteria > Steroidobacterales > Steroidobacteraceae > Bog-1198. Next base: position 120,801 of record CAWDGY010000001.1, on the reverse strand, counting down.
CCGAGCGCTCCCACGTCCTTTCTCTACCGCGGACGCTCCGAGATCCCCGGCTTGCCGGTTCAGCGGCCCCGTTTCCGCATTCGCCAGGCGCCGCAGCACTTGGGACGCACATAAAAAGGAAACGGCGTAAAATATTTCCATGGACAACTTACGTTGCATGGCGGCGCACAAATCTCGTCGCTTCGTCCAGTGTATCGTTGCGTTGATGCCGGTGCTCGCAGTGCTGGCAAGTCCGGCATCCGCGGTTGAGGACGCCTCCAATCCAGCGGTGGGCGCATGGGAAACCATGCGTCAGAATCTCTACGGCGACCGCGAGATTGGGTTTACCGACGAGGCGTTCATGAGCTTGACCGCTCCCGGCAACACGCCCGATCCCGCCGCGACGCCCATCAGTCTGCATTTCGGTCCCGCCGCACAGGGTAAGATCAAACGCGTCAGACTTATCATCGACAATAATCCGTCGCCCCTCGCCGCGACCTTGGATCTGGGCGGCGGTGTGTCGATCAGTGAGATCGATCTGCGCGTTCGCATCGACCGCTATACGTCGGTACGCGCCATCGCCGAAACCAGCAACGGGGCCCTCGAAATGCGCAGCACCTGGGTCAAGGCGAGCGGGGGCTGTTCAGCACCTCCGAGCGCAGCGGCCGGCGGTGCATTGGGTGAGATTCGTGTGCGCCCATCGCCAGACGCGAAATCCCTGCAGGTCAATGTCCGACACCCCAACAATTCGGGATTCCAGATCGATCCCCAGACAGGTGATCCGGTTCCTCCGCACTTCGTCACCCATCTTCGCTTGAGCACCGGGGGTCACGTTTTGTTCGACGCCGAAACGGGAATCTCCATCAGCGAAAATCCCAGCGTTCGCATCGTTTCGAATACCCCACTGCCGGAACCGGTGTCGGTCGACGTAGTAGATTCCAAGGAGGCGCATTTTGCCGCTACATGGAAGGGCGGCTCGACCGACAGCACGGGAACCGCGCACACGGCAGCGACCGGCACAGGTGACTGAGAGCAGAGCACGCGCGGGATGCCGGCTCCTGTGTGCGCTCGCATTGACAACCCCGGCATTCGGCGCCGACGAGCAAATTCCCGAGCTCTCTTTAACGCAGGTGGGTGCGGGAGTCTTCGTTCATCTCGGTAAGCCCCTGCCGCTGGAGGCCCCGGGTCACGATGACATCGCTAATATAGGGTTCATCGTCGGTGCGAAATGCATCGCCGTAATCGACACCGGCGGCTCGGTGCGGATCGGTCGTGCCTTGCATGCCGCCATCACCGCACGCAGTGCTGTCCCGATCTGCTATGTGATCAACACTCATGTGCATGTCGATCACGTTCTCGGTAACGTCGCCTTCAAGGAGGAGCGTACGAGTTTCATCGGTCACGCCGGACTCCCCGCTGCGATGTCCCGCAGCCGCAGTTTCTTCCTTCAACACTATGCTGCTGACTTGGACTCAAACTCGGCCGCAGATCAAATCATCGCGCCGGATCGGCTGGTGGAGCACACTGTCGATCTCGATCTGGGCGATCGACATCTGATTCTGCGCGCATGGCCGACGGCTCACACCGACTGCGACCTGACGGTCTTCGATGCTCGGACGGAAACGCTGTGGACCGGCGACCTGCTGTTTCGCGAGCGGCTGCCCGCGCTTGACGGTAGCGTCAAGGGTTGGCTCGCGATCATCGATGAGCTCTCGAGCACGAAGGCACGTACCGTTGTGCCCGGCCACGGTCCCATTTCGGCGGATGTCGCCGCCTCATTCGTGCCCGAGCGCCGCTATCTGCAGTCTCTCGTCGACGGTGTTCGCAAGGAGATCGTTGCCGGCAAATCGATGGAGCAGGCGATTACAGAGGTGTCATTGACGGAGAAATCCCATTGGGTGCTGTGGGATTCCGTTCATCCGCACAACGTGGTGCGCGTGTACGAAGAGTTGGAGTGGGAGTGAGCAAGATTCGACGGCGGCGATTTATCGAAGCAGGCGCAATGGTTGCCGCCGGCGTATGGACACGGTCCGTCGCAGTAACGACCAGTCTGGGCAAGGCTCGGGTGGTAATCATCGGGGGCGGTTTTGCCGGGGCGTCCTGTGCTCTGCATTTGCGCCGGCTAAATCGAACGATCAACCCCGTTCTCATCGACCCCGACGAGAACTACGTCACATGTCCCATGAGTAATGAGGCCATTGTCGGATTGAGGAGTATTCAATCGATCACTGTGTCGCGCTCCGGTCTGATGCGCGCTGGTGTACGCCTCGTATGCGGCGAGGTCTCAGCCATCGACGCCTCGGCGCAACGGGTGCGGCTCGGCGACGGTACGACGTTGCCGTATGACCGGCTGGTTGTCGCGCCCGGAATCCGATTTCTATGGGGTACGCCGGAAGGTTACGACGAGGCCGCGTCTGAGCGCATGCCGCACGCCTGGAAGGCGGGGGCCCAGACCGAGCTTCTCGCGGAGCAATTACGCACCATGCCCGACGGCGGTGTCGTCGCCATCAGCGTGCCGCGCTTGCCCTATAGGTGCCCACCCGGTCCCTACGAACGGGCGAGTCTGATCGCGCATCATCTGAGGGAAAACAATCCGCGCTCGAAGATTCTGATCTTTGACACCAATAATCAGTTTCCCAGACAAGATGTCTTTACCGAGGCCTGGCAGACTCTCTATCCGGGATTGATCGAATGGATTCCGGTGACCGAAGGCGGCGCCGTGCACCGGATCGATGCGCAACAGAAAATCCTGTATACCGAGCACGGCGGAGTGCCCGTGGCCGTTGCCAATATAATTCCACCGCAGGCGCCGGCGTTGTTCGCCGTCGATGCCGGGCTGGCGAGCGGTCATGGTTGGTGCCCAATCAAGGCGACGAGCTTCGAATCGCAACGGGTACAGAACGTTCACGTCATCGGCGATGCATGCATCGCCGATCCCATGCCGAAATCGGCGTCCTCCGCGAGCAGCCAGGCGCAGCAGTGCGCGCGTGCAGTCATCGCCGCGTTGCAGGGTCGCGAGCCTCCTCAGCCATTCCTACACAGCGCCTGCTACAGCCTCATCGCTCCAAACTACGGACTTTCGATCACCGGCGCATACCACGCGATCAACGGGGAACTCCGCCGCGATGATCCATTGGCGCAAGCCGGCAAATTGGAACCCGCACAGGTCTCACGCGCGCGTGAAGCGCAGCAGGCTCACGACTGGTATCGAGATATTCGCAGCGAGGCGTTTGGCGTTTGAACCCGCATGCGAGGCGTTGCGACCCTCACCTGATACCTCGGTTTTGGACTGGTTTGCAAACAGCCGCGTGCCTTTTTGTATTACGACGTCCATATTCGTCGATTTGAACGCAAAGATTCCTTATCGTCGACATTTGCCCGGCCGGAGCTAGCATTTAGTGAGCGACGTCACGTCGTCCCTATTTATGATTTGCTCAAATGGACCATCAGAACAAGGATGGGTCCCATGCGCCATATGCATCTTGCTAAGAATTTCGTGAAAGCCTCTGCGGTCATTACCATGGTTCTCGCGGCCGGCTGCGTAACCTCACATGTAATGGTAGGCCAGGCTCGACCTCCCATTTCACCCGATCAAGTGCAGATATACTTGCATCCGCCTGCCAACAAATACGTAGAGATCGCGCTACTCGATACCTCCAGCCGGAACTCTTTCACCTTCTCTGCCCAGGGCAAGACAGACGCGGTAATGGAGCGTTTGAAAGGCGAAGCGGCAAAGCTAGGGGCGAATGGAATCTTGCTCGATGGCGTTGGCGATCAGGCTGGAGGTTCGGTGGGCACTGGCTTTGGAAGCGCAACGGCGTCGGGTCACTCAGCAACTGCATTTGGGATCGGCAGCTCGGCGACCATATTCCAGAAAAAAGGCACTGGCCTGGCCATCTACGTCGAGCCAGACCAGGTCGCTGCCCGCTGAGTTTTTAACGCCCGCGGCGAGCGGATAAGCATCGCCGAGGCGCGCTCTGATGTGCTTTAAATGCGGCTTTGAATGACAACGGTCCCGATCAGAGCCACCACCAGAATTATTGGCCATATGAACAACGCGACTGCGCCATACCATGGCCAATTCCACGTGGTAACAGCACCGTAGGTGCCGGCCGCAGTTCCGATGAGCGGAATCCAACCGATAATGATCGCGATGGGCCAGGTAACGAACAAACTCCAGCCGGTAAAATGAGCGAGCCCGGCGTTAGTTGCAATTATTTGGAATACCGATATCAACGGGACGCCGACGAAGAGTAGTCCATTAATTAATTGCACTCCAAGCATCCCTTGCTGCGCCGCGATTGCGCTTACTTTGTAGTGCAAAGATATTACGTGGCTTTATGATGCAAAGCTATTCCGTTGCCGCAGAACTAAATGAACCGGAGCGGAACCGCTTGCAGAGCCGTGGACCGGGGTTGGCACCCCTAACCATCAAATGTGCGAGCGCCTTGGAAGCCCTCCAGACAGCTCTCGCGGCGGCCGGTCTGGGTGCGTAAGCATTTGTTTTAATTGGCCAGGGTGACGGGGTTGAGCCCGAGATTTCTGTGTCCAGAACCCTCGGTTTCCACTTGCCCTCTGTGACATCATTGATTAATATGCAATCAATGATTAACGTGGCAAAAGCATGGCTAGTATAACAATCCGAGACATCGATGAGCGGCTCAAGACGCGATTGCGCGTGCGCGCGGCCCACCATGGCCGCTCAATGGAGGAAGAAGCGCGCGACATTTTGCGGTCGGCGCTGTCAACGGCGCGGACTCGAAACGGGTCGCTGGTGGATTCCATCCGCGCGTGTATTGAACCGTTAGGAGGTGTGGAATTGGAAATTGCGCCTCGCGAGGCGATCCGTGAGCCGATGAACTTGGATACATGATCGTTCTTGACACCAACGTGATTTCAGAGGCGTTGCGACCTTCACCTAATGCCTCGGTTTTGGATTGGTTTGCAAAGCAGCCGCGTGCGTCTTTGTTCACGACGACCGTAACTCGGGGCGAAATTCTCTACGGCATTCGTTTTCTCTCCGACGGGAAGCGGCGGCGGGCATTATGGGATGCCGCGGTTAAGATTTTTTCGGATGAGTTTGCCGGTCAAGTGTTGAGTTTCGACAACGATGCTGCAGACATGTATGCGGAGGTCGCCGCCTCGCGACGAAGCGCAGGTAAACCGATTAGTCAGTTCGATGCAATGATTGTCGCGATGGCTCGTTCGAGAGGGGCTAGCCTAGCTACACGCAACGTGAAAGACTTCGAACATTGTGGCGTTGATGTCGTTAATCCGTGGACGGCATAGACAACCAGGGCTGTCTCGTCAATTGCCTTGAATGAAAATCAAAAGTAAAGACAGCGGCAAGTTGCGGATTGGCGATGCTTGGAACGCGATCCGCAACCGCGCGTTGCCACACCAAAAGCGCCATTGAGGACAAGCTTGGGCGTCGCAGCAGCCCGATTGTCCATGGCAGGACACGCGGCGTGATCTGGGCTGGCCGTGTACCCAATCAAGCGATGGCGGAGTTTCAATGAAATTGAACGGCTGACTGTCGGCACACGTTCCAAGCGTACGATCGGCCCGATCACTGGTGAACCGCGGAGCGCGTCGTTCACGGATCGCATTTCCACCGCGCCGGAGAGTGCTTTCTCGGGGCTATGAGCCAAAAGTAGTTCATGGCGGTCGCATGTCTCGCTTGGATTTTCCATTTTTGGAGTGTCTTTCCGCGCCACTCGGCCAGGCGCAATGGCAATCGATCGGCGGCCGTGCGTTTGGATATGCTTTCGCACCTGCTACCGATGATCCAGATGCTACGCTGTGGTTTTTGTCGTTCTTCGGAAGGCTGACGTTCTTGGCATTTACTGGGGGAGGGTTGGCGATGCAGAGAATCCCGATGTTGAGAGATGACGCTGGCAAGGGCGGCGGCGGCCGGCGCAACGAGCCCAAGAACGTGCTGGGCGATCGACTCGAAGTCTGCTCCTTGAGCCCGATGACGGGTTTTTTTCGCGACGGATGCTGCGACACCAGCCGCGAGGACATCGGCAGCCACACCGTGTGCGCCGTGATGAGCGCGGGATTTCTAGAGTATTCGAAGTCCTGCGGTAATGATCTCTCGACGCCGATCCCGGAATTCGGTTTTCCGGGACTGAAACCCGGTGACCGCTGGTGTCTGTGCGCACCTCGGTGGCAGGAAGCGCTGCAAGCGGGACGTGCGCCGCGCGTGGTCTTGCGCGCTACACATGAAGGTGCCTTGAGCTTCTGCTCGCTCGCGGACCTCAAGCGCTTAGCAGTCGACCTCGATTGACTCGCCAGGATTGGCGGTGCTCGCCGGTGACTTTGTCACAGCCGCCGGTGATCAGACCGCGCATTCATTGGGTGAATTAGAGGTGCACTTGGACGACTTTGACGACGACATGCCGTCCTAGAATCCTTAGCGCGGTAGCGCCCGCACAGCATCTACTCGCGCGCATTTTGGCATCGACTCACCGTATCGATCTGCTGCGTCGGGGCGTCGCCAATCAGGCGAGTCTCGTTCAGTTTGGTCGCGAATTGCGCACTTATCGAGGACTCATCCGATGGTCGAACTCGTGCGTGGCGTTTATCGATGCCTATGTTATATTACTAGTTATTATTACGGTATTGGAATTGTCTTTATGGCGAGCAAGCGTAGCGCAGCTCACGAAAGTGTGCGGGTTTATCGGGCGAAGATGAAGCAACAAGGGTTTCGGCAAGTCAGTATTTGGGTTCCGAACACCAAGTCGCCGAAGTTTCGTAAGGAATGCCGGCGTCAATCGCGGCTAGCGAGTGCTGCCGATACTTCGGCGCAGTTGGACGATTTGCTGAACGTTGCTGCGGGATCCGTGGAAGGTTGGACTTGAAGCGCGGCGACATCGTGACGATAGCGGCGCCGGGTGACTATGGAAAACCTCGACCGGCCCTTATCATACAGGCGGATGTCTTCAACGATATTCACAGTAGCATTACAGTCGCGCCGCTGACCAGTACGATTATCGATGCACCGCTGTTTCGCATCACTCTCGATCCGAGCCGGCAAAATGGCCTCAATCGCGTGTCACAGATTATGGTCGATAAGGTGTTGACGCTGCCACGCGAAAAGATTGGCAAGCGGATGGGCCATCTGGGCAATACCCTCATGATTCGAGTCGGACGTGCCCTGTCCGTTTGGTTAGGGATGTCATAGGCGTGAGGCACGCCGCCGAGCAATGCCGGGAGTGGGATGGGTGGCATGGTCTCAAAATCTTCGCGCGAGGTGAGGAGGTTATTGCGTGTTGCGGGTGAACGATGGCACTGTGTCGCTGCAGAGCACGTTGGATTACTGCTCGTCAGTTGTCTTGAATGAAGACTAAAAGTAAAGACAGCGGCAAATTGCGCATTGGCGATGATTGGAACGCGATCCGGATCATCGCGCTCTCACAGAGCAACCCGCTGAAGGCGATCGCTGAATTCGTCGAGAACAGCATCGACGCACGCGCGAAGACGATCACTATTACCCGGGGCAAGGAGCACAACGCCCATTACCTCGCGATCAAGGATGATGGCGATGGGGTGCCGCGCGATGACGCCGGACTTCCTGATTTCAAATACGTGGCGACGCACATTTGCGATTCGATCAAACGACGACTGAAGGCCGAGGGCGATGGGGCGGGTCTGCAGGGAGAGTTCGGCATCGGACTGCTGAGCTTTTGGACGGTGGGCGACACTCTGACGATGACCTCTACGGGAACTGATCAGCAGGCTTATCAGATGACGATGAGCAAAGGGGATTCCCGCTATGAAGTGAGCCCGCGGCGGGTGCTTTTCGCGGAGAAGGGCACTGAGCTTAAGATCAGTCCCCTGCTCGAGGGCATTCGCACCCTGAGCGGCGAGAAAATCCAGTGGTACCTCGCCTCAGAACTCCGGGACCGGATCCGCGACTCGAAGGCGCGCGTCACCGTGATCGACAAACTTGCGCGCAAGCAATACGAGGTCGAACCGCGGCAGTTCGAGGGGCGCCTGCTGCATCAACTGCCGCCGATCCGCACCCTCTTCGGAGACGCCTATGCGGAATTGTATCTCGCCGAACCTAATGAGACCGCTCGGGTGGCGCTGACTCGCGTTGGTACCCGCGTGATTGAGGATATATCGTCCCTGCCGGGCTTGGAGCATACCCCGTGGGTCTCGCGTTACGTTCAAGGGCTTGTCGATGTTCCATTCCTCAATCTCACGCCGGGCACGCGCACCGGCATCATTCAAGATGAGCGTTACGCAGCGTTCATTGAGCCTCAGCCCCCTCGAAATGCATGTCAAGGCCTGATCGAGGAACAACAGCGCGCCGAAGAAGAACAAGCGAGCCAGCAATCCCTCAAAGCCATCCAGAAGGCCTTTCATGAGGCCATGCTCGCACTGCCGCGCGAGGAATACGATTGGTTCGATGTCCAGGCGCGTGCCCGTCACGAGGGATCTATCGCCAACGCCATGTAAGCGGGCTGCCCGCCGGAACGAGCTGGGAGGAGGATTTGACCGGGCGTGGCGGAACCGAAACCGAACGAGTCGCCGCAGCGGCAGTTCTTCGATTATGCCGGCCCTCTCTTCAGTGTCGTCGTCTCACCCGCCTCCAGCACGACGCCACTCAATGAGAAGCGAAAATTCCGGGCGCTGCCCCGCGATCGCTCGCGACGTCGCGTGATCGAGGATCTACCTTTCACCTGGGAGATCATCGAAGGCGCAGGCTCCCTTCAGGGCCTCACCGATCAAGAAGTCGAGTTCCGAGCGCCAGGAGTCCCAGGACTTGCTCGCTTGAAAGTCACCGTGTCGCAGCGCGACGTCACCGCGACAGCCGAGGCATTGATTACCGTTACGGACAGCTTGGAAAGCGCGACGACTCCCGCGGTCGTCAATGCGCGGGGATTGCCCGGCTATACCTTCGAGCGAGCAGCCGGAGAACTTTGGCGCTGCCGCTTCGACGCCGAGCGCAACATCATCGTCGTCAACAGTGGGCATCGGGATTTCGTCTTCGCGACCCGAAACCGCGCGTTGCAGCTGCGCTACCTCGTACGACTGTACGTGAAAGAACTCGTGCTCAAGAATTTCGGCGGGCTGCCCGCCGATCAGTTGCTCGAGCGAATGATCGAGCTGTCGCTTTATGCGGAAGAAAAACTCAAATCGGGATGACGAGCTGAGTACTCCGGCGCTGCAATGCGGCGATCTGTGCTCCATTCAAAATCGCCAGCGCAGGGTATTTTGACTCTTGTGTGCCCTTTTTAATAGTAGAACAGAGTCCTCGCAGTACTCTCGTGCCCCCCGCTCCCCAGGATGTGAACTACGAGAGGATGAATCAACGCCGTTTAGCCCGACTTACGAAGGCGATGAAGCTTAGTTTCACCGTCGCAGAATGGGCACGCGGCGAGCATCTGCGAAACCCACCATCGCATTCGTCGGTTGGTACTTAACGATTGGGGTTGTCGTGACTCTGGCCACGATAGCGAGCATCTGCTCATTCACCAGCTTTTGGCCTTTGTCAGCTTTCGCATACCTTCATGATGCGGCATCGCCCGACATCGGAACAGGGCGAAAAGCCCATGCGGGGCGCGCGCGATCGGCCGCAGGATATCTCTGGCCGCAATCTGAGAGCCGCGGCCCCCTCTCCCCTCATCGGGCCGTCCAACCGCCCCAGAGGGGTCTCTAACCGTTCTTCCCCTCAACCGCCGATCCAGGAGCCGCATGGATCTCGTAACAGTCTACAAATTCGAACACGTCGATGAGCACAACAACGCTACGGCAAGAGCGCCGCGAATGGGGACCCTCGACGCCATCCACCGAGTAAGGGGCGTCGCGATCGAGTCCACAAGGAAAATGGTCGACCAATCGGAACTCGACGGGGACGGCTTTTACCCCAAAAAGCAGAAGTGAGCCGGCGAGCCCGTGCCCGCGGTCAGGCTGGAAGTAGTAGCGTAGCCCGATATCGCGTTGCTGCAATGCCGATCCAAAAGTGCCCGCTCCGGCAGGCCTGCTTCGCAGTCCTCAGCGGTGTAGAACTCGGAGAAATGGCGACCGATGATTTCGCTCGCCTGATAACCATTAAATCGTTGCGCACCCGCATTCCATCTAGTCCCAACCCCTGTGGGGCTGAGCATTAGATGGCGTAATCAGTAATGGCTTCAACCAGGAGTTGATAGCGTCCGTCGGCACTTTGCGATGCTTCAAAACGATCGCTGGTACGCAAAAGTTTGGGCTGGGTCACGGGATGACAATTCTCGCCGACATTCCAACTCAAATACAGTGATTCCGCCCTCTTTCCGGCGCGGAGTCAAGAAACGGCTCGTGGGTTTAGGGCATGTGCATTCCAGGGTCTCGTGCACTCCATGAAGCGTCCGCTGCCGTACAGACTGCGGCGCGCTCAGCGTGCTTGAATAGGCTGATTGCCGGCGGTGATGATCGCAGGCGCGCTTCTACACACGGTGCTCTTGAATTCCTGAGCAACGGCTGTTTCGTGCCCTCGATCGATCTTCGTTCGGCAGAGTTCAGCCGATGGTGGCCACCAATGGCCTTGCATAGATCAACCACGATAGGAGATTGCACATGCCCAACCTACCCACATCCTGGATCATTCTTGGGGGTGCTTTGGTGGTTGCATTGATTGTAGCTGCGGTCTGGGTGTTGTCTCAGAGAAAGAAGCGATCCCTGAGGCTCCAGCAAAAGTTTGGTCCGGAATATAGCCGCACCATCGATGAGTTGGGAGGCCGAGCAAAGGCCGAATCGGAGCTCAAGGCGCGAGAAAAACGCGTGGAGCACCTCAGTCTCACAACGTTGGCGCCCTCTGAGGCGGCCAGGTTCAGTCAGTCGTGGAACGCTTTGCAAGGTCGGTTCGTCGATAACCCCAAGGGGGTTGTCACCCAGGCGGATCAGTTGGTTCGTGAGTTGATGCTTGCGAGGGGCTACCCGATGGGGGACTTTGAGCGCCGAGCGGCCGACATCTCCGTCGATCATCCTGCCGTGGTCGAAACCTATCGGGCGGCGCAGGCCATCGCAGTACGCGATCAACGCGGCGAAGCTAATACGGAGGAATTACGCAAGGCGGTCGTGCATTTTCGTGCTCTTTTCGATGAACTGCTCGAGGTAAGGGAAACTAAAGAGATCAACTCCGTTGCCGCGTAATCTCCGCGGTTTGAGAATGCGGTGCGCCTCAAAAGAACTCGCAGAGTTTGAAATTGATTGGAAGCAATGCAAAGGAATTATGAAAAACCTAATTCTCTCGATTGTGTTAACGGTTGGGGCGGCCGGTGCGATGGTGGCTATCGCGGACCAACCCATGGATTCTGACGCCTCTCATCAGAGCGCTTACGTGAACGATTCAGTTATTACGGCGAAAGTGAAGACCAAGCTTGCAGCCAAGCACATGTCGACTCTGACGGATATCAAAGTCGACACCGACAATCAGGGGGTCGTTTGGCTGAGTGGCAAGGCGCCGACAAAGGATGCAAGCGATCTCGCGGAAATGATTGCCAAAGACACTGATGGTGTAACCTCGGTCCACAATAAGATTGTTGTGCGGCAGTAAGATCGAGCGCGCGGAATCACCGATCGTCTATGACTTGCGACAGTCGTGGGCATAGCGGCCCATAGTGCGCGGACTATCAATAAAGTCGGCGAAAGCTCGATGCCTTGCCTGGAACAACATATGTCCAGCAACGGATTGATACGCTAATAGATGCGCACATGCCGCTGCGTCGGACTGGGGAGTTAGCGAATGGGTTTAAGCCGGCGAACGGTGCGGGCCAAAGCACTGAGGCGGTTGACTACCCTAAAGTTGGACGCGAAGCCGCTGCCAACGGCGTGAGCCTTTCTACGCAGCCATTCCCAAATGATCCGCCATACCGGCTTGAGCTTGTAACCGTCATTGAAGGCGGAATCCAAATCAATATTGTCCTGGCGTTTCCTTACCATGGCTTATACGCTCGGCAGCGATCCAAGCAATCAGCACCGCACACGGCGTTTTGACCCGTGATACCGGTCAATTGCTTTTGCATCGCTCCCAGCGCGAGCACAAGACCACCCGAAGGCGATCCCGTTTCTCATCCCCTTCTTATGTTAACTCCCCACTGTCAGGATAGCGCGAACGCCCTGTCTTTGCGAATTTAATGGCATTCAGCGCCATCGAGCGGCGCCCTGGTCAGTTTAGCGAATGGCAAAGAGTCGGTCCGATCGAGGACCTGAACCAATGACTACTCGGGCGGCAAGCGTTCGGCAAAACGGTAGCCATTCGCGACGTGCTCCAGATGGCAGCGCGCCGGCTGAGTCCGGTGATCATTACGTTGGGGACGCCGCAGCCGAGATCACGGTTGGTTACACAGCATTCCGGCCGGTATGAACCGTTACCTAGACCGGAATGCACCTGATTTAATTGGTCGGGGTGACAGGATTTGAACCTGCGACTCCTACGTCCCGAATGCCTATTTTCGATCTCAATAAATCTTTGAGAGAACTCAAGAATGCGCATAAGTCGCTGAATCTCATAAAATTAATTTACGTCTGAGCTCTCCTGAATACCCAGCAGCACGCCCGAATTTCCTCCCTCTTGTGTCCCCAGTGTGTCCCCAGCATGATCCGGCAAAAGAACCGGCATGCGCACAAAGATCACCAAAGCCCTCGTTGTCTCGACCCAGCCTGGACGGTCCGACGTTACCATTGCGGACACCGCGATGGTCGGATTTGAACTGAGAATTCGACCCTCCGGGGTAAAGGTCTGGGGTTACCGTTATCGCAATGCGCAAGGCGGCCAGCGACGAATCGTGCTCGGGAGATTTCCAGGGCTGACTGTCGACGAGGCGCGTCAACTCGCTATCCAGGCTGCCGGTGACGTGTCCCGCGGAATGGATGTCCAAGCCACGAAGCGCTCAGCACGAGTTGAGGGAGCCCGGTCAAGGAAAAGCACGCTGCGTCTTTTCATGACCTCGAAGTATGAGCCGTGGGCCAGGTCTCATCTCCGTTCTGCGGCCTTCCAGATTGAACGCATTAAACGTGATTTCAACGATTGGTTCGACAAACCGCTGGTCGACCTAAATACCTGGCTGATCGAGGGTTGGCGCAAACGTCGCTTGGAGAGAGGCAATAAACCCGTCACCGTCAATCGAAACTTGCAACGCCTGCACGCGGTGCTGTCCAAAGCGGTGTTTTGGCAAGTTATCGAGCGACATCCTTTCGCCGGCATAAAACCACTGAAGTCCGATCGTAGCGGCCGGGTGTGGTATCTAGGCGCCGACGAGGAGGTTCGATTGCGTGACGCGATGGTGGTGCTAGAGACCGAGCGCCGCGAAGCGCGCGAGCGATTCAATGAGTGGAAGGAAGTGCGCGGACATGAAAAGCTGCCGCCACGAGTGGAAGAATACGTCGGTCATATACGACCGATGGTCTTAATCGCGATGAACACAGGTCTTCGGCGGGGCGAGTTGTTTGATCTGCGTTGGAAGGACCTTGATCTCCGAGCCAAATGGCTAACCGTTGCTGGAGCAACCTCGAAGAGCGGGCAAACTCGCAGAATCCCTTTAAACGAGGAAGCGCACGAAGTGCTTGCCGGATGGCAGGACCAAACCGGCAAGGTCACGAACGAGGCCTTTGTTTTTCCTGGCCCAGAAGGAGAGAGACTTACTGACATCCACAAGTCCTGGAGCACAGTCGTCAAGAGAGCTGCGATCATCAATTTCCGGTTTCATGACTTGCGCCATCATTTCGCGAGCCGCCTGGTTCAAGCCGGAGTGGATCTCAACATCGTTCGCGAGCTTCTCGGTCATGCCGATATAGCTATGGTTCTGCGTTACGCTCATTTGTCTCCGGGGAGTTTGGTGACCGCGGTTGAGAAAGTGCCCAGAAAACCAGAGTCACTGAAGGTAGAGCCCGACTTGTCTATGAAGGGGGCTGCAGCAGCATAAAAGATAATCCCCGATGGACTCACATATGATGCAAAAAAAGCCTCGGAGCGCTCGATTCCGAGCACGAGCGCCGGTGTCGTCCACGCGTTGACGGTTTCGCAAATCATCGCGAGTAGTCCCCAGGGGCGACGCACTGCGATCCGGCGCCGACTTCGCGGGCCGCGAGATGAACGCTGGCGTCGCGAAGGATAGGTCATAGGACCGTGAAGTGGATGGGCAAGTAGGCCGACAATATGCTTCAATCTACCCCCAGTGGATCTGAGGGGGTAGGAGTGCCTGTCGCAACGTTTAAAAGGCCGCCCGTCGGAGAGTTCTCGTTTGGCTTGGCGTTTGCCCCGCTGACCGCGTTCAAGGTTGCGCACTACGGGGCATTTTGGGACCTGATTCGAAAGGACTACCCGGAGTGTGACGATCAACCGCAGATTGTCGACGCCGCCTCCGGCCCACCGGTGTCGGTTGCCGGCTGGTTCCCCCTCCCTCGCGTGTGGTACTTGCACCGCAACCGGAACTACCTGATTCAGCTACAGCCCAATAGGATATGGTTCAATTGGCGCCGCCTGAACGAAGCGGAGGAATACCCTCGTTTTGAGACGCTAGTCCCCGTTTTCCGTGAGACTGTTAAGCAGTTTTCCGACTTTGCCAGCGCTAACAACATTGGAAGGGTTGAGCCGACCGGTGCCGAGCTCACGTATGTGAATCAGATCCCCGCCGGAAAGCTCTGGCGGGCATACAGTGATGTTGGTAATTTTATGGAAGACGTACGTTGGACAGAGGGCCGCAAAACCCTGCCAAAGCCAGATGGAGTCGCGTGGCGAGCTGAATTCAAGTTGGGCAGCGACAATCTCGCGGTTGACCTGAAATCGGGTAGGGAACTAGTTGGAGAGCAGCGTCCGTTTTATGTGCTTGAGTTTCGGGCTTTCACTGCCCAGCGGTCCGAGCTCGAGGGGAATACCTTCGAGTGGTACAGGAAGGCGAATAAGTTAATTGTTGATGCGTTTTGCGAGCTGACCACCATAAAGGCACAGCATGACCACTGGCAACGCGCTGACTAACAGCGGCGGGAGGTTCGCGCAGTTTCTGGCTGCGGCTCAGGCTGGTGTACACCTTCCCGATCAGGGCCTGTATCGGTGGCGGCTACCGGGAGATGACCTGCTTGGCTTTTCGCCGCATCGCACGCAGCCCCGCGTGATTTCAACTAACACCGCGGTGCCGGGTATTTCACTGCAATCGGCGGCACCCACAAACGAAACTATTGCCATCAACGCAGCTCCATACAAGGTAACTCTATCTGATACCGTTGCGCCTCCGGTTATTGGCGTAGTTCCGGCTGTGACGTACTACGCGTGCGATTCTTCGTTGTCGCTGGTGCAAATTGGATCTGCGCATCTTGGCAGTGTTTTTACCCAAATCGACGACGACCGGGAGCGTCGAGCGACGTCAGAGGCAGATCGCGCGCTTAACGTACTGCCATCAGAACTGGGGAAAAGGATTCAACGCCGACTGCGTGAGTTTATTGAAATCGCCCGCGAGGAGGGGTTGGAGACTGCTGGCCCTTCCCCGGACTCTGTGCGCGCCGTTGTCAACTTTCTAGCAGCGATGTCGGCTGACACTTCGGTGTGCCCGCCGAGCATGACTCTCGATTCGAATGGTCTTGTAGTGTGCGAATGGCGCAAAGGCAAAGCTGAGTCTGCCGTCCTGCGCTTCCTTAGTGATGGGACAGTTGGATTTGCTGTGACAACTCCTGCCATTGGCCGGCGTGGCCACCCCAACACATGGTTCGCCACCGTGAGTTCGGAAGAACTTCGCAGCACTATGCTAGTAAAGCGTGCGTGGCTCGATCTGATTCGATAGGCTTGCCGAAATGGCTGCCGAACTAATTCCTGATGAACATCATGTGGCGCGGGTGTGCACAAAAACGCAGCTACGAGAAGACGGCACGCCCGGGCCCGGCGCGTTCATCTGTGACGACTACGATGGGTTGTCGTGTAACTGGCTTGAATGCTTTCCTGGTGACTGGGCGAACCGCATCTCTCACGTCCGGACTGCCGTCGCGACGCGTCGAACTGTAAGGAAGAATCACAGGCTTGCGCTGTTAAACGTGGGCACGGTCCGTACGCAGACATTCCAAAAGGTGGGCTTACGGATATCGGTTGTGAAAGATCCGTTACCGGAAGAATGGGGCAAGCCGGCAGATCCTTCGCACGCGCTCATTGAACAGGTTGCGGAGGCGGCACGGACGGCACTTGGAGATGTGTTGGCCTCCTGTGTTCTGGCAACCGTTCCGGCGCAAGAGCCTTAGTCGAACTTGTATTTGGCTACTCGAAGAACCTGGCACAGCCCAGAGCAGCGCGCGTGACGGCACTTAAAACACCGCGCCCGCTAGATCACCGGGACAAACCGCGCGTCCTAGAAAAATCCCAGCTGAAGTTCGTTCCAATCGCGATGCCGCGTAGAGCCTACCGAGCTTGATATCCTGAAACGTCTTTGCGTGTGATTGGCTGAGTGCTGCGTGCGTCTCCGCCAGCGAGTATCGTTGGTTCGGATCGATGACGGCGGGTAGGGGAACGCGCTTCAACTTGGCGCGCGATATGCTTTCTGTGTCGATCATTGGACGCCCTCATGTCAGTGGACGTCGCGAATACTATGGGGAATTTTTTTCGTGTAAACCACGACACGAGCTCACAGAATGGTGCAAGAACGCGCGCAGGCACGATGGTGTACGACACAGACCTCCCACGCATGACGGAGCTCTATCATTAAGATTTGCTAAGGCATGTCGTCGCGCTATCACCGGATTCCAGCGGACTTTGATAGCATCATCTCGCTGCGCATGCTAGTGAGTGACAATTTTCACCCGCATCGGGAACTGGCCCTCCGATTGCAACTCGTAGATCTTTGTTTTTTTTCAAGCCGGTGCGCTGGACGACTTGTGCAAAACCGCAGTATGTGAATTGGCGCGCTGTTTGACTTTGTTGCGGGTATTGGTGACTCTGGTGTCATAGCGCCATTAGCATTGCCCGAATGCGAGTGCTTAGGAGTCGGTAGCGTGCGCTGCAGCCGGCATGAGTAGCCTCGTGGTAGGTCCGTTTGCTTGGCGAGTTTCAATAAGAGAGGAGCATGAGTCCATAGCGTGTTTCACGTGAATTGACCCAAGTACGCCCTGCGTTGCTATCGTGAGCACTTAGTGGGGCGCGGGAACGAGCAGTAAATCGAAGGGAGCAGACGGTTCGTCAGGTCGTAACAGCGAATGTTTATCTAAGTTGATACCGATCGATGCTCCGCTGCGCATTGAGCGAGTATATGGAGCATTGCCATCTCGAGCGCAACCATCAAGGCCTCGGTAATCGATTGATCCTCGTTCTATGGTCAGAATCTGCGACAGTCGATCGTCGTATTCGCCCCGGTGGAATGCTGAGCTACTACGAACGGATCGCTGAGTGAATGTGTTGAAAGGTTTGAACAGAACGGCTCTGGTACGACCGCCTCGCGACGATACGAAGCGGAACATCGCAACGCCCTGTCGCCGTTGGAAGTTGCGGTTCGTCCCATTTACAATATGCGATCAATTCCTCGGTATCGACCCCTCGAGCCGCGTTAGGATCAACCTTGGACTTTTGACTGTTTCTGATTCACAGCGCCACGATGACGAGATCAAAGAAATCGAATCGCGCTGTGTGCGAAACAGCGTCCCATAAATCCCGGCGTCCGGCCTCGTCAAGGTCCAAGCACGCGCGCGCCGTGCGGTCGGGTCTCGCCCTGCGCAAAGCCCTGCTGTTGCTACTGGAGCGAAAGCCTTTCGAACAGATCACCATTCGTGACATCTGCGCGAAAGCCGGCGTCCATTACGCCACCTTTTTCCGACATCACCAGACAAAGGAAGCGTTGCTTGATTACATTGCCAGAGACCAGATCAAGCAACTCAACAAGCTGACTCTCGCGATCCGCGAGGCCGATAACTACGAAGCCGGCTATTCTGCCCTCTGCGCCTACGTGGCGTACCACCGCTCACTTTGGTCGACCTTGTTGAACGGTGGAGCTGGATCCGCGATGCGCGAGGAATGGCTGCGCCAGTCCAAGAAGGTCGCAGCAGCCGAAGCCCCGATCAACAGTTGGCTGCCACCCGACTTGGGTACGATCTGCGCCGCCACATTGATCGCCGAAACACTGGCCTGGTGGGTCGGGCAGCCGGAAAAGGCGTACAGCTCAGAGGACGTGGCCAGAATTCTGCATCGCCTTTTGTCGGCCGCGATCTTAGCCCCCGACTGACTGGACCCGAAGCGTGCACTGCCCGCCAAGGCGCGCCGCAACGCCTGTCAACAATTACTGCGTCGCCGGCCGAGAACCGGAACACGTAGACCTGATGATCCCAGCTGCCGATAGTCCACGATCGCCTCCCCGGAATGATCTCTGGCTAATAGCCGTTGTGCCGTGCTGCACAACGCACTCCCGCATTGTAACTTGACGAATCGAGACCGCATCCCGTATTTTTGTGCGCTATAGTGTCGCACATATGAACAGACCCGGCGTCGAGCGGTTGAAATGCTCCGGTCAGATCACAACGCTGGCCGAGGCATTGAAAGGGACGAACAGTGCAAAAGCTTGAAGAGCTCGACTATTTCAGCGACTACAACATTCTCAAGGAGCCATACGAGTTCTTCGAGGCGGTTCGCAAGCATGGTCCGGTCTGGCGGCCGCCCGGCAGGGACTATCTGATCGTCACAGGCTTCGACGAGGCACTTCAGGTCCTGAAAAACCATCACGACTTTTCCGCTTCCATCGGCGTGGCAGGCGCCGCCGCGCCGCTGCCGTTCGAGCCACACGGCGGCGACATTTCCGAACAGCTCGAGGCGCACCGGTCGCGCATTCTCGGCGGCGACTACATGGTGAACCTCGATGACGTTCCCCACTCCAATATGCGCTCGCTGGTGAACCGCCTGTTCACCCCGTCGCGGCTGCGGGCGAACCAGGAATTCATTGCGGCCTATTCCGAAGAACTGGTGAAAGATGCCGTTACCAAGGGCAGCGTCGAGCTGATCAAGACCATCGCGACTCCGTTCGTCACACTCGTGATCGCAGATTTGCTGGGCGTGCCCGCCGAAGATCGCCAGCGCTTCATGAACCTGATTGAAGCGGCGCCACCTCCCGGAAGTCTCAACAGCAGCGAAAACGACTTCTCTGGCGAAAATCATCCGATGGTTGCGATGGCCGGGTACTTCGCTCGCTACTTGATGGAGCGGCAGCAGAATCCGCGCGGCGACATCCTTAGCGAGCTCGCCCACGCGACATTTCCCGATGGCACCAAGCCGCGGCTTGAGGACTTGGTCGGCCTCTCGGCGTTCATTTTCGGCGCTGGGCAGGACACGAGCGCGAAGCTCCTGGGCAACTCGATGCGCTATATCGTCGACCAGCCGGGCTTGCAGGACAAACTGCGGCAGGACCCGTCGCTGATTCCAGCGATGCTCGAGGAAGTCCTGCGGCTGGAAGGTTCGACCAAGCAGACCGCGCGGCTCGCGCGCCGCGATACGCAGATCGGCGACCTGAAGGTCCCGGCCGGCACCAAGGTGCTGGTAGCGCTCTCAGCCGCTAACCGCGACGCGCGCCGCTGGCCCGATCCGCAGGCATTCGTGCTCGACCGGCCGAAGATCCAGGAGCATGTCGGGTTCGGTCGTGGCAAGCACGTCTGCGCCGGCGCACCGCTGGCGCGCGTCGAAGTTCGGATCATCCTCGAGCGGTTCCTCAAGTACACCTCGAACATCGATCTCGATGTGAGCAAGCACGGTCCGCGCGGGCAGCGCGAACTCGATTTCGAGCCGAGCTTCATCATTCGCGGGCTGGCTGAGCTGCACCTGAAGCTCACGCCGTCGGCGGCCATGGGAGCATGAGATGCGCTCGCGCATGAGCCACACGACAGGCAAGGTGATTAAGGACGGCGAGGCAGTCTTTGCCGTTCATGAGTGGGGCAATGACGGAGCGCACGAACCCACGGAGTGTACGAAGGGCCGCTTCATGGGCCATATTTTCGAACAAAGCCCAAATGGTCAAGTCAACGACACGAGTTTAGCGAGTCGCGCTCCTCGCCTCCGACAGGAATTTACACCTCGACGTTGGTAGGAATATGTCGCTTGGCACAGCGGCTTGCAGAAATCTGCGAGCGGCGCATGCGAAGGGTTATGCGTAAGCCGCGGTGTGCGATCGGGATTTCACCGCAACGTCGTGATTTAGCGGGCCAGCAGGCGCGAAGCCGTGTAACAGCAGGGGAGGTCATCGCCATGTCTCAGAAATCCGCCGCAATTGCCGTCTACGATCCGTCGACCGAGGAACACATCGGTGAAATCACCGATGGGGGCGCCAAGGCCGTCGATGAGGCGGTCGGGCGAGCACGTGAGACCTTCAAGGCTGGCGTATGGCGCAACAAACCGCCCTCGGAACGGGCCCGTATCCTCAACCGCGTTGCTGATCTCATCGAGAAGCGGGCGGAAGAGTTGGGGTCCATCGATTCGCGCAACGTCGGCATGGCTCGTGGCCATGCCCGTAACCTCGTCTTCGCCGGCGCGGAGCAGATTCGCTACTACTCGGGCTGGTGCACCAAGATTTACGGAAAGTCTGTCGATCTGAAGATGGCGGGCGGCATCACCGGCAAGTCGGCGGATCTCCTGGGATACACGCTCAAGGAGCCAGTCGGTGTCGCCGGCTGCATCGTGCCGTGGAACGGACCGGTGCTCAACGCGATCATTAAACTCGGGCCCGCGCTGACGGCGGGTTGCAGTGTGGTGCTCAAGCCCGCGGAGGAAACGCCGTTATCGGCGCCGGTGCTCGCGGAGATTCTGACCGCCGCGGGCGTCCCCGACGGCGTGGTCAACATCGTCAACGGCTATGGTCACACGGCCGGGGCCGCCCTTGCGGCACACCCGGACGTCGACAAGATCGCGTTCACGGGCTCTACCGAGGTGGGCAAACTGATCGTGCAGGCCGCGAGCGGTAATCTCAAAAAAGTCATGCTGGAGTTGGGCGGCAAGTCGCCGGTGCTGATTTACAACGACGCCGACATGCCCAAGGCCATCGCGGGTGCAGCGCTCGGAATCTTCATCAATTCGGGGCAGGGTTGTGTGTGCGGCTCACGCGTCTATGTGCAGCGCGGCGTTTATCAACAGGTGCTGGACGGTCTGGCGCAAGCGGCCAAGGCATTGCGACTCGGCGGTCCGCAAGATGCCAATGTCGATATCGGGCCGCTGATCAGTCGTAAACAGCTCGACCGCGTCATGGGATTCATCGATGAGGGACGGCGCGAGGGCGCGGAGATCGTCACCGGCGGAGCACGGCTCGATCGCCGTGGTTACTTCGTCAAACCGACGGTGCTGACGGGTGTGCGCGAGGACATGCGCCTCATGCGGGAGGAGATCTTCGGTCCCGTGGTGGCCGTCGTGCCGTTCGACGACGAAGAGGAGGTGGTCGCGTGGGCGAACGACTCGATCTACGGCCTCGCCGCTGCGGTATGGACGCAGGACATCACCCGTGCGCATCGGCTCGCCAAACGGCTCGAAGCCGGCACCATCTGGCTGAACGCCCAGTTCGCCTGGGACCCGGCGATGCCGTTCGGCGGCTACAAACAGTCGGGCTGGGGGTATGAATACGGCCTCGAAGGCGTCGAGGCTTACATGAAGACCAAGTCGGTCTACACCGGGCTGTAAAGTTGTTGTCAGCAGCCGCACGAGCCCGCGTCAGCGAGTAGATGACGGCCGCAGAGCAGAGGAAGGACACGTGAAGAGCATCGCAGATGTAACAGACCGCTCGATCGCCGAACTCGTATCCCTCCGTGGACGCGTCGCTGTCGTGACGGGCGGCGGCCGCGGCCTGGGCAAAGCGATCGTTCAGCGATTGTGCGAGGCGGGCGCAAGCGTCCTCATCGGTGATATCGACAAAGATCTCGCCAGCAAGGCGGCGGCCGACCTCGCACTCCGTTATGGGGAAGCCGTGGCCGGCACGTTCATGGATGTCGCGCAGACGGGGTCCGTGACGGCGGCAGCGGACCGGGCGGTTAAGACCTTTGGCGCCATCGACATCTGGGTCAACAATGCTGGCATCTTTCCGAGCGTGCGCATTTCCGAAATGACCGACGAACTCTGGGACAAGGTTCTCGGTGTCAACGGCCGCGGGGTGTTTGTGGGAGCGCGCGAAGCGGCCAAGCGCATGACCGCCGCGGGTCGGGGCGGTGTGATTGTCAACATTGTGTCGACCGCGGGCTTCAAGGGAGTCGCACCGGGACTCGCAGCCTATGTCAGCTCCAAGCATGCCGTGCGGGGGCTGACCAAGCAACTGGCGCTCGAGCTCGCTCCCGAGGGCATTCGCGTGCTCGGGGTCGCGCCCACCTTTTGCGTCACCGAAGGCAACTTACTCGCGATGTCGCAGAATCCGGCGCTGACCAATAGCGCGAAGGAGATCCCCGCCATCGCCAGCAGCAGGCTCGGCCGAGTGGGGGTGCCGGATGACATCGCCCGCGCCGTTTTGTTCTGCGTGTCGGATCTGTCGATTTTCATGACGGGGAGCACGCTCCTCGTGGATGCGGGCGAAACGATCTAGCCCATCGCCAGGGCATCATCCGCTGCTGTCGAGCGCTCAAGACCGCGATGGAGCTCTTACGAGCGCGATCATATCGGTCGCTTGCCTGAAAAACGCCGGCGGGTCGAACGTCGTGTTTTCTTCACCGGTACCGACCTGTCTTTCCCCTCCAGCCGCCGCAGAACCCAATCGACAATCACATTGATCTCCTCGTGGCCGCCGGAAATTCCGAGCGCTGATTCGAAGCCCAGTAGTCCACCCAGAGAGGTCAGGCTCAACGTGATGCCGAACGGCGTGAACACGCCCTTATCAACACCGGGTGCCCGACGCAGCCGCTCCGAAAGCCTATCGGCGACGATGCGCCGCATCCGCTCACCGAAGGCGATAGTCTCGGCACGGACCGACTCGTTGTGGTTCGACAGCGCCATGTATTCGAGCGAGAGCGCGGCATCGAATGGATCGGAGGCAGCGTTCCAGAGTGCGTGCAACGGACGATCCGAGTTCAACGCCGCTTCCGTTCGGTCCAGAACGTTCTGTGTGCGACGTCGATAGGTGCCGAGCAGCAGGTCGTCCATCGACTCAAAGTAGTAAAAAATGGTCGGATATTTAAGGCCGGCCAGCGCCGCTACCGCGCGTGCGCTCACTGCGGCATAACCCTGCTCTCGCATCAGAGACTCAACCGCATCCATGAGCAGGACGCGCGTCGCTGCATTCTCCGGCGCCATTCGTCGCTTGACCGTCATCCCACCCCCTGATTCCTAACACTTGACCCATATTGCCAGCGGGTGCTCGGCAGACGGCGGTCGACAGCGCAAAACTCGCCTAAGCGAACTGCTGGCCCGCGGACATCATGTCATCGTGTATTGCTTTTTATCTCCTGTCTATGCTAAACGACCGGTTAGCATTCAGTTACGTCCCGCCTGGGATGTCCAGGAGTAAAGCCATGCAGACCGTAGCCGACCTCGATCTACCGGACTTGCCGGTAGAGACGCCCGAATTCGCGGAGAATCCATATCGTTTTTTTCGGGATGCAAGAAAAAAGCATCCGTGGCTTGCCAAATCGAGCATCGGACTCCTGATCCACGAATACACCGCCATCCGCGCACTTCTCGGTAAGGACGACAAGTTCCTGCCTGCCTATGCAGGCATCGTCGAGGTGCTGGGCGCCCACGGCACCCCCTGGGGACGCTTTACCGAAGAGCAGCTGATTTCCTTGCCGACCGACCAACACCATTTGCTGCGCAATACGTTTGCAGCCAAGTTCACACCCCGGTTCGCCAATGAGCTCAGACCCATGATGCGCGATCGCATCCGTCTGCTGCTGGACGATTGGGTTCCAAAAGGGAAGATCGACTTCGAGGAGTTCGCCTCTTACTTCCCCATCTCCAACATGTTCACGCTCGTCGGAGCGCCGGTCGACGAAATCCCCATGGTCCGCGAGAGTCTCGAGACACTCGGGCTGGCGATGGCCATGGACAAGACCAAGCTGCCGCAGATCAACGCTGCCTTCTTGCGCGTCGAGGATCTGGTCCGCCGGCTGATCTCGCAACGGCGCGCCGCGCCGGACCGAGGCAAAACGGATGATCTCCTGAACCTTCTCGTCACGATCGCTGATCGAGGTGACGTGGCCGAGCGACAGCTGATCGATCTAATCATGTTCTTCTTCATCGCCGGTTATGACACGTCCAAGAACGTGCTCACCTATACCATGTGGGCCTTGCTCGATCGGCCTGATATCTACCAGCGCTGTGCCAGAGACCACGACTACTGCGTCAAGGTCGTCGAAGAAGGCCTGCGTTATTTCAATCCTGGATCGGTTCCGCGCATCACGGCGCAGGACATCGAGTATCGCGACGTGCTGCTCCCAAAAGGCACGATGGTCTGGTTCAACGTCAATATCGCGGGGCGAGACCCAGACGTGTTCGACCATCCCGACAGCTTCGACCCTGAGCGCCGAGTCACACCGAATCAACGCCACGTAGCCTTCAGCCTCGGCAAGCACATGTGCCTCGGTCAATACATCGCCCGCGCGCAACTTCAGGAGGGGCTACACCAGATTGCGCAACGGATGCGCAATCCGCGTCTCGCAGGAACGTTCGGCTGGCGGCCGTTCCCCGGGACTTGGGGCCTGAAGGGATTGCCGATCGAGTTCACCCCAGCGCCGGCCGAGACAGCGGAGGCCTGAGGTGGTTCAGATCACTTATATCGAGTCGAATGGGACCACGCATATCATCGACGTCGAGCCTGGCTCCTCCGTCATGCAAGCCGCGACGGGGAATTGCGTTCCCGGCATCGTAGCGGAGTGCGGCGGGAATTGTGCCTGCGGTACATGCTGCGTTTACGTGGACGAAGGCTGGCGAGAGAAGACGGGCCGACCTTCCGACATGGAAAACGCGACCATGGAAATCCGCGATGATCCGACTCCCGGCAGGCGTCTTTCCTGTCAAGTCGAAGTGACCGAGGAGCTCGATGGCCTCATTGTTCGGATACCGGAGAGCCAGTTCTAGCTGGGAGCCAAGAGCAACGAGTTATGCGCGTCGAGCTTGTGCCAAGATCGTGAACAGACCCCAAAATGTTCCTAGATCGTTGACTGTGCGGAAGCACAAATCGCAGCCTACAAGACCAATCGTCAGTCAGTTTCGCCAAGCTCGTGCACCACCTTTGGATCTATTGGGGGAGCCATGGAAGCTAGCCGAGTTGGGGCATTGCTTGAGGCGTGCAATCGCGACGTTACCCAAATTGGGCGAGACGCCACAACCACCAACCACCTTCGAACTCTCAAGTAAGAAATATTTTGTGGTGCGCCGGAGAAACCGGCAAGGAGTAGGCGGTGCGAGTCCGCTACGTTGAAGGATTAGCAATCCACAGCGGCCCCGAGTCATGCGCGGTCATCCGTGAGGGTGTCAGCGAAGCGTTGACAGGGGTATGCATAGGCCAGCCATTGAGCCGCGAAAGTTTCTTTCATTCGGGTGCCGACATTGTCACAAAGATGGAAAGCAACACGACCAGGGGCGTTAACGCGAGCACCTGGACGACCCGACGTGGTCAGAGACCCTGGCATGTGCAAACGCTCCTTGCGCGGGAACCGGGAGATCTTGGGTTTGGCCGACGAGGCATCGTCGGTCCGTGTCGGGAAGGCGAGGAGCCGTAGCCGATGACGCACGAGCCCAAGAAGTCTGACCTCGCCAAAGTAGCGATGAAGCCGACGAACAAAGCCGGACTGAAAACGGCGGCGGAGTCGGTGGAGCGAAGGGCGGGGACCGAGGGAAACGTGGACCAGCAAAGCACGCACCGGACGCAGATCCGGGATCGCGTGTCACAGGCGCTGGGACGCGTACGTCAAGCAGCAAAGGAGAGAAAGAAGGAACGGTTCACCGCGCTGCTCCACCATGTTGACGTTGATCTGCTTCGGCTGTCGTTTCACGCGCTCAAGCGTCAGGCGGCTCCGGGAGTGGATGGCGTGACGTGGCAGGACTACGAAGCGGATTTGGAGAACAATCTCCAGGATCTGCATGCAAGAGTCCACCGGGGCGCATATCGGGCACAGCCCAGCCGACGCAAGTACATACTCAAATCGGACGGGCGGCAGCGGCCGCTGGGAATCGCTTCTGTGGAAGACAAAATTCTGCAGCGAGCGGTCGTGGCGGTGCTGAGCTCGATTTACGAGGAAGATTTTCTAGGCTTCTCGTACGGCTTCCGACCGAAGCGCAGACAGCATGATGCATTGGACGCACTGATTGTCGGCATCGAGCGGAAGAAGGTGAGCTGGATTTTGGACCTCGATATCCGAGATTTCTTCGGCACGGTCAACCATGATTGGTTGATCCGGTTCCTGGAGCATCGGGTAGGCGATATGCGCATTCTCCGGTTGATTCGTAAATGGCTGAAGGCTGGAGTGCTTGAAGAAGGGATCGTGACGCAAAGCGAGCAAGGTACCCCACAAGGGGCGACGATTTCGCCCCTGATGGCTAACGTTTACTTGCATTACAGTCTTGATCTCTGGGCGCAGCAATGGCGGCAACGCTACGCCACCGGCGACATGATCATCGTCAGATATGCCGACGACTGTGTGCTGGGTTTCGAACATGAGGCCGACGCCAAGCGATTTCTGGAGGACATGCGTGTGCGGTTGGCGGAGTTTTCGCTGTCGCTGCACCCGGATAAGACCAAGCTGATCGAGTTCGGCCGATATGCGGCCGAGCGGCGTGAGCAGCGCGGCCAAGACAAACCGGAGACTTTCACTTTCTTGGGCTTCGTCCTGATCTGCGGAAAATCAAGCAGCGGGCGTTTTCTGGTTCTCAGAAAGACGAGGCGCGACCGCATGCGGGTCACGCTCAAGAGGGTGAAAGGCGAACTGCGACGGCGGATGCATCAGCCGATTCCTGAACAGGGTCGTTGGCTGCGGCAGGTCGTGACAGGATTCTTTGCGTACCACGCAGTGCCCACAAACTCGAGGGCATTAACGGCTTTCCGCCACCACGTTTCGGTCCTCTGGAAGCGCTCCCTCTCGCTGCGCAGCCAGAGAGCTCGCATGCCGTGGCAGCGGATGCTGCGCCTCGTTAACGACTGGCTCCCACGCAACCGCGTCCTGCATCCCTGGCCCAACCAGCGCTTCGACGTCAAACACCCAAGGTGGGAGCCGAGTGCCTAAATCGGGCTTGCTCGGATCTGAGCGGGGGGCGCGCAGCAATGCACGTCCCTACCGCAAATCCCCAGTGTGTCCCCAGCAATTCCGGGAGAGTCTGTTCGGCGCCGCGCGTTCACCCTAACTATTTGTTTTAATTGGTCGGGGTGACAGGATTTGAACCTGCGACTCCTACGTCCCGAAGGCGTTTGCCGGCGGTTCAAATCCGAGTTCCCATTTGCTCCCCTTAAATCCGTTCGGTTGAGAACAGATCGGATAAAAACAGTACCATAAAGTAATAAATGGTGCTAATAATATCCAATATGCCCCAGACACGCGACACTCAGGCTGCCCTCGAGACCTTCCGTCAGCACGGGGGCGTGATGAGAACGAGTCAAGCCCTCATGCGGGGTATTCATCCCGCCGCGCTATACCGCCTCGTCGAGGACGGTCAGCTTATGCGACTCGCACGCGGTCTCTATCGGCTGACCTCCGCCGACGAGTTCAGCAATCCGGACCTCGCAGTCGTAGCGGCCAAAGCCCCGGAGGCGGTCGTGTGCCTGATTTCTGCGCTGGCCTTCCATGGCATCACGAGTCAGGTTCCGAGAGTCGTACATCTCGCAGTTCCGCGCGGCCGATACGCGGGGCTGCGCCTGCGCACGCCCCCGGTGAGGATCTATCGTTTTGATGTTCCGACCTTCGATAAGGGAATCGAACCGCACCCCATTGATGGCGTTCCCGTTCGCATCTACAGCGTTGCGCGCACGATAGTTGATTGTTTCAAGTATCGAAACAAGCTCGGGCTGGATGTTGCCATTGAGGCGCTGCGCTTTGCCCGTGCCCGTAAGCGAATCAGCAATCGGGAAATCTTCTATTTTGCGCGGCTACTGCGACAGGATCGAGTCATGGCGCCATACCTTGAAAGCGTTACGTGACCAAGGTGCCGAAGAATGTGGTGGCCTCGGTGCTCGCAAGACTGCGCACCGTGGCCCAGGAAGCGGGCTTAAGCTTGAACGACATTCTTCAATCTTATGTGATTGAGCGATTTCTCTCGCGCCTCTCGCGATCGCCCCACGCTGACACGGTCCTACTCAAAGGTGCGCTGATGCTTCGGGTATGGGGCGTGCAACGCGCACGGCCGACGATGGATATCGATCTGTTGCGTCGTGGCGTTGCCGATCAGGCAGCGCTCGTCCGGCTCGTCGAACAGTGCGCGGCGATTAGCGATCCTTCTGACGGTGTCATCTTCGAGCCGACGACGATCTCCGTGGAGCCGATTCGCGACGCGACCGAGAATGTCGGTACTCGCATTCGTCTCCACGCGCGCCTCGGCAACGTGCGTCAGACCGTGCAGATCGACTTTGGCGTCGGCGACGCCGTTCATCCTCAACCCCAGGTTATTGACTATCCAGTGCTGCTGACAAGTCCCCCGGTGCGGCTGAACGCATACCCGGTGGAGGCGGCGATCGCGGAGAAATTTGAGGCCATGGTTCATCTCGACATGCAGAACAGTCGAATGAAGGACTTCTATGACATCTGGATCTTGTCGCGGACTCTGGCCTTTTCTGGCCCCGCACTAAGCCAGGCGATCCGTTCGACTTTCGATCGTCGCCAGACCAGCGTGCCTGTAATACCGCCGGCGGCGTTGACGGCGAAGTTCCACTCTGAGCCCGTTCATCTCCGCCAGTGGGCCGCATTTGTGCGCAGGATTGGCGAGCCGGCTTTAGCGAACGAGTTCTCGCGAGTCCTTGCCGATCTGGCTGAGTTTCTGATGCCGGCGGCCAAGGCGGCGGCGAGGTCGGCTGAAGATCCTGTTCGCTGGGAGCCCCGGGGTCCGTGGCAGCACGTACGATCGTCCAAGATCTAGAAATGACGACTTCGAATCGAATTCCCGTGCTCACGCCGCAGGGGCACCTCATGCTAGCTCCGACGGATGAGGCGCGTATCTTGCCGGACAATCTGCGAGACCGCCTGGAGTCCGCGTTTGAGCGCGGTGCCGGACACTGGCTGCTCGAGCTGGGGATTCGCGAGGTCGGTACGGCTCTACCCACGGATTTTGCATTTTGGCGCGATTTTGCCGGCCGCTACGTCACCGCGCTGTGCACGTCCGCGCAACCCACCGGGGTCGCGGGCGTCGCTGCGGTGAGCACCATCGAAGCACCGCCGGCGGAAATGCTTACCGAACTCGCGAGCGCCGCACCGCCGATGCCGGGCGGGGAATATCTGAACGCCGATGTGCTCGCCGCGCTGTGGGAAAAAATTGATGTGGCTTGCCGCGCCGACATCGCAGATGCGAAGCAATCGCTGCAGGAGTACCTGAAAGGGCGAAATCCCGCCTGGCACCTCGTCGGCCGAGTGCATTTCAATCTGGCCGAGAACCGGTCCGATGAAGAGGCGCCCTTCGCGTTCATTGCGACCTACACAACGCGTCTCTCGGCTCAATCTCGCGCGCAGCACCTGCCGCTTGCCGAGGCGTTGCGCGAGTACGCCGGCGCGAAGAACAAGGCGCGTTTGCTCTCGCTTCTAAAACCGGTGCAGGAAGGGGCGAGGGCGTGCGCATGGCTCAAGGCTATGGTGGAATCCGGCGAGCTTTACCATCCCCTCAGATGGTCCGCAGCCGAAGCATTTCAATTCCTGACCGATGTACCCAACCTCGAGGCAGCTGGGATTGTGGTGCGCGCGCCAAGTGCGTGGGGCTCGGGCCGACCGGCTCGCCCCAAGGTCCGGGCGACCATCGGCGGACGAGTACCGTCGGTTCTTGGCAAGGATGCGCTGCTTGATTTTCAGGTGGAGCTGACGCTCGGAGAGGAGCGACTCACGGCGGCCGAAATCCGCGCCCTGCTCAAGGGGTCCGACGAACTGCAATTCTTGCGCGGACGCTGGGTCGAGGTGAATCGGGACAAGCTCAAGCAACTCCTCGACAGATTCCGCAAGATCGAAACGGCAGCGGCTGACGGCGGACTGCCATTCGCCGATGCGATGCGGCTGGTCGCCGGCGTCACGGTAGAGGAGGAGTCGGGCGACCCCTCGGATCCCGACTGGTCGACGGTGAGCGCCGGGCCATGGCTCGCAGAGACTCTCAAGGGCCTGCGTAGCCCCGACGGACTCGCCCGCATCGAGCCGGGTCCGGCGCTGCAGGCGACTTTGCGCCCCTATCAACAGGCCGGTGTCCGTTGGCTCTACCTGCTGCACCGCCTCGGGCTTGGCGCCTGTCTCGCGGACGATATGGGATTGGGCAAAACAATCCAGGTATTGTCGCTGCTGTTGATTCTGAAGCACGAATCGACGGTGCAGCGGACGGGCAAGTCGACGCGAGCCCCGAGCCTGCTGGTGGCACCCGCCTCGTTGCTCGCGAATTGGGCCGCCGAGATCGAACGGTTCGCACCGATGCTCAGATTCCTCATCGCCCATCCCTCGGTATCCAGCACGACCGATCTCAAGGCGATGATCGCGGAAACGCTCACGGAGGTTGATCTCGTGATCACGAGCTACGGCGCCCTGCTGCGCTACAACTGGCTTTCGAGCACCGAGTGGCGGGTTGTGGTCATTGACGAGGCACAGGCAATCAAGAATCCGGGCGCCAAGCAGACACGCGCCGTCAAGAGACTCATCGCCCACACTCGGATCGCGCTCACCGGCACACCGGTTGAGAATCGCCTTGGCGATCTTTGGTCGGTTTTCGACTTCACTCATCCCGGTCTATTGGGCTCTGGTCAGGCGTTCGGGCGCTACGTGCGGCGCCTCGCTGAAGCGAAAACCTATCGACCGCTGCGCGAGCTCGTGCGCCCTTATATCTTGCGGCGCCTCAAGACCGACAAGTCGGTGATCGCCGATCTGCCCGACAAGACGGAAATGAAAGCGTTCTGTTACTTGAGCGCCACGCAGGCGGCGCTGTACCAAAGGGCGGTCGAGGAACTCGCGGAGGCGCTCGATCGATCGGAGGGCATGGGGCGCAAAGGCGTCGTACTGTCGTTTCTGATGCGTTTCAAGCAGATCTGCAATCATCCATCGCAGTGGCTCGGTGACGGTGCGTGGGTCGAAACCGAGAGCGGGAAATTCGCGCGCCTGCGCGAGCTCGCGGAAGTGATCGCTGCCAAGCAGGAAAAGATGCTTGTGTTCACCCAGTTCCGCGAGGCGACTCAGCCGATTGCCGCGCTTCTCGGGCACGTATTCGGGCGGGAAGGGTTGATTCTGCACGGCGGCACGTCGGTATCGAAGCGCAAGGAGCTGGTTCGGCGCTTCCAGGATGACGAGCTGGTTCCGTTCTTCGTTCTATCCCTGAAAGCGGGGGGCGCCGGCCTCAACCTCACGGCCGCCTCGCATGTAGTGCATTTCGATCGTTGGTGGAATCCTGCCGTCGAGAATCAGGCAACCGATCGGGCGTTCCGGATCGGGCAGTCGCGGAATGTTCTGGTGCATAAGTTCGTCTGTCAGGGCACTGTCGAGGATAAGATCGATCAGCTGATCGAGTCGAAGCAGACGCTCGTCAAGGATGTGCTTGAAGGTGGTACGGAGCTTCAGCTGACCGAGCTCAGCGACAAGGAGTTGCTGAATTTGGTGGCGCTTGATATTCATTCGGCGCAGGCAAATGTCTGACGCGTATCGATCATCGGAGCAAGGCTGATGTATTTTCGCTGGAAACGGTATGTTCCCGCGGCGGCGCGTCGACGGACAGCGGACCGGACGGTCGCGAAAATGCAAAGAAAAGGTCAGATGCTCTCGCCGATGGCCGCAAGCCGCGGCGCGATTGCGAAATCGTTCTGGGGTAAGGCCTGGTGTCAGAACCTGGAGCGCTATAGCGACTACTCGAACCGTCTGCCGCGCGGCCGCACCTATCTGCGCAATGGCTCGGTGATCGACCTTAAAATCGGTCCGGGAGAAGTGACTGCCCAGGTGATGGGATCCAGTCTGTATCGCATCACCGTTGGTATCAGCGAAGTGGCCGTCACACACTGGCAGGCGATTGCCCGCGACTGCGCCCGCTCCATCGACACATTGGTCGAGCTGCTCCAGGGGCAACTTTCGACTTCGGTCATGGAGCGCATCACACGGCCGGGAACCGGCCTCTTCCCGTCACCGAGGGAGATTGGTTTCAGCTGCAGCTGTCCGGATTCGGCCGCGATGTGCAAGCATGTGGCTGCAACACTCTACGGAATCGGCGCTCGGCTCGATGTGGAACCGGAACTTCTGTTCGTCTTGCGAAAGGTCGACGCCAAAGAATTGATCGCACGCGCAGGGGAGGGTGGGACACCGGTTCAAAAACTGCCAGACACTGGTCGGATTCTGGACTCGTCGAAACTGGCCGACGTGTTCGGGATCGACTTCGGCGGTGTGGACGCGAAGCCATCTCATGGACCTACCGCCAAGAAAGCGAAGTTGGTGGCTCCTCGTAAGGGCAAGTCCGCAAACCGTGTCGGCAAGCGGTCGGCGCGTGGGAAATCTGGAAAGGCTCGATGACGTTGTACGTGTGATCGCTAAATCCGGCGAAGCGCGACATAAAATCAGTACCAAAGTAATTCGAGACTAGCCTTGGGCCTCCATAGGAAAAAGCGACTAATCTGTGGCGCCAATCAACGTCCGGGTCTACTTAGTGAGCCAACTCCCTGGCGAGAATACATAGCCGAAGCGGGAGGCGATCTTGTTTGCACGCTCTATGCTTTGCAATTTCCATTCCTTCTTTTTTCCCGGCCGCTTCTTCAGCTCCAGCTCCAAGTCGAAGGCTCCCTTTCTATTCGCGAA
This sequence comes from uncultured Gammaproteobacteria bacterium, assembly GCA_963801865.1. GTDB lineage: Bacteria > Pseudomonadota > Gammaproteobacteria > Steroidobacterales > Steroidobacteraceae > Bog-1198. Next base: position 87,993 of record CAWDGY010000001.1, on the reverse strand, counting down.
TCCACGGACAGCCAGCAGATGCCATCTCCGACCTCTTGTCCACTGAGCGCTTTCCGGGGAATTGTGGTCCCGAATGCGCTGCGAAGGTGAGTTGTCGCACCTAGATAGACTTCGCCCCGTTCGCTGAGCAGCAAATACGTCCATGCACGGATGGAATCTATGTCCCCGGCCGTCCCAATTATTGAGTCAGGATTTTCAGGACTGCCTCCTGGTTCGAGTAGTCCGAGCCGAATAAGGCGCTTTCGGATGGCTTGCTTGCTCCTCAGATGACGTCGGGCAAGTTCAGAAATTGGCACTCCAGCAATGTAAGTTTTGCAGAGCGTTTGATCTTCTTCTGGAAGCCATGCTCGTCCCTGACGTTTGTCCACGATCGCAGGCCTGTCCTAGGTGAATTGTAGGTGGCGGCCGTAAATTGCGCACTTCAATTTCAAAAGGTGGTCTACATGCATCCTGGAAGCCACCGGCGGACGCCAACGCCGAAGGATTTGATCACGCAGAAGCGCCCGATGTTTGAGTATGAGCATGAGCATCGGCTGATTCTTATCGAAGACGCGACCCCGGATGAGACAGTGAAGGGGATCGCCTTAGATTGGAACCCGGAAACATGGATCGAGGCTATTCGAATTCATCCTGAGGCCGACAACGCATTCGCGGACACGGTCGCGCGCGTAGTCGAACAATATGCACCTGGACTAAGGGACGGAATCCAAGCTTCGGATATGGTACAGAGGCCACCCTTCTAGCCGCCGATCCGACGTGCTGTGAACACGTCGAAGTTTGACCAGGAATTTGGCTCAATGCCGAACGGCGACCAAGACTCACCGGCATTTCTCGATGACGTCATGGAGCTTACTGCACGCTCCATGGTCAATATTGGACGCCGGACAGTGTCTACGGCGATGCTGGTTTACAAGATTCAAGAAGTCCTGCCGTGATGCTGAGCCACAATCATCGAGCGGCTGTTTGAATCGGTCAATAGTTCGCGAATATCCGCCGAAACTTACACCAAATCTACACCAAGGCGCTCTTGAAACTTACACCAAGCGCGTGAAGGAGATAAAATAGCCAATGATTTCAATGGTCGGGGTGACAGGATTTGAACCTGCGACTCCTACGTCCCGAACGTCAATGGAAAGCGAGCAGATCGTCTCATGGCGACCACAGCTTAGTGGTGCGAGAACGCCGAATCGCTCGATCACGTGTCGCTAGCGGGATACCGTGCGCACGGGCTGTAGCCACTATGAGTCGATCGGCGGGATCGCCGTGAAATCGCGTGGGCAAATCATCTACGGCGATTACGACGTCTCGATCGAGGGGCAGAACCGTTAGAACTCGCGATTCCGTCGCACGGGTCAACCAGTCAGAGAACGGAATTGGCAATTGCAAGCGCTGTTTGGAGTGCAGAAGCTGCGCCTCCCATAAACTAATCGCAGCGAGGCATATGCCTCCAGCATCTGCCGCGGCATCAAGCGCATTTCTTTCTGCCGACTTGAGAGGTGATCTGGGTGTAAGCCACCAAATCCAGAAATGCGTGTCGAGGAGCAGGATCAACGCAGGGCCTCGAAGTCCTCCTCGCGCACAACCGATTCACCTGGCTCAGCAAGCAATTCGCCTCCCAGGGCGCGTAGCTGCTGCCAAGGCTTAGCGTTCATACTCTGCGTGGCTTGAAATGACGGCGCAAGGCGGGCCACAACCTTGCCACGCCGTGTGATTGACACGGATTGTCCTGTAGCCTCTACGCGGCGGATCACGTCGAGGCACGAGTTCTTGAACTTCGAAACCGAAATAGCCATTTTGAGATTATAAATGGCCATATTGGTCGACGCAACTCGATGGTCAGCCTCGGCACCAAGGACAGTAGCCGGTTCAACTATTTGACGTGATTTTCGACGCTGTATTTCAGAAAGGAGTCGTCTTGCTGGTAATTGGGATAGGGTGCCTGCAAAAGACACATTTGCCCCCGCTCGAATCCAGTCGGATCATCAAATTCCGGGGGACGACCGCCTGCATTCGAAGAGGCGCTGCCGCTTACAAAAGCCTGAGGTCGCGCCACATCTAGGTGTTACTGGTCTTACAACGCGCGCCGCCGACAGGAATAATCCGAAGCTGACAGTGGCGCTGATTGCGGCAAGCACATTCACGGCCAGAAAGCTACCTGGTGCAACTAGGAGCGCGGCCACATCGACGACTTTCTGCGGGTGACCGCCCAAGCGATATCTAACTCGAGCCCAATATCCTCGATCGGGAGTTGGAACAATTGCGCGTCGACATGCCCTGGCGAGGCCTACATCCGAGACTCCAAGTCTTTTTGATATCGATCGAATGGACTCCGACCATACTAGCTTATACAGCGCTTCACTCCGCGTTATCGAAAATCAACAGTGCATTCTCTCGCGCCATGCGTTCCTCCCCGGACTTCCCAAGTGCTTGACCGGCTTCAAACGCAGCGTAAAAATTCCCCTCTATTAACTGCGCAAGTAGGCTATTAATAGTCCCCAAAAAACCTGCGCACGGACATCAATTCAGAAATCGCCAGCTTACTGAGGTGGCCGGGTGTGCGGGGCCGCTTTGCCACCCTGCGGGCGCCAAGTCTTACATTCCGCACATTGTCTGACGCATTTCGGGGTAATTTCCGCCGGGGACGACGGATTCGGGGCTACTTCGGCGTCTTGAGTTCGATCAAGTGCAGGGTCTCGGCCTCCCAGGCCCGCAGTAGCTTCTTGGCCTTTCGGTGGTTTGCGATCGCAAGCCGCATGATGTCGGCCTGCTCGGGCGTGAGCGTGCGGTGGTGCAGCTTCCCGCCTTTCAGATAACTCCATTCGAAGTACGGGCCGTGCCGGGCCGCGGGGTCGCTCGCGCAGTGGCAGCGGGGGTTACCGCAGACTTTCAAGCGTTTGAGCAACGTGCCTGAGGACTGGTACTCCATGGCCGAGAGCGTGCGCTGGATCTGGGCGATCTTTTCTCGTGGTTTGGCGGATTTATCGTCGGTGGCGGGCGGCATGGTAGTTGACTGAGTTGTGAACTGGCGATAGTATTATCGCCAGAGGATCTAATTGCAAGCACGCTCACCGCGCCCTGCAGACTTCTCTCTCAAAACCGAGAGGCTGGGACCTCTACCCCTCGTCAATCACTTCCTCGAACGCATGGGCCTCGCGGCGCTCCTGGAGAAGCACGTCCCGACCGGTGATAAACGGTGCCGCGTCCCGCACGCCCAGGCCCTCGGCGTGCTGGTGCGCTCGATCGTCGTTGAGCGCGAGCCGATCTACCGTGCCCAGGAGACCGTGCACGGCTTCGCCGCAGGGCTCTTTGGCGTCGCCTGGGAAGACATCGAGAGTTTGAGCGACGACCGCTTGGGCCGTGCGCTCGATCGGCTATTTGAGGCTGATCGGGCGGCGCTGCTCACCGAGGTGGTCTTGGCCATGGCCAAGCGCTTTGCCGTGCAACTGAAGCGGCTCCATAACGACAGCACCTCGATTGCCTTTTGCGGTCAGTACCGCGAGGCACGCTCGGTGAGTAAGTCCGGGCAGCGGGCGCCGGCGATTACCTACGGTTACTCGAAGGACCATCGCCCGGATTTGAAGCAACTGCTGTTCATTCTGACCACCGATGCCGACGGCGGCGTGCCCGTCCAGTTTCGCACCGCCGACGGCAACACCAACGATTCGATCACCCACATCGAGACTTGGACGACGTTGCGTACCGTGGCCGGCCGTGCCGACTTCCTGTACGTCGCCGATTCCAAGCTCTGCAGTCACGATAACTTGAGCTTCATCGACCGCGCCGGCGGCCGCTTCGTCACCGTCCTGCCACGTTCACGCCGGGAAGATAAGCATTTTCGCAAGCTCCTGCAGACCGAGACACCCGGCCTGGGAGGTCGTTTGGGATCGGCCCAATGCACGCCGCCGGGATGGCGCGCGCGATGTGTGGTCCGTCTTCCGCGACCCGTTCGGATCGGCCGAAGGCTTCTCACTGATCTGGGTCTGGAGCACGCTGCTCACCTTGCGCCAGCAGGCTCGCCGTCATCGCAATATCGCCACCGCCACCGAGGCGATCACCGACCTGCGTCGCCGCATCCTCGGGGCCCGATCCCGGATCCGCGGTGGCGGCCGTATCGACCTGGAAGTCGAGATGATCCTCGAGAAGCATCGGGCGCGGCGTTACCTGAAGGTCAAGCGCGTGCCACGCCCCGAGCACACCTTCAAACAGAAGCAGCGCGGCCGTCCCGGACCCGACACCGAGTATCGACGCGTAACCCTCCGTCGCTATGACCTGGAATGGACCGTCGATCAGGCCGCCATCGATTACGACAAAAAGAGCGACGGCATGTATCCGCTCATTTGCAACGACCGCAACCTCACCGCCGTCCAGGTCCTCGAAGCCCACAAAGGCCAGCCGACCATCGAGAAGCGCTTCGAGCAGATCAAGACCGTGCACGAAATCGCGCCCGTATTCTTGAAGAACCCCGGCCGCATCGAGGCGTTGTTCACTCTGTATTTCCTGGCTTTGCTGGTCCAGGCCCTCATCGAGCGGGAGCTTCGGCTCGTGATGAAGCGCGAGAAAATCAAAGAACTACCGATCTACCCCGAACAGCGTCTCTGCAAGCGGCCAACGACCGAGCAGATCCTGCGACTGTTCAGCCTCGCCGAACGCCATACGCTGCTGCGCGACGACAAAATCGTCCAATCGTTCCCGCCACAGCTCACCGACATTCAGCTCCGAACCCTCGATCTCCTCGGAGTCCCGCTCAAAGCCTTCATCGGCTGATCGCACCGGCGGAAATTCGAGTCAAATTATGTCCGCGATGTGCGGAATGTAAGCCAAGTGTGCTGATTTAAGGCGCCAGATATTTTGCTTCGAAGACTTCGCACGGCAGGGGTTTGTCAATTAGATAACCCTGCAATTCATCACAGCTCAGCAAGCGGAGCAGGCGAGATTGCTCCTCGGTCTCAACGCCCTCCGCCACGACCTTGAGCTTCATCGAATGGGCAAGGTTGATAATCGTGGATACGAGCGCCAGCCCCTCGGGTGCGGCAGTCATATCGGCGACGAACGAACGGTCGATCTTCAATGTGTCGACAGGCAGCTTGGACAGATAACTTAGCGAAGAGAATCCGGTGCCGAAGTCGTCGATGGCGATGCTGACACCCAAAGCACGCACCGACTGCAGGGTGAGGATACTGTGCTTGACGTCCCGCATGACGACACTTTCGGTAATCTCCAGCTCCAATCCGGCCGCCGCCCGTGGATCGATGCTCGTAGCCTCCTTGATCTCATCGATGAAGCTGTGTTTGCGCAATTGCAGATGTGACACATTTACGGAGATTCGTATCGCAGTCAGGCCGGCGTCGCGCCAGCGCAAGTAATCTTCGATCGCTTTGCCGAGCGCCCAGCGCCCGACTTCATAGATGAGCCCGGTCTCCTCCATCACCGTGATGAAACGACCGGGCGATACCAAGCCAGTTCGCGGGTCGTTCCAGCGGATCAGCGCCTCGGCTCCGGCGAGCTTGCCGCTGACGAGATTCATCTTGGGTTGGTAGTGGAGAACAAATTCCTGTTTGACGAGTGCCTCGCGCAGCTGATTTTCCAAATTGAGTCTGCCGACCGCCGTTTCGGTCATCTTCTGTGCATAAAACAGGTACCGGTCGCCGCCTACCTTGGCCTTCTTGAGAGCGGCCTCCGCATTCTTGAACAGCGTGTCGGCATCGTCACCGTCATCCGGGAAAAGCGCCACTCCTGCCTTGGCGGCGATGCGAAACACCGTATCGTTCAGGCTGAACGGATACTGCAGGAGCGCCTCCATCGTCTTTTCGACGAACTGCGCCAACTCGACGGTGTGCTTCACTTTGGGAAGAACAACGGCAAAATGATCTGCGTCCACTCGCGCAAGCAGGTTCGCGTCTCCGATGCGATGGGTCAGCCAATCGGTAACTTGCCGCAGCAGCGCGTCCCCTGCGGGCCGGCCGAGACTGTGGTTGATGTTCTTAAAGCGCTCCAGATCGATCAGGCCGACGGCGACTTGGTCATGAGCGTCAGGGTTTCGCAGGTACTGTGCGACCCGCTCGAGGAACAGGCTTCGATTCGCGAGCCCGGTGAGTGCGTCGTAGTAAGCGAGGTAATTGAGCTTCTCTTCCTTCTCGATGTTATCCATCGCAAACGAGATATCGGCAGCCAATTCCAGCAGAAGCCGCGTTTCCTCCTCGTCGAATGCGTGCGGTTCCCCTGCAAAGAGCGCGATAACCGCCACCGGGCTTCCAGCCATCGTCAATGGAAAACATCCAAGCGATCTGTGCCCTCGTTCGAGTAGCTCATTGCGAAGATCACCGAGGGAGGCATCCGTCGCAATATCATTGCAAATGACCGGTTGCGACTGCAGCACCGCACGGCAGGCCGGCCGATCGCTGTCAGGCGTGCCTTCGCGTGCCGTGAGCCTGATCTGATCGACGTAGCCTTCCTCGCCGCCATGCCAGGCGACAATTTTGCCCTCGAGGGTTTGTGGGTCGATCACGCCGATCCACGCCATTTTGAATGCGCCCGCTTCCACGGCCGTTTGGCAGGCTTCTCTGAACAGCACCTCCCGGTCGCGAACGCGTACGATGAGGGTATTGATCCGACTCAGTACGGCGTACACCCGATTCAGGTGTCGGATCCTATTTTCCGCCTCGATTCGATCAGTGATGTCGCGAAATGCAACGACCGCTCCGGTGATCTCGTTCCGATCGTTGCGCATCGGAGCAGTCGTGTATTCGACGGGAAAACTCGATCCGTCTTTCGCCAAAATACCTCGTCCTCCACCCTGCGTGTCTTGCCATCGTACATGGTGCTGTGGATGGCGCAGTCGGTGGTGGGATGGGGTGTCCCATCCTGCCGGGAGTGATGCATCGTTGCGTGCGCGGGCCTGCCGATGAGCTCGTCAATGCTGTATCCGAGCAGTTTTGCGGCGGCGGAATTTTCAAAAATGATCGTTCCCTCCTTATCGATGCCGTGAATGCCCTCGCCGACCGACTCGAGAATGATTTCGCTCCGTCGACGCAGTTGCATCAATGCTAGTTCGGCACGTTTGCGCTCGGTGAGATCGCGGATGAAGGAGCTGAATATCCAACCGCCGCCATGTCTGACCGCCGAGACTCGCCACCTCCACGGGAATCTCGTGCCCGTCCCGGTGCAGCGCCGAGAATTCAACGCGCTTGTTGATGATCGAGCCTTGACCGGTTTGCAGAAACTTTTGCAAGCCATGCCGGTGGTCCTCGCGAGATCCGGGTCGAAACAAGGATCTCGGCTAGCGGCTTGCCGATCACCTCTTTGCGGGGCCACCCAAAGGTATATTCCGCTTGCGAATTCCAGTCGGTTATCGCGCCCCCATCATCCATTACCACGACGGAATCGAGCGCCGATTCGACGATCAAGCGCGTTCGCTCCTCGTTTTGCCGCAGGGATTCCTGGTAGCGTCTTTGTTCGGTGATATCTTCGCCGATACTTGCTGCGCCGATCACCTGGCCGACTCCCGAACGCAGCAGAGAATTGTTCCAGCGAATGAGCAGGCGACCGCCCGAGCGCGTTACGATCTCATTCTCGTGATGCCTTCCACTGGGCATTTCACCGATCAGGGAGACGAACTGGCTTTCACATCCTGGGCGTCGGATGGCACGAATATCCTGAACCAATCCTGACCCAAGACCTCTTCACGGCCCCACCCGGTTAGCTTAAGCAGGTAATCGTTGCAGTATGTGATCCAGTCCTCCGTGTCGAGCATCATCGAGACCAATTCGACGTTATCCAGGAGATCGCTGAATCGATGGTCCCGCTCCTGCAATTCGTCCGCCACCCGTTTCGTTCGGTGATATCTGTGGCGACGCCAGCGATGCGAACTACCCTGCCATCATCGCTGCGGATCGGGAAAATTCGGCCTCGATCCATCGAATCGAACCGTCCGGACGCACGATCCGGTACTCGAATCGGAATTTGCCTCCCAACTTTCCCGACTTGTAGCGCTCATAAGTCGCTGCGCGATTTTCGGGGTGAATTGCTCCGCCCACGAATCAGGATGCGCATAGGCGTTTTCGCAGCTACGGCCCCAGATCTCCGCATAAGCCGGGCTTACGTATAGTACCGATCGCTGTCGGCATCGACGAGAAAGAATACGTCGCGAATATTTTCTGCCATCTCTCGAAATCGGCCTTCGCTTTCGATCAGTTCCTCTTGAGCGCGATTGCGCCGATCGATTTCCCCTTCGAGCCGAGTTGCGTATCGCTGGATCTCGCTGTACAGACGCCCGTTCTCATAGATCCGGCCGACTTGAGCGGCCAGCATTCTGAGGAGCTGTTCGTCTTCGGCGCTGAATTCGTCGGCTCCAATTTTGTCGGTAAGGCATATCCAGCCATAGACGTGCGCAGGCGAGACGATGGGAGCTACCAGCATCGAATGCACCGGCGGAAATCGCGAGGGCAGCCCCGTAGTCGGCGGATTCCTCAAACGCATCGACTTTCGATCGACGACATGCCCGCCAACCACGCCATCACGTAACCCGATCGGCCGAAGCTCGCTACCGTCACCGCATCCATGCCGCTGGTAACGAAGTAGATTTCGTTTTCGCTGTCACGGGGTACCGCCGACCAATGCAGCGTATTTTGCGCCAAGCAGGTTCCGCGCAGCTGGGACACACGTTGTTCAATAGCCAGGTGATCGAGTTCCGAGGCGAGCTTCAGATTGATATCTACGAGTTCGCCTTCAGCCGCCGGTTAGACATTCGAAGGTCATTGGCGGTCTCGGAGAACTTATCGGTGACTGACCCGCAGATGCCGCCGTTCGAAGTCCGGACGGCAGCGAGGGCTCCGCTGAGTATTGGGGCTGCGCGTTAGCGACTCTTCGACGATCTGCCAAGGATGAGTTCCGGTTCGCACGGCTTGGTGAGAATGTGGCCGACCCCGCAACTCCTCGCGAGAAACTCAGCCTCTTCCTTGTGATAATGCGCGGTATAGAACACGACGGCGGTCGGTGCTATGGCCGGGTCGGCGCGCAGTTGTCGGAAGAACTCATACCCATCCATTGTCGGCATTAGGATATCGGTAATCACCAGTTCCGGCCTATGGGCCTTCACCAGTGCGAGCGCTTCGGCGCCGTCACTCGCTTCGAGCATGCGATGATGCTGAGAACCGAGCAGGGTCACCAGGAATTCTCGATTGACGGCGAGATCGTCGACGACGAGTATCGTTGCCATCGCTAAAGCTTTGCTTTACCTCGAAGCATCCTTCGACCTCCGTTAACAACTGTTGCGGTTCGATGGGGCGGAACAGGAATTTTGTTGCACCGAGCGCTGACCCGTGCAGCCGGTCTCGTTCGGTCGTTGCTGTCGACGTCAGGAAGATAAAAGGAATTGGCGATACGTTGGTCTTTCTTGATTCCGAATGAAGTCGTAGCCGCTGCTTCGGCCATGCACACGTCGGACAAGATGAGGTCCGGTCGGGCTTGCCGGGCAAGCTTCGCAGCGCTTCTGTGCATCGTGGGCGGTAATCACCATGTAGCCGGAATATTCGAACAGGCTCACCAACAATCCAGATTCGCCTGGACATTGTCCACGATGAGTATCGTGCGTTCCTTTTCAGGACTGCACGGGCGAATTGGTGATCGAGCGGGCCGGGATCGGCGTTGCGAGATGCAACCCCGGCCTTAAGAACGCTTCGATCTGCTGAACGAAAGTCTCGGGATCGATTGGTTTCGCAAGATAGCCGTCGAACCCCGCTGCAAGTGCCTCGGCGCGATCGCTGGCCCTCGCGAACGCCGTAACGGCGATCAGCGGAGTCTCGTGAAGCGTGCGCTTGCTTCAGCCTGACGCGCCACTTCGTAGCCGCTCATCTTCGGCAATTGCACGTCGCATATGATCAAATCGGGTAACTCTTTGTTGGCGATGCGCAAGCCATCCAGTCCATCCCGCGCGATGAGCGTGGATATCCGAGGCCCTGAGCAGGTACGTCATCAGCTCCAGATTCGCAGGATTGTCTTCGACGATCAGGACGCGCGCGGCCATCCGGTCACTCGCCGGCAACGCCACCGTGAAGGTGCTGCCCTTGCCGTATTCACTCTGAAACGTGATTTGACCTCCAAGCAGCTCGGCGAGCTTTCGGCTCAGGTGCAACCCGAGCCCCGTGCCTTCGCGAATCTTGGTTTTGGAGATGTCCACCTGAGTGAATGGTTGAAACAGCTTGAGCTGATCTTCGGGACGGATCCCCTTACCCGTATCCGTGACATTGATTTCGACCGAGGAATTGCCAGTGACTTCACGTCGAGCTACCGCGATGCGCACGCCCCCATGCTCGGTGAACTTAAGCGCGTTGTTCGCCAGTTCAGCACTATTTGTCTGAGGATCGGCGGTCGATTCGCACGACTAGTCGTCTTCCGGCAATTGGCTTCGAATTTGAGGTTTTTGCGGGCCGCCTCCTGCGTAAGCGCGGTGACCACTTCCCGAATCACGCTCTGACAGACGATTGTTTCGAGTTGCAGCTCGACCTTCCCGGCTTCGATTTTCGCGACATCGAGCAGTTCGTTGATCAGCGCGAGCAGATGCCTTGCGCTGGATTGAACCGTCCTGAGTTGCTTCTCTTGATCGGCAGTCAAGGGGCCCGGCAACCTCATCAACAGAGTACCCGCGAAGCCGATGATGGCGTTGAGGGGAGTTCGCAGCTCATGACTCATGTTGGCGAGAAAGTTGTCCTTCGCTTGGTTGGCGCTCGCGAGTTCCGCGTTCTTTTGCTGCAACGCGTTCTCGAAACGTCTGCGATCGGTCACGTCGCGAATGGCGCTCGAGACGAACAGACCTTCTGCCGTGTCGAGCGGGCTGAGGCTGATTTCCACTGGAAACTCCGTTCCATCTTTGCGCCGCGCATTCAGCTCCAATCCCACGCCCATCGCTCGAACACGTGGTTGCGCGAAGAATTTCGTCCGATGACCGGGATGTTTCTCATGGAAGCGCTTGGGCACCAGTATTTCCACGAGCTGTCCCAACAGCTCCTCGCGCTTGTAGCCGAAGAGTTTTTCCGTCTGAGAATTGACGAGCTCTATCTTTCCCTGGTGTCCAATGATGACCATGGCATCCGGTGCGGACTCGAGCAGACTGCGGAATTTTTGCTCCGCCTTCTTTCGATCGGTTATATCGCGCACTGCGCTCATCACCATCGTGCCTTCCTCGGTATCGAGCGGGCTCAGGCTTATTTCGACTGGGAACTCCTCGCCGTGCTTGCGCAGGCCATAGAGTTCGAGGCGGCACCCATGGCGCGCGGCGCGGCTGCGCGAAGAACTGTCCCCGGTGACGGGTGGGCCGCGTGAAATCGCTGCGGCAGCAGCTTTTCCACGGGCTGGCCCATCAATTCCGCACGCTTGTAGCCGAAGACCTTCTCTGCCTGAGAATTGATCAGGACGACCCGGCCGGTGACGTTGACCATGACGATGGCGTCTGGCGTGGATTCGAGGAGCTCCCGGAATTTAGACTCCACCAGTTTGGCATCGCGCATCACTTTCAAATGGTCACGTCTTTTTTCGTGGTGATAAAGTACTGAAGCTTTCCGCCGGAAGCGTAAATCGCCTTGGTGATGTCACATGCATAGCAAGCCGTCCTTGTGCCCACGTACCGATTTGTACATCGCATTCTTGATGACCGCGGCCTCCCGGAAGTGGTGTTCTCGTACCCGGTCCGCGGGTACGATGAATATCAAGCATACACCCAGCGTCTTCTCTGCCAGTAGCCGAAAATGGCTTCGGCGGCATTGTTCCAGTGCAGGATCTCGCCACTCTCCGAAAGGACACCAAAGCATCTGGGTTATCCATGAGCAAGAACTCGTCAAAGGCTCTTTATACGGAGCGGTCCTCGTTTGGCGAGCCATGATGACGGGTGAAGCGCTGTATGGATTACGGTTCCGTGCACCCTGAATGGCGCGCAGAATGGCCGATGACCGATGAATCTCTTTTCCAACCACGATGCTGGACCGTCTGCCGAAGGCTACGTAGAGCCGGTTGTCAGGCCCGAGCAGCCCGATGTGACCCGCAATATTCGGACAATGGCGCCGGACGGCGGGCGCGTGTAGCTTCTCGCTCATGGCGCTGAGATAGTTGTCGCCTGATCGGGTCGGATCAGTGCGATATGAGCAGCGATTCCATCGAATGGGGTGTTTTCCACGACGGCTTTATGTCCCAGGGCACGTGCTGTGCGTGGCAGCCGGACATTCTGGACTGCAAGCTATTGCCGACTGGCTGATCACGTTGGCGATGGTTCGATCCTCGTGACGCTTCTCTATTTCTTGCACAAATGCACGATTTGCGATTCAATTGGATGTCCCTGTGTTCGGAATCTTCATATTGTGTGCGCCGCCACGGCACCTGATGGATATTTGGATATTTTGGCATCCTGCGTACTGGCTTTCGGGTGCTATTAAAGCCATCGCTGTGTTGGCATTGGTCACTACTCGGTCTTCCGCATCAAGTTGGTGCCTGACGGACGGCCTTTGCCGTGTCCGGCGGCATTGCAAATCGTCAATTCGAGTTTGAAGCGCGAGATCGCAGAGCGCGTTCGCGCCGAGGAAGATCTGCGCGGCGTGAACGTATCGTTGGAAGGCCGCGTGGCGGAGCGCACCGCGCAGCTCGAGGTGCTCAACCGGATCCTTCTGCAAGACAATGCGCGGTTCGCGATTGCAGCAGATGCTGCGGGCCTGGGTTTCTGGAATTCCGATGTAGCGAGCCACGCGCTGCAGTGGGATTATCGGATGTATCGACTCCATGATGCCCGCGAATGGAAGGGCCACAGCCTTACGCCCATGGTTGGACAGCCTGCATCCCGACGACCGGGCAAGGTGCGAGAGGGAATCAACCGATGCCCTCAAGGGCCCTCCTGTACGACACGGAGTTCCGCATCGTAATGCCCAGCGGAAGCGTACGGCACATCAGAGGAGTGGCGCGAATTACGCGCGACTTGCATGGCAATGCCATCCGGATGTTTGGGGTCAATTTCGATATTACCGATCTCAAGCGAGCCGATGAGCAATTCCGGTTGGCCATCGAAGCCGCACCGACGGGGATGCTGTTGATGAGTCTCACGGGATCCGTCGTGCTGGTTAACGCACAAATCGAAAATCTCTTCGGCTATAGACGTGCGGAACTACTCGGCCGACAAATCGAGATGCTGGTACCGGAGCGCTTCCGCAGACATCATCCGGACTACCGGAAGGTTTTTTTCGACGCCCCGAGGTCGCGACCAATGGGCGCGGGCAGAGACCTTTACGGTCTTCGCAAGGACGGCTCCGAGGTACCTATCGAAATCGGCCTCAACCCCTTGCAGACATCGGAAGGGGATTTCGTCCTCAGCTCGATCGTCGATCTTTCCCAGCGCCGTAAAATGGATCGGATGAGAACCGACTTTGTTTCCACGGTTAGCCATGAGCTGCGAACGCCTTTGGCCTCCATTTGCGGCTCTTTGGGACTGCTGCAATCGGGCGTAGTTGGCGCACTACCGGAAAAAGCGGCTGCGATGGTGCAAATTGCTTACAAGAATAGCGAGCGGCTGGTGCGGATAATCAACGATATCCTCGACATCGGCAAGCTCGAGGCCGGAGAATTGGCGCTTCACTTGGTGAATGTGCCGGTCGCGGATTTTCTTCAGCAATCGATCGAGGCTAATTCGGCATACGCCGAGAAATATGGGGTACGATTTGTGCTTGACGACGGATCGGCCAATGACTGGGTGACGGCGGACCCCGATCGGCTTATGCAAGTAGTTGCTAATCTGTTGTCGAATGCGGCCAAGTTTTCCCCTCCAGGCGCTGACGTGCTCATTCGCGTTAGATCCAGTTCAAAAACTCTACGCATCGAGGTGGAAGACACGGGTTCCGGTATTCCAGACGAGTTCAAAGACCGTATTTTCGAGAAATTTGCGCAGGCCGATGCATCCGCGACACGCCGCTTTGAAGGGACCGGCCTTGGGCTCAGCATTGCGCGCAAACTTGCAGAGGCGATGGGCGGGAGCATCGGATTCAGTAGCGTAGTTGGGCAGGGTACGATCTTCTATATTGAGCTGCCGCAAACGGATGTGGCGACGCGCTGGTGGGCACGATCCCCATAGCGCCTGGCTTTGTAGTGGCGCCGGCCAGAAACTACGATTTGATTAATTGCACGTCTGTCTCGCACCTCAAGCATTCGACGTTGCTTGGCGGAGCGTGCACGGCTGCCTCGACGTCCTGTGCGACGTCGCGGCGTGATCCGACAGTTGTTGTATCAGCACGGAAAATTCGCCCGAGTGGTGGGCGCCGGCACCCGTTGCAACGCCCTCTAACAGGCGCTCGATTGCACCTCCCGATGCGCTTAAGTGGGGGAAGCCGAATATAGCCGCCGCGCCGTGGATGGAGTGGGCAATGCGCCGCGCCTCCTTGAATGCTGAGCGGTCCCCGGGGCTCGCTCGCTCGAGTATCCCCCGCAGACAAATCACATCGTCCCTGGCGCGTTGAAGAAACGTTTCCATGAGCAAATCCACTTCCGCTTGCAGCTGAGAGTGGCCATTGCGCAATGCGGATGTGGCGGCAGCATCCGCCTTATTCCACAGAGCAAGCAAGTGATCGCAGAGCTTTACTGGATCGAAGGGCTTGCCGATAACGCCGATTGCGCCCAACTTGAGGAAATGAGCGACCTCAAACGGCAGCACCTTGGCAGTCAGGAAAATAACGGGAATATCTGCGATGAGCGCGATCTCGCGCATGAGTTTAAAGGTGGACGGCCCGTCGAGGCCAGGCATCATCACATCCATGAGTATGAGATCGGGCGCTAGTTCGCACGCCAGTGCGATCCCCTGCTCGCCCGACGCGGCGGTGCGCACGTGAAGACCGGCGATCAAGCACAGCGTCGTTTGTACCACCGTGCAAATGTCGGGATCGTCGTCAACGTAAAGAACTGACTGAAGCCTTCTGGCTGACATGAATTGACCTTGGCTTGCTCGACTCGTGCGCTCCCGCGTGGCCGCCGTTCGAGCTCGAGGAGGTGACCCGGTTACCGCCTCTGGACTTGCTGATGTAAAGATTTTCATCGGCCTTTTGCAGCAGCGTTTGCACGGTGGCCGATTCTCTATTGGCGAGGTTGTCCAGCCCGGCGATTCCGATGCTGACGGTGATGCGAACAAAGTGGTCTGAAGCCTCGATCGAACTACGCCCGATCGTTTGACGCACCCTCTCTGCGCAGGCGCGGGCGTCCGCGACGTTCGTACCCTCGAGCACTATGGCGAACTCGTCTCCGCCCAGGCGCGCGCACCAGTCGGTTTCGCGTTGAAAACAGTGGGCTATCTGTATGGTAAGCATCTTCAGCGCACGATCTCCGGCAACATGGCCGTAATTGTCGTTGATCCGCTTGAAATGATCGACATCGAGCAGCAACAGTGAGATATCGCCACCGAAACGCTGTGCGCGCTTCAGCTCGCGGCTAAGATGTCGGATGAGATAACGGCGATTGTACACGCCGGTCAACGGGTCGGTCATCGCCAGATGGCGCTTCTTCTCCAGGGCATTCCTCAATGAATATTCCAGCGAAAGTAGGCGCTTCGCGGTTCGCAAGCGCGCCGTAAATTGCGCGGCGGACGTGCGTTTGCTCAGATAATCATCGGCGCCCGCGTCGAGTCCCGCCAGAATGTCTTTTTCGTCGTCCGATACGCTGAGCAGTACGACATAGACATACCCGGGCCAAGTACGCTCGCGGATGCTACGGCACAAGTCAAGACCGTTCATGGTCGGCATATTGAGATCAGTGATGACGATTGAGGCGGAGGAACCGGCCAGGACATCCAGTGCTTCGATACCGCTGGTGGCGGTGCGCACTCCATAGCCCTCGGCCGCCACCAACTCATGCAGCCGCGCGAGCACCAGATTGTCGTCATCTACTATTAATACCGTGGGCGGGGCCGGTAGGATTAACTGTAAGGTCTGTGTCGTATCGTCAACATTGTCACTCATTGTTGCTCACCCTTAATCAATTCAGGCATGGAATTCATAATATTGACCCGCATGAGCAACGCTCCTCGGATGCAACACGGGGCTCGGACGGTTTCCCCACGCCTTCCGGAGAACGACCTGCGCCTGGTTTGCCGACATAGGTCGCCCGAGCAGGTATCCTTGCACCCGCGGGCAGCCGAGATCCACGAGCATTTGCAACTGCTGTTCGGTCTCTACGCCCTCGGCGATCACGTCAATACCGAGTTCGGCGCCGAGCGAAATTATCGATCGCATGATGGCTGTGCTTTTCGCGTTAAGCGTCATCATATGAATGAGCGATTGGTCAATCTTGAGGCGATCCACCGGCAGCCTGGACAGATAGCTTAAGCTTGAATAGCCCGTCCCGAAATCATCCACCGCGATCCTAACGCCGAGTTGCTTCCATTCGTTCAAGTACTCGATCGCAAGTTCGGTATTCGCAATGAACGCACTCTCGGTTATTTCCAGCTCTAGCTGCTGTGCGGGAAAATCGGAGTGCTTGAGAGTCTGGCCAATCACCGTGCCGAACTGTGCGTCAATTTGCAATACCGATACGTTAACGGATAGGGTCGTAGACTGGCCTGCGCGGCGGCACCAGGCGGCAGCTGTTTCGCACGCGGATCTGAGTACCCATGCGCCGAGATCGTGAATCATACCGGTTCGCTCTGCGACGGGAATGAAGATCGCTGGAGAGACGATCTTGCCGCTGGAAAGAACCCAACGGGCGAGCGCCTCGACGCCGCAACCGCGACCGGTGTCGAGCTCGTACTGCGGCTGGTACTGCACGGTCAGGGCGCAGCGCTGTAACGCCTCGCCGAGAGCTGTCTCGAGTCGGGCGGGCTCGGTCATCATTAGCTCCGCGCCACCTGGCGGTGGAATCGACGGCCGGCTTCGCCCGGGCGATCTTCTTGAATGAGTCCGGCGGTCCGTCCGCTCAACGTGACTTGACCGCGGCCTTCGCGAAATCGACTCGAGGGCTCGTTGTACCGTGATGGCCGCGTCCGCCGGGCAACAAGTTGGGGCAAGGCCAATAGCAAGTCATCCGGTGCGCAGCCACGATCGCGCCGTACCGGGCGTCGGCGTTTTCTAATTGCCGTTCAGCTTTCGTACCACCTTTGCCGGATAAATCAGCATTCGTTTCATTCGTTATTCGTACGCCATCCAGGTTCGTGACGACCAATGCGAGCGCGTTGTCGGTGCCCGGCGCGCTCGTGCCCAAGCAACTAATTAATCGTTAATGTGGATCAAGGCCGGCCGGCCAATGCGGTTTTCAAAATATGCTAGCCGATGTTCTACCTGTTCAGGTGGAATGTCCCGCAGGGTCATGGCAAAAGGGCCGGAATATTGGTCCTTGCCTTGAGTTGCGTCATGCGCCACATCGAGCCAGTGACGCGGACGCAGACATGGATCTCGCCTTGCAGTAGGGTGCCAAGGGATCGTTCGCATGAGACGAGAAGGCGGCAAGCACTGGTATTTGCGTACGTGATCCAACCGTCAGAATCGCTCACCACGATAGGATCGGTACTCGATTCGAGAAGCGAGGCAAAACATCGTCGCAAGCGCGCGCCGTTGCGCGCGTAGCGTACGGTCGGTGCTGCGCCGACCGATAGACTCGGCGCCTGCTCGTCCCTTGGCGTGGCGCGCTACGAAGGAGCGCGGCTGCATCGCAGACGATTGAGCCATCCGCTTCGCGCACGCTCGAGATGAGAATGACGGCGGTGTGAGCACAGCAGCCGCAACGCACCAAGCAGCGAATGACTCGAGTTTGACGAGTCATCGGCGCAGAGCACGATGTCCGGACCGAAGTCATCGGCGAGTGCGTGTAATTCACCCTGCGACGCAACGCTTCCCAAGTGAAATCGAGGTCGTAGTCCGTGAGCAACTGATGGGCGATCCGGCAATCTTCATGCCGGTGCTCGACCAGGAGAACTCTAATCGGCTCTTCCATCTCACGCTCTGTATGCCATTCGCAATGAGGTCTACGGACACAGCTTAACGAGACGCATCGGGCAATGATGTAAGGCAAAACGTGACACTTCCCCGGCGAACCATGCGGTTCTCACAGGATCGACGGTTGCCGAGGAAACCAAGCCAGTTCGCGCCTCAAGCGAGCGCCGAGGTCTGGTTCCAACGGTAGTTGTACCTGGAACCATGTTATTCCTCATATTTGCAAGGTCGCTAATTCGAGTTCGCTGCCAGTCCCGCGTATAGTGCTTTCACAGACACGGTGTCGCTCGGTGCTGCGCCGGCAGGAGAACTTCCGTGTCGGGCCTACTTGGAGCGCCAAGCGTGATCGGGTCCTACAATTACTGGCTCGTGCTGCTGTCGGTCGTAGTTGCGATCACAGCATCTAATGTTGCCCTGGATCTGACTTCGCGCGTGGCCGCCTCCACGGCTTAGATCGCACCCGTTCTGGTTTTCCGCCTCTGTGGAGCCGCCACGATGGGGTGCGGGATCTGGTCGATGCATTGCATCGGCATGCTGGCATTGCGCACGCCGCGGCCGCTTTCGTACGACCTGCCGCTCACAGGACTGTCGCTTTTGATCGCCATCGCAGCGTCCGGCTTAGCGCTGCATGTCACGAGCCGGCACACGTTGCGCGCGCACAGGTTGCTCGCCGGTGCCGCGTTGATGGGGGTCAGCATCGCTGCAATGCACTACACCGGCATGGCGGCCATGCGTATGCGTCCCCCCATCCACTACGACTGGCGCCTGGTGGCGCTCTCGGTCGGTATCGCGATCGGCTCATCGATTGTCGCATTGCGAAGCGCGTTCAAGCTGCGTTTGGAAACGCTGTTCACGGCCTTTTGGAAAAAGGTGGGCAGCGCCATGGTCCACTGGGCGCGGGGATAAACTCGACGCACTATACCGGCATGGCGGCAGCCATGTTCGCGCCGGACAACATCTCCGCATGGCCCCTCGCCAAGACATCGGTCAGGTCGGTTCTTGCGCTCATCCTGGGCGGCTTTACGCTCACATTTCTCGGGCGACTTTGCTGTTGGCGGCGCTTGATGCCTATTACGCGAAGCGATCGGCGGAAGATGCGAAACGCCTGAAGGCTTTCGCCAACGGCCAACTCGAGATTCGCTCCGCCGACCTCTCCCGAATAAACGGATTGCTGCAGCAGGAAGTGCAGGTTCGGGCGCAGGCGAAGCAAAACCTGTGTGAGGCGCGGGACGAACTCGAGTCGCGCGTGCTCGAACGCACGGCAGACTTGGTCCGAACCAATGAGTCGCTTCAGAAGCAAATCGGGGCACGCAAGATCGTGCAAGAGCAAGCGCTGCGGCTCAGCTGACCAGCAATTGCAACGGCTGTTCGATGATCGGGAGCACCTGATTCTGACCTGCACGACAACATCGTTCAATCGATCTATGTCGCCGGCCTCACTTTGCAGGAATTCAGTGGCTGACATCGAAGCATCGGTCAGGGCGGTCGCGCAAGTGGCGACCGTCGTGGGATACCTGAATGGCGTGATCCGCGATATACGCCACTACATCGACGGCCCCGCCGAGCCGGTCAGCGCCGAGTCGCTGCGCGAGAATTTGGAAAAAGCTGGTTCAAGTCACCGGACCCCACTCTAATCCGCGCTTCCGGCTCGAGGTGGACGCTGCTGCGGGCGGCCAGCTCACTGCTGGATGAGGCCGAGCAGATATTGCAGATCGCGCGGGAAGCGCTGAGCAATTCTCTGACGGCATTCCCGTGCGGAGCAGGGCAGAGTCACCCTGGCACTGACCGATGAGGGAGTGACACTCGAAGTCAGCGACGACGGCGAGGGCTTCGACCCCGCTGCGATGGAACAAAAAGGCAGCGGCCTTGTCAATATGCAGGCACGAGCGCGACAAATCGGTGCTCGGCTTGAAGTTGGTCCCCTCTGCGGGCAAGGGGTACACATATTGTATTGCACATACCCAAAGACCGGGGGCCCCGATGAGTGCGGAAGAGTCACGCCTGCTCACGGTGTTGTTGGTGGACGATCATCACATCGTCCGCGCAGGGCTGCGCACGATCATCGAGCGAGCGGGCATCGAGGTCGTTGGAGAGGCCGGCACCGCAGCGGCCGCGATTGAAGAGGCTGCGCGCCTTCAGCCTGACGTTGTTCTGATGAACGCCCGCCTTCCCGACGGCAGCGCGGCGCGACTGCCTGCCGCGAGATTCGAGTCGCCAATCCGAAGACTCACTGTGCTGTTTCCGAGCGCTTTGAGGATGAGAGCGCGCTGCTCGCCACCGCCTTTGCCCTCCGCCGGCGGGTATCTTCTCAAAGAGATCGGCGCCGAGCACCTGATTCAAGCGATCAGATCCGTGGCGAGTGGCCTGTCGGTACTCGGACCGGGCCCAGTGCATACGATGTTGGGGGGCCTGCGCACGGTGAGGGCCGCTGGGTGGTCTACCCAAGTCAAACCGCTTTCAAATCAGGAGCAGCGGGTGCTCGGCGCTCGTGGCGGACGGCAAGACGAATAAGGAAATCGCCGCCGAGATGGGGCTTTCGCCAAAAACCGTCAAGAACTATCTCAGCACGGTGTTCGAGAAGCTCCAGGTCAGCCGTCGTTCCGAAGCAGTTGCGCGAATAATCCGGGGCGCCTAGGGCCATTTGGCCGTGCGAGCGGCTCTACCTTGCTCACCGCAGCCGCCGAGTATTGCCGGTGTCAGCGCCGAGCAAGAATGAGGAGTCGTCGCGGCAGAAAGATCATGGCTAGGAATGGACACACTTCCATGAATGGCTCATCGGTATCGCCCGCCCGTCGGATCTTGGTGGTCGATGATCACACCATCGTGCGCGAGGGACTTCTGGCCTTGCTCGGCCGAGAGCAAGGCATCGAGATCGTCGGCGCAGTCGGGACCGGCGAGGAAGCGGTGCTCGGTGCGCGGCAATTGCAGCCGGACATGATCATCATGGACCGGCAATCGCCCCCCCGACCTCAACGGGATTGACGCTACGCGCCGCATTCTCGGCGAATTTCCCGCACGGACACCATCGCGCTCTCCGCGTCCCAGACTCCCTACGATGTCTATCGCGCGCTGCGAGCGGGTGTGCGCGGCTACGTCGTCAAGGCCGCTGCCGGCATTGAACTGATCCAAGCCATCCATGCGGTGAGCGCCGGCAGTCAATTTCTGAGTCCCTCCCTCACTCCCATGTTCATCGAAGGGCCATTGGACGTGTCCATTGGCACGAGCCCGTACGAGCGGCTCAGCAATCGTGAGCGCGAGGTACTGCGATGCATCGTCTCCGCTTCTTCTTGAGTGCCCACATCGCGCAACGGCTTTCCTTATCCCGTAAGACCATCGACACTTATCGCAGCCGATTGATGGTGAAGTTGGGCGTTTCCAACCGGTCAGCGCTGATTCGTCTCGCCATCGAATACGAGTTGACTACCCCGTGATCGACGTCCTAGTTCCAGAGAGGGATCCAGTGCGATGCACCGCGCTGAACGAGGGCCGCCGTTGGGGAACCGTATGCATCTTGGAAGTCACGTTCCCTTCCCGCAAGAGTTGATTACGGATCTTGAGGATGACATTCCAACGCAGCCGTGCGAGGGCCGGCTCCCATGCCGTGTGCTCGTAGTCGATGACGATTATCTGGTTAGAGCCCGCCTTTCAGGCTTCTCAGGGCCGCGCACTACGACGTCGAGGTTGCCGCGGCCGGCGAGGAGGCACTGCGCATCTTGAGCGTGAGTCATTGTCACATCGTGCTCACCGACTGGCTCATGCCGGAGATGGACGGTCTTGCGCTCTGCCGTCACGTACGAATCAACGAGGATGATGCCTACGTCTACGGGTTGATGCTCACGGTCCGAGAAAGCAAGGAAGACATGCTGATGGGCCTCGCCGCAGGCGCCGATGACTACGTCGCGAACAGCGCCTCCATCGACGAGATCCTTGCACGCCTGGAATCGGCCGGCGCATTACCTACGTGCGCGAGCCGCTGCCCAGTGGCCTCTGGGAGAATCGTCACGCCGCCCTCACAGACGCTCCATCCGGCGCGCACAATTTACTCTATTTTTTGAAGCGGCTGCCGCATGAACTTTCGCGCTCGCCGCGCTACGAGTACACAGCGCGCGCGAACGGGAGGCAGAGGCCGCGCCCGCCCGACGACTCGCCGGCTGCACTGCTGGGCGACTTCCCCCGCGCTTTTCAGACGCTCTCCAATACGAGCGGGTGCATCTCGTCACTCTTAGCGCAGCGCTCGCGCGCCCCGAGGAGAATCCGTCGCGCATTTTTGCCCACTGGGATTTCGCGCGAGGAAACTTCATACGGGCGCAATCAGCTTCGAAATCACAGAAATCGCGGCGGCGGCGCGCTCCTTAGAATAAGCCGCCAATCGGGCGCTGATATCCGGTGCCGACAATGCGGACACTTCCGTCTGGGCGACGCTCATCGCACTGGTCAATCTCATGGGAACCGTGGGATGCAAGAGGGATCTAAGCCGAGCCGGGAAGCCGGATCATTGATGTGATGACCGAGATCCGAGCGGCCCGCCTTCCGACTCTGCGCTTCCTCTTGATCGTGCGCTCTTTCTGGTCGAGGCTTTCGAAGCGGCGGCATTTGGCGCAGCTCGCCCGGTCGGCTGAAGCCGGTGCGAGCGGCATCATCCTCACCGATCGCCAAGGGGTCATCGTACGGATCAACGAGGGGTTCACGCGCATCACCGGATACGGCATGGCGGAGGCCGTGGGACGCACTCCGGCTCAATTGCTCCAGGGACCGGACACCGATGCCGCGGAGAGAGCTCGAATTGGCGCCGCGCTTGCTGCCGGGCGCAGCGTGGCGGCTGAGCTTGTCAACTACGCCAAGGATGCACGCAAATTCTGGGTCGGCATCAAAATCGAACCGCTGGTCGAAGCAAAGGGTGCGGTCGAAGGCTTCATGGCGAGAACCGCGGACATCACGCAGCGACACGAGCAGCAGCTCGCACTCGACTTGCTGACGAAGCGCTTTGACTTTGCAACCAGCGCAGCCCATGTGGGGGTCTACGAGCGCGAGGCGAACGAACAGAACATCTGGTGGAACGATGTGATGTACCAAATTGTCGGCCGCAACCGCAGCGAATTTCGTCCGACCCTCGAGAGTTGGCTGGCGTTGATCGATCCCGAGGACCGGGAGCGCGTCCGCGCAAGTATCGGCGCGATCAGCGCGAGCCGCCGGGTCTTCTCGAACCATTCAGTATCGGGTCATGAGACCGGATGGCTCAACCCGTGACATCGAATCGTATGGCTCCTTGGAGTGGGTGGCTAACCGCATGGCCGGCATCACCATGGACGTCACGGCGCGGGTTCAGGCCGAGGCGGCTCTTGGGAGCACGAGTGAACAGTTGCGGGAACAGATGAGATTGCGTGAAGCGGCTGAACTCGAGCTGGGTCTCGCCCAGAAGCTTGAGGCAGTCGGCCGGCTCGCCGCGGGTATCGCGCACGAGATCAACACGCCCATTCAATACGTGAGCGATAGTGTTCATTTTCTCGAATCCGCCTTCGGCGATCTGCTCGCGGCGGTCAGCGGCAAAATCAAGGAGAGCACGCCGGCCCCGAGCATGAGCTCCGATCTCGGTTTCGTCGTCGAGGAGGTGCCCCGCGCAATCGCGCGAATCATGGAAGGCACTGCAAGAGTGGCAGCCATCGTGCGTGCCATGAAGGACTTCGCGCATCCGGATGCGACCGAGAAAACGATGTCGGACATCAACCGAGCTCTCGAGACCACGCTCATGATTTCGTGCAACGAATACAAATATGTCGCGACCGTGGATTTGCAGTGTGGGGAGATTCCGGAAGTGTTGTGCAACGTGGGTGAACTGAGCCAAGTCTTCTTGAATCTCATCGTCAACGCGGCGCATGCGCTGGCGGACGCCGGCCGGGACTCTGAAAGCGGCAGGATTTGCATTCGCACTCAGCTGGTGGACGACTGGGTTGAGCTTCAATTTGAAGATAATGGGTGCGGCATCCCGAAGGAGATCATTGCCAAGATTTATGATCCCTTTTTCACGACTAAGGAGGTCGGGCGCGGCAGCGGACAGGGGCTCGCGATTGCCCGATCCATTGTCGTCGACAAACACGCAGGGTACATCGAGGTGACGAGCACGCCCAATGTCGGCACGTGCTTTACAGTGCGCTTACCGGCTGGCAGTGGCGCGGTGGGCATCACGTGAGGCGCGTTCTCTTTGTGGACGACGAGCCGCAAGTACTGCAGGGATTGAGATCGAGCCTCTATGGTCGGCGCAAAGATTGGGACATGCATTTTGCCGAAGGCGGCGCAAAAGCACTCGAGAGCATGCGAGAAACCCATTTTGATGTGCTGGTGACCGATCTGCGCATGCCCGGCGTCGACGGCACAACGTTGGTGGCTCGGACCCGGGCAGACTACCCAGACACGATTTGCGTCGTTCTATCCGGCTACGCAGATGAGGAGCAATCGCAGCGCCTGCTCTCCTTGGCGCATCGATACCTGAGTAAGCCTTGCGAAGTGAAACGTCTGGAAGAATGCATCGATCGGTGTCTAGCGACCCGATCATTGATCGAATCGGCTGAGTTGCGGGCCCGGCTCGGGTTAGCCGCCTCATTGCCCGCGATGCCGGCGACGTTTGCGGCATTCCAACGCGCGCTAGCCGACCCCAATAGCGACTCCTGCAAAGTGGCAGTCATCATTCAGAAGGATCCTGCGATTTCGGCGAAGGTGCTGCAAGTTTGCAATTCGGCATTCTTCCGTCTTCCGCGTCGTGTCGCCGGCATCCAGCAAGCCGTCAGCTACCTCGGCATGTCCACGGTCCGTAGCATGGTTCTCTCGGCAGAGCTGTTCAAGCCTGCCAAGACGCTTTGCGCCGCTCTCATCTGGCGCAACTGCAGCGGCACGCGCTGAGCGTGGCGGCGATCGCTCGATCGTTAGCGGCCGAAACGCCATGGGCCGATGACGCGTTTCTCGCCGGCTTGCTGCATGACGTCGGACTCTTGCTTCTCGGAAGATATTTCAAAGAAGAGATGCAACGCGCGCTCGAGGCGACTAGGTCCGGGATGCCGCTCGCGGAGGCCGAGCTAAAATTCGTCGGCGTCGAGCACGGGACGGCGGGGGCGTATCTGCTCGGGCTATGGGGCATTCCCTTCGAGATCGTCGAGGCTGTTGCTTACCACGATGAGCCCACTCGAATTGCACAGACTTCCTTCGACGTACTGAGCGCCATTGGCGTCGCTCATGCGCTGGTCTTGAAATTGAAGCCGAAGGATGTACCCCTGTTCGAGGCGCAGGCTCCGACCCTGGGCGAGGAGTATCTGCGCTCAATCCGCTTTCCTGTTTCATGGGAATCGCTGGTCGCGCTCGCGAGCGCATTGCTCAAACCCGAAGAGGTAGCTTGACGCCGATGGCTAGTCCGTGTGCTTCGATTCTGTGCGTGACGACGAACCGCGAGTGCTCGAAGGCCTGAAGCTCACTCTGCGTCGGGGTTTCGAGGTGACTACGGCTACGAGCGGTGCGCAAGGTCTCGCAATCCTGACTGAAAGGAGCGGCACCGCCGTCGTGATCTCCGATATGCGCATGCCGGGCATGGATGGCGTGACGTTTTTGACGAAAGTAAGGGCGCTTTGGCCAGACTCGACCCGCCTTCTGCTCACCGGTGAGCCCGGGCGCGATGCCGCAGTTGCAGCGGTGAATGAAGGACAGATCTTCCGCTTTCTCACCAAACCGTGTTCGCCGGACAAGCTCCTCGCCGCGGTTGAGGCGGCGGTGCGGCAACACCAACTGGTCACCGCTGAAAGGATGCTGCTGAAGCAGACCGTGCTTGGCAGCATTCGCGCATTGACCGACATTCTAGCCATTGTCAATCCGATCGCCTTTGGACGGGGTAGCCGAGTGAAACGGCTGGCTCTCGAGCTCGCAGCAGCCGTCGGACTGCCACCAAGTTGGGAGCTGGAGGCCGCGGCTTGCTATCCCAGCTCGGGTACGTCTCGTTGCCGATTGACCTCGTCGAGAGGGCGGTCAACGGCGAGCCGCTCGATGCGGACGAGACGCTGTTGGTGGCTGAGGTTTCTAAGCTCACGCAGACGTTAATTGCACATATTCCGCGGCTCGAGAACGTCGGCGCCATCTTGGTGCACGCCAACCGCACCAGCACAGCGAACGATCAGCCGATACCAGCGGTCGCCGAATGCGCTGCCGTTCTAAGGTATGCTCTTGAATTCGATGCGCTCACGAGCAGGGGCGAGACGGTAGAAACGGCGATCGCGACGCTTCGGGCTCGCGGAGGAGCGAATGGGAACGCCATCCTCGCACAACTCGCCCTCCTACACGGCACGGTCGATTCAGGGCCAAGCCTACGCGAGATTCGCCTCTGCGAAGTCTCGCCGGGCATGATCATTTTGGATGACCTGCGTACCGATCTTGGTACGCTGCTGGTGTCGCGCGGCTATGAAGTCTCACATAGCTTCGTTCAGCGAATGCGAAATTTCAGCCCCAGGCTGCGGGAGGAGCGGGTGCGGGTACGGCTTGGAGGGCCCACGGACGAGTCGCCGATTTGATCCAATCGCTTCTCAAGTCCCGGGTCGAGCGGATCCCGCTCGCAAATCGTAGGTTCCGCGGCGAGGCGCAGCGGAGGCGGTCGGGAAGAGCCAAGAACTTCCACACCTGGTCTCGCTGCTGACGGCCAGGGTCATTGCGTCGATGGCGCTGGCAATCGGTTATCCCGCGCCGAATCAGAAAATCGGCCATGTCGCGCGTCTCTTAGGCAAACGCCCGAGCAGTGATTGCGGTAATCGCCCTGCGCCACATACGTCCGATTGGGACATGCGTGGCGCACTCGCATGATGAAACAATACCCCTGTCAGCGGAGCTCGCTCCCCTCTGATCTGTGTTTGCCATCCCCAATTTGAGAGGGGAGCTTTTTTCCTTTTCATTTGGAAAGGAGGGTTGACCGGTCAGGGCCCGGCGGAAACCAAGCAGTACTCATAGGGGATTCGCCAGGGCAACGCCCAATAGTGGCGGTCCCGGGCGATTAACTTCACACCAACATAAGGAAAGTGTATGAATGGATGACCAAAAAGTAGCGAATTCAGAGCTGCTTAGGCTACGACGCATCATGGAACTCCGCAAATTGGCGCTGGCTCAGTTCTACCCGACGACTCATTCAGGCATCGTTGCACACCGCAAGCTCACCGAGGGTGAAGTCCCGAGGATTCTTGTGCCGCCCCTGCCAACTCGGCTCCGTCACAAACCCAATACTCCCGAAAGTGTACCGAAACACTGGAAAAACCCTTGGGACAAATAATAGTAGTAGCGAGAAGGCATAAGCCTGAGGCCAGCTGCTCGATGACTTCGGCATCGGGTGGTCGCTGAAGGTCAGGTGTGGAAACAAAGGAGCAGCTGGCGTTTCTTCAAGCAGTGAGTGGAGCGCCAAGCTGTGCCAGCCCATCAAGTATGAGTAGAAGCGCGCACCGCATTCCGGCACAGGCAGGAACGCCAAGAGAGGCAACGTGAGCAATGCCAGTGAGTCGATCTATAACCGCGTGGCGATCAAAGCGGCGAAGGACGCGAGTTGCTTCCACTGCCTGCGCATCTACCCGGCGGCCCAGGTCATCCATTGGTGCGACAAAGGCAACACCGCGATCTGTCCGCACTGCGGCAGCGATGCGGTGATCGCGGGGATTCTGAACGACGAGGCGATTCGGGTATTGAACGCGCGCTGGTTCAGGCCCGACGTGGCGAAGCGCTGATGGCCATCATCCACGCGTGCTCCTGCTATTTCGGACAAGGCCCTTATTTCCTTCGACCATTGGCTGGCCGGGACTGTGCCCGGCTACTGCGGCAGAGAGTGCGAGTGATCGTACTGTCCGGTCAGCACGGAACTTGAATTCAAATGACTCCCGATGAATTAGACCGCATTCGTTCATGGGATAGGCGCTGCGGTGACAACGAGGGCACATTGTTCCCCGTAACGATAGATCGGAGACGTCTGCTTGAGTACGTCGATGAGTTGCGCGCGCAATTGGCGGCACTTACTTTGGCGCGCCCGCCCGATTCCATATGCGGAGGAAGATTGGGGTGACGGCGATCGTGAGAGGAAATCTTGCACCTGCCGGCCACGCATGCGCGGTCGCTTCGCGAAATCGGAGATCTTCTCATGGGTGATCGCTCACCTCCTGTCACGACCTCCCTTGGATTTGTCGTCAAGAGAGCCTCCAAACACCCGAAAGACACTGAGACGCTGGCCGCGGTTGAAGAGCGCAAGGCCCGCATCATGATCGTCGACAACGATTCGAGCCAGCGTCGCCTGCTGACGACTCGCCTTGTCGCCGCGAACTATGATGTGGAATCCGCCGAGAGCGCTACGGCCGCGTTGGATGCGTGTGCGCGTCGCCGACCCAATCTCGTGATCTCCGATTTACGAATGACTCCGATGAGCGGGCTTGACTTACTGAAGGAACTGAAGAGTCGTTGGCCGGATGTCAGCGTCATCATCTTGACGGCGCACGGAACGATACCCGAGGCGGTGCAAGCCACCCAATACGGTGCGTTCGGCTTTCTGGTCAAGCCGGTAGAGAAATGTGAACTGTTAGGACAAGTCGGACGTGCGATCGCGGTCTCATCCTTCAGCCATGTCAAGGGCGACTGGCGAGTGGACATTGTTTCGCGCAGTCAGCTTATGGAGGACAGGCTCAGCCAAGCCAACAGGGCCGCGCACTGCGATGAGCCCGTACTCTTGATCGGCGAAAATGGAACCGGAAGGGAGCTGTTCGCGCGCGCCATTCACGCGGCAAGTAGGCGTCGGGATAAGCCCTTTGTCGCCATCAAATGTCGCGTTGTTGAAAACAACTCCTTGGACGCCGCAGTGTTCGGTCAGGAGGAGCGCGAGTCGAGGGAGCCTGCAACCTTTCAGTTGGGAGCGCATCAGTTTGCACCCGGAGGTACGCTATTGATGGACGAGATCGGCTACTTGCCGCTTCGACATCAATTGGAGCTTCTGACTGCATTGCGCCGGGAGCCCCATTACCCTGCGACCCAAGCGCGCGCGGCGCGCAACGACGTGCGAATAATTTCAACTACATCTGTTGATCTGCGGCAACTGATGAATGATGGCAAATTTCTCAGGATCTCTATTACGAGATTGTTGTCTTTTCGATCGAGGTGCCACCTCTGGGCCGACGCCGCGAAGACATTCCGCTGTTGGTGTCGCATTTCTTGGAACAAGTCACAGAAAAAGGCGACGTGGCGAAAATATATTCGCGGGAAGCGATGGAATTGCTTTCAACAGTCGATTGGCCCGGGAACATTCGGCAGCTGTTCGATCTAATAAAACAGAACGTTGTGCTTTCCAACGGTAAGGTCATGACGAAGCAATTTGTGGAGGAATCGTTGAGAGCCGATTCGACTCTACTACCGTCTTATGATGATGTCTTGGATAGATTCGCCGTACACTTGTTTACCAAGAATTTGCAGAGCACCTCTGGAAATGTAAGTGCCTCAGCCCGCCTTGCAAAGCGCAACCGCACCGATTTCTATAAGCTTCTGTCTCGTTATCGCTTGCTGCCAAATGACTTCAAGAAGGTGCTTCAAAAAGGTACCGCGCGAAAGCTGCGACCAAGCAGACGAGGGGCCAGCACCGCTTGACGCCGACTGGACGGCACCGTGACCGTCGATTTCGGTAGACCGATTACTGCGGCGAAAGCGCTGCCGGTAAACTTCTGGCAATCATGGCGATGGCAAGCCCCACGAACGCGCGGGCTCTGCATCGGCGCTGTAGCGAACTCTACCGCACAGTCAGCCGCCGGTGATGGTCGGCATCCGCGTCACCTCCGTCTGGCTCCCTGCTGTCGTGGAATGCCATGGCAGCCTGCCATGCCGACGCGCACGGCGCAACCGCCAAAAGCCCGGACTTCGCTCAGCGGCCCGTTTTTTTCAGGCTCCCGTCGCTGATCAGGGTATAAGGCCGAGTAGCGTTGGGCGTCCGAACGGCCGGGTCCGACAAACAATAGCGAGTCGGGCTCGCGCGCCACCCTTACAGCTGACCCGCGAAGGTCACCTTCTTGTCACCCAACGACAGCAAGGACAAAGCAACTACAGCGCCACGGGCATCCGTTGAGCAGCGCGCACGCGCAAGCACGGCACCCGTCTTCGGATCATGAGCCTCGAGATCAAAGGTGGACGTGGTAGGGAAATAATACGCAATCGAGCTGCCCGACAAACTAGCGCGATAGTCAACTTTGTAGCGCGGAGCGGCGGCACGCTCAGGGGCAATGTTGTCCACGAAAGCGCGGGCACAGGTATTCACCGAAGTCGTTTCAGGCGATGCGTTGCAAATCGCAGGAGAAAATGCGGCGATGGCGGCGACCGCGAGTCCGAAGGTGTGAGCATTCATAAGTGGTATTCCTTGATAGCCAAAGATACCAACACCCCACTGTCACAATAATTGCGCTTCAAACGCACTACAAACGAGAATTTTTATGCACTTAAGTGATTTTGCTCATGTGTAGCTAACAGCCGACATCAACGAGGCCGTGCTCGATTTTGGTCGAATGCACAGCAGACAACGAACGGTGCGGAGCATGTTGGGACGAACCTCTAAGGACTCGAAACTCAAGGGCAATATACGCGCGGACAGGTCGTCGACTCGCTTTCACGAAGCAGAGCAGAGACGAGTCGGGAAAATGCACGTGATCGAAACGTCGGACGACCACCTCGTGTGGGGTGCGATCTAACAACTGACACCCGCGGACGAATGAAAATTGGCCATGTTCGAGGCCGGCTACCAAGAGGTTTCGTTGTTGCCGATCGACGGCGTGCAAAAGATGGGATTTACCGTCATCGCCGACAACGACCAGATCGATCGCTCACTGCGCCCGCTCATCGCAAAGCTGGTTCATATCGACGTGCCTTGGGCGCCTCGATCATCCAGACCGATGCGCTCGCAGGCTCGAGCCTAGCGGGCCGCGTGGCGCGCTGGTTTCAGTTCTTGGGGGGCGCGGGCTGAGTGGTAGTGTGCGAGTGCCGTGCGGGCATACCAGCGGCCTGAAGCAATTGTTGCCGCTGGGCCACGGTCAGCGCGCGAACCGCCGTGATCGGCACCCGTGGCGGCTGCCCTCCAGGCACAATTAGGTAGTCGTCGCTACCGTTGCAGATTTGGCCCGTGTGCTCTTTGTCCTCAAAGCCGAGCCGCTGGTGGAAGCTCAAGTCAACGATTGGTTCGAACAGCTTGATCACAAATGCGTCCTTTGGAAGAGGAGCCTGCACGATCAGCGTCGAGTCATTCAGTACGGTCCAGCCCCCCTGGAATTCCGCCGTCCAAAAGCAGGCGGGTTTTCCTGGCAATTCTCCAGTTTCGTCAGACTCGCGAGCTTCTGCCTGGACGCCGGGGGTTGGGCGGTCGTGGCGCAGCCGACCGCAAACACTGCCAGCAGGCCGACGGCGGCGTGAGTCAGCAGCGGACGAGCTTGCAAGTTGTACCTTCTGCGAACGGATTCCCAAGAAGCGATGGAGTGACTGCAGATCCAGACGGATGGACCTTCGGTTAGAGTGCCTTGACGTAACGTTTAACTGTTCCCGCAGTGCCGTTCTCATTGCCGAGCGTCTCCAAGGCGTGTCGGACTTCAAGCGTGTCAGGCCGATGGTGATCGTCTTGCCGTTATGTACTTGGGTCGTCGTCGCGTCGTTCACGAACCTCGCACGTTCAGTGAAGTTCGCTGGTCACGGCAGCATATATGTCAATGGCGTCCGAACTGTCCGCATTGCCTCAAGAAGAATGCTACCGAATACGGTTGTTGCCTCACCTGAAATGTTACCGATGAGGGCCTGCCACCATGTCGCCTTCCAATCTGGGAGGCGTTATGGACAAGAAGATGACTTATACCGTGCGGGCCGAACTCACCGACGCTATCCGCCTGCGTTATCGGTCCGCTACAGGCAAGCAGAAGCGAAAGATTCTGGACGAGTTCGTTGCCAGCACTGGCTATCACGAGAAGTCGGCGATCCGGGTACTGAACGGTCAGCCGGTCACGAAGCGTCGCCAGACACGCAGGCGCCCATCGCTTTACGATGAAGCAGCCCGCGGTGCCCTGATCGTGTTGTGGGAGGCCTCTGATCGAGTCTGCGGCAAGCGTCTGAAGGCATTGCTACCGATCCTGTTGCCTGCTTTGGAGCGCCATGGGGAGGGGTGGCTCCGCTTGTTTGGACAGATTTCTCTTCGGGATAAGTGGACCTGCCTGAGCGGTTGATATGATCCTGTCTTTCTCTTCGGTCTTCGTCAATGGTCTTGAACAGAGAAGGTCTGCCGCGTTCAGCGGCAGAAGCTCCGGGATTTTTCTGCTGACCGGAAAATCCGACCGCCGTAAACGCTCCAGGAACCGAGATCTTGATCGACCCCCTACCTCGGGTATCCCGAAAAATCGATGCGGCGTCGGATTTTTCGATCATGCCGCGGCCGCCATGACCGGAGCGAGCCCTGCGAAATACACCTCGTCGGGCGTGGCGTAGCCAAGCGCCTCATGAATGCGCCGACCATTGTAAAAATCGAAGTACTCGGTCAGCCCTCGTCGTAGCTGCGTTCCGGTCTCGTAGGCGCGCAGATATATATTTTCGTACTTTACGCTTCGCCACAGGCGTTCAATAAAAACGTTGTCGATCCATCGTCCCTTGCCGTCCATGCTGATCTGGACCCCGGCCGCCTTCAGCGTGTCGATCCATTCCTCGCAGGTAAACTGGGATCCCTGGTCCGTGTTGAAAATCTCCGGCTTCCCGTATTTTCCCAGTGCCTCCTGCAGCGCCTCGAGGCAGAAGTCCGGCGTCATCGTGTTCGACACCCTCCAGGAGAGCGTCTTGCGGCTGCCCACATCGATGATGGCCATCAGATACTGAAACCCATGTGCCATCGGAAGTGGAGTGAGAGACCGGGCGTAGTCGAACTATTTCCCGGTCTCTCCGCCCCGAACCGGACTTGCACCTTTCAGCGCATCCGGCTCTCCATCTCAAGTGTTGCTCATAGCAAAGGCAAGATCAGCGTAACGCGATTCAAAGATACTGCCCGTCTCTTCGCGCAGGATGTACGGGTTGCCATCCGGCAACCGCCATTTGAACTGACCCTTCCGGCTCGTCACCAGTCGCCGCAGCGTGATTTCTCGGAAGGCTCCGCGACTATCCGGACCCGGTAGGACCCTCGCATCAACCCGATGATGGACGGTGTCGAAGTAGCTGGCCAGGTCACCTTCAATAATCCAGCGACCTGACGTACTTTCTTCACCGCTATCCTGCAATTGAAGTTTGACCGTTCGGATCGCATGGTGAACGCTGCGTTCGGGTCTGAAGCCGTAAGAAAGCCGATGAAAATCGCTCTCCCAGATCGGCTGCATTGCCATCAGCATCGCCCGCTCCACGATTCGATCGCGCAGACTCGGTATGCCCAGGGGCGTCATTTTCTTCTTGTCACTCGCTTTAGGAATATACACACGGCGTGCCGGTAGCGGCTGATAATGCCCGCCAACAACTCGTTGCGTATCGTCGAAAGCTCTGCAGGGAGATCGCTCTCCATGCGTTGCTTATCGATTCCGTCTACTCCTGCCGTTCGCGCGCCGCCTGAGGCCAAGGTCACGCGCGCGGCTTCCGCGAGCCAAGTTCTGTCGGTAATCAGTCGCAGGAGTCGATCGAACTTGCGTTCTTTGTTCTCCGTTGACCATCTCGCCAGCTTGTCCTGCATTTCGCCGATTATCAAAGGTCTTCACCTCATTACAGTCGGCTAATTCGCCGCACAAGCCACTTCAGACTGTTCCCCTTCGCCCTGTGACAGGCTTTCCCTGTCGCCGACTACTACGAGAACTCCGCCAACTTGGTCAGCCTCGGGGACACACTCCCTTCGCATCTGTTCCAAGCCTTCCCTAGTTCGCATGTCTGGACTCAAGCACACGGGCGAGGTTGCCTATCGCAGTCTTTATCCTTGCTTGCCGCAAGTCGTCGCGGGTGGTTTGGGCTAGCGACGCTCTCTCCAAACCGCCGGCAGGATCACGAAACTGTTGATCCTGCCTTCGTCGGTCAGCGCATACATTTCGCTGACCGATGCCCACGTCCCACCGATTAAGTCGTGTCGGTGATGGTGACATTTCAACCCTCAGATGCGTTTCAATAGGCTCGTGTTCCTCAACCGTCCCATGCTCAGCCTAGAGACTCATCTTGGCGTAACGACTTCGCCTCAAGCCCCATTACCTGCGGACTTCGTCACCTTGCCAGTGTCCGGCAAGTCACCGCCGCTTCGGCTCACCTCTTCTCGTAGCAGAAGAGGGGCATGTTCATAACTCCATGCATTCCATCCATGCTAAAGCGCTGTTTCCCCTCAATGCGGCGGGGACCGACAACGTCTAGGCGTACTATACGTAATATCGCTCGCCCAGACCTGGTTAGGCCGCTCGATCGACAACACCCGATAGAGCAGGTACGGTAAATCGCCGCTCCCGCGCGCCGGGATGCTGGTGCGCGGCCGTCAAGGTACAACGGCTACAATGCCCATCCGGCGCATCAGCGTCGCGACGTGGCGTCGGCCGACATCGTGTCCCTGGTTCTGCAGCTCCCGGGTCAATTTGCGAGCTCCGTAGAACGGCCACTTCAGATGCAACTCGTCCAAAATCCGCATCAGCTTCAGATCTCGCTCCGGCAAGCCCCGCGCGACGTAGTAAACGCTTACACCCCTGTCCGAAAAACCGGAACCACCTCTGGGCAACGCACGCAGCTTCTGCAGAATGGGCGCCAACGACGGATTCAAACCGATAATTGGGTATCCAACCAGCGGGCCAAGAAAGTCCGCCGAACGATTGCTTATGCGTCTGCTCATCGACCGGAGTGGACCCGGTGCAGTCATTCGCGACTGGCAGCTATCCGGCATCAGAAAAGGTGGCTTCGATCATTCGGTATTTCAGTGACACGTCAGCTAGCGATCTTTGAGGTCGCAAATCGTCGGGCGGACTCGCAAGTTGCCATTCGTAATCGAGGTCAAGCGCCCTTTCAAGGATACCGTCGGCGGGATTGATACCTCGCCGACATTCCCAGAATTGGATTTATTGCTGGAACAGAAGTACGACACGATCGTCGAGTTGGACGGTTATCGCCTGTTGGCGCTTCGAGAGCCGATGGACGCGACCGTAGTTCAGACGGATTGACTTCGTCTCCGATCGGAGCCACCTCTGGTGTCGTTGAGTCACGTCGGGACCTGGAAAGACTCGCAAGCGGAGCGTTGGCAAAATCAGTATTGCATAAAACGCTGCGCCTACCCACAGTGGATAGTTGAGCGACGTTGATATGGCGAGGAGAACCGCCGCGCCGGATGCGAATACACCCGCCGCACCATTCAGTGCCCAGAGCCACGGCGTTATCCCCGTGTCAATAGCACCTGCCAATCGCATGCCCGTTGGGAACATTAGGCCCATTAGGATCCCCGCCGGCACGACGACGAGCAGGCAGACTGCTACTCTCAGGAGCAGGCTCCCGCTTTCTGCCTGTTCGAGCAGCGGGCCTAACCATAGCGGTAGGGTCACTAGATATAGGGCGAGCGCAAGTGGCCATCCAATGAGCGAACGATTACCCAATGTCACCAGGCGCTCAGACGCTAAGCTGCCGAGCCAGTCGACAGAATAAAACTGAATAATACGATCGCAAGGCCGCGCACAGGATGGCCGAGGAACAGCGACATGCGCTGAATCAGGCTTATCTCTACGAACATGAAAGCCACACCGATCATCAGGAAGTAAAGGCTGCCCCACAAAGCCAATGCGGTTTCGCTGCCGCGTATCGCACGGCTTGCCGGAATTACCGCAACTACCACGACAATCAGCATGGACAAAGCAATCAGGGTTACCAGGGTGAGGGTAGCCGTCAGGTTTCCACGTATGATGGTGCTCGTGGAGGAGACTACCCGCAACATCGTGACTGGATCCGCCAAGCGCAACTGGTTGAAGAAGAATGGGCTATCGTCCCATGTCGGGGAGGAGTTGAGGCGGGAATGCTGACCCAGTTCTACCAGCTGAGCAGTCGATTTGGCCCCCATGATGCGGTTGATGATCGGCTCGGCGCTGGCTCTTCCAGGCGCTGCAAGCACCACGTATCCGAGGCGCTGAACCGCCGAATCGAGCCGCGCGAGGTCTTCGGCAGACAGAGCGGAGCGGCCGACAAGAAGCGTGAACAGGCTCCGTTTGCCACGAGATAGATGTGAGAGGCTGGGTCGTTCCGCCCTCTTCGATAAGGGAGGCCATGGCGAGCGCCAGTACGCGCCCGGTTTCGTTGAGATGCTCAGGTGAAAACCAACGAGACACAGAAAAGACACCCCGGGGCGTGAGGCGAGCCAGGAACCGCTTCCATCCGTTCACGGTGTATAGCCCACTCTCCGACAGGGTGAACGCGCCGGCGCCCGTCGCCGCCCAGGTATCAATTAGGCTCATCTGTATCGAGTCGAAATTCTCGGTGCTGCGTGCGAACCAGCTACGCGCATCATCGACGACGAGTCGTAAACCCGGCACCTTGCCAGCGCCACTGAAGTCGCGGTAGTCGGTTGCAAAAAGCCTTACGAATATGGGGTTGTATTCGACGCCCGTGATATCACGAAATCCAAACACCGAAGCGGTCATCAGATCGCGACCACCGCCGACGCCTATCACAGCGGCACGACCGCGATCCCGGACATAGTAGCCGAGCGCCGTGACGTCGTATTTCAGAAAGTCGAGTTGCGCAGGATTGCCGTCATAGCGATAAATTGGAGTCCCTGCATCACCGTCAATGTTCAACCACCCCTGATCGATCTGTACCTTGGGCGCATAGGGGAGCCGCTCCACATGAATGCCTCTGAGTTCGGGTGCATGACCATCGCAATTCGCGAGAACGAGTTCCAACGCTCCTCTGTGAGCTCGGAGGTCCGCTCCACGCGACTCTTGACAACGAGCGGGCGCAAACCATGAGTGCCCAGGACTTGATTCACCCCAGCGATCAGCAACACAACGACAAGCGTTGCCAGAGGTCTCGCTCGCGATGCCCGCAGGCCCGTCGCAGGAGATATCGCCGTTTGCGCGCTCGCAGAGAAACACGCGGCTGCAATGGCGCCGACGGCACCGACCAGCAGAATCGCGGTGTAAGTATCAGTGTAGGTCAAGAGGCCGAGCGTAACGAGGCATCCCAACGCCGCACCGAGCAGGTCCACGCCATAGACGAGCGAGACGCGGTACTGGCTGCGAGTCAGCGCCAGACTCACTGCCATCCCAAGTAACACGTAAGGCGGCAGCAAGACGAGGATCGTTACTCCCCAGCTCGCTACGAAGCGCAACGTGGGTTCAAAGCTCGACTGGATGGCTAACGAGAGCAGCACAATCAGGGAAGCGGCCACGCTCCAAGCAAAGCCGGTCATCACACGGCATAGCAGGTGCGGTAGTGTTGTCGGCGACACGTGACCAAACCTGTAGTACACCGCCAGTGCGCCGGCCGTCATCCCCATCATAGCGATTCCAATGGCAAAGAATGCTAAATGGTAATAACCGATGACGGAAAGCACGCGCGTCTCCATGATCTGCAGCATCAATCCGCACATGCAGGTCACCAACACGCCGCCTAGAAACCAGCTCTCGCCTTTATTACTAGATTTCATTGATCCTTCCCCTCGCTATGGCATCGAGCCTGCATGCGCACACTTTCCTTGTATCTAGTCTCAGAGCAATAGATCACTTATCACCCCAGCACGTCAAACATCGGGCGAATGGCCGCAAACCAGAAGGCATTTCGGCGCACTGAACTTCGGGTATTGGCCGGGTGGCGACCTTCCAGCACTCCTACATATTTCCGCACTTGCACCCGATGCTCTCGTCGGTCCGCAATCCGCTCACCCGATAATTAAACGCCAAATCCAGCAAGGCGGGGCTGGACGATAGAACATGGCTAAACCACAACGCATCGGCACCTACATGGATTTCATTACTGACCCGTCTTAAAGCGCGTCCACATGCGCATGAGCGAGCGAGTGGACTCCTGCGATTTCGCGCGCATGGGCACGAGTCTCGCGCGCACCTCCGGCGGCGGATACACAGCGGAATCGTTCCTCAAGACCTCACTCACTAACGCGACCGAGTCCGCGACACCGCTTGCATAAGTGACCACCATCGCGTTCCTGGCGGCGACGTCCGGTCGTAGCAGATAATTGATGAACAGGTGCGCGTTGGTCGGATGTGGAGCATCGGCCGGAATCGCAAGCACGTCGACGATGCTCAACGAGCCTTCCGTGGGGATCGCATAATTAATCGCCACGCCTTTGCCCGCTTCCTTTGCCCGTTGGCGGGCCTGCGCGACATCCCCGGACCAGCCCAACGCAAGGCAGATGTCGCCGTTCGCCAGATCGGCCAAATATCGCGTGGAATCCATGTAGCGCAGATAAGGTCGTATCGCGAGCAATACTAGCTCGGCCGACTTCAGGTCCTCAATCGACTCGCTGTTGGGATCCTTGCCGAGGTAGGCGAGCGCGGCACCCACCACATCGTCGGGCGAGTCGAGGACGGATACACCACAGTCCTGAAATTTGGCGACCACTTTCGGATCGAAAATGAGCCGCCAGCTGTCGACTGGCGCATTGGTGAGGCGCGCCTTAATCCTGGTTACATCGTAGCCGAGCCCGACCGTTTCGAGCCACATGTAGTCGACGCCGAACTGATTTCCGGGATCCAAGACGGCCGTCTCACGAGCAGCGCCGGGATCGAGATTTTTCAAATTTGGCAGCAACCTCTTATCAAGCTTTTGGTACACCCCGGCCTTGAGTTCTTTCTCGAAGAAGGACCCACCTGGCATGACGATGTCGTAGTTCGTGTGACCGGCGAGCAGCTTGACCTCCATCATCTCGTTGGTCTCGTAGACGTCGTAATGAACCTTGATGCCGAACTCCTTCTCGAAGGCCGAGATCACCGAAGGCTCGATGAAACCCGTCCAGTTGTACACATTCAGCACTTTCTCCGAGCCAGCGGTTGTGTTCTTAGCCACGGCGGGACTGCCCGACGGACTTGTGCTCTGTGCGAGAGGCAAAGTCGAATCTCTGGAGCACCCTGCGATCATCAGTCCGACGCACGCGCCCAGATATATTGTTCGTTGAAAAAGCACCGGCGGCCTCCTTGTGCACCTGCCTCCATGCCAGTTTGCCCCCAGATTATTCGCGAATGTCTCCTTTGATGCAGTCATTTCATGGTCGTCACCGGCAGGAAATGGCCGAGGCCGTGTGAAAACCCCCCGCACTTTTGCAAACCGGGCGAAACGAGCAAAAAATCCCAACCGTGATTCAAATCTGCGAGATTTCGAAGTTTGAATCTTGCAGAATTGATTTACGGCGAGGTCGGTTTTTGTTTTTACACGGCCTCGGCCGACTGCAGCCGGATCAACTGTACCGCCGGTGTCGACCCACTGCGGCCCTTCACCACGGTCAGCTTCGGAGCAATCAAATCAGCTTTTCTGCTTCGCCGCCCCCTCGCGCGCTTCCTTGAGCTGTTTCCAGTTCGGTGCGTACTTGAGTGCCTCATCGTACTTGGCGAGTGCATCTTTGGCGCTGCTTTGCTTCACAAGCACGTCGCCCCAAGCTTTCAGCGGATCGGCCCAGTGTGGGCCGCGCAAGTTTGCATCCTTGAGCTTGGATTCGGCTCCCGCCAGGTCGCCGCGTCTGGCAAGCGCCACCCCCCAGGAGTAGTAGGCTGCAGGTAGATCCGGAGCGAGCGCGACCGCCTCCGCGTACGCCTTCTGCGCCCCTGACCAGTCGCCGCGACCAACGAGGATGTCGGCGTGAAATCGGTAGCAATCCACGAACGAGCCGGCGGACTTGAGCAGCGCATCGGCTTTGTCCGGATGTCCCGCTGCTTCCTCGGCGGACGCAATCCAGCAGTTGTACCCGGGGGTATTGGTGTACACCGCGGGATCGGCATACGCCTTACCGAACGCTTCCATATCAGCCGCGGCGCTGGCGGCATCACCGGCCTCGGCCGCCAATCGTCCGCGCACGAAATGGGTCATCGCGCCAATGGTCGGATCGTGGGGATCATCCTTCGTCGTCTTCAGCGCAAGCTCGGCGGCCTCCGGGTCGTGAAGCCGGGCTTGAATATCGGCGATTGTTGGACCGGCGGAGCCGACGTACGTCCCCACCCCGGCGTTCGCTTCGGCATCGGCCACACTACTATCCAACCATGCCTTGAGGTTCCAGGTGAGATAGTCCCAGTTTACGTAGTAAGTCTCTGCAGCTCCTCCCGGGCGGCCGCCGGCGGCCCTGCGCATATCCTCACCCGCGCGCCATGCGCCCTCCTCATCGCCATCCATCATGAGGGAGTTCATCACATTGGAGTGCGCAACCCAATAATTCGGCTGCAGTTTCACCGCTGCTTGGTAAAACTTAAGCGCCTCGAGGGTCGAACCCCCTGTGTTTTGGATCGCGATCCCCCAGCTATTTAGGAGCGCCGGGCGTTCAGGCGGCTCGGCGCTCGCAATCGCTGTCCGAACGAACTGGACCGCCTCCTCGTAGCGCTCCTCGTTGGTGAGATAGGCGGCCCAACGAGCCGGCTGGGATTTCGAGTAGACGTATTCGGCCGCCTCGATGGTGAGCTTCTGAATCTCCGTGGCTGATCCCTCGAAGGTCTTAGGCGGTACCGTATTGCCGCGCACCGTGAGCGCGAGGCCCCCGGTCAGGGTCTCGATGAGATCCCCGTCGATGAGTACGTCATGCCCGAACCGATCCCGGAGGAGACGTGAGATCTCGCTGATGGAGATCCCAGTCTCCGGCACGCTGAGACTAATGTTGTTCGTCCAGGCGCTCGCGAGGTTGCGGGCAATGAAGCCGGTCCGCGTGGCACTCTGCAACTGACCGAGTTGGTCGAGGAGTCCGCTGGCAACGACAGTGCCGTCGATTCCGCGAGCTGCAAGATTAGGCGGCGCATGGAACGGCTCGATGACCACACGGCGCGATGTGATGGCGTCATGAATCAGCACTGCGACGCCGATGCCGATGACAGTCGCGACCAGAATTAGAAACACCTGTAGTCCCACTCTGAGCCGCTCGCCAAAACGCTTTATCTTCAACAGTTGCAGATTGACCGCGCGCTGCTCATGCAGGTGCTCGGTCTGAATCTCGACGAGATGACCTTGTTTGCGAAAGTAGGCAGCTGCCTCTTGGGCCAGTTCAGGATTGTTCTTGGCGACCTCGGCGGCAAGAGCAGCCGCGGTCGGATCTAGTGGCGTCGAGGCCTCGGGGGTCAAGCCTTCAGTAGGCGACTCACCATCAGTCCCCAAAAGTCTTGACACTCCGCCTGATTCGGCCACGCCGGCTCGCTCGCTGCTTAAGGTAGGCTAGGTGTACATCTAGGGTTGCTTCTGCGCGGTCTTTCCACGGTGCCGACCGGCAAATGTTGGCCGGCAGCCGCAGGTCACCGCCGAATTGCCGTGGGTCAACATCCGATGACTCAAGTCGACCCGTAGGCGCCGGATGCACCTCCCGAAACCGGTCGTTCAACAACAGAAAAGGCGACACTCAATTCGAACACCAGATCGCTATTCCCGGGCGGAGGCGCTCGAGACGTCGTCGCGGCGGGTGCGCGACCCCCGGATTCGTGAGCCTGAAACCGATCCCCTAATGGATTCCCTAATGTGGGAATTGGAAGTTTCCGGAGTGCCCCGGGCCGTCTCGCCGTCGGCGGCCGGGGCACTCCACATGATCGTCTAGAACGTGGGTCTCGTCGGTTATTTCATGGAAAACGCAGGAAGCCGTGCAATACGTTGTTCTTGTCAACGTAGTACCCAGTGATCACCCCCCAGTCGTTGATGCTGACAGGAAAGGTCCCGTTGAAGTCACCCGCGGTCGTATCTGCGCCGGGCGCCTCGAAAGTCGTGAACGTGCCTTCGGGGCTCCGTAGGTAGCCGTGATACACGTTGTTCGCGTCCAGGTAATATCCCGTGATCGCCCCCGAGTCGTTGAGGCCCACTTGACAATCGGCGTAACAGTTGATGCCTTGAGGGCCCTCGCCGGGAGGGTCGAATGTTGTGATCTCACCCGCAGGACTGCGCAGGTAGCCGTGAACGACATTGCTCCCATCAATGTATAACCCCGCGACGGCCCCGAACAGATTGATGGGACGCGAGCAACCAGGACAGCCGGTGCCTTGGTACGGGCCAGTGCCCGCGCCGGGAACCTCGTATGTTGTGAGCTCGCGGTCAGCACGGCGCAAAACGCCGTGGTCAACGAAGTTGCCGCTATTGTCTTCGTAGCCCCCCGAGGCTGTCCCAAAGAGATTGATGCTGAAAGCCGCCGAACCAAAACAACCGGGCTGGATATCGCACCCGTCTGGAAAGCTCCACGTAGCAAACCTGCCGTCGGGACTGCGCAAGAAAGGGCGGACCACACCGTTCTCGTTCGCGAAGAAACCTACGATCGATCCTTCCAGGTTAAGGGCAATGGGGGTGGTGGTGCCGATAATGCTCCCAGTAACGTCGAATTTCGTAAACGCGCCCTCGGGACTGCGCAGAAAGCCGTGAGACCCTCCGCTCGCGTCCACGTAAAATCCCGTGATCGCGCCCGCGTCGTTGATGCCGTTAGGGAACGTGCCGTTGAAGTCACCCGCGGTCGTATCTGCGCCGGGCGCCTCGAAAGTCGTGAACTTGCCCTCGGGACTGCGAACGAAGCCGTGGAACACGTTGTTCTTGTCGAGGTAAGTTCCCGT
Organism: uncultured Gammaproteobacteria bacterium; assembly: GCA_963801865.1. Lineage (GTDB taxonomy): Bacteria > Pseudomonadota > Gammaproteobacteria > Steroidobacterales > Steroidobacteraceae > Bog-1198. The sequence goes on along the minus strand of CAWDGY010000001.1, from coordinate 45,359 downwards.
GATCGCCCCGAAGTTGTTGATGAGCACGGAACAATCGGAGTAACAGCCCGTGCCTTGGAAGCTGCCAGCAGTTGCGCCCGCGTGGGGAGCGTCGATAGTGATAATGCGGGGCTCACCTGCGTTCGCCGCGACAGCCATCGAGAGCGCGCAAAGACTCAAGTAGAGAGCGCGCCTTTGTCCCGCGGGTGGGCGCTTGGATCGACAAGAAACAATGCAGTTGGTATTCATCATCCCTGACTCCTGTTTTTTAAGTTTTCGGACGAAGGTCGGTGGCGGAAGGGTCAGTCAGTGGCCGTCACTCTCGGTGGATCGCCACACTAATCCCAGCCGCCGGGTTCAGTTCGGCGCTAAAGAAATGAAGTGAGAGAATTGCGATTTGTTGCCAGGCGCGAACCGCGTGGTGAGCGCACCCCCTTATTCGGCTTTTTCTTGAGATGCCCAGAGGCCAGATGCCAGAACCCCGAGACACCTCTTGCAAACATGAAGCTTCCCGTGCTTGCTGTCAAGGTCACTTCTATTGCGCTGCGACGCTGGTTACCGCAGCGTACAGAGTGCACGTCGAAGCAACTTGTCCGATTTAACAGGTGAATTCCGCCGATGGTCCCATGGTCGCATCACTGTGTTGTGACCGTGCAGGGCGCCAGTCCTTAATCTGAAACCTCTAACAGCTGCCGCGGAGTCCAGCAGTTGGCGACGACGCCGTGCGACCAGTCACCTAGCGGCGCATCGAGCCATTCGCGGAATGTTTGGCCCCGCAACAAGCTCTTTAGCGCCAAGCCGTAATTCGGAATCGCTCGTGACTGTCCGCTAATCGGAAGTCTGAGTCTATCGCGCAGCTGTCCGGAGTTGGCCGGCTGGAGCCTGTGGCCGCCACTCGAAGGCGAGGGGACTGGCGTAGATCGCTGCCGGCTGCGCAAGTTCCCGCGGCTGGTCGACAGCGAGTGCAACATCGTCGAGACCAGCATCATCATCGAGTACCTGCAGCTCGCGCATTCAGGGCCAGTTCTTCTGCTGGCCGCGGAGGCTCGAACATCCCCGGACTTCGGATTCATCCGCCTGAGACTCCCCACTCCCTCCACCGCCGCCTTCCGCGGATGTCCATTCGCCCTCTCGCCGTACCGAAGCAGACGTCGAGCCGAATGCATGGACCGCGGCCAATCAGCTCTTTCCCACGCGACATGACTCTCCGGGTGTCAGGTCGAGGGTATCGGTAACCGACATCAACGGGTGCAGACGCGCATCGGCGGCATCAGGAAATATGATCGGAAACGACCGGACGTTGTAGCGGAGGGCGGGAACTCCCCCAAGACACACTGGCTGCGCGTGAGCGCGTCCACTGACTATTTCGTCGATGCCGCGAGCGATGAGTTGAAGTTCCGCAGCCAACAGCGGCTGCTCCGAATGGGCCTCGTACGCAATGCTCCCTGGGGCGAGGCGAGCCAACTCGTGCAGTGACCGCAGGACTTGGTGAAGACTCGATCCCGGAACATTCAGGAGCAGCACCTCACGATTGACGAGATCCCCGGTGAACATGCGTCGATTTGCCAGGTCAATGAGCGATACGGACTCTGGTGTATGACCCGGCGTGCTGACCGCGGTGATTTGGCGCCCGCCGAGATCGATCGTTTCTCCATTCTTGATCCAGCGATGCACGCTGAAACTGTAGTCATTATCGAGCATGTACTGCGCGCGAGTTTCGGTGAAGATGCCATCTTTGACCTGATTGCGAAGTTCGCGCTGGTCCAGCAATGCGATGTCGGTAAACTCAGAAATGCGGCCCACATGATCGAAGTGGAGATGTGAGGGGACGACGATGACGGGAAGCGAAGTTAGACGTTGAACGAGCGCGCGAATGCTGTAGATGCCTGGGCCCGTGTCGAACAACAGCGCTTGCTTCGACCCTAAGATCAGATAACTGACATTTCTCTGCCAGTATTTCGGCTCGGAGAGCGCGTAAGTACGGGCATCGATCTTGATGATGTGATACCAGTCCTGCGGCGCAGCGTGGTCCTCTCGCAGGGGGGGCGCTCCTACAGCAGCGCCGACCTGGGCGAGCGCGAGGAGCGCGACCACTGCGATGAAACCGAGACGCATAGGCAATTCCTTTCCGCTATCCTCCTGGGCAGATGATCGCACAAAGTTTCGCGAGATCCACATTGCCTCCCGAGACAACGGCCACGATCGGTCCCGTACCGATCTTGCCGGTCAAAGCGGCGGCCACAGGCAGTGCGCCGGCACCCTCGGCGATGACGCGCACCTTCTCCGCGATCAGCCGCATGGCATTCCTGGTCTCTTCCAGGCTCACAACGACGCAGCCATCCACCACTCCTTGCATGCGCTCCCACATGCGAGGAAAGAGGCTCTGGCCGCCCGCGCCGTCTACGAAGGAAGGCTTCCAGTCGTCGAATCTCTGCGCAGATCCCTTGGCGAAAGAAAGTGCCGCGGGAGCGGCGGTCTCCGGCTCGACGCCCCAAACTCGCGCTCGCGGATTCAGCGCCTTGAATGCGCTACCGACGCCTGTGATCAGACCTCCCCCGCCGATGGCAGCGATGATGCAACTCGTGTCGGGAGCGTCTTCGAAAATCTCGAGGGCCATCGTTGCGTGTCCGACGATGAATTGGTGGTCGTCGAACGGATGTACGAATGTTCCGTCGACTCCCGGGAAGGAGCGCTCACCGAGCGCCTTCCAGGCGACGTCGTAGGATACCGGCACGAGCTTTGCGCCGAGTGCCTCGATGCGCTCGATCTTCGCTGCGGGCGCTGTCTCGATGATCACGACCGTGCAGGGAACACCTGCGCGCCGCGCCGCGTACGCGACCCCCTGTCCCGCGTTGCCCGCGCTGATCGTCCAGACCCCACGCCGACGCGCCGCCTCAGACATCATAGCCACCGCATTGACGGCGCCGCGCAGCTTGTAAGAGTTGGTCGGTTGCAGATTCTCGAGTTTCAAGCGGATATCCGGGAAATTTCCCCCGAGCTCGAGACGAACCAAGGGGGTTCGCATAACCGTGCCGGCTATCCTCTCACGCGCATCCCGTACCTCGTTCAAAGTGATCGGTCGCACAGGCTCAAGAGCTACCGCCACTGATCCCGCTCCATTAGTTGCGCAACGCCGCCGCCTGAGCGGCCGTCAGCATGTTCTGCGGTACGAGCCGCGCGGCGAATTCTCGCAGCGGCGCATGAACGGCGACCGCAGCGGCCATCTGGCGGCGCGCCATATCCATTTCACCGGCGCGAGCCAGGAGCACGGCCAGCCAGAACGTCGCTTCCTGATTACCGCCGAGGAGCCGCTGACCGGACCGCAGGGTGTCCACAGCAGCGGACCAATTGATCGCGGCGTTGAACGGCCCCACGAACAGTCCGGGCGTCGTGAGCAGAGTGAGCAGCTCCTTGTAGAAGCTGTCGAGGGTGAGTAGGCGCCGCAGCTCGATCAAGGGGTCGGCGCTGTCGTCGACCCGAAGGTCAACCTGGGGGACGATGGCCTCGGTGCCGAGCTCACCCGCTTCGGGATCTGCCGCGGATTTTACGACAACGATGGCGGCGGACTGGCGGCCGCGGATATCCCCGCCCGCTTGCTCGGCCGCCTCGAGGGCGACCAGGAGTCGTGACGCAAGCGGTCCCGTAGCGGCCTCGAACGCATCAGTCATGCGGTCCCAGGTACCCTCGCGCGCGAGCATGTTGCCCAATGCCACGACGTCCGGGCGCGATCGATGACCGGCGGCCGAGATACAACTTTCTCCGGTATGGACTGCCGGCGCATCGCGCACGCTCATCACGGCGACCTGTCGTACCGCAGCCAGGGTGTCTCGTTTGAGGAGCTGAGTCAGTGCGGCCTGCGCGGAAACCCCTTGCCGGAGTAAGCGTAGCCCGAGTCGCCCGTATGCGGTCTCGGCCATTGCCATTGTCGCGATCACGCCCGTGCCGGCTTCCGGCCAAAGCACGACCGCGCCCGCATTGAAGAAATGCGTCTGTACGGCGCCACCCACCTCACGTGCGATTGGATCGCGCGCCACAATTGCGTAGGTCATTGTGTGATTACTCCGCCGATGAATCTTGCCAATCGGTCGGCGACGAGCGACGGCGCCTGCATCATCGGGAGATGGCCGAGTCCCGGCAGGATCTCGAACGGTGCGCCGAGCGCCGCGGCCATCCGCTTCCCCGTCGCCGGCGGACAGCTCTCGTCGTATTCACCGGTGAGAACGAGCGCCGGACAGCGCACGGTGCTCGCATAGCGGCGCGCGTCCTCGGCGAAGGCGTTCCAGGTGATGTCCTTGATCAGCTCGCCGCGGCGTGTATCGAGTCCGACCTGCCGCCGCGCGTCGGCCGCAACCGAGGACGGAAGGCCGTGTGATACCTCTTGCTCGAGAAACGCATCGAACAGCTCGGACGTCGCTCCCACCTGGCGCCAATGCTCGAGCCGTGCCAGCGCGTCGGGGTCGGCGGGCTCGAGCGAAGCACCCACCGCCACGAGCGATTTGACGGTCCCCGGCAGGGCCGCCGCGACGGCGCATGCGATGCTCCCGCCGAGCGAGGCGCCGACGATGTGGATCTCGCGAAGCTCTAAGGCCTCGATGACGGCTCGGACGTCTGCGGCGTAGTCGTCGATGCCAAAAGGGCCGTTCATGTGCGAGCGCCCGTGCCCGCGGCTATCGATGAGCACACGGTTGAAATTGCCCAGCCGGCTCGCCACGGGTATCCAGCAGCGAGCGGTCAGATTCACGGGGTGCAGGAGTACGACGTGGGGTTCGCTGCCGGTGGGCGGGTCGCGATCCATGACGATGACCGAGACGTATCCCGCAGGGCCCCGAACTGGGATACCGGGCGGAGTGACGCACGGCTCAAGCACGACCCGCGCCGACGCTTTGAAAGGGCTCGCCCCAGGGATTTGAGCCAAGGCCGCCACGCGACTGTGCGGTGTCGTTGAAGCCGGGTCGCAAGGCATCGGCAGGCGGCAGAGGCGAGCAGTGGAAATGCCACATCTTCCAGATCGGGCGGCCTTCGCCGTCATCGCGCTTGTAGATTTCAGTCGACCTCCCTCGGTCCGTCATTGTCTCTCCGGGTTGCGGGAGTGCCTGCACCTCGTCGATCAGAGCGTTCTGCTGTACCGGCATCGTTGTGCGGATCTCGAACTCATTGGCGATGTAGGCAATATCGCCAATCACCTCGAATTTGATGATGCGCACGTCCGGCGGCTCCATCGTCATCCCGGAGTCCTTGTAGTACTCCCACAACTGCACTTTCTCCTCGATGCCAAAATACGGATGCCAGTTGTAATTGAACATGAGGTAGTTCGGCCCGACCGGAAAGCATGTCTTCATCAAGGGAATGTCCCACCGCTCGTTCGCGCGCCACCAATTCCTGTGGACCGTCAGGATCTCGTTACGATCCTCGCCGATGCTGCTCATTGCCTATCCCCCGCAGATGTTCATCGCACGCTAGCAGGGGCGCCGCACGAACGCGATTCAGCCAAAAGAGGGTATCGCAGGCGCGGATACCCCCCTACGGACGTGTTGCAGCCCGCATCGCGCAAATCAAACTGGCGCGGTCGTACTCGGCTGTCGGCCGTAGCGGGGAGTTCCATGCATAACGGTCGGTCCGTTCAGGTCGGGGTTTCGTTCGCGAGCACAATCCCGGTCGCGCAACTGATCAATGCCTATCAACTCGCCGAGCAATGCGGCTTCGATGAGCTGTGGGTACATGAGGATTACTTCTACCACGGCGGGTTTGCTGCGGCGGCCACCGCGCTCAAGGCGACCGAGCGCATCGCCGTCGGCATCGGTATCGTGTCCGCTCTGGTGCGCCACCCGGCGGTGACGGCGATGGAGATCGCGACGCTCGCCGGTGCTCACCCGGGTCGAGTTCGCGTGGGGATCGGGCATGGCGTACCCGAATGGATGAGGCAGCTCGGATTGCAGCAGAAATCGCCTCTGCGCGTCTTGCGGGAAGTCATCACTAGCGTGCAAGGCCTGTTGCGCGGAGAGACGCTCACGCAAACCGGATTGTTCCATTTCGACGCTGTACGGCTCGCGTATCCAAGCGTGGATGTCCCGCTCTATACGGGCGTCATCGGCCCGAAATCACTGAGCCTGTCGGGCGAGATCGCAGACGGTACGGTGATCACCGTGATGGCGGGCCCCAAGTACGTCGAGCGAGCGCGACAGATCACGGCCGAAGCGGCCGCGCGCTCGGGACGAACTCGCCAGCACGTCTTGCCGACGCTCAGCTACTGTTTCATCGGGCGCCGCGGCGCCGACGCGCGACGCACAGCGCGCGCGGCCGTCGCCCAGATGCTCGCTCAGGCGGGACCGGACCTCTTGACCAATGTCTACGGCATCGATGAGCCGCTTCGCGGCATGATCGCACGGGGAGGCGCTGCCGTTGTCGAGGCGGAGATGCCGGACGAATGGATCGAGTGGTTCGCAGCTGCCGGCGAGCCGGATCAGTGTCTGGAGAGAATCCACGCCTTGCGGCGAGCGGGCTCCACGTCCGTCATTTTGGCACTGACCGATCCCGCCACAATCCGCTCCAGCATGGATCTGCTGGCCGAAGACGTGCTTCCCAGGGTGTAAAAGTTGAGCCGGTCAAAAACTGTAGCGCAGCCTTATTCCCAACGTTCGAGGCCTCGACAGCCAGTTGACGTCCTGCCGGGGTCCGACGGCAGCGGGCGGAATCACCGTCGTCACACCGCGCGTATTCGACAAGTTGTCGACGTATAGAATCGCTCTCCAGCCCTCGTGCTCGAGCCCAACATTGGCGTTCGACATCCAAAAACCCGGGACCGTCGCCGATCCGCCGAGCGACCCGGGCAACGCGACCGGCACTTCGCCCCGGTAGGCGGTATCGGCATGCGCGATCACCGTATATTGCGCATTCACAGGCCTCCGATAGTCCATCCCGAGGCTTGCCTGGTTGCGGGGAACCCCGGGGAGGCGCGTTCCATCGGCTCCGAAGGTCGTGCCGGCAACCACGAAGGCGGAAGTAAGCTTCGCGTCGGTGTAGGTATAGGCGGCCGAAAGACTCAGATCACTCGATACCTCTGACTTGAGTGACAGCTCGGCCCCGCGCGAGCGGGCGGTATCGCCGTTGACCGCCGCGTAGAAAGCACCGAGCGGCGTCAGGATATTGAGTTGCGGCTTGTTCCAATTCTCTTGAAAGAGGTCGGCGGTGAATTGGAACGTGCGTATCGGACTGCCCTTCACGCCCAACTCGTAATTGCGTACGGTGTCAGGTCCGAACGCGACGAATCCGGCGTTCTGCGCAAACTGGCCAGCCGTCGGCACGCCGTTGGCGCCGCCGCGCCGATACCCTTCGGAGGCGGTCGCATAGAGCATCGTGTCCGGGGTGATGTGATAGGAGGCGTTGAATTTGCCGAGTACTCGACGGTGTGTGGTGTCATCGCTCCCGAGCGTCGTGCCTTCCGGATCGGTGCCATCGTTCGAGCAGAACGCCCCGCAGATCGGGAGCTTTGTGATCGTCGAGATGTCGAGCTGCTGGTCGAAGCCCCGCACACCGCCCGTCACTTGCAGGCGATCCGTCACGTTATAGGTCAACTCGCCGAAGATCGCGGCATCCCGAAAATGCATCCACCGATCGTACTCGAAAGCGGTACTCGTCGTGATCGGCACTCCATAGAGTGCTGTGGCAAACGTGGTCCAGCCGAGAACGTCATCCTGCTGGCTGAAGAATTGCTTCTGGTCCTGATAGAATGCACCGAGAACCCAGTTGAAAGGCCTGGCTGTGGTCGACACCCAGCGGACCTCCTCGGTGAAGGTGTGCTCGGTTGTATCACGGTAGCTCGGCACGGCGAGTCGCGGAAACCCCGCATAGAGCACCCCGAGATTGGTCTGATATCCCCCGCTCAAGTCCGACACTGCATCGCTGTCGTTGACGAGGTAGGAGCTCGACGAGGTCACGGTCGAGAAGCCAAAGTCGCCGGAGAGCTCGAGCGCCGTGAGATCGATGTGGCGATGATAAGGCTCGCGCAGGAAAATACCGGTTTGATACTCGCCATAGTTGGGCGGCACAGCGGCGTCGAACCCATCGTTCAAGAATCCCGGCGTCACGGCGGAGGAAAAAGCCGTCGGCACCTGCCCGATGCCTTCGGTATCGGCGGACTCGCCCGCGGCCGACTCGTCCTGATAGTGAAACGAGAGCAGGACCCTGAACGGACCGGTTGTGTATTTCAGCGCCGCATGGACATAAGTCTGCTCGGAATTATCGACATCCTTTTGTGAGTAAGTGACCGGAAGGCTGGTCGTGATGGCACTGGGGGTGCGAAGAATGGGAACTCCCGATGCGCCGAGAACGAACAGGTTATTCGCGTTGATGAATCCGTTCTCGAACGTGTGGCCGCCTGAGATGCGCAGCGCGAGCGTATCGGCGAGCGGAATATTGATGATGCCGTCGAGCGTGTAATTCTCGCCATCCGCATGATTCGTATGGCTTGTATCCACCTGAATCTGCCCCGAGAAGGCGCTCGGATCCGGCTCGTTGTAGATGAAGCGGATCGTTCCCCCGACCGATCCATTGCCATAGAGCGTTCCTTGCGGCCCGCGCAGCACCTCGACGCGAGCGATATCGGTAAGATGCAGATTGGCAAACACGGGGGTGTCATCGATATAGACAGACACCGGCGCCACCGTTAGCGACGGCGTGTCGCTGATGCTCGTCCGGTCGGTATTCAGGCCTCGCAGGATGAAGCCGTTCTGGGAACCTCCTTCGCGGATCCCGCCGCCGTTGTAGACGAGTCCCGGCACGATTTGTTGGAGCTTCGAGAAGTCGACCACACCGGCGGCGTCAAGTTGCTGCTCGGTCGTCGCGGAGACGTTGTAGGGAATGTTGAGCACGGACTCTGCGCGCCGCGTAGCGGTCACGATGATTTCCTCAAGGTCCGTTGACGGTGCGCTCCGCGAGCCCGCCGGGTTCTGCGTGCCCGCTGGGGCATCGTCGGCGCTCGCGTTCAGGGCGTGACCCGCCCCCGTACCGAAGAGCGCGGATGCGATGGCCGCGCGTAGCAGCCTGTTGTGTTTAGGCGGGATCCCCAATCGTGTGTCTCCCTTGAGCCGTCAGAATGACGGGCTGCGTCGATGGCGACGCTACCTGACCTCCGTCGTGTCGAGCACTCGTCTATCGGGGGGTAGCGGGTTCGGCGCGGGTGGCGGCATTGCGCTTACAGAGTCCTACGAGCAGTGCCAGACCGGCGATTTCGTATACCGCCGACCAGGCCCCGACCTCGATGTAACTCCCGCCGTGGGCGAGGAGCCCCGCAATGATGGGACCGCCGATCCCGCCGATGCCCTGAAACACGGGCGCAAGAACGATCAGCCGACCGGAGTGGTCTGCGGCCGATAGCGCACCATATTGAAACGCGAGGCTGAAGTTCAGCATGAACTGAAAGAGTGCGCCGGCGAGGAGGTAGGTCGGGAGATTCCGCGCGTAGATCGCCACGCCGAACGTGACGATCAACAGCCCGGTGGAGACCGCGAGAGGCCGAATGCGGCCGTATCGCCGCGCTGCCGGCGCCGAAAGCAACGATCCAGGCGCGCCAATCAAGAGTGCCAGCGCGATCATGTTGCCCACCGACTGCTCGGCGAGGCCCGCGCCGCGCCCGATGCGCTCGAAGAACGCCCAAACGGCAGTGGGGCCGGCGTTGAGGAGTAGCATGCCGACAAGGCCCGTCCAGATATGGGATTCGGCTGGCGTATGTTCCGCAAGGCTTCGCGCTTCGTGCTTCACGCCGGCTTGAGGGAACCAGGGAAGCAGTCCCAGGGAGCATGCAAAGACCGTCGCAATCAGGACGAAGAGGCTCCGCGGCCCAAATCGATCTTGGAGCGCCGTTGCCCCGAGGCCCACCAGCCCGCTGGCGATGATTTGCAGAAAGAAAGCGTAGCCGAAGTTGCGGTCGGGGGCCGACGTGTCACTCAACGAGCAAATGGGTGGCGCGTAGGCAATCGCGAGAGCCGAGCTGCCGAATGCGATGCTGGCCACGAGGGTTACAAAGTCGCGTGCCCCTGCGGCTAGCAGATAGCCGAGAGCCGCGAGCAGGAGTCCCCAAAAGACCAGGCGGCGCCACGGATACCTGCGCACCCACGTCACGGACACCGCCATCAGGGCGATCGGGCCACCCAATACGGCTGCGGCCACGAATCCGAGCTGCCGAGAATCTGGCGTGACAGCGAGCGCGACCGCCCCGACCAGGTAGGGCATCAGCATGGCGGGCAACAGACAGATACTCGTCAACAGCGCGGCGGCCATGACACGCGAGGGCCGGTCGACCTCCGGGCGCTCAGCCGTCACGGACGGTCTCCGTTGGCGGACGGGCCGAACCAACCCGACGGGCTATGACCGATACATCACCGCAGCACACTCCATCGATTGCTGGAATCGAACGGCCAAATGCTACGCGATGGTCGCTCGTCTGGGGCAAGCGCGTACCACCCGTCGAAAAGAGGGTAGTCGGGGGCAGGAGTTCGATCCGATCGCGCAGCGACGGGTACCATCGCGGGATCGATATCTGCAGGGCGGCTCGCAATGACAATCACGATTCTCGAGAACGGGCGACTTTTCGATGGCTTCAACGATCATCTGGTCGAGCCTTGCCACGTCCTCGTGGAGGAGGACCGCATCCGAGAGGTTGCCTTCAGGCCGATCTCGATCGAGAACGCCCGGCGCATCGATTGCGGCGGTCAAACCGTGATGCCGGGTCTGATCGATGCGCACGTACACGCCTGCCTACCGGCCTCGGACTTCGATGCGGTAGCGCGAATGCCGGCGTCGCTCCTGAGTCAATACGCTGGCGTTGCCCTGGCGGGATATCTCAGGCGCGGATTCACCACGGTTCGCGACGCGTGCGGTGCCGATTACGGCCTGGTCATGGCACTTGAGCGTAACCTCTTGATGGGACCGCGCCTTCTGATCAGCGGCAAGGCGATCTCTCAGACCGGGGGTCACGGTGACGCACGTCCCCTCGATCAGATCGACATCTGCCCGTGCGCCCATTGCAGTCCGCTCACGGTGATCGCAGACGGCGAGGACGAGGTTCGACGCTCGGTGCGTGAAGAGCTCCGCAAGGGGGCCGCTCAGATCAAGATCTTCGCATCCGGCGGGGTAACATCGCCCACCGACCCGATCTGGATGCGGCAATTCACGCCGGAGGAGATTCGCGTCGCCGTGTACGAAGCCTCTACCCGCCGCACGTATGTGATGGCACATTGTCATACGGCGGATTCGGCGCGCACCTGCGTCGCCGCCGGTGTGCGCAGCATCGAGCACGGCTCTGACCTCGACGAGGAGACGGCGAGCATAATTGCCGCCGCGGGCAGCTTCGTCGTGCCGACGCTGGTGGTCGCTGATACGGCGCTGCGCCACGGCGCGGCGATGGGGCTCAAGGCGGCGAGTCTCGCGAAGCTTGACGGAATCACGGAAAAGATGTATCGCTCCATCGAAGTGTGCGCACGCCATGGCGTCAAGCTCGGCTTCGGGACAGATCTGCCGGGAAATTTCGGCGACCGCCAGAACGAGGAGTTTCGTCTGCGAGCGACGGTGCAGTCCTCCATCGATGTGCTGCGGTCGGCAACGACCGTGAACGCCGCGCTCCTCGGACTGGACGGCGAGATCGGATGCGTCCGGGCGGGCGCGTACGCGGACCTTCTCGTCGTGAACGCCGACCCGACTCGCGATATCTCCATCTTGGCGGAACCTGCGGCGAGCATCAGTCTTATTATGGCAAGGGGCTCGCTCGTCAAGAACATCCTGTCCGCCTGAGCTTTGATGGCAACTCATCCGACGTCGCTCCTGTTATCCAAGTTGAGGCCTCCGGGGATCTCCGTCCATTCCCTGCGACGGGACGCGCTCATCGAGGAGTTGATCGGGAGCTCTACCAAGGCGATTCTCATCGAGGCGCCCGCGGGCAACGGCAAGACGACCCTCATGGAGCAAGTGTACGGCGAGCTGCGTCTGCGCAACGTGTCGACCGCATGGCTGACTCTCGACGCGAACGACAATGCCGCGGACGAGTTCGTCCAGTACCTCGTGAGGACCCTCTTGCTAGCCGGTGTCCTGGATGCAAACGATGAGGCGGCCTGCATTCTACAGGGGCGCACACCCCGCTCGTCGGTGGCGACCCTCTTGGCCGAAGCGGCGACGGGCGGTCGGCGAGGCGTGATCTTTCTCGACGATATTCATCTGATCACCTGCCATGCGTGCCTGGCGCTGATCAGAATGCTCCTCGATGATTCGACCAACGACTTGCGTTTCGTGATGGCAAGCCGCCGCTGGCCGCCGCTGGATGCGGCAAAACTCCGCCTTCAAGGAACGCTTGATCTGGTCCCCGCCGAGAGGCTCAACTTCACGCCGGCGGAAGCGGCGGTCTTTCTTGGCCGTGACCCTACCGACGATTCTCTGCGAAGTCTCTACGACCACACGCGCGGGTGGCCCGTGGCGGTCAAGCTCCTCGGCGCGGTGCTTGTCCGGTACCCCGCGAACGCGCGGGTTCCTGCGACCGCCATGGCGGATTTGTCGGATATGTCGGCCTACCTCAGCGAGCAGGTGATGTCGGATCTGCCGCCGGCCATGGAGCGCTTCCTCATGATGACGAGCCTGTCGGAGCGTATCACGGGGGATCTTGCCAATCGGCTCTGCAATCGTGCCGACGGCGAGCACAATCTGCGGCAACTCGAGAGAGAGGGCTTCTTCATCACGCAAGCGGCGGACCGTCTCGGGTGGTACCGCTACCATGACTTCTTTCGCGATTTCTTACGTAGCCGAGTCGCCGAGCAGCCCGACATTGACGTTGCCGCGCTCCATCGGTGCGCGGCGGAGTGGTTCCTCGCGAAAGGCCAGCTCGAGGAGGCCCTGAAGCATGCCCTGGAGGCCAGCGCGTGGGATCTGGCGATCAAGATTCTCGAGAACGAGGGCGGGTGGCAGATCGCCCTCAAGCACGGCGCGGAGGTACTCCACGGGATCGAGGCGATTCCGGCGGCGGAGGTGCAGGCCTCGCTCCTCACGCGGCTCACGCTCGTCTACCTGCTGCTGCATTTCGGCCAAGCGGATCGCGCGCGTGAGGGGTTTGAGGAACTCCGGGCCGAATCCGGAGACTTCGCGGAGTGGCGGGGCGAGAGCATCACCGCCAACGTGCGCGCGGAATGCCGCGCGCTCGAAGCCATCATCATCATCGATGAAGAACGGCCTTTGCCGGTTTCCTTCGTCGAACGGGTCAAGCGGGAGGCCTGCTCGGTTGGCGCCCGCGGGCGATTCGTCCGCATCGTGACGGATAGCGGTCTTGCCATCTATGCAAACTACGATGCGGGCAACTATCGAGAATGTGTGCGGCTGGCCGAGCAGGGGTTCCTGGCGCTCAAGGATATCCATGCCAATTTTGGCTTAGGATACTTGCATCTTTATCTTGGCATGAGTCACTTCGCGCTCGGTAAACTACACCTCGCCCAGACCTCGTATCGCGACGCCTTGGATCTCGCCGTGACGCACTTTCCGCACGAATCTCAGCGGATCGAGGCGCTCGCGTGCATCGCGGAATGCCAATACTATGCAAACGACCTAGCGGGCGCGCGCCGGAACGTCGACGCCGCGTTGGTGAGCCTCAGGGATCAAGTGGCGGTGGACGGCCCCGTCTTTCAGGTGACATACCTCACGGCGGCGGCCGTGTACGCGCGAGTCGGGGATCTCGATAATGCGCTGTCATTGCTGCTAGAGGCGCGCGCCGTGGCCCAGTATCTGCAACGAGAGCATCGACTAGCCCATATCGACATTCGGCGGGTCGAGGAGCTAACGCGTGCCGGCTATTGCGCCGACGCGGAGGAGATCATCGAACAGGATGGATTCCAACGCGCCCTGGCAGGGAGAATCGGTGATCCGTCGTGCATCCCGCTGCTTGCGATGAACGCCTCGCTCGCCCTGGTGCGGTTTGAGCTCGCCACCCGCGACCCTGCCGCGGCACACCAAAGGCTTCTCGCGCTCGAGGCACAAAGCGAGGGTTATCAGCACGAGATCCTCAAGCTCAAATGCCTGACGCTCCTCATCGCCTGCCAGTTCGCCCTCGGCGACCATGCCGCCAGCATGCAACGCTTGCGGCGCCTTTCCTCGCGCATCATTCCTTTCGGGCTCAAGCGCGTGATTGCAGATGAGAAGTCCTTCATTCAGCCCGCATTCGAGTACGCGCTTGACAAGACGGAACGGACGGGGACGGCGGCATATGTGAATGCGCAGATCATCCTCGAGGAGTGGTTGAATGCGCGCGACGAGAATGCGCAACGCGTGCGAATGGACGACCGCGCGTCGTCGGCGCGGCCGGTTGAGCCGCCGGGTGTCCTGTCGCCTCGACAACGCGAGGTGCTCGAACTGCTGGCGGCGGGCTTGTCCGGTAAGGAGATCGCGACCCGGCTCGACCTATCGGAGAGTACGGTCAAGTCCTATCGCAAATCGCTCTATGCGCGACTTCGTGCGGGGCGTCGATCCCAGGCCCTCGCAAACGCACGGCGCATGTCTTTGCTACCTTGAGGCGGAGGATCGAATCAGTATGCAGAGATCGGCGCTGATTATCGGTGCATCTCGGGGGCTAGGGTGGGGGTTGGCCTGCGAGCTCGTCCGACAAGGCTGGCGCGTCGTGGGAACGGTCCGGGACACGAAACAGCACACCCGTCTCCATGAGCTCAAGGCAGAGATGCGACACGCCGTCGAGATCGAGCAAGTGGATATCGCGAGCCAAGCGGATATTGCCTCGCTGCGGGCGCGTCTGGACGGCGAACGATTCGACCTCTTATTCTTGGTAGCGGGTGTGACCAACGATATCCGGGAGACGATCTCACACGTCACGACGGAGGAGTTCGTGCGCGTAATGACGACCAATGCGCTCGGCCCGCTTCGCGCGGTTGAGGCGTTCATCGATCTCGTAGCGCCAGCCGGACAGGTCGCTGTAATGTCATCGGAGCTGGGGAGCATTGCCGAAAACACCGATGGCGGATGGGAGGTTTACCGGGCGAGTAAGGCGTCACTCAATACGCTCATGCGTTGTCTGGTGGCACGTCGGGCAACCGACACTCGCACGTTTTATGTAATCGCACCCGGTTGGGTCAAGACCGATATGGGGGGCGCCGGTGCGCCGCTCGACATCGATACCAGCGTGCGGGGCGTCCTGAACGCAATGCGCGCGCGCGTGGGAACACGCGGGGTGGTGTTCGTCAACTATCGCAACGAGTTACTGCCGTGGTGACGCGGAAATAGCTGTATCATGAGACGCCTTACGCAAAATCGCGGCGACGCTGACAGGGTGTTAGAGTCTGCCGAACAAGCGCATCGAGAGGTATTACGCCTGATGCAGGCGGGCGATTGGCGCACAGCCGACGCCACCTGCGAACGCCTTACCGTTCAATATCCGAATTTTGCAGCCGGTTGGTTTGCTGCAAGCCACATTGCGATGGCGCTCAGATCGCCGGCGAACTCGCTCGCCGCCATCGACCGGGCACTGGCCGTGGAACCGCTCAATGTTGGATTCCTTACGCATCGTGCGCAATGCCTGTTGGCGCTTAATCGGCGGCAAGATGCGTTGAACATGACAGATGCAGTCGAGCGCTGCGCTCCAACCAATCCGGCAATTTGGGATGCCATCGGCATGGTTCGCACGGGTGCAAATGAGCACCGGGGCGCGCTCGCCGCGTACGAGCGTGCGGTGGCCCTTGCTCCACAAGAGCCGCACTTCATCTACAACCGCGCTGCCGCGCGCCGCTTTTTAGGCGATCTGGAGGGGGCGGAAGCTGACTATGACCGCGTCATTGCTCTCAGGCCACTGGACTATGAGGCTTATCTGAACCGCTCGGAACTTCGTGTGCAGACGGCGGTACGCAACCATGTGAAGGAGATGGAGGTCCTGGCCGCAGGCAACATCATAAATTGGCAGGGAGAAGTTCAGATCCGATTCGCGCTTGCGAAGGAGTACGAAGATCTCGGCGAGTACGATAAGTGTTTCGAGCAGCTGCAGCGCGGCGCAAAGATGCGACGCACACACATGAAATATGACATCGCCATTGACACGGCGACGGTTGATTGGATTATCAGCTCATTCCTATCCATTCCAATTGATCCGGCTGGGCAAACCAGCGACGACTCTCCGATTTTCGTCGTTGGTCTGCCGCGCAGCGGTACCACGCTGGTCGAGCGAATATTGGGCAGCCACTCATTGGTGTCATCAGCGGGAGAACTGGACTGCTTCGCGTCGGCCATCGTCGATGCGGTGCGCCAGAAGAGCGGGCAAGCGCAAGTGCCGCGGCGGGAACTCGTGACGCTGTCTGCAACGCTCGATTTTCCGGCGCTCGGCCAGGAGTACCTGCGGCGAGCCCGGAGCATTCTCATGGGCAATGATCGATTCATCGACAAAATGCCGTTGAATTATCTTTATTGCGGTTTGATTCGCCAGGCATTGCCACACGCCAAGATTATCCATGTAACCCGCCACCCAATGGCCGTTGGCTATGCGATGTACAAAACCCTTTTCAAAAACGGGTATCCGTTCTCATATGATCTGGAGGAGATCGGCCGCTACTACATTGCGTATCGGCGACTGATGCAGCACTGGGGTGCGATCATGCCGAACGCGATGTATCAAGTGAGCTACGAGGATCTCGTCGCCAATCAGCTGGTCGAGACGCGCAAACTTTTGGAATATTGCGGTCTCGAGTGGGAGGAGGCGTGTATCGCGTTTCACCAAAATCCGACCGCCAGTACTACGGCAAGCGCATCGCAAGTGCGGCGCCCGATCTACAATTCGTCGGTCTCGCAGTGGCGACACTACGAGCAACAGCTCTCGGAATTGAGAAACGCGCTGACGTCGGCTGGATACAGCGTCTGAGCCGAGTTGCTGTTCGCCGAAGTTCGGTGTGAGACCGCATTTTTGTTCTCAATGCTGCGATGGCGGATTCGTCGCCTCTTCATATTCAAACAAGGCCGACCTTAAAATGGTTCGGCAGTACAAAGACCTTGGGCATAACCTCAGTCGAGTTGCTCCGCAGCATCGTCGCCAAGGTGCGCGAGGGATATAGCCTCGCACCAACAATTGTGAGCAGCGAACTGGCTAGCTGCGTCGTCACGGCAGAGCGGGCGCAATGGCACACCCAATAGCCTTGGTCTCATCCCAGGAAGCCGAAATCAATATCTTCGTCGGCTACCTATGGCCGCAATGAGTTCGCTATCTGGCGGTTAGGGTGGCATTGCGGCCGAAGGCGTGAGATATTTGGGAGTGCGCGAAAGTTTCGACCGACCATGCCGGCTCCATCTGACTTCGCCACACTTCTCGTGGAAGTTCTCGTCAATGACCTCGGGCTGAAGGCCGGTGATGCCGTGCCCGACCAGCGTCTTAAGGAGAGGTACGCGATGCGCGGGCATGACCCCGACGAAATTGCCGACGGCCTCAAGCATGCGCACGCTGGCGATTGGGTCAGATGGGATGCGGCGGGTGGTGGGGCGCTCTTCTTGGCCGAGGCCGGCTTCGAAGCGGGCGACACCTGACCGGCCCGACTCCCGCAGCCGCGCAATCGCGACTCAAGAGTTCAGGCGTTCGCGCCCCTACGACCCTCCCCGGACTTCAGAGTGATTCTTCGGAGACTCCTCACTCCCAACGCCACTGGCGTCCAGAGATGTCGAGACGTCCATAGAACCCGACGTAATGCTGCTTCGACGTCCGCAACCCTCCGGATACATTCGTTGACGTCCGCACGCAAATCACACCAGATCTCACACCTCGGACCACCGAAAATCGCATGGGCCGCCTGACACTATTCTTAGAGCAATGGTCGACGGAACCGAAGGCGCAAAACGCCAGATTGATTCGCCGCGGTCAAGCCGTTGGCAAGCTGTCCCGCGCGTTCGATGCCGAAGCCATCGCGCGCACGATGATCGCGATGTTCCAGGCTTGGATCCCGTCGCGGGGTTTGTCGTGTTCGAAAGGTTTCCTCGATTCATCTCCGTCCAATCCGGTCGCCGGAGCGCGCGGAGCTTGCGAAAACTGAGATGCGCGCCCGTCGGTTAGCAAACGCAGATTCCTTGCCACTTCTATAAATCGGCAGAGCAAGTGAGTCAATTCTCGTCAAAATCGTACGCAGGTAACGTGGTGAGTCGCGTGTCCTCGACTTGGCCACCGACGGTGAAGTGATAGAAGCTCTGCCACTTCCGTGGCGTGATTCCAAAGACCTCATGGACGGGATCATCGAAGTAGCAGCCGATACCTGTCGAGCGAATCCCCGCTTCTTCAGCCTCAAGGTAAAGCACCTGGCCCACCATGCCGGCTTCCCAGAATAGGTTCCGGTAAAACGCGGCGCCGTATGCGGTCAGGCTCTCAATATAGTCCGCGATCATTCCCAGGCTGAATGCTCCGTCACCGGCGATGTGCTGGCCGCAAGAGACGGTGGCCGCGAGCGCCCGACAGTCCCCTTCCTGAAGCAGGTACAGCGGGAGCCCGGGCGGACAAGAGAGTACGCGCTGCCAGCGAAACTCCCGCCGCATCACTTCCTTGAGCGCAGCGAGCTTGTCGGGATCGCGCGCGAGGGCGTAAAGGCCCCGCGGGACGCCCTCGACGCGGTGGACGAACAGGCCGAGATGGATGCGCGGCCGCCACGGGATCGCATCCCAGGGCATCGACCGCCGGTCGCGCGTCGGTATCAACCGAGCGAGCATGCGAAAGAACGCTTCCTGCGAGATCGCAGTCGAGCCATCCATCGCTACTGCGCTTCGG
This sequence comes from uncultured Gammaproteobacteria bacterium, assembly GCA_963801865.1. Taxonomy (GTDB): domain Bacteria; phylum Pseudomonadota; class Gammaproteobacteria; order Steroidobacterales; family Steroidobacteraceae; genus Bog-1198. The sequence goes on along the minus strand of CAWDGY010000001.1, from coordinate 26,623 downwards.
CGCCCGAGGATTGCCGTCTCTGCGGTGAGCATACCGTCGCGGACCGGGCTCCCGAACAGCTGCTCTTCGGTTGGGAAGCGCGAGAAGTCTTCCGTGATCGGCGCGCTTTTGGATCGCCGCGTGGCCTGCGCAACCTCGTCGATCACGGGCCACTCGACGCGGTGTTCGGGGCTCAGCGTGTTGGCCCTGCCGCACCATTGGGCACCGATGCTACCCGCCGTCAGCTCGTTGAGTGGCTGCGCAGACGTTAATGGAAGACCAGATGTGACCAATGCCAAAAGCTCGGGCTCCTCACGCTCTGCCCTCCCGTAGTCGTCACTGCGGCTGAAGCCGAGAAGATCCGCGATGGCGCTGGCGCTGATCCCGTCGTGGAGCACCAAACCCCAGCCAAGAGCCGCCGCCGCAACGCGCAGGCATGCAAGTGCATGTCCCGCATCGTGTTGGCAATAGCGGAACGCGCGCTCACCATACTTCCAGGCTTCCCGCCAATGAATCGACGAGAGACCGACGAGGAAGGAACCCTCGGGAAACGACGGGCAGAGCTGGGTCCACGCCTTCGCGTTGAGGATCGCCCGCCGTTCGAGAGCATGCTCCCTGGGTGCGTAGTGGTACACGGCGGGTGCACTGCCGAGCCCATCGATCGCCGGCAGGACCGCATATCCTTCGGTCGGATGGAGATTCCCGCTCGACGGGTTCGCTCGCAGCGACCACGTCGTTTCATGGAAGCGTTTCCATGCGGTCAAAGACAGAGCGTACCGGAAGAAGAGAGAGATCGACGTCGGTGACAGCGGCTGCGATGGCACATCGCCGAGCGCGTAGAGCTGCCAGTAAGGCAGCGGACGACCGGGTTTGGGTAGCACAAGCCGAACCAGGTCCGCTCCTGGATAGCGTCGAAACGGATCGGGCTGCGTGGCCCAATCCATGCTGCCGAGCGAGGCCGCGTACCGGTGAGAAAAGTGCTTCGTCCGCTCATGGTAAGCAATGACCAACTCTTCGGGAGAGGCGTCTGCGTCGAGCAGATGGCGATACGAAGGCTTCGAAATCGTCGTCATGCAGCAAAGCTCTCAATCGGCGCCTTCGCGGTCATCACGGCCGCACTGCAAGTGCGATTGCGGCAAAAAAAGACCCCGGCCAGTGAGTTCGATCGTTACCGTCACGCACCAGCGCGTGTCAGCGCGGCCGCCGCTCACCATAGCGGCTTGCTCAGATTCTCCGTGAACGAAGAAGACATGATGTTGAAGCTGATACTGATTCTCTCTTGATCACTCGCGTTCTGGTCCTAAGGCGTCCACTGATTGTTGTACGCTCTTTGCGCGCTGCCGGCCAATCTCTAACCGGAGCACAAACAGGCCCAGCAGCCTTTCGCAGGCGCGAGGCGCGTAAGCGCCTCGCGGAGGTCGGCTCTCCGAATTGGGTACCGTACGGTAAGGTTGCCCTACCTCCACAAACAGGGGCTATTTCAGAACATCAGCGTACACTGCCAGTAGCAAGGTCGTTGAAACATGGCTCCAGGGGCGCGCTAATGACAAACGTTATCGTCTACTCGTTCAAGGGCTACGACACCGCCAAGCATCGCTATATCTTGCGTCCTGTGAAAGCTACGCTCGAGAGAATTCGCAGGATTGATGACGCTGTCGCGGTTGCAGGCTCAGGCGAAGAACTGCCGCGGTCGATGGTTGATGGTGATGGGTTTCGGCGTCCAGGCACCCAATGAAGGGCGCGGCGCGGATGGCCCTCGCACGCTGACGCCGCAAAGTCGGCTAATTCGCTGCCGCTTATGACCGGCGCTGACGTTGCGGTGCGGAGCGGCCTTTCTCCGGCATCTCGACTCCGAGTGCTGACCGGCGCGGTTCGTGTCGCATCAGGTCCAGGACGGCGATCGATATCTCGTCCAATCAATTACTTGCGATTCACCGACAATCATCGGCGGCCGGTTTACAGCTATCCAGCACGCGGAATGGACAACTCTCCTGCCGGGCGCACAAAAAAAAGCGGGCCGAAGCCCGCTCTTTTTTGACTGTAACCGGCAACTCCGGTGTTTACATGTCCATTCCCCCCATGCCGCCGCCCGGCGCGCCATGTGCATGCTCTTCTTCCTTCGGCGACTCTGCGATCATGACCTCTGTCGTCAGCAATAGACCAGCAACCGAGGCGGCGTTCTGCAGAGCGAGACGCGTGACCTTGGTCGGATCCAGGATGCCCATTTCGACCATATCGCCGTACTCGCCCGTCGCGGCGTTGTAGCCGTAGGTGCCCTTGCCCTCACGGACTTTGTTCAACACCACTGCGGCGTCTTCACCGGAGTTCGCCACGATTTGACGCAGCGGCTCTTCGATCGCGCGGGCCAGGATCTTGATGCCCGTGGTCTGGTCTTCGTTGGCGCCCGCCAGCTTCTCGATGGCCTTGAGCGCGCGCAGAAAGGCCACGCCGCCGCCCGGAACCACGCCCTCTTCGACGGCCGCACGAGTTGCATGCAGCGCATCTTCGACGCGAGCCTTCTTTTCCTTCATTTCGATCTCGGTGGCGGCACCGACCTTGATCAGGGCCACACCGCCGGAGAGCTTGGCGACGCGCTCCTGCAGCTTTTCCTTGTCGTAATCGGAGGTCGCCTCCTCGATCTGCTGACGAATGCTCTCGACCCGGCCCTTGATGTCCGCGGGCTTGCCGGCACCGTCGATGATCGTGGTGTTCTCTTTCTCCACCAGCACCTTCTTCGCTTCGCCGAGATCGCTCAGCGTCGCCTTCTCGAGCGACAAGCCGACTTCATCGGAGATGACCGTGCCGCCGGTCAGGACTGCGATGTCCTGCAACATGGCCTTGCGACGATCACCGAAGCCCGGCGCCTTGACGGCGGCGACCTTGACGATGCCGCGGATCGTGTTGACGACCAACGTGGCAAGCGATTCGCCCTCGACATCTTCCGCCACGATCAGCAGCTGGCGGCCGGCCTTAGCGATTGCTTCGAGCAGCGGCAACAGTTCGCGGATGTTGGCGATCTTCTTGTCCACCAACAGGATCAGCGGCTTGTCGAGCTCTGCGCTCTGACTCTGCTGATTGTTGATGAAGTATGGTGACAGATAGCCGCGATCGAACTGCATGCCCTCGACCACTTCGAGTTCGTTCTCGAGGCCCTGGCCCTCTTCGACAGTGATCACGCCTTCCTTACCGACCTTCGCCATGGCATCGGCAATCGTCTTGCCAATGCTCTCGTCGGCGTTCGCGGAGATCGTGCCGACCTGCGCAATCGCCTTCGGATCCTTGCACGGCTTGGACAGCTTCTTCAGTTCTTCCGTGGCCACGAGGACCGCTTGATCGATGCCGCGCTTCAGATCCATCGGGTTGATGCCCGCGGCAACGGCCTTCAGGCCCTCGCGAATGATCGCCTGCGCGAGCACGGTGGCGGTGGTGGTGCCATCGCCGGCTTCATCGGAAGTATTGGACGCCACTTCCTTCACCATTTGCGCGCCCATGTTCTCGAACTTGTCTTTAAGTTCGATTTCCTTGGCGACCGAGACACCGTCCTTGGTCACGGTAGGGGCGCCGTAGCTCTTGTCGAGCACTGCATTGCGGCCCTTGGGGCCCAGCGTGACCTTGACGGCATTCGCCAGAATATTCACACCCTTGAACATTCGTTGCCGGGCGTCGTCGCTGAAGCGTACGTCTTTTGCTGCCATTTGCTGATACCTCTAGTTGAATTGGTTAACGATGGCAGCCGTGAAGCGTTACTTGCCTTCGACCACAGCCATGACGTCTTCCTCACGCATGACTACCAGCTCATCGCCATCCATCTTCACTTCGGTACCGCTGTACTTACCGAAAAGAATCCTGTCGCCGACCTTGAGGTCGACCGGGCGAATGTCGCCGTTTTCTAAAATCTTGCCCTTACCAACAGCAATCACTTTACCGAAAATCGGTTTCTCAGCCGCGGTATCCGGGATCACGATGCCGCCTGCGGACTTACGCTCTTCCTCTTCTCGTTTCACGATCACACGGTCATGAAGGGGACGAATCTTCATAAAGCGAGACTCCTGTTAGTACTCTTATAGCTATGGTGGCAGATTTCGCCAATTCAAGGGGCCGAGAGCGCAATTTTCTTGCAGCAGATGCCGATGGCATATCCTCAGTCGACGGCGGTCACACCGCTAGCTGATTCTGTCCGGGCACGGAGGTTGGCTCCGCGCCCGGTTCGGTTAAGGGGCGGTCTTCCCGAGCTTTCCGCTCCGAGCGCCACCGACGTCCGGCGATGTCCACCGCGCTGCGACGTACCGCGGCAATTACTTATGGACTGGGTGATATTCCGCATGGTGTTCGGCGCTCGAGCGGATTTAACTTTGGGAGTGTCCAAATCGAGCCCATCATGCGTGACCTTCTCGAAATAATGTGGCAGCGACACTCCAATCGCGCTCCATTCGATACGAAACGGAAAATACGCGAGCAGGATCTGCAACGCATTCTGGATGCCGCACGCTGGTCCCCAACGGCTCACAACATGCAAAATTTCGAGATTATTGTCATCGACGATGCGCACAAGCTGACGGAAATCTCTGCGCTACCACTTCCTCCCTCAGAGACGTTCGAAGTCGACAATTACCGTCAGCTGTCTTTCTCCGAGGCCGAATTGTTGCGCACGAAGACCGGGTTGTTCGCCGGTATGTTTCCCGCCTCCTGGCACGAGAGGGATGTGGAACGGGAAGCTGGCACCGGAGCACGCCACAGCTACTTAAGCCGGACGATCTCGGCCTGTGCCGTGCTGCTGGTCGTTACCTACGATATGCGATTACGTCTTTGCGAAGGAGATACCCTCGACATCATGAGCCTCGGTTGTGTCATGCAGAATTTGTGGCTGATGAGTGAGAGCCTGGGCATCAGTCTGCAAATTCTGAGTGCAGTCAGCGAGAATGAGGTTCAAAATCGCCTGCGTCGTATTCTGGCCATGCCTCCACACATGAACATCGCGTTCGCCGTCCGATTGGGGTATGCCATCACAGCATCGGAAAGCCATTTGCGCGTGCGGCGCAGAATCCAGGACTTCACACATCGCAATCGGTACGCAGACCGTGAACCAGGATGAGCTGCGGCGCCGCATCCTGATATTCAATGCTGACCGCGCCGCCGTGGAATGCGCCACTGTCTGATTCCCGGCACCAGCTATAAAACGCGGTGTGTTGCGATCGGATGGGGCGGTACGCCGCGCTCCACGGAATTTGCAGTTTCAACCGACGAGTTGACGGGGCCTCCGCGAATCAAGGGTCCAGGCGTTCTGGCGTGCAAATCCGTCCCTCCCCGGACTTCGGACTGATCCGCCGCAAACTCCCCACCCTCAGCGCCACCACCGTCCGCGGATGTCCTTGGAACCAGACGTACCGCCGTATTGCGCAATGCCTCACCCAGATGATTCGTAGCGCGTCCCCACGGCTTACCAGTGTTTAACGAGCGACAATGAAATTACACGTCCGACCGGCGAGGCATTGGCTGGATCAAATGGAGTCGCACTCGTGCCCTGCGCGATATAGCTCACCGGAATCTGCACGCGCGGCGGATGCTCATCGGCGACATTGGTTACGCTCACCGCGATGGTCAACTGTCGTACCGCCCATGGCAGGGCATCGCTCGTCGTCACGCCAAGATAGAGGTCACCGGTCGTCCACGAGCCGATCTGCTCCGGCGGCGTGCTCAGAGAATTCTGATAGGAGTTTACAAAGTTGAGCGATGCCGAGGCGGTCAGGGGTCCCTGCGTCCATACGGCGGTAGCTCGCCCCTTCCATTTCGGCGGTTCGGCGAAAGTATTGAGGAGGGAGACGCTCGGCACAAAGTAGACTATCTGCGCGGAATTTTGCAGTAGGCGCTCGACCGCAAGCGAGAGTCCCAATCGGCCCGGATCGAGCGCGAGGGCGTATTGCATCGAGAGATCAATGCCCGATTCTATCGTGTTGGCGAGATTCGTCAGTCGATCGTCGAAGACGGCTTGCACCGCTGCCGGGCCCAATCCGGCGAGATCGCCGGCGAATGCCGGACTGTTGAAATAGCTCTGTACGGTGGCGAGCGAGGGATTGATCGTGATGAATGGCCCCAGCAGTGGATCACTCAGCGAGTAGTTCTTGGCGAGTGAGGTGGGCGGCGCCGTAATCTTATTCGTCAAGTCGATGTGAAAGAAGTTAATGCTCAACTCAGCGTCTGGAACGGTCGGCGGCTTCCAATCGAAGCCCCCCGTATAAGATCTCGACTTCTCCGGACCAAGGTTAAGATTGCCGCCGTCGATGACGATGGCGTCCGTGGATCCGGTCGGGGAGGAAATATTGGGAAGTAGTTCCGTCGCGATGCTTGTGGGCAGGTGAACCTGACTCAATAGCGGGGCCTGAAAAGAAGTCCCAAACGTTCCCTTAAGATGGAGCCCTTCGATGATCTCCCATGACATTCCCACCTTTGGGTTCATCGTCGACCCGAAGTCGCTGTAGTGGTCGAAGCGACCCGCGAATGAAAGATTAAGCCGGCGATACGGTGGCGCCGCGTTGGCTTCTCCGATAACGGGGACGATGATTTCACTGTACAGGCTCAGCACCTCCCGTTTCGAACTCGGCTGGCCCAAGGAGGTCGTTATACCGAGCGCGGTCTCCAAGTCGGTCGATTTGTATCGTTCAATTCTGGAGCTTGCCCCGAAGGCCGCTTTTACCTCGCCGCCCGGTATCGAGACGACCGATCCCTGCGCGATCGCGTTCACATCGAGGATGCTGGGCGAGGATCCTTGGAGGGAGACTTCGCTTCGGGCCTGGGAATTCTCAGTCAATTGGGTCGTCGCATCGCTTGACTGTTGATTCCTCGAATAGGTGCCGGTGAGTTCGGCACGCCAGTCGCCGCACAGGGCGGAATGCAGTCCCGCGGTGACCGCCAATTGCTTTGCGGACCCCGACGCGAACGTACTTTGAATCAAGGAGGGGTTGCTGAGCGTGTTCGCATAGGCGAACTGCCGGTCGCTGTACAGCATGTCCGCGGAAACTGTCGTCTGTGCTCCCAACTCCTGGCTTCCGCTGACGAAAAAGCTGTTTCTGCGGTTTTGGGGTACGAGCGAATAGGGGCCGCCCAATTGCGGAATATAGGCTCTTTGCGATGCGCTCAAACCCTGTTGATCGTCATAGTCATAGTCGAGAAAGACACTACCGGGTCCCCAAGACTCGCCAAAAAGTTGCGATGCCGTGACTTCGCTCGCTCCTCCCTCGGTCGCGCTCCCATAGCGTACGGCGCTCTCGACCCCCTTGAAATCGTTGCGAGTGATAATGTTAACCACACCCGCCACGGCATCGGCGCCGTAGATAGCCGAGGCGCCGTCCGGCAGTACCTCAATATGATCCACGACGCTTAAGGGAATTTGCGAAATGTCCGTGAAGGAACCATCGAGTCCCCCAGGCGCCAGGCGCCTGCCGTTGAGTAAGGTGAGCGTGGCCGTCGGCCCAAGGCCGCGTAAATTGAATGCAGCACCTTGAAATGTGTTGGTTCCGTTTGACACCCCCGTGGGCGACAACCCCACGTTCGAGTATTGATTGGCAATGGTGTCGACGCTTGCGAAATTGTCCGTCATCACTCGCGCGAATTGATCGAGAGTCGCCGCTCCTGATTGATTGGCGTCCTCGCGTGTGTAGAGAACGATCGGCGCACCGATCGGCGTAACTCCGGAAATATGAGTACCCGTGACGATGAGCTCATCTAGTTGGACATTGTCGTTTCCGCGCGGCAAGTCCTTCGAGGCGGATGTGGCATTCTTCGATGATGCCCGGGTCGGGTTGGCCTGAGCTGTCGTACCAGCGGGCGCATTCCCGGACTGTTTCTCCGGGGCTGAAGCGGCACCAATGGTGATGGAGGTGTCGTTGATGACTTTGAAACCGAGTGAAGACTTTGCCAGCAGCATTGTCAATGCATCGCCGATCGAGTGGGTGCCCAAGACACCAATGGTCGTGCGTTCGCCCACCTCGGGTCCCACCACGATTTGCACTCCGGCTTGGTGGGAAAACTCGAGCAGCGCAGTCGAGAGTCGCTGCGGACCAATCTGAAAGTTTACAAGCCGAGTGAGGTCGACCGCCCACGCCGGGCTCGCAGCGAAGGTGTTGATGATGACCCCGAGACTCAAGAGTGCAACTCGCTGCGCAGCCCGGCAACCGCAATGAATCCTCATTCGCGGGTAGTCGCCGGCGCCTCGAGCGTAATTTCGTCGTGGGCTATCGTTGCTCGTACTGGGTACGTGGCCTCAAGTGCTTTGATCCAGTCGGAGACGGATGCGATAAACACGGTTCCGGTGAAGCGCAACCGCCCGATAGAGGGGTCCCGAATCACCATGTTCAACGTCGAGTAGCGGTTGATGTCGGCGATGACGGCCTCGAGCGGTGCGTCATCGTAGGCAAGTTCCCCGTTCCGCCAGCTCAGCGCGTGTCGGGTATCGACCTTCGACACTACGGCCGTTCCCAAATCTTGGGAATAGTCGATCTGGTATCCAGCGCCGACTCGCCACTCGTTTGGACCATCGCGGGTCATTGCCGAGGCGACGATGGTGCCTTCCTCCACGGTCACGATCACCCGATCCGCCTCGCGCTTTACATCGAATGCCGTGCCTACCGCCGTTACGGTCATGGCGCCCGCTCCAACAATGAAAGGACGCGCCTGATCATGATGCACTTTCACATAGGCCTCAGCGCCGCTGCGCAAAGCGACGCGGCGGACGGTGCCCGTGAAATCCACATCCGCAATCGATTTCGCGCTCAAGAGCATCGATGAGCCATCCGGAAGCGTCGCTGGCTCCGCAGTTGACCTGGTGATTACCTCGCGCGCTGGTCTCTCGGTCCATTGCACGTACGCCACCACGAGGGCGCAGCACAGGACGCTGGCTGCAACAGCAGCCCACCAAAGGGAAGTCCGGCGCCATGACCTTGCGTCCCACCGCACCGCTTTCGACGCTGGTAAGAGTTCAGGCGCGTGTTTGAATCCGCCGGTATCGTCCCAATCCTGTTGTACTCGATCGAATGCGGCCAGGTTCTCGCTATCGACCTCGCACCAGTGTAACCACTCGGTGACTTCCTCCTCCGAAGCGCCTGGCTCGTGCAGCCGCAATAGCCAGTCGCTCGCTTCCCGATAGCGCCGCAGCTTGGGTCCATTCACTTCAAGCATTTCGTTCATGATTGCACCTGTCGCCAGGCATCAACGCGCGTCGCTCCATCGCGGCGCAGCCGCAGGTACAATAAGGCGTTAGCGACATAGCGGCGCACCATTCGATCCTTCAAACCCATCCGTTGTGCGATCTCCTCGAAGGTAAGGTCTTCGACTCGATGAAGTCGAAACGCTTCCTGGTATTTCGCGGGGAGTTCGGCAAGCACCTTGCCTAAATACGCGAGCTCTTCACGGGCTATGACGGCGCGTTCCGGCGTCGCCAGATCCAAGAAATCCTCAACCGGTTGGACCGGATCGAGCCGCGCTCGAGACTGCTGGCGTCGCAGCCGATCAATTGCGAGATTAGAGGCGACCTTAAACAGATACCCCCGCAGAAAACTGACAGCTCCCGTGCTTTCGAGTTCGAGTACCCGAACATAGGCCTCCTGGGCCACCTCGTGCGCTGCTTGCAGGTCCTTGAGCCGCGCCGCCAAGAAAAGCACCAACGATCGATTATGATCGCGAAAGAGATTCGAAACCTCGGCAGCCCGTTGCGAGGGCTCCAGCGGCGCGCCTTCGCCGGCTAACGGCACAATGTCATCCGCCGACATGGATCTGAGGCTTCTGTAAGGAAGGGAGCGGCATTCTAACAAGACGATCAGGGCCGGTTATTTCGCACTCTCGTGATTGCCGTGCTGCAACAATTTAGGTACCTAGAGTCCAAAGACGGTGTGCCGCCGGCGCGTTCTGATTCTTTCGCACGGCGAGTACGAAATCTCTGTGCTCGCGCGTCTTCGCTTCAATGAACGCGCATCTCGCCGTGGCCAAGAATCCCAGTTTCACGCCCGAGATTCGTCCCCGCACGTACGCAAAAATATTCCTCTACCAGATTGTTTACTCGAAATCCCGTGATCCGGAGTCCGATTTCCTGGTCTTGGATAATTCCTCGAGCGAAAGGCCCGACTGGTTGGACTACTGGCCTATCAGGCAATTTTTGCTCAAGGAGGCGTTGGACGAAGAATCCTTCTATGCATTTCTGTCGCCAACGTTCAAAGAGGAAACCAACCTAAGTGCGGCGGCGGTCCGCGAGTTTGTAAGCAGCCAGAGCGATGCGACGGATGTGATCCTATTAAACCCAGGCATTCAATTAACGGCCTTTCACCTGAATATTTTTGCACAAGGCGATGCCTGCTACCCCGGTCTCCAACTCACGGCCTCGCAGTTCTTTAAAAGAATTGGACAGCCGACTAATTTGAACGAGCTTGTTACCCACTCCAGTAGCGAAGCGTCCGCCCACTTCTTGGTCGCGAAGCCGCGTTTCTGGAAAGCATGGCTCAACGTGACCGAACGGCTATTCGCAATTGCGGAGTCGCCGCCAGATCCGCTGGGAGCGGAGCTTCGTGTGGCGACGTCATACGCAAACCGCGACGTGCAGATGAAAGTATTGATTATGGAGCGAATTGCCACGTGGATGATCGCGTGCAATTCGCAATTCGTTGTCCGAGCCTGCAATTCATTTGTCGACCGCGCGCACATTTATAAGCTTCCCGTCGCTCTCGTATGCGACGCTTTGAAGATAGCCCATGTCACCCATCATGACGAGGCGTACAGGAATTCGTTCAAGAATCTATTCTTCTTCGTCAGCAAATTTGGCAAATGCCTTAGTTGGCAGGTAAGGCTCGCCCACATCTTGGGTTCCGCAAACGTGCTTGCGTGCCTAAGGACATTGGCATCGTATTGGATGAAGACGGTCCGGTCGTGAAGATTACCGGGCTGCCGCGTCGAAACACCGCCGAATGGGTATGAAAAATCTTGAGCAGCTACATAGGAGATCACGGATGAAATTGTCAGATTCATTTGTATCGGCTTTTATCCTCGGTGGCATTGCGGCGTCACCCACCCTAGCATTGGCGCAGACCTATACTGAATTCGACGTACCCGGTTCGGGGACCACCGGCTATCAAGGCACTGTACCGACGAGTATCAATAGCGGCGGGTCAATTACCGGATACACTCTTGACCCAAACAATGTTACGCGCGCCTTTGTGCGCCTCTCGACCGGCGATATAGTTGAATTTAGTGCACCGAACGCGGGCACGGACGCCTCTAGTGGTACGTTTCCTTGGAGCATCAATTCGGGCGGGGTAATTACAGGAGACTTCGCCGATGCCCTGCACACGTACCACGGATTCGTGCGCGCTGCCGGTGGCGCGACTTCCGCATTCGACTGCCCGGACGCAGGCGGTCAACCTGGCAATGGCACCTTTCCCATCAGCATCAATCCCGCTGGAGTCATCGTCGGCTACTACGGCGACTCGAACTGGGTGACACACGGCTTCATACGCGGATCAAACGGCAACATAATCATCTTTGATGCTGGGGATGCCCACAGCGAAACAAATCCGATCAGCATTAATTCCGCAGGCGTCGTTACCGGGTACTACAGTGACGTGAACGGCATAAGCCACGGCTTCGTACGTGGATCTGATGGTAATATCGCCGTGTTCGACGCTCCGGATGGCGCAAATGGCACCAACCCTACAAGCATCAACGACGACGGGGCGATCACGGGATCAGCTCGAAACGCGAACGAGGTTTTAAGGGGCTTCGTGCGATCGCCCGATGGGAATCTCGTGGAATTTGATGTGCCAGGCGCGGCCAATGGAATGATCCCGACCAGCATAAATAACGAAGGAGTGATTGCGGGGACGTTCATCGATGCATCGCAGGCGCAACATGCGTTTGTGCGAGCGGTTGACGGCGAGATCACAGTAGTTGATGAGCCCAAGGGGAATGCCTCTCCGCTATCGACCTCCGCGACAAGCATTAATGCCGACGGCACGATAACCGGAGTTTACCTTGACGCAAAAAATGAACGTCATGGGTATGCCCGATTTGTGGTGGCAAGTGACGGTTCTACTCCCGTGACGGACGCCGCGCCTGCCCCTACCACTGTTCCCGCAAGCACAACGACCCAGCATCAGAGCTCGTCCGTATCGCCAAGCTCATCGAGTAGCGGTGGGGGCGGATCGATGGATGCGTCATGGCTGGTACTCCTCTTGGCACAGGTCGGCGCAGCGGCGATATGCTCTACGCGCAAACGAGGTCATTAGCCTGGAAGCGCCGCAGTATCGAGCATCTGTCGCATTTCCCGCTCCCGGCCGACCGGAGAGGGGTCGAAAGTTAACGTCCGAGTATGGCGGGCAGTGGCAGCCCTTTGCATGGCCCGTGCGGTGAGAGGCGGTAGCCAAAAAGCCCGTCTAGGGTCGCGCGGGGCGGTTCGCGGACGGTAGCCTGGTTGAATCGCCCAACGGTCCCCAGGCGCAGGGACCCTATTTCGTGCGGGTGCCGGCACGAACGAGCAACTCGACGGGGTAGGGCGGTCAGGATGCTTAGGGCGACGCTCTTTTCAGGGGCGGCGAACCGACGCGTGGTCCAGCGAACGAGATCTACCGCAGCATCTCGAGGCTCGCTAATCCGTCCCTCCCCGGACTTCAGAGTGATCCTTCGGAGACTTCCCCACCCCGAGCGCCACGGACGTTCGGGAATGTCCACAGAACCCAACAGACCGCTTCAATCGGCGCCCGGAAACTGCCGGATACATTCGTCGCCTTCTGCTCCCAAATAGCACCTGATCTCGCACCTCAAACCTTATATCGCCGATAGATGGGCAGATTATTGGTAGGATCGAAGCCGGCGGGGCGTTACCCCCTTAGTCGGGTGCAGTCGTATCCTTACGCCGACAACTTGTGACCGACTCATGCCGTTACCTACCACACAGACACAACCATCAACGATCTGTTCATGGCATGCATGAGGGCGCACGATTGGCGCGTCGGTCAGACGCGCGTCAATGATTACAAGTAGGATAGCGACCATCTCGTTATGCGTGACCGTCACCGGCCCACCCAGGTCGCCCCCGCCGCCTTGAAAGCAATCAAGGGAGCGCACACGATCGTTTGGGCCTTTTTCGCGGGCTGTATTCTCACGATTCCATACGCTTCTTGGCGTGGTGAACACCGAGCTGCCGCTTGGCTTGCTGCTATCGTCTTTGTCGAGGCTGTGGTCTTGGTCCTAAACAAGTGGCGTTGTCCCTCACTTCAGTGGCAGCTCGATACACCGAAGATCGGCGGGAAAACTTCGATATCTATCTTCCGGAGTGGCTGGCCAAGTACAACAAGCTCATCTTTGGCGCGCTGTATTTCGCCGGCGTTGTCTTCGCACTCGCACGGTGGGCGCACACCCAAAGCGGCCGATAAGCTGGGTCCGAAATCGCACATCGTAAGTTAGCGAATCTGAACTCATACACGACATCGGAGAGCCGACCAACGGCTAATCTGAAGTTCCTGCCCGCGTCGCAAGATAAAATTCATGTGTAACAGATACATGTATGGATTTCGGGTGTTTCGGTTCTGACTACACGGTGATTTGATCAATCAACCCGAAGGCGCGGCGCTGCAAGTCGGTCGGCGTGGTGAGCAAGTCGAAGGTTGCCGGATGTTCGAGGTCGCCGGGCGTGCGGCAGGTATTGCGCACGAGCGTGGCGAGTTCGGCGATGAGGGTGCGCAGACTGTGTGTTCGCGCGCCCTCTTCGGTGATATGCGTGTGGACTTTCTCCAGCGCGGCCGCTGAGCGCTTGGCCGGTGCGACCGGATCGCGCGTTGCCTTGGCCGTCTGATCCTCATCGGCGAACAGCAGCGGACGCCAGGCTTCGATCAGATGCCACTCGACGTAGTAAGCGAGCATGCAAAGGAAGATGTGCGCACGGACGCGGTTCTCGAGTCGGTGATGGATCGGACGGATCTTGAGGTCCACGGTTTTCAAGGAACGGAACGCCCGTTCGACCTGGGTGAGCGCCTTGTAGCTGCGCACGGCGTCGGGCGCCGACATCTGTTTTTTGGGTAATCCGGTGCGGATGACGTAGATGCCGTCGAGCGCTGCCTCGGCGGCGACTTGCGGTTCGAGGATCTGATACTTCACGGCGGTGTCCGTGATGCTCAACTCGAAGTGCTTGCCGACTTTGTATTTGTCGAGCACTCGCCCGAGCTTCACGCCGATCGCCGCTGCTCCCTCGAGTGCGCCGCGTGCGACACGGTCGCGGATTTTATCCAGTTCAAGCCTGGTCGCCTCCAAGAGCGCTTGGCGTTTATGTGCTCGAAGCTTCGCGAGCTGCGGATTGCGGCATGCGATGAGCCGCTCATCGGGATACTTCGGATCCGAGAACTCGAAGAGATTCCGTTCATCGAAGAGCCCCAGCTGCAGCGCGCCGGCCTCGACGAGGCCGCGGATTTGGCCGCTCTTCAAGGCGGTGATCCACGCCAGCCCGTCGATGTCCTTGAGCTCACCGATCGCCTTGTGCGAGATCATGCCGCGATCCCCGACGAGAACGACACGCTCGAGACCGAAGGACTCTTTGAGCTTTATCACCTGTGGCATCAGGGTGTTAGTGTCCGCCGTGTTGCCCTCGTACACCGACACCGAGATCGGGCAGCCTTGCCGCGTGGTCATCAGTCCATAGTTGACCTGGAGCTTGTTCTTCTTGCCGTCACGGCTATAGCCGATTTTGCCTAACGGACAGTGCGTGCCTTCGAAGTAGCTGGACGACAAATCGTAGAGCGCGAGGCTCCCTTCGCCCAAGTGCCGGGACGCGAGCTTGCGTTCGATCACCGGTTGTCGTTCGAGCAGCCAGTCCATCGCCGCATACAGATCATCTTCATCGGCCGAGCTCACGCCGAACTCCTCGGCGAGCGTGCTCGTTTGCCACCAGCGGGTCGTGGCGAGCTTCGTATGCGGGGCGAGTACGCGCGCAGCGATGAGCGCCAAGATGCGATCGCGTTCCGGGCTCGGCCGCGAGCCGATAAGCGACTCGATCCCGAGCCGCTGCATAGCTATGCGTACCGCTTGCACGTGTCCATGGGGGCGCGAACCTAAGACCTCGAGCCGCTCGGCCACCGGCACGAAGGTCTCGCCGCGCAACGCCCGGCGCACCAGATCGATTACCGGCGCGGGTAAGTGCGAAAGATTGCCGAGGGTTTCGTTCTTGACGCGATCGCCGTCGCGGTAGCTGCGCCGAAGCAGATGCGTCTCGTACACACGGCCTTTGTAGGTGCGCCGTGTGGTGACGACATGTACGGCGCCTCCACGTTCTGACATGCGAAGAAACGTAGCACAATAGCGTCATATAGTCAACTATTTAGTGACTACAATATGTACCCATCTAAGTCGCCCCAACTCACCTCAAACACAGAAAAAATAGGGATCTGCTGACTACTCAGTCATTAAAATCGCGGGGTAACTTCAGTCTAGTGGCCCCTTCATCCAAGGATTCTCCTCAAGCGGACGCCAGCAAACGAAACCCAGTCGTCCGTGCGCGTTTAAAGAAGCATGGATGTTCGTAAATGCGGCGATGGGGTCGCTGAAGAACATCACGCCGAAGCGGGAGAAAGTCGCATCGAAGACAGCCCGTCCAAGATCGCCGTTCTGAGCGTCGAGTAGATGAAACTCCGGCCGTGCAGCCGACTCGGGCAGTGGCCTTCGTCGCGCGACTTCCAGCATGGGCGTCGAGATATCAACGCCCACAACGCGACCTTCGGGTCCCACGCGGGTAGCGAGATCGAGCGACGTCTCACCGCAGCCAATATCCAGGATACGCTCGCCGTTCACTGGTGCGAGCGAATTCAGCGCCTTAAGACCCAAGGTCGCGATCTGGCGATCGAACTGTTCCTGAAATTGCGTCCAGGTTTCACTAACCGTGCCGTTCTAGTACTCGATCTGCGCAGCGTTAACCGATAATTCTACCTCCCGGGACACGAATTCAGTTTCGAGTCGCCCGCGCTTATCGCGCGACAGTTAGTTCACAACAACGCAGCTCCAGTTCATAGGCAGCCGTAAAGCCGTCAAACCCCGGCGCGGTTAGCGCTCGGATGGCAGAGTCTCGCCTACATACCCATGGGACCTTGAAACAGGGCGTCAGCTGATCGCTTCTGCTCATCGCTGAGCGAGGTGTATAGAGGCAGCAGCGCCGACTTTAGTTTCCGCAACATGTCGAGATGCGCTGACATATGCTTCTCGATCAGGTCGAGCCGCTGCGGCAGGGTCGACTGACTGCCACCGGGCATCATCATTGCAGAACCTTTCATCATGTCACTCATTTGCGTCGCGCTCGCACGTGCCGCAGCGGCGAAGGCATTCCACTGCGGGAGCTGCGCATCCGTAATCTTTAGCTCGGCCTTGAGGAACGCAAGGCGCCCCTCGATATGGTCGCCCGTACCGATTACCGGCATCATAGTGCGGCCGTGGTGCATCATGCCCGTCGTCATCGGCATCTCGCAACCGCCCATGATCTGCTGCGCGTTAGCGATAGGAACCGCCGTGAGAAGCATGGCGCATGAGGTGAACAATAGTCGAATTGGCTTCATAGCACACTCCTGATATTGACAATTCCGGACTCTCGCTCGTCGTGCCATTATCGAACTAAACGAATCTCTCAGCTATAAGGGTTTGCGCGTACTGATCACGATGAACAGGAGTTCGGCCTAAGAGATGGTCATTATTCGACGCCGGTTCACATGTCCGGTGGTCCGGTCATGACCAGTTAGCACTCGCGGCATAATCGAATGAGTACTCACGACCCCTTCCAGCCAGCCGCGATCGGCTGCTTTTGGGAATGGCACTTCACGGATAGCTGGTGAATTCCAAGGTCAATGCAGATGCTCGTGAGAATGCTCGATGCCCCCATCGTGAGTATGGGTGTGGCAGTGCGCACTCGCCCCGCCGCCGTATCTCTCCTCGAGGCGGCCGAACTTCCAGACGGCGACCGAGGACCCACAGGCGAGTAGGAACACGCCGACAATCACGTATCCGAGCATCCCAAAATCAAGCCGCGCAATGCCGTCAAAGACGCCGCCGTGGAGGCCGAGCGCACCGATGAGCACCTGCAATAGTTCAATGGAGCCGATCAGAAGCGCCACGCCGGCCGAAAGCCCGGTGGTCGTGACGTTGTAGAAAATCTTTCGGACGGGATTGAGGAACGCCCAGTCGTAGGCCTTCGACATCAGCACGCCGTCGGTTGTGTCCATTAGCGTCATTCCCGCCGCAAATAGGATGGGCACCGAGAGCACCGCGGGGATCGGTAGGTTGCCCGCTGACGCGCCGGCGGTCATGGCCAGCAGAGCGACTTCCGAGGCGGTGTCAAATCCTAATCCGAATAAGAGACCCAGCGGATACATCTGCCAGCTGTGATCCATCAGCTTCTGCAAACGGCCGCGGAATAGCCGGTTGAGCAGGCCGCGTTGCGCTAACAATGCTTCGAGATGTTGATGACCGTGCGTGCCGCTCCTGGCCTGTTGCCAGACCTTGAGAAGGTCGAGCAATACGAGCAGGTTGAGTATCCCGATGACCCACAGAAAGACACCAGAAACGCAAACACCGATGATTCCACCCACGTTCCGTAACTGCGGCAGATCCACCATGACGGCGCTGGCTGCAAAGGCAATGGCGATCGCCAGGCCCATGACAATCGTGGAATGACCCAGCGAGAAAAAGAACCCTACGCCGAGCGGTCGCTCTCCCTTCTGAAGCATGAATCGCACCGTGTCGTCGATCGCTGCGATGTGATCCGCGTCGAAGGCATGGCGCAAACCGAACAGGTAGGCAACGAAGCCGAGACCAATCAGCGCTGGATAATGGGCCGAGAAATGCAGGTACAACCCCCATCCGATGACATGGAGTAAAGCCACGATTCCATAGAAACCGCCGAGCCGGACGCGCTCTTGCGACGTAAAACCAAGACGTCTCCGGCTCAACGGACTCGGCAGAGGAATGTAAAGGTAATCCGACACTGGTGGATGCACGAATCAGGTCCTTTCGCCAGGGAAAGAGTCTACAGCAACTCATTCCACACCGGCATTTCCGCACTGCGAATTTCCGCTCATGGCCGGCTGGAGCCTGTGGCCGCCACTCGAAGGCGAAGGGACCGGCGGAGATCGCTGGCCGCTGCGGAATTTCCCGCCGCTGGTCGACAGCGAGCGCAACATCGTCGTGGGCTCGCGTATCCAGGGCCGTGCTGGCGCGGAGATTCGGACATTCCCGGACTTTGGATTCATCCGCAGCAGACTCCCCACTCCCATCTCCACCACCGTCCGGGGATGTTTGAGAGATCGGCCAGAAATGTCGCAGTGAAGAAACAATGAGGGAAACGCCGCCGAAACGAAACCTTGGCACCGGCGCGAAAATGACATCTAATTCGCACCTCGCTAGGACGTGAGCAACGCACATCGCTTACGTCACGGGAAATAAAAAGAAAAGCTGGGCACTCAATCCACCGCCGACGACACTGAACGCGCAGGTGTGCAGCGACCACTTCGACGCGTTGAGTCAGCCACTCCTGCACCTCCGGGCAACCGATAAGCCCTACGGCGAATGACACTTTCTCTGCGCGGATCTTTTGCACCGCGCTTGGCCACTAAATATCGCTGCCGACGTTTTCAACGCTGCAACTTCTCCTATAAGCCCGGATAACGATAGAGGTCCGCAGTTATGGCCGAATGCCGCGATCTCAAATCCTTATGCGCCAGTGCTGCTGCGGGCGCGGGCTCGCCGGCTTACTTCTGCTTTTTGGGGTAAAAGCCGTTCCCGTCGAGTTCCGATTTGTCGACCATTTTTATTGTGGATTCGATTGCGACGCCCTTCACCCGCTGGATGGCGGCGAGGGTCGCCATTCGTGGTGCTCTCACAGTAGCGTTGTTGTGCTCGTCGACGTGTTCGTATTTGAAGACTTCTACCAGATTCATGCGCGTCTCCTCGATCGACCGCTGATATACAAAGCCCGTCGATAGAAGCTGGGGTCAAGCTGTTGCAGAAATTCTTGCATACAGCGCCGGAGCGTGCCAAATGCTGCAGGGCGTTGTCTGTGCGGCGGCGTACCGTCGTGGCGCTGCGGCCGCACGTCGAGGCAATGGCGCGACCACCGGTTTAAAGCCCGCCGAGAGTTTCGGCGTCATCGACTACAATGCTGACATAGTCTCGCGGCGCCCCCGCTGAACCACGCCACTGCCGATGATGACAAGGAAAGTAGCGGGCCGCCTGCTTACAGGAGGAAATCTGAAACGCCGGCGTAAGTCTGTAATGGAGGAAGAGCGATGCTTTCGTATGTCTATTTCGGTACAAATGACCTTGAGCGAGCGACTCGTTTTTATGACGCGACGTTGGCGCCGCTCGGCATGCCGAGATGCGTCACCGGCGACCCGGAGTGGGATCGAATTTCGGCTGGTTGGGGCATATACGAAAATGGTGGCGCTCGCGAGCTCGGATTCTGGATTGGCAAGCCATTTAATCAGCAGCCCGCTTCGGTGGGCAACGGAAGCATGGTCGCGTTCAGCGCTCGCTCGTGGAAAGCTGTCGAGGACTTCCATGCCGCTGCTCTTGCAAATGGCGGTACGTGCGACGGTGCTCCCGGTCTGCGACTAAATTACAGTGCAGATTTCTACGCAGCCTACGTGCGGGATCCAGATGGAAACAAGATCGCCGCTGTGTGTCGTGGCTTTACAGCGCCGGAGTGATCGAAGCATCTGTCTCGGAGTTATTATCGATGGCGCCCTCCGCTGAAAATCAAATGGCACCTGGTAACACGACTCAGGTCATGCGGGATTACTTCTTGCGATCCGCGCGACTCGGATTCGGGATCTGGACTGCCGAAGATCTCTCGTTGGCGCTCGGTCTATGGGGTGATCCTGAAGTGACGAGGTTGACGGGCGGCCCGTTCACCCCAGAGCAGGTACGCGAGCGCCTCTCGCGGGAAATCGTCAATCAGGTACGGCACGGAATCCAGTATTGGCCCGTCTTTCTACTGCAAACGGGAGAGCACGTGGGCTGCTGCGGACTTCAGCCTTACAAACCGAACGATGGGGTCTGCGAGCTTGGGTTCCAACTTCGAAAGACATTCTGGGGCCACGGCTATGCCCGTGAGGCCGCGGAATCCGCGATCGCGCGTGCGTTCACGACTCTCGAGGTCTCCGGCCTTTACGCCGGGCATCATCCAAACAACGTGGGGTCCCGCCGACTTCTGGAGGGGCTCGGATTCCGCTATACGCGTCACGAGTTCTATCCACCGACCGGGCTAATCGAACCTTGCTACCTGCTACGGCGAGACGACCTTCCGCAGTTCCGGCGTGCTTAACACTGGGCGGACTACTCCGCTGCGCGGCATCGCTGGATGGCAAAATCGGGCGGGTCATGACCCCGAACGGTGTTTGTTGATTCCTGATAGCCGACGCTTAGAAAGGCAGAATGAAATGGTCAGGCCGAAGTAATGAGGTCTCATGGGTGGCCGCCTCCTACCGAGCTCCCCACCCCTAGCGCCACTATCGTCTGGGGATGTCCAGAGAACCCAGCCAAATCGCTTAAACTAACTTCCGGAAACCTCCGGATAGATTCGTTGACTTCCGCGGTCGGGTAAGGATGGACCATTGCTGATCCATCCTCCCCTAAGAACCACACGTGCGAGTTTCCCCGCATGCGGCTCAAGCCTTACAAAGGCCCCGAATGGGGACCCGGTGGCTCGACCTGCGATCTTGCTGGAAGATGTCAAACCTTCGCACCCGATCTGGCCCGGCGACGACCAAGTTCGCGATCCGCGAAATAGTCCCCGTAGGCCGGATCATAGGGGGTTGCATTGGCTTGGTGCATATTCCATCTCATCGTGGTCAGGGTTTCCAGTGCATCGTGAACGGCTGATTCCGGCGCGACGTGAACAGGATTCCAGCCTCATGGTGAACAGTTTTGGGGGTGTGCTGGAATAGCGTTCACGATGGCGGTTCCGGCATCGTCATCACGGTAACGCCGACGGAATCAACCCGTCGAAGACATACATGATTTTCACGGCGAGGTCCTCGGCATGATGGGAGCCAGGAGGATCCTGGACCCGTGAAGAAGAAGAGACGTCGACGATGCCGGTGCTGCCAACAGCTGTTCACGCGCGATCCGCGCGCCCGGTCGCAACAATTTTGTACCGAATCAAGGTGCCGGTCCGCGAGCAAGAAGGCCAGTCAGGGGCGTTGGTTACGCAAGCCTGAGAACCAGGACTATTTCCGTGGCGCGCAGCACGTCGGTCGAGTGCAGGCGTGGCGTGTGGCGCGGGCCAAATATGCGCAGAAAAGCGTGTTAACGGGGCAACCGTTACAAGAGATGATAATGGCACAACCCATTGATGTGCTGGAAAAAACACCCGAATTAGCGTTACAAGAGATGAGACGCCGCCAAGTTCTTGATGCGGCGGATGGAAACGGCGTTTTAGCGGCAACGGCGTTACAAGATTTGATGTGAATCGGCAGCGTGGACCGGAAGAATCGCGGCGCTCATCAGCCACGCAGGAACCCGCCACCGATGTCGAACCCCAGAATCCCCGTCGCCACGCTCAAACAGATCATCCAGTTCCAGTTAAGTGAACTGACGACCCGCGAGATCGCCCGCGCGCTGCACCTCTCGCAAGGCGCGGTCTCGAAGTACCGACAGGCGGTGCGCTTGGCCGGGATCAGTGCCGAGGAGGCGCAGAATCTCGAGGACGCGGAGTTGGAACGGCGAGTCTGGCAGGCGCGCACTGCGCGGCTGCCACGGAACGTGGTGCTGCCGGACTGTGCGTGGATCCACACGCAAAATGAAACGTCACAAGCACGTGACGCTGCGACTCGTGTGGGAGGAGTATCGGGCGACCCACGGGTCGTTGGCGTTGCGCTATAGCGCGTTCTGCGAACGCTATCGCCAGTGGGCAAAGCGACTGCAACGCTCGATGCGCCAACGTCACTACGCGGGTGAGAAGCTGTTTGTCGATTACGCCGGGCGCACGGTGCCGATCTACGGCGCGACGTGCGAGGAGATGTTCCGCGCCGCCATCTTCGTGGGCGCATTGGGAGCGAGCGGGTACGCATATGCGGAAGCGACGCGCACCGCGTCGCTTCCGGACTGGCTCGGCAGTCATGTGCGAATGCTGCAATTTTACGGGTTTGCGCCGACGATTTTGGTGCCCGACAATCCGCGCGTCGGCGTGACGAAGGCTGACCGCTACGAGCCTGAGCTGCAGCGCTCGTACGAGGAAATGGCTGCGCACTTTAGTATCGCTGTCATACCTGCGAGGCCGTTCCGCCCACGGGACAAACCACGGGCAGAGCTCACCGTATTACTGGTATGCCGTTGGGTGTTGGCGCGATTGCGGCACCAACGCTTCTTCAGTTTGGAGGAACTGAATGCGGCGATCAAGCCGCTGCTCGCCGAACTGAACGAGCGACCCTTCCAAAAGATCCCGGGTTCGCGCCGCTCCGTGTTCGAGGCATTGGATCGGCCAGCGATGCGTCCACTACCGGCGACGCCGTACGTGTATGCCGAGTGGAAACGCGTGCGCGCCGCCTTCGATTATCACGTGCAGATCGACCACCACTACTACAGTGTCCCGCACGCCCTCGTCGGCCAAGAACTCTGGGCGCGCTTCGGTGCGGCGACGGTGGAGGTCTTCCACCGCAGTGTGCGTGTGGCCAGCCACGTGCGCTCCTATCAGCACGGCGTGCACACCACGTTCGGCGAACACATGCCGAGATCGCATCGCACACACGCAGAATGGTCACCCGCCCGGCTCATTAACTGGGGCGCATCGATCGGGGCGAACACCTGCGCGGTGGTCGAACATCTCCTGAAGAGCAAACCGCATCCCGAGCAAGGTTATCGCGCGTGCTTGGGGCTCTTGGCTCTAGCCCGACAGTATGGCCAAGGACGACTCGAGGCGGCGAGCGCTTTGGCGGTGAAATTACAAAGTCCCACTCGCAAGAGCGTGCTGTCGATCTTGAAGACCGGGCGGGACCAGCGCCCGCCGGTCACGCCTGAGCAACTGGACCTGCCGGAACACGCGAATGTGCGTGGCCCGAAGTATTACCACTAATCCCTTGGAGATCATCATGTTGACGCAAAACACCTTGGAAACCTTACGGCACTTGAAATTACACGGCATGGCACAGGCCTTGGAGGAACAGCGCGAGATGCCCAACACGCATGCCCTGGCCTTCGAAGAGCGCCTGGCACTGTTGGTGGATCGAGAACGGCTATCTCGCGAAAACGGTCGCTATCGAGGGTTGTTGCGCGAGGCGCGGCTCAAAGTGGCGCAGGCCTGCGTCGAGGACGTCAATTACAAAGCCGGCCGCGGCCTGGAGCGCTCGCAGATCGCGGCCCTCGCCGATGGCGCGTGGATCGAGCGCGGACAGAATCTCTTGATGACGGGGCCGACCGAGCTCGCGACATGATACGGCACCTCTCTACGTGGTTGAAATATCGAGACTTTGTTGGTTTGGGTTTATAGTTACCGGACTTCGTCGTATTCCTGCACGAAGAGCCTGTTTTACTCGCGGCGTATTGAGAGCGTCCCGTCGAATAATCCACGGTGCCGCGTGACAAAGATGACTTGCTGTAATCACGCCTTCCGTAATTAGCCGTCGCACACGCATTTTGTCAATACCTAATAGTTGCGCCGCTTCCTCCAATGTTACCTCGCCGCGGTCCGCGCGTTCGCCCTCGCAGTACACGGCAATTTTATGGTCATTGCGGAAGGCGCGAATGCGACCACCGGTCCAGGTGTGACCGTGAGCGGTGCGTTTACCACTTCGATTGAGGATCGCCGCAATGCCGCGATCAGACGTTTGCCTCGCAAGAACTTCAATCAGCGATCGGACATCGGCCGAAGTGACCCAGCGATGTTCCCCGGTACGATTGCATGGAACCTTCATTTGAGTGTGATCGCCACCTTGCCAATGCAGCGTCAAATCCAGCACAAAGTTATTCTTTTTCACGACAACTTCGCAGAGCACGGCGCGAATAATGTGCTTGCGCGTACCGTTCGTGGCCGCTGGATGATGCCACGCGCGCTGTATATCCGCACCGAGATCCAGCAGAGCTTGACGTTCGCTGTCGGTCAGCACTTCAAGTGCGGCCGCTTGCTCGGTCTGTAACTTCTCTTCCAACTGCTTCAGTTCGTTGAGTCGATCGTTCCATCGTCGTTCAAGTTCTGACGCCACTAACCGATTATCCGGGTCCACGCGATCATATTGACGCTTGGCTCGCTGTACCTCAAAACGCGCCGCTTCGATGGCGAGCTCCGTGTGGCGGTGCTGTTCGCTCCGTGTGATAGTGTGGGCGTCCACGGCGGCAACCGCTGCTCGCAGCCCCTCGGGTTCCACGGCTTTGACAACTGCAGCGGCAACGGCCTCATCTACTCGCCGCGCCCCGAAGGAAATGCAGTTGGCCTGCGGCCCCTCCAAATGAAATCGGGCGCGACAATGATATTTGGCGTAGGCGGAGTTGCCCGGATAGCTAACCAGGATCTTGCAACCACAATGCCCACAACGCAGCAGTCCGCCGAGCAAAGCCTCCCCCTTGCGGACGGCACCGCGCACGATCTCGCCTCGACTGTTCGTGTTATTTGCTATCACGCGTTGATGATGCTCAAACGTTTGCCAGGAAATATAACTCTCATGTTGATCTTTGAGCAGAATATCCCAGCTTTGCCGCGGCTTGCGAAGGCCACGGCGGATAACTTTGCGGCCGGCCTCGATGTTCGTTCCGCTTCCGGTGCGACCGTACGCGTAAGCGCCAGCGTAGATCGGGTTCGACAGAATCTTAAGCACGGAGGTGTAGCGCGGGGCACCCCATTGGACGGTTCTCTCGCCGTCCTCAACCACCGTACGGGGAAACTCGATTTTTTCTTGCAGCAGCCACAAGTGTACCTGGCGCACACTGTGAACCTGGCCGAATCTGCGAAAGATCAAATCAATAACTTCGCGAACACGTCGATCCGGATCCTTCTCTACGCGATTGCCGCCAACATCGCGCACGTAGCCGATCGCCACGGACGTGAACAGCTCACCACGTTGTGCTTTGAGTTTTAGCGCCTCCTGACTACGTTGACGCAACATGGATAGCTCCATCTCGCTCATGGACCCTTTCATACCGAGCAAGAGTCGGTCGTTGCACTGCCGTGGATCATAAATCCCGTCCGTATCGATCAGCAACGTGCTCATCAACCCGCAGAACTCGAGCAATGTGTGCCAATCTCGGCCGTTGCGCGCCAGACGAGAGGCTTCCACCGAAAGTACCGCGCCGACCTCGCCGCGACACACGTTTGCGAGTAGCCGTTCAAAGCCCGGACGGGTGGTCCCGCCACCCGACCGGCCCAAATCATCGTCGATTACAACGACGTCGGTCCATCCGAGTGCGATCGCGCGGTCACGCAGCGCGTATTGCAGGCGTCGGCTCTCATGGTTGAGCCTGAGTTGCCCTGGCGTCGACTGGCGGATGTAAACGCACGCGATCCGGGCAAGATGCTCCGCAGTAATTTTATTCATCGGCGTCTTCCTTTGCGACTCTTCCGGCCTCGATCACTTCGAGCAGTAGTTTTTGTAGGAGCTGATGTATTTGGCTTAGCGTGTCTGCGGGGAATTGCGGCGCGAGTCGCTCGCTTACCGGGTAAACAGCCAGGTCTAACTGGCGCATTGACAATCGGGGCTTGGGCACGTGCTTCTCCTGGGTCGAGATGACCCTTCGAGAAGGACGATAAAATACCTGCAACAACACGCCGCAAGTCTCGTAACGCAGCCAGCGACACCACTGCGGTGGCGCGGGCTTTTATCAGGGCGGTATGTGGCTGCAGCATCCAGCCGGGCAAGTAACTGCGACGCCCCTCGGCGTCGCGCACGATGAAAGTATCTCCCCCAGGCTTTTCGCACGTTCCCACAATCTGAACGTGTTTGCCGCATAGCGGATGAAATTTATAATGAACGATCACGCTGTCCGCGTGATACCGGGCATTATGTGGATGGTCCGACCGGGTCAGGAAAGACCTGGATTGCGTGTGCGCTCGCCCATCAAGCGTGCCGGCAAGGCCGGTCGGCGAAATACTGGCGGGTGCCACGGTTGTTCCAGGAGTTGCGGACCTCGCATGGCGATGGCAGCTACTTGAAACTCCTCAAGCGTCTCGCCAAGACCCCCGTCTTGGTACTCGACGACTGGGGACTGATCGCCCTCTCTACGCAGGATCGAGCCGATCTTCTCGAAATCCTCGATGATCGCCTCAACGCCCGTTCCACCGTGATATGCAGTCAACTACCGGTGGATACCTGGCACGCCTACCTCGGAGAACCCACTTTGGCAGACGCCATTTTGGACTAATCACCAGCTCGCGATTAATCAAGAACTGCGTCCGCAAGCCTTGCCGCTACATCCTTTCTCTCTTCCTACATGATCGCTTCCTCCTGAGAGCCGTGGACTAATGCGGAGACGACGACGACGGTCCGAACAGTCCCTCGACAATTGCGATCAGCTTTCGCGCAAGCTCGAATTGCCCCGCCGTAACTCCGAGCAGGAACGTCGCCGCGAGTAGGCTTGCGAGCACGGCGCAGCACTTACAGAGCACTTACAGTCAATCTCAGGTAATTGCTCTCAGAGATAACTACCTGAATTTATT